>DELY01000059.1:0-216 GCA_002354655.1 Pseudomonas sp. UBA2684
GCCAAAGCGCACGCTGAGATTCTTGATATCCAGCAGGCTCATACGCCGGCCTCCGATACGTGCATGCAGGTTGAGCCTACGGCGCTAGACGGCGGATAAGGCTGCGCCATGTCCGCACTACGGTTATGTGTGCTGATCATCCGGGGCTCCTCAGACGGCATTCTTGAGTTTCGGGTCGAGCGCGTCGCGCAGGCCGTCGCCCATCAGGTTGATGGC
>DELY01000059.1:384-622 GCA_002354655.1 Pseudomonas sp. UBA2684
CCCATCAGGTTGATGGCCAGCACGCTGAGCAGGATGGTCAGGCCGGGCAGGGTGACGACCCACCAGGCCCGCTCGATATAGTCGCGCGCCGAGGCCAGCATGGTGCCCCACTCGGGCGTCGGCGGTTGCACGCCGAGGCCGAGGAAGCCCAGCGCGGCGGCATCCAGAATCGCCGAGGAGAAACTCAGGGTGGCCTGCACGATCAGCGGGGCCATGCAGTTGGGCAGCACGGTGACGA
>DELY01000059.1:727-1403 GCA_002354655.1 Pseudomonas sp. UBA2684
GGCAGCACGGTGACGAACATCAGGCGTGGCAGGCTGGCGCCGGCCAGGCGCGCGGCGGTGACGTAGTCGCGGTTCAGTTCGCCCATCACCGCGGCGCGGGTCAGGCGCACGTAGGACGGCAGCGAGACGATGGCGATGGCGATCACGGTGTTGATCAGCCCAGGGCCGAGGATGGCGACGATGGCCACCGCCAGCAGCAGCGAGGGCAGCGCCAGCATGATGTCCATCAGGCGCATGATCGTCGGGCCGAGCAGGCGCGGAAAGAAGCCGGCAGTCAGGCCCAGCAGTACGCCCGGCAGCAGCGACAGCAGCACCGAGGCCAGGCCGATCAACAGCGACAGCCGCGCGCCGACGATCAGCCGCGAGAGCAGGTCGCGGCCTAATTCGTCGGTGCCGAGGAGGAACTGCGTCTGGCCACCGTCCAGCCATGCCGGCGGGGTCAGCAGGAAGTCGCGGTACTGCTCGCTGGGGTCGTGCGGGGTGATCCAGGGGGCGAACAGCGCGCAGAACACCAGCACGCACATGAACAGCAGGCCGGCGACCGCGCCTTTGTTGCGCGAGAAGGCCTGCCAGAACTCTTTCAGCGGCGAGGGGTAGAGCAGGCTCTGGTCGATAGTGGTGGTGTTCATGGGCGAGCCTCCAGAGCGGGCCTGCGTAGGGTGGATGACGCTCTTTT
>DELY01000059.1:1547-1810 GCA_002354655.1 Pseudomonas sp. UBA2684
GGGTGAAGCGTCATCCACCCTACGGAAAGAATGCGGCTATGCATGGCGTTTTCCTTAGCGCTGATGGCGAATGCGTGGGTTGGCCAGGCCGTAGAGGATGTCCACGACGAAGTTGACCAGGATCACCAGGCAGGCGATCAGCAGGATGCCGTTCTGCACCACCGGGTAGTCGCGCGCGCCGATCGCTTCGATCAGCCATTTGCCGATACCCGGCCAGGAGAAGATGGTTTCGGTCAGCACTGCGCCGGCGAGCAACGCGCCGA
>DELY01000059.1:1975-2799 GCA_002354655.1 Pseudomonas sp. UBA2684
GCGCGGGCGGTGCGCACATAGTCTTCGCGCAGCACTTCGAGCATCGCCGAGCGGGTCATCCGCGCGATCACCGCCAGGGGAATGGTGCCGAGCACGATGGCCGGCAGAATCAGGTGGTGTAGGGCGTCGACAAACGCGCCTTCTTCGCCCGAAAGCAGGGTGTCGATGAGCATGAAACCGGTCACCGGCGGAATGTCGTAGAGCAGGTCCAGGCGTCCGGACACCGGGGTCCAGCCGAGGCCGACGGAGAAGAACATGATCAGCAGCAGGCCCCACCAGAAAATCGGCATGGAGTAGCCCGCCAGGGCAATGCCCATCACCCCGTGGTCGAACAGCGAGCCACGTTTGAGCGCGGCGATCACCCCGGCGAGCAAGCCGAGGATGCCGGCGAACAACAGGGCGGCCAGGGCCAGCTCGACGGTCGCCGGAAACAGGCTGAGAAACTCCGTCCACACGCTTTCACGGGTGCGCAGCGATTCCCCGAGGTTGCCTTGGGCGAGCTGGCCGATGTAGTCGAAATACTGCGCGTAGAGCGGCTTGTTCAAGCCCAGGCGCTCCATGGCTTCGGCATGCATCTGCGGGTCGACCCGGCGCTCACCCATCATGACTTCCACCGGATCGCCGGGGATCATGCGAATCAGGGCGAAGGTCAGCAGGGTGACGCCGAAGAAAGTCGGGATCAGCAGCCCCAGGCGTCTGGCGATAAAGGACAGCATGCGTGTCGGTACTCCTCATCAGGTTCATCTGCTCGGCGGTGGGCCGGTCGATGGTTTTTTGTAGGCTATGTCCCAGTTACATGTCGCAGGAGAAGTCGCGCTTTTGTG
>DELY01000059.1:2924-49673 GCA_002354655.1 Pseudomonas sp. UBA2684
TCGCGGCTAAAGCCGCTCCCACGTGAGGGCGGTCTGCATCAACATTTAACCGGTACAGAGCCTTTTTGTAGGGGCGGATTTATCCGCGAACAGGGTGGTTTGTCAGCCCAAGACCCTCGGCGATAAATCCGCTTAGAGGTTTATTCAAGTGTCACCCTGGCGAAGTTGTTCGAGCCCATGGGGCTGAGGGTGAAACCCTCGATGCCCTTGCGCAGGGCGCTGAATTGCTTGGGGTGGGCCAGGGGAATCCACGGCGCCTGCTCGTGGAAAATCGCCAGGGCCTGGCGGTATAAGGCCGCGCGCTGGCTCTGCTCGACCCGCTGGCGGGCTTCTCGAATCAGCCCGTCGAATGCCTGGTTGCACCAGCCGGCCTGGTTTTCCCCGCTCTGTGCCGCGGCGCAGGACAGGTTGGGGGTGAGGAAGTTGTCCGGGTCGCCGTTGTCGCCGGCCCAGCCCATGAACACCAGGTCGTGCTCGCCATTCTTCGCCCGCTTGATCAGCTCGCCCCACTCGAACATGCGGATATCCGCCTGAATGCCGATGGCGGCCAGGTCGGCTTGCAGCAGTTGCGTGCCGATACCCGGATTGGGGTTGGTCGGGCCGCCGCCGGGGCGGGTCCAGATCGACAGGCGCAAGCCCTGCGCGTAGCCGGCTTCGGCCAGTAGGCGCTTGGCGCGTGGCACGTCATGTGGCCAGCCGCGCAGGCGTTCGTCATGCCCCCACAGGGTATTCGGGTAAGGCGCCACCGCCGGGCTGGCGCCGCCGTCGCCGTATTGCGCGCGCAGGTAAGTGGCCTTGTCGAAGGCCAGGTTGAGCGCCTGGCGCACACGCACATCGTCGAGCGGCGGATGGCGGGTATTGATGCCGATGTAGGCGGTCAGCAGCGAGTCCAGCTCCAGTACCTGCAACTCGGGATCGGCTTTCAGCGCGGGGATATCCACCGGCCGTGGGTACAGGGCGATCTGGCAGTCGTCGGCCTTGAGCCGCTGCTGACGCACGTTCGGTTCGGGGGTGATGGCGAAGATCAGGCGCTTGAGCGCTGGCGCGCCGTTCCAGTATTCCGGGTTGCCGCGAAAGCGCACCTGCGCATCCTTGGCGTAGCGCTCGAAGACGAACGGCCCGGTGCCCACCGGCAGGCTGTTGAGCTGTTCGGGTTTGCCTTGGGCGAGCAGCTGTTCGGCGTACTCGGCGGAATAGATCGAGGCGAAGCCCATGGCCAGGTTGGCCAGGAAGGGCGCCTCGGGGTGTTTCAGGACGAAGCGTACGCGTTGCTCGTCGAGCTTCTCGATGCGCTCGATCAGCGCTGCCATGGCCATCGCTTCGGCGTAGGGAAAGCCGCGCACGGACAGCGCATGCCAGGGGTGCTGCGGATCGAGCTGGCGCTGGAAGCTCCACAGCACGTCGTCGGCATTCAGCGGGCGGCTGGGTTGGAACCAGGCGGTGCGGTGGAAGGCCACGTTCTGGCGTAATTGAAAGGTGTAGCTCAGGCCATCGGCGGATACCTCCCAGCGCTCGGCCAGGCCGGGAACCAGTGCGCTGCTGCCTGGGGCGAAATGGATCAGGCGCTCGAACACGGTTTCCGCGGACGCGTCGGCGGTAGTCGCCGCGGTGTACTGGACGATATCGAAACCTTCCGGGCTGGCCTCGGTGCACACCACCAGGCTGTCGCTGGCGGCCTGTACCTGGGCGGCGCAAACAAGGGTGCCTGCCAGCAGCAGGCGCAGGAACGGCAGTAGCAGGGGTGCGGGCATCGGTTAATCCCTCATGCGGTTCGGTACGTGCAGGCGGCGGCCGGGTAGGCCGCCGTCGCCCGGCTACCCAGGCGGTGGATAACCGCCCAGGCAACAGTCTGAGGGTTACTGCTCGACGCTGACACCGTAGAAGGAGTTAAGCCCGAATGGGCTGATCTTGAAGTCCTGCACGTTCTTGCGCATCGGTTGATACACGGTCGAGTGGGCGATCGGGGTGATCGGCACTTCGCGCTTGAGGATCACCTGAGCCTGCTTGTACAGCTCGCTGCGTTCAGCGGTGTCGGTCACCCGCTTGGCAGCTTTGACCAGCTTGTCGTAATCGGCGTTGCACCATTTGGAGAAGTTGTTGCCGTCCACCGCGTCGCAGCCGTACAGGGTGCCGAGCCAGTTATCCGGGTCACCGTTGTCGCCGCTCCAGCCAATCAGCATGGCGTCATGCTCGCCGGCCTTGGCGCGCTTGAGGTATTCGCCCCATTCGTAAGTGACGATCTTGGCCTTGATGCCGACCTTGGCCCAGTCGCTTTGCAGTATTTCGGCCATCAGCTTGGCGTTGGGGTTGTACGGGCGCTGCACCGGCATGGCCCACAGGGTGATCTCGGTGCCTTCGGCAACGCCGGCGGCCTTGAGCAATTCCTTGGCTTTCTCCGGGTTGTAGGCGGCGTCCTTGATGTTCTCGTCATACGACCACTGGGTCGGCGGCAGACCGTTGCTGGCCAGTTGGCCGGCGCTTTGGTAGACCGCGTCGATGATCGCCTGCTTGTTCACCGCCATGTCCAGGGCCTGGCGCACTTCCAGCTTATCGAACGGCGGGTGGGTGACGTTGTAGGCGATATAGCCGACGTTGAACCCGGCTTGCTCGGGCATTTGCAGATTTGCATCTTGCTTCAACGACTCGAGATCGGCTGGCCGCGGGAACAGGGTGACCTGGCATTCGCCGGCCTTGAGCTTCTGCATGCGCACCGAGGCGTCGGTGTTGATGGCGAAGATCAGGTTGTCGATCTTCACCTCATCCGGTTGCCAGTATTGCGGGTTGCCCTTGAAGCGGATCACCGCGTCCTTCTGGTAGCGGCTGAACACGAACGGGCCGGTGCCGATGGGCTTCTGGTTGATGTCGGCGGCTTTGCCGGCCTTGAGCAGGCTATCGGCGTATTCGGCGGACTGGATCGAGGCAAAGCTCATCGCCAGGTTCTGGATAAAGGCGGCGTCGACCTCGTTGAGGCTGAACTTGACGGTCAGGTCGTCGAGTTTTTCGATCTTGGCGATATTGGCGTCCATGCCCATATCGGTGAAGTAGGGGAATTCGGAGGGGTAGGCTTTGCGGAACGGATGCTCTTTATCGAGCATGCGCTGGAAGGTGAACAACACGTCGTCGGCGTTGAAGTCGCGGCTCGGGGTGAAGTACTCGGTGGTATGGAACTTCACGTTCGGGCGCAGGTGAAAGGTGTAGCTGAGGCCGTCGTCGGCAATCTCCCACTTCTGCGCCAAGCCTGGAATCACGGCGGTGCCGCCACGCTCGAACTGGCTCAGACGGTTGAACACGGTTTCTGCGGCGGCGTCGAAGTCGGTACCGGTGGTGTACAGGCCCGGGTCGAAACCGGCGGGGCTACCTTCGGAGCAGAACACCAGGTTGCTGGCGGCCTGGGCAAACGGCGCGCTGGCGATCAGCCCAGCAACGGCCATGGCCTGGATGACGGCGTTTTTACGCATAGTGACCTCATGTTTATTGTGGTTGTCATCGTGAGGGGTCTCTTGTGAAGACCTTGGGAGAAACTATGCAGGGCGTATGCCGGAGGCAAGGGGCATGAAGGCTTGAGCGTAGCAACTGTGGGGGAGTTGTAAGTTGCTGTCGCATTTAGGCAATTTTCTGCGAAAAAGCTGGCAAAGCGCCGCTATCGGTCGACAACGGCGCTGCGCGCTTGCGGCGCATGCTTCAGGGCATTTGCACTTCGATCACGCCATCGGCGTTAACCGTCACTTGGCTGGTGCCGGCTTCGATCTCCGGTGTGGCGGCATCCATCATCGCCGCGCCTTTCATCGCCTCCATACGCATCGGCATCGGTGGCTGGAAGCCGCCGCTGTTCAGGCTCAGGCTGACCAGTTTGTAACTACTGCCGCCGAGCGCTGCGCTGACCAACTGTGCGCGCGCCTTGAACGCGGCCACGGCATCCTTGAGCAGGGCGTCTTCGTGGATTTTACGGGTTGGCGATGCGATGCTGAAATCCATGCCGCCCATTTTCAGGTCCTTGAGCATGTTGCCGGTCAGCTTCGACAGCGCGGCGAAGTCGGCGCTTTCCAGACGCAGTTCGCCACGTTCGCGCCATGCGGTGATCTGCTGGCCTTTTTCGTCGTACACCGGGTAGCTGTTGCGGCTGCCGAGGGCGACCGTGACGCCTTTGGTGCCGCGTGCCTGGGCGAGGGCGCTGTTCAGCGTGCGGGTGATGTCAGCAGCCAAGGCCGCTGGGTCGCTGTGCTGCGCTTCGCTGTAGAGGGTGACGTGCATCAGGTCGTGGGCGATTTCCTGGCTGACCTCGGCCCGCAGGCTGATCTGGTTGTACCGCGCCTCTTCGGCCTGCGCCGAGAGGCTGAACAGGGCAACGGCGCTGAGGATGAAGGCGTTGGCAAGACGGGGCAGTGGCAGCATGACGGTTCCTTGCGGGTCAGTGAGCGCGCAGTGGCGCGCAGGTCCTTAACGTAGACGTAGCGATTCGACTGTTCGGGTTAAATCCAGTTCAGCGGCGTTGCCGGCTAAGCGTAGCGGTTCACCTGCGCAGCCGCTCCTAATGGTGTACGGCGTATTGGACCACTGGCCCATTGGCGCGATGGCAGCGCGGCGCAACGCTCCGCGTGCACATCGCGTGGGAGGGGCTTTAGCCGCGAGCCGTGTACGTGCACAGGCATCGCGGTTGCAGCGGCTTGCGTGGCGCTCGCTGGCCTGCGGCGTGTTGCCGCAGCGGGTGCGTCAACGGCTTGGTTATACTCGCCTGGCTCGGCCACCGAGCCTTTCTGGAGAGCCCATGCTCGCACCCGTGCAGTTGTTGTCGGCCAGCCGACAAAACCTCTGGCGTCTGACCTTGATCCGTATTCTGGTGCTGGCCGCGCAGGCCGGTTCGGTGGGGCTTGCCTACAAGTCGGGGTCGTTGCCGCTGCCATGGCTGGAGCTGAGCGTCACCCTCGCGATCTCGTTGGTGCTGTGCCTGCTCACCGCCTTGCGCTTGCGCGGCCCCTGGCCAGTCACCGAGCAGGAATACGCGGTGCAGCTCGGCTGCGACCTGATCATCCACAGCCTGCTGCTGTATTACTCGGGCGGTTCGACCAACCCCTTCGTCTCCTATTACCTGGTGCCACTGACCATTGCCGCGGCGACCTTGCCCTGGCTGTACACCATCACCCTCTCGGGCCTGGCATTGGCCGGCTACACCCTGCTGCTGGTGTGGTCGCACCCGCTGGAGTTGCCACCCGGGCCTCGCGAAAGCTTGTTGGTGTATGGCATGTGGCTGAGCTTTGCCCTGGCCGCGGCGCTGATCACCTTCTTCGTCGCCAAGATGGCCGAGGAGCTGCGCCATCAGGAAGAGCTGCGCGCCGAGCGCCGCGAGGAAGGCCTGCGCGATCAGCAGTTGCTCGCCGTCGCTACTCAGGCTGCCGGCGCCGCCCATGAGTTGGGTACGCCACTGGCGACCATGAGCGTGCTGATCAAGGAATTGCGCCGTGAGCACCAGGACCCGCTGCTGCAAGAAGACCTGGCGGTGCTGCAAGAACAGGTCAAATTGTGCAAGGACACCCTGCAACAGCTGGTGCGCGCGGCCGAGGCGGACCGCCGTCAGGCGGTGATCGAACAGTCCTCGGTGGAGTGGCTGGAAACCACCCTCAACCGCTGGCACCTGATGCGCCCCGAGGCCAGCTATCGCTACCAATGCCTGGGACTTGGCGCGCCGCCGCGGCTGATGCCGCCGGCCGACCTCACGCAGGCGCTACTCAATTTGCTGAACAATGCCGCCGATGCCTGCCCGGACAAGCTGGATATCCGCCTCGACTGGGATCACCAGTGGTTGCGCCTGAGTATCCGCGACTTTGGTGCCGGCGTACCGCTGGCCATTGCCGAGCAATTGGGCCGGCCGTTTTTCACCACCAAAGGCAAAGGGTTCGGTCTGGGGTTGTTCCTCAGCCAGGCCAGCGTCACCCGTGTCGGCGGCACGGTAAAGCTGTATAACCACGAAGAAGGCGGCACGCTCACCGAGCTGAAATTGCCGCGTGCTTATGGCCGGGCTTGAGATCAAAGCCATGGCGCGCAGCGACGGATAAGGGCGCTATGCCCGTTAGGAGAAATTGCAGATGACTGACGAAACGGAAGTCTTATTCGACGGCGAAGAGCAGCCGCACCTGCTGCTGGTCGATGACGACCCAACCTTTACTCGTGTGATGGCGCGGGCCATGAGCCGTCGTGGCTTGCGCGTGTCTACCGCCGGCTCGGCCGAAGAAGGCTTGGCCCTGGCCGAGCAGGATCTGCCGGATTATGCGGTGCTCGATTTAAAGATGGAGGGCGATTCCGGCCTGGTGCTGTTGCCCAAGCTGCTGGAGTTGGACGCGGAGATGCGTGTGGTGATCCTCACTGGCTACTCGAGCATCGCCACGGCCGTGGAGGCGATCAAGCGCGGCGCCTGCAACTACCTGTGCAAGCCGGCGGATGCCGACGATGTGCTGGCCGCCTTGCTCACCCAGCATGCCGACCTGGATACCCTGGTGCCGGAAAACCCGATGTCGGTGGATCGCCTGCAATGGGAGCACATTCAGCGCGTATTGGCTGAACACGAAGGCAATATCTCCGCCACCGCGCGCGCCTTGGGTATGCACCGGCGCACCTTGCAGCGCAAATTGCAGAAGCGCCCGGTACGCCGCTGATCTCACGCGCAGCCCGGAGGCCGGTACAACTGACCCCGGATTGCATCCGGACTACGGTAGCAGGGCACTGGTTAGCCGGCTAACATAGGTTGTCAGACAACTCATCCGGTGCCTTCATGCTCGCCGTCTTCCAGCAAACGCTTGCCATCACCGCGCCGGTGTTCTCCATGTTGTTTCTCGGCGTAGCGCTGAAGCGACTGGGCTGGATCGACACCGCCTTTATCAACACCGCCTCGTCCCTGGTCTTTCGCGGCACCATGCCGACCCTGCTGTTTCTCGGCATCGTCAAAGCGGATTTGAGTACGGCCTTGCAGCCGACCCTGCTGCTGTTCTTCGTCGTCGCCACCCTGGTCTGCTTCGCCCTGGCCTGGGGCTGGGCGAGCTGGCGCATCCCCCGCGAGGATCGCGGTATCTACACCCAAGGCGCCTTTCGCGGTAACAACGGCATCATCGGTCTGGCGCTGGCCACCAGCCTGTACGGCGACTACGGCCTGTCGTTGGGCGCGGTGCTCGGCGGGGTGGTGATCCTCTGCTACAACGTGCTTTCGGCCATCGTCCTGGCCATCTACAGCCCCGGCGCCAAGACCGGAGCGCTGGCCATCGTCAAGAGCATCCTGATCAATCCGCTGATCATCGGCGTGCTGCTGGCGATTCCCTTCGCCTACTGGCGGATCGCGCTGCCGGACTGGCTGCTGACCTCGGCCGAGTACTTCGCGCAGATGACCCTGCCGCTGGCGCTGATCTGCATCGGCGGCACCCTCAGCCTGGCCTCGCTGCGCCGCAGCAGCGGCACGGCGCTCAGCGCGAGCCTGATGAAGATGGTCTGGCTGCCGCTGCTGGCCACCGTTGGTGCTTGGCTGTACGGCTTTCGCGAGGCGGATCTGGCGATCCTCTTCCTTTATTTTGCCAGCCCCACGGCGGCGGCCAGTTTCGTCATGGCCCGCGCCGTGGGTGGCAACCACGAACTGGCGGCGGCGATCATCGTGATCACCACCCTGGCAGCGGTGGTCACCACCAATGTCGGCTTGTTGCTGTTGCAGTGGGGCGGCTGGATCTAGTCGCGCTGGCATCCGCCCGCCCTGTTGGGCTTCGCTGCGCTCGGCGCCAACCTACGCGCTGCCCGCGGGCCGCGGCAAGCCGGTTCCTCGGGGTGTTCAGCCGTTGCGCTGATGCTCGTCGATCACTTCCTGCGCCGCACGGAAGGCGTCGATGGCGGCCGGTACGCCGGCATACACCGCACAGTGCAACAGGGCTTCGCGGATTTCCTCGACCGTGCAGCCGTTGTTCAAGGCGCCGCGCACGTGGCCTTTCAGTTCCTGCGGGCATTTCAGCGCCGTCAGCGCCGCCAGGGTAATCAGGCTGCGGGTCTTGCGGTCCAGGCCTTCGCGCGTCCAGACACTGCCCCAGGCGTGTTCGTTGACGAAGTCCTGTAGCGGCTGGGAGAAGTCACTGGCATTGCCCAGCGCGCGGTCGACGTAGGCATCGCCCATCACCGCGCGGCGCACGTGCAGGCCGTTATCGTGTTTATCGCTCATCAGTTCGCTCCATCAGGCGCCATGCCGCGTTGTTTGTGCCAGGCGCGAGCGGCGATCACCACCAGGGTGACCACGGTCAGCGGCAGGACATAGCCGAGCATGGCTTCGCCGAACGTTTGAGCGAACGGGCGGCCGGTGGCGAACAGCACCAGGTACAGGGTGTAGGCCGCGTAGTAGGCGAGGAACAGCAGGCCTTCCCAGCGGTTGATGCGGTAACCGGCAAAGAAGATCGGCAGGCAGGCGACGGCCACCGCGATCATCACCGGGAAATCGAAGGCCAGGGCATTCGGCGATACCGAGACCGGCAGTGGCGATACCAGCGATGCCAGGCCGAGCACGCAGAGCAGGTTGAAAATGTTGCTGCCGACGATATTGCCCACGGCAATATCACGCTCGCCCCTGAGCGCGGCGAGGATCGAGGTGGCCAGTTCCGGCAGCGAGGTGCCCACCGCGACCACGGTCAGGCCGATCACCAGTTCCGACAGGCCGAGAGCACGGGCCAGGCTGACGGCACCTTCGACCAGGAAGTTGGAGCCGACTACCAGCAACACCAGGCCGACCACGATCAGGATCAGGTTGATCAGCCAGGCATAGGGTTTCGGCGCTTCGTGCAGGCCGAACTCCTTGGTGAATTCATCGTCGTCGCTGGCGCTTTTGTCTTTGCGGCTGCTGATGATCAGGAAGGCGGTGTAGGCGAGGATGCCGGCGAACAGGATGGCGCCGTCGAGCTTGCTCAAGCTGCCGTCCCAGGCCAGGGCATACACCACCAGGCTGGCGCCGATCATGATTGGTACGTCCAGGCGAATCAGTTGGCGCGAGACGATCAGCGGGGCGATCAGTGCGGTCAGGCCAAGAATCAGCAGCACGTTGGCGATGTTGCTGCCGACCACGTTACCGATGGCCAGGTCGCCGCTGCCGTCCAGTGCGGCTTGCACGCTGACGGCGGTTTCCGGCGCGCTGGTGCCGAAAGCCACCACGGTGAGGCCGATGATCAGCGGTGGAATGCCGAATTGCGCGGCCAGCTTGGCGGCGCCGCGTACCAGCACTTCGGCGCCGGCGACCAGCAGCACCAGGCCGGCAATCAGGTAAACGAAGGTCATCAGCGTCATAACAAGGGCTCCATAAAAGTGGCGCTAGTTTAATCATCGGCTTGCGCGGCGCCAGAGGCTGAACAGGGCTGTCTACAGCTTCTTTGTAAACAGCTGTGTTCAGTCGGCCAGTTGTTCCACGCGCACCGGCACTACGCCGTCGCGCAGCATGTCCAGCTGTTCGGCAGCCTTGTGCGAGAGGTCGATAATGCGCTTCTTGGCATAGGGGCCGCGGTCGTTGATGCGTACCACCACGCGCTTGTCGTTACGCAGGTTGGTCACCTGTACCCGACTGCCAAAGGGCAGGCTGCGGTGCGCGGCGGTCAGCGCGTGCTGGTTGAAGCGCTCGCCGCTGGCGGTCTTGTTGCCATGGTGGCGCGCGCCGTAATAGGACGCCTGGCCCTCGGCGCGATAGCCGCGTGGATCGACCTGGCCCTGGCTGGCGCAGGCGCTGAGCAAGAGGACAGTGGCAAGCAGGAAAAGCAGACGCATAGGTGGCTCCGCTGCGTGGGCATATTGATGGGTGTCGCGGCGCTCGACCCATCCTACGAATAACACAACGCCGGGCTGACCCGGCGTTGATAGAGCAAGCCATCCATGGCCGGTCGTTCGCTGGGCCAACGCGTGCGTTGGCATGCTCTTAGAAAAGAAGGGGGCTCACCCTTCGAGCTTTTTCTTTAGCAATTCGTTCACTTGGCCGGGGTTGGCCTTGCCTTTCGAGGCTTTCATGGCCTGGCCGACGAAGAACCCGAACATCTTGCCGCGCTTGGCCTCATCACTGGCGCGGTACTGCTCGACCTGCTCGGCGTTAGCCGCCAGCACCTCGTCGAGCATCGACTCGATGGCGCCGGAGTCGGTGACCTGCTTAAGCCCTTTGGCTTCGATGATGGCGTCAGCAGATTCGCCTTCGCCAGCCGCCAGGGCCTCGAAGACCATCTTGGCGATCTTGCCGCTGATGGTGTTGTCCTTTATGCGCAGGATCATCCCGCCCAGTTGCGCGGCGGAAACCGGTGACTGCTCGATGTCCAGGTTGCCACTGTTGAGCAGGCTGGACAGCTCGCCCATCACCCAGTTGGCGGCCAGTTTGGCATCGCCACACACGGCGTTGACCGCCTCGAAGTAGTCGGCCAGTTCACGGCTGGCGGCCAGTACGTCGGCGTCATAGGCGGACAGGCCGAACTCGCGCTCGAAGCGCTCGCGCTTCTGCACCGGCAGTTCCGGCAGGCTGGCGCGCACTTCGTCGAGGAAACTCTGCTCGATCACCACCGGCAGCAGGTCCGGGCAGGGGAAGTAACGGTAGTCGTTGGCTTCTTCCTTGCTGCGCATGGAGCGCGTCTGATCCTTGTTCGGGTCGTACAGGCGGGTTTCCTGCACCACCTTGCCGCCGTCTTCGATCAGCTCGATCTGCCGTTGCACTTCGTGGTTGATGGCTTTTTCGATAAAGCGGAACGAGTTGACGTTCTTGATCTCGGCGCGGGTGCCGAACTCGGCCTGGCCTTTCGGCCGTACCGAGACGTTGCAGTCGCAGCGCAGCGAGCCTTCGGCCATGTTGCCGTCGCAGATACCCAGGTAGCGCACCAGGGCGTGGATCGCCTTGACGTAGGCCACCGCTTCCTTGGCCGAACGGATATCCGGCTCGGAAACGATCTCCAGCAGCGGCGTGCCGGCACGGTTGAGGTCGATGCCGCTCATGCCGTGGAAGTCTTCGTGCAGGCTCTTGCCGGCGTCTTCTTCCAGGTGCGCGCGGGTAATGCCGATGCGCTTGCTGGTACCGTCTTCCAGGGTGATGTCGAGGAGGCCCTTGCCGACGATGGGGTCATCCATCTGGCTGGTCTGGTAGCCCTTGGGCAGGTCCGGGTAGAAGTAGTTCTTGCGCGCGAAGATGTTGCTTGGCGCGATGTGCGCGTCGATCGCCAGGCCGAACTTGCAGGCCATGCGCACGGCTTCGGCGTTGAGCACCGGCAGGGTGCCGGGCATGCCGAGGTCAACCAGGCTGGCCTGGGTGTTGGGCTCGGCACCGAAGGTGGTGGCGCTGGCCGAGAAGATCTTCGACTTAGTGCTGAGTTGGGCGTGGATTTCCAGGCCGATTACGGTTTCCCATTGCATGTCAGTCGTCCTCAGAATCCAGCCGGAGCTTGTGTGTGCCAGTCAGTGACCTGTTGGTACTGGTGGGCGACGTTGAGCAGGCGGCCTTCCTGGAAGTAAGGGGCGAGCAGTTGCACACCGACCGGCAGGCCATCGACGAAGCCGGCGGGCATCGACAGGCCGGGGATGCCGGCGAGGTTGGCGGTGATGGTGTAGATGTCTTCCAGGTAGGCGGCGACCGGGTCGTTGTTCTTCTCGCCGAGCTTCCAGGCCAGGTTTGGCGTGGTTGGGCCGAGGATCACGTCGACGTCATTGAAGGCAGCGACGAAGTCGTTCTTGATCAGCCGGCGGATCTTCTGCGCCTTCAGGTAGTAGGCGTCGTAGTAGCCGGCGGACAGCGCGTAGGTGCCGACCATGATGCGGCGCTTCACTTCCGCGCCGAAGCCTTCGCCGCGCGAGCGCTTGTACAGGTCTTCGAGGTTGACCGGGTTCTCGCAGCGATAGCCGAAGCGCACGCCGTCGAAGCGCGACAGGTTGGAGCTGGCTTCGGCCGGGGCGATTACGTAGTAGGCGGGAATCGCGTGCTGCATATTCGGCAGGCTGATTTCCTTGACGGTTGCGCCGAGCTTTTTCAGCTCGTCCACCACGGCCATGACCTTCTCACCGATGCGGGCGTCCAGGCCTGCGCCGAAGTATTCCTTCGGCAGGCCGATACGCAGGCCGTTCAACGGTTGGCTCAGGGCCACCAGGTAATCATCGACCGGTTGATCAACGCTGGTGCTGTCCTTGGTGTCGAAACCGGCCATGGCTTGCAGCATCAGGGCGCAGTCTTCGGCGGTGCGTGCCAGCGGGCCACCTTGGTCGAGGCTGGAGGCGTAGGCGATCATGCCCCAGCGCGAGACGCGGCCGTAGGTCGGCTTGATCCCGGTAAGGTTGGTCAGCGCCGCCGGCTGGCGGATCGAGCCGCCGGTGTCGGTGCCGGTGGCGGCCGGCAGTAGGCGTGCGGCCACCGCCGCAGCGGAGCCGCCGGAGGAGCCGCCCGGTACGCAGGTCAGGTCCCAGGGGTTCTTCACCGCGCCGTAGTGGCTGGATTCGTTGGCCGAGCCCATGGCGAATTCATCCATGTTCAGCTTGCCCAGGGTCACGCTGCCGGCGTTGGCGAGTTTCTCGACCACGGTGGCGTTATACGGGGCCTTGAAGCCGCTGAGGATCTTCGAACCGCAGCTGGTCAGCACGTCTTGGGTGCAGAACAGGTCCTTGTGGCCAATCGGTGCGCCGAGCAGGGCGCCGCTCTCGCCACCCGCGCGGCGGGCGTCGGCGGCTTGGGCCTGACTCAGGGCCAGGTCGGCGGTGACGGTAATGAAACTGTTGAGTTGCGGGTCGAGTTGCTGAATGCGCGCCAGCAGGCTGCGCGTCAGTTCTTCGGCGGAAAACTGTTTGGCGGCGAGTCCGCGGGCGATCTCGGCCAGGGTCAATTGATGCATGGCTAGGCTCTTTCCCTTACTCGATGACTTTCGGAACCAGGTACAGGCCGTTTTCCACGGCCGGGGCGATGGCTTGGTAGGCGTCGCGGCGATTTGTTTCGCTGACCAGGTCGGCGCGCAGGCGCTGAGTCGCTTCCAGCGGGTGAGCCAGCGGCTCGATGCCGGTGGTGTCGACGGCCTGCATCTGGTCGATCAGGCCGAGAATGTTGTTGAGGGTCGCAGTGGTTTGCGGAAGATCGTCTTCATTCAGGCCCAGTCGGGCTAGATGTGCGATCTTTTCCACGTCGGAGCGTTCAAGCGCCATCGGAGTCTCCCTATAAAAGGCAGCCAACAGCGGGCGGCCAGTGGAAATGTGAACGAGTCACCGTGCAGAGAAGTGCAGGGAACGGATGTTATGAGCAGGCGGTCAAAGGCCGCGATGATGGGCCGAGGAGCCCGGAAAAACCGGCAATCTAACATATTGGCGCCTTGCTCAAAATCCCTGTCGTTGTTAGAGTTTGCCGCACTTTTTTACCCACGCGTTGCCTAGGGTCCCTATCCCATGTTCAAAAAACTGCGTGGCATGTTTTCCAGCGATCTGTCGATTGACCTGGGCACTGCCAATACCCTGATTTATGTTCGCGAGCGCGGCATTGTGCTGAACGAGCCGTCCGTGGTCGCTATCCGCACCCATGGCAACCAGAAGAGCGTCGTGGCTGTCGGCACCGAAGCCAAGCGCATGCTCGGTCGTACCCCTGGCAATATCGCGGCCATCCGCCCGATGAAGGACGGCGTGATCGCCGATTTCAGCGTCTGCGAAAAAATGCTGCAGTACTTCATCAACAAAGTGCACGAAAACAGCTTTTTGCAGCCATCGCCGCGCGTATTGATCTGCGTACCGTGCAAATCCACTCAGGTCGAGCGCCGCGCCATTCGTGAGTCGGCCCTCGGCGCCGGTGCTCGCGAAGTGTTCCTGATTGAAGAGCCGATGGCCGCTGCCATCGGTGCCGGCCTGCCGGTGGAAGAAGCCCGCGGTTCGATGGTGGTGGATATCGGTGGTGGCACCACGGAAATCGCCCTGATCTCGCTGAACGGTGTGGTTTATGCCGAATCCGTCCGCGTCGGTGGCGACCGTTTCGACGAAGCCATCATCACCTACGTGCGCCGTAACTACGGCAGCCTGATCGGCGAATCCACCGCCGAGCGGATTAAGCAGGAAATCGGCACGGCCTACCCAGGCGGCGAAGTGCGGGAAGTCGACGTACGTGGCCGTAACCTGGCCGAAGGCGTACCGCGCAGCTTCACCCTCAACTCCAATGAAGTGCTTGAAGCGCTGCAAGAGTCCCTGGCGACCATCGTTCAGGCGGTCAAGAGCGCGCTGGAGCAATCGCCGCCGGAGTTGGCCTCGGACATCGCCGAGCGCGGTCTGGTGCTGACCGGTGGTGGCGCGCTGCTGCGCGACCTGGACAAGCTGCTGGCCCAGGAAACCGGCCTGCCGGTGATCGTCGCCGAAGACCCGCTGACCTGCGTCGCCCGCGGTGGCGGCAAGGCCCTGGAAATGATGGATCGCCACACCATGGACCTGCTGTCCTCGGAATAAGCGCGACCGCTCCAAGTCTTGAGCTGCAAGCCGGGTTCTACCCGCTTGCAGCTTTTGTTTTGCTGCCTGACGCTGTGAGGAGCTGCCGATCAAACCGCTATTTGCCAAAGGTCCTTCGCTGGGTGTGCGCCTGTTGGTGTTCGCCGTGCTATCGGCTGCGCTGATGGTGGTGGATGCGCGGTTAACCGTGCTGCAATCGGTACGCAGTCAGCTGGGGCTGATCGTTGAGCCGGTGTATTGGCTCGGGCGCCTGCCCGTCACTCTGTGGGAAGGTGCCACCGAAGAGCTCAGCTCGCGCACCGAACTGGTTGCCGAGAACGAAAAGCTCAAGGCCGAACAGTTGATGATGCAGCGCCGCGTGCAAAAACTGGCGGCCCTGACTGAACAGAACGTGCGCTTGCGCGAGTTGCTCAACTCCGCGGCGCTGGTCGACGACGATGTACTGGCTACCGAGCTGATCGGCATCGACCCCAACCCCTTTACCCACCGCATTCTGATCGACAAGGGCACGAAGGATGGCGTGGTACTGGGCCAGCCGGTGCTGGATGCGCGCGGCCTGATGGGCCAGGTGGTCGAGGTCATGCCCTACACCTCGCGCGTGTTGCTGCTCACCGATACCACCCACAGCATTCCCGTGCAGGTCAATCGCAACGGCTTGCGTGCCATCGCCAGCGGCACCGGCAACCCGGAGCGCCTGGAGCTGCGCCACGTGGCCGATACCGCGGATATCAAGGAAGGCGATCTGTTGGTCAGCTCCGGGCTTGGCCAGCGCTTCCCTTCCGGATATCCGGTGGCCACGGTGACCGAAGTGGTGCACGACTCCGGCCAGCCGTTTGCGATTGTTCGCGCCATGCCGACGGCCAATTTGAACCGCAGCCGCTACATGCTGCTGGTGTTTACCGACCCGCGTTCGCCGGAGCAGCGCGCCACCGAGTCCGCCGAGGCGCAGGAAGCGGCGGATCGTCAGGCGCAAGAGCAGGCGCCGTCGCCGTCCGCCGCACAAGCTGCATCGCCGCCAGCGGCGAGCGACGCGCCCAGCTCTGCCGACGCTGACCAAGAGGCTCGCCAATGATCGCTGTCCGTGCGCGCAATGTCTGGGTGATCTGGCTCAGCCTGGCGTTGGCCCTGCTGCTCAGCGTGGCCACCTTGCCGAAGTTCATGGAAGTTGGCCGGCCGCTGTGGCTGGCCCTGTTCCTGACCTATTGGGTGTTGGCCCTGCCGCACCGTGTGGGCATGACCACCGCGTGGTGCATCGGCCTGCTGGCCGATGTGCTGAACGGCACGCTGCTTGGGCAGAATGCATTGATCCTGACCTTGATCACCTTCCTGGTGCTGACCTTACATCAGCGTCTGCGCATGTTCCCCATGTGGCAGCAAAGCATGGTGTTGCTGGTGGTGTTCGGCCTCGCGCAGTTGGTGCAGCTGTGGCTCAATGCCTTGACCGGCAGCCGCCCGCCGACCTTGGCGTTTGTCTTGCCGGCCTTGGTCAGTGCGCTGCTCTGGCCATGGATCTGCACCATCCTGCGCAGTGTGCATCAGCGCCTCAGCGTTAACTGAACAGGGCTTGGCCCTGTTATACCCGACAGGGAGAAGTCAGCATGGCCACGCTTTACCTGGCTTCGGGGTCGCCGCGTAGACGTGAATTGTTGACGCAAATCGGTGTGCCCTTCATCACGCAAATCGTCCCCATTGATGAAAACTCATTGCCAGATGAGTCGCCTAGCGCCTATGTAGAGCGGCTGGCCCGTGCGAAAGCGCAGGCTGGGCTGGCTGCCTTGGATAATCCGCAGGAGGCCGTGGCGCTCGGCGCCGATACGGCGGTGGTGCTCGATGGGCGCATCCTCGGCAAGCCCGCCGACCGTGCAGAGGCCCTGGCCACCCTGGCGGCGTTGTCCGGTCGGGAGCATCAGGTGCTGACGGCGGTGGCCCTGGCTGCGCCGGGAAAAGTCGCGGCGCGGGTGGTCGTCAGTCAGGTAACCTTCAGGGTATTGAGTCCGCTGGAGATTGCCGCGTACTGGGCCAGTGGCGAGCCGCAGGACAAGGCCGGCAGTTACGGTATCCAGGGCCTGGCGGCGGTATTCGTCAGTCAGTTGCAGGGCAGCTATTCGGCCGTGGTGGGGTTGCCCCTGTGCGAAACCGCCGAGCTGCTCGCAGAGTTCGCTATTCCGTGCTGGCAGTCGCTGCCAGCCCACCGATAAGAGGTTGTGGGTCGCGGGCAAGTGGCCGCCTTCGCTGAAGGCGTCAGTCGCCGAGCTTGCAACGTCAGCTCAGAAGAGATGGCCGCATGAGTGAAGAGATTCTGATCAACATCACGCCGATGGAATCGCGCGTGGCAGTGGTGGAAAACGGCGTTTTGCAGGAAGTGCATGTCGAGCGCACGCAGAAGCGCGGCATCGTCGGCAATATCTACAAAGGCAAGGTGGTGCGCGTGTTGCCGGGCATGCAGGCGGCATTCGTCGACATCGGCCTGGAGCGTGCCGCGTTCATCCATGCCTCGGAAATCTCCAGCCGCGAAGGCCCGGCGGTGGAAAGCATCAGCGCGCTGGTGCATGAAGGCCAGAGCCTGGTGGTGCAGGTGACCAAGGACCCGATTGGCAGCAAGGGCGCGCGCCTGACCACTCAGCTGTCGATTCCCTCGCGCTACCTGGTGTACATGCCGCGTACCAGCCATGTCGGCATTTCCCTGAAGATCGAGGACGAAGCCGAGCGCGAGCGCCTCAAGCAGGTGGTCACCGACTGTATCGCCGCCGAAGGCATCGAAGAAGCTGGCGGCTTTATCCTGCGCACCGCCGCCGATGGCGCCGGCGCCGACGAGATCCTCATCGATATCCGCTACCTGCGCCGGCTGTGGGATCAGATCGCTGCGCAGATGCAGACCGCATCGGCGCCGTCGGTGATCTACGAAGACCTCAGCCTGGCGCTGCGCACCCTGCGCGACCTGGTCAGCCTGCGCACCGAAAAAATCCGCGTCGACTCACGGGAAACCTTCCAGAAGATCACCCAGTTCGTCGACGAACTGATGCCGGAAATCGCCGACCGCCTGGAGCATTACCCCGGTGAGCGGCCGATCTTCGATCTCTATGGCGTCGAGGACGAGATCCAGAAAGCCCTCGAGCGCAAGGTGCCGCTGAAGTCCGGTGGCTACCTGGTGATCGACCCGGCCGAGGCGATGAGCACCATCGACGTCAACACCGGTGCGTTCGTCGGTCACCGCACGCTCGAAGAAACCATCTTCAAGACCAACCTGGAGGCGGCGACCGCGATTGCCCGCCAGCTGCGCCTGCGCAACCTGGGCGGGATCATCATCATCGACTTCATCGACATGGAAGACGAAGAACACCAGCGCCAGGTACTGCGCACCCTGGAAAAACAGCTGGAGCGCGATCACGCCAAGACCAACATCATCGGTATCACCGAGCTGGGCCTGGTGCAGATGACCCGCAAGCGCACCCGCGAGAGTCTCGAGCAGATCCTTTGCGAGCCGTGCAGCTGCTGCCAGGGACGCGGCAAGCTGAAAACCCCGGAGACCACCTGCTACGAAATCTTCCGCGAAATCCTCCGCGAGGCCCGCGCCTATCAGGCCGAGGGTTACCGGGTGCTGGCCAACCAGAAAGTGGTCGACCGGTTGCTGGACGAGGAATCGGGCAATGTCGCCGACCTGGAGGCGTTTATCGGCCGCACGATCAAGTTTCAGGTCGAGAGCATGTACTCCCAGGAGCAATACGATGTGGTCCTGCTGTGACGCGGCCGAGCGCTGGCAGGAGATGAGCTGAATGGCGTATTTGGCGCGTTTGTTCGCCGCCACAGTGCGTTGGGGGTTGGCCTGTTGCGCCCTGGTGCTGGTGCTGGCGGCGCTGTATGTCAGCCTCGGCCGCGAGCTGGTGCCACTGGTTGCCGAGTACCGCCTGGAGGCCGAAGACAAAGCCCGCGCGGCGTTGGGCATGCCGCTGGCGATCGGCAGCCTGGAAGGCCGTTGGCAGGGCTTGGCGCCGCTGCTGATCGCTCACGATGTGCAACTGGGCGATGGCGCCAGCGCGTTGCGTCTGGATCAGGTGCGTCTGGTGCCGGACGTGTTCGCCAGCTTGCTGGCGCGGGCGCCGCGGGTGGCCAAGCTGGAGCTGGATGGTTTGCAGTTCAGCGTGTTGCAAGATGCCCAGGGCGCCTGGACGCTCAAGGGTCTGCCACAACGCAGCGAGCCCGCGCCCGTGGAGGTCGCCGAGGTGTTGCGGCACCTGCAAGCGGTTAGTCGGCTGTCCCTGCTCAACAGTCAGGTCACGCTGGAAGCCCATGCGCAGCCGGCGCTGACCCTGACCTACGTCAACCTGACGCTGCGCAACGGCGCCAGCCGTCAGCGTTTGGATGGTCGTCTGCTCTTGCCGGATGGCCAGCCCGTGGCGCTGCAACTGCGCACGCGGATGCACGCCGAACGCTGGCGCGAGGCGCAAGCCGAGTTGTACCTGAGCGTGCCGCAAAGCGATTGGGCACGCTGGCTGCCGCCGAGCCTGACGCGCGAATGGCGTCTCGAGCAGTTACAGGCTGGCGGCGAAATCTGGCTGACCTGGGCGCGCGGTGCGGTACAGCGCGCGGTCAGTCGTTTGCATGCCCCGCAGCTGGCCGCTGCTTACGCCGAGCGCAAGGCTGTGCAGCTGCAAAACCTCGCACTGAATGCCTATTTCACCCGCACCGAGCAGGGTTTCGAGGTGGTGCTGGACGACCTGGCGCTGAGTCAGGGCGACACCCGCTGGGGCGAAGCGCAGCTCGGTCTTACCCATCAACAGGACAGTGCCAGTGCCGAAGAGCAGTGGCTGCTGAGTGCCGACCGTCTCGACCTGGCGCCGCTGCTGCCGCTGGTCGAAGCCCTGGCGCCGCTGCCGGATAAGCACATCGCGTTAGTGCATAGCCTGCAAGCGCACGGCGCGGTGAGTAACCTGCACCTGGATTACCGCCCGCGCACCGAAGGTGCTAAGCGTCTGCAGTTTGCCGCCAATCTCGACGGCATAGGCTTTGCCGCTTATCAGGCCGCGCCGGCCGCCGAGAATATCAGCGGCAGCGTGAGCGGTGATCTGGAACAGGGCGAGCTGCGCCTGGCCAGCGAGAATTTCTCGCTGCACCTGGACACCTTGTTTCCACAGCCATGGCGTTATCGCCAAGCCAATGCGCGCTTGACCTGGCAGCTGGACGAGCAGGCCTTCACCCTGCGCAGCCCCTATCTGCAGGTGGTGGGCGAAGAGGGGGCGATTGCCGGCGACTTCCTGATTCGCCTGATGCGCGATGCCGAGGCGGAGGACTACATGGACCTGCGCGTCGGTCTGCGCGATGGCGACGCGCGCTTTACCGAAAAATACCTGCCGACCCGCGCGCCGGGCTTGAGTACGCAATTGGCCGACTGGCTGAAAGCCGCGATTCGCGGCGGCGCGGTGGACGAGGGTTTCTTCCAGTACCAGGGCTCGTTGAATAAGGGCGCGGAAAACAGCGCGCGCAGCCTCAGCCTGTTCTTTGCCGTGCATGACGCCGAGCTGGCCTTCCAGCCCGGTTGGCCGGCGCTACGTGAGGCACGTGGCGAGGTATTTATCGAAGACAGTGGCGTGCGCGTGCAGGTCAGCCAGGGCCGCCTGCTGAATAGCCAGGTGAACAACCTACGGGCCGATATTCCCACGGCCGCCGCTGGACAGGCGCCGCGCCTGCAACTGGACGGCCAGCTGCAAAGCAACGTTGTCGATGCCCTGAAGATTCTCCAGGAAACGCCGTTGGGCACCGCCGAGACCTTTGCCGGCTGGCAGGGCGACGGCCCGTTGAGCGGACGCCTCAAGCTCGATCTGCCGTTGCGCCAAGGCCTGCCGCCCGAGGTGGTGGTGGACTTCGCCACCGAAGGCGCGCGACTCAAACTGAGCAACCCCACGCTGGAACTCGACCAGTTGCAAGGTGCCTTTCGCTACAACACCGCCAGTGGCTTGAGCGCCGCGGATATTCGCGCCCAGGTGCTCGGCCATGCGGTGCGCGGCAAAGCGGTTGCCGAAGGCGTACGCGGACATGCACGCAGTCGCATCGAGGCGCATGGCCTGGTGCCGCTGAATAACCTGAGTAGCTGGCTCGGGGTGACCCAGCCGCTCCCCCTGAGCGGCACCCTGCCTTATCGCCTGCGCTTGACCCTGGACGGCGACGACAGCCAGTTGCGCGTGGACTCCAACCTCAAGGGCTTGGCCATCGCCTTGCCGGCGCCATTCGGCAAGGCTGCCGCCACCGAACGCTATGCCGATTGGCGCATGAGCTTGGGCGGGCGTGAGCGCCGTTATTGGCTGGATTACGCCGAGTTGGCCAGCCTGTCGTTCGCCGCACCGCCCGGGCAGCTTGGCCAGGGGCGCGGTGAGCTGCGTCTGGGCGATGGTCCGGCGACGCTGCCGGCGGGCATAGGCGTGCGTGTGCGCGGTCAGGTCAGCGAGCTGGACTGGGCCGCCTGGCAGGCCGCGCTGAAACCATACGCCAGTGTGCCGCGCGACGATGCCCAGCAATTGTTCAAGGACGCCAATCTGAAAATCCGGCGTTTCAGCGGGTTTGGCGGCACCCTCGACAACCTCGCCGTGCAACTCAAGCGCGCCCCGACCGCCTGGGCGTTGACGCTGGACAGCCAATTGCTCAAAGGCCAGGTCGACTTGCCGGATGCCAGCGCGGCAGCGATTGCGGTCAACCTGGACTACCTGCGTTTACCGGCGGCCGAGCCGAAAGCGCCGGTGCCGGTAGACAAGCCTGACCCGTTGGCCGATGTCGATCCACGGCAGATTCCGGCCCTCGACGTGCGCATTGCCCAGGTGTCGCAAGGCACTCAGGTGTTGGGCGCGTGGTCGTTGAAAGCGCGGCCGAATACCAATGGCGTGCAGTTCAACGACCTCAGCCTCGATCTGAAAGGCTTGCTGGTGAGCGGCAGTGCGGGCTGGCAGGGCACGCCCGGTGCCAGCCGCAGTTGGTACAAAGGTCGCTTGCAGGGTGACAACCTGGCCGATGTGCTGCAGGCCTGGGGCTTTGCGCCCACCGCCAGCAGCGAAAGCTTTCGCCTGGATGTCGATGGCAACTGGCCGGGTTCGCCGGCCTGGGTCAGCCTGAAGCGTTTTTCCGGCAGCATGGACGCGGCCCTGCGTAAGGGGCAGTTCTCCGAGGTACAGGGCTCGGCGTCGGCGCTGCGGGTATTTGGCCTGCTCAATTTCAACTCGATTGGCCGCCGCCTGCGCCTGGACTTCTCCGACCTGTTCGGCAAAGGCCTGAGCTATGACCGGGTCAAAGGCTTGCTGGCGGCCAATGACGGGGTGTTCGTTACGCGCACGCCGATCACCTTGACCGGTCCATCGAGTAACCTGGAGTTGGATGGCACCCTGGATATGGCCGATCAGTTGATCAACGCCAAGCTCCTGGTGACGTTGCCGGTAACCAACAACTTGCCGCTGGCGGCGTTGATCGTCGGGGCACCGGCGATTGGCGGCGCGTTATTCGTGGTGGACAAGTTGTTGGGCGACCGCGTGGCGCGCTTTGCCAGTGTGCAGTATGACGTCAAGGGACCCTTGCAAGAGCCGCAAATCACCTTCGACAAACCGTTTGAAAAGCCGCAATAAGGGGGCTGCCGCGCCGCCGCAGTCGCGTAAGCTGGCAGCTCAAGCAGCCGTGGATGTGGAGCGCGCATGAATCTCGCAGTGATTCAACTGGTCAGCCAGGACGATGTGCTGGCCAATCTGGTGCAGGCGCGGCGCCTGCTGGAGCAGGCCGCTGCGGGGGGCGCGCGTCTGGCATTGCTGCCGGAAAATTTTGCCGCCATGGGTCGTCGCGACCTGGCCGCGCTGGGGCGTAGCGAGGCCTTGGGCGAAGGGCCGATTCTGCCGTGGTTGAAACAGACGGCCCGCGACCTCAGGTTATGGATAGTGGCGGGCACCATCCCCTTGCCGCCCGACGGGCAGCCGGAGGCCAAGGCACACGCCTGCTCCCTGTTGTTCGACGAGTATGGCGAGCGGGTGGCACGCTACGACAAGTTGCACCTGTTCGACGTGGATGTCGCCGACAGCCGGGGGCGTTATCGCGAGTCGGACGACTACGCCCACGGCGGCCAACTCGTGGTGGCCGACACGCCCGTTGGGCGCCTGGGTTTGACGGTGTGTTACGACCTGCGCTTCCCTGAGCTGTATGGTGCCTTGCGTGAGGCCGGCGCGGAGCTGATCAGCGCGCCGTCGGCGTTTACCGCGGTGACCGGTGCCGCGCATTGGCAGGTATTGATCCGTGCCCGCGCCATCGAGACCCAGTGTTATCTGCTGGCTGCCGGGCAGGGTGGTGTGCACCCGGGCGGGCGCGAGACCTTTGGTCATTCCGCCATCGTCGACCCCTGGGGCCGGGTGCTGGCCGAGCAGGCACAGGGCGAGGCGCTGTTGCTGGCCACGCGCGACAGTGCCGAGCAAGCGGCGATCCGCCAGCGCATGCCGGTGGCCCGTCATAAACGATTTTTTGCAGCGGCCGAACCTAGGGTCTGTTGACGTTTCGTTCGCGGCCGCGCCGGAGCCGGTTTTTACGCGAGGCAAGGCACGAGACGCGAAGTTTGGTGTTCCAAATGAGTGTCGAGAAACGCAGCATCGCGTAAAAACCGGCCCGGCCCTTCGGGTTGCGCGTAAAATCTCGCCATGCGTCGTTGTGGGGCTTGGCAAGGGAATAACCATTCCCTGCGCCCCACGCCTAGCCTGGCGAGATTTTTCGCGGCAACGCGGCCCGCGACGAAACGTCAACAGACCCTTAACTGCCAGGTTTGGAATAGTCATGAACGAGATTAAACAATGAGCGAGATGCTGTTGTCCGTCAGTGAGCACCTCTTGGGCCCAGGTGGTTTGACCCTCGAGCATTTGCCCGGCGTGCTGGGTGAGTTGGCCGGGCCTGGGATCGATGCCGCCGACCTGTACTTCCAGAGCCAGGTCTCGGAAACCTGGGTGCTGGAAGACGGTATCGTCAAAGAGGGCAGTTTCAACCTCGATCAGGGCGTTGGTGTGCGCGCCCAGTCCGGCGAAAAAACCGGCTTCGCCTACAGCAACGCGATTAGCGCTGAGGCCTTGAGCCAGGCCGCGCGCGCCGCCCGCTCGATTGCCCGCGCCGGCCAGCACGGCCGTGTGCAGGCGTTCAGCAGCCCGCTGGTGACGGCCTTGTATGCCCCGGACAACCCCTTGGATGTGATCGACCGCGCGCAAAAGGTCGAGTTGCTCAAGCAGGTCGATCAGGCCACCCGTGCGCTTGATCCGCGGATCAAGCAAGTCACCGTGAGCCTCGCCGGCGTCTGGGATCGCGTACTGGTCGCGGCCAACGACGGCGGTCTGGGCGCGGACATCCGGCCGTTGGTGCGCTTCAATGTCAGCGTCATCGTCGAGCAGAACGGCCGCCGCGAGCGCGGTGGCCACGGCGGCGGCGGGCGCACCGACTACCGCTACTTTATGAGCGAAGATCGCGCCATGGGCTATGCCCGCGAAGCATTGCGTCAGGCGTTGGTCAACCTCGAGGCGATTGCTGCGCCAGCCGGCAGCATGCCGGTGGTGATGGGCGCCGGCTGGTCGGGCGTGCTGTTGCACGAAGCGGTCGGTCATGGCCTGGAAGGCGACTTCAACCGCAAGGGCAGTTCCGCCTACAGCGGGCGCATGGGTGAAATGGTTGCCTCCAGCCTGTGCACCATCGTCGACGATGGCACCTTGGCCGGCCGCCGTGGTTCGCTGAGCGTGGATGACGAAGGTACACCGACCGAGTGCACCACGCTGATCGAGAATGGCGTGCTCAAAGGCTATATGCAGGACAAACTGAATGCCCGCCTGATGGGCGTGGCGCGCACCGGCAACGGCCGCCGCGAGTCCTACGCGCACCTGCCGATGCCGCGCATGACCAACACCTACATGCTGGCGGGCGAGAGCGACCCGGAAGAAATCATCCGCTCGGTGAAGAAGGGCATCTACTGCGCCAATCTGGGCGGCGGTCAGGTGGATATCACCAGCGGCAAGTTCGTGTTTTCCACCAGCGAGGCCTACCTGATCGAAGACGGCAAGATCACCGCGCCGGTCAAGGGTGCAACCCTGATCGGCAATGGTCCGGAAGCGATGAGTCGGGTGTCGATGGTCGGCAACGACCTGGCCCTGGACAGCGGCGTCGGCACCTGTGGCAAGGACGGGCAGTCGGTGCCGGTCGGCGTGGGCCAGCCGACGCTGAAGATCGATGCAATTACCGTGGGCGGAACCGGCGGCTGACAGCTATTGCATGGGCGTAGGGTGGGTTAGCCGAAGGCATAACCCACCATCGCGACAGAATCAGCGCAGGCCGCGCTGGGTTTCGTCCAGTTCGCGGATATATTTGAAAATCTTCCGTGAAGCGGCAGGCGCTTTGTTCTGCGCCAGTTCGTGCTGGCCCTGGCGGATCAGCTGGCGCAGGTGTTGGCGGTCGGCCTCGGGGTATTCGACGACAAAGGCTTCGAGCACCTCGTCGTTACCGTTGAGCAAACGGTCGCGCCAACGCTCTAGATTGTGAAAGCGTTCGTTGTACTGGCGGGTAGAGGCGTCGAGTTGATCGAGCAGCGTGAGGATCGCCTCGATGTCCTGGTCGCGCATTAGCCGGCCGATAAACTGGACGTGGCGTTTTTTCGCGGCATTGGCCGTGTGCTTCGGCGCCTCTGCAAGTGCGCGGCGCAGTTCGTCGGTCAACGGCAGTTTGTTCAGCAGGTCGGGCTTCAGGGTGGTCAGGCGTTGACCCAGATCTTGCAGGGCATGCAGCTCGCGTTTGACCTGGGTTTTACTCTTCTCGCCGGAGAAGTCGTCAAGGTATTCAGACATGAGGGTGGTCCAGTGGAAAACGCCGTCATGATAGCAGCAAGTTTCTGGCTGCAAGCGTTCGACCCCGCTGTCGTGTAGCTTGTCGCATATTGCTTAGGAGTGTTTATGAGTGCAGTAGAAGTCGTCGGCCCTGCGGCCGTGCCGCAATTGCAGGCGCAGGTCGAGCAGATCATCGCCGAGGCGAAGAAACAGGGCGCTAGCGCGTGCGAGGTGGCGGTATCGGTGGAGCAGGGCTTGTCCACCACGGTGCGTCAGGGTGACGTGGAAACGGTCGAATTCAACCGCGATCAGGGCTTTGGCATTACCTTGTACGTCGGGCAGCGCAAGGGCTCGGCGAGCACCTCGGCCAGCGGCGACGCGGCGATTCGTGAAACCGTGGCCGCCGCTTTGGCGATCGCCAAGCATGCATCGGAGGACGAAGCCGCCGGGCTCGCCGACGCCGCCTTGATGGCCCGTGAACTGCCATCGTTGGATCTTTACCACGCCTGGGCGATCAGCCCGGAGCAGGCCGTCGAGCAGGCCTTGAGCTGTGAAGCGGCGGCCTTTGCCGCCGATAAGCGGATCAAGAATGCCGATGGAACCACCCTCAATACCCATCAGGGTTGCCGTGTGTATGGCAACAGCCATGGTTTCATCGGCGGTTACGCCAGTACCCGGCACAGCCTGAGCTGCGTGATGATCGCCGAAGAGGGCGGGCAGATGCAGCGCGATTACTGGTATGACGTCAATCGTCAGGGCGAGTTGTTGGCCGATGCCGCCGGTATCGGTCAGCGCGCGGCGCAGCGGGCGGTCAGCCGTTTGGGCGCGCGCCCGGTGCCAACCTGCGAAGTGCCGGTGCTGTTTGCCGCGGAGCTGGCTACCGGGCTGTTCGGCAGCTTCCTGGCGGCGATCTCCGGCGGCAACCTGTACCGCAAGTCGTCGTTTCTCGAAGGCAGTTTGGGGCAGCAGTTGTTCCCCGAGTGGTTGAGCCTCGATGAGCGTCCGCACATTCCGCGGGCGCTGGGCAGTGCTGCGTTCGATGGCGATGGTCTGGCGACCTATGCCAAATCCTTCGTCGAGCGTGGCGAGTTGCTGTCCTATGTCCTCGGCACCTATTCCGGGCGCAAGCTCGGGATGCCCAGCACGGCCAACGCCGGCGGCGTGCACAACCTGTTCGTCAGCCACGGCAGCGAAGACCAGCAGGCGCTGCTCAAACGCATGGGGCGTGGCTTGCTGGTTACCGAACTGATGGGGCAGGGGCTGAATATGGTTACCGGCGACTACTCGCGTGGCGCGGGCGGTTACTGGGTGGAGAACGGCGAGATCCAGTTCCCCGTGCAGGAAGTCACTATCGCCGGCAATCTGCGCGACATGTTCAAGCAGATCGTCGCGGTCGGAAACGACTTGGAGTTGCGCAGCAATATCCGCACGGGCTCGGTCTTGATCGAACGCATGACCGTCGCGGGTAGCTGAGCCCACTGACTAAAAAGGGCTGTCCGAGTGATCGGACAGCCCTTTTTTGGCCCGCTACGCGCTTAGCACCTACTCGCCTTCATCGAAGCGGTTGTTGATCAACTCGATCAGTGCATTCAAGGCATCGTCGTCCTGCTCGCCTTCGGTGTGCAGGTGAATCGGTGTGCCTTTGCCTGCGGCCAGCATCATCACCGCCATGATGCTTTTGCCGTCGACCAGGCTTTCCGCGGCGCGACCGACCCTGACCTGGCATGGAAAGCGTCCGGCGACGCCGACAAACTTGGCCGCCGCACGCGCGTGCAGGCCCAGCTTGTTGATGATGAGGATTTCACAGGCAGGCATCGCGGCAATTCCTTAACTGAGGTCGCGGTGGCGAACCTGGACATTCTTCAGGGTCGGTTTCAGGGCTTCGCCCAGGCGTTTGGCCAGGTACACCGAGCGGTGATGGCCGCCGGTGCAGCCAATCGCCACGGTCACGTAGGCGCGGTTGCTGGCGGCGAAGCGCGGTAGCCATTTCTTCAGATAGGCGAGGATGTCCTGGTACATCTCTTCGACGTCGGCCTGGGCTGCCAGGTACTCGACCACCGGTTGGTCGAGGCCGGAATAGTCGCGCAGGTCGGGTTTCCAATAGGGATTGGGCAGGCAGCGCACGTCGAAGACCAGGTCGGCATCCACCGGCATACCGCGCTTGAAACCGAAAGACTCGACCAAAAACGCCGTGCCCGGCTCAGGCTGGTTGAGCAGGCGCAGCTTTAGGCTGTCGCGCAGCTGGTACAGGTTGAGGTGGGTGGTGTCGATTTTCAGGTCGGCCAGGTCGATGATTGGCCCGAGTAACAGGCTCTCATCGGCAATCGCTTCGGCCAGCGAGCGGTTCTCGTTGGTCAATGGGTGGCGGCGGCGGGTTTCGGAGAAACGCTTGAGCAGGGTTTCTTCATCGGCGTCCAGATACAGCACATCGCAGCGGATATGCCGGGCGCGCACTTCGTCGAGCAACTCGGGGAAGCGTTTGAGCTGACTGGGCAGGTTGCGTGCATCGATCGACACGGCCACCTGCGGGTGCAACAGCTCGGTGTGCAGCAGGGCGCGCTCAGCCAGCTCGGGGAGCAGGCCGGCCGGCAGGTTATCGATGCAATAGAAGCCGTTATCCTCGAGGACATCGAGGGCGGTGCTTTTGCCGGAGCCGGAGCGACCGCTGACGATGATCAAGCGCATGGGCGTATGTCCTAGTGACCGCTTTGTACGTCCACTACTACCTGATACAGGATGTCGTTGCTCTGTGCCTGGCGCAGGCGCTCGCGCACCTCGCTGCGGTCGAGCATGCTGGCGATCTGCCGGAGCAACTCCAAGTGTTCATCGGTGGCGGCTTCCGGCACCAAGAGCACGAACAACAGGTCGACAGGGGCGCCATCGATGGCATCGAAGTCCACCGCTGCATCCAGTCTCAGCAGGGCACTGATCGGCGCGCTACAGCCTGGCAAGCGACAGTGCGGAATGGCAATGCCATTACCGAAACCGGTCGAACCGAGTTTTTCACGCGCAACCAGGCTTTCGAAAATGTCTTGGCCATCCAGGTCAGGCAGCTCGCGCGCCACCAGGTTGGCAATCTGTTCGAGAACACGTTTTTTACTGCCGCCCGGCACGTTCACCAAGGAACGGCCGGGGGTCAGGATATTTTCAAGTCGGATCATAGGAGGTAGGCGATATCAACGGGCCATTGCGCCCTGTTGACGGTCGAGCTGCTTTTCCTTGTGCTTGATGAGTTGTCGGTCGAGTTTGTCAGTCAGTAAATCGATTGCTGCATACATGTCTTCGTGTTCGGCATTGGCGACGACTTCGCCGCCGGCTATGTGCAGAGTCGCTTCGATTTTCTGTTTGAGCTTCTCGACCTCCATAGTGACTTGCACATTAGTGATTTTGTCGAAGTGGCGCTCCAATCGACTGAGTTTCTCGTCGATGTAGTCGCGTAGGGCGTCGGTCACATCCAGCTGGTGTCCACTGATGTTGACTTGCATACCGCTTTCTCCTTGTTGCCGTGTGTAAGAGACAGGCTGTCGGGCCTGCCACCGGAACACTTTGGCGTGGAAGACTCTGGCAAAACGAGCCTGGCACTATCGCTCTTCGGTCTTGGCAGTATGGCCGCTTGCAAACGAGAGCGAGGCCTGGGGTGTTTGTGCCGTGTCGATTCGTCTTCCGTTGCGTGCCGCCTTACATCAATCGCTTGCGCTCACTGGATGGCGCTATTCCGAGGGATTCACGGTATTTGGCGACGGTGCGGCGGGCTACTTGAATGCCCTGTGCTTCCAGTAAACCAGCGATCTTGCTGTCACTCAACGGCTTTTTTGCATTTTCCGCGGCGACCAGTTTTTTCAGGATGGCGCGAATCGCAGTCGACGAGCATTCGCCGCCCTCGGCGGTGCTGACGTGGCTGGAGAAGAAGTATTTCAGCTCGTAAATACCGCGCGGGGTGTGCATGAATTTTTGCGTGGTAACCCGCGAGATGGTCGACTCGTGCATGCCCACCGCTTCGGCGATATCGTGCAGAACCAGGGGCTTCATCGCCTCGTCGCCGTAGTCGAGGAAGCCGCGCTGGTGTTCGACGATCTGCGTGGCGACCTTCATCAGGGTTTCGTTGCGGCTCTGCAGGCTCTTGATGAACCAGCGCGCTTCCTGCAACTGGTTGCGCATGAAGGTGTTATCGGCGCTGGAGTCGGTGCGTTTCACAAAGCCGGCATATTGCGCATTCACGCGCAGGCGCGGCATGGCTTCCTGGTTCAGCTCGACCAGCCAGCGCTCGTTGTGTTTGCGCACGATCACGTCGGGCACCACGTATTCCGGCTCGCTCGACTCGATTTGCGAGCCTGGTCGTGGATTCAGGCTCTGGATCAGTTCGATGACCTGGCGCAGCTCGTCTTCCTTGAGCTTCATGCGGCGCATCAGTTGGCTGTAGTCGCGGCTGCCAAGCAGGTCGAGGTAGTCATTCGCCAAGCGCTGGGCTTCGCTCAGCCAGGGGGTTTTCGCCGAGAGCTGACGCAGTTGCAGGAGCAGGCATTCGCGCAGGTCGCGGGCAGCGATGCCGGCGGGCTCGAATTGCTGGATGCGGTGCAGCACGGCTTCGACTTCGTCCAGTTCGATATCCAGCTCTGGGTCGAAGGCTTCCACCACTTCCTCGAGGGTTTCCTCCAGGTAGCCTTGGTTGTTGATGCAGTCGATCAGGGTGACCGCGATCAAGCGATCCTTGTCGGACATCGGCGCCAGGTTGAGTTGCCAGAGCAGATGGCTTTGCAGGCTTTCGCCGGCCGAGGTGCGGGTGGTGAAGTCCCACTCGTCGTCGTCATTGCTCGGCAGGCTGCTGGCGCTGGTCTGGTAAACATCTTCCCAGGCGGTGTCGACCGGCAGCTCGTTGGGGATGCGTTCGTTCCACTCACCCTCTTCTAGGTTGTCCACGGTTTGCGTGGTTTCCTGGTAGTTGGCGTCTTGGTAGGGTTCTTCTTGTTGCTGGGCAGCGGGGGCTGGGCTTTCGACACCGTCGGCCATAGGGTCCGAGTTATCGAAATCTTCGCCGTCTTCCTGGCGTTCGAGCATCGGATTGGACTCCAATGCCTCCTGGATCTCCTGTTGCAGATCCAGAGTAGACAGTTGGAGTAGGCGGATGGCCTGTTGCAGCTGCGGAGTCATCGTCAGCTGCTGGCCCATCTTCAGGACTAGCGATGGTTTCATTGCAGACCTTATTTACCGGCGTCTGTGCGCAATCCACTACAGGGCGTTTGAGCGCCACTAGGAAGCAAATTATATGCCTGACCTTGAGTGGTTTGCCTAGCTCTAGCTGCTATTCGGTCGAGAAAAACCGTTATTTACAGGCGGAACTCGTGCCCCAGGTAAACTTCTTTGACCATCTGGTTGGCCAGGATCGACTCGGCATCGCCCTCGGCGATCAGTTGGCCGTCGTTGACGATATAGGCGGTTTCGCAGATATCCAGGGTTTCGCGGACGTTGTGATCGGTGATCAGCACGCCGATACCCTTGGCTTTGAGGTGGTGGATGATCTGCTTGATGTCGCCGACCGAGATCGGGTCGACGCCGGCAAAGGGTTCGTCGAGCAAGATGAATTTTGGCGCAGTGGCCAGGGCACGGGCAATTTCCACGCGGCGCCGTTCGCCGCCGGACAGGCTCATGCCGAGGTTGTCGCGGATGTGGCTGATGTGGAATTCCTGCAGCAGGTTTTCCAGTTCCTTGCGCCGCGCCGTACGGTCCAGTTCCTTGCGGGTCTCGAGAATGGCCATGATGTTGTCGGCCACGCTGAGTTTGCGGAAGATCGAGGCTTCTTGCGGCAGGTAACCAATGCCCGCGCGAGCGCGGCCGTGCATCGGTTGATGGCTGACGTCGTGGTCGTCGATCAGCACGCGGCCCTGATCGGCCTGCACCAGGCCGACGATCATGTAGAAGCACGTGGTCTTGCCGGCGCCGTTGGGGCCGAGCAGGCCGACAATCTGCCCGCTGTCGATACTCAAGCTGACGTCGCGAACGACTTGGCGGCCTTTGTAGCTTTTGGCCAAGTGCTGGGCTTTCAATGTGGCCATTACTACTGTGCCTGCTGTTCGGCTGGTTTGTTCTTCGGCTGGATCACCATGTCGATACGTGGGCGCGGCGTGGTGACGTTATTGCCAGTGGCGCGCCCGGCGTTGACGATCTGGCGCTGGGTGTCATAGACGATTTTCTCGCCCTCGAAGGTATTGCCTTCCTGGATCACTTTGGCCTGGTCGATCAAGACGATGCGCTCATTGGCGGCAAAATACTGAATGGTCAGGCCGTAGGCCTTAACGATCTGCTTGTCGGCGGAGGGCTTTTGCTCGTAGTAGGCGGGCTTGCCGACCGAGGTGAAGACTTCGATATCGCCCTGGGCGGTTTGCGTGATAGTCACGGTGTCGCCTGTGATCTTCAAGGTGCCTTGGGTAATGATCACGTCGCCGCGATAGACCGCGACGCCTTGTTTGTCATCGAGTTCGGCGCTGTCGGCCTGGACGCGAATCGGCTGCTCACGATCAGTGGGCAGCGCCCAAGCGCTGGCGCTTCCGAGCGCGGCGCTCAAGCTGAGCAGAAGGGGGAAGGTTTTAACGAACCTCATGCTGGCCTCTTACGTTGGACTGCAGGAGCATCCTGCCGTCATTCAAGTACGCTTTCATTCCTTGTGCCGTGGTCACCCCATTGGCCGCGTCGATTCTAACGGCTTGCTGGGTCTGCGCATATTCCTTCTCGGGGAATACAGTCAGGCGGCTGGTGGTGAGAATGGTCGGGCGGCCTTTGGCGTCGGTGCGTTCGACGCGCACTTTGTCGATCAGCTCGACTTGTGTGCCTTCGGGCGCCACTTCGCCGCGCTCGCTGCGCACCTTCCAGGGCAGTTCGGTGCCTCGGTACAGGCTCATGTTCGGGCTGGTCAGCAAGGTGATGTCCGTCGTTTTGACGTGCTCCAGCTTGTCGGCAGTCATCTCGTAGTGCAGTTTGCCGTCGGCCTGGTATTGCACGGTGTTGGCGTTGACCACGTAAAAGTCGATGGCGTTGTCGGTGCCGGTTTGTGCGGGCCTCTCGGAAAAGCTGTCCGGGTTGATGTTCCAGTAGCCGACCGCAGCCAGTAGCGCGGCGGCACAGGCAAACAGGACGGGATTGAGTAATTTACGCAGCATAGTGGGCTCTACAGATAAGCGGCATGGGCGGCATCGAGGCTGCCTTGGGCGCGCATGATCAGCTCGCAGAATTCGCGCGCGGCGCCTTCGCCGCCGCGTGCCTGGGTGACGCCATGGGCATGCTGACGAACGAAACCATCGGCACTGGCGACTGCCATGCCCAGGCCGACTCGGCGAATCACCGGCAAGTCGGGCAGGTCGTCGCCCAGGTAGGCGACTTGCTCATAGCTTAGGCCGAGTTTGCCGAGAAGCTCATCCAAGACCACAAGCTTGTCTTCACGACCTTGGTAAAGATGTTGAATGCCGAGGTTCTGCGCGCGGCGTTCGACTACCGGCGTTGTGCGGCCGCTGATGATCGCCGTGCGTACGCCGGAGGCAATCAGCATCTTGATGCCCTGGCCGTCGAGGGTGTTGAAGGTCTTGAATTCGCTGCCATCGACCAGGAAGTACAGTTTGCCGTCGGTGAGTACGCCGTCGACATCGAAGATCGCCAGTTTGACCGCTTGGGCGCGTTGCAGCAGTTCGGCGTGCATCACATGACCCCCGCGCGCAACAGGTCGCCCAGGTTGAATGCGCCGATGGGGCGGTCGTGTTGATCGACCACCACCAGGGCGCCGATCTTGTGATCTTCCATGATTTTCAGTGCTTCGGCTGCCAGCATGTCGGGCCGCGCGGTCTTGCCGTGTGGGGTCATGGCCTCGTCGATGGTGGCCTGGCGGATGTCCAGGCCGCGATCCAGGGTGCGGCGCAGGTCGCCGTCGGTAAAGACCCCGGCGAGCCGGCCATCCGCTTCGAGCACGGCGGTCATGCCCAGGCCTTTGCGGGTCATTTCCATCAGGGCGTCGCGCAGCAGGGTACCGCGTTGCACCTTGGGCAGTTCTTCGCCGGCGTGCATCACGTTTTCGACCTTGAGCAGCAGGCGTCGACCCAGTGCGCCGCCCGGGTGGGAAAAGGCGAAGTCTTCGGCGGTGAAGCCTCGGGCTTCCAGTAGGGCAATGGCGAGGGCGTCGCCGAGTACCAGGGAAACCGTGGTGGACGAGGTCGGCGCCAGGTTCAGTGGGCAGGCTTCCTGAGTCACGCGGGCATCCAGGTTGACCTCTGCGGCCTTGGCCAGTGGCGAATCCGGGTTGCCGGTCATGCTGATCAAGGTGATGCCGAGGCGCTTGATCAACGGCAGCAAGGTGACGATTTCCGCGGTCGAGCCGGAATTGGACAGCGCCAGTACCACGTCGTCACGGGTAATCATGCCCATGTCGCCGTGGCTGGCCTCGGCGGGGTGGACGAAGAACGCGGTGGTGCCGGTGCTGGCCAGGGTGGCGGCAATTTTGTTGCCGACATGCCCGGATTTGCCCATGCCGACCACTACCACCCGGCCCTTGCTGGCCAGGATGAGTTCGCAGGCACGGACGAAATCGCCGTCGATCCGTTGCAACAGGTCGGTGACCGCTTCAAGTTCGAGGCGAATGGTGCGTTGTGCGGACTTGATCAATTCGTTGGGCTGGCTCATAGCGTCAAAATAGGCATGCCGAGTGAAAAGGCGGCGATTATAGCGGGAAAGCCCGGTGCGCTCACCTTTGAATCGTGTCGGCAACTGGCGAGGCAGTTGGAGCGCGCTCTGTAAGCAAATGTTCAATTTTGGGCAGGCTATTTCAGCAATGTTATAGTGCGCGGCCATTTTCGGCCCATCTGCTAGGCGCAGTGTCCTTGTTGCGAGACAGGGCGTCTGTCAGGAAGGCTGTTCGCAAGGAGTCCAGATGAGCGCCGAGAAGCAGTATGCGGTCGAGCTGAAAGGCGTGAGTTTTCAGCGGGGCGACCGGGATATTTTCAAGAATGTCGACATTCGCATTCCGCGTGGCAAAGTCACCGGGATCATGGGCCCTTCCGGCTGTGGCAAAACCACGCTGTTGCGCCTGATCGCCGCTGAACTCAAGCCGAGCAAGGGCGAGGTGTGGGTCAACGGGCAGAATTTGCCAACGCTGTCGCGTAGCGAACTGTTCGATATGCGCAAGCAGATGGGCGTGCTGTTTCAAAGCGGGGCGCTGTTCACCGATCTCAATGTCTTCGAGAACGTTGCATTTCCGCTGCGGGTGCACACCCAACTGCCGGAAGAAATGATTCGCGACATCGTGCTGCTGAAATTGCAGGCCGTTGGGTTGCGTGGCGCGCTGGATTTGATGCCCGATGAGCTGTCCGGTGGCATGAAGCGTCGTGTGGCGCTGGCCCGTGCGATCGCCCTCGACCCGCAAATTCTGCTGTATGACGAACCCTTCGTGGGTCAGGACCCAATCGCCATGGGCGTGCTGGTGCGCTTGATTCGCCTGCTCAACGATGCACTCGGCATTACCAGTATCGTGGTGTCGCACGACTTGGCGGAGACCGCCAGCATCGCCGACTACATCTATGTGGTCGGCGATACCCAGGTACTGGGCCAGGGCACGCCGGACGAGCTGATGCATTCGGAAAACCCACGCGTTCGCCAATTCATGCAAGGCACGCCCGATGGGCCCGTGCCATTTCACTTTCCGGCGCCGGATTACCGCGACGATTTATTGGGGGGGCGCTGATGCGCAGGAGATCTACGCTCGAACGGATTCGCCTGTTTGGTCGTGCCGGTATCGATGTGGTCGCCACGCTTGGGCGTTCGACCGTGTTTTTGCTGCGCGCGTTGTTCGGGCGCGGCAGTGTCGGTAATCCGCTGCAGTTGCTGATCAAGCAGCTTTACTCGGTGGGCGTCATGTCCCTGGCGATCATCGTGGTGTCCGGCATCTTTATCGGCATGGTGCTGTCGCTGCAAGGGTTCAGCATCCTGGCCAAGTATGGTTCGGAGCAGGCGGTTGGGCAGATGGTCGCGTTGACCTTGCTGCGTGAGCTGGGGCCGGTGGTCACCGCGTTGCTGTTCGCCGGTCGTGCCGGCTCGGCGCTGACCGCAGAAATCGGCAATATGAAATCCACCGAGCAGTTGTCGAGCCTGGAGATGATCGGCGTCGATCCGCTCAAATACATCGTCGCGCCGCGCTTGTGGGCGGGTTTTATTTCGATGCCGCTGCTGGCCGTGATTTTCAGCGTGGTCGGTATCTGGGGCGGGGCGATGGTGGCCATCGACTGGCTCGGCGTTTACGAGGGCTCGTTCTGGGCCAATATGCAAAACAGTGTTTCGTTCCGCGAAGACGTACTCAACGGGGTTATCAAAAGCCTGGTTTTCGCCTTTGTTGTCACCTGGATCGCCGTGTTCCAGGGCTATGACTGTGAGCCGACCTCGGAAGGCATCAGTCGTGCCACTACAAGAACAGTGGTCTATGCCTCGCTGGCCGTGTTGGGGCTGGACTTTATTCTGACCGCTTTGATGTTTGGAGACTTCTGATGCAAAACCGCACACTGGAGATTGGTGTCGGCCTGTTCCTGTTGGCCGGGTTGTTGGCCTTGTTGCTGTTGGCGTTGCGCGTCAGTGGGTTGACGGTGGGCAGCAGCGACAATACCTACAAGGTCTATGCGCACTTTGACAATATTGCCGGTCTAACCGTACGGGCCAAGGTGACCATGGCGGGAGTGACCATCGGTAAAGTGACCGCCATCGACCTGGATCGCGACAGCTACACCGGCCGCGTGAGCATGGAGTTGGACAAGAATGTCGACAACCTGCCGTTGGATTCGACCGCTTCGATCCTGACCGCGGGCTTGCTCGGTGAGAAATACATCGGCATCAGCGTGGGCGGCGAAGAAGAACTGCTCACCGATGGCAGCACCATCCACGACACCCAGTCGTCGCTGGTGCTGGAGGACCTGATCGGTAAGTTCCTGCTCAATTCGGTTAACAAAGACGAAGCCAATTAACGAGGGTTGCCAAAGATGATCAAGACACTGCGGAACAGTCTTTTCGTACTGCTGAGCGCTCTGCCGCTGCTGGCCGTGGCTGCGCCGACTGCCCACGAAGTGGTGCAGCAGACCACCACGACCCTGTTGGCCGATCTGAAGGCCAATAAAGAGCAGTACCGGAGCAACCCGGATGCGTTCTACACCTCGCTGAACAATATTCTCGGCCCGGTGGTGGATGTCGACGGGATTTCCCGTGGCGTGATGACCGTGCGCTATTCGCGCCAGGCTACGCCAGAGCAAATGAGCCGTTTTCAGGAAAATTTCAAACGCAGCCTGATGCAGTTCTATGGCAATGCCCTGCTTGAGTACAACAACCAGGACATTCGCGTACTGCCGGTCAGTGGCAAGCAGGACCCGCAGCGCACTGCGGTGAACATGGAGATCAAGGACGGTAAGGGCGTGGTTTACCCGCTGTCCTACACCATGGTCAGCCAGGGTGACAGCTGGAAGATGCGTAACGTGATTATCAACGGCATCAACGTCGGCAAGCTGTTCCGCGATCAGTTCGCTCAGTCCATGCAGAACAACGGTAATGACTTGAACAAGGTCATCGACACCTGGTCCGATACCGTGGCCAAGGCCCGTCAGGGCCAGGGCGAGTCGTGAGTCAGGCGAGTATCGCCGAGCAGGCGCCGGGGGTGTTTCAGCTCTCCGGCGTGCTCGATTACCTCAGCGCTCCCGCCTTGCGCGAGCAGGGCGCGCGCCTGATCGGCGCCAGCTCGGCCGCGGCCTGCGTGATCGATTGTACGACGGTGGAGAAATCCAGCAGCGTGGGTTTGGCGCTGCTCTTGGCGTTTCTGCGCGATGCCGCGGCGGCGGGCAAGCCCCTCACGCTGCGCGGCCTGCCGGCGGACATGCGGCAAATCGCCGAGGTTTCCGAGTTGCTTGAGCTCTTGCCGCTGGAGGCCTGAGTCATTGCCCGGCGGGCCCTGGTCGACGCGGGGTTCGCAGGCGAGGGGCTTTTTTGTATGATGCGCGACCCGCGAGCCTTGGCTCAGCTGTGGTTAATCAATGCGTCGAGCGAGGTTGAGCATGCAGGCTTTAGAAGTGAAGAGCCTCCTGGAGGCTAAATTGCCGAACACCCAGGTGGAAGTTGAAGGCGAAGGCTGTAACTTCCAGCTGAATCTGATTAGTGATGAATTGGCTGGCCTGAGCCCGGTCAAGCGTCAACAACAGATCTACGCTCACCTGAATCCCTGGATTGCCGATGGCAGTATCCATGCGGTGAGTATGAAATTCTTCAGCCGTGCCGATTGGGCCGCGCGTTCCTAAGCCTGCGGGCGACGAGATAGCTATGGATAAACTGATTATTACCGGCGGTGTGCGCCTTGATGGCGAAATCCGCATTTCCGGGGCGAAGAACTCTGCCCTGCCGATTCTCGCCGCCACCCTGCTGGGCGATGCGCCTGTCACCATCTGCAACCTGCCGCACCTGCACGACATCACCACCATGATCGAGCTGTTCGGGCGCATGGGTATCGAGCCGATCATCGACGAGAAGCTCAGCGTGGAAGTCGACGCGCGGGCGATCAAGACCCTGGTCGCGCCCTATGAGCTGGTGAAAACCATGCGCGCCTCGATCCTCGTGCTCGGCCCGATGGTCGCGCGCTTCGGAGAAGCCGAAGTGGCGCTGCCAGGCGGTTGCGCGATTGGCTCGCGGCCGGTCGACCTGCATATCCGCGGCCTCGAAGCCATGGGCGCGATCATCGACGTGGAAGGCGGCTACATTAAGGCCAAGGCGCCGGAAGGCGGCCTGCGTGGCGCGCACTTCTTCTTCGATACGGTCAGCGTGACCGGTACCGAAAACATCATGATGGCCGCCACCCTGGCTAAAGGCCGTAGCGTGCTGGAAAACGCCGCGCGTGAGCCGGAAGTGGTCGACCTGGCCAACTGCCTGATCGCCATGGGCGCAAAAATTTCCGGCGCCGGCACCGACACCATCACTATCGATGGCGTCGAGCGCCTGCATGGTGCGCGCTTCAGTGTGATGCCCGACCGTATTGAAACTGGCACCTACCTGGTGGCGGCTGCTGCCACCGGCGGTCGGGTCAAGGTCAAGGATACCGATCCGACTACTCTGGAGGCGGTGCTGTCCAAGCTCCAGGAAGCCGGTGCGCAAATCACCTGTGGTGCCGACTGGATCGAGTTGGACATGCAAGGCAAGCGGCCGAAAGCCGTCAACCTGCGTACCGCACCGTACCCGGCCTTCCCGACCGACATGCAGGCGCAGTTCATCGCCCTCAATGCGATCGCCGAAGGCACCGGCACGGTGATCGAGACCGTGTTCGAAAACCGCTTTATGCACGTTTACGAAATGACCCGCATGGGCGCGCAAATTCTGGTCGAGGGCAACACCGCCATCGTCACCGGCACCGCGCGTCTCAAGGGCGCACCGGTCATGGCCACCGACCTGCGGGCCTCGGCCAGCCTGGTGATTGCCGCACTGGTCGCCGACGGCGACACCCTGATCGATCGCATCTACCACATCGACCGTGGTTACGAGTGCATCGAGGAAAAACTACAGTTGCTGGGCGCCAAGATTCGTCGCGTTCCGGGCTAGGTTTGCAATCTGGGCGGCGGGAGCCGCTTTGCGGCTCTTGTTGGGCCTCGCTTCGCTCAGCGCCAACCTACGCACGTTTTGAAGGACTTTTTCATGCTCACCATCGCCCTGTCCAAAGGCCGCATCCTCGACGACACCCTGCCGCTGCTGGCGGCGGCGGGGATTGAGCCGACCGAGAATCCGGATAAAAGCCGCAAGCTGATCATCCCCACCACCCTGGACGATGTGCGCCTGTTGATCGTGCGTGCCACCGACGTGCCGACCTATGTCGAACACGGCGCGGCAGACCTCGGTGTGGCCGGCAAGGACGTGCTGATGGAGTACGGCGGCCAGGGCCTGTATGAGCCGCTGGACCTGCGTATTGCCCAATGCAAGTTGATGACCGCCGGTGCCGTGGGTGCGCCGGAGCCGAAAGGCCGGCTGCGCGTGGCCACCAAGTTCGTCAACGTAGCCAAGCGTTACTACGCCGAGCAAGGCCGCCAGGTCGATATCATCAAGCTGTATGGCTCGATGGAACTGGCCCCGCTGGTGGGGCTGGCTGACAAGATCATCGACGTGGTCGACACCGGCAACACCCTGCGCGCCAACGGTCTGGAAGCCCAGGAACTGATCGCCACGATCAGCTCGCGGCTGATCGTCAACAAGGCGTCGATGAAGATGCAGCATGGCCGCATCCAGGCGCTGATCGATACCCTGCGCGAAGCGGTCGAAGCGCGACATCCACGCTGAGTCTGATGGCCGCCCCTGTGCGGTCTAGCCTATCCGCGTTATAGCCAAAATTCTCAGGTGCCCGCGCGGAGTGGTTGTTACGCTACGGGCGCTTGAGCATTTGCCAATTTAAGAGGCCCGCTATGACCGCTCCTATCGCTATCCGCCGACTCAATGCCTCTGACCAGGATTTTGCCCAGCATCTGGATCATCTGCTGAGCTGGGAAAGTGTCTCGGATGATGCGGTCAACCAGCGCGTGCTGGAGATCATCAAGGCCGTGCGTGAGCGTGGCGATGCGGCGCTGGTCGAATTCACCAAGCAGTTCGATGGCCTGGATGTGGCCTCGATGGCCGACCTGATCCTGCCACGCGAGCGTCTGGAGCTGGCCTTGACCCGCATCACCCCTGAGCAGCGTCAGGCCCTAGAAGTGGCCGCCGAGCGCGTGCGCAGCTACCACGAACGGCAGAAACAGGATTCCTGGAGCTACACCGAAGCCGATGGCACGGTGCTCGGGCAGAAAGTCACCCCGCTGGACCGCGCCGGCTTGTATGTACCGGGCGGCAAGGCGTCGTACCCGTCGTCGGTGCTGATGAACGCCATCCCGGCCAAGGTCGCCGGCGTGCCAGAAGTGGTGATGGTGGTGCCGACCCCGCGTGGTGAAATCAACGAGATCGTCCTGGCCGCCGCCTGCATTGCCGGCGTCGACCGCGTGTTTACCATCGGTGGCGCCCAGGCCGTGGCTGCGCTGGCCTATGGCACCGAAAGCGTGCCGCCGGTAGACAAGATCGTCGGCCCCGGCAATATCTATGTGGCTACCGCCAAGCGCCACGTATTCGGCAAGGTCGGCATCGACATGATCGCCGGCCCTTCGGAAATTCTTGTGGTCTGTGATGGTCAGACCGATCCGGACTGGATCGCCATGGACCTGTTCTCCCAGGCCGAGCACGACGAAGATGCCCAGTCGATCCTGGTCAGCCCGGATGCCGCCTTCCTCGATCGCGTCGCCGAAAGCATCGCCAAGCTGCTGCCGACCCTGGAGCGCGAGACGATTGCCCGCACCTCACTGGAAGGTCGCGGCGCACTGATCCTGGTCGCCGATATGGTCCAGGCCATCGAAGTGGCCAACCGCATCGCGCCGGAGCACCTGGAGCTGTCGGTGGAAAACCCAGAACGGTACCTGCCGCAGATTCGCCATGCCGGCGCGATTTTTATGGGCCGTTACACCGCCGAGGCCTTGGGCGACTACTGCGCCGGTCCCAATCACGTGCTGCCGACTTCTGGCACCGCGCGCTACTCCTCGCCGCTGGGGGTGTACGACTTCCAGAAGCGCTCGTCGATCATCCATTGCTCGGCTGAGGGCGCGTCGGAACTGGGCAAGGTTGCCTCCGTGCTGGCCCGCGGCGAGTCGCTGACCGCCCACGCCCGTAGCGCCGAGTACCGCATCAAACCGTAGGATGGGTTAGTCGCAGGCGTAACCCATCGCAAACGCAACGAATTCGAGGAGAGAAGGGCAGATGAGCAAATTCTGGAGCCCCTTCGTCAAAGACCTGGTGCCCTATGTGCCGGGTGAGCAGCCGAAATTGGCCAAGCTGGTCAAGCTCAACACCAACGAAAACCCCTATGGCCCGTCGCCCAAGGCGCTGGCCGCCATGCAGGCCGAGCTGAACGACAACCTGCGCTTGTACCCGGACCCCAATAGCGACCGCCTCAAGCAAGCGGTGGCCGATTATTACGGCGTGCAAACCGCCCAGGTATTTGTCGGTAATGGCTCCGACGAGGTATTGGCGCACGCCTTCCACGGTTTGTTCCAGCACGGCCAGCCGCTGCTGTTCCCGGACGTGACCTACAGCTTCTACCCGGTGTACTGCGGTCTGTACGGCATTCCCTTCGAGGCAATCGAGCTGGATCAGCAGTTCCAGATTCGTGTCGAGGATTACGCGCGGCCCAACGGCGGCATCATCTTCCCCAACCCGAACGCGCCGACCGGTTGCGCCCTGGGTCTGGCGGCCATCGAGCGCCTGCTCACGGCCAACCCGGATACCGTGGTGCTGGTCGACGAGGCCTATATCGATTTCGGCGGCGAGACGGCAATCAGCCTGGTGGATAAATACCCCAATCTGCTGGTGACCCAGACCCTGTCCAAGTCGCGTTCGCTGGCGGGGCTGCGGGTGGGTATCGCGGTCGGTCACCCGGACCTGATCGAAGCGCTGGAACGGATCAAGAACAGCTTCAACTCTTACCCGCTGGACCGCATGGCGATTGCCGGCGCGGCGGCGGCGTTCGAGGACAAGGCTTATTTCGAGCAAACCTGCCAACGGGTGATCGACAGCCGTGAGGCCGTGGTGGCCGGGCTAGAAACGCTGGGTTTTGCGGTGCTGCCCTCGGCGGCGAACTTCGTCTTCGCCCGTCATCCGGGCAAGGACGCGGCGACCCTGGCGGCCGGCCTGCGTGAGCAGGGCGTGATCGTGCGCCACTTCAAGCAGCAGCGCATTGCCCAGTTCCTGCGCATCACCATCGGCACGCCGGAGCAGAATCAGGTGCTGCTGGATGCGCTGCAAAGCCTGTAACTGGCAGGCAGTAAAAAGCCGGAGCAGTGCTCCGGCTTTTTCTTATCTGCGAGTCGGGTTGAGGCCTTATTCGCGGTGCGCTTCGCCGAGGAAGGTCAGCGAGGTGAACAGGCCGCGCGTCTCGATATCCTTGTCACCCTCGACCGGCAGGCTGATGGACGCGCTGATGATATTCAGCCCCTCGTTGCGTACCACAACCTGGGCGCGGCCGTCGGCGTCGGTGGTGGCGCTGATCTGGTGCGGCGCGCCACGGTAGTCACCCACCAGCTCGACTCCCGCAACCGGCTTGCCGTCGACCAGCACGCGCACCGGCAGCGGTTTGCCCGGGCCGACCAGCAGCGGGTCGACCTCCGGCACGATGACCATCTTCAGTTGGTTCAGCGGTGGCAGCTTGGCGCCTTGCTGATAGATCGCCAGGCTGTATTTAAAGGTGTGCAGCGACTCGGTCGAGTTCGGCACCTGGCTGCGGCCCTGGTTGATCCACTGCTTATCCGGGGTCAGCGACCAGGGGCCATTGTCCAGCGCCACGCCCAGCACGGCAGGGGCTTTCAGCGGTTGCAGGCGGGCGTGGTCATCCAGGCGCTGAACACTTACCGGGATCATTTTGCCGTGTGCGTCGTAGGCCCAGGCACCGCTGATTTTCTCGGCTTTGAAGGCATTGTCCTCGGCGCCATGGCCGTAGACGGTTTCGATCTGGCCGCGGCGTTGCTCGGTCCACAGGCCGTGGGCGCTGGCATCGGCGATAAACCATGCAGCGGCGGCGACAGCGAAAAAGGGTAGAGTGTTTTTCATGAGATTTCCTTGGTTCACAGGTCGAGGGTCAGGCTGAGACTGAGGTTGCGTGGGTCGCCCGGCATGACCCACACGTTGTTGAACGAGCGCTCGTAGTACTTGCGGTCGAACAGGTTGTTGAGGTTCAGCCCCAGACGCAGGTCGTCGCTGGCCTGGTAGTGGGCGAGCAGGTCGAGGGTGCTGTAGGCCGGCAACTCGAAGTCGCTGCCGGCCTGGCCGGAGCGCTCGCCGACATAGTTGAAGGCGGCGCCGACGTCCGAGCCGCGCAGCCGACCATCCTGGAATTGATAGACCGTCAGTAGGCTACCGCTGTGGCGTGGGATGCCGAGCAGCTTGCTGCCCACCGGCAGGCGGTTGTCTTCGGTCACCTCGGCATCGATATAGGCATAGGCCCCGATGATGCGTACGGCGTCGCTGAGCTGGCCGCTGAACTGCAGGTCGAGCCCCTGGCTGCGCGCCTTACCGGCTGCGATGTTGTCGCCGGGACTGTTCGGGTCGGCGGTCAGCACGTTTTCCTTGTCGATATGAAACAGCGCGACGGTGGCGCCCAGGCGGCTGTCGAACAGGTCGAGTTTGAGCCCGGTCTCGTAGCCGAGGCCTTGCTCCGGTTTGAACACCGTGCCCTGGCTGCCGATGCCGTTGGGCTTGAAGGAACTGGAGGCGTTGGCGAAGACCCCGACCTGCGGCGTCAGTTGATAGAGCAGGCCCGTGCGTGCGGTGGCGACATCCTTGCTCTGCTCATGGCTCACCCGCGTGCTGCGGTTCAGCGCGGTCTGCTCGAAACGCTCTAGGCGTACGCCTAGCAGCCCGCTCAGACGCTCGCTGAAGGCGATCTGATCTTGCAGATTGAGGGCATAGCTCTCGACGTGCTCGAAGAAGTCGTTGGGGTTGACGATGGCCGGCTTGGCCTGGCCGTACACCGGCTGGTAGATATCCAGGCCATAGCCCAGGGAAGTCGCGCTCTGTGGGTACTTCTGGCTGTTGCGATAGTTCTCGTACTCCAGACCGATCAGCGGCTGGTGCTGCCAACTGCCGATGGCGAAGTTACCGCGCAGTTCCGCCTGGCTGATGCTGTCGTTCCATTCGAAGTTGCGCTCACGGTAGAAGCGACTGACGCTGTCGCCGATCAGCCGCGAGGGCTCGGAGCTGTTGCCTTGCAGGGTGCCTTGGGCGTAGTGGTTGGCCAGACGCAGCGTCCAGGCATCGTTGAGGTAGTGCTCCAGGCTGAGCTGGAGCATCTGGTTGTTGTTGTGAATTTCGCCGTCGCTGGGTTCACCGAGAAAGGTCGAGCGCTGCACCGAACCAAGCTGGTTATTCGGCGCCGGGATACCGCGGTCGAATACCGACTCGGTGCGGGAAAACTCGCTGTCGAGCTGCAGGCGGGTGTCCGGGCTGAGCTGCCAGCTCAGCGAGGGGCTGACGATCTGCCGCGCACTGCCGACGTGGTCGCGGAAGCTTTGGTTGTCTTCTACCGCCAGGTTGACCCGCGACAACAGGGTGCCCTCGTCATTCAGCGGGGCGTTGACGTCGAGGCTGCTGCGGTAGCGGTCCCAGCTGCCGGCACTGGCCTTGAGCTGAGTGAAAGCCTCGGCCTGCGGTTTCTTGCTGACGATATTGATCATGCCGCCGGGGTCGCCGCGTCCGTAGAGGCTGGCGGCCGGGCCTTTGAGCACCTCGATGCGTTCGATGCCGGAGGCGTCGGGGGCGCTGTAGCTGCCGCGGTTGATCGCAAAACCATTCTTGTATAGCTCGCCGGTGGTGAAGCCGCGCACGCTGTAGTTGAGGAAGGTCAGGCCACCGAAGTTGTTCTGCCGGGAGACGCCGCCGGCGAAATCCAGGGCGCGGTCGATGCGGGTGGTGCCCAGGTCGTCCAGCACCTGGGCGGGTACCACGCTGATGGTCTGGGGGATTTCGCTTAGCGCGGTGTCGGTCTTGGTTGCGCTGGCGGAGCGTGTGGCGCGGTAGCCATGCACCGGCCCATCGGCCTGCTCGCGGTCGGCGGTGACGATGCTGTCGTTCAGTTGCAGTGCAGTGGAGGGCTCGGCGGCGAACGCGTTCGGTGCGAGCAGGCCGGCGAGTAGGGCGTAGGCGGGGCGCAAGAGGATCATCCTATTCTCGATATTTAATGTAATAACATAACATTAAATATCGAGAAAGGTTATCAACTCGGGTTGTGCGGTGTTTTTTAGCTGCCGTTGACCGGTGGGCGCACGCCGATTTCGGCGGTCAGTTGCATTTCCTTGCCGTTGCGCATGATCTCGATGCGAATCTTCTCGCCAGGCTTGGCGCGCGCCACCTGGTTCATTGAGCGGCGGCCATCGCCGGCGGTTTCGCCGTCGATGTTGAGGATCAGATCGCCAGGCTGCAGGCCGGCTTTCTGCGCTGGGCCGTCGCGATAAATTCCCGCGACAACGATGCCGGGACGGCCTTCCAGGCCGAAGGATTCGGCCAGTTCCGGGGTCAGCGGTTGCACCTCGATACCCAGCCAGCCACGGATTACCTGACCGTGCTCGATGATCGCCTGCATCACTTCCAGGGCCAGCTTGACCGGGATGGCGAAGCCGATACCTTGCGAGCCACCGGACTTGGAGAAGATCGCGGTGTTGATGCCGACCAGGTTGCCGTAGGCATCCACCAGTGCGCCGCCGGAGTTGCCCGGGTTGATCGCCGCATCGGTCTGGATGAAGTCTTCGTAGGTGTTGAGGCCCAATTGGTTGCGCCCGGTGGCGCTGATGATGCCCATGGTCACGGTCTGGCCGACGCCAAACGGGTTGCCGATGGCCAGGGTCACGTCGCCGATCTTGATGTTGTCCGAGCGGCCGAGGGTAATCGAGGGCAGCTCTGCGATATCGATCTTCAACACCGCCAGGTCGGTTTCCGGGTCGCTGCCGATTACCCTGGCCAGGGTTTCGCGGCCGTCGCGCAAGGCCACCACGATTTGATCGGCATCGGCGACCACATGGTTGTTGGTCAGCAGATAGCCTTCCGGGCTCATGATCACCGCCGATCCCAGGCTCGACTCCATGCGCCGCTGCTTAGGCAGGTTGTCGCCGAAGAACTTGCGGAACTGCGGGTCCTCGAACAGCGGGTGCGCCGGCTTGTTGACGAACTTGGTGGTGTACAGGTTGGCCACCGCCGGCGAGGCCGTGCTGACCGCCTCGGCGTAGGACACCGGGCCTTCCTGCACGCGGTTGTAAATCGGCGCTTGACGCAGTTGCACATCCTGATTGGGCAGGCCGACCCATTGCGGGTAGTGCTGGATGATCAGCAGCGCCAAGAGCACGCCGACCAGCAGAGGCCAACCGAGAAAACGCAGCGCCTTGAGCATCAATCAAATCCTGAGGGTTGCGAGGGCCTGGGGAGCCCCTTAAGGTGCGCCATTATAGAGGGGCGTTCGGCAATAAAGCAGCGTCCCCGCAACAGCTGGTGAGGAAACAGTATGGCCATCGCCCTGACGACCTTGGTGGAAGAAGCGCAGCGCTATTTGAATGCGCCGCGCATCAGTGACTACTGCCCGAACGGTTTGCAAGTCGAGGGGCGGCCCCAGGTGTTGCGCATCGTCAGTGGCGTGACCGCCAGCCAGGCGCTGGTCGATGCGGCGGTCGAGGCCGAAGCCGATGTGCTGCTGGTCCATCACGGTTATTTCTGGAAAGGCGAGGACCCCTGCATCACCGGAATGAAGCAACGCCGCCTGAAAACCCTGCTGGCCAATGACATCAGCCTGCTCGCCTACCATTTGCCGCTCGACCTGCACCCGGAGGTCGGCAACAACGTGCAGCTGGCCCGTCAGTTGGGCATCACCGTGGAGGGGCCGCTGGAGCCGGATAACCCGCGCACTGTCGGGCTGATCGGCTCGCTGGCCGAGCCGCTGAGCCCG
>DELY01000059.1:49765-137276 GCA_002354655.1 Pseudomonas sp. UBA2684
TGGCCGAGCCGCTGAGCCCGCGCGACTTTGCCTGGCGCGTGCAGCAGGTGCTGGGCCGCGAGCCGCTGTTGGTCGAAGGCCCGGAGATGATCCGCCGGGTTGGCTGGTGCACGGGTGGCGGTCAGGGTTATATCGACCAGGCGATTGCCGCTGGCGTCGACCTGTACCTGACCGGTGAGGCCTCCGAGCAAACCTTCCACAGCGCCCGCGAAAACCGCATCAGCTTTATCGCCGCCGGCCACCACGCCACCGAGCGTTATGGCGTGCAGGCGCTTGGCGAGTACCTGGCACGACGCTTTGCCATCGAGCATCGGTTTATCGACTGCCCGAATCCGATTTAGCCGCCAGACCGGGCGAAACGCTGGGCATAAAGCTAGATCTTTTCGATCTAACTGGCGTCCTGAATAGAAGAGGGCGCTGTGCTAGAGTGCGCCATCGTCCACGGCCCGCCGGCCCCATTACACAGCAAACCGTGAGTAACCATGCTCGATAAATTGACCCACCTGAAACAGCTGGAGGCGGAAAGTATCCACATCATTCGTGAAGTGGCCGCCGAATTCGACAACCCGGTAATGCTCTATTCCATCGGTAAAGACTCCGCCGTGATGCTGCATCTGGCGCGCAAGGCGTTCTTTCCCGGCAAGCTGCCGTTCCCGGTGATGCACGTCGATACGCGCTGGAAGTTCCAGGAGATGTACCGCTTCCGCGAGAAGATGGTCAAAGAGTACGGCCTGGACTTGATTACCCACACCAATCCCGATGGCGTGGCGCAGGACATGAACCCCTTCACCTACGGCAGTGCCAAGCACACCGACGTGATGAAGACCGAGGGCCTCAAGCAGGCGCTGGACAAGTACGGCTTCGACGCCGCCTTCGGTGGCGCGCGTCGCGACGAAGAGAAATCCCGCGCCAAGGAGCGCGTGTACTCCTTCCGCGACAGCAAGCACCGCTGGGACCCGAAGAACCAGCGTCCCGAGCTGTGGAACGTGTACAACGGCAACGTCAAAAAAGGCGAGTCGATCCGTGTATTCCCGCTGTCCAACTGGACCGAGCTGGATATCTGGCAGTACATCTATCTGGAACAGATCCCGATCGTGCCGCTGTACTTCGCCGAAGAGCGCGAAGTGATCGAGATGAACGGCGCGCTGATCATGATCGACGACGAGCGCATCCTCGAACACCTCACCCCTGAGCAAAAAGCCAGCATCCACAAGAAGATGGTGCGTTTCCGTACCCTGGGTTGCTACCCGCTGACTGGCGCGGTGGAATCCACCGCCAGCACCCTGCCGGAAATCATTCAGGAAATGTTGCTGGCCAAGACTTCTGAGCGCCAAGGCCGAGTTATCGACCATGACTCCTCCGGCTCGATGGAAGAGAAGAAACGTCAGGGGTACTTTTAATATGTCGCACCAATCCGAACTGATCAGCGAGGACATCCTCGCCTACCTGGCCCAGCACGAGCGTAAAGAGCTGCTGCGCTTCCTGACGTGCGGCAACGTCGACGACGGCAAAAGCACCCTGATCGGCCGCCTGCTGCATGACTCCAAGATGATCTATGAAGACCATCTGGATGCCATCACCAAAGACTCCAAGAAAGTCGGCACCACCGGTGAAGATATCGACCTGGCGCTGCTGGTCGACGGCCTGCAAGCCGAGCGCGAGCAAGGCATCACCATCGATGTGGCGTACCGCTACTTCAGCACCACCAAGCGCAAGTTCATCATCGCCGACACCCCCGGCCATGAGCAGTACACCCGCAACATGGCGACCGGCGCGTCCAACTGCGACCTGGCGATCATCCTGATCGACGCCCGTTACGGCGTGCAGACCCAGACCAAGCGGCACAGCTTCATTGCCTCCTTGCTGGGCATCAAGCACATCGTCATCGCCGTCAACAAGATGGACCTCAAGGGCTTCGACCAGGGCGTGTTCGAGCAGATCAAGAGCGATTACCTGGCGTTTGTCGAAGGCATTGCCTTCAAGCCAAGCTCGATGCACTTCGTGCCGATGTCGGCGCTGAAAGGCGACAACGTGGTCAACAAGAGCGAGCAGTCGCCCTGGTACACCGGCCAGTCGCTGATGGAAATCCTCGAGACCGTGGAAGTGGCGGGTGATCGCAACTTCAACGACCTGCGTTTCCCGGTGCAGTACGTCAACCGTCCCAACCTGAACTTCCGTGGTTTCGCCGGCACCCTGGCCAGCGGCATCGTGCGCAAGGGCGACGAAATCATTGCCCTGCCGTCGGGCAAGGGCAGCAAGGTTAAGTCCATCGTCACCTTCGAAGGTGAGCTGGAACAGGCCGGCCCGGGCCAGGCGATTACCCTGACCCTGGAAGACGAGATCGACGTGTCGCGTGGCGACATGCTGGTGCATGGCGACAACCGTCCGCAGGTGGTCGACAGCTTCGACGCCATGCTGGTGTGGATGGCCGAAGAGCCGATGCTGCCGGGCAAAAAATACGACATCAAGCGCGCCACCAGCTACGTGCCGGGCTCGATTGCCAGCATCACCCACCGGGTCGATGTGAATACCTTGGAAGAGGGTGCGGCGAGCAGCTTGCAGCTCAACGAAATCGGCCAGGTACGTATCGCCCTGGATGCGCCGATCGCGCTGGACGGCTACGCGCACAACCGCACCACCGGCTCGTTTATCGTCATCGACCGCCTGACCAATGGCACCGTCGGTGCTGGCATGATCATCGCCGAACCGGTTGGTGCCGGCGGCGGCACTCATCATGGTGAGCTGGCTCATGTGTCGACCGAAGAGCGTGCCACGCGCTTCGGCCAGCAACCGGCCACCGTGCTGTTCAGCGGCCTATCGGGCGCCGGCAAGAGCACCCTGGCCTACGCCGTGGAGCGCAAGCTGTTCGACATGGGCCGTGCGGTCTACGTGCTGGATGGCCAGAACCTGCGTCATGACCTGAACAAGGGCCTGCCGCAGGATCGTGCCGGGCGTACCGAGAACTGGCGGCGTGCCGCGCATGTGGCGCGTCAGTTCAACGAAGCCGGCCTGCTGACTCTGGCGGCGTTCGTCGCGCCAGACGCCGAAGGCCGTGAACAGGCCAAGGCGCTGATCGGCACCGAGCGTCTGATCACTGTCTATGTGCAGGCATCGCCGCAGGTCTGCGCCGAGCGTGATCCGCAGGGCCTGTATGCCGCCGCTGGCGACAACATCCCAGGCGAGTCCTTCCCGTATGACATCCCGCTGAATGCCGATCTGGTGATCGATACGCAGTCGGTGTCGGTGGAAGAGGGTGTGAAACAGGTGCTGGCGCTGCTGCGTGAGCGCGGCGCGATCTAAGCCTGACGTTTGTCTGTAAGGAGCCCCGCCATGTGCGGGGCTTTTTATTTGAGCCAGGTTACCCGTAGGAGCGGCCCATGGCCGCGATAGCTGTTTCGCGGGCATGGACTAGGCGTCCCCGCCGCTCCTACAAGCCCGGCTCCAACAAAAATCCCCGGCTGTTTAGGCCGGGGATTTTGGAGCGGGCAATTATTACTTGTTCTTCAAACCGTAGTTTTCATCGAGCATGCCCGGTACATCGGCGCTTTTCGGCGCGTAATCCTTGGGCATTTCATTGTTTTTCGGCGGCGTCAGGCGCTCGCGCTTTTCCAGGCCGTCCTCGGTATGCAGCGAGGCGAGCAGGCGCTGTCGGGTCAGTTCGTCGAGCGCCAGGCGGCTGGCCCCTTCGGACATGTGTTCCTGTACTTCCTGGTAGCTCTGGGTGAGCTTCTTCACCAGGTTGGCGGTGGTGTTGAAGTGGGTTACCACCTCGCTCTGGTAAGTATCGAAGCGAGCCTGCATTTCGTCCAACTGGCGCTGCGTGCGGCTAGGGGCGGCATTGGGCGCAAGGCGGGCAATCAAGAAGCCAATGGCAATGCCGGCTACCAGGGTAATGGCGGGTAGCAACCAGGCGGTAAGCGTCTGTTCCACGAGTCCTTCCTCTCTAAACGGCTTTGCTTTACGTTAACGGCTCGAACCTGCGCTGTATACCGCAATGCAATGCCGAGATGTGTGCGGCGCAGGCTGTCAGCTAGACGAGTCGACCCACTGCGAGGTCACGGAGTTCCCTGTTGCTCACCCGCGAAACCCCCGTATTTATCGATGGCCCCTGCGGCCAACTCGAAGCCCTGTGGCTGGATACCCCTGATGCCCGTGGTGTGGCGCTGATCTGCCACCCTAATCCGGTACAGGGCGGCACCATGCTCAATAAAGTAGTCTCAACCGTGCAGCGCACTGCGCGCGATGCCGGCCTGGCCACCCTGCGCTTCAACTACCGCGGCGTCGGAGTCAGTGCCGGCAGCCATGACATGGGCAGCGGAGAGGTGGATGACGGCGAAGCCGTGGCCACCTGGCTGCGTGCGCAGTACCCCGAGTTGCCGTTGACCCTGCTGGGCTTTTCCTTTGGCGGGTTTGTCGCCGCCGCCCTGGGCGCGCGTCTGGAGGCCCAGGGAGTGACGCTCGACAAGCTGTTTATGCTGGCCCCGGCGGTGCATCGCCTGACCGAAGAAAATCCTCCAGCCAGCAAATGCCCGCTGATCGTGATCCAGCCGCAAGACGACGAAGTCATCGACCCGCAGGAGGTTTACCAATGGTCGGCGGCACTCGGACGTGCCCATGAGCTGCTGAAAGTGGCAGAATGCGGCCACTTTTTTCACGGCAAGCTGACGGATTTGAAAGATCTCTTACTGCCGCGTCTCTGACCTTGCGGGCTGCCTGAGCCTGAGTTGATAAGCGAACGCCATGACCACTCGTATCCTTACCGGCATCACCACCACCGGCACCCCGCACCTGGGCAACTACGCGGGCGCGATTCGCCCGGCCATCGTTGCCAGCCGCGCCGCCGATGCGGATTCGTTCTATTTCCTCGCCGACTACCACGCGCTGATCAAGTGCGACGAGCCGGCACGCATCCAGCGTTCGCGCCTGGAGATCGCCGCCACCTGGCTGGCCTGTGGCCTGGATGTGAACAAGGCGACCTTCTACCGCCAGTCCGATATCCCCGAGATACCCGAGCTGTGCTGGTTGCTCACCTGCGTGGCCGGCAAGGGCCTGCTTAACCGCGCCCACGCCTACAAGGCCTCGGTGGACAAGAACGTCGAGCAGGGTGAAGACCCGGATGCCGGCATCACCATGGGTCTGTTCAGCTACCCGGTGCTGATGGCGGCGGACATCCTGATGTTCAACGCGCACAAGGTCCCGGTCGGTCGTGATCAGATCCAGCACGTGGAAATGGCCCGCGACATTGCTCAGCGCTTCAACCACCTGTTTGGCGTTGGCCGCGAGCTGTTCACCCTGCCCGAAGCGGTGATTGAGGAAGACGTGGCCACCTTGCCAGGCCTTGACGGGCGCAAGATGAGCAAAAGCTACGACAACACCATTCCGTTGTTCGGCAGCGCCAAGCAGCTCAAGGACGCCATCGCCCGTATCGTCACCGACTCCAAGCTACCCGGCGAGGCGAAAGACCCGGACAGTTCGCATCTGTTCACCCTTTATCAGGCGTTTGCCGCACCGACGCAGCAGGCGGATTTTCGCGCCGAACTCACCGACGGCCTAGCCTGGGGTGAGGCTAAGCAGCGTCTGTTCCTGTTGCTCGACGCTGAGTTGGGCGAGGCGCGTGAGCGTTACCATGCGCTGATCGAAAAGCCGGCCGACCTGGAAGATATTCTGCTGGCCGGTGCCGCCAAGGCGCGCAAGACCGCCACGCCGTTCCTCGGTGAGTTGCGCGAAGCCGTGGGCCTGCGTTCATTCCGCAGTAAGGCGGTCAGCGGCGCGGGCGAAAAGAAGAAAGCCGGCAAGAGTGCGCGTTTTGTCAGCTTCCGTGACGACGACGGCAGCTTCCGTTTCCGCCTGCTCGATGCCGCCGGTGAGCAGCTGCTGCTGTCCAGGTCTTTTGCCGATGGCAAGGCCGCGGGCATGGTTAATAAACGCCTGCAGTCCGGCGAAGCGCTGGATGTACGCGAGCAGGATGGTGGCTTCGGCGTCTGGCTGGACGATGAGTGCGTGGCGCAGAGCCCCGCGTTTGCTGACAGCAGCGCCTGTCAGGCGGCGATCCAGCGTCTGCGTGAGGCACTGGCTGTTCAGGAATAACGCGCTAGAAGATGGTTTTGTGGGAGGGGCTTTAGCCGCGACAGCTTGCTGGTGCCAGTGCATCGCGGCTAAAGCCCCTTCCGCGGACCGGTACGCCATCTATAAGCCGATTGCCAATCCGCAGGGGCATCGCTAAAGTGACGCCCCCGTTTTACTTGCCCGGCTAACGAATATGACTCCCCTCGAGCGCTACCAGGCCGATCTCAAACGCCCAGACTTTTTCCATGATGCCGCCCAGGAAACTGCGGTGCGCCATTTGCAGCGCCTGTACGACGATCTGATCGCCGCAGACAAGGGCACCTCCGGCGTGTTCGGCAGACTGTTCGGCAAAAAGCCCCAAGGCCCGGTAAAGGGCCTGTACTTCTGGGGCGGCGTGGGGCGCGGCAAGACCTATCTGGTCGATACCTTCTTCGAGGCGCTGCCGTTCAAAGAGAAGGAGCGCACCCACTTCCACCGCTTTATGAAGCGTGTGCACGAAGAGATGCGCACTCTCAAGGGCGAAAAGAATCCACTGACCATTATCGGCAAGCGTTTCGCCGATGAGGCGCGAGTGATCTGCTTCGACGAATTCTTCGTCAGCGATATTACCGACGCGATGATCCTTGCCACCCTGCTGGATGAGCTGTTCAAGAACGGCGTCAGCCTGGTCGCGACCTCCAACATTGTCCCCGACGGCTTGTACAAGGACGGTTTGCAGCGCGCGCGTTTCTTGCCGGCCATTGCCCTGCTGAAACAGCACACCGAGATCGTCAACGTCGATAGCGGCGTGGATTATCGCTTGCGCGCGCTGGAGCAGGCCGAGCTGTTCCACTGGCCGCTGGATGCGGCGGCCGAGGAAAGCCTGGAAAAGAGTTTCAAGAGCCTGTTGCCCGAACACTGCTCGGTGCAGGAAAACGAGGCGCTGATGATCGAAAACCGCGCCCTCACGGCGCGCAAGGTCGGCGACGACGTGGCCTGGTTCGAGTTCCGCGAGCTGTGCGACGGCCCGCGCAGCCAGAACGACTACATCGAGCTGGGCAAGATTTTCCACGCTGTGCTGCTGGCCAACGTCGAGCAGATGGGCGTGGCCAAGGAAGACATGGCGCGACGGTTCATCAATCTGGTGGACGAGTTCTATGACCGCAACGTCAAGCTGATCATCTCTGCCGAGGTCGAGTTGAAGGACCTCTATAGCGGTGGTCGGTTGAACTTTGAGTTCCAGCGCACCCTGAGCCGGTTACTGGAAATGCAGTCGCATGAGTTCCTCTCGCGGCCGCACAAGCCGTAGGCTCGACACATAGCCGACAAAAAAGCTGCCCCAGGGCAGCTTTTTTGTCGGCGGCGTTTTTAGTGCTGCGCCAGTTTCTGCTCGTGCTGGGCGAGCATCTTCTGCGCGTAGGCCACTTCCAGGGCTTCCATGGCGTTGATCGGTTTGATCGCCACGGCGCGCTTGAGGTGTTGCAGGGCCTTGGCCTGCTCGTCGTCGCCGTACACGTAGGTCAGGGCGTTGGCGTATTCATAGTGGCCGATGGGCAGGTTGTCCTGGGCCTTGAAGCTGCGGCTGAAGTACTTCTCCATATTGTCGGCGCTAACACCGTAGGTCATGCGCCCAACCAGTTTGCCGACCTTGCGAATCACCCCGGCTTCATAGCCGCCGTAAAGCGCCAGGGCGAAAGGTTGCTGCGGTTGCTTGGCCAGCAGGGCTTTCAGCTCTTCAGGGATCTGCGAGGTGTAGCCGCGTTTCAGTACCACCGGGACCGACAGTTCTTCACCCAGGCGCGCCTTGGCATACACGCTGCCGAATTGCGCCACAGTGTCGGCCTTGATCAGCTCGCCGGCCTGCTCGGTGTAGGTGATCACCTCTTCCAGCAACTGGTGTTTTTCCGCCTGGTTAGGCACCAGGAACATGGCGTAGATCACCTGGGCAAACATCGCCGGAATCTGCCCGCCAACGCCGAGCGCCAGGCCCTGCTGCTTCGCTTCGGCGAAGTCGCCACGGAACATCAGGCGCCATACATCCTGCAACTTGGCGGCGTACCGCTCGGCCTCCTCGGGTTTGCCGGTAAAGCCGGTGTCGCCGGTCACGGTCAGCTCCAGCGCCTTGGGGTAGGTGGTGGCCATGGTCAGCACCCAGTCGGCGTCTGGGAACGGGTAATCAGTGCCGAAGCCGCGGGTCAGCTGCGGCCAGGCCTGGCGCAGCTTGTCGCCGCTGTAGTCGTAGGCGCTTTGATCGTAGGGGAAGGGTTTCCAGTCGTCGGCGGCCACAGCGCTGAAGCTGCAAGCGGCGAGTATGGCAATAAGAGTGCGGCGCATGGCGATGACCTGATTGTTGTTGTAGGTAGGGGTGCGCCGATCATAGAGCGCTACCGCGTGCGGCCCACCCATCCAAGGATGAGTTGCGCGGTGGGGTGGGCATGCGCGCGCTGTTACCCGCCGACCTTAAGCATGGCTGTCCTTGTGCTGAAACTGCCGGCGGTACTGGTTGGGTGACAGTTCCGTGTGCTGCCGAAACAACCGGGCGAAGAAGCTGGCATCGTCGTAACCGACCTCATAGCTGATGGTTTTGATGCTCTTGCGGGTGGCGCTGAGCAGGCCCTTGGCGGTTTCGATGCGCAGGCGTTGCAGGTAATGCAGTGGCTTGTCGCCGGTGGCGGCCTGGAACCGCCGCATAAAGTTGCGGATGCTCATGCCGTGCTCGCGGGCCACGTCTTCGAAGCGAAACTTGTCGGCGAAGTGCTCTTCCAGCCATTGCTGGATTTGCAGGATGGTCAGGTCGTGGTGCAGTTTTTGCCCGCCAAAACCGATGCGCCCCGGGGCGTAATTGCGTTGCACCTCATACAGAATGTCGCGGGCCACGCCCTGGGCCACGCTGGCGCCGCAGAAGCGTTCGATCAGGTAGATGTACAGGTCGCAGGCCGAGGTGGTGCCGCCGGCGCAGTACAGGTTGTCGGCATCCGACAGGTGCTTTTCCTGGTTCAGCAGCACCTTGGGGAAGCGTTCGGCGAACTCGCTGAAGAAGCGCCAGTAGGTGGTCGCTTCCTTGCCGTCGAGCAGGCCGGCCTGGGCCATCCAGAACACTCCGGTGGCTTCGCCGCAGATCGCGCTGCCGGCGGCGTGGCGTTGCTTCAGCCAGCTGAGCACCTGCGGGTGGCGCTGGCACAGCGCGTCGAAGTCGTCCCAGAAGGCCGGCAGGATGATCACATCGGCCCTGTCCAGCGGGCCATCCACGGGCATCAGCACATTGCTGAAACTGCGCACCGGTTTCCCGTCCGGGCTGACCAGATGAATCTCGAAGGTCGGGGTCAGGCCCAGGCCCTGTTGTTTGCCGTAGCGCAGGCTGGCCATATGGAAGAAGTCTTTGGCCTGCATCAGGGTCGAAGCGAACACGCCGTCGGTGGCGAGAATACTGACGCGCTTGAGCGGTGCGGACTGCGGAATGGTCATCGTTTGTTGTTCTTATGGTGAGAGGGAGCGCTTGGCGGTCGAAACCGCTTAACGCCGCCTTAGGGGTAAAGTGGTCAAGATACGGCTGGATCGTCTTATTTTTTGGCGCATGTGTCCAGTGTGTCCGACGCTTCGGCTGGCCTACAGTCTGGGTCTGTGTATTTCGTCTCCAGACCGCTTCCTTAGGTGCCAGCATGATCCCAAGAACCATCTTCAGCTCCGACCATGAATTGTTTCGCGACAGCGTGCGCAAGTTCCTTGAGCAGGAGGCCGTGCCTTTCCATCAGCAGTGGGAGAAGGATGGCTACATCGACCGCGCGCTGTGGAACAAGGCGGGGGAGGCGGGCATGCTCTGCTCGCATATTCCGGAGGAGTACGGCGGCATGGCGGCGGACTTTCTCTACAGCACCGTGGTGATCGAGGAGATCGGCCGTCTGGGTTTGACCGGTATCGGCTTCTCCCTGCACTCCGACATCGTCGCGCCCTACATCCTGCATTACGGCTCCGAGGCGCTGAAACACAAGTACCTGCCCAAGCTGGTTTCCGGCGAGATGGTGACCGCCATCGCGATGACCGAGCCGGGCGCGGGCTCCGATCTGCAAGGCGTAAAAACCACTGCGGTGCTGGATGGCGACGAGTATGTGATCAACGGCTCGAAGACCTTTATCACCAACGGCTACCTGGCAGACCTGGTGATCGTGGTGGCCAAGACCGATCCAAAAGCCGGGGCCAAGGGCACCAGCCTGTTCCTGGTCGAGGCTGATACCCCGGGTTTCTCCAAGGGTAAGCGCCTGGAAAAGGTCGGCATGAAGGCGCAGGACACCTCCGAGCTGTTCTTCCAGGACGTGCGCGTACCCAAGGAAAACCTACTGGGCCAAGCCGGCATGGGCTTCGCCTACCTGATGCAGGAGCTGCCGCAGGAGCGCCTGACCGTGGGCATTGGTGCACTGGCTTCGGCCGAGGCGGCGCTGAAGTGGACGCTGGAGTACACCCGCGAGCGCAAGGCCTTCGGCAAGTCGATTGCAGACTTCCAGAACACCCGCTTCAAGCTGGCCGAGATGGCCACCGAGATTCAGGTTGGCCGCGTGTTTGTCGATCGTTGCCTGGAGCTGCACCTTGAGGGCAAGCTCGATGTGCCGACCGCGGCGATGCTCAAGTACTGGGGCACCGACCTGCAATGCAAGGTGCTCGATGAGTGCGTGCAACTGCACGGCGGCTACGGCTTTATGTGGGAATACCCGGTGGCGCGGGCCTGGGCCGATGCGCGGGTGCAGCGCATTTATGCGGGCACCAACGAGATCATGAAAGAGATCATCGCCCGCTCGCTGTGATCTGGCGTTGAGATGAAAAGCCCGGCAATTGCCGGGCTTTTCTATTTCAGGGGGCCGGGTTGGGCTGATCCTTGTGGATGGCTTCGATGCCGGCTAGCACGTCTGCGCTCAGTTTGAGTTCGGCGCTGGTCAGGTTGCTATCCAGTTGCTCCAGGCTGGTGGCGCCGATGATGTTGCTGGTGACGAATGGCTGGGCGGTGACAAAGGCCAGGGCCATTTGCGCCGGGTCCAGGCCGTGCTCGCGCGCCAGGGCGACATAGTGCGAACAGGCGGCCTCCGATTGCGGATTGGTGTAGCGGGCGAAGCGGCTGAACAGGCTGATGCGTGCGCCCTCGGGGCGGGCTCCGCCTTCATATTTGCCGCTAAGCATGCCGAAGGCCAGTGGCGAATAGGCGAGCAGCCCGCACTGTTCGCGGATGGCGACCTCGGCCAGGCCGACCTCAAAGCTGCGGTTGAGCAGGTTGTAGGGGTTCTGGATGGAAACGCTGCGCGGCCAGCCGCGCTGTTCGGCCAGTTGCAGGAATTTCATGGCGCCCCAAGGCGTTTCGTTGGACAGGCCGATATGGCGGATCTTGCCGGCCTTGACCTGCTCGTCGAGCGCGTCGAGAGTTTCTTCAAGGGGCGTGAAGTCGCTGTCTTGGTGGCGATAGCCGAGCTGGCCGAAATAGTTGGTGGGGCGCTCCGGCCAGTGCAGCTGATACAGGTCGATCCAGTCGGTCTGCAGGCGCTTGAGGCTGGCGTCGAGGGCCGCCACGATGTGCTGGCGGTTGTGTTTGAGGTGTCCGCCGCGGATGTAGTCGATGCCGTTGCCGGGGCCGGCGATCTTGCTGGCCAGTACCCAGTCGCTGCGATCGCCGCGTTGTTTGAAATAGTCGCCGATGATTTGTTCGGTCTTGCTGTAGGTCTCGGCGCGCGGTGGCACCGGGTACATCTCGGCGGTATCGATGAAATTGATGCCGCAGGCTTTGGCGCGTTCGATCTGCGCGAATGCCTCGTCGGCGCTATTTTGCTCGCCCCAGGTCATGGTGCCCAGGCAAAGGGTGCTGACGCTTAAATCCGTCCGACCGAGTTGGCGATAATCCATTGGGTGCTCCTTCCGCAAAACAACCATACAAGCAGGTTGAATTTATTTTCGCAATCTGCATAATTGCGCACCTCTTTCTGCGGTGGAAGTGATGCGCCGCCCGCCGAAGAATCTTGCCGTATTACGGACGCGCTGACCCGAGCCCCCGATAGCGTCTGTCTTCGGCTGCCTTTGACTTGTCAAAGTACGCACTATTCAGTAAGATCCGCCGTCTTATTTATCAGGGCGGCCCCTGAGGCTATAAAGAATGAAAACTTTTACTGCTAAACCGGAAACAGTAAAGCGCGACTGGTTTGTCGTCGACGCTGCGGGTCAGACCCTGGGTCGTCTGGCTACCGAAATCGCGAGCCGTCTGCGTGGCAAGCACAAGCCGGAGTACACTCCGCACGTCGATACCGGCGATTACATCGTCGTGATCAATGCCGAGCAGATTCGTGTTACCGGTGCTAAGACCACTGACAAAATTTACTACTCCCACTCCGGTTTCCCGGGCGGCATTAAGTCGATCAACTTCGAAAAGTTGATCGCTAAAGCCCCTGAGCGCGTGATCGAGACCGCGGTTAAAGGCATGTTGCCGAAGAATCCGCTGGGTCGCGACATGTACCGTAAGCTGAAAGTCTATGCGGGCGCTGCTCACCCCCATACTGCTCAGCAGCCCCAAGAACTGAAGTTTTAACGGAATAGTTCATTATGTCGGCGACTCAAAATTACGGCACTGGCCGTCGCAAGACTGCAACAGCTCGCGTTTTCCTGCGTGCGGGCACTGGCAAAATCTCCATCAACAATCGCACCCTCGACACCTTCTTCGGTCGTGAAACTGCCCGCATGGTAGTTCGCCAGCCGTTGGAGCTGACCCAGTTGGGCGAGAAGTTCGATATCTACGTCACCGTTATCGGTGGCGGCGTGAGTGGTCAAGCTGGCGCAATTCGCCACGGTATCACCCGCGCACTGATGGATTACGACGAATCGCTGCGCCCTGCACTGCGCAAGGCTGGCTTCGTGACTCGCGATGCACGTGAAGTTGAGCGTAAGAAGGTTGGTCTGCGTAAAGCGCGTAAGCGTCCGCAGTACTCCAAGCGTTAATTCGCTACCTGCGTTCAAAAGCGCCCAGTTTCCTTTCGGAGCTGGGCGTTTTTTATGCGCGTTCGGCTGCTCTGCGACATCATGCCGCAGACGTAAATGCCGCGCCCTGTAAGGTGTTGAGCCACTGTGGATGGGGTAATTACCTTGTCAGAAAAGGGGCTTTTCTTTACCATTTGGCGAATTTTTTGCGCTACCCGATTTTTACCTAGTAGAGGCCTGACCAACAGGCCACAAAGCTGATGGGAGACGACTGAATGAGCAATGACGGCGTGAATGCAGGCCGGCGTCGCTTCTTAGTGGCAGCCACCTCTGTGGTGGGTGCTGCTGGAGCGGTGGGTGCCGCGGTCCCGTTCGTGGGGTCATGGTTCCCGAGCGCTAAGGCTAAAGCTGCCGGTGCACCGGTGACGGTGAACGTCGGCAAGATCGAGCCAGGTCAGCAAATGGTTGCCGAGTGGCGGGGGCAGCCGGTATTTATCGTGCGCCGTACCGAAGAGATTCTCAGCAATCTGGTGAAGCTTGAGCCACAACTGGCCGACTTCGACTCGCAGTCTTCGGTACAGCCGGCTTATGTCGACCCGAAGACGCGTTCGATCAAGCCGGAGTTGCTGCTGCTGGTGGGGTTGTGTACTCACCTGGGCTGCGCCCCGTCTTTCCGCCCGGAAGTCGCACCTGCCGATTTAGGGGCAGATTGGGTGGGTGGTTACTTCTGCCCATGCCACGGTTCCCGTTATGACCTCGCTGGCCGGGTCTATAAAGGGCAGCCTGCGCCCTTGAACCTGCCGGTGCCCCCGCACACTTACGAGTCGGATGATGTGATCGTCATCGGTGTGGACCAGGAGCAAGCATAATGAGTAAGTTCATGGAATGGGTGGATGCGCGCTTCCCCGCGACCAAGATGTGGGAAGACCATCTGAGCAAGTATTACGCACCGAAGAACTTCAACTTCTTCTACTTTTTTGGTTCCCTGGCATTGCTGGCGCTGGTCAACCAGATCGTCACCGGTGTTTGGCTGACCATGAGCTACACGCCGTCGGCGGAAGAGGCATTCGCCTCGGTCGAATACATCATGCGTGACGTGGAGTACGGTTGGATTCTGCGCTACCTGCACTCCACCGGTGCTTCGGCGTTCTTCGTCGTGGTCTATCTGCACATGTTCCGCGGCCTGCTTTATGGCTCCTACCAGAAGCCGCGCGAGTTGGTGTGGATCTTCGGCATGCTGATCTACCTGATGCTGATGGCTGAAGCCTTCATGGGTTATCTGCTGCCATGGGGGCAGATGTCCTACTGGGGCGCCCAGGTGATCATCTCGCTGTTTGGTGCCATCCCGGTGATCGGCGATGACCTGACCCAGTGGATTCGTGGTGACTATCTGATTTCCGGGATCACCCTGAACCGTTTCTTCGCCCTGCATGTGGTTGCCTTGCCGATCGTGATTCTCGGTTTGGTGGTGCTGCATATCCTGGCGCTGCACGAAGTCGGTTCGAACAACCCAGACGGCGTCGACATCAAGAAAAAGAAGGATGAAAACGGCATCCCGCTGGATGGCATCGCCTTCCACCCGTACTACACGGTGAAAGACATTGTCGGCGTGGTGGTGTTCCTGTTCATCTTCTGTTTCGTGGTGTTCTTCTTCCCGGAAATGGGCGGTTACTTCCTTGAGAAGCCGAACTTCGAAGCGGCCAACCCGTTCAAGACGCCTGAGCACATTGCCCCGGTGTGGTACTTCACGCCGTACTACGCGATTCTGCGGGCGGTGCCTGACAAGCTGCTCGGGGTAATCGCCATGGGTGCGGCGATTGCGGTGCTGTTCGTGTTGCCATGGCTGGACCGTAGCCCGGTCAAGTCGATGCGTTACAAGGGCTGGATGAGCAAGGTCTGGCTGCTGATCTTCTGTGTTTCGTTCGTGATTCTGGGGGTGTTGGGCGTCCTGTCGCCGACACCGGGTCGTACGCTGTTGTCGCAGGTGTGTACGTTCCTGTACTTCGCCTACTTCATCCTGATGCCGTTCTACACCAGGCTCGAAAAGACCAAACCGGTTCCGGAAAGGGTGACTGGCTGATGAGAAAGTTATTTGCTGCACTAGTTTTTGCTGCCATGCCGGCCCTGGCTGTGGGCGCCGCGAGCAACTATCCGCTGGATAAAGTGGACATCGATCTGACCGACAAGGCCGCTATGCAGGATGGTGCGCGGACCTTCGCCAACTACTGCATGGGCTGTCACGCGGCGCAGTATCAGCGTTACGAGCGGGTTGCCGATGACCTGGGCATTCCGCATGACGTGATGCTGGATAACCTGGTGTTCAACGATGCCAAGATCGGCGATCACATGAAGATCGGCATGCAGGCGGACGATGCCAAGGCGTGGTTCGGTGCGGCGCCGCCGGACCTGACCCTGGTTGCCCGTGTGCGTGGCACCGATTGGCTGTATACCTACCTGCGTACCTTCTATGACGACCCGAGCCGCCCGCTGGGCGCGAACAACAAGGTGTTCCCGAACGTCGGTATGCCGAACGTGCTGATCGGTCTGCAAGGTAAGCAGGTGATCGGTTGCAAGCAGGTGCAGGTGGTGGAGAACGGCAAGAAGCAATTCGACCCGTTGACCGGCACGCCGATCACCCATGAAGCCTGTGACCAACTGACCATCGAGCCAAAAACCGGCGCACTGAGCGAAGAGCAGTTCGACGAGAAGATCCAGAATCTGGTGACCTTCCTGGCGTATTCGGCTAACCCGGTGAAACTGGAAAGCCAGCGTATCGGTACCTATGTTCTGCTGTATCTTGCCTTCTTCTTCGTATTCGCTTATCTGCTCAAGCGTGAGTACTGGAAGGACGTGCATTAATCGGTTGTATCTCCGTTGTTGACCTGCGCGCCCCTTTGGGCGCGCAGGTCTTTCTGCTTCACATAACCTTATAAGCGAGGAGGACCGCCATGGGCGTGACCAATCGGTTGGCCTGTTACTCCGACCCCGCCGACCACTATTCCCACCGCGTACGCATTGTGCTCGCCGAGAAGGGTGTCAGCGCCGATATCATCAGTGTCGAAAAGGGCCGTTACCCGCCCAAGCTGCTGGAGGTCAACCCGTACGCCAGTCTGCCGACCCTGGTCGATCGCGATCTGGCACTGTACGAGTCGACGGTGGTGATGGAATATCTGGATGAGCGCTATCCGCATCCGCCCTTGCTGCCGGTGTACCCGGTGGCTCGCGCCAATAGCCGCTTGCTGATTCATCGCATTCAGCGTGACTGGTGTGCGTTGGTGGATCTGATTCTGGATTCGCGCAGCAAAGAGCCGGCGCGTGTGCAGGCGCGCAAGGAGTTGCGTGAGAGCTTGACCGGCGTTTCACCGCTGTTTGCCGATAAGCCGTACTTCCTCAGTGATGAGTTGAGTTTGGTCGATTGTTGCTTGCTGCCGATCCTCTGGCGTTTGCCGGTATTGGGGATTGAGTTGCCGAAACCCGCCAAGCCGTTGCTCGATTACATGGACCGTCAGTTCGCCCGCGAGGCCTTTCAGGTCAGTCTGTCCCCCGTTGAACGTGATATGCGTTAACGCTTGAGGAGGTTCCGATGAACTCCAGTCGCCCTTATCTGGTTCGTGCTCTCTACGAGTGGATCGTCGACAACGATTGCACCCCGCATTTGCTGGTCAATGCCGAGTTCTCTGGTGTGCAAGTACCGTCAGGCTTCGCCAACGATGGGCAAATCGTCCTCAATGTGTCGCCCAGTGCGGTGCGTCATCTGCATATGGATAACGAGGCGGTGAGTTTCGAGGGGCGTTTCGGTGGTGTGGCGCATAGCCTGTATGTGCCGTCCGCTGCGGTGCTGGCGATTTATGCGCGGGAGAATGGCCAGGGCATGGTCTTCGATCTGGAGCCGCCGGTGCCGGACGATGAAGATGGCGACGATCAGGGTCCGCCAGACGGTGAGCCGCCACGCCCGAGTGGGCGGCCCAGCTTGAAAGTGGTCAAGTAAACAAAAAAGGCGATCCTCGGATCGCCTTTTTTGTCTGTGTAGGTGTGCTGCTAGTTGGTGTACTGGAACAGCTTGATGATCTTCTGTACGCCGGAAACGCTCTGTACCAGGCTGGTCGCCTGATTGGCTTCCTGGCGTGAGACCAGGCCAAGCAGGTAGACGATGCCGTTCTCGGTGATCACCTTGATGCGTGTGCTCGGTACGCTGCTGTCGGTGAGCATTTGTGCCTTGATCTTGGTGGTCAGCAGCGAATCGTTGCTGCGTGCCAGCAGTGACGTGGGCTGCAGCACCTGCAGTTCGTTGTGCACTTTGCTGACGCCCTGAACCTTGCGAGCGGCCTGCTCGGCAGCGGCTTTTAAGTCGCTACGTGGCGTTTGCCCGGCGAGCAGCACCACGCCGTTGTAGCTGGTGACCACGATGTGCGAGGTCGGGCTGGTCAGGTCGGCATGCGCGCGGGCCACGTTGGAGCTAACTTCGGGGGCGATAAACTGGTCATCGATCTTGTTGCCGATACTGCGACTGCCGCAGCCGGCGAGAACCAGGGTAAATGCCAGAGCGGCAAGGATTAGCGGTGAACGCGTCATTCTTCACTCCCGAAGAGTTGGCTGTCGATTAGGTCGCACAGGCAGTGGATGGCCAGCAGGTGCACTTCCTGGATGCGCGCGGTGACTTTGGAAGGCACGCGGATTTCCACGTCTTCCGGCAACAGCAGCGATGCCATGCCGCCGCCGTCGCGGCCAGTCAGGGCAACCACGGTCATTTCACGGTCATGCGCGGCCTGGATGGCCTGGATCACGTTGGCCGAGTTGCCGCTGGTGGAGATTGCCAGCAGTACGTCACCCGGCTGGCCGAGTGCGCGAATCTGCTTGGAGAACACCTCGTTGTAGCTGTAATCGTTGGCGATCGAGGTGATGGTCGAGCTGTCGGTGGTCAGGGCGATGGCGGGCAGGCTAGGGCGCTCGCGCTCGAAGCGGTTGAGTAGCTCGGAGGAAAAGTGCTGGGCATCGCCGGCTGAGCCGCCGTTGCCGCAGGAGAGAATCTTGCCCTCGCTGAGCAGTGCCTGAACCATGGCCATGCTGCCTTGCTCGATAAACGGGATGAGCACTTCCATGGCCTGTTGCTTGGTTTCGATGCTGGCTTGGAACAGGTGGCGAATACGGGCTTGCATATCCATCGGAGAAATAACCTTTAGTGTGGCGGCCGCTCAGGTTTCAAAGGCGTTTTGAATCCAGTTCAGTCGCGGGGGTGAGTTGCCGTCGGCATTGATGGCAATCACGTCAAAACGGCATGGGTATTTGCCCCAGCGCGATTCCTGCTGCAAAAAATACGTGGCGGCGGTAATCAGTTTCTCGCGTTTGCGCGCATCCACGCTTTCAGCCGCGCCGCCCCAGGCGGTATGTCGCCGGTAGCGAACTTCGACGAATACTACTGTATCGGCGTGAAGCATGACCAGATCGAGCTCGCCACGCCGGCACCGCCAGTTCTGCGCCAGCAGGCGCAGTCCGTGTTGCTCCAAGTGCTGGCGGGCCAACGCTTCGGCGGCGTTACCGCTGCTTTGCGTGCTGCTGTGATCGATCAATTGCTGCTGTCGGGCAGGCGTTGCACGTGGCCGTCACGGAACTCGGCCCAGGGCAGTTGGCGTTCGATGCGCTGCGCCGGGTTCAGGCTCAGGCTGCCGGACAGGCCCTCGAGCCGGGTATTCGGCAGGGCTTTGAGTTGGCTCAGGCGTGGCGCCAGGCGATAGGCATCGACGCCCATGGCGTAGAGGCGGCCAAGGCTGCCGCCGGCTTGCGGCCACTGGCTGTCGACTTGCTGGCGCAGTGGATCGTTGACGTCCAGCAGCCAGGGTGTTTCGCAAAAACGAATGCCATTCAGATCGAGGTACTGCGCCTGGCTGTGATTGCCGGTGAACAGGTGGGACGTGGCATACACCGGCACGTCGCCGGCGTACTGGAAGGCCAGGGTTGGCTTGATCTGCTGCGCCTGTTGCGGGGTAGCCGCAAGGAAGATGAAATCGACATCCTGGCGCCGCGAGGGCTGTGCCGCTACCGCAACGCCCAGGGTGCTTTGCAGGCGTTTGGCGCGGGCTTCGCTTTGCCGCAACTGGAACAGGTCGGCGATCTGTTGCGCCAGCTCGACCGGTTGATCGACGTGTTCGGCGGCGATCAGGCTGCCGCCTTGGGCCTGCCAGCTCTGCCGGAAAGCGTCGAGTACGCGGTCGCCCCAGTCGCCACGCGGCACCAGGGCGACTGCCCGGCGCATACCGTCGGCCCAGGCGCGACGCGCTACTTCACGGGCCTCGTCTTCGGCGGCGAGGCCGAACTGGAACAGTTGCGCGGGACCTTCCTGGCCGTTCTCGCTGTAGTTCAGGGCCAGCGTGGTGATGGGCAGTTGTTCACGGGCGCTGAGTTGGGTAACCAGCGTTTTCTCCAGTGGGCCGATGACCAGTTGCGCCCCGGCAGCCTGGGCTTGGCGATAGAACTCGTCCAGCGAACTCATGCGCGAGCTGTCGTACACCTGGATGTTGGGGGGATTCTGTCCAGCTTGCTGGGCCTGGTAGTGGGCAGCGAGAAAGCCGTCGCGCAGGGCGCGCGCCACGGAGGCAAGCTGGCCTTCCTGGGGCAGCAGCAGGGCGATTTCGGTCAGCGGCTGGCTGGACAGCTCTTTGAGTTTGCTCAGCGGCTGCGGCAGTTGCAGGGCGGCGGGATGCTGTGGGTGTTGCGTGCGCCAGGTGTCAATGGCGGCTTGCTGTTGTTCCAGTGTGCCGGCGGTCTTCGATGCGCGCGCCAGGGCCAGCCAGCCCGCCAGGTCGGTATCGCCTTCGGCTTGCGGTTGTTCGAGTGGCAGGCTGGAAATCAGGCTCCAGATGGTTTCGTGGTTGCGTGCGGCGGTTTCGCCATTCAGCAATGGGGCGATAAACACGCGTTCGCGGGCGGCGGCCAGGGTTTGTCCATCGGCTTGCAGGGCCGTGGCGCGTGCCAGTTGGCTGCGCACCTGCTGCTCGACTGGCAGTTCGCCTAGGCGCTCCAGGCTTGGGTGGCTGAGTGCCTGCAGGGCGGCTTTGGGCTTGTCACGGGCCAGCGCCAGTTCGGCGGCCAGGGTGCTGGCGTAGATCTGCTGGGCCGGTTTCAGGTTGTCCAGCGGCACTTGTTCAAGAATCCCGGCGGCGCGACCGATGTCGCGCTGTTGGTAAGCCAGGTCCGCGGCGGAGAGGCGCAGCAACGCCGCTTGTTCCGGCTGGCTTTCGCCGGCTTGTTGCAGCAGTTGTTCGATATTGGCTTGTGGGGTGCGCGGCAGTTCGCCCAGGTTGGATGAGGGAGAGCTGGCACAGGCGGCGAGCAGGCCGACGAGGCCGAGGACGGAAAGCGAGCGCAGGCAAGCGATCATGTAAGCGTTCCTGATACTTGATCAAATGAGCGTCGAATTGTACCCAAGCCCTGGCGGTGGCGCGATGTCGAAGGGCGAGAACCGGTCCACGATCTGCTGCGCAGTGGCGCCGCAGCGCCAAAAAAGGCTGCGGGGTGCTCATTTGCAGCGCTTACGCTCTCTTTGCTCATGGGTTTTTCCTGGCTTGGCTAGCGCTCGCTAAAACGCGAGCTGGGGCTAAACGGGCTACAATGCGCGCCTTCGTGATTTGAGAGGCCTGTGCTGTGACCGCTTCCGGTGCATTAAATCCCACTCCTGGCAGCCTTTATGTAGTCGCTACACCGATTGGCAATCTCGACGACATCAGTGCGCGGGCGCTCAAGGTGCTCAATGATGTGGCCTTGATCGCTGCCGAAGACACCCGGCACTCGGCGCGGTTGATGCAGCACTTCGGGATTGGCACGCCTCTGGCTGCTTGCCATGAGCACAATGAGCGCGATCACGGAGGTCGATTTCTGGCGCGCTTGCTGGCGGGTGACGATGTGGCGCTGATTTCCGATGCCGGTACGCCACTGATTTCCGATCCTGGCTATCACCTGGTGCGCCAGGCGCGAGCCGCGGGTATTACCGTGGTGCCGGTGCCGGGTGCTTGTGCATTGATCGCTGCGTTGTCGGCGGCGGGTTTACCGTCTGATCGGTTCATCTTCGAGGGCTTTCTGCCCGCCAAGACGGTCGGGCGTCGCGCGCGCCTGGAACAGGTTAAGGAAGAGCCGCGCACGCTGATTTTTTACGAGGCGCCGCACCGTATTCTCGAGTGTCTGGTGGATATGCAGGCGGTGTTCGGGGCTGAGCGCCCAGCGGTGTTGGCGCGCGAGCTGAGCAAAACCTTCGAAACGCTTAAGGGGCTGCCGTTGGCTGAGCTGCAGGCCTGGGTCGAGGCCGACAGCAACCAGCAGCGCGGCGAGTGCGTGGTGTTGGTCGCCGGCTGGCAGGCGCCGGAGGACGATGCAGCAGTCAGTAGCGAGGCGATGCGCGTGCTCGATTTGCTGCTCAAGGAAATGCCACTCAAGCGCGCCGCCGCTCTGGCGGCAGAGATCACCGGGGTGCGCAAGAACCTGCTCTATCAGGCTGCGTTGGCGCAGCAGAAAGACGCTTGAGCTTGTTCTCCGGGCCACAGACCGCTAACCTTGGCGGCGGAGAGTCGATCGGACAGTCGCTGCCGCGTTTCGTTCTGCGAAAGGCGGGGGAGGAAAGTCCGGGCTCCATAGGGCGGAGTGCCAGGTAATGCCTGGGGGGCGCGAGCCTACGGAAAGTGCCACAGAAAATAACCGCCTAAGCGCTTCGGCGCCGGTAAGGGTGAAAAGGTGCGGTAAGAGCGCACCGCGCGACTGGTAACAGTTCGTGGCTAGGCAAACCCCACTCGGAGCAAGACCAAATAGGGTTCCATTGGCGTGGCCCGCGCTGGAACCGGGTAGGTTGCTAAAGGCGTGCAGTGATGTACGTCGTAGAGGAATGACTGTCCTCGACAGAACCCGGCTTACAGATCGGCTCTCCACCTTTCTCTTCTATCCGCATCAGCTTTCTCCCCGCCTTTCTAATACCGAAAAAATCTTACTCTTAACAAACTACTTTAACTTTGAAGTTCAGCTTGCTGTGTTGGTTGATTTTTATCCAGCGCAACCCCTCGCTATGCTGTGTTTCTACCCCGCTTTAGTTCGCTAAATCGCCGTTCTATAAGGATTTTTCCCTCCTGGCGCGCCTTGACGGTGGGGCGTGCGCGTTCCTATAGTGTGCGCAGGTGGTAAGAAGTGGCATGAAGTGGGTTTTTTTGGGCATGGACAGCTAATTAAAGGGGAAGCGCAGTCGTGTTTCGCGGAGCTAACGCCATCAGTCTCGACGCCAAAGGGCGACTCGCGATGCCAAGTCGGTATCGGGACGAGCTCGTGTCGCGTTGTGCTGGCCAGCTTATCGTGACCATTGATGCCGTCGACCCCTGTCTGTGTGTCTATCCACTGTCCGAGTGGGAACTGATCGAAAACAAATTGCGTGAGCTGGCGTCCTTCCGTGAGGAAAACCGTCGGCTGCAGCGTTTGTTGATTGGCAATGCCGTCGACCTCGAGCTGGATGCCAGCGGTCGCTTCCTGGTGCCACCGCGTTTGCGTGAGTACGCCAAGTTGGACAAGCGCGCGATGCTCGTCGGCCAGCTCAATAAATTTCAACTGTGGGATGAAGATGCCTGGAATGCGGTGGCCGATGCCGATTTGGCTGCCATCAAACAACCTGGCGCTCTGTCCGACGAACTACGTGACCTGATCCTGTGACTATGACTAGCAGCTTTCGCCACATTACCGTGCTGCTCGACGAAGCCGTCGAGGGGCTCGCCGTGCGAGCGGATGGCTGCTACCTGGATGGCACCTTTGGTCGCGGCGGACACAGCCGGCTGATTCTCGGAAAGCTCGGGCCGGATGGGCATTTGCTGGGGCTCGATAAAGACCCCTTGGCAATTGCTACGGGGGATGCGCTGGCGGCCGAAGACGGCCGCTTTGTCGTTGTGCAGCGTAGTTTTGCGGAACTCGGCGAAGAAACGGCGGTCCGCGGCTTGGCTGGCAGGGTCAGTGGCGTGCTGTTGGATCTGGGCGTGTCGTCGCCGCAATTGGACGATGCCGAACGGGGTTTCAGCTTCCTCAATGACGGCCCGCTGGATATGCGCATGGACCCGAGCCGTGGTGTCAGTGCGGCGCAGTGGATCGCCAGCGCCAGCGAAGAAGAAATCGCCCGAGTGTTCAAGGAATATGGCGAAGAGCGTTTCGCCAAGCGCATGGCGCGCGCCGTGGTGCAGCGCCGTATCGAGCAGCCGTTCGAGCGCACCGCCGATTTGGCGCAGGTGCTGACGGTGGCCAATCCGGCTTGGGAGAAGGGCAAGAACCCAGCAACTCGCGCCTTTCAGGGCCTGCGCATTCATGTCAATAACGAGTTGGGCGATCTCGAGCGTGGCCTCGATGCTGCCCTGGAAGCCCTTGAGGTGGGTGGTCGCCTGGTGGTGATCAGTTTCCACTCGTTGGAAGACCGCATCGTCAAACTGTTTATGCGCAAGCACGCCAAGGGCGAGCAGGACAAGCTGCCGCGTGACCTGCCGATCATTCCGAAAGCCTTCGAGCCGCGCTTGAAGCTGATCGGCAAGCCGCAGTTCGCCTCCGAGGCCGAGTTGAAAGCCAACCCGCGCTCGCGTAGCGCGGTGATGCGTGTCGCGGAGAAAGTGCGATGAGCACGCTGCTCGACAAACCTTTTTCGCGGGGCGGCCACCCGCGGGGCGGCCACCCGCGTGGCAGCCTGCTGATGTTGGTACTGTTCGTGGCGGTGCTCGGTTCGGCGCTGGCCGTGTCCTACAGCGCGCACTGGAACCGTCAACTGCTCAACGGGTTGTATGGTGAGCTGAGCATTCGCGACAAGGCGCAGGCCGAATGGGGGCGCTTGATTCTTGAGCAGAGCACCTGGACGGCGCACAGCCGTATCGAAAACCTGGCCAGCGAACAGCTGAAAATGCGCATCCCCGAAGCGGGCGAAGTGCGAATGGTGGCGCCATGATCAGGCTCGAGGGCGCACTCTATCCGTGGCGCTTCCGTCTGGTGCTGCTGCTGCTGGCGCTGATGGTCGGAGCGATTGCCTGGCGCATCGTCGATCTACACGTGTTCGATCACGACTTCCTCAAGGCGCATGGCGATGCGCGCAGCGTGCGGCATATCCCGATTCCGGCGCACCGTGGCCTGATTACCGACCGTAATGGCGAGCCGCTGGCCGTAAGTACTCCGGTGACCACCCTGTGGGCCAATGGCAAAGAACTGCAGGCCGCCAAGGCACAGTGGTCGACCCTGGCCGCTGCGCTGGGGCAGGAGCCGAAGGCCTTTGCCGAGCGTTTGCAGGGCAATGCCGAGCGCGAATTCATGTACCTGGTGCGCGGCCTTACGCCGGAGCAGGGGCAGCGCGTACTCGATCTGAACGTGCCTGGTGTGTATGCCATCGAAGAGTTCCGTCGTTTCTATCCGGCCGGTGAAGTGGCGGCGCATGTCGTCGGTTTTACCGATGTCGATGATCGCGGCCGCGAAGGCATGGAACTGGCGTTCGAGGATTGGCTGGCGGGTGTGCCGGGCAAGCGCCAGGTGCTCAAGGATCGCCGCGGTCGGCTGATCAAGGATGTACAGGTCACCCAGAATGCCAAGGCCGGTAAAGCGCTGGCATTGTCGATTGACCTGCGTCTGCAATACCTGGCCCATCGCGAGCTGCGTAACGCCGTGACCGAGTTCGGTGCCAAGGCCGGCAGCCTGGTGCTGCTCGACGTGCAGACCGGCGAAGTGCTGGCGATGGTCAACCAGCCGACCTACAACCCCAACAACCGGCGCAACCTGCAACCCGCTGCCATGCGCAACCGCGCGATGATCGACGTGTTCGAGCCAGGCTCCACCGTCAAGCCGTTTTCCATCGCGGCGGCGCTGGGTACGGGGCGCTGGACCCCGGAAATGACCGTGGACACCTACCCAGGCACCTTGCGCATCGGCCGCTACACCATCCGCGATGTATCGCGAGCGGGGGTGCTGGACCTCACCGGCATCCTGATGAAGTCGAGTAACGTTGGCATGAGCAAGATCGCCTTCGATATCGGTGCCGAGCCGATTTACGCGGTTATGCAGCAAGTTGGCTTGGGTCAAGAGACCGGCCTGAGTTTTCCGGGCGAGCGGGTGGGCAATCTACCGAATTACCGCGTATGGAAGCAGGCGGAAACTGCCACTCTGGCCTACGGCTATGGCCTGTCGGTGACGGCAGTGCAGCTGGCGCACGCCTATTCGGTGCTGGCCAACTCGGGCAAGAACGTGCCGTTGTCGATGGTGCGTTTGGATCGGCAACCGGTTTCCACTCAGGTGATCGATCAGCAAATCGCCAAAACCGTGCTTGGCATGCTCCAGGCCGTGGTCGAGGAGCCGGGTGGCGGCGGCGCGCGGGCCAAGGTGCCGGGTTACCACGTCGGCGGCAAGAGCGGCACGGCGCGCAAAGCCGCGGTGGGCACCAAGGGTTATGTCGACAAGGCTTATCGCTCGTTCTTCGCCGGTGTGGCGCCGATCGATAACCCGCGCATTGCCGCGGTGATCATGATCGACGAGCCGAGTGAGGGGGGCTACTACGGTGGTCTGGTGTCCGCACCGGTATTCGGCAAGGTCATGGCCGGTGCCCTGCGCTTGATGAATATCGTTCCTGATGACCTGCCGCCGCCTGTCGAATCGCAGACGGCTGCGGTGAACGCTGGTAAAGGAGGGCGTATCTGATGCCCATGCCGCTTAATCAATTATTGCCCGAAGCCGCCAGCGCGACGCTGATCCGTGAACTGACCCTGGACAGCCGTAAGGTGCGGCCGGGCGACCTGTTTCTGGCGGTGCCTGGGACCCAGCAGGATGGTCGTTTGCACATCGCCGATGCGATTGCGCGTGGCGCCGCCGCAGTGGCCTATGAGGCCGACGGCGCGCTGGCCATGACTGCCAGCAGCGCCGAGTTGGTGGCGATCAAAGGGTTGGCCGGACAGCTGTCGGCTATCGCCGGGCGTTTCTATGGCGAACCGAGCCGCGGCTTGCATCTGGTCGGCATCACCGGCACCAACGGCAAGACCAGCGTCAGCCAGTTGCTGGCCCAGGCGCTGGATCTGCTCGGCGAGCGCTGTGGCATCGTCGGCACCCTGGGCAACGGCTTTTACAACGCCCTGGCGCTGGGGCGCCACACCACGCCGGACCCGATCGGCGTGCAGGCCACCCTGGCCGATTTGAAGAATGCCGGTGCGCGCGCCGTGGCCATGGAGGTCTCCTCCCATGGCTTGCATCAAGGCCGTGTGGCAGCGCTGGCATTCGACGTGGCGGTGTTTACCAACCTGTCGCGCGATCACCTCGATTACCACGGTTCGATGGAGGCCTACAGCGCCGCCAAGGCCGCTCTGTTTGCCTGGGCGGGCCTGCGCTGCCGGGTGCTCAATCTGGACGATGCGTTCGGTCGGCAGCTGGCGCTGGCGGAGCAGGAGTCGCGCCTGATCAGCTACAGCCTGGAAGATGCCAGTGCCTACCTGTATTGCCGCGATGCGCAGTTCGACGAGAACGGCGTGCGCGCCAAGCTGGTTACCCCACGTGGCGAGGGCAGCCTGCGCAGTTCGCTGCTCGGCCGCTTCAACCTGAGCAACCTGCTGGCGGTGGTCGGTGCGCTGCTGGGCATGGATTACCCGCTCGACGAAATTCTCAAGGTGTTGCCGCAGTTGCAGGGGCCGATCGGCCGCATGCAGCGTCTGGGTGGGGTGCGTCAGCCACTGGTGGTGGTCGACTACGCGCACACGCCGGATGCCCTGGAAAAAGTCCTCGAAGCCTTGCGCCCGCATGTCAAAGGCCGCCTGCTGTGCCTGTTCGGCTGCGGCGGTGATCGTGACAGTGGTAAGCGTCCGCTGATGGCGGCCGTGGTCGAGCGCCTGGCCGATGGCGTGCTGGTGACCGACGACAACCCGCGTACGGAAACCCCTGAGCAGATCTTCCGCGACATCCGCGCCGGCTTTGCCGCGCCAGAGTCCGTGCAGTTCGTGCATGGCCGCGGCCAGGCGATTGCTCAGCTGATTGCCAGCGCGTCTGCCGATGATGTGCTGGTGCTGGCCGGTAAAGGTCACGAGGATTATCAGGAGATCAACGGCGAGCGTCAGCCGTTCTCCGACCTCGAAGAAGCCAGTCAGGCGCTGCTTGCATGGGGGGTGGCACATGCTTAAGGCGCTGCGTTTGAGCGAAGTGGCCGTGGCACTGAATGGTCGGTTGCTGGGCGAAGATCGCCTATTCGATGCGGTTGGCACCGACAGCCGGGCGATTCAGCCGGGGCAGTTGTTCATTGCCCTGAGCGGCCCGCGTTTCGATGGCCACGATTACCTGGCGGATGTCGCCAGCAAGGGCGCCGTCGCGGCCCTGGTCGAGCGGGAAGTGGCCAATGCGCCGCTGCCGCAACTGCTGGTGGGTGATACCCGTCAGGCGCTGGGGCAGCTTGGCGCCTTGAATCGTCAAGCCTACGGCGGCCCGTTGGCGGCCGTTACCGGCTCCAGCGGCAAGACCACGGTCAAGGAGATGCTCGCCAGCATCCTGCGCACGGCATTCGTCGAGCAAGGCAATGCGGTGTTGGCCACCCGTGGCAACCTGAACAACGATCTGGGTGCACCGCTGACCCTGCTCGAGCTGGCCCCGCAGCATAAAGGTGCGGTGATCGAGTTGGGCGCCTCGCGCGTCGGAGAAATCGCTTACACCGTTGGCTTGACCCAGCCGCATGTGGCCATCATTACCAATGCCGGCACCGCGCATGTCGGCGAGTTCGGCGGCCCGGACAAGATCGTCCTGGCCAAAGGCGAAATTCTCGAAGGGCTCGGTGCCAACGGCGTGGCCGTGCTCAACCTCGACGACGCGGCGTTCGCCACCTGGCGCCAGCGCGCGGCGGGCAAGCGCGTGCTGAGCTTTGCCCTGCACAACCCGGCGGCGGACTTCCATGCCAGTGACCTGGCTCGCGACGCCCGCGGCTGCTCGGCCTTTACCCTGCATTGCGCCGGCGGCCAGGCCCGCATCCAGCTCAACCTGCTTGGTGAGCACAACGTGGCCAATGCCTTGGCCGCCGCCGCCGCCGCGCATGCCTTGAGCGTACCGCTGGTCGATATCAAAACCGGCCTGGAAAACCTGCAACCGGTCAAAGGCCGCGCCGTAGCGCAGTTGGCGACGAATGGTGTGCGGGTAATCGATGACAGCTACAACGCCAACCCCGCGTCGATCTGCGCGGCCATTGATATACTCGCAGGCTTCTCCGGGCGCACCGTTCTGGTGCTCGGGGACATGGGCGAGTTGGGTGCCTGGGCCGAGCAGGGTCACCGCGATGTGGGTAGCTATGCCGTCGGCAAGGTTGCCGCACTGTATGCAGTCGGTCCGCTGATGGCTCATGCGGTCAACGCGTTTGGCGCACATGGCCGGCATTTCGCCGATCAAGCCAGCCTGATCGAAGCGCTACGCGTCGAGCAGGGCGACACCACCATTCTAATTAAAGGTTCACGCAGCGCCGCGATGGAAAAAATCGTGGCGGCGCTGTGTGGCACATTCGGGGAGAGTCACTAAATGCTGCTGCTGCTGGCCGAGTACCTGCAACAGTTCCACAAAGGCTTCGCGGTCTTTCAGTACCTGACCCTGCGCGGGATTCTCGGTGTGCTGACCGCCCTGGCGTTATCGCTGTGGCTGGGACCCTGGATGATCCGCACTTTGCAGATCCGCCAGATTGGCCAATCGGTACGCAACGACGGCCCGCAGTCGCACCTCTCGAAGAAAGGCACGCCAACCATGGGTGGCGCGCTGATTCTGTCCGCCATCGCGATCAGCACCTTGCTCTGGGCCGACCTGTCCAACCGCTATGTCTGGGTGGTGTTGGCCGTCACCCTGCTGTTCGGCGCCATCGGCTGGGTCGACGATTACCGCAAGGTGATCGAGAAGAATTCGCGCGGCCTGCCGAGCCGCTGGAAGTATTTCTGGCAGTCGGTGTTCGGCCTGGGTGCCGCGCTGTTCCTTTATATGACGGCGCAGAGCCCGGTGGAGACCACCCTGATTCTGCCGCTGCTCAAGGACTTCAGCCTTGAGCTGGGCTTGGGCTTCGTGGTGCTGAGCTACTTCGTCATCGTCGGTTCGAGCAACGCGGTCAACCTCACCGATGGCCTCGACGGCCTGGCGATTCTGCCCACCGTCATGGTCGGCGGCGCGCTGGGGATCTTCTGCTACCTGTCGGGCAACATCAAATTCGCCGAATATCTGTTTATTCCCTACGTGCCGGGCGCCGGTGAGCTGATCGTGTTCTGCGCCGCCCTGGTTGGCGCGGGCCTGGGTTTCCTCTGGTTCAACACCTACCCGGCGCAAGTCTTTATGGGTGACGTCGGCGCGCTGGCCCTGGGCGCGGCCCTGGGCACCATCGCGGTGATCGTGCGTCAGGAAGTGGTGCTGTTCATCATGGGCGGCATCTTCGTGATGGAAACCCTGTCGGTGATCATCCAGGTCGCGTCCTTCAAACTGACCGGCAAGCGCGTGTTCCGCATGGCGCCGATCCACCACCACTTTGAATTGAAAGGCTGGCCCGAGCCGCGGGTGATCGTGCGCTTCTGGATCATCACCGTGATTCTGGTGCTGATCGGCCTTGCCACTCTGAAGCTGCGTTGAGGAACCCATGACCCTGATTGCTTCTGACCACTTCCGCATCGTTGTCGGCCTCGGCAAGAGCGGCATGTCCCTGGTGCGCTTCCTCGCACGCCAGGGCCTGCCCTTTGCCGTGGTCGACACCCGTGCCAACCCGCCGGAGCTCGCCACCTTGCGTGAGCAGTTCCCGCAGGTGGAAGTGCGTTGTGGCGAACTGGATGTGGACTTCCTCTGCCGCGCCAGCGAGCTGCTGGTCAGCCCGGGCCTGGCCATCGCCACCCCGGCCCTGCAAGCCGCCGCTGCGCGCGGGGTCAAGCTGTCCGGCGATATTGAGCTGTTCGCCCGTTATGCCAAGGCGCCGATCGTGGCCATTACCGGCTCCAACGCCAAAAGCACTGTGACCACTCTGGTCGGTGAAATGGCGGCAGCGGCCGGCAAGAAGGTCGCGGTCGGCGGCAACCTCGGCACCCCGGCGCTGGATCTGCTGAATGACGAGATCGAGCTGTACGTCATGGAGCTGTCGAGCTTCCAGCTGGAAACCACCGATCAGCTGAATGCTGAAGTGGCGACCTGCCTGAACATCAGCGAAGACCATATGGATCGCTACGCCGATCTGCCGGCTTATCACCTGGCCAAACACCGCATCTTCCGCGGCGCGCGCCAGGTGGTGGTAAACCGCGACGACGCGCTGTCGCGGCCGCTGGTGGCCGATCAGCTGCCCTGCTGGTATTTCGGTCTGGGCAAGCCGGACTTCAAACGCTTCGGCTTGCTTGAAGACGATGGCGAGAAGTGCCTGGCGTACCAGTTCGATGCACTGCTGCCGGTGCGTGAGCTGAAAATTCGTGGCGCGCATAACCAGTCCAACGCCCTGGCGGCGCTGGCCCTGGGCCATGCCGTGGGCCTGCCGATGGATGCCATGCTGGCCACCCTGCGCCAGTTCGTGGGCCTGCCGCACCGCTGCCAGTGGGTTGGCGAACGCAATGCCGTGAGCTACTACGACGACTCCAAGGCCACTAACGTCGGTGCCGCGCTGGCCGCCATCGAAGGCCTGGGCGCGGATGTCAGCGGCAAGCTGGTGCTGATCGCCGGTGGTGATGGCAAGGGCGCGGACTTCTCGGCGCTGAAAACGCCGGTCGGCACGTTCTGCCGTGCTGTAGTGCTGCTCGGTCGAGATGCCGAATTGCTGGCTGCCGCGCTGGGCGACGCCGCGCCGCTGATCCGGGTCAAGACCCTGGAGGAAGCCGTGCAGCGCGCTGCCGAGTTGGCCGAAGCGGGCGATGCCGTGCTGCTGTCGCCGGCCTGCGCCAGCCTGGACATGTTCAAAAACTTCGAAGAACGCGGACGCCGGTTCGCCCATGCCGTGGAGGCGCTCGTCTGATGTTCGCCTTCCTGCGGCCTTATCCATCGCCCTTGTTTAGCCGTCGTGGCCTGGACATGGATTTCCCGCTGCTCGCCGGTTGCCTGGCGCTGCTCGGCCTGGGCCTGGTGATGATCGCTTCGGCCTCCACCGAAGTGGCCGCGGTCAACGCCGGCAGCCCGTTGTACTACATGATCCGCCACCTGATTTACCTGCTGATCGGCCTCGCCGCCGCCGGTGTGGTGCTGTTGATTCCACTGGCCACCTGGCAGCGTTTCGGTGCCGTGCTGCTGTTGGCCGCCTTCGCGCTGCTGATCATGGTGCTGGTGCCGGGGATCGGCCGCGAAGTGAACGGCTCGATGCGCTGGATCGGTTTTGGGGTGTTCAACGTACAGCCGTCGGAAATCGCCAAGGTGTTCGTGGTGGTCTACCTGGCGGGTTATCTGGTGCGGCGCCAGGCGGAAGTGCGCGAGAGCTGGTCCGGTTTCTTCAAGCCGTTCGTGGTGCTGCTGCCGATGGCGGGTCTGTTGCTGCTGGAGCCGGACTTCGGTGCCACCGTGGTAATGATGGGCGCGGCGGCGGCCATGTTGTTCCTCGGCGGCGTTGGCCTGTTCCGCTTCGGGCTGATGGTCGCCCTGGCCGTCGGCGCGGTGTTCGTGCTGGTGCAGACCCAGGAATACCGCCTGCAACGCTTGATCACCTTTACCGATCCGTGGGCCGATCAGTTCGGTTCCGGCTATCAGCTGACCCAGGCGCTGATCGCCTTTGGCCGCGGCGAATGGTTTGGCGTCGGCCTGGGCAACAGCATCCAGAAGCAGTTCTACCTACCGGAAGCGCACACCGACTTCGTCTTCGCCGTGCTCGCCGAAGAGCTGGGCATGATCGGCGCGTTGATCACGGTCGGCCTGTTCGTCTTCGTCAGCGTGCGTGCGCTGTACATCGGCCTGTGGGCGGAGAAGGCCAAACAATTCTTCGCCGCTTACGTGGCTTACGGCCTGGCCTTCCTGTGGATCGGCCAGTTCCTGATCAATATCGGCGTGAACGTCGGCCTGCTGCCGACCAAGGGCCTGACCCTGCCGTTCCTCAGCTACGGCGGCAGCTCGCTGGTGATCTGCTGCGTCAGCCTGGCGCTGCTGCTGCGCATCGAATGGGAGCGGCGCAATCAGCTGGGTAGCGAAGACGTCGATTTCGACGAGTCGGACTTTACTGAGGCGGGCTCCCCCGAGGCGGGCTCTCCCGTTGCGCGCGCTCCTGTGGAGGTGACGCATGCCCGGTAATGTCTTGATCATGGCGGGCGGCACCGGCGGCCATGTGTTCCCGGCGTTGGCCTGTGCCCGTGAGTTCCAGGCGCGTGGTTACCAGGTGCACTGGCTGGGTACGCCGCGTGGTATCGAGAACGAGCTGGTGCCGGCAGCTGGTTTGCCGTTGCACCTGATCAATGTCAGCGGGCTGCGCGGCAAGGGCAAGTTGTCCTTGCTCAAAGCGCCGTTCCAGTTGATCAAGGCGTTGCTGCAAGCGCGCAACGTGATGCGTCGGCTTGAGCCGGTGTGCGTGCTCGGCATGGGCGGTTATGTCACCGGCCCCGGTGGCCTGGCGGCCAAGCTGGCCGGTGCGCCGTTGATCATCCACGAACAGAACGCCGTGGCCGGCACCGCCAACCGCAGCCTGGTGCCGTTCGCCAGCCGCGTGTGCGAGGCGTTCCCGAATACCTTCGGCGCGTCGGCCAAGCGCCGTACCACCGGTAACCCGGTGCGCGAAGAGCTGTTCCTGGAAACCCCGCGTGATGCGCTGCGTAACCGTCAGCCGCGCCTGTTGATTCTCGGCGGCAGCCTGGGCGCCGAGCCGCTGAACAAATTGCTCCCCGCCGCGCTGGCATTGGTGGCGGCCGAGCTGCGCCCCGAGGTCTTTCATCAGGCCGGCAAGCAACATGATGGGGTGACCGCTGAACGCTATCGCGCCGCCGGCGTCGAAGCGCAGGTCGCGCCGTTTATCCAGGACATGGCCCGGGCCTATGCCTGGGCCGATCTGGTGGTGTGCCGTGCCGGTGCGCTGACCATCAGCGAACTGGCCGCCGCCGGGCTGCCGTCGTTTCTGGTGCCGCTACCGCACGCGATCGACGACCACCAGACGCGCAATGCCGACTATCTCGCGAAGGAGGGCGCTGCCGTCCTTCTGCCGCAACGTTCCACTGACGCCGCCACGCTGGCCGCGCAGCTGACCGAGGTTTTGATGCACCCCGACCGATTGAACAACATGGCGAGCACTGCGCGTCGCCTGGCCAAGCCCGATGCAACCCGCACGGTTGTCGAGATTTGCCTGGAGGTGGCCCGTGGTTGAGAGCCAAAAAGCATTCCCGCAGCCGGAAATGCGCCGTATCCGCCGCATCCACTTCGTCGGCATCGGCGGCGCCGGCATGTGCGGCATCGCCGAGGTGTTGCTCAACCTGGGCTATGAGGTGTCCGGCTCCGACCTGAAGGCCTCGGCGGTGACCGAGCGCCTGGAAAACTTCGGCGCGCAGATCTTCATCGGGCACCGTGCGGAAAACGCCGAGCACGCTGATGTGCTGGTGGTCTCCAGCGCCATCAACACCGCTAACCCGGAAGTCGCCACCGCCCTCGAACGGCGCATTCCGGTGGTGCCGCGCGCCGAGATGTTGGCCGAGCTGATGCGCTATCGGCATGGCGTGGCGGTGGCCGGCACCCACGGCAAAACCACCACCACCAGCCTACTGGCCTCGGTGTTCGCCGCTGGCGGCCTGGACCCGACGTTCGTCATCGGTGGCCGCCTGAATGCCGCCGGCACCAACGCTCAGCTCGGCACCAGCCGTTATCTGATCGCCGAAGCCGACGAAAGCGACGCCAGCTTTCTGCACCTGCAACCGATGGTCGCGGTGGTCACCAACATCGACATGGACCACATGAGCACCTACGAAGGTGACTTCAACAAGTTGAAGAAAACCTTCGTCGAGTTCCTGCACAACTTGCCGTTCTACGGCCTGGCGGTGATGTGCGTGGACGATCCGATCGTGCGCGAAATTCTGCCGCAGGTGGCGCGTCCGACCGTGACCTACGGCTTCGACGAAGGCGCCGATGTCCGTGCGATCAACGTGCGTCAGCAGGGCATGCAAACCTTCTTTACCGTGCTGCGCCGCGACCGTGCGCCGCTGGATGTATCGGTGAACATGCCGGGCAACCACAACGTGCTGAACGCTCTGGCGACCATCGCCATCGCCAGCGACGAAGGCATCAGCGACGCCGCCATTGTCCAAGGCCTGTCGTGCTTCCAGGGCGTCGGTCGGCGCTTTCAGGTGTACGGCGACCTGCCGGTCGACGGCGGCAGTGTGATGCTGGTCGACGACTATGGCCATCACCCGCGTGAAGTCGCCGCGGTGATCAAGGCCGTGCGCGGCGGTTGGCCGGAGCGCCGTCTGGTGATGGTCTACCAGCCGCACCGCTTCAGCCGTACCCGCGATCTTTACGAGGATTTCGTCCAGGTGCTGGCCGACGCCAACGTGCTGCTGTTGATGGAAGTCTATCCGGCCGGCGAAGAACCGATCCCCGGCGCGGATAGCAAGCACCTGTGTCACAGCATCCGTCAGCGTGGCCAGTTGGACCCGATCTACATCGAGCGCGGCATCGAGCTGGCACCGCTGATCAAACCGCTGCTGCGTGCCGGCGACATTCTGCTCTGCCAGGGTGCCGGCGATATCGGCGGCCTAGCCCCGCAACTGTTGCAAAGCCCTTTGTTCGCCACGGCCGGCGGCGAGTCGTCAGAGGAGTCGAAATGAGCGCCGATACCTTGAAATCCCAGCTGCCAGTCGCCGCCTTCGGTCGCGTGGCCGTGCTGTTCGGCGGCAAGAGCGCCGAGCGTGAAGTCTCCTTGAAATCCGGCAATGCGGTGCTGCACGCCCTGCAAGGCGCCGGCGTGGATGCGTTTGGCATCGATGTCGGCGATGACGTCCTCCAGCGCCTGCTCAACGAAAAAATCGACCGCGCCTTTATCGTCCTGCACGGCCGTGGCGGCGAAGACGGCAGCATGCAGGGCCTGCTCGAATGCGCCGCGATTCCCTACACCGGCAGCGGCATCCTCGCGTCCGCGCTGGCCATGGACAAATTGCGCACCAAGCAGGTTTGGCAAAGCCTCGGCTTGCCGACCCCGCGCCATGCGGTGTTGGCCTCGGTCGCCGACTGCGAAGCGGCGGCAACCGAGCTGGGCTTCCCGTTGATCGTCAAGCCGGCCCATGAGGGCTCGAGCATCGGCATGGCCAAGGTCGCCGATGTCGCCGCGTTGATCGCCGCCTGGCAGGACGCCAGCCGCTACGACTCGCAAGTGCTGGTCGAACAATGGATTCATGGCCCGGAGTACACCATTGCGGTGCTGCGCGGCCAGGTGCTGCCGCCGATTGGCCTGGGCACCCCGCATAGCTTCTACGACTACGACGCCAAGTACCTGGCCAATGACACCCAGTACCGCATTCCCTGCGGCCTGTCGGCGGAGCAGGAAACCGAGCTGAAAAACCTCACCGCACGCGCTTGCGAAGCAGTCGGTACCCAAGGCTGGGCACGGGTCGATGTGATGCAGGACGCCGCCGGCCAATTCTGGCTGCTGGAAGTCAACACCGTGCCAGGCATGACCGACCACAGCCTGGTGCCGATGGCCGCGCGCGCCGCAGGTCTGGATTTTCAGCAGCTGGTGTTGGCGATTCTCGCCGACAGCCTTGAGGCACGGGGTTAAGCCATGGGCGCCATCCTTCGTCATCAGCCAGGTTCAGCGCGCACTCCGGTGCGTGGCAAACCTGTGCCGCGCGGTGCAAGCCGCCTGGTGGCCAAGGAACCGCTTAGCGTGCGCCTGCCGAAGCCGAATTTCGGCGTGCTCAAGCGCCTGACCTGGCCGCTGTTGCTGATCGTATTGGGCTTCGGCGCGTACGAGCTGGCGCAGCGCCTGCTGCCCTATGCGGATCGGCCAATTGCCAGGATCAGTGTCGAAGGCGATCTGAGCTACATCAGCCAGCAAGCGGTGCAGCAGCGCATTGCGCCGTTCGTCAGTGCGAGCTTCTTCAGCGTCGACCTGCTCGGCATGCGTCGCGAACTGGAGCAGATGCCCTGGATTGCCAGCGCCGAAGTCCGTCGCGTATGGCCGGATCAGGTGCTGGTGCGCCTGGAAGAACAATTGCCGATTGCCCGTTGGGGTGATGAGGCGCTGCTGAACAACCAGGGTCAGGCATTCGCCCCCGACCAACTGGTGCATTACCAGCACCTGCCGCAGCTGTATGGCCCCAAGCGCGCGCAGCAGGAGGTGATGCAGCAATACCAGGTGCTCAGCCAGATGCTCCGGCCCATGGGTTTTTCCGTCGCACGCCTGGAGTTGCGCGAGCGCGGCAGTTGGTTCCTCTCCACGGCTCAAGGCATCGAGTTGCTGTTGGGACGCGACCATCTGGTGGAAAAAATGCGCCGCTTCACCGCCATTTACGGCAAGGCGCTGAAAGAGCAGCAAACGAATATCGCGCGGATCGATCTGCGTTACGCCAACGGCCTGGCCGTGGCGTGGCGTGAGCCGGTCGCGCCCACGGCGGCTGATACCGCTGTCGTGCAGTGAATCAGGAGAAGGCAAGACCCATGGCAAACGTGCAGAGCGGCAAGATGATTGTTGGCCTCGATATCGGCACCTCCAAGGTGGTGGCGCTGGTGGGCGAAGTGACGGCCGATGGCCAGCTGGAAATCGTCGGCATTGGCACCCATCCCTCGCGCGGCCTGAAGAAGGGCGTGGTGGTGAATATCGAGTCCACCGTGCAGTCGATTCAGCGCGCGGTGGAAGAAGCCCAACTGATGGCCGGTTGCCGCATCCACTCGGCTTTCGTCGGCGTGGCCGGCAACCACATTCGCAGCCTCAACAGCCACGGCATCGTCGCGATCCGCGACCGTGAAGTCAGCCCGGCCGACCTCGAGCGTGTGCTCGACGCGGCCCAGGCGGTGGCGATTCCGGCGGACCAGCGGGTGCTGCATACCCTGCCGCAGGATTACGTGATCGATAACCAGGAGGGCGTGCGCGAGCCGCTGGGCATGTCCGGTGTGCGCCTGGAAGCCAAGGTGCACGTGGTCACCTGCGCGGTGAACGCGGCGCAGAATGTCGAGAAGTGCGTGCGCCGCTGCGGCCTGGAAGTCGACGACATCATCCTCGAGCAGTTGGCCTCGGCCTATGCGGTATTGACCGACGACGAGAAAGAGCTGGGCGTGTGTCTGGTCGATATCGGCGGCGGCACCACCGACATCTGCATCTTCACCGAAGGCGCGATCCGCCACACCGCGGTGATCCCGATTGCCGGCGACCAGGTCACCAACGACATCGCCATGGCCCTGCGCACGCCGACCCAGTACGCCGAAGAAATCAAAATCCGTTACGCCTGCGCCCTGGCCAAGCTGGCCGGTGCCGGCGAAACCATCAAGGTGCCGAGCGTTGGCGACCGGCCGCCGCGCGACCTGTCACGCCAGTCGCTGGCCGAAGTGGTGGAGCCGCGTTACGACGAACTGTTCACCCTGATCCAGGCCGAGCTGCGTCGTAGCGGCTACGAAGACCTGATTCCCGCCGGCATCGTCCTCACCGGCGGCACGGCGAAAATGGAAGGCGCGGTCGAGCTGGCCGAAGAGATTTTCCATATGCCGGTGCGCCTGGGCGTGCCGCATGGCGTCAAGGGCCTGGCCGACGTGGTACGCAACCCGATCTATTCGACGGGGGTCGGGCTGTTGCTGTACGGGCTGCAAAAACAGGCCGATGGCATCTCCATGTCCGCCATCGGCAGCTACAACGATGAACCCAAAACACCGGTGATCGAGCGCATCAAGCGCTGGGTACAAGGCAATTTCTGAAGTGCAGTAGGCGTTACAACTAGAAAGTAAAGGAGAGGGAAAATGTTCGAACTCGTAGACAACATCCCGCAAAGCGCGGTTATCAAAGTCATTGGCGTGGGCGGCGGCGGCGGTAACGCGGTCAACCACATGTCGAAAAACAACATCGAAGGCGTCGAGTTCATCTGCGCCAACACCGATGCGCAGGCGCTGAAGAACATCGGCGCGCGCACCGTGCTGCAACTCGGCCCAGGCGTGACCAAGGGCTTGGGCGCGGGCGCCAATCCGGAAGTCGGCCGTCAAGCCGCGCTGGAAGACCGCGAGCGTATCGCCGAAGTGCTGCAAGGCTGCGACATGGTCTTCATCACCACCGGCATGGGTGGCGGTACCGGTACCGGTGCTGCGCCAGTGATCGCCGAAGTGGCCAAGGAAATGGGCATCCTCACCGTGGCTGTGGTGACTCGTCCGTTCCCGTTCGAAGGGCGCAAGCGCATGCAGATCGCCGACGAGGGTATCCGCGCGCTGGCGGAAAGCGTCGACTCGCTGATCACCATCCCTAACGAAAAACTGCTGACCATCCTCGGTAAAGACGCCAGCCTGCTGTCGGCTTTCGCCAAGGCCGACGATGTACTGGCCGGTGCCGTGCGCGGTATCTCCGACATCATCAAGCGTCCGGGCATGATCAACGTCGACTTCGCCGACGTGAAAACCGTGATGAGCGAAATGGGCATGGCGATGATGGGCACTGGCTGCGCCAGCGGTCCGAACCGTGCCCGTGAGGCCACCGAAGCGGCGATCCGCAACCCGCTGCTGGAAGACGTCAACCTGCAAGGTGCGCGCGGCATTCTGGTGAACATCACCGCCGGTCCCGACCTGTCCCTGGGTGAGTACTCCGACGTGGGTAACATCATCGAGCAGTTCGCCTCCGAGCACGCCACCGTCAAGGTCGGCACCGTGATCGATCCGGACATGCGCGACGAGCTGCACGTCACCGTGGTCGCCACCGGTCTGGGTGCGCGGATTGAGAAGCCGGTCAAAGTAATCGACAACACCGTGCAAGTCGCGGCCAGCGCGGCTGCCCCGACCGCACCGTCGCGTGCCGAGCAAAGCGTTAACTACAAGGACTACGAACGCCCGACCGTTCAGCGTCAGAGCCATGGTGGCGGGGCTACAGCGGCCAAGCTGAATCCGCAGGATGATCTGGATTACCTGGACATCCCGGCATTCCTGCGTCGTCAGGCTGATTGATGGAATGTATCAGGATCATTGGGGTGATTGGTGTTCAGCAAAGGCCGGTTCTGCTATCATCGCCGGCCATTGTTGAAAACAATTCGCAACTAGTGCTATAGCGGCCAAAGCCATGATCAGACAACGCACCCTGAAGAACATTATCCGCGCCACCGGCGTCGGCCTGCATTCCGGGGAGAAGGTATACCTGACCCTGAAGCCGGCACCTGTGGACACCGGTATCGTGTTCCGTCGTACCGACCTTGACCCTATCGTGGAAATTCCCGCGCGTGCAGGCAATGTCGGTGAAACCACCATGTCGACTACGTTGATCAATGGTGATGTCAAGGTGGATACGGTAGAGCACCTGCTTTCGGCCATGGCTGGCCTGGGCATCGATAACGCCTACGTCGAGCTCTCCGCGTCCGAAGTCCCGATCATGGATGGCAGTGCGGGTCCCTTTGTATTCCTGATTCAATCCGCCGGCTTGCAAGAGCAGGAAGCCCACAAGAAGTTCATCCGGATTCTTCGTGAAGTCACGGTCGAAGAGGGCGATAAGCGCGCCACCTTCGTGCCTTTCGAAGGGTTCAAGGTGAGTTTCGAGATCGATTTCGATCACCCGGTTTTCCGCAACCGCACGCAGTCGGCCAGCGTGGATTTTTCCAGCACGTCTTTTGTTAAAGAAGTCAGCCGTGCACGCACCTTCGGTTTTATGCGTGACATCGAGTTCCTGCGTTCGCAGAACCTGGCACTCGGCGGCAGCGTGGACAACGCCATTGTGGTGGATGAGTACCGTGTGTTGAACGAAGACGGCCTGCGTTATGAGGACGAGTTTGTCAAACACAAGATTCTCGATGCCATCGGCGATCTCTACCTGCTGGGTAATAGCTTGATTGGCGAGTTCCGTGGCTTCAAGTCGGGGCATGCCCTGAACAATCGTCTGCTGCGCGCCTTGATCGAGCAGACGGATGCCTGGGAAGTGGTTACCTTCGACGACCCGAAAACTGCGCCGATCTCTTACATGCGCCCAGTCGCGGCGGTGTAACGCAACTCTCTCTTCCTTTACTTTTCGAGGCCACCTTAGGGTGGCCTCTTTTTTGCCTCTGATATAGCGGGCCAAACGTCGGTAGTGCGAAATGCGCCGCGTATTGGGCTTATTCGCTGGGCTTGCCGTGTTTGGCCAGGCGTTCCAGGGCGGCGCGTAATTTAGGGTCGCTGATGCCGTCGGCAGTGGCTTGGATGTTCTCCGACGCGCTGCTGGAGAGGCTGATAGTGCGACCGGGTGCACGCCTTTCGGCAGTCGGCGGTTGCACCTTGAAGAGGATTTTCGCTAAGGTCGCGAACTCTTCGAGAGTCTGCAGTTGCCTGAGCAGGCGCCGTTGTTGATAACGCAAGCGGGTGGCCCAGTGGCCATCGGTGACGATAAGCAGCAAGCAGCCCTCGCGCCAAGACGCTACATGGCAGTGTTCGCGGGCCGCAGGTTGCAGTTGGCTTTGCAGTAAGTGTTGCAAGCGATCGAGGCGTTGAGCCTGATTGAACAACGCTTTCAAGGGCTTCGCTTCGCGCAGCAGCGCAGCGGGAGCACGAGCCGGCAAGGGACGAAACGCCATGGCAGGACGCCTGAGATTGTGGAGCCGCCATGGTAGCAGAATCCCTGCTACCGACTTGGGTTCCACCTTATAGGGGAAGCCATGCAGATCATCTTACTCAGCCGCCGTCATGGCGCTGCTCGCTCGCTCAGCCTGGATTTACGCTGGTTGCTGATGGCACTGTTGGTGCTCGTCGCGGCCGCGCTGGGCAGCGGCGTCGCCGTGGGTGCCTGGTGGGCGCCGCAATCGCCGGGGCTGGCGGACAATAGTCAGATTACCCAGGCGTTGGATGAGCAGCGTGCCGAGGTGGGCGCTGTGCGTGTCGATGCGCAACGTCAGTTGGATGCCTTTGCGGCGCACGTCGCCGAGCTGCAGGCGCGTCTGACGCGTCTGGATGCCTTGGGCGAACGTCTGACCGAGCTGGCGGAATTGGATGCCAGTGAGTTCGACTTTTCCTTGAATGTCGGTCAGGGTGGCCCGGAAGATTTGCTCGGCGGTGCGGCTTACGCGCCGCCCCCGTTTATCAGTACCCTGGATGAGTTGGCGTTGCGCCTCGACAGTCGCGAGCAGCAACTTGAGGTGTTGGAGCAACTGCTCGCCGAACGCCGCCTCGACGAGGCCGAATACCTGGCAGGGCGCCCGGTGCTGAAGGGCTATATGTCGTCGCCTTTTGGTCGGCGTACCGATCCCCTGACCGGGCGTCTGAGTGTGCACAAAGGCGTGGATTTCGCCGCCAAGGCCGGCAGTGATGTGGTCGCCGTGGCCGCTGGCGTGGTGACCTCTTCCGAGCGCCGTTCCGGCTATGGCAATACCGTGGAAATCAGTCATGCCGATGGCTATGTCACCCTGTATGCGCACAATCAGAGCAACCTGGTGCAGGTCGGCGATCTGGTGCAGCGTGGCCAGACCATTGCCAAAGTGGGTAGCACCGGGCGCTCCACCGGTTACCACGTACACTTCGAAGTCAGCAAGAAAGGCCGCCTGGTCAACCCCGCCAGTTACATCGCCAGAGTCAGTGGCGTCGAATAACGCCGCTTTCCTCAAGTTCGTTTCCGGGTAGAATGCCCCCTTCGCACGCAGCCATGAAGGCTGCATGGGCGACTCACGGGGCCGCCCTCCATCCATACGCGTGGAAGATCCTGTCGATATGTTTGCGCCTTTGTTGAAAAAACTCTTTGGAAGCAAGAACGAGCGTGAAGTTAAGCGCATGCTCAAGGCGGTTCAGTCCGTCAATGCCTTCGAGGAGCAGATGCTCGCACTCTCTGATGAGCAACTGCGCGCCAAGACTGAAGAGTTCAAAGCCCGTCTGGCCAAAGGCGAAACCCTCGACCAGCTGTTGCCGGAAGCCTTCGCGGTTGCCCGTGAAGCCGGTAAGCGGGTGATGGGTATGCGTCACTTCGACGTGCAGCTGATTGGCGGCATGACCTTGCATGACGGCAAGATCGCCGAGATGCGCACCGGTGAAGGCAAGACCCTGGTAGCGACCCTGGCGGTGTACCTCAATGCGCTGTCCGGCAAGGGCGTGCATGTGGTCACGGTCAACGACTACCTGGCCCGTCGCGACGCCAACTGGATGCGTCCGCTGTACGAATTCCTCGGTATGTCGGTGGGTATCGTCACGCCGTTCATGCCGCCGGAAGAAAAGCGTGCAGCCTATGCCGCCGACATCACCTACGGCACCAACAACGAATTCGGCTTCGACTACCTGCGCGACAACATGGCCTTCAGCCTGGACGACAAGTTCCAGCGTGAGCTGAACTTCGCGGTGATCGACGAAGTCGACTCGATCCTTATCGACGAAGCGCGCACCCCGCTGATCATTTCTGGCCAGGCCGAAGACAGCTCCAAGCTGTACATCGAAGTCAACAAGCTGATTCCGCGCCTCAAGCAGCACATTGAGGAAGAGGAAGGCGTGGTCACCCAGGAAGGCCACTACAAGGTCGACGAGAAGACCCGTCAGGTCGAGCTCAACGAGCTGGGCCACCAGTTCATCGAAGAGATGCTCACCGAAGTCGGTCTGCTGGCCGAGGGCGAAAGCCTCTATTCGGCGCATAACCTGGGTCTGTTGACCCATGTGTATGCCGGTCTGCGCGCGCACAAACTGTTCAACCGCAACGTCGAATACATCGTGCAGAACAACCAGGTGCTGCTGATCGACGAACACACCGGCCGCACCATGCCGGGTCGTCGTCTGTCCGAAGGCCTGCACCAGGCCATCGAAGCGAAGGAAAACCTGCCGATCCAGGCCGAAAGCCAGACGCTGGCCTCGACCACCTTCCAGAACTACTTCCGCCTGTACAACAAGCTGTCCGGTATGACCGGCACCGCCGACACCGAAGCGTTCGAGTTCCATCAGATCTACGGCCTGGCGGTGATCGTGATCCCGACCAACCGTGCCCTGGCGCGTAAGGACTTCAATGACCTGGTCTACCTGACCCAGGAAGAGAAGTACGCCGCGATCATTACCGACATCAAGGAATGCCAGGCCCAGGGCCGGCCAATCCTGGTCGGCACCGCGACGATCGAGAGCTCCGAGTACGTGTCGCAGCTGCTCGACAAGGAAGGCATGGCGCACAAGGTGCTGAATGCCAAGTTCCACGAAAAAGAAGCGGAAATCATTGCCCAGGCCGGTCGTCCGGGTGCACTGACCATCGCCACCAACATGGCCGGTCGCGGTACCGACATTCTCCTGGGCGGTAACTGGGAAGTCGAAGTGGCGGCGTTGGAAAATGCCACCGACGAACAGGTTGCGCAGATCAAAGCCGATTGGCAGAAGCGCCACCAGCAAGTGATCGAGTCCGGCGGCTTGCATGTGATCGCCTCCGAGCGTCACGAGTCGCGGCGGATCGACAACCAGCTGCGCGGCCGTTCCGGGCGCCAGGGCGACCCAGGTTCGAGCCGTTTCTACCTGTCGTTGGAAGACAGCCTGATGCGCATCTTTGCCTCCGACCGGGTGAAGAATTTCATGAAGGCCCTGGGCATGCAGTCCGGCGAAGCCATCGAACACCGGATGGTGACCAACGCCATCGAGAAAGCGCAGCGTAAGGTCGAAGGCCGCAACTTCGACATGCGCAAGCAACTGCTGGAATTCGACGACGTAGCCAACGAGCAGCGCAAAGTGATCTATCACATGCGCAACAGCCTGCTGGCCGCCGACGATATCGGCGAGACCATCGCCGACTTCCGCCGCGAAGTGCTGGATGGCACCATCAACGAGCACATTGCGCCGCAATCGCTGCCTGAGCAGTGGGATATCCCCGGCCTGGAAGCGGCAATTTACAGTGGCTTCAATCTCAAGTTGCCGGTCCAGCAGTGGCTGGACGAAGACGACAAGCTCTACGAAGAAACCCTGCGCGCGCGCATCCTCGAAGAGCTGATCGCGGCCTACAACGAGAAGGAAGAGCAGGCCAGTGCCGAGGCCCTGCGCACCTTCGAGAAGCAGATTCTGCTGCGCGTGCTCGACGACCTGTGGAAAGACCACCTGTCGACCATGGATCACCTGCGTCACGGTATTCACCTGCGCGGTTATGCGCAGAAGAACCCCAAGCAGGAATACAAGCGCGAGTCGTTCACCCTGTTCCAGGAGCTGCTTGACTCGATCAAGCGCGACACCATTCGTGTGCTGTCCCACGTGCAGGTGCGTCGCGAAGACCCGGTCGAAGAAGAAGCCCGTCTGCGCCGCGAGGCCGAAGCCATGGCCGAGCGTATGCAGTTCCAGCATGCCGAAGCTTCGGCGCTGCTGCAGCCGCAAGTGGCGGACGAGGACGGTGATGTCGCCGTTGCCGTGGCGCCGGTGCGGGTCGAACAGAAGATCGGCCGCAACGAGCCTTGCCCTTGCGGCTCTGGCAAGAAGTACAAGCATTGTCATGGTCAACTGACCTGATGGTCTGACGCGACACCGCAACAAGGGCTTTGGGTTTGGCCACTCGCTTGACCCCGCCCCCACAACGCCGCGAACGGCTTAGCCGCTCGCGGCGTTTTACCATCGAATTCAGTCCTACTACCTCAAGGAGCGTTCTTTATGGCTGTTGGTCTTGGCCCACTGTCTACCCTGCATCCGGTTCCAGGTTTTGAGCTGGGCATCGCCTCGGCTGGCATCAAGCGCCCTGGGCGCAAGGATGTGGTGGTCATGCGCTGTGCCGAGGGCTCCAGCGTGGCGGGGGTATTCACCCTCAACGCGTTCTGCGCGGCGCCGGTGATCCTGGCTAAGAAGCGCGTGCTGGGCAGCGTGCGCTACCTGCTGACCAACACCGGCAATGCCAACGCCGGTACCGGCGAGCCGGGCTTGCAGAATGCCGCGCGCACCTGCGCCGCGCTGGCTCAGTTGACCGGTGTCGACGACAGCTCTGTGCTGCCGTTTTCCACCGGGGTGATTGGCGAGCCGTTGCCGGTGGAGAAAATCGAGGGCGCCTTACAGGCCGCGCTGGATGACCTGTCGGAAAACCACTGGGCCGAGGCCGCCACCGGCATCATGACCACCGACACCCTGCCCAAGGGCGCCAGCCGCCAGTTTGTGCATGACGGCGTGACCGTGACCGTGACCGGTATCAGCAAGGGCGCGGGGATGATCAAGCCGAACATGGCGACCATGCTCGGTTATATCGCTACCGATGCAAAGGTTGCCCAGGGTGTGTTGCAGGACCTGCTGCGCGATGCGGCGAACAAGTCGTTCAACCGCATCACCATCGATGGCGATACCTCGACCAACGACTGCTGCATGCTGATCGCCACCGGCAAGGCGGCCTTGCCGGAAATCACCCAGGCCAGCGGCGAGCTGTTCGCCAAGCTCAAGGAAGCGGTGTTCGCGGTGTGCATGGAGGTGGCGCAGGCCATCGTGCGCGACGGCGAGGGCGCGACCAAGTTCGTCACCGTGCAGGTGAATGGCGGGGCGACTCATCAGGAGTGCCTGGACGTCGGCTATGCCGTGGCCCACTCGCCGCTGATCAAGACTGCGCTGTTTGCCTCCGACCCGAACTGGGGGCGTATTCTCGCCGCGGTCGGCCGCGCCGGGGTGGCGCAATTGGACGTGAGCAAGATCGATGTTTTCCTCGGCGAGGTGTGCATCGCCAGTCGCGGCTGCCGGGCGAGCAGCTACACCGAGGAACAAGGCGCGGCGGTGATGGCCGAGGCGGAAATCACCATCCGTATCGAATTGGGCCGTGGCACCTGTGGCGAGACGATCTGGACCACCGACCTGTCCCACGAGTACGTGAAAATCAACGCCGAGTACCGCACCTGAGTGTGACCGGTGGGTGACGTGCTGCCGCTATTCCCGTTGTTCATGGGGCCATGAGCAACGGGAATTTGCTATTCGGGGAGCCGCCTTTTAACGTCCAACGACCCGCAAGAGAGGAACGAGCGCATGTCCCTGATTCTGGTTATTGGCGACAAAACCTATTCGTCCTGGTCGCTGCGCGCCGCGTTGGCCCTGGAGTTGGCCGGCGCACCCTACAGCGAGTTGGTGATTGCGCTCAATCGCGCGGATAGCCAAGCCCGCATTCGCCTGCATTCGCCGACTGGCAAAGTGCCGCTGCTGAAGACCGAGGACGGTCCGGTGTGGGACACCCTGGCGATTGCCGAGTACCTGGCCGAACGCTTTCCCGAGGCGCACCTGTGGCCGCGCGGGCAGTACGCCCGGGCGGTGGCGCGCAGCGTGTGTGCGGAAATGCACAGCGGTTTTGTCGGCCTGCGCACGCACCTGCCGATGGACCTCAAACGCGACCAGGCGCTGGACCGCATCCCGGATGCCGCGCAGGCGGATATCCAGCGCATCTGCGCGCTGTGGGCCGAATGCCGGACCCGCTTCGGCCAGGACGGGCCGTTCCTGTTCGGTCACGCCAGCCTGGCGGACGCGTTCTTCGCCCCGGTGGCCGCGCGTTTGCGCAGCTACCAGGTGGCGCTGCCCGACGAGGCGGCGCGTTATGTGGCGACTATCTACCAATGGCCGGCGTTCCAGCGCTGGTATCAGGCCGCCCAGGAGGAGCGACTGGCGTGAAACGTATTCATGTAGCAGCAGCAGTGATCCGCGGCGCGGATGGTCGCATCCTCATCGCCAAGCGTGCCGAGGAGCAACACCAGGGCGGTCTGTGGGAGTTTCCCGGCGGCAAGGTCGAGGCCGACGAGACGGTGCCGCAGGCCCTGGCCCGCGAGCTGGAAGAGGAGCTGGGTATTCGTCCGAGCGCCGCGCGGCCGTTGATTCAGGTGCGCCACGATTACCCGGATAAACAGGTGCTGCTGGACGTCTGGGAGGTCTCGGCCTTCTCCGGCGAACCGCATGGCGCCGAAGGCCAGCCGCTGGCCTGGGTCAGCCCCCGGCAATTGGATGACTATGCCTTCCCGGCGGCCAATGCGCCGATCGTCATGGCCGCGCGGCTGCCCGAGCGCTACCTGATCACCCCGCAGGATTTACCCCCCGCTGAGCTGCTGCACGGCGTGCGCCGCGCCTTGGCCAGCGGCATCCGCCTGATCCAGTTGCGGGCGCCGGGTATGTTCGATGCCCAGTACCGTGACCTCGCCGTGGATATCCAAGGCCTGTGTGCCGGCAAGGCGCAACTGATGCTCAAGGGGCCGCTGGAGTGGCTGGGCGATTTTCCCGCCGCCGGTTGGCACCTGACGGCCGCGCAGTTGCGCCAATACGTCGATAAGGGCCGGCCGTTTCCGCTGGAGCGGCGCCTGGCTGCCTCCTGTCACTCGGCTGCCGAGTTGCAATTGGCGGCCCGCATGGGCGTGGATTTCGTCACCCTGTCGCCGGTGCAGGCCACGCCAAGTCATCCCGCAACGCCGGCGCTCGGCTGGGCGCAGGTCGCCGAGTTGCTACAAGGCTTCAATCAGCCGGCATACGTGCTGGGCGGCGTCGGCCCGGCGCAACTCGAACAGGCCTGGCAGGTGGGTGCGCAAGGCGTCGCCGGAATTCGCGCATTCTGGCCGGACTGATGGGCATGGCTTGGCGGTAGGGGTATAGTCGCGCCCTGAAATGGTGCGTGATAGGCGGGGGCCCAGGCAGTGAATGCGCTTATAGAGTGGCTGAAAGCCTTTTGGCCGGCGCCGATGGCGGTCAGCCGCAGTGAGCAGGCCCTCAGTTGCATCGGGGCGTTTCTTGCCCTGTTGTTTACCGGCTGGCTGTGCCGGGAAGCCCTGGGTGACGCCAGCCCTTGGCTGATCGCGCCGATGGGCGCGTCCGCGGTGTTGCTATTCGCCGTACCCGCCAGCCCTTTGGCGCAACCCTGGTCGGTGATCGGCGGCAACCTGGTTGCCGCGTTGGTCGGCGTGGCGTGCGCCAGTTGGTTGGGGCACAGCGGAGCGGTCGCCGCCTTGGCCGGCGCCTTGGCGATTGCCGGGATGTTCGCTTTGCGCTGCCTGCATCCACCGGGCGGCGCCGTCGCCCTGACGGCGGTATTGGCGGGCGAGGAGATTGCCCAGCTGGGTTACCACTTCGCCCTTTACCCGGTGGCGCTGAACTCCCTGGGTTTGTTGCTGATGGCCTTGTTGTTCAATAACGCGTTGCGCCGGCGTTACCCGCATCGCCCGGTTGAACACGTCAATGTGCACCACACCGCCGACCCGATTCCGCGTGATCGCCTGGGTTTTACCCCGGAAGATCTGGATGCGGTGCTCAAGGCGCGCGGCGAGCTGCTCGACATTGCCCGCGACGACCTCGAAGAAATCCTCCTGCAAACCGAGACGCGGGCGTACCGCCGCCGTTTCGGTGAAATCCGCTGCGCCGACATCATGTCCAAGGACGTGCTCAGCGTCGCGCCGGATGCCTCGGTCGGCGTGGCCCTGGCGCACTTGCAGGCGCACAAGTTGAGCGCCATGCCGGTGCTCGGCGCGCGGCGCGAGCTGCACGGCATGCTCTACCTGCACGACCTGGTGCCGGCCACGGCCAGCAGCGCGCCGGTCAGCACGCTGATGCAGCGTCAGGTGCCGAGCTGCCGAGCGGACTGGCCGATTACCTACCTGGTGCAACTGCTCTCCGACAGCCATGTGCACAAGGTGCCGGTAGTCGATGAGCACAAGGTGCTGCTGGGCATCGTTACCCAGTCGGACTTGGTCGCGGCGCTGTTTCGCGTGTCCCTGGACCGCTACTCGGCGGCAACGCCCGAGGCGCGGTAGGCGCTGGCCAGGCGCTGGGCGCACTCGATGAAGCCGGGCAGGCACGGATTGCTGTTGGCGCTGTTCCAGTACAGGCCTTGCTCGACCCGTGGCGAGGCCAGCAGTGGGCGAAACACCGCGCCGGCGAGTTGCATGCGGCGCATCGAATCCGGCACCAAGGACACGCCCAGGCCCTCGGCGACCAGGTTGACGATGGTCTGCTGCAGGTGGGTTTCCAGGTGGATGTGCGGGCTAAAGCCTTGCTGTTGGCAGCAGCTCAGCAGCGCCTCGTGCAGCGCCGGTGCGGTGCTGCTGGGAAAACTCACGAAGCGCTCGTCGGCCAGCCACGCGACATCGATGCATGCCTGCGCTGCCAGCGGATGAGTGCTCGGCAACACCGCGCACAGCGGCTCGCTGTGCAGCGGTAAATAGCGCAGATGGCCGGGCAAATGAGCGGGAAAGGCGATGCCGATATCCGCGCTGCCGCTGTTGAGTGCCGCCTGCAAATCACGCGGCAGGGTTTCATTGAGGCGCAGGCTGACCGCCGGTCGTTCGCCGCTGTAGGCCTTGATCAAGCGTGGCAGCAGGTTCCAGGCGGCGCTCATGGTGAAATTTAGGCGCAGTTCGCCGCGCTCGCCGCGTGCGGTGGCCTGGGCCGTGCGCATGGCGTTATCGAGGTCGGCCAGCAGACCTTTGGCGTGCCGGTAGAACTGTTCGCCCGCCAACGTCAGGCTGACCGCGCGCGAGGTGCGCGCGAGCAGGACGACGCCAAGTTCGGCCTCAAGCGCGGCGATCTGCCGGCTCAGCGGCGGTTGGGTGATGTGCAACTGCTGCGCCGCGCGCCCGTAATGCAGGGTTTCGGCGAGCACGGTGTAGTAGCGCAATTGGCGGAAATCGATCATCGATACGGTTTCGGTATGAATTTTCCTACCAAATAGCATTAGACGGTATCAATCGCCAGCCCTAACCTGCTGCGTCACCTCCGACGACTGCGAGTTGGCTGACGTATGGCTTCCGTGTTCAACGTGATTCTGCCGATCTTCGCCCTGATCCTGGCCGGTTTCCTCTGTCGCCGCCTGGGCATCCTCGGGCCGCATGCCGCCTCGGAAATCAACCGCATGGTGGTCTGGTTGTGCCTGCCGGCGCTGCTGTTCGAGGCCACCGCCACGGCGGTGTGGGCGCAAGTCTGGCAGCCGCGTTTCATCCTCGCCTACAGCCTGGGCACCCTGGCGGTCTTTGCCCTGACCGTGCTGTGGCGCTTGCGTCGGGTTGGCAACCTGGCCGATGCCAGTGTGCAAGGCCTTGCCGCGTCCTACGCCAACACCGGCTACATGGGCATTCCGCTGTGTGTGCTGGTGCTGGGCGATGCGGGCTTGCAGCCAGCGTTGATCGCCACGCTGATCGTGGTCTGCGTGCTGTTCGCCTCGGCGGTGGTGTGCATCGAGGTCGCCCTGCAAGACGAGAAAAGCCTGCACCGCGCGGTGGCCAAGGTGCTGCTGGCGCTGGCGAAAAATCCCCTGGTGGTGGCGCCTTTGCTCGGTGGTCTGTGGGCCGTGGGCGGGCAGCCGCTCCCGCTGCCGGCTCAGCGCTTTATCGAGCTGTTGGCCAGCGCCACCGCGCCCTGTGCACTGATTGCTCTGGGCCTGTTTCTCGCCCACAAGCAGGTCGGACGCGGCGACGGCAGCCTCGGCCTGGTGCTGCTCAAGTTGATCGCCCACCCGCTGATCACCTGGGTGCTGGCGTTCCACGTGTTCCAGTTACCGCCGTTGTGGGCGCACGCGGCCTTGCTGCTCAGCGCGCTGCCGACCGGCACCGGGCCGTTTATGCTGGCCGAGTTCTACCGCCGCGAGGCGTCGGTGGTGTCGCGCAGCATCCTGCTGTCGACGTTGGGCTCGCTGCTCAGCTTGTCGCTGTGTCTGTACCTGATTGCGCCGTGAGGCGCTCGTCGGCAACCTGCACGGGGCGATAGAGCAGCAGGCGGTAGGCGCCCAGGCAGATGGTCCAGCAGAACAGTGCCGTCCACAGGTTGTGCGATAAGAAGTGCGCGCCCTGCAGCATGCGCCCCAGCGAAAACAGCGTCCCCAGGCCCAACGCCAGGCCCAGCGCGACCTGCGCCGCGCGTGGCCGCCGGTCGCGCAGCAGGAAAAACAGTGCAAACAGCGAGAAGCCTGCCGCGGCATGACCGCCAGGCCAGCAGCGACCGGGTTTGGTTGTGGGCGCGCGGGCGCTGAGCAGTAGCGTGTAGGTTTCCTGGCCGCCAAACTCGCTCAGGCTCCACGGGCAATGCACGCCGGTCAGGGCTTTCAGCGGGGTGACGAGGCTGCTGGACAGGCCCATCGCCAGTACCAGGTAACCGAGCGGCCGGCGCCAATGCCGCCAGCGCGCGCCCAGCAGGCTGAGAACGAAGCCGGCGATGGCCAGCACGCCGATGCCGATCACCGCTTGCTTGGCGCGGTCATGCAGGACGTCTTCGAGGAACCCGCTGTGCCGACCGATAAAGCCGTTCTGCGGGTCGTAGGCCCAGTGCGCGAGGGCGAAATCCACTGCCGTCGGATCGCCGAGCAACAGCAGCATCGCGGCCAACGGCACGCCGAAGCCCAGGTAGAAATTGAAGGGCCGCGAGGCCGTCAAGGGTTCACCGTGCATGTGCCGGCTCCTGGGTCTGCCGCGCGGCGTTGAGTGGCCCTGTGCTGGGTTGCCAGCCGAGCAGGGCATGGCTGAAGCCGTAACTGGCACCCTGGTAATAGGCGATGTCGCGGGCGACCAGCGGGTCGCTCGAGGTCGCGTTCGATTCGTGGCTGATGCCCAAGGCGTCGTCGTGGCGGCGCATGGCGTGGCGCGGGCTGAGGATGGCCAGGTCATGGCCGTCGAACAGGCCGAGGTGCTGGTAGTTGCCAATCACCGCACGGCCGGGGGCGGCGTCGTCGCGCAGCACGTTGCGGCCGAAGAAGGTCGAGTCGTAATCGACGTTGAGCAGGCCGAGCAGGGTCGGCGCCAGGTCGATCTGGCTGGTTAGCCCGGCGAACTCGCGCGGCGCGATCAGCCCGGGGGCATAGATGAACAGCGGGATGTGGTAGTTGGCCACCGGCAAGTCTTCGCGCCCGGCGCTGCCGGCCGTGTGGTCGGCGACGAAGACGAACAAGGTGTTGGCGAACCAGGGTTTGCCCTGGGCCTGGCGCAGGAACTCGCCAATCGCGTAGTCGGTGTATTGCACCGCGCCCTCGCGGCCGTCGCCGGAGGGAATGTCGATGCGCCCGGCGGGGTAGGTGTAGGGGCGGTGATTGGAGGTGGTCATCAGTTGCAGGAAGAACGGCGTGCCGGCGGCATGGTCGGCGTCGGCCAGTTTCAGGGTCTGGGCGTAGAGGTCTTCGTCGGACATGCCCCAGGCGTTCTTGAAGTGGATGTCCTGCTCGGCAACGCTGCTCTGATCGACCACGCGGTAACCGTTGCCGCTGAAAAACGCATTCATGTTGTCGAAATAGCCGCGTCCGCCGTAAACGAAAGCGCTGTCGTAGCCCAGCGCCTGGAACTGCTGGCCGAGGCTGGCAAAGCCGCTTTCCCGGCCGATGCGTTTGACGATCGAGCGCCCCGGGGTGGGCGGGATCGACAGGCTGATGGCCTCCAGGCCACGGTCGGTACGGGTGCCGGTGGCATAGCAGTTACTGAAGAACAGGCTCTGTTGGCGCAAGCGGTCGAGGTGTGGCGTGAGGCCGCGGGTGTCGCCGAAACTGCCCAGGTATTTGGCGCTGAGGCTCTCGATGGTGACCAGCACCACGTTGCGCCGTTGCAGCCGACCGGGGTTGTCGATCTGCCGGCGAATATCCATTGGCTCTTGGCTGAGAAAGCGCGCGTTGGGCTCACGCAGCTCCTCGCGCAACTGTTGCGCCACCTCGGCCTGGGGCCGGGTGCTATAGAACTGCGGGTAGTCCAGCTCGTTGTTGCGAAAGGCGGCGAAGAATTGATAAGGGCCGTTACTGGCCAGCTCGCGCTGGTAGGCATTACCACCTATGCCGCGGGGCACATCCTGGCCAAGCAACAGGCTACTGGCGCCGGCCAACAGCGCACTGCCGGCCAGCGCCAGGGCCGTGCCGCGCCAGGACAGCAGGGGCGCATTGAGCGCTGCCGTGGTGACCTTGCGCAGCAGCACCGCGGCGGCCACGGCAAGCGCGGCCAAGACCGCCAACAGCGGATAGATCGGGTACGACTCGAGGATATTGGCGATTACTTCGTCGGAGTACACCAGGTAATCCACGGCGATAAAGTTGAAGCGCACGCCGAACTCGTCCCAGAACAGCCACTCCGCCACCGCGCCGAACAGCATGGCGAACAGGCTCACGGCCAGCAGCCCATGCAGCGCGCCACGGTGCCAGCGGCGTTGCCACAAGCGCCTTGGGCAGAGCAGCAGGTAGAGGGTCAAGGGCAGGGCGGCATACGTCAGAAAGGCCAGGTCGTAGAGCATGCCGATGGCGTACAGGCGGGCCAGCGCCTGCGGGCTGGCGTCGGCATCCGCCAGGTGGCTGAGCAGCAGGCCGCTGCGGGTGACGAGAAAGACCGTCAGCCAGGCCAGCAGAATCAGCGACAGGTAGCGTAGTTGAGCAAACGTGAACGGTGGCATCGTATGATCCGCGTCAGAGGGATGCGCGGCAGTCTGCTCAGGGGTTCGTGAGCCTGGCGTAAAAAACCTGTGAAAAAAGCGTCAAAGCACTTATCCGTGACCTTGCCAAAGGGTTGGCCGAACATGCGCATTCTTGTGGTGGAAGACAACCGGGACATCCTCGCCAACGTCCTCGATTACCTGACCCTGAAGGGCTACAGCGTCGATTGCGCGCAGGACGGCTTGAGCGGGCTGCACCTGGCCGCGACCGAGCATTACGACCTGATCGTGCTGGACATCATGCTGCCCGGCATGGACGGCTACCAGTTGTGCAAGCGCCTGCGCGAGGACGCCCGGCGCGACACGCCGATCATCATGCTGACTGCCCGCGACGCCCTCGACGACCGTTTGCAAGGGCTGAACGTCGGGGCCGACGATTACCTGCTCAAACCCTTTGCATTGTCCGAACTGGTGGCGCGCATCGAGGCCATCCTGCGGCGTAGCCAGGGCAACCGTAAGCGCCAACTGCAAGTCGGCGAGCTGATCTACGACCTCGATACCCTGCACATCAGCCGCGCCGGGCAACCGCTCAAACTCAACCCGCTGGGGCTGAAGCTGCTGGCCGTACTGATGCAGCGCAGCCCCGCCGTGGTGCGCCGCGAAGCCCTGGACGAAGCACTGTGGGGCGACGATTGCCCGGATAGCGACAGCCTGCGCAGCCATATCCACCAGCTGCGTCAGGTGCTCGACAAACCGTTCGGCACACCGCTGCTGCACACCATCCATGGCATCGGTTATCGCCTGGCGGAGTCGGCCGATGGTGTCTAAACAGCCGTTGCTGCGCCGCATCGTGATCGCCTTCGTGCTGATGACTCTGGCCGTCAGCGGGGTGTTTTCGCTGAGCATCGTGGCGATCGTGCACTTCGTCGAAGAGCACCTGGTTTCCGAGGAGCTGAGTCGCGAGTTGAGCATCGTTATCGATGACGACCTGACACGCGGCCAAGCGCCTCGACTGGATTCCAGCACGCGCTTTTTCGCCACGCAGCTGCCCGGCTATGCCGTGCCAAAGCAGTTCGCCGAGGCGCGCGACGGATTTTCCGAGGTGGTCGAAGGCGATCAGGCGTTCTATGTCTTCACGCGCAGGGAGAACGCTCAGGTTTTTATGCTGGTGCAGGAGCAGCACGAGTTCGAGGCGCGTGAAAGTATCCTGTTCAATGTGGTGCTGGCCGGTTTTCTACTCAGCGTACTGGCGGCCTGGGGCCTTGGCTGGTTGCTGGCGCGTCGGGTGATGGCGCCCGTGATCCGCCTGGCCAACCAGGTGCGCCACCGCGATCAACTGCACGCCGTGGCGCCGGCTCTGGCGCCGGATTACCCGGACGACGAAGTCGGCCACCTGGCTGCGGCGTTCGACAGCACCCTGGGGCAACTGCGCCACTCGCTGGAGCGTGAGCAACTGTTTACCAGCGACGTCAGCCATGAGCTGCGCACGCCGCTGATGATCATCGCCAGCTCCTGCGAACTGCTGGCAGAGGCCTCCCACCTGGATGCCCTCCAGCGCGAGCAGGTGCAGCGTATCCAGCGGGCGACAGAGGAAATGACCGACCTGGTGCAGACCTTTCTGATCCTTGCGCGGGCGCGCCTGCAAGAGTCGACCCAGGGCGGCAGGGCAACCTTGGCCGCGGTGGCCGACGAGCAGAGCAAGCGCTGGGCGCCGTTGATCCGCGAGAAAGGCCTGCAGTTTGAACTGATCGAGCAGGCTCCGGATGCGGCGCAGTACAACCTGACCTTCCTGCGGACGGTGATCTCCAACCTGCTGCGCAACGCCTTGCATTACACCGAGCAGGGCTCGGTGCGGCTGATCCTCGATAACGGTGGTTTTCGCGTGGAAGACAGCGGTATTGGCATTCCCCTGGATCAGCAGGAGCAGATGTTCCTGCCTTTCGTGCGCGGTGCCCAGGCGCGCGGCGAGGGTCTGGGCTTGGGCTTGTCCCTGGTCAAACGGATCTGCACGCACCAGGGCTGGGCGGTGCGCGTGCGTGAACTGCCGCCGCAGGGTAGCGTGTTCGAGGTCAACCTGCGGCACGACGGCTAACCGGCCAAAACGCCCTGCGAGGGCGCCGCTTCACGTTTTTTTCACATCCTTTTGACGGGGGCTTGATGCCTCCGTCGCTACTTTGGCAGCCATGGATTCCTCAACGGAGCAGGCTGTCATGTCTATCGGTAAACCCATCGAGCTGGATTTTTCGCGTAAATACGATCGTGAGCACGCCCGTCAGTATTGGCACAAACACCAGGACGGTCTGGCGCGACGGCTGTCGCACTGGCGCGATGAGCAGTTGGCGCGGCGGGCGCTGAAACTGGCGGGCGAGCCGAACCTGGTGCTCGATTTGCCGTCCGGTGCCGGGCGTTTCTGGCCGTTGTTGGCCGAGCAAGCCAACCGGGTGATTCTGGCCGCCGACAACTCCCACGACATGCTGGCAATGGCCCTGGCCGGGCAACCGGCGGAAGTGGTGGCAAGGGTGAAGGCCTTCCATGCCTCGGCCTTTGATATTGGCTTGGGCGATAACGCCGTCGACAGTATTTTCTGTATGCGCCTGCTGCACCACATCGCCGCTCCTGAGCATCGCCTGGCCATGCTGCGGGAGTTTCACCGGGTAACCCGCGACACGCTGATCGTCTCGCTGTGGGTCGACGGCAATTACAAGGCGTGGAGGCGTCGACGCCTGGAGGCCCGGCGCGCGTCGCAGGGCCGGGCGGCAGATAACCAGAACCGCTTCGTGATCGCTCGCGACTGCATCGAGGCGGAGTTCCGCCAGGTTGGTTTCGAGATCCTCGGTCACCAGGATTTTCTGCCGGGGTACGCCATGTGGCGGGTGTACGTTCTGCGCAAGGGCAACTGACATGAACAGCCTGATCGCGTTGCCGCAGGGCGAAGCGCTGGCCAGTACCTTCGAGCGCTGGTGGCATACCCAGGGTGAGTGGGTCGAGGCGCCCAACCAGCGTCGTAGCGGCGAGAGCGGGGTGCAGCGCATACGCACCAAAGCCCAGCAGTTGCTGTACAGCAAGCGCCAGACCGGGCACCTCTACCGCTGCTGGCGGCACCCGTTGGGACGGCCCACGATACTGCGTGAGCTACAGGCCATGCAGGCACTCGACAAGCTGGGTATCCGCGTGCCGAAACTGGTGTACTGCGCCGCGCAGAAAAGCGCCGGGCAGTGGCGCGCGCTGCTGGTCACCGAGGCCTTGGAGGGTTTCGTCAGCCTGGAACAATGGTACGCCAGCAGCAACGCACTGCGCGCCAGCGCCGCGCTCAACCACCACCTGCTGCAACAACTGGCGGTGATGCTCAGCCGTTTGCACTTGGCCGGCTGGCAACATGGCTGCTTGTACCCAAAACACATCTTCATCAAGTGTCATAGCGCCCGCACCGGCGATTGGGTTGAGCTGGCGTTGCTCGACCTGGAAAAAAGTCGGCAGCGGCTATTCGGCGCTGCTGCTTCGCGGCACGACCTGAGTCAGCTTTACCGGCATAGAGGGGCGATGCCGGAGTCGGACTGGCAAACCTTTGTCGCCACGTACAGCAGTTTTATGCGTGCGTTGGCGCCGTACGCACCATGAAGCCCGAGCCTGTACCTGGGGCATTCGACAGCCGCGCGCTGAAGGGCCGCAGCGGCTGGCGGCGGGTTGTCCAGGCAGGCGGCTATTCGTGGGCCGGGCTGCGGGCCGCATTCAGCGTGGAGGCGGCGTTTCGTCAACTGTTGGCGTTGAATGCGCTGCTGGTGCCACTGGCGTTCTACCTGACTGCCGACAAGCTCGAACGAGCGCTGCTGATCGCCGTGTGCCTGCTGGCGCTAATCGTCGAACTACTCAATTCGGCGCTCGAAGCCACGGTGGATCGTATCTCGCTGACGCTGCATCCCTTGTCGAAACAGGCCAAGGACATGGGCAGCGCGGCGCAACTGCTGGCCTTGACGTTGATCGCCGTGGTCTGGACATTGCTCCTGTTGTAGTGGCGCGGGTCTTTGACGCCGCGCGCGCGGCTGCGGCCTAATGGCGGTCTGCCAACGCGAGTCTCGCCATGTCCGTATCTGCCCGTTCCCCGTCGAATATGCGCCCCAGCACCCTGCACCTGCCGCAAGGCCCGTGGGCGACGGTGCTCGACTGCCTGTGCGCGCACTTTCCAGCGATCGCGCGCGAGGTCTGGCTGGAGCGCATGGCCCGTGGCCGGGTTCTGGATGCGGCGGGGGCGCCTATTGGTCCTGCACAAGCCTACCAAGTGGGCTTGCGGGTGCATTACTTCCGCGAGGTGCCGCTGGAAACGCCGATTCCGTTCGTCGAGAGCGTGCTGCATGTCGACGAGCACCTGCTGGTCGCCGACAAGCCGCACTTCCTGCCGGTGATGCCGGCGGGCGAATACGTCGAGCAGACCTTGCAGGCGCGCCTGGCCAAGCGTTTGGGCAATGCCGATCTGGTGCCGCTGCACCGTATCGACCGGCACACCGCCGGGCTGGTGCTGTTTTCCACCAACCCGGCCAGCCGTGGTTTGTATCAGGCGCTGTTTCGCGAACGGCGGATGGACAAGCGCTACGAAGCCCTGGCGCCTGCGCTGCCCGAGGTGCAGTTTCCGCTGTTGCGGGCGACGCGTTTTGCGCCTGGCGAGCCGTTCTTCCGCATGCAGGAGGTGCCCGGCCCGCCGAACACCGAGACCCGCATCGAGGTCGCGGAACAATGCGGCGAGCTGTGGCGCTACGCGCTGTTCCCGGTCACCGGCAAGAAGCACCAGTTGCGCGTGCACCTCGCCGCGCTGGGCGCGCCGATCTGCAACGACCCGTTCTACCCGGTCGTCAGCGATACCGCGGATGCGCCGGACGATTACAGCAAGCCGCTCAAGCTGCTGGCCCACAGCCTGGGCTTTATCGACCCGCTGACGGGAGAGGCGCGGCACTTCCAGAGCCAACTGAGCCTGAGCTGACGGACAGCCGTGTGCGCCGTGGATTGCGCTGTGCGGCAGACGGTGGACAAGCTGGCGCATGTCCACCCTACGGGATGGCCGAGATAGCGAGGTGGCGAGGTAGGGCGGACATGGCGCAGCCTTGTCCGCCACCTGTGGGATTGAACGGCAGACCAGCCGCGCTGCGGTATGTCCGCCTTACGCAACCGGCTCTTTCGCGGCGGCCTGCCACAGCACTTCGTCGATCTGCTGGCGTTTGGCGATCAGGCGGGCGGCGACGAACAGCAGGTCGGACAGGCGATTGACGTACGCCAGGCCAACGCCGCGGAGCGGTTCGACCGCGTTCAAGTGCTGACAGCGCCGCTCGGCGCCGCGCGCCAGGCTGCGGCACACGTGGGCCTGGGCGATCAAGCGCGAGCCGCCGGGCAGGATGAAGTTTTCCAGCGGGCCAACTTCCTCGTTCCAGCGGTCGATCGCCTGTTCCAGACGCTCGATTTCGCCCTGTTGCAAGGCCTGGTACGCCGGCATCGCCAACTCGCCGCCGAGGTCGAACAGGCGGTGTTGACAGGGGGCGAGTACCTCGATGATCTCGTTCAAGCCCGGGCACACCGCGCTCTGCTCGGCGAGTTCGGCGAGCAACAGGCCGAGCTGGCTGTTCAGCGTGTCGACTTCGCCCATGGCATCCACCCGCGGATGGTCCTTGGTCACCCGGCGGCCGTCGGCCAGGCCGGTTTCGCCCGTGTCGCCGGTGCGTGTGTAAATCTTCGACAGTCGATAAGCCATGGTTACAAACCTGTGGTGGCGGGCGTCAGGGGTAGGCGCAGGGTAAAACAGGTGCCCTGGCCGATCTTGGAATGCACTTCCATCTGCCCTTTGTGGTTGTTGGTGATGATGAAGTACGACACCGACAGGCCCAGCCCGGTGCCCTGGCCGACTTCCTTGGTGGTGAAGAACGGCTCGAAAATACGTTTGCGCACCGACTCGGGCATGCCGGCGCCGTTGTCTTCCACCTGGATTTCCGCCCAGGGCGGCGCCAGGCGGGTGCGTAGGGTGATCTGCCCCGGCGTGTGGTCTTCGCGCTGATGGATGGCCTGGGCGGCGTTCTTCAGCAGGTTGAGCAGCACCTGCTCCAGTTCGTTGGCGGTAGCGGGCACCGGTTCCAGCGCGGGGTCGAATTCACGCTGGATGAGCAGGCTCTTGAAATCGAAGCTTTCGGTCAGGTCGAAGTCGTTGCTGGCGATTTCCAGCGCCTGGTCGATCAAGGCCGGCAGTTGACACGGCGTCAGCTGGCGGTTGCTGCGCCGGCTGAAACTGAGCATATGGCTGACGATCCTCGCCGCGCGGGTGCCGGCCTGTTGGATGCCGTCGAGTAGCTGCGGCACTTCGCGGGCATTCAGGTAGCGGTCGATGGCGTCGAGGCAGATCCCGGTCTGCTCGGCCTGCTCACGGTTCTTTTCCAGCTCCGGCGACAGCCGCCGGCGAATGTTCTGCACGTTATGCAGAATCGCCCCGAGCGGGTTGTTGATTTCATGCGCCATGCCGGCCGCGAGGCCGCCGACCGAGAGCATCTTCTCCGATTGCACCATCATTTCTTCCAGGCTCAGGCGCTGGGTGATGTCGTCGATGCGGATCACCACGCCGCGTCCGGCGCCGCCGGTCAACGGGTAGAAGGTCAGGGCGTAGTGGCACGGTTCGTGGTCGCGGCTCCAGGTCACCCGTTCGATTTTTTCCACCTTGTGCTGCTCGACGGTGCGTTTGAGCTGGGTCAGGAAGGGCTTCAGCGGTGGGAAGGCGAGAAAGACCGGCTGGTTCAGCGCCTCATCCAAGGACGTGCCGGAGAGGGCGCTGGCTTCCTGGTTCCACTGGGTGACGTAGAGCTGCTCGTCGAGGGCGATCAGCGCCGAGGGCATCGAGTCGATGATGCTGTTGAGGTAGTTCTGAAAGCCGGTGAGCTTTTTCTCGATCTTGCTGCGCACCTGTACTTCCAGCTCCAGCTTGCGGTTGGAGTGGCGGGTTTCCTCGGCCAGGCTCTGGGCCTGGTCGAACGCCGCCTGGGCGTCGTCGCGCGCGCGCTTGAGCTGCTGCTCGCGCGCTTCGATGCGCATCAGCATGGTGTTGAAGGCGTCGGCCAGGCTGCCGATCTCATCCTGGTTGCCGCGGCGGGCGCGCAGCGCATAGTTTTCCTCGCGGGTGACCTGGCGCGACAGCTCCTCCAGGCGGCGGATCGGCTTGGTCACCAAGCGCCTGATTTGCCGCGCCACCAGCAGCCAGAGCACCAGGCTGAAGGCCAGAATCACCAGGCTGGCGGTCAGGGTGCCGGTGTAGAAGGCGCCGGGCAGTTCGCTGGAGGCGACCAGCAGCAGGTAGCCGGGGCGGCCGTCGGGCTGTGGCAGCTCGACCAGCAGGTTGGTGCGAAATTCGGTGTGGCGCCAGCTGTCCAGCTGCTCGACGCGCCGCGGCAGTTGTAGTTTTTCGCCGCGCTGCAACTGCGCCAGGCTGACGCCGTTGTTGTCGTAGATCACCGCCGCGCGCAGCGGCGCGTAATCATCCAGGCGCTTGAGCAGCGCCTCGGCGGCACTGGCCGAGGCCAGCGCCTCGCGGCTCAGTTGGGGGCTGGCGATCAATCGCCCGAGGGTGTGCAGGGCCTGCGGCGCCACGCTTTCCTGGGAAATCCAGTAGGCCGCGCTGATGAATGCCAGGTTGGCCACCACCAGCACGGTGGCCAGCAGCGCCAGCAGCGCCACGAGCAATTTGCGACCGACCGGAAGGTTTTCGAGGCGCTGGCGCAGGGACATGGCGGGCTGAATCGCGGTGAAGAGTGTGTGCGCAGGGTAGCGCGCGGCTCAATGGCTGGGCAATCGGCGCGCTTGCAGGTGGTTGAGCAGGCGCGCGTGCAGGGTGTCGAGGTGCGGCAGCACCAGGCGGTGGCGCCGCGCCGCCGCGCAGGCATGGCCGAGCAGGTAGGCGATCTCGGTCCGTCGGCCTTGGGCGACGTCCTGGTGCATTGAGGAGTAGTTCGCCGCAGTGGCCTGGATCACTCGCAGCACGTCGTCGTGCAGGTCGCTCGCGGCACTCGGCTGGCCGCAGGTGTGCAGCAGTTCGCTCAGTTCGGCGCACAGCGTGGCGACTTCGGCCGGGTGTTCGGCGAGACCGCCGTTGCGGCAGTCATAGAGCACGGTCAGCGGGTTGATCGCACAGTTCAGCGCCAGCTTGCGCCACAGCCGGCTGAGGATATCCAGGCTCCAGTCATGCACGATGCCGCTGCGCTGGAGATCGTCCAGCCAGGCCGGAGCGCTGAGGTCGCGCGGGTCGCCGAGCCAGGTGTGGCCGTGGCCGGCGAAGACCACGCGAAAGTCGCCATCGCGGAAGGCGCCCTCGGTACTGCAGGCGAGGATGCAGCGCGCATGGGGCACGCGGGCGGCGACGCTGTCCTGGCTGCCCAGGCCGTTTTGCAGCAACAGCAGTTCGGCGTCGGCGGTCAGGCGCGGCGCCAGCTGGGCGACGGCGGCTTCGGCGTCATAGGCTTTGCACGCCACCAGCAGGCGCTGGATCGGCGTGGGGTCGGCGGCGGTTTGCGCCGGCAGGGGATACAGCCGAGCGTTGCCGCGTTCGACCAGGGTCAAGCCGCCGGCGCGTTGGTAGGCGGCGAGGCGCGTGCTGTCGCGCAGGATCAGTTGCACCGGCACGCCGGCGCGGGCCAGGCGTACGGCCCATAAGCTGCCGAGGCTGCCGGCGCCGAGGATATGCCACATGGCCGGCGGCGCTTAGCGTGGCAGCGGCAGGCGCATGGCGGCGACCCGACCACTGACATAGGATTCCGGCAGCAGCTTGGCCGCGTGCGCGATCAGGCTCTCCGGGTCGACAGGCAGGGCTTTGGCATCGAGACCGACCAGGCTGATGCCGGCCTTGAGGGTGATAAAGCCCTCGCTGGTCTTGAAGGCCTTGAGGTTGATGCCCTCGTGCAGGCGTTTGAAGCTGCTCGGCGAGCATTCGTGCAGGTCTTCGAGCAGGGTGATCAGGGCGAAGTGGTTGTCGTCCAGGCGCACCAGCACATCCAGCGGTCGCACCAATTGCTGTAGACGCCGCGCGACGCCATGCAGCAACTCGCTGTAGAAGCCGTTGCCGTATTGCTGGCGCAGCTCGCCGGCTTCTTGCAGGCCGATCAGCAGGTAACACAGGGCACCGCCGCGCGACTCGACCTGGCGCAGGCTGTCGAGCAGCTTCTGCCGCAGGTAGCGCGGGTTGCCCAGGCCGGTCAGCGAGTCGACCAGGTTGCGTTGCTCCAGGCTGGCGATGTTTTCTGTCAGCAGACGGTTTTCCTGGAGCAGGCGCTGCAAGGTGTTGCACAGGCGGTCGGCGGCGTACACCCGCGGCACCAGCTGTTCGTTCATCGCCGCCTTGCTGATGAAGTCGTCGACACCGCGGTCGAAGGCTTCGCTGAGGACGTTTTCGCCTTCCTTGCCGGTCAGCAGGATGACGTAGGTGTAATGGTCGGCCATTTCATCCAGCTGGCGAACCCGGCCGGTCAGTTCCAGGCCGTCCATTTCCGGCATCAGCCAATCGGCCAGGAGCACGCTGGCCGGGCGCTGTTCGAGCAATCTGATGGCTTCGGCGGCGCTGTTGGCGAAGCGCACGTCCTGGTAGCCAGCCTGGCTCAAGGCACGGCCGATCATGGCGCTGGAGAACTTGGCGTCGTCCACCACCAGGATGCTGAGATGGGGGTTGGGCATGGGCAGGCTCACTGGGAAGTCGCAGGGGCCCGGTACATCGCCGGGCAGTGTTTGTCGCTACGGATATATAATGGCCGAGTTTTTTAACCGTCAAGCCAGGCGCACCCCGTCCGTGATGTGGGTCGCGCCGTCTATCTGGAGGAAGCCCATGCCCTCGTTCGACGTGGTGTCCGAGCTGGACAAACACGAAGTTACCAATGCTGTCGACAACGCCATCAAAGAGCTGGAACGGCGTTACGACCTGCGCGGTAAAGGCAGCTTCGAGCTGAAAGAGCTGACAGTCAACCTGACGGCCGATGCGGATTTCCAGCTGGAGCAGATGGTCGAGATTCTCAAGCTCAGCCTGGTAAAGCGCAAGATCGATGTGCAGTGTCTGGAGTTCAAAGACGCCTATCCGTCGGGTAAAAGCGTCAAGCAGGAAGTGATTCTGCGCGAAGGCATCGAGAAAGAGCTGGCGAAGAAGATCGTCGCGCACATCAAAGACAGCAAGCTCAAGGTGCAGGCCGCCATTCAGGGCGAGCAGGTGCGCATTACCGGCAAGAAGCGCGATGACCTGCAAGAGGCGATTGCCGCCTTGCGCACCAAGGATTTCGGCATGCCGTTGCAGTACAACAACTTCCGCGATTGATTGAACCTGCGCGGCGCAGTGGCGTCGCAATAGGTTAGGTTAGCAAGTTGACCGCCATGGCCTGCCATGGCGGTTGCGTTTTACGCGCTGGCAAGGCGCGTACGTGTCAAATAATGTTGAAAAGGAGTGTCCGATGGAGATGAATGTCGAGCAACTGGTGAAGATGTCCGAGACCTGGCTGCCGGTGGTGTTGAACTACAGCGGCAAGCTGACTCTGGCCCTGTTTACCCTGCTGATCGGCTGGTGGCTGATTAACACGCTGAGCCATAAAGTCAGCGGTTTGTTGGATCAGCGCAACGTCGACCGTGCTCTGCACAGCTTTATCGGTAGCCTGGCGAGTATTGTGCTCAAGGTGCTGCTGCTGGTCAGCGTGGCCTCGATGATCGGTGTGGAAACCACCTCCTTTATCGCTGTGATCGGTGCCGCCGGCCTGGCGATCGGCCTGGCGTTGCAAGGCAGCCTGGCGAACTTCGCCGGCGGTGTGCTGATCATGCTGTTCCGCCCGTTCCGCGCCGGTGACTGGATCGAAGGGCAGGGCGTGTCGGGCAGCGTCGACAGCATCCAGATCTTCCATACCACCTTGAAAACCGCCGACAACAAAGTGGTGATCGTGCCCAACGGCAGCCTGTCCAACGGCAACATCACCAACTATTCCCGCGAGCCCAAACGCCGCGCCGATATCAACCTGGGCATCGACTACGCCAGCGACATCAAGACGGCGCGCGATGTGCTGATGAAGATCGCCGAGGACCCTCGCGTGCACAAAGACCCGGCGCCAGTGGTGTTCGTCACCGGCCTGGGCGACAACGCGGTCAACCTGTCGCTGCGCGTGTGGGTGGCGACCCCTGACTTCTGGCCGGTGACCTTCGAGTTCATCGAACTGGCCAAGGAGCGTTTGACCGAGGCCAGCATTGGTATTCCGTTCCCGCAGCGGGTGGTGCACCTGGTGCAATCCCAAGCCAGCTGAATCTGGCCGAGTAGGCAAAAGCCCCGCACTGGCGGGGCTTTTTTGTGGCTCGATGCGCTCCAGCCTCTTATGGCTTTAACCGCACAAGCCGAGCAGACTCAGAGGTTAAATCCGCACGCAGGCTGGGAAAGAGAGGCCTCGGCCGCTGCCACAATAGCCTGACGTCTTATGCACCACGTGATTGCGGCAGAGCCTTGTTCACGCCTGTTCGCTGGGCGCCGCCGGTGCGGAGCCATTGGCTTGCGGGCGTTCGCGCCGCCATTGCAGGGCGATCAGGATCAGCGTGGGAATTCCCAGCAGCGCGGTGGCGAGGAAGAACTGCGCATAGCCGAGCTTTTCCACCATCACCCCGGAGTAGCCACCGATCAGGCGCGGCAGCAGCAGCATGATCGAGCTGAGCAGAGCGTATTGGGTGGCGGAGAATTTCAGGTTGGTCAGGCTCGACAGGTAGGCGACAAACGCCGCCGTGGCCAGCCCGGCGCTGAAGTTGTCGGCGGAGATGGTGACGATCAGCATCTGCAAGTCGGCGCCCATGCCGGCGAGCATGAGGAACAGCAGGTTGGTCGCCGCCGAGGCCGCGCCGCCGATGAACAGGATCGGCAGAATACCGAAGCGCACGATCAGCAGGCCGCCAACGCCGGCACCGAGCAGGGTCATGACCAGACCGAACAGCTTGCTAACGCTGGCGATCTGGTCCTTGGTGAAGCCCTGGTCGATGTAGAACACGTTGGCCATCACGCCCATCACCGTGTCGGACATGCGGTAGGTGGCGATCAGCCCGAGCAGCAGCAGGGCCTGCCAGCGATAGCGCAGGATGAAGTCGTTGACCGGCGTCAGCACCGGCGCCAGGCCGCGTCGGCCCATGGAGGACAGGCACAGGCTGGTGAGGATGGTGTAGAGCAGGGCACGCAGGAAGGCGCGGTCTTCGAACAACAGGTCGAGCATGCTCGCTTCGCCGCGCACCACGCTGGCGAAATCGGTGTGGTAGAGCTGAGTGAACATCGCCGGCACCGAGACCAGGAGGACGATCAGCACCAGCACCGAGGCGATTTGATGGTTGAAGCCATAGCGCGCTGCCGCCATTTGGGTATGCAGTGGCACGGCCGGCTCGCGCATCCACAGGCTGGTCAGCAGGCCCGGCAGCATCAGCATGGCAAACAGCATATAGGTGCCGGCCCAGGCACCGTGTTGGTAGAGCTGCACGGTGGAGCCGAAACCCTCGGCAAAATACAGCGCGCCAGCGGTGGCCAGCAGCGCCGCGACCCGGTAGCCGGCCATGTAGCTGGCGGCCAGCGCGGCCTGGCGGGTGTCTTCGACGATTTCCAGGCGGTAGGCATCGACGGCGATATCCTGGGTGGCGGAGGCGAAGGCCACCAGCACCGCCAGGGAAATCAGCCAGGTCAGGTGGGTTTGTGGATCGCACAACGCCATGCCGGCGAGGCCGATGGCGATCAAGACTTGCGACAGCACCAGCCAGGAGCGGCGACGCCCCAGTTTGCCGAGCAATGGCAGGCGCCACTGGTCGAGCAGCGGCGACCAGACCCACTTGAAGGCATAGGCCAGGCCGATCAGGCTGGCGAAGCCAATGGTTTCGCGCGCCACGCCGGCTTCGCGCAGCCACACTGAGAGGGTAGAGAACACCAACATGTAGGGCAGGCCGGCGGCGAACCCGAGGAGCAACAGCACCAGCGTTGCGGGGCTGGAATAGGCGGCGATTGCATCGCGCCAGCTTTTACGGGGCATTGAGCGGGTATCTGCCTGCGGAGTACGAAACAAAGGGCGCACTCTAACCGCTGTGCTCCATCGGGCGCCAGCCATGCTGTCGGATATCCACCCGTTGGTTATGCATAAACACCCCTTCGGCGCGCAAGCGCGCCCGTTGCTCCTCGCCGGAGACGCTGCCGGCTGGCAGGCTCAGGCGTCCGCCGGCGGCGACCACCCGATGCCACGGCAGCGTCGTACCTGCCGGCAGCTGGCTGAGGGTGCGTCCGACCCAGCGCGCGGCGCGGCCCAGGCCCGCCAGTTCGGCCAATTGCCCATAGCTGACCACCTTGCCTGGCGGCACCTGGGCGAGCACCAGGTACAAGGCGTCGCGGCGCATGGCCTGGCTTGCTGCCGAGAGGGGCGAAGCGGCATGCTTGGCCGCTTCTTCCCGTCCCTTTTGTTGTCGACCGATCATGCTGCTACGCATCCTGCTGTTATCTGTTCTCGTGGGCGCACCCACCGCGTTGTGGGCGGACACCGTCTGGCTGGACAACGGCGATCGCCTGAGCGGCGACATCCTGTTGCTCGACGGCGGCAAGCTGGCGCTGAAAACCAAGTATGCCGGCCAGGTGCTGATCGACTGGAAGGATATCGACACCCTCAGCTCGGACAAACCCCTGTTGCTGCGTCGCCATGGCTTGGACAGCGAACACAGTAAACAGTTGGCCGCGGCGGGCAAGGGCATGGTACGGGTGCTCAACTCGACCAGCCAGACCGTGCCGCTGGCCAGCATCAGCCGCCTGGTGCCGCCGCGCCCGCTGCTGCAAGACCGTGTGTGGGAGGGCAACCTCGACGCCAAACTGGACATGGAACGAAATGAGGATAAGACCGACGAGTGGAAGCTCAAGGGCAATACCCGCGTCGAGCACGGCCGCTGGCGCCATGTGTTGACCGGCGAGCTGGAACGCGAGAGCAAGAATGACAACAAGGTCGACGACAACTGGCAACTGGAGTACGACCTCGACCGTTTTCTCACGGAGCACTGGTTTTGGCGAACCGGTGTCGAGCAGCAGGAAGACGAGTTCGAGCTGATCAAGCGCCAGCGCATCGTCGGCACCGGGCCCGGTTATCGTTTCTGGGACAACGAGCTGGGACGCTTCGACCTGATCGGTCAGTTCAATCGCGTGCGCTTCGAGGCGGCGGATACCGACCTGGCGTTCGACACCTTCTCCCTGGAGTGGGACTACAAGCGCTTGCTCTGGGGCACGCGTCTGGAGTTCTACAGCAACGCCGAGTTGCAGGTGCCCGAGATCGAGGCAATCGACTATGTGCTCGACAGTGAATTCGGCCTGCGTTACCGGTTGAACCACTGGGCGCGGTTGTCCTTGCTGTACGAGCTGGATCAAGTCCGTGGCCTCGGCGAGACCACCTCCGAACGGCATTATCTGATTGGTCTCGGGGTCGGTTGGTAGGACGGCACCGGTCGATTTTCTGGAACTTGGCGGGATTCTGTCGGTCATTGTTTGCTCAGCCGCTGGGCTAGCGGATAATGCCCAGCTTTTCGCGAATCAGAGCAGTCTTAGTCCGCCTATGTTTTCCAGAACCTTGCTGTGCCTGGCCCTTTCAGTGGCCACAACCTCGCTCATGGCCGATACCGTTTGGTTGAAGAACGGCGATCGCCTGACCGGCAAGATCAAATTTTTCGACGGTGGCAAGTTGCTGCTAGAGACCGATTACGGTGGCTCGATTCCGTTGGATTGGAAAAAGATTGCCACCCTGGAAAGCGACCAGGAGCTGCTGATCAAGGAGGACGCGATCACCGGCGAGCGCGCCAAGTCGCTGCAGGCGGCCGAATCGGGCAAGGTCACTCTGGCCAATGGCGATACACCGAAAACCATCGAGCTGGCCAGCATCGAGCAGATCATGAAGCCTAAGCCGCTGATCGAGGACCTGACCTGGAAGGGCAATATCGATGCGGCGCTGGACTACAAGCGTGCCGAGAACGATACCGACGACTATGACATCGACCTGAAAACCCAGGCGCGCCATGGTCTGTGGCGACACAACGCGGAAGCCGGCTACAACCGCGAGTTCCAGGACGACGTGGTGACCACCGATAACTGGAATGCCGAATACGCCCTCGACCGCTTCCTCGATGAACACTGGTTCTGGCAGGGGCGCCTCGAATACAAGCGCGACATGGTCGAGGACCTGGCCCGCCAGCGTATCGTCGGTACCGGCCCGGGTTACCAGTTCTGGGATAACGAGCTGGGTGCGTTCTCCGTGGCGGGCCTGGTCAACCGCGGTGACTATGAATTTGCCAATGGCGAGACAGAGAACTTCTACTCCCTGAGCATGAAGTGGGACTACAACCGTTACCTGGTCGGCAAGACCGTCGAGCTGTTCAGCAATGGCGAGGTCGGCAAGCCGCTGGCCAATGCCGCCGATTACACCTTGGATGCCGAGCTTGGCCTGCGTTACAAAGTCACCGACTGGGCCTCGTTGAATGTAAAAGCCGAGAAGGATCTGGTCAGCGGTTCGGAAGGCGAGCTGGACGAAACCCGCTACAGCCTGGGCTTTGGCGTCGGCTGGTAAATTTCTGCAGCCAACAAAAAGCCCCGCATCTGCGGGGCTTTTTGTATTCAGCATTTTAGATCTTGCGAGCTAGAGCCAGGCAAGTCGAAAACGACTGAGGGCGCGGCGTTTACGGGGTGTAAATGAGCAGCTCGAGGTCGTTTTCAACGCAGGATGGCCGACGCGCAGCAGATCGGTGCGGATTACAACCGTAGGCCGCCGTCCAGCTCCAGGATGCGACCGGTGTAGTAGTCGTTTTCCAGGATGTAGGCCACCGAGTGAGCGATCTCGGCGGGTTTGCCCATGCGCCGCAGCGGAATCCCCGAGGTCATCTTCTCCAGGGCTTCCGGTTTCATGGTCAGGGTCATCTCGGTTTCGATGAAACCCGGTGCCACGCCCGCGACGCGAATGCCATAACGCGCCAGTTCCTTGGCCCAGACCACGGTATCGGCCGCGACGCCGGCCTTGGCGGCGGAATAGTTGGCTTGGCCGATGTTGCCGGCACGCGAGATCGAGGAGATGTTGACGATTGCTCCTTCGTTCTTCAGCTCGATCATCTTCGCCGCCACTTCACGGGTGCAGAGGAATACGCCGGTCAGGTTGACGTCGATCACCGACTGCCACTGCGCCAGGCTCATTTTGCTCATCTCGCCGTCCTTGACCTTGATGGTCAGGCCGTCGCGCAGAATGCCGGCATTGTTTACCAGGCCGTTGATCGCGCCGAAGTCCTCGGCAACCTGGGCGACCATATGGGTCACCTGCTCTTCGTTGGCCACGTTGCACAGGTATGCGCGCGCCTCGACACCATGGGATTTGCAAGCGGCCACCGCGTCGTCGAGTTTTTCCTGATTCAGGTCGACCAGCGCCAGTTTGACGCCTTTGCCAGCCAGGTATTCACCCATGGCGCGGCCCAGGCCCTGACAGCCGCCGGTGATGATGATGACCTTGTCGTTGAGCTGCATGTTTTTCCCCTCAAGATGCTGCGTGATTAACCCCGCTGGCCCTGTAACCGCTATTCTAGGCGCCTGTCCGTTAGTGACGGATTCTTTGCGAGGAGTCATAAGGTGAGCGTGAAAGCCGGCAAGCATGCCCGAGAATTGCTGCTCAAGGAATACCGAGGGGTGCTCTCCACCCACTCGAAAGCCATGCCGGGCTTTCCTTTCGGATCAGTGGTGCCGTATTGCCTGGACGGCCAAGGCTGGCCGCTGATCTTGATCAGCCGTATCGCCCAGCACACCCATAATCTCAAGCAGGACGCCAAGTGTTCGCTGTTTGTCGGCGAACGGGGGGCCGAGGACGTGCAAGCGGTCGGCCGCTTGACCCTGCTCGCCGAAGCCCGCCAGTTGCATGATCCGGCGGCGATTGCTGCCGCCGCCGCGCGCTACTACCGCTTTTTCCCCGATTCGCAGAACTACCACCAGGCGCATGACTTCGATTTCTGGGTGCTGGCGCCGGTGCGTTGGCGTTATATCGGCGGTTTCGGGGCGATCCACTGGCTGGATCAGGTCGCGCTGGAAAACACCTTCGCCGGCGACAGCGAGCAGGGCATGATCGCGCACATGAATCAGGACCACGCCAGTGCGATTGCCCATTACGTTGCGCTGGCGGGCCTGCCGAAGCATGTCCCCGCCGAGCTGGTTGGCATCGACAGCGAAGGTTTCCACCTGCGCATCGGTCAAGGCCTTTACTGGCTGGCGTTTCCAACATCCTGTAACAGTCCGGGCGCGGTGCGTCAGGCCTTGGTGCAGCTGGCGCACGCAGCAACCTGGCCGACCGATGGTCCGGCTTCAGCTTGAATTAAGCGCAAACCCCCATACTTCTCATTAACTGGAAGCTGTTCTTCCGCGAAGGAACCCTTGATGCGTGCTTTTCTGTTGTTATTTCTGCTGTTTCCGATCATCGAACTGGCGCTGTTGATTCAGGTCGGCAGCATGATCGGCGTTTTGCCGACCCTGTTGCTGGTGATCGGTACCGCGGTGCTTGGCAGCGTTCTGCTGCGTGTCGCCGGTGTTGCCACGGCGTGGCGTGCGCGCGAGAAATTGGCGCGCGGCGAACTGCCCGAGCAGGAAATGCTCGAAGGCTTGCTGATTGCCGTTGGTGGCGGTTTGCTGCTGCTGCCGGGATTTATCAGCGATATCTTCGGGGTGCTGTGCCTGATCCCGTTCACCCGTCGCATGCTGGTGAATAAGGTGCGCCTGCGCGCCGCCGAACAAGCTATGCGTCAGCGCGCTTTTGCCGATGACCTGGCCGCGCGTACCGGGCAACACCGTCCGAGTGCGGCCCGACCGAATGTGTTGGAAGGCGAGTACGAGCGCCGCGATTAATCTGAAAGGCGCGCAGCGCCGCCACCTCTTCTATGACCGTCTCCCGCCGGGAGACGCTGGCGCGAAGCGCTGGATGAGGGCGCGGGTATGCCGCGAAGGCTTGCATGATTCATCCGTTGCGCCGCTCGCTAAAGCCCATGCCGATAGTTGCTGCGAGTCGCTCTGACGCGTAAAAAAAATCATCGATTACCCTTGAAATACCCTGGCGCGCCCTTATGTAGCGGTCACCGCAAGGTTTTCTGTCGGTTTCGGCAGAACAGACTTCCGCGTTGTGCCTCGTGCAACGCAACCGGCACTGCCGGGCTTTGCTAACCCGCCGGTCAACGTGCCGGCCGCTGTAAACCACCTAATTGGGAGAGATCGACAATGAAGCTTCGTCCTCTGCATGACCGCGTCGTAATTCGTCGCAGCGAAGAAGAGACCAAAACCGCAGGCGGCATCGTGCTGCCAGGTTCCGCTGCCGAGAAGCCGAACCAGGGCGAAATCGTCGCTGTTGGCACCGGTCGCGTGCTGGACAACGGCGAAGTGCGCCCACTGGCCGTTAAAGTCGGCGACAAAGTGGTGTTTGGCCCTTACTCCGGCAGCAACACCGTCAAAGTCGACGGCGAAGACCTGCTGGTGATGGGCGAGAGCGAAATCCTGGCCGTTGTCGAAGCCTGATTTCCGCCTGCACACCGCACTGCGTTCTACCCAAACGAATTTGAGGAATCATCATCATGGCTGCTAAAGAAGTTAAATTCGGCGACTCCGCCCGTAAGAAAATGCTCGCCGGTGTCAACGTCCTGGCTGACGCGGTTAAAGCGACCCTCGGCCCGAAAGGCCGTAACGTGATCATCGAGAAGAGCTTCGGCGCTCCGACCATCACCAAGGACGGCGTTTCCGTTGCCAAAGAAATCGAGCTGAAAGATCGCTTCGAGAACATGGGTGCGCAGCTGGTTAAAGACGTTGCTTCGCGTGCCAACGATGACGCTGGCGACGGCACCACCACCGCCACCGTTCTGGCTCAAGCCATCGTCAACGAAGGCCTGAAAGCCGTCGCTGCCGGCATGAATCCGATGGACCTCAAGCGCGGTATCGACAAGGCGACCATCGCCATCGTTGCTGAGCTGAAGAAGCTGTCCAAGCCTTGCGCTGACACTAAAGCCATCGCTCAGGTGGGTTCGATCTCCGCTAACTCCGACAGCTCCATCGGCGAAATCATTGCCGAAGCCATGGAAAAAGTCGGTAAAGAAGGCGTGATCACCGTTGAAGAAGGCTCGGGCCTGGAAAACGAACTGTCGGTTGTTGAAGGCATGCAGTTCGACCGTGGCTACCTGTCGCCGTACTTCATCAACAAGCCGGACACCATGGTCGCCGAACTCGACGGCCCGCTGATCCTGCTGGTCGACAAGAAAATCTCCAACATCCGCGAAATGCTGCCGGTGCTGGAAGCCGTTGCCAAAGCCGGTCGTCCGCTGCTGATCGTTGCCGAAGACGTTGAGGGCGAAGCCCTGGCTACCCTGGTCGTCAACAACATGCGTGGCATCGTCAAAGTCGCAGCCGTCAAGGCACCGGGCTTCGGTGATCGTCGCAAGGCCATGCTGCAGGACATCGCCGTTCTGACTGGCGGTACCGTCATCTCCGAAGAGATCGGTCTGAGCCTGGAAAGCGCCACCCTGGAGCACCTGGGTAACGCCAAGCGTGTGATCCTGAGCAAAGAGAACACCACCATCATCGACGGTGCTGGCGTTCAGGCTGATATCGAAGCCCGCGTTGCGCAGATCCGCAAGCAGGTTGAAGACACCTCGTCCGACTACGACAAAGAGAAGCTGCAAGAGCGTCTGGCCAAGCTGGCTGGCGGTGTTGCGGTGATCAAAGTCGGTGCCGGCACCGAAGTTGAAATGAAAGAGAAGAAAGCCCGCGTTGACGACGCCCTGCACGCGACCCGCGCAGCCGTTGAAGAAGGCGTGGTACCTGGCGGTGGCGTAGCACTGGTGCGCGCTCTGCAGGCCATCAGCGAGCTGAAAGGCGACAACGCCGATCAGGACGTGGGTATCGCGTTGCTGCGTCGTGCTGTCGAAGCACCGCTGCGTCAGATCGTTTCCAACGCTGGCGGCGAGCCAAGCGTAGTGGTCGACAAGGTCAAGCAGGGTTCGGGCAACTACGGCTTCAACGCCGCAACCGACACCTACGGCGACATGATCGAGATGGGTATTCTCGATCCGGCCAAGGTCACCCGTTCGGCGCTGCAAGCAGCTGCGTCCATTGGCAGCCTGATGATCACCACCGAAGCGATGATCGCCGAAGTGGTTGAAGAGAAGGGCGGCGCCGGCATGCCTGATATGGGCGGCATGGGCGGTATGGGTGGCATGGGCGGCATGATGTAAGCCAGCCGGCACCCTGAGTTGCACCGAAAACCCCGCGCTTGTCGCGGGGTTTTCGTTTTTCTGGGTGAATCAAAAGCTCAGGCGGGTGCTGCTGGAAAAGCCGGTATGCCAATTGCTTAGGTTTAACTGCGCTATCGGATTGGTGCGCGTCAGTTGGCTAGGGTGCTGTCTGCACCGCTCGGCTTCTTCGGCTTTATCTCACTGGGATGTGCTCTGGCATGCGGTTATCCGCGTGACGGTGAATTTTTTTGCGACTGTTTTTGCGCTTGCCTGGCCGTTGGTCTGTTACTGCGTGGTACGGCAGGCCGGCAACAACAGTGGGCAGTAAGGTGACTGGCGAGTGTTACTGGTGCGTTGCGGAACCATTGCGGCCGGCGTTGCTCCAACGCTGCTGGTGTGAATGAGCCGCCCCGGCAAGCCTGGGTATGTAGGCGGTTACCGTTCGTCGTGTAAGGCGTCGTGCGGGTAATCAGTGATCTAGGGTTAGCAAACAGCGTTTGGCAGCGCTATCAAGAGGTTGCAGTGATGAAGTTAGAAATCGCACGAGGTTTGTTTTTCGTTGCTGCGCTTGGCGTGGCCTCGATCGCGGCCGCCGCCTGGCAAGAGTCGAGCCCTGAAGTGCTGACCCAAAACGGTTTGGGCTACTGCCCGTTACCGCCGCAGGCCCGCGTGGTCGAGCAGTTGCGGCCGGACCAAGACTTGCTGTTGTTTATGTTCGGCCTGTCCCAGGGCATGCGTTCCCAGGGTTGAAAAAGCACAGCTAAAAATCAGGCCCAAAGGAAAGCCCCGCAATTGCGGGGCTTTCTGCTTTCTAGCGCTCAGCGGAGTGACCGATCAGCCTGCGCCGACCGACTGCGCTAGCGGTTTTGCATCGGGCTGGGCCAGTAGGCTGTACACGCAGGGCAGCACGAACAGGGTGAACAGCGTGCCGACCGACATGCCGGTGGCGATCACCAGGCCGATGTCGAAGCGGCTCACCGCACCAGCGCCGCTGGCGAGGATCAGCGGCACCATGCCGAAGACCATCGCCGCGGTGGTCATCAACACCGGACGCAGGCGAATCGCCGCCGCTTCCTCGACCGCTTCGCGGCGCGACAGGCCTTTGTCGCGGCGCAGTTGGTTGGCGAACTCGACGATCAGGATGCCGTGTTTGGTGATCAGGCCGATCAGCGTCACCAAGCCCACCTGGGTGTAGATGTTCATGCTGGAGAAGCCGAGGAACAGCGGGATCAGCGCGCCACAGATCGACAGCGGCACGGTGACCAGGATCACCAGCGGATCGCGGAAGCTCTCGAACTGCGCCGCCAGCACCAGGAAGATCAAGGCCAGGGCCAGGCCGAAGGTCACGTACAGCGCGCTGCCTTCCTGCACGTACTGGCGCGAGGCACCGGCATAGTCAAAGGCGAAACCGGCGGGGGCTTCCTCCTCGGCGATCTGTTGTACCGCCTCGATTGCCTCGCCCATGCTGACGATCGGGAAGCCCTGAATGATCGCCGAGTTGAGCTGCTGGAACTGGTTCAGCTGGGTTGGTCGGGCACGGTCGCTGACGCTGATCAGGGTCGACAACGGCAGCATCGCGCCGCTCTCGCTCTTCACGTAGTAGCTGCCGAGCCAGCCCGGATTGTCGCGGTAGGCGCGCTCGACCTGGGCGATCACCTTGTAGCTGCGCCCGTCGATGGTGAAGCGATTGATCTCGCCTTCGCCGAGCAGGCTGGCCAGGGTCAGGCCGAGATCCTGCATCGACACGCCCATCTGCGCGGCTTTCTCGCGGTCGATCTCGACCACCACTTCCGGTTTGTCGAACGCCAGGTCGACATCGAGGAAGGCGAACTTGCCAGACTGCTCGGCGCGTTGCTTGATCTTCTCGGTGACCTGTAACAGCGACTCGTAATCGTTCGGCGTGTTGATCACGAACTGGAACGGCAGGCCGCTGCCGGTGCCGGGCAAGGAGGGCAGGTTGAAGCCGAAGATTTGCAAACCGGGGATTTGCGCCAGGCGCCCTTGCACCTCGGGGAGAATCTCCATCTGGGTGCGTTCGCGGTCGTCCCAGGGCGTCAGCAGGAAGCCGCCGATGCCCGACTGCACGCCGTTGAAGCCATTGATCTGGAACGACGAGTAGTACTCGGGGAATTCCTTGAAGATCGCCACGAACTCGTCGGTGTACCTGTTCAGGTACTCCAGGTTGGTTGGCTGCGGCGCATTGGCGATCATAAAGATGATGCCCTGGTCCTCTTCCGGCGCCAGCTCGCTTTTGGTGAAGCTGAGCAGCACCGGAATCAGGCACATGACGATCATGGCGAACACCACCACCACCGGCCGGGTGTTCAGGGTGCCATGCAAGGTGCGCTGATAACTGCGTTTCAGGCGCTCGAAGATCTGGTCGAGCTTGTGCGCCAAACCCGAGGGATTTTCCTCGTGGCGCAGCAGCTTGGCGCACATCATCGGCGACAGCGTCAGGGCGACGATGCCGGAGATGATCACCGCGCCCGCCAGGGTCAGGGCGAACTCCTTGAACAGTGCCCCGGTGAGGCCTTCGAGGAAGCCGATGGGCGCGTACACCGCCGCCAGGGTGACGGTCATCGACACCACCGGCACGGCGATCTCCCGCGCGCCTTCGATGGCTGCGTCGAACGGCGTCTTGCCGTCCTCGATATGCCGGTGGATGTTCTCCACCACGACGATGGCGTCGTCCACCACCAGGCCGATGGCCAAGACCATGGCCAGCAGGGTCAGCAGGTTGATCGAGTAGCCCATCAGTTGCATGAAGAACAGCACGCCGATCATCGACAGCGGGATGGTGATCACCGGGATCAGCACCGAGCGGAACGCACCGAGGAACAGGAACACCACGACGATGACGATCAGCACCGCTTCGCCGAGGGTCTTCACCACTTCGTCGATCGAGGCCTGGATAAACAGGGTGGCGTCGTAGGCGATGGAGACTTTCAGGTTCGGCGGCAACTGGGCCTCCAGCTCCGGCATGATCTTGCGTACTTCCTTGATCACGTCCAGCGGGTTGGCGCTCGGCGTGCCCTTGATGCCGATATACACCGACGGCGTGCCGTCGAACGAGCTGATCGAGTCGTAGTTTTCCGCGCCCATCTCCACTCGCGCCACATCGCGCAGCAGCACACGGCTGTCGCCCACGGTCTTCAGCGGAATGGCGGCGAAGGCCTCGGCGGACTTCAGATCGGTCTCGGCATTGATGCTGGTGACCACGTACTCGCCCTTCACCTCACCGGCGGCGGCGAGGAAGTTGTACTCGCGCACCGCGTCGTTGACGTCGCTGGCGGTGACGCTGTAGGCGGCCATCTTCACCGGGTCGAGCCACAGGCGCATGGCGAACACCTGGTTGCCGAGGATTTCCGCCTCGGCCATGCCGGGCAGCGTCGCCAGCTTGGGCTGGATCACCCGTGACAGGTAATCGGTGATCTGCGGGTTGGAGAGTTCATCGCTGTAGAAACTGATGTACATCAACGCCGAGGCGTCGGCCGCCTCCTTGCTCAGTACCGGGTCTTCGGCATCCTGTGGCAGCTGGTTCTTCACCTCGTTGGCCTTGGCCAGCAGTTCGGTGAACAAACGGTCGCTATCGGCGCCGATGCGCGCGTAGATCGAGATGATCGACACGTTTTGCCGGCTCACCGAGGTCATGTAGTCGATGCCCTCGGCGCTGGCCAGGCTCTGTTGCAGCGGCTGGGTGATGTAGCCCTGAATGGTCTCGGCGTTGGCCCCGGGGTAGGCGGTGGTCACCGTGATCAGGGCGTTCTCCATCTGCGGGTACTGGCGGATGGTCAGTTTGCTGAACGCCTGCAAGCCGAGCAGGATAATCAGCAGGCTGACCACCGTCGCCAGTACCGGGCGACGGATAAACGGATCGGTAAAAGCCATGAGTCAGTTCCTTTACGCCGGCGTCGCTTATTGCGCGACGCCGGGCTGGCTGTTTGCGGCGTTGGCCGGGTCGGCGGCGATGGCGACATGGGCGCCGTTATCCAGCTTGAGCTGGCCGGCGGTGACCACCTGCTCGCCAGCCGCCAGGCCCTTGTGGATCACCACCTGGCCTTCGCGGCGCTCGCCGGTTTCGACGAAGCGTCGCTCGACCATCAACTCGGCCTGGCCTTTGGCGTCTTTGACCACCTGGCCGTCGTCGCCTTGCTTCTCGCCGACCACGTACACCGAGTTGCCGTAGAGGGTGTAGGTGATCGCGGTTTCCGGCACCACCACCACGGTCTGCTCGCCTGGCAGCAACACTTCCAGGTTGGCGAACATGCCCGGCAGCAACTTGTGGTCCGGGTTATCCAGCATCGCGCGCACCTGCACGTTGCGCGTGGTGTCTTCGACCTTGGGGTTGATCGCGGCGATGGCGCCTTCGAACACTTCGCCGGGATACGCCGCGACGCTGAAGCGCACGCGTTCGCCGATGGCCAGTTTGGGCACGGCTTGCTCCGGCAGGAAGAAGTCGACGAACAGCCTGGACAGGTCCTGCAAGGTCGCGATGGTGGTGCCGGAGGACAGGTAGTCGCCGACATCGACCTGGCGGATGCCGATGGTGCCGGCGAACGGTGCGAGGATGCGCTTTTTCCCCAGCAGGGCTTTGAGTTGGGCGACGCTGGCGTTGGCCTTTTGCAGTTCGGCGGACAGGCGGTCGAACTCGCTCTTGGAAATGTTCGAACGGCTGACCAGGCTGCGGCCCCGCTCGAACTCGACGCGCGCCAGGCCCAGTTCGGCCTCGGCGGTGGCCAGGCTGGCCTGTTCGACGGCGCTGTCCATCTGGATCAGCGGCTGCTTGAGGCTGATTTTCTCGCCGGAGAGAAACAGTACGTCGCTTACGGTGCCGCCGACTTCCACGGTCAGGTCGACACCCTGAAAGGCCTTCAGCGTGCCGATGGCCGGCAGGCGGCTCTGCCATGGGCGCTCGATAGCCTGCGCCGCGGCCACGCTGATGGCGGGCTGCGGTACCGAGAACTGCTGCACCTGTTGATAAATCGACAAGCCTTTGTAGGCGGCGAGGGCGAGCACCACGAGGGCGACGACGCCCAGCATGATGAGCATGCGGCGGAGCAACATATTCCGGTTCCTTGGCAAGGCAAATGGGGCCTGGGAATAGGCAAGACGGGCACATTAGTACCCCTGTGGAGGCAAGTCAAAGAGGCGGATTTGCAAAAGATTGCGAGGGCGGATTTACGCAACGAAGTGTCCGATAAATCACCGAAATTGCCCGTAGATGCTGGCAATTTGCCCGCTTTATCGGTGCCACTTACCGGCTCGGCTCGGCTCGGCTCGGCTCGGCGAAGCGCTGACGCCGCTGCTTGGGTGGCGCAGCGGCGTCATGGCAATCAGGCGCTGAGGCGTTGGGTGACCTCGCTGAGCTGGCCGGACAAGGCATGCAGGTTTTGGCTGGCGGCTTCGGTGCGTTGCACGTTTTCCTGGTTGGTGGTGGCGATGGCGGTGATCTCGGTGAGGTTGCGCGAAATGTCCTCGGCCACCGAGGTCTGCTCTTCGGCGGCGGTGGCGATCTGCCGGTTCATGTCGCGGATCGCTTCGATGGCGGTAGTGATGCGTTGCAGCATGGCGCCGGCAGCGGTGACCTGTTCGACGCCTTCTTCGCTGCGGCTCTGCCCGCTCTCGATGGCGCGCACGGCATTCACTGCGCCGGTTTGCACGGTGTCGATGATCTGGTGGATTTCCGCGGTGGATTCGGCGGTGCGCTGGGCCAGGGTGCGCACCTCGTCGGCGACCACCGCGAAACCGCGCCCGGCGTCGCCGGCACGCGCGGCCTCGATGGCGGCATTCAGCGCCAGCAGGTTGGTCTGTTCGGCGATGCCGCGAATCACTTCGAGGACCTTGCCGATGCGCCCGCTGTCGCTTTCCAGGCGGCGGATGACGGCGGCGGTGTTGGCGATCTCGCCGCGCATGCCGGTGATGGTGTGGATGGTCGATTGCATGACCTGCTCGCCCTGTTGCGCCGAGCGGTCCGCGTCGTCTGCCGCGTGCGCGGCTTCGGCCGCATGGCGCGCGACTTCCTGGGCAGTGGCGGACATTTCGTGCATGGCCGTGGCGACCTGATCGGTACGCTGGAATTGCTCGCGGGTGCCTTGGGCCATCAGCGTGGCGATGGCGTTGAGTTCGCCGCTGGCGTTGTCCAGGTCGGCGGTGCTGCGTTGCAGGCGGCTGAAGGTGTCGGCGAGGAAGTCACGCAGGGTGTTGGCGGCCACGGCCAGACGGCCGAGTTCGTCGCGGCGGCTGGTGTCGACGCGCTGGCCGAAGTTGCCGCGGCTGAGTTGGGCGATGTGCTCGATCAACTCGCGGATCGGGTTGATCAGGCTGCGGTTGACCAGCCACAGGCTGAACAAGCCGATCAGCAGGCTGGACACCAGCATCACCGCCAAGCCGAGCTGGACCGTCTGGCTGGCGGCAGCGCTGATGGCCACGGACTGCTCCTGGCCACGCTGGCTGAGTTGCTTGACCAGGGTGGTCATCTGTTCGCTGGCGGCGCGGTCGATGCCTTTGACCGCGGCATCGCCGGCAGTCGGCTCGGCACCTGCGGCGAGAAAGGCGTCACGGCCCTTGCGGTAAGCGCTGCCCATGGTCTGGTGTTCACGGCGCAGGCGTTCGACCTGGGTTTTCAGGTCGGCGTCTTGTTGCTGCTCGGCAAGCTGCGCGAGTAGGGCCTGCACCTTGCTCTCCTGGGCCTGGAACTGCGCCCAGTATTTCTCCAGGTCGGCGGGGTTCTTGCCGCGCAACAGGACGTTTTTCCACTCCTGTACCTGCACCTTGAATTCGAGGTTGGCGCTGTCCACCAGGCGCGAGGCCTGTAGCGTGCCGTCGACCAGGCCACGGTAAGACTGGATGCCATTGGAGAGAAAGCTGAAGCACGCCAGGGCGATCAGCAGGATCAGCAGCAGGCTGCCGCCGAGCAGGGTGAGAATTTGTGCGCGCAGGGAACGCTGCAAGGACATGGTCGACGCCTCGAAAGAACGGGTGGAAGGGTTGCCGAGCCGTCCAGGGTAATGCGCTGAGATGACGTCCATGTGGCGCTGTGGCGCGACGGCTGGCAGAAGTATAGGTCGGTCTGGCGCCGCCGCTCTTGAGCGGCGGCGTGTGTTGGCGCGTCTACGCCAGGCGCAGGTGGTTGTCCCACAGCCCGGCGGGCAGTTGCAGCGGGCGGGTGGCGATCTGCGCGCTGCGACAGTCATACAGACGGCAGCGCCCCTGGCCCGAGCTGACCACGAAGCCCTCGGCGACCGCGCCGACACCGGCGCAGTCGGGCAGCGGCGCGTCGAGACGCAGCGCGGCGCTGTCCAGATCCCAGATGAATACCCGGTTACCGCGTGGCGCGGTCAACGCCAGCAGGCGCAGTTCGCTATGGATCGCCACGCTGGCGGTGTATTGATTCATCGCCAGGCGCTGCGCTTCGCCCAGTGGGAACGCCTGGAACGCCTGCCCCGGTCGTTTGATCGCCAGCAGCGGCGCGGCATCGCTGGCTTCGCCCATGTACTGCTGGCCGCTGACCACGGTGCCATCGCTGGCGACCGCCAGGTGGCGCACGCTGTTCATCCGTTCGGGCAACTGCTCCTTGCTGTGCAGCGTGCCGTCGCGGCCGAGCAGCACCAGGCTGGCCTCCATGGCGTCGAGGTTCATTTCCACGCGGCTGTCGGCTTCGGTACGGATGCCGCCATTGGCGATTACCAGGGTGTCGCCGTCGGGCATCCACAGCAACTGGTGCGGGCCGACGCCATGGCTGGACAGCTCACCGTTGCGCTGCAGGCGCCGGTTTTCCGGGCGCTGACCGGCGAGACGGTAGACGCCGATCACCCCGCGACCGGGGTCGCTGGTGTCGTTCTCGGTGGCGTACAGCCACTCGCCATTGCGGTGGAACACCGCATGGCCGTAGAAATGCCGGTGCGCTGGTGTGTGCAGGGTGTGCAGCAGACGGCCGTCGCGGGTGTCGATCAGGTAGCTCTGGGTGCTCGGCCGGCGACCGACGAACAGCGCCAGCGGCAGGCTCGGGTGCGGCACCACGTCATGACAACGCTCGTTGACCGCGGTGGCGAACACCTGGCTGCCATCCAGGCGGTAGCCCACGGCGTAATGCCGACCGGCGGCATCGTTGCGCGCCGACAGCAGCAGCGGTTGTGCGTCGTTGTGCATCAACGTCCAGCCGCCAAGAGTGCCGGCGGCCGCTGCCGTGGCGGCCAGCGCCGCGCCGGTGAGGCCGAGGAAGGCCCTGCGGTTGATCTGCATGGTTCAGTCGCCGTCGTGGGCGTTGAAGCCCAGTTGAATGCCCAGGGTTTTCGCCAGTTCGGCTTCATGCAGACGATGCAAGGCGTTGAGGCTGTCGTACAGCGCGTTCAGCTCTTCGCGGCCGGCGGCATCGCCGAGCAGTTCGCCCAGCGGACGCTCCAGTGCGGCCAGGCGCTGACGGGTGTCGCTGTAGGCGGCGTCGAGGCGTTGCTTGAGGTCGGTTTGGTCGCTGCCGAGCAGGGCCTGCACGCCATCCTGTTCGGCGCCATGCCAGATGCGCTCGGCGCTGGCCAGGCTGGCGGCGAGGTTGGCCAGGCTGGCCTTGCTGCGCCAGGCTTCGGCCTGGTACGGCTGCGGTTGACCTTTGCTCTGGCGGCCGAGCGGGGTGCCGAGTTTTTTCTTCAGGCCGTCGATGGCGCTGACCTGGGTGCGCAGCAGCTCGGCCACCGCTTCGGCGGGTTCGGCGTAACGCGCATTGGGGAAGCTCTGCAGCTGTGCGGCCATGCCGTCCTTGGCCTGCCACTGGGTCAATACGTCGGCGGCGAGGACTTGCTGGTGCTGGCCGATGGCGCTGAGCAGCGGGCAGTAGCGGGCTTTTTGCGTGGCGTCGTTAAGGTCGATGGCCGGGTCGAACAGCAGGTATTCGTAGGCGGTCAGGCCTTGCACCACCACGCTGGATTTATCCAGGTCGGCGGGGGTCAACGCCGGTTTGCTCTTGATCAGCGCCTCCACCTGGCGCGCCACCAGGTTCTTCTTGTCCGGCCAGAACTGCACTTGCCAGGCGCGGTTGCCTTCGGCCAGCGGGCCGAGCAGCAAGGGCTGCAAGCCCGCCCAGGCACTTTGCGCCGCGAGGAACGCCTGGCGCGCCTCGCTCAGATCCTGGGTGCCGGCACAGAAGGCCTGGCCGCTGCCGGCCAGTTGCCGGTCGGCCTCGGCCCAGGTGCTGTAAGCCGGCAGCAACACGCCATCGGCCAACGCGGCGCTGACCTGCTGCTGCGGGTCGGTCGGGGTGCAGGCGCTGAGCGCCAGGCCCAGCAGGGCGAGGGTGAACGACGAGCGGATCATGGGTGGCTCCTTACAGCGAGTTCAAAAAGGCCAACAGCGCGGCGCGCTCGTCGGCGGTGAAGGTCAGCACCTGTTGTTTTGCCTGCTCGGCTTCGCCGCCGTGCCAGACGATGGCTTCCAGCAGGTTGCGCGCGCGGCCGTCATGCAGGAACTGGGTATGCCCGTTGACCGTCTCGGTCAGGCCGATGCCCCACAGCGCCGGCGTGCGCCATTCGCGGCCATTGGCGAGGAACTCGGCGCGGTTGTCCGCCAGCCCTGGGCCCATGTCGTGCAGCAACAGGTCGGTATAGGGGCGAATCGTCTGGTTGGCCAGCTCCGGTTCGGCGGCGTCGCTGGCGGTGGTGAATTGCGGGGTGTGGCAGCCCTGGCAGCCGGCTTGATGGAACAGGCTCTTGCCGGCCAGCACCTGAGCGTCGTCGACCTGGCGCCGCGCCGGCACCGCCAGGTTGCGGCTGTAGAACAGCACGCTGGCGAGAATCGTGTCGCTGACTTCCGGCTCGCCGCCATGCGGCGCGGCCCGGCAGTCGCTTTGCGCCAGCGTGCACTGGTCGTGCGGCAGCAGGCGGCTGGTCAAGCCCATGTCGTTGGCGAAGGCGTGGGCGTTCTGCTGGTTGAGCGTCGGTTGCCCGGCTTTCCAGCCGAAGCGACCGAGTGCGGTCTGTTGCCGGGCATCGTCCCAGACCCGGTTGGCGCGCCCGGAAATACCATCGCCATCGGCATCTTGCGGGTCGGCATTGGCCAGGATTGCCGCCTCGGGAATCGCTTCGAGCAGGCCCAGGCCAATCATCGGCGGCGCGATACGCGCGGAGAATTGCGTGTGCGGGTGCAGCGCGCCGTAGCCGAGCTGACTGATCTGCAAGCTCGGGTGGCGCAGCTCGACCGTGCTGCCATCGGCAAACGCCACGGTTTGCGTGGTGTAGCTGACCCGCACCTTGCCCTCGGGGGCGACGCCGGGGTTGGCCATGTCTTGCAGCTGCGCGCCATAGCTGGGCTCGGGGACGACGCCCAGGCGCTTGAGCACCTCGGCGTGTTCGGCGCCGGCGGGCAGCGACAGACGTACCAGCATCGAGGCGGCACTGACCGCGTCCGGCCCAGGCGGGTGGCCGCGACCATCCTTGATGTGGCAGTTCTGGCAGGCGTTGGTGTTGAACAGGGGGCCGAGGCCGTCGCGGGCGGTGGTGGTCGCGGGGGCGATCACCCAGGGGTTGCGGAAAAAGCTGTTGCCGACGCTGAAATCCAGGCGCCGGCTCGGCGCGAGGTTGGCCGAGGGCAGGGAGAAGGCGTTGTGGTCGCGCTTGAACACCGTGGTGCTGCCGGCGGAAAGCGCCTCGCCAGGTTCGGCGGCGGTGAAGCGCGGCGCCTGGTCACAGGCGACCAGGCCGAGCATCAGGCACACGGCCGGCAACGGCCGTAGACGACGGAACAGCACAAGCATCGACAAAGATCCGCAAGAGACATCAGGGCGGCAATCTTAGCAGGCTAACTTAATTTAAATAAGACGGATTTGCGTTAGCGGGCTGTTGAAAAACTGCTGTAGTCACATGGCAGGCAGAAAAAAGCCGATGCGATCTTGCGATCGCATCGGCTTTTGCCCAGCGTTTCCTTAGAACTGGTGGTCAGCGGTATCCGGATTCAGATCGCTGATGCCCAGCTTACCGGCCGCCTGCTCGATCGCACCGGTCTGCTTGACCAGCGCGGCGATGGCGTCACGCACGATCTGCTGGCCTTCGGCGTTGTCGGCGGCGATCAGCTGATCGAAGTGCTTGCCATTGTTAGCGCTGGCGACCAGAGCCTGCAGCTTGCCTTCAGTGGCTTCGAGGTCGGCTTTCAGGGTGTTGTCCGCTGCGGCGTCGGCCTTGGCGACCAGGGAGGACAGGCTCGGGCCGGTCAGGGTGGTGCCGTCGACTTTCTGGTACTCGCCCAGGTAAACGTTACGAATACCTTTGCCGTTGTAGAAGTGCGAGTTGTGGGTGTTGTCGCTGAAGCAGTCGTGCTCGTCTTCGGTGGAGTTGGCTTCCAGCGCGACCTTCATGCGCTCGCCGGCCAGTTCGCCGAGGGACAGGCTGCCCATGCCGAAGAGCATCTTGCGCAGGCCGTTTTCGGCCGACTCGGCTTCAAGCGTAGCGCGGTAGTTGTCGGCATTGCCGGCCTGCCACTGCACAACCATGGCATCGAGGTCGCTGACCAGCAGGTCGGTAGCCGCCTTGATGAACGCGCGACGGCGCTCGTTGTTGCCACCGGTAGCGCCTTCACCGACCACGAAGTCGCTGGCCGGACGCTCGCCGGCACCTGGGCCGCTGCCGTTGAGGTCCTGGCCCCAGAGCAGGAATTCGATGGCATGGTAGCCGGTGGCGACGTTGGCTTCGGAGCCGCCCAGTTCATTCAGGCTGGCCAGCAGTTCCGGGGTGATGGTGGTGACATCGAGCTGGTCTTCGCCGACCTGCAGCGCGGTGTTGGCGATGATATTGGCGCTGGCGCCTGGGTTGCCCAGCGCGTGCTGGTAGTCGCTGGCGACGTAGTCGATCAGGCCTTCGTCCAGCGGCCAGGCGTTCAGTTGGCCTTCCCAGTCGTCGACCACGGCGTTGCCGAAACGGAATACTTCCGTCTGCATGTACGGCACGCGTGCGGCCAGCCAGGCTTCGCGGGCGGCTTTCAGGGTGTCGTCATTCGGGGTGGTGAGCAGGGCGTCGATGGCGCTTTGCAGGGCTTTGCCGGTGCTGGCGGCATCGCTGAACACGGCCAGGGCCAGGTCGGCGTAATGCGCGACTACCGCTTTGGCGGCGGCTTCGTCGATCTGCTTGGACGCTGCGACTGGTGCGCTGGCGCTGGTGGCGGCAGGCGCCGCGGCTTGGCTGGCAGGCGCCTTGTCTTCGCCGCAACCGGCGAGGGAAATAGCAATGGCCAGCAGGCTGGCTGAAGCCAGGGGCATACGAATCATGACGAAGTCCTTTGCGTGGGAAGTGAGAGACGTACGCGGCTGCGCACGAAAAACTGCAACATAATGCGAAAGATTTGCATTTTGCGCAAAGGGTCGTTGTACCTAAATCGCATAAATCTCGTGCGCGGGGTCTCCGTGCCGCGCAGGCGATGCCGCTAGAATGCCAGCACACATCTGCCTGCCGCCGTTATGGTCCGTCGTTATGGAGAAAACCGCATGAGCCTCACCAGCGTCGCCGTTCTCGTGATTCTGATTCTGCTCGCCGCCTACGCGGTGAGCCTCTACAACGGCCTGGTGCGCTTGAAGCACGGGGTGAGCAAGGCCTGGGCGAATATCGATGTGCTGCTCAAGCAGCGCCACGAGGAGCTGCCCAAGCTGGTGGAAACCTGCAAACAGTACATGCAGCACGAGCGCACCACGCTGGAGCGGGTGATCGCGGCGCGCCAGGCGGTGTCCAGCGCCCGCGAGAAGGGCGACATCGGCGCCCTTGGGCAGGCGGAAAGCGGCCTGCGCGCGGGCCTTAGCCAGCTGTTCGCGTTGGCCGAGAACTACCCGGAGCTGAAGGCCAACGACAGTTTCCAGCACTTGCAACAGCGCATCAGTGGTCTGGAGCACGGTATCGCCGACCGCCGCGAGCTGTATAACGAGGCGGTCAACCTGAACAACGTGCGCATCGAGCAGTTTCCCGATGTGCTGATCGCCCGCGCGTTCGGCTTCCAGGCGGCCGAGTTGCTGGAGTTCAGCGAGGCGGAAAAGGCCGACGTCGACCTCAACGCGCTGTTCAGCTGAGCCGTGGTGCTTGAAGGGCAGTTGCTCAGTCTGGCGTTCAGTGTTGGCGCCACGGCCGGTGGTGCCTGGTGGTGCCTGCGCCGCTTGGTGCAGGCGCGGCATTTGCTGGATACGCCGACCTCGAAAATCCGCTCGGCGGCGCAGGGCTATGCCGAGTTCTACGGCGTGCTGCATGAGCAGGCGGATAGCGCGGTGGTCGGCCCGCTAACGGGCAAACCGTGTCTGTGGTGGCGGTTCAAGATCGAGGAGTACCAGTGCAGTGGCAAAAATCGCACCTGGCGCGTCGTCGAAAGTGGTAGTAGCGAGGCCTGGCTGCTGCTGGATGACAGCACCGGCCGCTGCCTGATCGACCCGCGTGGGGCGCACGTACGGCCGGCGACCCGTGAGGTGTGGAAAGGCAACCTGCGCCACCCGCGTGGGCCGGCCAAAAGTGGCTTATTGGCCTGGCTGGGCAGTGGCAAGAGTTACCGTTACAGCGAGGAGCGCTTGCACGCCGGGCAGCCGCTGTACGCCATCGGCGATTTTTGCAGCAGCGGCGGCGGGCGCCAGGGCCTCGACAGCCGTGCGGCGCAGAACACGGTGATTCGCGAATGGAAAGGCGATTTTAGCGGCCTGTTGCAGCGCTTCGACAGCGACAGCAACGGTCAGCTCGACGAGCTGGAATGGAACCGTGTGCGCCTGGCCGCGCAGTTGGAGGCCGAAGATCGCCACCGCCAGCAGAGCCAGCAACCGGCGCAGCACCAGTTGCGTAAACCGCGCGAGGCGCAGCCGTTCATTTTGTCGTGCGCGGGCGAAGATGAATTGGCGCGGCAGTTCTACTGGCAAGCCGCTGGCGGTGCGTTGGCCTGCCTGTTGGGCGCCCTGGCCACAGCCTGGTTGCTCGGGGTGACGGCGGTGTAATGAAGGCTCTGTACCCGTTAACTGTTGATGAAGCCCGCCGTCACGTGGGAGCGGATTTAGCCGCGAAAGATCTTCAGTTTTCAA
>DELY01000030.1:0-11279 GCA_002354655.1 Pseudomonas sp. UBA2684
TTTCCGAATTCTGCGGTTCCCCCATCAAGGAGCGTTCGCAGGTCGCCATCAATGAGGGCGAACCGAAGAGCAATCCCTGGGGCGGCCAACTGGTGGGTGGTCCGACCACAGCCAGTACCGGCAATAATGTGGACGACAATATGTCGTTCAGCCAGTTTGCCTGAGTGCGCCTGACGGCCGCCTGATGGCGGCCTTGCTGCGATGAACATGCACCGCAGGGCATATGCCCTGCCGGCGCATGCCATGGTCAGCGCAGGGTGTAGCCGTTGTCGACGATCAGGTCCTGCCCGTGGATGCCCCGTGCGCCCAGCGACAGCAGGTGCAGCATGGCGTCGGCGATCATGGCGGGTTCGAGAAATGCCCCATTCAACAAACGCTGTTCCACTGTCTTGGCCACCGCCGCCAGCGCGTCGTCGCTGAGTTGCAGGGTGCCCCAGATCGGTGTTGCCGTGGGCCCTGGCGATACCATGTTGACCCGGATGTCGTCGGCTGCCAGCTCGACGGCCAGGTTGCGCGCAAAGGCTTTCAGGGCCGCCTTGGAGGCAATGTAGGCGGCGAGGCCGGGAAAGGTTGCCTGCGAGAGAAAGGTGCCGGTGAACACGACCGAGGCTGGGCGGGCCAGGTGGGCTTTCAGGCTGGCCAGGGTATTGAGCGCGCCCGCGCCATTGACGGCCCATTGCCGCTCGAAGGCTGCGGCATCCAGGCCATCGGCCAACTGGGCGATCCCGGCATTGGGGGCCAGGTAGTGTATCGGGCCCAGGGTGTGCGCATACCGGGCCAGCCTGGCGAGGTCGTCGGCGCGGCTGATGTCGCCTTCAAGCCAGGTCAGTCGTTCTCCGTAGTGTTCCTGCAAAGCCCCCAGCTCACCCTGGTGACGGCTCATGGCCAACACCCTGGCCCCGGCCTGGAGCAGGCCGGTCGTCAACGCGTAACCGATGCCCGAGCTGGCACCGGTGACCACAGCCAGGCGATTGTCGAATTCGTTGTGCTGCATGGTTTGTCCTTGCATTCAGTGGGTGAGCACTGTGCTGAACACAAACCATGCCAGTATATAAGTTGTTTAAAAACAGTAGGTTGTGATTTTTGTTGTCGTTATGACCTGGAGTTTTTGTGGTCGCGGTGACTCATCGGTGGTCGCGATGACCCGGCCAGGCGAGCGCATTGCCTCCAGGCTCGTTCCGCATAGAATGCGCAGTGGGGACAATCGGTAAAATGTTCTGCACGGACGGATAAAACCACTGTGCGCATTCGCGGCAGGATAACAGCCATGCCAGGCGCCTTTGTGGCGTTCACGCGTTGAGGGCATCGAGGCGGAGGCGCATGGCGCGCTTCCCGTAACCAGGGGGCATGTACAGTGATCAAGCTATCGAAACGCCACGGGCACCATCTTTTTGCGTTGTTGCAGTCGGCCATTACCTGTGCGATTGCCTCGGCAATTGCCAGCCGTCCGCTGTTTCCCGTGGAACGGTTCATGGGGCACTGGTCGAAGGCCTGGGTGTTGTCCTGGCTGATGATGATTCCGGTGGTGCTGTTGATCGCGCCCTGGCTTCGGCGCCTGGTCAATTACCTGACCGACAGCGACAACCTCTGAGCCCACCGCGCAGCGATGGCATCGGCGGGCCTGAGTGAAAACGCCTACAGGGTGAAAAACGATGACGGCACTCGCGAGCGTTTCCGTACGCCGGGGCAAGCCTTCTCGCCTGGGGAACAGGTACGCATCGACGGCATTCGCCTTGTTCACTAGCAGCCCTGGCCCGAACGGCGCCCCGGCCATCATCCATGGGCGCCGTTCGCGCGGACAGCTTCAATCGAGCAGCCAGTCGCTCATCTCGCCCAGGTCACGTACTTCACGGGTCGGGGTGGCGCCCAATTCATCGAACACGGCCCCCTGACGATTGACCCAGCACACCGGAAAGCCGAAGTGCCGGGCGCCGGTCGCATCCCAACTGTTGGACGAGACGAACAGCAGCCTGTCCCTGGGGATGGCCATGGTTTGTTCGGCCAGGCTGTAGACGCGGTTGTCCGGCTTGAACACCTTGACCGTTTCGACACTGATCAGGTGGTCGAATGCCCAGCCCATGTCCGAGTGGCTGACGACCTGCTCGATGGAGTGGTGCGAGCCGTTGGAGGCGATGGCCATGGGCAGGCCGCTTGCTTTCAGCCGCCGCAAGGCCGCGGTCGTGTCCGGGTGGGGAGCCAGGTGCAGGTAGGCCTGGCCGAGCTGCCGCAGAGTGGTTTCATCCGTGGCGAGCCCCAGGTGCTTGCAGGTGTAGCGCAGGGCTTCTTCGGTTCGTTGCTCGAAGCTGGCATAGCGGCCCATGAGGCTGCTCAGCCAGGTGTATTCGAGCTGCTTCTGTCGCCACAGGCGGGAGATGGCCTCACCCTGGCCCGGGTAGGCGCTTTCGCAGGCCTGGACGACGGAGTGCACGTCGTACAACGTGCCGTAGAGATCAAAAACGATGCCTTCAATGGGTTGCATGCCACACCTCTCTGGGGATCGTGTCCGGGGGTCAGCGTGCGCTGGGCACGCTGACCCGGTGAGGCTTACGCCGGGTAGTTGGAGGGGAACAGCGCGCGGCGCATCTGCTCGTCGAGGTCTTTCTTGAAGGCGTGGTCCTTGCCCACTTCACGGGCACGGGCCGCCGCCGGGCGCGCATCGATGGCCTGGAACCAGCGCTGGATGTTGGGGTAGGCGGCCAGCGGGTCGCTTTCGCCCTTGAGCACGCGCGAGGCACGGTCGATCCAGCCCCAGGCTGAGATGTCCGCCAGGGTGTAGCTGTCGCCCACGATGTAGTCGCGCCCGGCGAGGTGCTCATCCAGCACCTGGTAGTGCCGTTCGGCTTCGCGCCGGTAACGGTTGATTGCATAGGGGATGCTCTCCGGCGCGGCATACTGGAAGTGCACGGCCTGGCCGGAGAACGGCCCGATACCCGTGGCGATGAACATCAGCCACGACAGCAGTTCGGGTTTGTCGGTCGGCGCGCCCATGAGCTGCCCGGTCTTTTCGCCGAGGTAGAGCAGGATGGCGGTCGAATCGAACACCCGTGCCTCGCGGCCACCGGGGCCTTCGCTGTCGACGATGGCCGGGACCTTGCCATTGGGGTTGATGGCCCGGAACTGCGCGGTGTGCTGTTCGCCCTTGCCGGTATCGAGAGGAACCAGCTGGTAGGGCAGCCCGGTTTCTTCCAGAAACAGGGCGACCTTGGCCGGGTTGGGCGTGGGGTGGTAGTAGAAATGAATCATGCGGGTGGGGTCCTGTCTTGTGTTTTAGATCGTTCGATCTAGAATAGGGCCGTCTACAGAAAAAGGGCAACACCTGTGTTGGCCTGGCAATGGGAGTACGGATGGCTCGGCCAAGAGAGTTCGATGAGAGGGCGGTGCTCGATGCAGCCGTTCAATGTTTCTGGGCCCGTGGCTATGAGGCCACTTCGGTGCGTGACCTGGCCCAGGGCATGGGGCTGACCAGTGCCAGCCTGTACAACGCTTTTGGCGACAAGCGCTCGCTGTATCGCCGTGCGCTGGACCATTACGTCGAAGAGGGTTTTGCCGACCGGGTGCGGCGATTCGAAGGCGTCCTGCCGCCGCGCCAGGCCATCGAGGCGTTCTTCGACGAGATACTCGAACGCTCGCTCAACGACCCCCAGCACAAGGGTTGCATGCTGGTGAATTCCGCCCTTGAGGCCTCACCGGACGACCCCGACTTCCAGCGCGCCGTGGCTGCTGTCCTGATACAGATCGAGGCCTTTTTCCGGCGCTGCGTGCTGGCCGGCCAGCACAGCGGCGCCATTACCTGCGCGCAGCCGGCGGACGATCTGGCGCGCCTGCTGCTGGGCATTCTCCTGGGCGTTCGCGTCCTGGCCCGAACGCGGCCGGAGCGTGAACTGCTCGAAGGCATGGTACGGCCAGCGCTGACCCTGCTTGACAGTCACTTGAACCTTCACGGGGACCACCAACGATGATCGAGCTCTACTACTGGCCAACACCCAACGGCCACAAGATCACCCTGTTTCTGGAAGAGGCCGGCCTGGACTACCGCATCCACCCGGTGGATATCAGCGCGGGCGACCAGTTCAAGCCCGATTTCCTCGCGTTCTCGCCGAACAACCGCATGCCCGCCATCATCGACACTGCGCCGGCCGATGGCGGGGAAGCAGTGACGGTGTTCGAATCCGGCGCCATCCTGCTGTACCTGGCGGAAAAAACCGGGTTGTTCCTGCCCACCGACCTGCGTGGCCGCAAGACGGTGACGGAATGGCTGTTCTGGCAAATGGGCGGGCTTGGGCCGATGGCCGGGCAGAACCATCATTTCGGGATCTATGCACCGGAAAAGATCCCCTACGCGATCAACCGCTACGTCAACGAAACCAACCGCCTCTATGGCGTGCTGGATCGTCGCCTGGCGGACAGCACCTTCGTTGCCGGCGAGCAGTACAGCATTGCCGACATGGCGTGCTACCCCTGGATCGTGCCGTGGAAGAACCAGCAGCAGAACCTCGACGACTTCCCCCATGTGCGCCGCTGGTTCGAGGCCATCGCCCAGCGCCCGGCCACGGTCAGGGCCTACGCCAGGGGTGAGCCGTTCTCCAGCCGCCCGACGGTGACCGAGGCGGGCAAGAAGATCCTCTTCGGGCAGACGGCGGGCAATGTACCGGCCGGGCAATGAGCCCCTGAGCCTGCCGTACCTGCCGTAATAGCCTTGATGCATTCAGCCGTGGGCCTCGGTTCCTGCCCCTCTCTCATAAACGGTAGAGGGGCACGGAGCGCCCACGACCTGAAGCGCACAGCATTGCCTGCGCCAGTCGCATTCAGCGAATGCGCAGCAGCCTGTCCAGCGACCACGCCCCGGCGCCCCGGCCGATGATGACCAGCAGCAATCCGGCCCAGGACAGGTGCGTTGGCCAGGCATCGGGGTAGACGAATACCTGGATGACCGCAGTCATGCCCAGCAGCGCCAGGGCAGACAGGCGCGAGAACAGGCCGACGATCAGCAGCAGCGGAAACACATGCTCGGCATAGGTCGCCAGGTGGGCGGCCAGGTGCGGTGACAGCAGCGGCAGGGCGTATTCGCTACGAAACAGCTCATAGGTACCGGGGGTGATGGTCAACAGCCCCTCGACCTTGGTGCGCCCCGAGAGAAAGAAGATCGCCGCAACGCTGATGCGCGCCACCAGGCTGAGCGTCGAGTCGCTGATCAGGCGCTGAAGCAGGTCGCACACCTGGTCCCAGCGTTGACGCACTGTGGCGCGGCTGTTGTTGGACGACGGCTGGGTGATATCCATGGCTATTTCCTTCATGCAAGAACAAGGGGAGAGAACACGCGGGCACCCAGCAAGCGGCTGAGCAGGTCGGTAAAGTCCAGGTCGCCTTGCCGCTGCAAGGCCAGGGCCGAGGCCCGCTCCAGATCGTGTCCGGCAGCGCAGGCGTCCAGAAACACGCAGCCAGCGGGTTCGAGCGCGTGCCAGGTGACGCCATCGCAATGGCCCACCAGCAAAGCGCCTTCGCCCTGCCAGGGCAGGTTGTCAGGCAGGTCCACCCCTTCGCGGTTGCAGCGCCAGAGGCTGTAGATCGGTTGCTCGTCGAACCACCGCCAGCGTGCGCTGGCGCGCGGGCGCAGGTGACAGGTTGCCAGTGCCTCGGGCGACACGCCGGCCAGGCTGGCAAGTTCCAGCGCGGGCTCCTGCACGGCACAGAAGGCCTCTATCCACAGGTAGTCGAGTTGGGCCACCGGGCCCAGGTAGGGCAGCTCCCGGGCCGGCTCGAAGGCCGCGAGAAACGCGGGAAAGTCCGCCCCGTAGAAGATCAGGCGGGCATCGCTTGGTGCGCAGGCGTTGGCATGAACGACCGCCGCCGCGCGCAGCCAGTCACGGCCGACCAGGCGTTCGACGCTGGGGAAGTTGTCACACAGCGCCTCGACGCAGCCCTTGAGTACGGTATTGCGGTACACCTGAAAGCCGGGTTGCGCGGTGAGGGCGGACAGTTCCGGGGCGGCACGTACCTGCAAGGCCTCGATGAAGGCGTCCTGGAAGTGTTCGAGACGTCTGATCATTGCGTCGCTCCCAGTCGGTCGAGCATGGCCTGGGCGTGCGCGCGTTCGCCGAGCAATGCCGTGAACGCGGGTACGTTGTCATCGCGCTCGATCAGCGTCGGGCGCGGGCCGATGCGCTGGATCAAGCGCTGATACAGGGCCCAGACCGGGTCAGCGACCGGGGCGTCGTGGGAGTCGATGAGCAACGCACCGCCGGCGTCATGGCTGTGCCCCGCCAGATGAATCTCCGCGACGGCCTGGCCCGGGAAGCGATCGATGTAGGCGGCCGGATCAAAATCGATGTTGTGCGCGCTGACGTGCACGTTGTTGATGTCGAGCAGCAGGGCGCAACCAGTGCGCTGCGTCAGCTCGGTGAGAAAGTCGATTTCATCCCAGTCGTGGCCGTCCAGGTGCAGGTAATGGCTGGGATTTTCGATGGCAATGCTGCGCCCCAGGGCATCCTGGGTACGCTGTATGTTGTCTGCGATGCGTACCAGGGCCTCGTGGCTGCGCGGGAATGGCAACAGGTCCGGGTAATAGTGATTGCGCCAGGTGGACCAGGCGAGGTGTTCGGATACCAGCGCCGGTCGCACGTGGTCTGCCAGCCTGCGCAGGCGCTGGAGGTGCGTCGGGTCGGGGGCGGCGTCCGCCGCCAGGGACAGGGAGACCCCGTGCAGCGACAGCGGATGCCGTTCGCCCACCGCTTCCAGGTGGGCCAGGCGAGCACCGCCAACCATGTAGTTCTCTGGGTGGACCTCAAACCACAGCCCGGCTGCGCTGCAGTCCCGGGCGGCGTCGTAGTGCTCGGCCTTCAAACCAAGGCCGGCACCCAGTGGCATAGGAGCGTGCATGATCGGCGGCGCCTGCGCTCAGGACTTGATCGGCGTGAGCGAGCCCATGCCCTTGGGGGTCTTGATCGAGGTGCAGGTGCCTGCCGGGACGTTCTTCCAGGCATTGCCCTGGTAGTCGACCTTGGAGGTGCCGGCGCAGCTGGTGCCGGCACCGGCGGCGCAGTCGTTCTTGCCGGCCAGGGAGACGCCGTAGCATTTTTCCACGCTTGGCGTGGCCTGGTTGTCGGCCATGGCGGTGGATGCAATGGAGGCGAGGGCGAGTGCGGCGGTAGCGAGGGCGAAGCTTTTCATGGTGTATCTCCGTGAGAGGCTCAATGGCCGCCAGCGCAACGTGACGGTCCGACCAGTAATTCGCTCTGGCGGCGCACTTGGTTACAGCACATCGAATATTTCCTTCGACGTGCTCACGCTCGCCGCCTTGACGCCTGCCCATGCCCCGGGGGCGCAACCACCTGGTGCTACAGCGCGGGAAAATTCACCCAGGCTGTAACCGTTACCCCCTTGGCAGCGAACTACCTCCACAGGGCCTGGCCGGTGCCAACGGCACCGCGCTCGGCCGCACATGGCTTCGATGGCCGGGCGCCCGCTGGTGCCAAGGCCCGCTTGGCATCGGGTAGCAGAGGTAGTTGGACGATGAGGACTGACGAGCTGATTACCCTGCTGGCGACCGGTGTGCCGGCGGTCGACAAGCACCTGTTCGGCAAGCGCTTTGCCCTGGCGCTGGTGGTCAGTGTCCTGGGGGCCGCGTTGCTGATGACCCTGCTGTTCGGGGTACGTCCCGATCTGGCGCAGGTGGCTCGCTTGCCGCTTTTCTACGCCAAGCTGGCGTTGCCGGTCGCGTTGCTGCCGGGGGCGCTGTACCTGACGCGGCGCACCGCGTGTCCGGGCGGGCGGGTCGGCGGCGCCTGGGTCATGCTGTGCATACCGTTGCTGGTGCTGTGGTTGGCCAGTGCCTATACCCTGCTGGAGGCACCGCTGGCCGCCCGCTTGCCATTGACCCTGGGTAGAACCTGGAAGGGTTGCCCGTTCAAGATCCTGCTGCTCTCGCTCCCCGGTATCGTTGCCTTTTCCTGGGCGCTGCGCGGCCTGGCGCCCACCCGGCTGCCCCTGGCCGGGGCGGGTGCCGGTGCATTGGCCGGTACGCTGGCCACCCTGGTCTATTGCCTGCACTGCCCGGAAATGACCGTGCCGTTCTGGGGCGTCTGGTATGTGCTGGGCATGGCCCTGCCCACCGCATTGGGGGCGTTGCTGGGGCGTTGTGTGTTGCGCTGGTAGGGGCTGTCGGCTCAGGCCGGGCCACGGGCCGGGCTGAATTGCCGGGCCAGGCGGGCGAGCAGGTCGGTATCGGGTTGGGGCGCAAGGTCGTCCGCGCTGCCGGTTTGCCCGGTTGCACGCAGTGCCAGGGCAGCGTCCGGGGTGGGGCGAACCAACTCGTAGCCGCTGGCGCACGAAGGGCAGAAGACATGATCGCCCTCGACGTGAGCCTGCTGTAGGACCACGGTAGGGCCGCACATCGCGCAGCGACGCAGGGGAATGCCCGCGTCGGTATGCCCCATTACGGCGTCGAGCAGGCCCTCGTGCCCCAGTTCGATGAACAGGCGGCCATAGTGCGTATTGAACTGCGTGCCGAGGTTCTGACCGATGATGCCCAGCGCCCTGTCCAGCGGCATGCCCGGGCGGTAGGCGCGGGAGCTGGTCATGGCGTCGAAGGCGTCACAGATACCGGTAATGGCGGCCATCGTGGAAATATCCGCTGCGCCGAGCCCGTGGGGATAACCGCTGCCGTCTGGGGTTTCGTGGTGCGAGGCCACGGCATCCATCACCAGCGCGGCTATCGGATGGGTTTCGAGCATGCGCCGGCCGATTTCCGGGTGCGTGCGGATCACCGCGTATTCGTCATCGTTCAGCGGGCCGGGCTTTCTCAATATGGCATCCGGGATGCCGACCTTGCCCAGGTCGTGAACGAAACCACCCAGGGCAAGGCGCGCCACCTCCGCTGGTGCGAAGCCGCTTTTTTCGGCCAGCAGCGCACAGTATTGGGCAACGCGCCAGAGATGGCCGCCGGTGTAGGGATCGCGGGCTTCCACGACCCAGGCCAGCGTCAGCAGGCTGGACAGCAAGGCTTCGTCGATGACAGGGCGCGCGGGGCGCTTGCCCAGCAAGTGGAGAATGTTCATAGGCGTTCCTTGGTCGGGCCGTATGGTTTCAGTCGAATGCCTAGAACGTGAAGTGCCGTATCAGCTCGTTCAGTTCTGCGCCCAGGCTGGAGAGCTCCTGGCTGGCCGAGGCGATGCGAGCACCCGCCTTGGTCGAGTTTTCGGTGATGCTGCGCACGGTGGTGATGTTTTCGTTGATATGCTCGGAAAGCTGTGTCTGCCGGTCTGCGGCGACGACGATCTGTTGGTTGGCCGCCTGGATCGACGCCACCGACTCACGGATTTCCTCGAGTACATGCCCGGCGCTGTGCGCAAGCTGCACGCTGGTGTGGCTCATGCTTTCGCTGCGCTCCATCAGCGTGGTGGCTTCCTGGGTGCCGGTGTGCAGGGCATGGACCAGCGCTTCGATTTCCCGCGTGGAACTCTGGGTGCGCTGCGCCAGCGCCCGCACTTCATCGGCGACCACGGCGAACCCGCGCCCCGATTCACCGGCGCGGGCGGCTTCGATTGCGGCATTGAGCGCCAGCAGGTTGGTCTTGTCGGCGACGTCACGAATCACGTTGAGTACACCACTGATGCGCTCGCCATCATGGCGCAGGCGGGCCATGGCCTGGTTGCACACCTGCACATTGCTGGCCAGGGCTTCGAATTGCTCGACCGCTTCTCTGATGACCCGGTCGCCCTCGACGCTGCGGGCTTCGGTGGTGATCGCCAACTGTGAGGCCTGGCGCGCGTCCTCGGCCACATGCCGGGCGCTGGCGACCATTTCGCCCATGGCCGTCGCCACCTGTTCGGTCTGGTGGCGCTGGTCGCTGAGCCCGGCACTGCTGCGGGTCGCCACGCCCGACAGGTCGGTCGCCGATACCGTCAGGCGTTCGGTGCTCGCACCGATATGGCCTATGATCTGCCTGAGATGACGCGCCATTTCCCGCATGGCATCCATCAACTGACCCAGTTCATCGTGCAGGCGATGGTCCAGGTTGCCGGTGAGGTCCCCGGCGGCGATGTGCCGTGCCAGGGCCAGGGCCCGATGCAGTTGCGGCACGATCTGCCGGGTGATCAGCCAGGCGGCGCCGAGGCCCAGCAGCAATGCCAGTGCCTGGGCCACCAGCAGTTCGCCATGGGCGGAGCGCACATCGGTATCGCGCCCCTGCACCTGTTGCTGGTAGGCGATCGTGGCGAGTCGTTGCAGCTCCTCGGAGTGTGCGAGCAGGGTCTGCTTCACCGATTCGCTCTGGCTCACGCTGCTTTGCAACTCCTTTACCCGGTCCTGGTAGGCCAGCACGGCCCGCAACCCTTCCACCAGTTGCGCCTGCAGGGTGTCGTTGGGTAGCCGCTCCCACAGTTCATTGCCGCGATTGCGTATGCTGTCGGCGGTCTGGGCCACCCGCTGTTCGCCTTCGGCTGTGGGGCGGGCGATGTAGCTCTGGACCTGCTCGCGCAGCCGGGAAATGATGGTTTCGAGCTCAACGATCATGCGCGCCCGCTCGATGCTCTGCGGGTCGCCGCCCGGCAGCAGGTCAAACAGTGCCTGGCGGACATTGCCGAAGTGCTGCTCGATGGCCTCGATGGCGGGGAGCATGGCCTTTTCTGCGCTTGTCGCCTGGTGGCGTGCCGTTACCAGCTTGTCGAATGCTTGTTCGTAGTCTCCCGCCACGGCGCTGATGTGATCCAGGGTTTCGCTGGCCTCGGGGCCCAGGCTGGCGCGGATTTCATTCACCCGCGCACCCAGCTTCTCGACCTCGCGGGTGTAGGCCTGGGCAGCACTGCTCTGGCCATTGCGGTCGAATTCGTTTTCCTTGAGGCGAACCGCCGCGATCAGGGTGGCGAGAGAGGCACTCTCGACCAGCGCTTCGCTGCGGTCGGTCAATTGATTGATGCTGCGCAGGGCGATCCCGGACAGCGTGATCGATAGCAGTAGCACCGCGCCAAAGCCCAGGGTCAATTTGCCATGGACTGACTTACCGAAGAACCGACCCACTACGGCGAACATGCTGAACGCTCCCTGATCGTTGAAACGGCCTGGCGCGTTGCCTGTCGTATCGGCAAGGCGTCAGGGAATACACAACGTTGGTGCTTGCATCCCGCCGGGCTGCGGCCTGCATGGGCGCAGCGTGGTGACGGGCAGGCGGTGCTAAAGCGGTGCGCCGGCCACGCCACGCATCGGTGCCGTGCGGGCGTGGTCGGCAACCCCGTGGGTCAGGACTTGATCGGCGTGAGCGAACCCATGCCCTTGGGGGTCTTGAT
>DELY01000030.1:11409-28013 GCA_002354655.1 Pseudomonas sp. UBA2684
ACGCCGTAGCATTTTTCCACGCTTGGCGTGGCCTGGTTGTCGGCCATGGCGGTGGATGCAATGGAGGCGAGGGCGAGTGCGGCGGTAGCGAGGGCGATGCTTTTCATGGCATATCTCCGTAATGGACTGGATGGCCGTCAGCTCGGTGTGACGGTCCGACAGGTAATTCGTCGTAGCAGTCGATACGGTTACAGCGCGGCAGAAAAATGTTGAGATTTCTTTCGGTGCACCTGCGCCGATTGAAACCTTTGGCGTTGCGGCCGATATGATGCAGTCTGGGCTCAATGAAAAATATCCACCTGCGGTGTAACTAAGGCGGCCAATGGAGCGAACTACAAGCTATGAGGTCATGGCCACGCGCGAAGAGCGCCTGCAGTCATTGCTTCTGGGTGGGTTGGCTGGCGACGAGGCCGCATACCGCGAATTCCTCACCGCGCTCAGTTCGCACCTGCGCGGTTTCCTTCGCCGACGCCTGGCGCAGCGCCCGGGAGAGGTCGAGGACCTGTTGCAAGAGGTACTGCTGGCCGTGCACAACGCAAGGCACACCTATCGCGCCGAACAGCCGCTGACCGTGTGGGTGCAGGCGATCGCCCGCTACAAGCTGGCCGATCACTTCCGTGCGTTCGCCCGCCGCGATGCGCTGTCCGATTCGCTGGACGAAGACATGTTCGAGGTGGAGGATAGCCGCCCGGCGGAGGCCCGGCGTGATCTGGGCAAGCTGTTACAGCACCTGCCCGAGCGTCAGCGTCTGCCCATCATTCATGTGAAACTGGAAGGCCGTTCGGTAGAGGAAACGGCTCAACTGACCGGTCTTTCCAGTTCTGCGGTCAAGGTAGGTATCCATCGCGGCCTGAAAGCGCTGGCGATGGTGATCAGAGGTAAACAGAGCCATGAAAACGGATGACCTGATTTCCATGCTTGCTGCGGGTGAGCCTGCAATGGACAGGCTGGCCATGGCCAAGCGTTTCGCCCTGGCACTGCTCGTCGGCGGTGTCGCGGCAGTTGTGCTGATGGCGTTGTATTTCGGGGTGCGGCCAGACCTGGCCGAAGTGGCGCGCACACCGGTGTTCTGGGCCAAGCTCGCCTTGCCCGGGAGTCTCGCCCTGGGCTCGTTGTGGCTTTCCACGCGCCTGGCTCGGCCGGGTGTCGAAGGCGGTGCGGCCTGGGCGTCGCTGTGTCTGCCCATCATCGTTGTGTGGCTGGCCGCGATAGCGGCCCTGTGGCAAGCACCGACCGAGGCACGCATGCCCATGCTGCTGGGCATAAGCTGGAAAGAATGCCCATTCAACATCGCGATGCTTTCCGTGCCGGGTTTTATCTCGGTGTTCTGGGCCTTGCGTGGCCTGGCCCCGACCCGTCTGCGCCTGGCAGGCGCAGGCGGCGGCCTGCTTGCCGGCTCCACCGCAACCCTGGCCTACTGCCTGCACTGCCCGGAAATGGAGGTACCGTTCTGGGGCGTCTGGTACCTGTCCGGCATGCTGCTGCCCGCCCTGTTCGGCGCTATCGTCGGCCCCTACCTGCTGCGCTGGTAACGAACCCGCCCGGCGCACACCTGCTGCCGGGCCAGGGCGCCGGGGCTGCGCAGGCGCGATGAACACGGCGGCAGGGCTTGAATGACGCCGCCCCTTGGGCTCACCCTTTGCACCTGCCAGAAACCACCACCCACCCGCAGGAACCCCGATGCAACCCACGCCTCCCCAGCTGATCCGCGAAACCTTCCCCGTCGGGCCTTTGCAGTGCAACTGCAAAGCCTGGCGTCATGCCGGGGCCTTAAAGTACAGCCTGTAAGCGTTAAATCCCTTTATTTCCCTGGGCTGCGTCGGCGCTCTCGATAATCGTCGATCACGCTGAATCATCATTATTCACAGCTTCAGTGTGACAAAAGTGTGCCATGGTGGTTGCGCGGATGACTGCCAATGATTAGTCTGAATACGAACGCGCCGGCGAGGTACGAGAAATGCCCTGGCCTGAGGCCCCCCACTATCTGTTAATGGTGTGGCAGCCGATGAAGGTTAGCAGGGTCCCTCGGCCCGGCACCGTGGCAGTAGTAAGCGGACGAGACTGTCACGGAAGAAAGGATGCCCTCTCTCGGGGGTAATCGCCTGATTGACACCAAGCTACCGGCATTGATGGGGCCGGAAAATAATCGGCGCGGTGCGGAGGAAAGCGTGGGCGACTGTGGGTACAACCCCGCGTCTGGATGATCGCATCCTGGAACTGAAGCAGCAGTTCCACTTGCTCAATCACCAGCGCTGCCGTGGACCCATCCAAACCTGACCTTCTGGTCGGGCGAGGATGAATCATGTCGCTCGAAAAGCTTCTCACCGTTACTGATCTCGCTGAGATCCTAGGCCGGTCTACCGGCACCATCAAAAACCAGCATTCAAAGAATCCCTCGCGCTTGCCTCCTGTTTGCCGCATTCCTGGTGCAGGCAGACTATTGTGGCGTCGTGCGGATGTTGAGAGTTGGCTGCAGCTGCATGTTGTTCAACTCGACTTAATTGACTCTGCTGGGCCTGTCGCAAAACGAAAGCCTGGTCGACCTCGGAAGTCCGAGCGAATGACTCAGCGAGGAGGCACTTATGCATAAGTGCCATAAGGTCACAAAGTCCAATAGCCTGATCGCAGCAAGCTATAGATTAACTCTCAATGAACATCGCCTAGTCTTGGCTGCTATTAGTCAGATTGATCCCAGAAAACCGTTACCTCGTCCTATTCGGGGTCATGCCGAGATAAAGGAAAATTAGGACATACGCGCTGCAACTGATTGTATTTAAATATCTTTCTAGCGTCGCTAAGTTACTCAGGATGGGCTTTATAGGATTTTATAGTCAATTATAGAATCGGCTCTGAACGCCTGATTGAAGTTATGCCGAGGTAGGGGATGTAAGCCGGAACCCCAGAAATTTCCGTCACCCTAGTTGGGTGGGCTCAACACTCGTGTCACCAGCTACCTTCTGGAGAATCGAGCTCGGCCATCCCTCCCTGGACGGGCATCGCTCGACGATGTTCAACGGCTCCCTCACGGGGCCGTCGTTTTGTGGGGGCTATTCCATCCACAAGTCGTCGAGGTTCTTGAAGTTCCAGAGCGTCGGGTCTTCGGGGCCAGTGATACTGTCCTTGCAACTCGTGGCCGCCAGGTCGATGGTCTGCATCGGGATCGGCTCTCTCGAGCGTAGCGAGAAGAACACGCGAACCTTGGGAGTCAGCAGTGATTCCATTCCCGGCTCAACGACAACGGCCAGACGCTGAGAGGACAGGCGAACCAAGGAGCCGACGGGGTAGATGCCCACGGCCTTGACGAAGGCGTGGAAGATGCGTTTGTCGAAATGGCCCTCCCACTTGGCCATCTGCCGCATCGCCGCGGACGGGTCCCACGGCTTTTTGTAGGCTCGCTCCGACGTCACGGCATCATAGACGTCGCAGATTGCGCCCATGCGGGCCAGGAGTGAAATGGCGTCACCGGCCAAGCGATCCGGGTAGCCGGTTCCGTCGATCTTCTCGTGATGGTGCAGGGCAATGTCCACCACCCCGGGCTCGGCCCCGCCTGCGCGCAGCATCTTTGCGCCCTCCACAGGGTGGCGCTTCATGATGGCGAACTCGGCATCGGTGAGCTTGCCTGGTTTGTTAAGCACTTCCAGCGGCATCGCGGCCTTGCCTAGGTCGTGCATCAGTCCGCCGATGCCAGCCAGGCGCGTTTGCTCCTCGTCTAGATCGAGATGCCGGGCCAGCGATAGCATCAGGGCGCAGACGGCAACCGAGTGCAGGTAGGTGTAATCGTCGTGCGTTTTGATGCGTGCGACGCTGATGAGGGCATGAGGTTGGCGCAGCACCGAGGCAGCGATTTCTCCGACCAGCGGCAACGTCGTGCTTGGGTCGACGGCCTTGCCAAGCCGGGCTTCCTGGAACATGTCCATGACTTGGGACTTGGCCGCAAGACAGAGTTTCCGTGCATAACGCATTTCGCTCTCCATTGAGGTTGCGCCGTCACTTTTCTTGCTTAGTGGACTAGACGGCAGAGATTGCTCCTCCGACAATTCTCTGGGCTCTGGGCTCTGGGCTCTGGGCTCTGGGCTCTGGGCTCTGGGCTCTGGGCTCTGGGCTCTCTGGGCTCTCTGGGCTCTCTGGGCTCTCTGGGCTCTCTGGGCTCTCTGGGCTCTCTGGGCTCTCTGGGCTCTCTGGGTCGACTTGGCTTTTGGCCAAGTCGACCCAGACCTCCCCGACGCCACATTCTCGAATGGCAGAGAGATCCTGAGGCTCGGTCAGCAGGAAGCTGCCGCGCCAGAATGGGTGTCGAACCCAAGAGCAGGCGAGCTTGTGGATGTACATGCCGAGACGAAGCTCGGATACGGGAATGCGTTTTACCAACTTATTTTCCTTTCTGAGTTGGGTGGTTAGGCGTGCGCCGAGGCTGGCACCCAGCGGTAGAGCGGAGGTAAGGTCACGCCAAGATTCTTGGATCAGCCGGAACCGCCGAAATTTCCGTCAGCCGATCAACATGGCTTTGTCTCGCGCTCGGTCGATGCGTTCCTGCATCGCCTGCATGACTTCTTCGTGGGTGTACGACTTGGCGTTGGGGTCGTCGGCCTCTCGGAGAGCTTCCTCGACCTCGCGGGTCATCCGCGCATATTCTTCCGGCCACAGCGCTTGCTCCATGCGCAGCGACGCCTGCCCAAGCAGGTGCAGCAGGCCGAACAGCCGCATGTCATTGGTGGCGACGACGTGCTCTCGAATCCGCTCCTGGATCACCTCGCAGGCCCGATGCGCCTCTGGCGTCGCCGTGCCCTCGTAGCCGGCTGGGAGTTCTGCTTCTTCAGCGATTCGCGCCCAAGCGATAGCCAGCGCCTCGATGGTGGACAGGTTCATTTGCTCATCCACTTGCGCAGCAGACGCTTTTTCAGGGAGGCGCGCTCTTGCGGATTGCGTCCCTTGTGGTTGGCAATGCGATCCGCCGTGGCGGCCTGGCGCTTGATGGGCCAGTAGGAGCGGCCATCCTTACCCATCGACCAGACGTTGCTGACCTGGTTTTCCAGTAGAGGCAGATGGGCGCATAGAGCTTCCGGCGACGCGCTGGCCAGCGCGGTGCGCTCGTGGGTTCGCCAGCGCTGATGCCAGAGTTTCTTGTCCTCGCGCTCGCTACGGCAGGTCGTGTGCCCAACGATGGGCGTTTTGCGGCGGCTGCGGCTCATGATGTGGTTGTCTCCAAGAACATTCAGGACAGGCTTTCTGGGTAGAGCGCCGTCAACCGGGACAGGGTTTCTTGCACTTGTTCCAGCGAGGTCATCAGATGATCAACCTGATCCTGAAGATCCACGGCGAGATCAAATAGCTCAGCCACTCGGCTGCGTGATCCCTCGTTGAACGCGGCCATTGCCAGTTGATGCAGCTTCAACAGGTCGGTGCGCAGTTGCGGAGGTGCGCCGTCTGCGCTGTCATTCAAATCGCCGCGCAGCACGTCCACGGCATCGACTGCACGCAGCAGTGCCGTGGTATCGAAATTCTCGGGAGTCAGTTCGTCCCATTCGTCGTCGGTGATGCGGGCTGCCATCAGGAGAGCTCCGATTAAGCGGTTGCGAGCGTTAGATGCCCGATCGGCTCGGCTGCTGGCCGTACCTTGATTTCGATGTCGTAGCCGAGGCGATTCAGACAATCCATCAGCTTGCGTTCGGATAGATTGGTGAAGTCGCCGCGCATCATGCCCGACACCTTCGGTTGCGGGATGCCCATGCGTTTGGCCGCCGCTTGTTGAGTCAGCCCAAGGGCGCGCATGGCCCTCCTGATCTCGACCACCAGGCCGGTCTTGATCTTGAGCTTTTCAGCGTCAGGCAGTCCAAGGTCGGCAAAGACGTTGCCCGAGCTGCGCTGAACCTCGACGCCTTCAATGATTCGTTTTTGCATTTCGTAGCTCCTGTGCCAATACCTCGGCCACCTTCAGCCGAGCGCGGATGATGTCCATGTCGGCCTTTGGCGTGGCGATTCCGCTCTTGCTCTTCTTCTGGAAGCAGTGCAGGACGAACACCGCTTCCGCAAACTTGACCGTGTATACCGCTCGATAGGTGCCGCCGGCATCGTCTTCGACGACCTCCAGCACGCCGGCACCACCGAACCCCTTGAGCACCTTTGCTGCGTCATCCTGATCGCCTATCTGCGCCAACGAGAGCGCGTAACCGAAACGGCGACGCACGTCGGACGGCAACGCCATCAAATCCTTGTGGCTGCTCGCGATCCATTCGAGCGGTTTTTCTTTGTTTGTCATGACGGAATTTTATACCTGTTCAGGTAATGATGTAAACGCGGCAACCTCAAGGAGGTGTCGTAAAACATTTGTTTTGCGACAGGCTGTCAGCCGCCGCTGTGCTACCTGTGCAACACCCCCTCAAAAATGTACGGAAAACTCTATCGCTATTCACTATTATGCGGAAACCTGTTTTTGATGGTTATCCGCCTATGTTGGTTGGCTACATGCGCGTGTCGTCGGACTCCGACCGCCAGAGCACGGACTTGCAGCGCGACGCGCTGCTCGCCGCCGGCGTCGATCCGCGTCACCTGTTTGAGGATCGTGCCTCTGGCGCGAAGGATGACCGTGCCGGCTTGGCGCGGGCGCTTGAGTTCGTTCGAGCCGGCGATGTGCTGGTGGTGTGGAAACTCGACCGGCTCGGTCGCTCGCTGTCGCACCTGCTCGCCATTGTGACTTCGCTCAAGGACAAGCGGGTGGCGTTCCGCTCGCTGACAGAGAACCTGGACACTACGACGCCCTCGGGCGAATTCCTGTTCCAGGTGTTCGGTGCGCTCGCGCAGTACGAGCGCGCCTTGATTCAGGAGCGCGTCGTCGCGGGCTTGGCCGCCGCACGCAAACGCGGCCGGATCGGCGGCCGGCCGCAGGCGATCACTGGTGAGAAGCTGGACGCCATCGTCGCCGCGCTCGATGGCGGCATGTCTAAGGCGGCGGTGTGCCGCAACTTCAATGTCAAGCGCACTACGTTGATCGAAACATTGACGCGAGCAGGTTGGCGTGGTGCGGGAAGGACGGTCGATGAGCAACAAGAATAAGCTACTCACCGTCTTTTCTGACGCAGAGCAGGAAGCCTTGTACGGCCTACCGGACTTCGACGATGCTCAGCGGCTGGAATACCTGGCGTTGACCGAATCTGAACTGGCGTTCGCCAGCAGCCGGCCTAGCCTGCAGGCCCAAGTCTATTGCGTCTTGCAGATCGGCTACTTCAAGGCCAAGCATGCTTTCTTCCGCTTCGATTGGCATGAGGTCGAGGACGATTGCGCCTTCGTGCTGAGTCGCTATTTCCACGGCGAAGCGTTCGAACGCAAGGCGATCACCAAGCATGAGCACTACAGCCAGAGGGGTCAGATCGCCGAACTGTTCGGCTACCGGTCGTGGGCGGCTAGCTTCCTGCCGCAACTGGCACAGCAGGCTGAACAGATCGTGCGGCGCGACGTAATGCCAGGATTCGTGGCCGCCGAACTGATCGTTTGGCTCAGCGAGCACAAAATCATCCGGCCCGGCCACACCACCTTACAAGAGCTGGTCAGTGAAGCCCTGTCCACCGAACGCAGGCGCTTGGGCGGCTTGCTGGCAGAAGTGTTGGACGAATCGGCCAAAGCTGCGCTGGGCCAGCTCCTGGTGCGTGACGACACCCTGTCTCAACTGGCAGCGCTCAAGCAGGACGCTAAAGATTTCGGCTGGCGTCAGATGGCAGGGGAGCGCGAGAAGCGCGCCACGCTGAAGTCCTTGCACGGGATCGCCAAGGCGCTGCTGCCCAAGCTCGGCATCTCGCAGCAGAACCTGCTGTACTACGCGAGCCTGGCGAACTTCTATACCGTCCATGACCTGCGCCACCTGAAGGCGGAGCAGACCCGGCTCTACCTGCTGTGCTATGCCTGGGTACGTTACCGGCAGCTCACCGACAACCTGGTCGACGCGATGGCCTTCCACATGAAAAAACTTGAGGACGAGAGCCGCACGGGTGCGAAACAGTCCTTTGTCGCCGAACAGCTGCGACGCCATCAGGAAACGCCGCAGGTTGGCCGCCTGCTGTCGCTGTACGTGGACGACAGCGTGGCCGATCCGACGCCGTTCGGCGAGGTGCGCCAACGCGCCTACAAAATCATGTCCAGGGAATTGCTGCAAAACACGGCGCAGCGCATGAGCGTCAAGCCACTGAACAAACTGGCGCTGCACTGGCAGGCGGTGGACGGCCTGGCCGAACGCATTCGACGCCATCTACGGCCGCTGTACGTCGCGCTCGACTTCGCCGGCACGGCCCCCGATAACCCATGGCTCGCGGCGCTGACTTGGGCCAAGAGCGTGTTCGCCAAGCAGCAGCGCCTATCACAACGGCCACTCGACGAATGTCCGGCGGCAACGCTGCCGAAACGCTTGCGTCCGTACCTGCTGATGTTCGATGCCGAAGGCACGCCGACAGGCCTGCATGCCGATCGTTACGAATTCTGGCTTTACCGTCAGGTCAGGAAACGCTTCCAGGCGGGCGAGCTCTACATTGACGACAGCTTGCAGCACCGGCATTTGTCCGACGAGTTGGTTTCGATGGACGAGAAAGCCGCCGTGCTCGCGCAGATGGACATCCCCTTCCTGCGGCAGCCGGTCAGTGCCCAGCTCGATGCACTGGCGGCCGAGTTGCGTGCGCAATGGGTGGCGTTCAATCGCGAGCTGAAACAGGGCAAGCTGACGCACCTGGAATACGACAAGGACACGCAGAGACTGACCTGGCGCAAGCCCAAGGGGGAGAACCAGAAGGCGCGCGAGCAAGCTCTCTACGAGCAACTGCCATACTGCGATGTCGCCGACGTGTTTCGCTTCGTCAACGGCCAGTGCCAGTTCCTGTCGGCGCTGACACCATTGCAGCCACGCTATGCGAAGAAGGTAGCCGACGCCGACAGTCTGATGGCGGTGATCATTGCCCAAGCCATGAACCACGGCAACCAGGTTATGGCACGTACCAGCGACATCCCGTACCACGTCCTGGAGAGTACCTACCAGCAGTACCTGCGCCAGGCGACGCTACATGTGGCCAACGATTGCATCAGCAACGCCATCGCCGCACTGCCGATCTTCCCGCATTACTCGTTCGACCTCGATTCGTTGTACGGTGCCGTTGATGGGCAGAAATTCGGCGTCGAGCGACCAACTGTGAAGGCGCGCTACTCGCGCAAATATTTCGGCCGCGGCAAGGGCGTCGTCGCCTACACGCTGCTGTGCAATCACGTGCCGTTGAACGGCTACCTGATAGGCGCACACGAGTACGAGGCTCACCACGTGTTCGACATCTGGTACCGCAACACGTCGGACATCGTGCCGAGCGCGATCACCGGCGACATGCACAGCATCAACAAGGCCAACTTCGCCATCCTGCACTGGTTCGGACTTCGTTTCGAGCCGCGCTTCACCGACCTCGACGACCAGTTGCAGGAGCTGTATTGCGCCGATGATCTGGCATTGTACGAGAAATGCCTGATCCGGCCGGCTGGCCAGATCGACCGGCAACTCATCGTCGGTGAGAAGGCGAACATCGACCGAATCGTCGCCACACTGGGCCTGAAGGAAATGACGCAGGGCACGCTGATCCGCAAGCTGTGCACCTATACGGCGCCGAACCCGACGCGGCGCGCAATCTTCGAGTTCGACAAGCTCATCCGCAGTATCTACACACTGCGCTACCTGCGCGACCCGCAACTGGAGCGTAATGTTCACCGCTCGCAGAACCGCATTGAGTCCTATCACCAGCTACGCTCGACCATCGCCCAAGTCGGTGGGAAGAAGGAATTGACCGGCCGCACCGACATCGAAATCGAGATCAGCAACCAGTGCGCCAGGCTGATCGGCAACGCGATCATCTTCTACAACTCGGCGATCCTGTCCCTGCTGCTGACGAAGTACGAGGCAGCTGGCAATGCCAAGGCGCTGGCGTTGATCACGCAGATGTCGCCAGCGGCCTGGCGGCACATCCTGCTGAACGGGCATTACACCTTCCAGACTGACGGCAAGTTCATCGACCTGGATGCGCTCGTGGCGGGACTGGAGCTGGGCTGACGGAAATTTCTGGGATTCCGGCGTACAACCCCATCATGGTCAGAGCGCCCACCCACGTACCGCCGACACCGAGTGCCAACAGCACCAGTGGCCCGACACAGCACACCGACGCACCGATGGCGGTCAGCGAACTCGCGACCAGCGAGCCTTTCCCGGTGAGTTGCATCCCCATTCCCATCTCCTGAGCCTGATTGCCTAGGTGCTATTCTAAACTCCGTACCAAAGTACGGAATCAAGGAGAAAGTGATGGCCACAGAGCTGACCATTGGCAAGCTGGCAGACGCCGCCGGGGTGAACGTCGAGACGATCCGCTACTACCAGCGACGCGGGCTGCTGGATGAACCAGCCAAACCCTTGGGTGGCCATCGGCGCTATCCGGTGGACATGGTGAAGCGACTGCGTTTCATCAAGCGGGCTCAGGCGCTGGGTTTCACGCTCTCGGAAGTCGGTGGACTGCTGACGCTGGATGAGTCGTGCGCCTGTGCCGAAACGCGAGCACGGGCTGCACGCAAGCTCGCGTTGATCGAGCAGAAGATGGCCGACTTGGTCGTCATGCAGCAACTGTTAGGCGAACTGGTGCAGCAATGTGATGCGGGAGACGGCGGAACGATCTGCCCGATCATCGAGGCACTGATCAGAGAGTAATGCCTGGCGGGTGAGCTGGAGATCGGAAAGCCCCTTTACGGTGGGATTCAGAGCTTACGTTGGTTTTTGGTTCCATTGCTCCCCAAACCCCAAAGTCACGCGCGTGATCGAAGATCTCGCCGGGCCTAATGGTCTGTGTTTCTCGCCAGATGAAAAGACCCTGTACATCGTTGAAGGTCGCGCCAAGCCGAATCGTTTGGTCTGGGCGTACGCGGTTAATGAAGACGGCACGCTGGGTAATCGCAACAAGCATATCGAGGCGACTGCGTATGGCGCGCTCGATGGCATTAAGTGCGATGAGGCCGGTAATCTCTGGTGTGGTTGGGGCAGCAATGGCTCGCCACAGGGTAAACCAGAGGAGCTTGATGGTGTGCGTGTGTTCAATGCTCAAGGCAAGGCGATTGGCCATATTTCGTTGCCGGAACGTTGCGCCAACCTATGCTTTGGCGGCGTTCAAGGTAACCGCCTGTTCATGGCCAGCAGCCATTCTATTTACTCAGTATTTGTAAACACCCGCGGCGCCACTTTTATTAAGTGAGCCACCAGCCGCAACCCAGCGGTTGCGGTTGCCCCACGCTGAACGGCTTGGCAGTACAGCGTGGCTGACTGAAATTAAGTGCGAGCCTCAACGCTCGCACTTATGTCCTGCACGCAGCGCGCGACAATGCCAGAATAGTCGCTCATGTCAGCCTGCGACCTTTGTATGAAAATCCTCAGCCTGCGCCTCAAAAATCTGAACTCACTCAAGGGCGAGTGGAAGATTGATTTCACTGCCGAGCCATTTAAAGACAACGGGTTGTTCGCGATTACCGGGCCCACCGGCGCGGGTAAAACCACGTTGCTTGATGCTATTTGCCTGGCCTTGTATCACCGCACGCCACGTATGAGTACGGTGTCTGCGGGGAGCAATGAATTGATGACGCGGCACACGGCTGAGTGCTTGGCCGAGGTTGAGTTTGAAGTTAAAGGTGTGGCGTACCGAGCGTTTTGGAGCCAGCGCCGCGCCCGCGACAAAGCTGATGGGGCACTGCAGGCGCCCAAGGTTGAGTTGGCATTGATGGCCGACGGCAAAATCGTTACTGACAAAATCAACGAAAAACTGCGTGAAACCGAGCGCCTGACCGGGCTGGATTTTGAGCGTTTCACTAAGTCGATGTTGCTCGCTCAAGGCGGCTTCGCGGCATTTCTTGAGGCCAATGCGAATCAGCGTGCAGAGTTGCTTGAAGAACTGACCGGCACTGATATTTACGGGCAAATTTCTCAGCGGGTGTTTGAGCAAACTCGTGAGGTAAAAACTGCGCTAGATCACCTGCGCGCTAAAGCTGAAGGGGTTGAGCTGTTAAGTGACGAGCAGCGTGAGCAACTTAACGCTGAGCATGCTCAAGTCAGCGTGGATGAGCAGCGTTTGGCGGCTGAGCAAAGCGGCCTGAATGCACAGACGCTGTGGCGCGATGCCAAAGCCAAGGCGCAGACGCAATTGCAGCAAGCGCAGGAGCAAGCGAGTCAGGCACAACAAGCGCTTAATCAGGCTCAGCCGCAATTGCACAAGCTGGCGGCCAGTGAGCCGGCCACACAATTGCAGCCGCTGTACCGCGAGCAACTGCGCATCAGTCATCAGTTGCAAGCCAGCCAAGCTCAAGAGCAGCAGTTGCGTGAGCAGCACATGGCTGCGCTGGAGCAAATCTGTCAGCAGGCGTGGCAAGGTCAACAAGTCAGTCAGCAAACATTGCAGGCAGAACGTGCGACTACAGAGGATTTGCAGCAGCGCGCTGATGCTGTTGCGCAGCAGCTCGTCACTCAGCCGCAGCGGGCGCAGTTAGGTGCGCATCTGGCCGCGTGGCAAGAGCAGTTCGACTCCTTGGCGGTGAGCGAGCAAGAGCAAGCCGCTGAGCGTGAGAAGCAACAACAACTGGATGACCAACTGGCTCAGCTAGCAGCTGAGTTACCCCAGCAGCAAACGGTTTTGCACGCAGCGACGACTCAGCTTAAACAAGCTGAGCTGGCGGCAAACACCGCGCGCGCGGAGTTGGATGGATTGTTTGGCGGCCATAATGACGCAGCCTTACGTGAGCAAACTCAGCAATTAACCGAGCGTGGGCGTCAGCTGGAGCGTTTGGCAATGCTGCTGACTCAGCGTCAGCAGTTTGTTGATCAGCAGGCTCAAGCGCAGGCGCAACTGATAGCTCAGCAAGCCGAGCAAGCGCAGTTAAATCAGCAGCGTGAGGCGCTGCGCAGTCAGTTTGTCGACCTTAAACAGCAGATCGCCGACAAACAAAAGCTGCTTGAGCAAGAGCAACGTATTCAACAGTTAGAACAATACCGCGCCGCCCTACAAGCCGATGAGGCCTGTCCGCTGTGTGGCTCGCATGAGCACCCGGCGATTGCCGAGTATCAAGCGCTTAACCCGTCGCAAACTGTGCAAGCCTTGCAGGCCAAACAGCTTGAGCAAGATGCGGTGCGGGCACAAGGCGAGACGCTGAACAAGCGCCTGGCTGTGGTGGAAACACAAATAGCCCAGGCTCAAGCGCAAGTTAGTGCTGCACGACAGGGGTTGGCTGAGGCGGATCAGCGCTGGCAGCAAGCCTGTGAATCGCTCGGGCAGGCAATTGCGGATGCCAGCGCATTGCAGGCCGCACAACACGACCACGAGCAGCACATGCAGCAGCAACAGTTGCGCATGAGCCAGCTCGACCAACTCAAGTTAGTCGCCCAGCAAGCCGCCGATGGGGTGATGACGGCTGAGCTTGAGCACAGTAAATGCAGCGCTCAATTGGATACGCTGACCAGTAAACAGAGCCATGTGCAACAGCGTCACCACGACAGTATTAGCCAACTGCAGTTGCTCACCAGCAAGCATGCCGAACGCTTGGAACGCCTCAGTAGCTGTTTGCAGGTGCTGGGTTTGAACATGCCTGTAGCGCCTGCCGATTGGCTGCGTGAACAACAGCAAGCATGGCAAGGCTGGCAGGCTGAACAGGCGTTAAGCCTGAGTTTGGCTACGCAGTTGCAAGCGCAAACGCATGCACTGCAACAGGCGCACGAGCACGCACAAACCTGGCAGCAGCACTGGCTTGAGCAAGCGCAAGAGCCGTTAGCGGAGTTGCCGGCGGTTGATAACCCGCATGAGCAATTACAAGCATTGCAGCGTAGTTGGCAGGCTTCGCAACAGCAGCGTGATCAGCTGTGGGGGCAACTGCAAACGGTGCAAGTGCGTATCGAGCACGAGCAGCGTGAGTTAGCCGCGCAAAATAACGACTGGCAGAACGCTTTGGCGGCTAGCCAGTTTGCCGATGAGGCGCAGTTTATGGCGGCGTTATTGGATGACGCTGAACGCGCGAGCTTGCGCGAGCTTCAGCAGCGCCTAAACAACGCAGCCACTGCCGCTCAGGCTTTGGCGCACGATTGCACGCAGCGCTTTGCTGAATTGCAGTCGGTTGAGCAGTCGAAAGTGCTGGTCGATCTGGATGATGAGGCGCTGGCGCAACAGCTTGTACAGTTGGCAACACAGTTGCGCAACCTGAGCCAGCGCCAAGGTGAGATTCGTGCACAACTGCAAGGTGATGATGCGCGGCGCCTGAGCCAACAAAGCCTGTTTGCGCAGATCCGTGCGCAACAATCCAATTACGATGCTTGGCAGCAACTCAACAGCCTGATCGGCTCGGCGGATGGCGCTAAATTTCGCAAGTTCGCCCAAGGATTAACACTCGATCACTTGGTCTACTTAGCTAATCAGCAGCTTGAACGCTTGCATGGACGCTATCAGTTGGCGCGCAAGTCTCTGGGTGAGCTGGAGCTTGAGGTGGTCGATACGTGGCAGGCGGATGTTGCGCGGGACACCAAAACCTTGTCTGGTGGTGAAAGCTTTTTAGTCAGCCTTGCGCTGGCGTTGGCTTTGTCGGATTTGGTCAGCCACAAAACCAGTATCGACTCGCTGTTCCTCGATGAAGGCTTCGGCACCCTCGACGCTGAAACACTTGAGGTGGCGCTGGATGCACTCGACAGCCTGAATGCCAGCGGCAAGATGATCGGCGTCATCAGTCATGTTGAAGCGCTCAAAGAGCGCATCCCGGTGCAGTTAAAAGTGCATAAGGCAATTGGCATGGGCTACAGCGGGCTGGATAAACGCTTCGCGGTATAGTCCTTTGCGAGGCACCTGTCTCGGCGAGTGAGATCGAGACAGATGCTTTGCAAGGATTACTGGAGGCATGCACTGGCTAGTTTGCCGTTAAGCGCTGAGTCTTCGGTACAGTTCTCGGCACATCAAGGGTTCGCCGCGATAAACATCACCACAACCTCTGCCAGCTTTTCGCCCTGATCCTCTTGCAGAAAGTGCCCGCCATTGACGATGGTGGTATGCGCTTGGCCGTGTGTGCCCGGTATCAGCTTTTGCAGCACCTTGTCGCCGCCTTTGGTGATCGGGTCTGAATCACTGAACGCGGTCAAAAAGGGTTTGTTCCACTTCATCAGTACTGCCCATGCTGCGCGGTTTTTATCGGCGGCAGGGTCGTTAGGCGTGGTGGGCACCAACAAGGGAAATTGCCGTGCACCTTCTTTGTAGCTTTCGTCAGGGAAGGGCGCGTCGTAGGCGTCTAGCACCGCTTGCGATAGCTCTGTGGTGGTGGCGCGGTTGATGATCGCTCCAGTGGGGAACTCTGGTACTTGTTGTGAGTATTGCTGCCAGCTTTTGAAGGCCTCCCCTGGGTTGTGATCACCGGTTGGGAGCATGGTGTTGGCGGCAACCACGCGAGCAAATAGGGCTGGGTTTTCTGCGACTAAACGCAAGCCAATCAAGCCGCCCCAGTCTTGGCAAACCAAGGTCACGTCACTCAGTTTTAGCTGGTCGAGCAGCGATTGCGCCCAGTCAACGTGGCGCTGATAGGTGTAGTCGGTACGTTTACTGGGTTTGTCTGAGCGACCAAAACCGATGAGGTCTGGGGCAATAACGCGATGGCCTGCAGCAACTAGTGTGGGGATCATTGTGCGGTACAAGTAGCTCCACGATGGCTCACCGTGCAGCAATAAAACCACTGCGCCAGCGGCTGGACCTTGATCCAAATAATGCATGCGTAACTCACCGCCTTCGCTGTCATCCACCATCAGGTAGTTGGGCTCGAATGCGTAGCCGGGAAGGTTTTCGAAGTGTCGATCTGGGGTGCGTAAAAAATCCATATTGTTCGCCTCGCTAAGTGTCGGTCAGCCATGGTGCGCACGCGCGCCGCCTGTGTACACGTGTTTTGACTCTGTGAATGCTGCGTTATTACGCTCAGTGAGTCTTTGGCGCGTGGGCGGCTCGCGCGTTATCGGGCTGGCAACGCGTGGCTAACTCTGGGGCTGGCTTAGCTCCAGCGTTCTTGGCGCCAGGCTTGTTGCTGTTCTGGGGTGAGGAATGTCCAAGCGACAAAACGGCTTTGTTTTTGCCCTTGAGCCATTTCAACGGTGCGTACTTCCAATGCGCCAGCTTTGTTCAGGGCACTGTAAACGCCGCCGAGGTTGCCGGCTTTGGAGATCAAACTACTGAACCAAAACACCTGTTGGGCGTGTTCAGCGCTTTCGCTGATTAAACGGCTAACAAACGCCGCCTCGCCGCCCTTGCACCAAAGCTCAGCAGCTTGGCCGCCGAAGTTGAGTACCGGCAATTTGCGTTTGGGGTCGAGCTTGCCAAGGTTACGCCATTTGCGGGTGCTGCCTTGCGTGGCTTCCTCAGCGGAGGCATGAAACGGCGGGTTGCACAGGGTGATATCAAAGCGATCTTCGGCGCGGATAACGCCCTGAAAAATATGCGTGCTGTCGTTTTGCTGGCGTAGCTCGATGGCTTCAACGAGCCCCGGATTGGCGTTGAGAATCGCACCGGCTGAGGCAATTGCGCTGCTGGCGTGCGGATTCCACGCCATTCGGA
>DELY01000048.1:0-154658 GCA_002354655.1 Pseudomonas sp. UBA2684
GTGGAATCACTGTCCGGATGTGCGTGGAATGGGTGTTCGAGTCAGCGTGGAATCCGCATGTATGGGGCACAGCTAAGTGCTTATCGCGAACGACTCCTGTCTGCCGCCAGTGACGAGCCAACAGTCTCGGCAGCCACTCACAGTCTGTAACCGTGAGTAGAAATGTTCGCTTGTATTACGGTATACCATAGACCTAAAAACGAAAGCAAAGCCTGCCCGTCGACAATCGGTACAACCGGTTCAGGTCAGTGACTGCGCGGATGCAAGCCGACCAGTTGCAGCCGTCGAATGCTTGACTTGCAACTGCCGTATTATGGTATACCATGTTACCAGGTCGGCACATTGCGCCACGCACTGCCTTATTTATCCAGGAGAGCTTTATGAGTTTCGAAATTCGCAAAATTGTCAGCTATGTAGAAGAAACCCTCATCGAAGGTGGCAAGGCAACCGACAAGCCCGTGACCATGGTGGGCCTTGCCGTCGTGATGAAGAACCCCTGGCTAGGCCGTGGTTTTGTCGAAGACCTGAAGCCGGAAATCAAGGCCAACTGCTCCGAACTGGGCGAGATGATGGTCAAGCGCCTGCTCGACAGCATTGGCGGTGCCGAGAAGATCGAAGCCTACGGTAAAGCCGCCGTAGTCGGTGCCGACGGTGAAATCGAGCACGCCTCGGCCGTTATCCACACCCTGCGCTTTGGCAATCACTACCGTCAGGCGGTCAACGCCAAGAGTTACCTGAGCTTCACCAACAAGCGCGGCGGCCCAGGCACCTCGATCCAGATTCCGATGATGCACAAGGATGACGAAGGCCTGCGCTCGCACTACATCACCCTGGAAATGCAGATCGAAGACGCTCCGCGTGCCGACGAAATCGTCGTGGTCCTGGGCGCTGCTAACGGTGGCCGTCTGCATCCGCGCATCGGCAATCGCTACATCGACCTGGAAGAACTGGCCGCCGAGCAAGCGCAGTAACCCCCGGGTCAGTGCAGGAGCAAGCCATGATGGTATTTACCGCTGAACGCACCCCCGCCGGGACCAGCTACCTGGCGACTGGTCAGGGACAGCCTGTGGTCCTGATTCACGGCGTAGGCCTGAACAAAGAGATGTGGGGCGGCCAGATCGTCGGTCTTGCGCCGCACTACCGGGTGATTGCCTACGACATGCTCGGCCACGGGGCCAGTCAGCGCCCTGCCCCAGGCACCGACTTGCTCGGCTATGCCGAGCAGTTGCGCGAGCTGCTCGAACACCTACAGCTGCCCCAGGCTACCATCATCGGTTTCTCGATGGGTGGCCTGGTGGCGCGAGCATTCGCCCTGCACTACCCCTCGCGTCTGCAAGGCCTGGTGGTGCTCAACAGCGTGTTCAACCGCAATCCCGAACAAAGTGCCGGGGTGATCGAGCGCACCCGCCAGGTCGCCCAATATGGCCCGAATGCCAACGCCGAGGCGGCCCTGTCGCGCTGGTTCAGCCGCGAGTACCAGGCCGCCAACCCGGCGCAAATCGCCGCGCTGCGCCAAACCCTGGCCAGCAACGATCCGCAAGGCTATTTGACCACCTATGAATTGTTCGCCACTCAGGACATGTATCAGGCGGATCAACTGGGCAGCATCTGCGCGCCAACATTGATCGCCACCGGCGAGCTGGACCCCGGCTCGACCCCGCAAATGGCCAGAGAGCTGGCCGCACGGATTCCCGGGGCGCAAGTCGCCGTGCTCGCGGAACAGCGCCATATGATGCCGGTGGAATCGCCGCGCCTGGTCAACCAGATGCTGCTTGACTTCCTCAAGCAGACGCAGAGCTCACAGAACCCAACACAGGGGATCGTTGCATGACACTCACCCGCTTTCAGATGTGCATCGACGGCCAGTGGGTCGATGCCCTGTCCGGCAAAACCTTCCAAAGCCTGAACCCGGCCCTCGCCGAACCCTGGGCGCAATTGCCCGACGCCGACGAAACTGACGTGGAGCGCGCGGTCCAGGCCGCGCAGCATGCGTTCGAAAGCCCGGCCTGGCGCAACCTGACGGCCACCGCACGGGGCAAGTTGCTGCGCCGCCTGGGTGACTTGATCGCCGAGAACAAGGAACAGTTGGCGCAACTGGAGAGCCGCGACAATGGCAAGCTGATCCGCGAAACCCGCGGCCAGGTCAGCTACCTGCCGGAGTTCTTCTATTACACCGCCGGCCTGGCCGACAAACTCGAAGGCGGCACCCTGCCCCTGGATAAGACCGACCTGTTCGGTTACACCGTGCACGAGCCGCTCGGCGTCGTGGCCGCGATAATTCCCTGGAACAGCCCGCTGTACCTGACCGCGATCAAGCTGGCTCCCGCTCTGGCCGCCGGCAACTGCATCGTCATCAAGCCTTCCGAGCACGCCTCGGCGACCATTCTCGAACTGGCTCGCCTGGCCCTGGAGGCCGGCATTCCAGCAGGCGTGGTCAACGTGATCACCGGTTACGGTGCCAGCACCGGTGCGGCCCTGACCCGTCACCCACTGGTGCGCAAGATCGCCTTCACCGGCGGCGCCGCCACCGCTCGCCATGTGGTGCGCAGCAGCGCCGAGAACTTCGCCAAGCTGTCGCTGGAGCTGGGCGGCAAGTCGCCGAATATCATCTTTGCCGACGCCGATCTGGACAGTGCGATCAATGGCGCGATCGCCGGCATCTATGCCGCATCGGGGCAGAGTTGCGTGTCCGGTTCGCGCCTGCTGGTACAGGACGAGATCTACGACGAGTTCGTCGAACGCCTGGTCGAGCGGGCCAAGCGCATCCGTATCGGCAACCCGCAAGATGACCGCAGCGAGATGGGCCCCATGGCTACCGCGCAACAACTGGCCGTGGTCGAAGGCCTGGTTGCCGACGCTCTGGCCGAAGGTGCAAAGCTGCGCCTGGGCGGCAAGCGCCCAGAGATTGACGGTAATGGCTGGTACTACGAACCGACGCTGTTCGAGTGCGACAGCAACTCAATGAAAATCATGCAGGAAGAAGTCTTCGGCCCGGTCGCCTCGGTGATCCGCTTCAAGGATGAAGCCGAAGCACTGGCGATCGCCAACAACTCGCAATTCGGCCTCGCCGCCGGTATCTGGACCCGCGATCTCGGTCGCGCCCACCGCCTGGCCCGCGATGTGCGCTCGGGCATTATCTGGGTCAATACCTACCGCGCCGTCTCGGCCATGGCCCCTATCGGTGGTTTCAAGAACAGCGGCTACGGCCGCGAGAGCGGCATCGATTCGGTGCTCGCCTATACCGAACAGAAAACCGTGTGGATCAACCTGTCGCAGACGCCAATGGCCGACCCCTTTGTGATGCGCTGAGACGTTCACTGCGAGACTTTCAGAGGTAGCAAAAAATGATCGAACCAGGCATTTACAAAGAAGTGATGGGCTCGTTTCCCTCGGGTGTCACGGTGGTCACCTGTCTCGACGAACATGGCGGCATAGTCGGCATCACCGCCAGCGCTTTCAGCGCCCTGTCGATAGACCCGGCACTGGTGCTGTTCTGCCCCAACTACGCGTCGGACTCCTACCCGGTGCTGTGCGCCAGCAAACAGTTCGCCATCCACCTGCTGTCCGCCGACCAGACGGCCGAAGCCTACGCCTTTGCCGGCAAAGGCAAGGACAAAGCCAAAGGCATCGAATGGCATCTCAGCGAGCGGGGCAACCCGCTGCTGAGCAAGGCCACGGCGATCATCGAATGCGAGCTGTGGCGCGAGTACGACGGTGGCGATCACGCGATCATCGTCGGTGCGGTGAAGAACCTGATTCTTCCCAAAACCGAAGTGACGCCGATGGTCTACCACCGCGGCAAGCTGGGCGCTCTACCCTCCATCGTCTGAGCAGGCAGGCCGTTGAAAAACCTAGGCGAGGCACCGGCAACGCAGGTGGTTTTTCAACCGCCGGCTAGATCGCCATAGAGTCTTTTGGGGTCGTTCGCCATACATGCTGGTGGCGACCCTTTTTTTATTTTCGGAGCCAACATGACCCCAGCAGCCGCACAACTGTTCCGCCAGCAGGCCTTTATCGACGGCCAATGGTGTGACGCACAGAATGCAACCACCCAAGAAATCTTCAACCCGGCCAATGGTGCCAGCATTGGCCGGGTGCCAAACATGGGTGAAGTGGAAACCCAGCGCGCGATTGCGGCTGCAACCGCTGCCTGGCCCGCCTGGCGCGCACGCACCGCCAAGGAGCGCAGCAATATCCTCAAGCGCTGGCATGCGCTGATGCTCGAGCATGCCGATGCCCTGGCCGAGATCCTCACCCTGGAGCAAGGCAAGCCCCTCAGCGAGGCCAAGGGCGAAATCCTCTATGCCGCCAGCTTTATCGAATGGTTCGCCGAAGAGGCCAAGCGCATCTACGGCGACACCATCCCCAGCCACAAGGGCGATGCCCGCATCGTCGTCAGCAAAGAGCCGATCGGCGTGGTCGCCGCCATCACGCCGTGGAACTTTCCCGCTGCGATGATCACCCGCAAGGCTGGCCCGGCCCTTGCCGCCGGCTGCCCATGCATCGTCAAGCCCGCCCCGGAAACCCCCTTCTCTGCCCTGGCCATGGCCGCGCTGGCGGAACAAGCGGGCATCCCGGCGGGCATTTTCAATGTGCTCACCGGCGATGCCGTGGCCATCGGCGGCAAGCTGACTGACAGTGCGGATGTGCGCAAACTGTCCTTCACCGGCTCCACCGCGATCGGCAAACTGCTTATGGCCCAGTGCGCCAAGACCCTGAAAAAAGTGTCCCTGGAGCTGGGCGGCAACGCCCCGTTTATCGTCTTCGACGACGCCGATCTCGAGCGCGCGGTTGAGGGCGCGCTGGTCGCCAAGTACCGCAATGCCGGGCAGACCTGCGTCTGCGTCAATCGCTTCCTGGTGCAGGACGGTATCTACGAGGCCTTCGTCAGCCGCCTTGCCGAGCGCGTCGGCGCGTTCAAGGTTGGCGATGGTTTCACCGTCGATGTGAACCAGGGCCCGCTGATCAACGAGCGTGCGGTGGCCAAGGTCGAAGAGCATGTGCAGGATGCCCTGAGCAAAGGCGCGCGCCTGCTCTGTGGCGGCGAGCGGCATGCCCTCGGCCACGGTTTCTTCCAGCCGACAGTGCTGGCCGACCTGGACCTGACCATGAAGGTGGCCCGCGAGGAAACCTTCGGTCCGCTGGCCGCAGTGTTCCGCTTCAGCAATGAAGCCGAGGCCGTGCAACTGGCCAACGACACCGAATATGGCCTGGCCGCCTACTGTTACACCCGCGACCTGGGCCGCGCCTGGCGCATGAGCGAAGCGCTGGAATATGGCATGGTCGGGATCAACGAAGGCCTGATCTCCACCGAGGTCGCGCCCTTCGGCGGCATCAAATCCTCCGGTCTCGGCCGCGAAGGCTCCAAGTACGGCATCGAGGATTACCTCGAAATCAAATACACCCTGATGGGCGGCCTCTAATTCAGGCAAGCCGAGGAGAACACCATGAGCAACGACAAGTACGCCAAGGGCCTAGCGATCCGCACACAGGTGCTGGGCGAGGCCTATGTCAACACGTCGATCGAGAATGCCGACGACTTCAACCGGCCCCTGCAGGAGCTGGTCACCGAGTACTGCTGGGGGCATGTCTGGGGGCGGGAGGGTTTGTCGCTGGCGGAACGCAGCATGATAAACTTGGCGATGATTTCAGCGCTCAACCGACCGCATGAACTCAAGCTGCATATTCGCGGAGCCTTGCGCAACGGCCTCAGCCGTGAGCAGATACGCGAAATACTGCTACAGGTCGGTATTTACTGTGGCGTGCCGGCGGCCGTGGACAGTTTTCGCATTGCCCGCGAAGCCTTCGCGCAAGCCGATGCCGAAAGCCAACCTTAACAGCGGCTGCAGCGCCCTGAGTCGAATGCTCGGGCGCTTCTGTGCTTTCCTTCAAACAGCCCAAACAGAGCGGACCCAATGAAACGATTGCCTCTCGACGACAGCTTCAAGGTCAATCGCAACCCCATTACCCTGCGCGAAATCGTGCTGGATAAATTGCGCAGTGCCATCATGAACTTCCAACTGATGCCTGGGGACCGCCTGGTAGAACGCGACCTCTGTGATCGTCTGGGCGTTAGCCGCACCTCGGTGCGTGAGGCCCTGCGCCACCTTGAGTCGGAAGGACTGGTCGAGTTTGCCGATGCCAAGGGGCCGCGGGTGGCGATCATCACGCTGGAAGATGCCCGCGATATCTACGAGCTACGCTGTGTGCTTGAAGGCTTGATCGTGCAACTGTTTACCCTGAACGCCAAAGCCAAGGAAATCCGGGCTCTGGAGCGCGCTCTCGAGGAAAACCGCAGGGTGCTCGAAGAGGGCGAGTTGCAACAGGTGCTCGACTCGGTCCAGGGTTTCTATGACGTGCTATTGGAGGGTTCCGGCAACCACATCGCCGCCACCCAACTGCGTCAGCTGCAAGCGCGCATCAGCTACCTGCGGGCCACCTCGGTGTCTCAGGCCAACCGGCGCGGCGCGAGCAATAACGAAATGGAGCGCATCGTCGAGGCGATCAAGAGCGGTGATCCACTCGCCGCCCACCAGGCGTCGGTCGACCATGTACGCGCCGCCGCCAAGGTAGCCTTGGACTACCTGAAATCCAAACAAGAGGTGGTTGGTAGCGTACGTGACATCGCCACACCGATCGCCCTCAAAGAGCCGCGTATAGGACGCTGAGAGCATGGCAACCCCGCGCTTCTGCCCCAGTTGTGGCGCTGACCGCTTGAGCCGTCAGCAACCGCCCGGAGACACTCACCAGCGCCTGGTCTGCGCAGGGTGCGGCTACATACACTACGAAAACCCGAAGATAATCGCCGGCTGCATCATCGAGCAGGACGGTAAGTACCTGCTCTGCCAGCGCGCCATCGCGCCGCGCCCTGGCACCTGGACACTGCCGGCCGGCTTCATGGAAAACGGCGAGACCACCGAGCAAGCCGCCCTGCGCGAAGTATGGGAAGAAAGCGGCGTGCGCGCGGACATCGTCTCGCCCTATTCGATCTTCAGCGTGCCGAAGATCAGCGAGGTGTACATCATCTTTCGCGCCGTGGCCCTTGAAGTGACCGGCCAGTTCGGCCCGGAAACCCTCGACTACCGCTTCTTCGCGCCTGAGGATATTCCCTGGGAAAGCATCTACTACCCGGCCATTCGGCAGATTCTCGAACGCTACATTGAGGAGCGCCAGGCCGGGGTCTACGGCATCTACATCGGCAACGACGACAGCGGCAAGGTTCACTTTATCCGCTGAATCAGCCCACTCTCAGGGCGCGCAACCCTCGACGATGATCACCTCTGCCAGGGCCGCGCCCTGGCGGTGGCCGCAGGCTTGCTGGTACTCGGCCGAGCGGTAGCAGGCCAGCGCCTGTTCATAGGACGCGAATTCGATCAGCACATTGCGCGGTGGTGTAGGCCGACCTTCCAGCGCCTCGGCCCGCCCGCCCCGAGCGAGAAAAACCCCGCCATACTTGAGGAAGGCTGCTGGTGCCCGGCGGGTATATTCCAGGTACTGCTCGGGATCGGTTACATCGACATGGGCAATCCAATAAGCCTTCATCGTTACCTCGGTTACTCGCAGGATATTCGTAATATGGTATACCATAAAGGCCGCTGAGCAACCATCACCTACCGCAACCCCGAGAGCACCGGCATGCCATTCAATAGCATCGAAGAAATCATCGAAGACGTTCGCCAGGGCAAGATGGTTCTCTTGGTCGACGACGAGGACCGCGAAAACGAGGGCGACCTGCTGCTGGCCGCAGAGGCCTGCACACCGGCCGCGATCAACTTCATGGCCCGCGAAGCGCGCGGCCTGATCTGCCTGACCCTGACCGACGAACACTGTCAGCGCCTGGGCCTGGAGCAAATGGTGCCGAGCAACGGCAGTGCCTTCTCCACCGCGTTTACCATTTCCATCGAGGCGGCTACGGGAGTCACCACCGGAATCTCTGCTGCCGACCGCTCGCGCACCGTGCTCGCCGCCGTCGCGGCGGACGCCAAGGCCGAGGATCTGGTCCAGCCAGGGCATATTTTCCCGTTGCGCGCCCGCGACGGTGGCGTATTGAACCGTGCCGGACACACCGAAGCCGGCTGCGATCTGGCGCGCCTGGCCGGCTTCAGCCCGGCAGCAGTCATAGTCGAGGTGATGAATGAAGACGGCAGCATGGCCAGACGCCCCGATCTGGAGGCGTTCGCCAGCCAGCACGGGATTAAGATCGGCACCATCGCCGACCTGATCCACTATCGCTTGAGCACCGAACATACCGTCAGCCGCATTGGCGAACGCGAACTACCCACCGTGCACGGCGATTTCCGCCTGATTACCTACGAAGACCGTATCGAAGGGGGTGTGCACATGGCCATGGTCATGGGTGAGATCAACCGTGACGAACCGACCTTGGTCCGCGTGCACGTGATCGATCCCCTGCGTGACCTGGTCGGCGCCGAGTACACCGGGCCGAAGAACTGGACGCTGTGGGCGGCGCTGCAAAAGGTCGCCGAAGAAGGTCGCGGCGTGGTCGTGGTGCTGGCCAACAACGAGTCGTCGCAAGCGCTGCTGGAGCGGGTACCGCAACTGACCCAACCACGCCAGCAGTTCAGCCGCTCACAATCGCGTATCTACTCCGAAGTCGGCACCGGCGCGCAGATTCTTCAAGATATCGGCGTCGGCAAACTGCGCCACCTCGGCGCGCCGCTGAAATATGCGGGCCTCACGGGCTACGACCTGGAAGTCGTGGAGACCCTCGCCTTCACTGAATAACACCTGTTGCCTGGAGGGGAAAAACCCCTCCAGCGCTCGACCTCCTCTGCGCAACACCCGCCCCGCCGCGCTGCGAGCCACCTTCCCTACGTGTCCTAAACTCTAGTCATCGACCGAGGCTGCGAGCCCCTGCGCGCTGTCGCTTACTGCCATCCGTCGACCCAGTCCGCTCGACAGCCCCAGTCGAGACTCAGGGCTTGCAGAAATCTTGGAATACCATAATATGATATTCCATAGGCCGGGCATTTATAGCCGACGACCTAGAATCCATAGCCACAGCAAATCAAGCTTTATGTTCATGCATGGCAGCTCGACAACAACTACAAAATCGAGGAATACAGCATGTTGCAGAGAAACTCCGTCACCGCCACCCTCGCCGCTCTGGCCCTGGTGGCAAGCGCAGGCAGTGCAGTTGCAGCGGAAAGCCTGAACTTCGTCAGTTGGGGCGGCACCACCCAGGATGCGCAGAAGCAGGCCTGGGCCGAGCCCTTCACCGAATCCAGCGGCATCCGTGTCGTACAGGACGGGCCGACCGACTACGGCAAGCTCAAGGCCATGGTCGAAAGCGGCAATGTGCAGTGGGACGTCGTGGACGTCGAAGCCGACTTCGCCCTGCGCGCCGCCAGCGAAGGCCTGTTGGAGCCACTGGACTTTGGCGTGATTCAGCGCGACCAGATCGACCCGCGCTTCGTCTCCGACCATGGCGTCGGCTCCTTCTACTTCTCCTTCGTGCTCGGCTACAACCAGGGCAAGGTCGGCGGCAACGCTCCGCAAGACTGGACCGCGCTGTTTGATACCGCTGCCTACCCTGGCAAGCGCGCGCTGTACAAGTGGGCCAGCCCGGGCGTACTCGAACTGGCCCTGCTCGCCGACGGCGTAGCCGCCGACCAGCTGTACCCGCTGGACCTCGAGCGCGCTTTCAAGAAACTCGACACCATCAAGCAGGACATCATCTGGTGGGGCGGCGGCGCGCAATCGCAGCAGATGCTGGCCTCCGGTGAAGCCAGCCTTGGCCAGTTCTGGAACGGCCGCATCTATGCCCTGCAGCAAGATGGCGCGCCAGTTGGCGTGAGCTGGAAACAGAACCTGGTCATGGCCGACTTTCTGGTCATCCCCAAGGGTGCGAAAAACAAGGAGGCGGCCATGAAGTTCCTGGCCAACGCCAGCAGCGCCAAAGGTCAGGCCACGTTCGCCAACCTGACGGCCTATGCCCCGGTTAACGTCAACAGCGTCGAGCAACTGAACGCCGATCTTGCGCCGAACCTGCCGACCGCCCACGTCAAGGACCAGGTCAACCTCAATTACGCCTACTGGGCCAAGCATGGCGAAGCCATTTCCGCGCAGTGGAACGAGTGGCTGGTCAAATAACATGACTACCGCCCAGTCCAACCAATCCCCCCAAGTCGCTAGCGGTGCCTTGCGCGCCGCCAGCACGGCAAACCGTCCGATGGCACAGCGCTGGCGGGGTTTTTCCAACCTGCTGCCGGCGCTGCTGTTCCTCGGCCTGTTCTTCCTCGCGCCCCTGATCGGCTTGCTGCTGCGCGGGGTATTGGAGCCCAGCCTCGGACTGAGCAACTACGAACAACTGTTTGCCAACTCGGCCTACACCCGCGTGCTGCTGAATACCTTCTCGGTGGCCGGCCTGGTCACGGTGATCAGCCTGCTGCTGGGCTTTCCCCTGGCCTGGGCGATTACCCTGGTGCCGCGCGGCTGGGGCCGCTGGCTGCTGAGCATCGTGCTGCTCTCGATGTGGACCAGCCTGCTCGCACGCACCTACTCCTGGTTGGTGCTGCTGCAAGCCTCCGGGGTGATCAATAAAACCCTGATGGCCCTGGGCATCATCGACCAGCCGCTGGAGATGGTGCACAACCTCACCGGCGTGGTAATCGGCATGAGCTACATCATGATCCCGTTCATCGTTCTGCCGTTGCAGGCCACCATGCAAGCCATCGATCCGCTGGTGTTGCAGGCTGGCGCCATCTGTGGCGCCAGCCCGTGGAGCAACTTCTTCCGGGTTTTCCTGCCGCTGTGCCGCCCTGGCTTGTTCTCTGGCGGGCTGATGGTCTTTGTCATGTCCCTCGGCTACTACGTGACCCCGGCTCTCCTCGGCGGCGCACAGAACATGATGCTGCCGGAGTTCATCATTCAGCAGGTGCAGTCCTTCCTCAACTGGGGCATCGCCAGCGCCGCGGCCGCGCTACTGATCGCGATCACCCTGGTGTTGTTCTACGTCTACCTGAAGCTCCAGCCGGAATCGCCGGTCGGCGCCAGCAATGCGAGGTAATCCGACATGTTGCTGACCCCCAATGCCATGGGGCCGCGCTTGCGCATCGGCCTCTATTTCACCACGGCGGTGATCGCCCTGTTCCTGCTGCTGCCGATTGTGTTCATCGTGCTGCTGTCGTTCGGCTCCTCGCAGTGGCTGGTCTTCCCGCCACCGGGCTGGACGCTGAAATGGTACGAGCAGTTTTTCTCCAATCCGGAGTGGATGGCCTCGGTACTGACCAGCTTGAAGGTCGCCGTGATCACCACCCTGTGCGCGGTCGCCTTGGGCCTACCGAGCGCCTTCGCCCTGGTGCGCGGACGCTTTCCGGGGCGCGAGTTGCTCTATGCCCTGTTCACGCTGCCGATGATCGTGCCGTTGGTGATTATCGCGGTGGCGGTGTATGCGCTGTTTCTCAAGTTGGGCTATACCGGCACGCTGTTTTCCTTCGTGGTCAGCCACGTGATAGTCGCGCTGCCCTTCACCATCATCTCGATCATCAATTCGCTGAAGCTGTTTGACCAGTCGATCGAGGATGCCGCGGTGATCTGCGGTGCTTCGCGCCTCCAGGCGGTATACCGCGTGACCTTCCCGGCCATCCGTCCGGGCATGGTCGCCGGCGCGCTGTTCGCCTTTCTGGTGTCCTGGGACGAGGTGGTCCTCAGCGTGATGATGGCCAGCCCGACCCTGCAAACCCTGCCGGTAAAAATGTGGACCACCCTGCGCCAGGACCTGACGCCGGTGATCGCCGTCGCCTCGACGCTGTTGATCGGTTTGTCCGTCCTGATAATGGTCATCGCCGCTGCCCTGCGTCGGCGCAATGAAGTCAGCGCCTAAGCGCCGAGGAGAACGATATGAGTGCTGTGATCCAAGAGTCCGCCCCAGCCGATCAGCGTCCCCTGGTCAGCCTGCGCAACCTGAATAAGCACTACGGCGACTTCGCCGCAGTGGACAATATTTCCCTGGATATCCAGGAAGGCGAATTCCTGACCTTTCTCGGCTCCAGCGGCTCCGGCAAGAGCACGACCCTGTCGATGCTCGCTGGGTTCGAAACGCCCAGCTCTGGAGAAATCCAGGTAGAAGGCAAATCACTGATCAAGGTGCCGCCGCACAAGCGCGGCATCGGCATGGTATTCCAGCGCTACTCGCTGTTCCCGCATCTCTCGGTGCGCGACAACATCGCTTTCCCGCTGAGTATCCGCAAACTTCCGGCCGCCGAACGCGAGCGCCAGGTCGACGCCATGCTCAAGTTGGTGCAACTGGAACAGTTCGCCCACCGCCGCCCCGCCCAGCTTTCTGGGGGTCAGCAACAACGCGTGGCGATTGCTCGCGCCCTGGTCTACGAGCCGCGCATCCTGCTGATGGACGAGCCGCTTGGCGCGCTGGATAAAAAACTGCGCGAAGAGCTGCAAGATGAACTGCGTCACCTGCACCGTCGCCTCGGCATCACCATCGTCTACGTGACCCACGACCAGGAAGAAGCCATGCGTTTGTCGCAACGCATCGCCATCTTCAGCCACGGCAAGATCGTCGGTCTGGGCAGCGGTTACGACCTCTATCAGAACCCGCCGAATGCCTTCGTCGCCTCCTTCCTCGGCAACTCGAATTTCCTCAAGGCGCAGGTGACGGGCAACGCCTCGGTGCAGTTCGAGCAGCAGCCCCTGGCGATCCGGCCGACCACCGCCTTGCAAAACGGCCAGCAAGTGCTGCTGATGGTGCGCCCCGAGAAAGCCTTGGTGCTGGTCCAGGAGCACGCCGAGCAGACTCCGTTGCCAGCCGGCTGGAACGAAATCTCGGCGCAGGTCAGCGAAGTGGTGTTCCTTGGCGAAAGCCTGACCTGCAGCGTCGTCACCCCCGGCGGCTGCAGCCTGACCCTCAAAGCCCTGTCCAACGACCTGCAACCGCTGCAAGCGGGAACCCGCGTGCGGGTCCGTTGGGCCGCGGCCGATGCCTGCGTCTACAGCGAGTGGAACGAAAGCGACCTGACCAAGGCCGCTGGCAGCCACTGACCGCCGTCACAAAAGAGCCCCAGCCTCGGCAGAGACTGGGGCTTTTTCATGGCTCTGTAGCCGTTAAATGTTGATGCCGAGCGCCGTCACGTGGGAGCGGCTTTAGCCGCGAAAGCGCTTCAGTGGTCAAAGATTTTCGCGGAGAAATCGTCCGGCCCTCACCATCTGACTGAGTACGCCAGGCAAGCGCAATCACTGCGGCGTAACGTCCGATAAATAGAGTTCTGCAGATCGTGGGAGGGCTTGCACAATCAATATTATGGTATACCATAAGACCACAACGCCACCGCATACGAACAATAGAGGCTGCACGAAATGATCAATCCAGTCGTCTACAAGCAGGTTATGGGCTCCTTCCCCTCGGGCGTCACGGTGATCACCACCCTGAATGACGAGGGTGAGATGGTTGGCCTGACGGCGAGCGCCTTCAGTTCGCTGTCCATGGATCCAGCCCTGGTGCTGTTTTGCCCTAACTACAGCTCCGATTCCTATCCGATCCTGATCGCTCGCAAGCAGTTCGCCATCCACCTGCTGACCGCCGACCAGAAGCAGGAAGCTTATGCATTCGCCAGCAAGGGCAAAGACAAAGCACAAGGCATCGAATGGCGGCTGAGCGAGCGCGGCAACCCGCTGTTGAGTAATGCCACCGCGATCATTGAGTGCGAACTCTGGCGCGAGTACGAAGGGGGCGATCACGCCATCATGGTCGGCGCAGTCAAGAACCTGATAGTGCCGCAGCAGCAGGTTGTGCCGATGATTTACTGCCACGGCAAGATGGGCGCGTTGCAGGCTTTCGCCTAGCCCTCACGGTGCGCCGTCAGCCGAAAATATGCGCGCCCAGTGGCCGTCAGCCCGAGCAACGCGTGCAGCGCAAAGCTGACCAATGATGGCGATAGAAAAATCTTGCAGCAAATTCGTATTATGGTATACCAATATTTAATGATTCATTTCGTCTTGCTTGCAGCGTTGTCCTGAGACGCGCGGAACCGCCAAGACAGAGGCGCAGTGCACGCTTCACCGTAGCCGGCCGATCCGGGGCCGAACAAAAACAGAGTTGAGGAACGCATCATGAAATTTTCTTTGTTCGTGCATATGGAGCGCTACGACGAGCACGTCAGCCACCGCCAGCTCTTCGAGAATCTTACCGAACTGACGCTGATGGCCGAGGCCGGCGGCTTTTGCACGGTATGGATTGGTGAACACCACTCGATGGAATACACCATCTCGCCAAGCCCGATGCCACTCCTGTCTTACCTGGCGGCAAAGACCACGACCATTCGCCTCGGTGCCGGGACCATCATCGCGCCGTTCTGGCACCCCATCCGGGTTGCCGGCGAATGCGCCCTGCTCGACGTGATCAGTAACGGGCGCATGGAAGTCGGCCTGGCCCGTGGCGCCTACCAGTATGAATTCGACCGCATGGCCGGTGGCATGCCGGCTTCTTCCGGTGGCCAGCACTTGCGCGAGATGGTTCCTGCGGTCAAGGCCCTGTGGCAAGGCGACTACGCCCACGATGGCGAGATCTGGAAGTTCCCCACCTCGACCTCCTCGCCCCGCCCGATCCAGACGCCCACCCCGCCAATCTGGATCGCCGCGCGTGATCCAGACTCGCACAACTTCGCGGTGAAGCACGGCTGCAACGTGATGGTCACGCCATTGATGAAGGGCGACGAGGAAGTGGTCGACCTGAAGAACAAATTCGAAGCCGCCCTGGCCAACAATCCGGAAGTGCCGCGCCCGCAACTGATGGTGCTGCGCCACACCCACGTTTACAGCCCTGAAGATAGCGATGGCTGGAAGGTCGGCGCAGCCGCCATCTCGCGCTTCTACCGCACCTTCGATGCCTGGTTCGGCAACAAGCAAACCCCGCTTAACGGCATTCTCCAGCCGAGCCCCGAAGAGAAGTTCAAGGACCGCCCCGAGTTCGAGCTGGAGAATATCCGCAAGAACACCATGATCGGCACGCCCGAAGAAATCATCGCGCGCATCCGCCACTATCAGGAACTGGGCGTCGACGAGTTCAGCTTCTGGGCCGACAACAGCCTGTCGCATGCCGAGAAGAAGAAATCGCTGGAACTCTTCATCAAGCATGTGGTGCCCGCGTTCAACTGAGTCATCGCGTCACGTAGCCGGATCGGTCGATCCGGCTACGCCTCCCGTGCAAATGGTCGACAGCCCCATGAACATTGGCCTGCTCACCTGCAACACCCAACCACTGCCCGGAGCCGCAATGGCTTACCTACGGGGCAAGTGCACCTCTGCGCACGTTCGCCTGAAACGTCTGCGCCCCGCCGTCGCAGCCAAGCAGAACGGCTTCTGGGCACTAGTTTCCTGAGCAACTCCCCCCGCTGAACGCACCTGACAGCCGGCTCGCGGCCCTGGTATCCGTATCAACGGCGCCAGAGCGCGGCTCGTCAGTATTTACTGCACAAGAACAAGAGTTGCCCATGAGAAACCATATCGCCTACCTGGTCATCGATATGCAGCAGGAGGATGGCTTCCCCCTGCATGACTTCGCGACCGTGCTCGACAACTGCGCCGCATTGATCTGCGCCGCGCGTGTTGCCGGCATTCCGCTGATCTACACGCGCCATATCAACAATGCAGATGCTTCAGACCTGCCGCCCGACGAGCCATTGGACCGCAACGGGCGCCCAGCCAGCTACTGCGCCGCTACGCGTCAGGTGGAAATTCTCCCACGCCTGGCGCCACAAGCAGGCGACTACGTGATCGACAAGCCGCGCTACAGCGCCTTCCACCGCACTGAGCTGGATGCGCAACTGAAGGGCCTCGGCGTTAACCGCCTGATGATCTCCGGCGTACTCACCGACGCCTGTGTGCTGGCCACCGTGTTCGATGCCTTCGCCCTGGGCTACCGGGTCGACCTGATCACCGACGCCTGCACCTCGACCACCAGCGCGGCGCACTATTCCTCGTTGCTGATCATGGCCAACTGGGTTTACTCCATCGAGCTGTTCAACTGCGAACAGTACCTGCACGCCCTGCGCGGGGAGGCCTTCACCTCCTGCAAGCCGAGCGCCCCAGACCTGTTTGCGCACCGGCCCGACACACTGTTCCAGGCCATCGCCCATCTGCAATCCAGCCTTACGCCGCAGGAGTGACCGCTATGAATGTCGAAAAAAGAAGCATCGATTTCATTCCCGAAAGCGAGCGCCACGGCAAGCCAAGCTCGCTGCTCTACATCTGGTTCGGGGCCAACATGAACATCACCACCATCGCCTCCGGGGTACTGCCGGTAGTGATTGGCCTGAACCTGTTCTGGAGCGCCGTGGCGATCATTCTCGGCTCGCTAATCGGTGCCATTTTCATGGCCTCACACTCGGCCCAGGGTCCCAAGCTGGGCATCCCTCAGATGATCCAGAGCCGCGCTCAATTCGGCGTGATTGGTGCGATACTCCCGCTACTGTTCGTCATGCTGATCTACCTGGGTTTCTTCGTCAGCAACACCTTGCTGGCTGCTCAGGCCATCGAATCGGTCAGCCCTCTGGGCGGCAACGGCAACATCTACCTGATCGGCGCGCTGTGTTTCGTGGTGGCGCTCTACGGCTACCGACTGATTCATCGCCTGCAAAAGGTACTATCGATCCTCTCCATCCTGGTGTTCCTGGTGGCGACGGCACTCGCCCTTGGCCTGCCGATTCCCGCGGAACAGTGGTCGCCGGCCGGCTTCTCCCTGTCGAAGTTTCTGGTCGCCGTGAGCATCGCAGTGACCTGGCAGCTCTCCTACGCCCCCTATGTGGCCGACTACTCGCGCTACCTGCCGAGTTCAACGCCGATGTCCCGGGTATTTTGGTTCAGCTACGCCGGCACCGTGGCCGGCGGTGCCTGGATGATGATCCTCGGCGCAGTGCTCAGCGTCGCCATCGCAGGCTTCTCCGACAACGTCGGCAGCCATCTGGCGCAGCTGTTCGGGCCTGGCGCTGTGTTGCTGTTCGTGTTCATCGTCTACGGCCAGGTGGCGATCAATGTGTTCAACCTCTACGGTGCCTTCATGTCCACGGTCACGGTGATCGAGCCTTTCGCCCGCCTTCGCGTGACGCCTGTGGTCAGAGGGGTGTTCATGTTGCTGATCAGCGCGGTCGCCACTGCGCTGTGCACCATCAGTCAGGAGAACTTCCTCACCTTCTTCCTCAACTTCATCTTCTTTATGAGCTACTTCCTCATCCCCTGGACCGCCATCAACCTCGTGGACTACTACTGCCTGAGGAAAGGCGACTATTGCGTGCCCGACATCTTCGATATGGACGGCCGTTACGGTCGGGTCAATCTGATCGCGTGCGGCAGCTTCGTACTGGCCATCCTGCTGCAAGTGCCGTTCATGAACACCACCTTCTACGTCGGCCCCATCGCCCATGCCCTCGACGGCATCGACTTGGCATGGGTGATCGGCTTACTGGTGCCGGCCCTGGTCTACTTCGGGCTGATGAAACGCAAACTGGCAACGGCAGGTAGGCGAGTACTCTCGTCCTGATCCGCTAAGCTCCTCTCCTGCGCGGAGAGGGGCTATCCCCACTCGCACTCGAACTCCCGGAGAGCATGTTGTCCGGGAGTTTTTTATCGGAAGCCCGTGCAACCCGATTGCGGCGTCATCGCTGTGGCATAAGGTTTTGCACACAGCCTGTAATCGTGTAACAGCAACCGCGCTCGTCACTCTACTAGTCAGTGTGTGCAAAGGGCTTTTGGTCGGTGCTGTCATGGCGGCAGAGCACTCTATTTGCGGTTAGCGCCCCCGGCGATCACGGCGCCATGGGCCCATGCATGGATGGCGGTTATCCATAATTAGCGGAGGCTTCAATGCATTTGATGCGATTGTTCAAGCACGCCAAGCTCAATAAGGTGCAGGCAGATACAGATGCGTTGCCGATCAATGAGCAGTTGCTGGCCAGCCTGTTGGTAATGGCTTGGGTGGTGGAAGCGCGCGACCCGTATACCGGCGGGCACCTATGGCGTGTCGCACGGTTCTCAGAGTTGCTGGCCAGAAAAGCCGGTTTGAGTACGCTTGAGATTGCCCAGGTCACCATTGGTGGCTTTATGCATGACCTGGGCAAGGTCGCCATTCCGGATGCGGTACTCAACAAGCGCGACCGGCTGACCGATGACGAATATGCGGTGATCAAAACCCACCCGGAGGTCGGCTACCGCATGCTGCACGCCCATCCACTGGCAGCGCTGGTCGCCGATGCGGTGCGTTTGCACCACGAAACACCGGATGGCAAAGGCTATCCGCAGGGGCTAACAGGCGAGCAGATTCCGCAAATGGCAAGAATAGTCGGCATTTGTGATGCCTTCGATGCGATGACCAGCACCCGCCCTTACCGAATCGGCATGCCTCAGGAGCAGGCGCTCGAGATCATCGCCGGCAATCTTGGGCGTCAATTCGATGCTGATTTGGGCGCTTGTTTCATTGCCTTGGGTGAGGAAAACCAACTCGCGCATATCATCGGCCACAGCGATCATGGCATCCCCTTGCAGCGCTGCGTCATGTGTGGACCTACGCTGGTCTTGCGCCAATCGAGTCAGCCGAATGATCACGTGTATTGCCGCTCGTGCGGCGCGGATTACCAGCTGGATGCATCGCTACTGGCCGTCGCGACGGGCGTCCGAGGTGATCCGGGCGACCTCAAGCCGCAGGCGGATGAAGAGCTGATCGGCCGATTCGTTCAGGAAACCTCGCGGCATATCCTGCAAGCGGTGGAGCGTTCCGCCCGTTAGACCGCCTGCCCGCAGGCCGTGTGCTGGTCGCCCAGCAGGCGGCTGACTTCGATCAGATTGTCATCGGGGTCGCGGAAATACACCGATTCGATCGGCCCTGTAGCGCCTGTGCGTGGCACGGGCCCTTCCTCGATCTCGACGCCCTGCTCCGCCAGGTGTTCGAGCACAGCAGCAATCGGCCAACGGGTGATCAGGCACAGGTCGATGGCGCCTGGGGTCGGTCGTTTGGCCTTCGGCTCGAACTCATGACCATGTTGATGCAAGTTGAATTTCTGCTGACCGAACAGCAAGGCGCTGCGCCCCTGGCCAAAGGTTTCGTGCTGCATGCCGAGCACGCGTTGATAGAAATCGAGCGTGCGCGCGATATCGGCAACGGTCAGTACCAAGTGATCCAGTCGTTCAATCATGCTCAGTCTCGATCCAGCAAATGAAAGCGTGGCAGCGAAAAACGCCAGCGTATCGCCGCCAGACGGATAAACAGCACGGTGAGCATAGCCACCCCGGTATCGAGCCAGTGTGGGGTATCCAGCGCACGCAAAGCGATAAACACCAACGCCCCGGCAATGCAGGCGGTCGCGTAGATTTCTTTCTGGAAAATCAGCGGGATTTCATTGCAGATCACATCGCGCATTACCCCGCCGGCGACGCCCGTCATCACGCCCATGATCACTGCCGTGCTCAGCGGTACGTTGTGCTGCAACGCCACCTCGGTGCCGATGACGGTGAAGACCGCCAAACCAAAAGCATCGGCGATCAACAAACCCTTCTCGTGAATCGGCTGGGTCAGGCGTACCCAGATCACCGTGCCTACAGCGGCTAGCGAGGCCACGATGATATAGGTGTCGTCGCGAATCCAGCTGACCGGGTGGTTATCCAGAATCACGTCGCGCAAGGTGCCGCCGCCCAGCGCGGTGATCACGGCAATCACCAAGACACCGAATAGATCCATGGACTTGCGCCCCGCCATCAAGGCGCCGGTGATGGCGAAAACCGCGACGCCAAACAGGTCGGCCAGGTAGAAGAGTTGCGTCATGCTGCCTTCAGGATGCGACTGGGGTGCGCATGGTAACAAACTCCTCTGCGGCAGTCGGGTGGACGCCGATGGTCTCGTCAAACAACTGTTTGGTCGCCCCGGCTTTCAGTGCAACGGCCAGGCCCTGGACGATTTCACCGGCTTCGGGGCCGACCATGTGGCAACCCAGCACGCGGTCGGTGGCGGCATCCACCACCAGCTTCATCAAGGTGCGTTCCTGGCATTCGGTGAGTGTCAGTTTCATCGGCCGGAAGCGGCTCTCGTATACCTTGAGCGAGTAGCCCGCCGCCTTTGCCTGCTCCTCACTCAAACCGACGGTACCGATGTTGGGCAGGCTGAATACGGCTGTCGGGATCGTCTGGTAATCGACCGGGCGATACTCCTGCGGCTTGAACAGCCGCCGGGCAACGGCCATGCCTTCAGCCAGTGCGACCGGCGTCAGCTGCACCCGACCGATCACATCGCCTATTGCCAGAATCGACGGTGCGGCAGTCTGGTACTGCTCGTCTACCTGGACAAAGCCCTTCTTATCCAGCGTCACGGCGGTATTTTCCAAGCCCAGGTTGTCCAGCATCGGGCGCCGGCCTGTGGCGTAAAAAATACAGTCGGCGTGCAGCACGCGGCCATCTTTCAGCGTGGCTTGAAGGCTGCCGTCAGCCTGCTTGTCGATGCGTTCGATATCGCTATTGAACTGTAAATCCAGCCCACGCTTGTTCAGCTCTTCGTGCAGGTGTTTGCGCACGGCCCCATCGAAGCCGCGCAAAAACAAGTCACCGCGATACAGCAACGCTGTCTCGGCGCCCAGGCCGTGGAAAATCGAAGCGAACTCGACCGCGATATAGCCGCCACCGACTACCAGCACGCGCTTGGGCAGTCGTTTGAGAAAGAACGCTTCGTTCGAGGCAATCGCATGTTCATGCCCGGGAATCTCGGGAATGTGCGGCCAGCCACCGGTGGCGATCAGGATATGCTTGGCGCTGTATCGTTGACCGCCGAGCTCGACGCTGTGCTCGTCGAGCAGGCGCGCATGGCCCTCAAGCAACGTCACGCCACTGTTGACCAACAAATTGCGGTAGATGCCGTTGAGCCGCTCGATTTCGCGGTTTTTATTGGCGATCAGCGTGGCCCAATCGAAACGCGCTTCGCCCAGCGACCACCCAAACCCCTGGGCCTGCTCGAAGTCCTCGGCAAAGTGCGCGCCATACACCAACAGCTTCTTGGGCACGCAGCCGACGTTCACGCAGGTGCCGCCCAGGTAGCGGCTCTCGGCCACGGCCACGCGGGCGCCATAGCCCGCAGCAAAGCGTGCGGCCCGCACACCGCCGGAACCGGCGCCGATTACAAACAGGTCGAAATCGTAGGTCATGGTCAGCCTCCTAAACAGGTCGCCAGCATAACCTAATCGAACTGAAACCCTGTGCTTGAGCCTAAGCTTGAAGGGCTGCCAAGAGGAGATTCGTTATGCATCCCACCCTCACCCACCTGGCCTTGCATGTCCCCGACCTGGATGCCTGCGTGGCGTTTTACGCGGACTTCTGCGGCATGCGGGTAATCCACGAACGCGCCGGCAAAGGTTCGCGCATCGTCTGGATGGCCGAGCCCGGTCAAGAGCACAGGTTTATTCTGGTGATCATGCCCGGCGGGCAGAGTCGGCAGCTCGCCGAGAACGATTACAGCCATTTTGGTTTTGCCGTGGCCAGCCGTACGCAGGTCGACGCGCTGGCCGCCAGGGCACACCGCGCGGGCTGTTTGATCTGGCCGCCGCGTGACGAGCCCTACCCTGTCGGGTATTACTGTGGGCTACGCGACCCGGCAGGCAATTATGTCGAGTTCAGTTACGGCCAACCCTTAGGGCCGGGCTCCGAGCACATGGCCATCCCCTAAACGCACAAGCCACCCGAAGGTGGCTTGTGTTCGACGCAACCGGGCTTAGTAGGCGCGCCCGGTTTTGTATAGGTTCTCGAAGCAGAAGTTGGTGGCGTCGATATACCCTTCGGCACCGCCGCAATCGAAGCGTTGACCTTTGAACTTATAGGCCAGTACGCAGCCGTCCTGGGCTTGCTTCATCAGCGCATCGGTAATCTGGATCTCGCCACCTTTGCCCGGCTCCGTCTGTTCGATCAGGGCGAAGATATCCGGCGTCAGGATATAGCGGCCAATGATCGCCAGGTTCGACGGTGCATCTTCTGGTCTGGGCTTTTCGACCATGCTGTTAACCCGGTAGATGTCATCGCGAATCATCTCACCAGAGATCACGCCGTATTTGTGGGTTTCTTCGGGCGGCACTTCCTGAATCGCGACGATCGAGCAGCGGAACTGGTTGTACAACTTGACCATCTGGGTCAGTACGCCATCGCCTTCCAGGTTCAAGCACAGGTCGTCGGCCAGCACCACGGCAAAGGGTTCGTCACCAATCAGCGGACGACCACAGAGAATTGCGTGACCGAGGCCTTTCATCTCCACTTGGCGGGTGTAGGAAAAACTGCACTCGTCGATCAGACGGCGGATGCCAACCAGGTATTTCTCCTTGTCGGTATCGCGAATCTGGTGCTCCAGTTCGTAACTGATATCGAAGTGGTCTTCCAATGCCCGCTTACCACGGCCGGTGACCATGGCAATTTCCGTCAGCCCAGCTTCGAGCGCCTCTTCGACGCCATACTGGATCAGCGGCTTGTTCACCACCGGCAGCATTTCCTTGGGCATGGCCTTGGTCGCAGGTAGAAAGCGGGTGCCGTAACCGGCTGCCGGGAACAAGCATTTCTTAATCATGGGACTCCTTAACAGGGGAACAAAAAGGCCTGCGCAGTCTATCAGGCTGCACTGGCCTTACAATGGCCGAGCGCCGGCCTGCCAATCCCGCGGTAGAGAAAACCCAGTTCGGCCAGTTGTTTGGCGTCATAGATATTGCGTCCATCGAACAGCACCGGCATGCGCATCAGGCCGCGAATTCTCACGAAATCCGGCTGACGGAATTGTTTCCACTCGGTCACCAGCACCAACGCATCGGCGCCTTCAGTCACGCTGTAGGGCGACTCACTCAAGCGCAACTGGCCACTCGTCACGGCCTGAGCGTAGCGCTGAGCGATACCGGCGTTTGCCACCGGGTCGCAGGCCTGTACCGCTACACCGGCAGCCAGTAATGCATCGAGCAGAACCAGGCTGGGGGCTTCGCGCAGATCATCGGTGCCCGGCTTGAATGCCAAGCCCCAAATTGCTACGACGCGCCCCTGCAGATAGCCTGAAAAATGTTCGCGTACGGCCTGAAACAACAAGGTCTTCTGCAGGGCATTACGGGCTTCGACTGCCCGCAGGATGCTGGGCTCAATGCCCTCCTGCTCCGCTGCGCGAATCAGCGCACGTACATCTTTAGGGAAACAAGAGCCGCCATACCCGCAGCCGGCATAGATAAAGTGCGTGCCGATGCGCTTATCACTGCCAATGCCGCGGCGAACGTCTTCGATATCCACCCCGAGTCGTGCGCACAGCCCCGCCATCTCGTTGATAAAGGAAATCTTGGTGGCAAGAAACGCATTGGCCGCGTATTTGCTGAACTCCGCGGCGCGCATGCTCATGCACAGCAGGCGCTCATGATTGCGTAAAAACGGCGCATACAAACGGCGCAGTACCTCAGTAGCGGCGACGTCGTCACAGCCAATGATCACTCGGTCCGGACGCATGAAATCATCGATGGCAGAGCCTTCCTTGAGGAATTCGGGATTACTCGCCAGCGCAATCTGGAAGTTTTTTCCGCGCCGACTCAAGTGCATATTGATTCGCCTGGCGACCCGCTCGCCGGTGCCTACAGGCACGGTGGATTTATCCACCACCACGCAGGCGTGATCCAGACAGCCGCCCAGTTCGTCGACCACCGCCAAGACATGCGATAAATCTGCCGAGCCGTCTTCACCACTTGGCGTACCGACGGCGATAAAGATGATTTCGGCCTGCTTGATCCCCTCGGCCAGGTGCGGGGTAAAACTCAATTGATTGCTAGCAAGGTGCGCGTTGACCATGACTTCCAGGCCTGGTTCATAAATCGGCACATCGCCACGCGCAAGGCGCGCAACACGAAACGGATCTCGCTCGACGCAAACCACCCGGTTGCCCATTTCGGCAAAGCACGCCGCTGATACCAACCCCACATAGCCTGCTCCGATCACGCAAATTCGCATCGCCGCACCTCCAGATGAGTTACAGCGATTGCAACTAAAGCGAATGGCAGGCGTATGACGTCAGCGCGACAGTCATGTGACAGGCATTTAAGCTAAAAGCGGGTGGGCTTCACTCAACCGGCTTATAAACAGCGCTGATGTGAGCTGGTCGCGAGCGCTTGCTCAAATCTGGTGAGCGAAGTGTTAGCTGCCCAGATGGTGGAATCGATCAAGTGCAGGACGCTTACAGCACAGCAGAAAGCAAAAAGGCCAACCCTTGTGAGGTTGGCCTAAGTGCTTGATTCTTAATGGTGCCCGAAGCCGGAATCGAACCGGCACGGGGTTACCCCCGAGGGATTTTAAGTCCCTTGCGTCTACCGATTTCGCCATTCGGGCGGTAGCGCTTGAAAACGAGGCATGGACTATATACAGCCCGTGTATGCCTCGCAAGACTTCCAATCATTAATGAAAAAGCCTCGTAAATCATAGATCTACGAGGCTTTCTAATTGGAGGCTGAGGTCGGAATCGAACCGGCGTTCACGGATTTGCAATCCGGTGCATAACCACTCTGCTACTCAGCCTTGAAACTAAACGGGCCGTTCTAAACGGCCCGTTGAAATTGGAGCGGGAAACGAGACTCGAACTCGCGACCCCGACCTTGGCAAGGTCGTGCTCTACCAACTGAGCTATTCCCGCTTGTCTTACTGACGGCCGCCATTCTATAGCTTCAGAACGCCCCGTCAACCCCTTGATTCAAAAAAGCTTATTTCTTTTCCGCGGTCGTGCTGAGGTGCGGCCAGGCAGCCAGCAGGTACTGCAACATCGACCACAGGGTGAGCACCGCCGCGATAATCAGCAGTACATAACCGACCACAACCCAGAATGTGAATAAGGGCGGGTTGGCCAGCAATGTGATCAACGCAACCATCTGCGCCGCGGTTTTCCACTTGGCGAGGTTGGATACGGCAACATGCGCCCGCGCACCGAGTTCGGCCATCCATTCGCGCAGGGCCGACACGACAATTTCACGACCAATGATGATCGCGGCAGGTAGGGTCAACCAAAGATTGGCGTGCTCGGCCACCAGCAGCACCAAGGCGACGGCCACCATCAATTTGTCGGCCACCGGATCAAGAAACGCACCAAAGGGCGTGCTTTGCTCCCAGCGGCGCGCCAGGTAGCCATCCAGCCAGTCGGTCGCGGCCGCGCAAGCGAACACCGCACTGGCTGCCCAATAGCTCCATGAAAATGGCATATAAAACAACAGGATGAAGATCGGAATCAGCAGAACACGAAGCACGGTAAGCAGGTTGGGGATATTCATCGGCACAACTAGGCTGCGAGGTGATCCGGCATTCTACTCGCTGTGCAATGCGGCATAAATCAACTCAGCAAGCTTTTTACTAATCCCGGGGGCTTTCGCGATTTCTTCGACGCTGGCGCGGGACAATTCCTGCAGGCCGCCAAAGTGGTTGAGCAATTCGCGCCTGCGCTTCGGGCCAACCCCGGCAACCTCCTCCAGGCTAGAGGTGCGACGCGCTTTGCCGCGGCGCGCGCGGTGCCCGGTGATAGCAAACCGGTGCGATTCATCGCGAATCTGTTGAATCAAATGCAGCGCCGGTGAATTGCCTGGCAGGGTGAATTCATGGGCTGCATCGTTGAGGTACAGCGTTTCCAGCCCGGGTTTGCGGGTCGTACCCTTGGCCACGCCCAGCAGGATCAGATCGGGAACCGCCAGCTCCTCAAGCACCTCGCGGGCCATGGTCAACTGACCTTTACCGCCGTCGACCAGCAATATATCCGGCAGTTTGCCCTCACCATCCTTGATCTTGCTGAAGCGCCGAGTGAGCGCCTGGTGCATGGCGGCGTAATCATCGCCGGCAGTCACGCCTTCGATGTTGTAGCGGCGGTAATCGGATTTCAGTGGACCTTCCGGACCGAATACCACGCACGAAGCGACAGTGGCTTCACCGCTGGTGTGGCTGATGTCGAAACACTCGAGTCGTTGTGGCACTTCATCCATGTGTAGCGCTTCTGCCAGCGCCTCAAAACGCTCGGCCACGTGTTGTCGATTGGCCAGGCGTGCGCCGAGCGCCTGTTCGGCATTGGTCACCGCCAATTGCTGCCAGCGCGCGCGGGTGCCTCGCACGCGGTAACTGATGCTTAATTCACGGCCGCGCATTTCATCGATAGCTGCGATCAGCGTAGGGAAGTCTTCATGTTGCGCGTTGACGATCAGCTCGCTGGGAAGGTCGCGCTCCTGGCTGCCCAGGTAGTACTGGGCCAGGAACGCCAGCAGCACCGCATTACCCTCCTCCTCGATCGCCACTTGTGGGAAGAAGTTCTTACTGCCCAGCACGCGGCCTGCGCGCACGCTGATCAAGTGCACGCAAGCGCCGCCCGGGTTGACCATGGCGGCGACTACGTCGACATCACCGGTGCCGCCTTCCATGCTTTGCTGATCTTGCACGCGGCGGAGCAAGGAAATCTGATCGCGCAATTCGGCTGCGCGCTCGAAGTCCAGTTCACCGGCGGCTTTTTGCATGCCGCTGGACAGCTCATCGCTCAGTGCATTGCTGCGTCCTTCGAGAAACATCACCGAGTGACGCACATCCTCGGCATATTCCGCCGGTTCGACCAAGCCAACACACGGCCCCTTGCAGCGTTTGATCTGGTACTGCAGGCACGGCCGCGTACGGTTCTTGAAATAGCTGTCTTCGCACTGACGCACCAGAAAGGCTTTCTGCAGCAGGTTCAAGCTTTCACGTATCGCGCCCGCGCTCGGGTAGGGGCCGAAGTAGCGACCTTTTTGTTTCTTCGCGCCGCGGTGAATGCTCAGGCGCGGGTAGTCGCCATCGGAAAGGAATACATAGGGGTAGGACTTGTCGTCGCGCAGCAGGATGTTGTACGGCGGCCGCCATTCCTTGATCAGCGTTTGCTCGAGCAGCAGCGCTTCGGTTTCGTTGGCGGTGATGGTGGTTTCGACCTGGGCAATCTTGCCGACCAGCGCCGCTGTTTTCGGCGCCAGTCCAGTCTTACGGAAGTAGCTGGACAGGCGTTTTTTCAGGTTCTTCGCTTTACCTACATAAAGCAGTTTGGTGTCCGCGTCGAACATGCGGTACACGCCGGGGCGGCTGCTACACGTGGCAAGGAAGGCGCTGGGGTCGAACGTGGTGGTCATTTCAACTGGTGGCATCGACCATGCCATGACGTACAGCCAGCAAGGCCAGCTCTACATCGCTGGTGATCGACAGCTTCTCGAAGATCCGATAACGGTAAGTGTTCACCGTTTTGGGTGACAGGCATAGCTTGTCGGAGATGCTCTGCACCTTCTGGCAGCCGGCGATCATCAGGGCAATCTGAATCTCGCGTTCCGAGAGCAGGTCGAAGGGCGAGTTATTGGTGTGCGGCTGAAAGGACTTGAGCGCCAGTTGCTGGGCAATCTGCGGGCTGATGTACCGCTGCCCGGCAAACACCAGGCGAATGGCATGGACCATTTCTTCCAGTGCGGCGCCCTTGGTCAGGTAGCCGGCGGCACCTGCTTGCAGCAGGCGCGTAGGAAATGGATCTTCCTCGCACACCGTAACGGCAACGATTTTCAGGTCGGGGTGACTGCGGATCAGCTTGCGGGTTGCTTCGAGACCGCCAATACCGGGCATTTTGACGTCCATCAGGACGACATCCGGTTTCAATTCGCGGGCTTTTTTCAGTGACTCTTCACCAGACTCGGCTTGTCCGACCACTTGCAAGCCATCGATGTCGGCCAGCATGCGCGTGATACCTGTACGAACCAGATCGTGGTCGTCGACCACAAGCACCCTAATCAAGCGGACACCTCGTTCTGCGTCAGCCGCTCAAGGCAGCGGTCTTGTTGGAATGCCGGTCACCTTAGCAAAAAGCTCCGGCTAGACCTAGCTTGGCGCATGGCAGTCAAAAAGCAAACGTCAAAATACTGCGTATGGCTGATCGATCTGCAACAAGAAGATGGCGGAAGCGGTGAGATTCGAACTCACGGAAGAGTTTCCCCTTCGACGGTTTTCAAGACCGTTGCATTCAACCGCTCTGCCACGCTTCCGGCGTTAGTGCGGGCGGCAATCTTACCGGAACGCAACACACTGTCAAACTCTCTGGGTTGGCAGCGTGCAAGGCTCTGTTATGATCGTCTACGACCCTGGTCACGGAACCAATTAGCCTTTATAGGAGTGTTGCCATGCACGAACAAGATTACGCACTCAATCACGCGCAGGTTGAGCAGCAGGAAGTCAGCCGCGTTCTGCGCAACACCTATGGCTTGTTGGCCATTACCCTGGCCTTCAGTGGTTTGGTGGCGTTCCTGGCGCAGCGCGCCAATGTGCCCTATCCGAATATCTTCGTGGTGCTGATTGGCTTCTACGGCCTGTTTTTCCTCACGGCAAAACTGCGTAACTCGCCCTGGGGGCTGGTCTCCACCCTCGCCCTGACCGGCTTCATGGGATACACCCTCGGACCGATCCTCAACCGTTATCTGGGCATGGCCAACGGCGCCGAAGTTGTCAGCTCCGCGTTCATGATGACGGCGCTGGTGTTCTGCGGCCTGTCCGCATATGTACTGACCACACGCAAGGACATGAGCTTCCTCAGCGGCTTCATCACCGCCGGGTTCTTCGTTCTGCTGGGCGCTATGGTTGCTGGGTTCTTCTTCCAGATCAGCGGTCTGCAACTGGCGATCAGTGCTGGTTTCGTACTGTTCTCCTCGGCCTGTATCCTGTTTCAAACCAGTGCGATCATCCACGGTGGTGAGCGTAACTACATCATGGCGACCATCAGCCTGTATGTATCGATCTACAACCTGTTCGTCAGCCTGCTGCAAATCTTCGGCATCATGGGCAGCGACGATTGATCGATTCGCGACACTGAAAAGCCCGCTTCGGCGGGCTTTTTCATGCCTGTGGCGAGCATCTTGCCTGCTCAAGCTTTATCATGCCGCCAGATCACCTTGCCGGGCTCTCTATGAAATTCGCTATCGCCCTCTTCTCCCCGCCGCAGGCACCCTCCTCGCGCCGCGCCCTGCGTTTTGCTCAAGCTGCGCTGGCCGGTGGCCATGAGATCGTCCGGCTGTTTTTCTACCAGGATGGCGTGCACAGCGCCTCAAGCAACGTGGTCACTGCGCAGGACGAGCTGAGCGTAACCGGCGAGTGGCGCGACTTCGTGCGCGAGCAGCAACTCGACGGCGTGGTGTGCATCGCCGCGGCGTTGCGCCGTGGTGTATTGAACGACGAAGAGGCCCAGCGCTATGGCCGTGTGGCCGCCAACCTGGACGCACCCTGGGAGCTTTCCGGGTTGGGCCAGTTGCACGAGGCGACGCAGATGGCGGATCGCCTGGTGTGTTTTGGAGGGCCTTGAGATGAGCCAATCGCTGCTGATTGTCAGCCGTCAAGCACCGTGGTCCGGGCCTGGCGCGCGCGAGGCACTGGACATTGTCTTGGCCGGCGGCGCCTTCGATTTACCGATTGGCCTGCTGTTTCTCGACGATGGGGTGTTTCAACTCTCTGCGGCGCAGCAACCCAGCGCCCTGCAACAGAAAGACCTGAGCGCCAACTTGCAGGCGCTGCCACTGTTTGGCGTGGAGGCGCTGTACGCATCAGCACGCAGCCTGCTGGAGCGCGGCTTGGCCGCCGAGCCTCTGACGCTGGCAGTCGAGGTGCTGGACGATGCTGCCCTGACCGGGCTTATCGAGCGTTATGACCAAGTGATTACCCTCTGATGACGACCCTACATGTACTGTCCCATTCACCGTTCAGCGACAGCCGCCTGAGCAGTTGTTTGCGCCTGCTCGGCCCTGACGACGGCCTGTTGTTGTGTGGCGATGCGGTGTATGCCCTGCAAGCCGGGACGGCGCAGCGCCAAGCCTTGGACTTGATGCCGGCCACTATTGGCCTATTCGCCTTGCAGGAAGACCTGATCGCACGCGCTGTCGAAGCGCCGGAGCGAATCAGCCTGGTCGACTACCCAGGGTTCGTCGCGCTCAGTTGCCATTTCGACAAGGTCAACAGCTGGCTATGACTGAACTGATGATCGGTGAGCGGTATATCGCGCTGGATACAGATGGCTACCTGATCGATCTGGCCGATTGGTCGGAAGCGGTGGCCGAGGCTTTGGCGCAGCAGGAAGGGTTGAGTCTGAGTGTCGAGCATTGGGAGGTGTTGCAGTTGCTGCGCGCGTTCTATGACGAATTCCAGTTGTCGCCAGCCAATCGGCCACTGATCAAGTACGTGGCGCTTAAACTGGGCCCGGAAAAAGGCAACAGCCTGCACCTCAATCGCTTGTTCAACGGCACTCCCGCCAAACTTGCCGCCAAGTTGGCGGGCCTGCCCAAACCGACGAATTGCCTATGAACCTGGTTACCCCACCCGAGCACCCTTTCGCCCAGTTCGTGCGCATCCTTGGCAAAGGCAAGCGTGGCGCGCGCAACTTGACCCGCGCAGAAGCACGCGAGGCCATGGGCATGCTGCTTGACGGCAAGGTCGAGGACACTCAGCTTGGCGCCTTCCTGATGCTGTTGCGGCACAAAGAGGAAAGCGCCGAAGAAATGGCCGGATTTACCGAGGCCGTGCGTGAGCGTCTGCAGGCGCCGTCGATCGAGATTGATCTGGACTGGCCGAGCTATGCCGGCAAGAAGCGTCACCTGCCGTGGTTCCTCTTGGCGGCCAAAGCCCTGGCGCAAAGCGGCGTGCGTATCTTGCTGCACGGCGGCGGCGCACACACGGCGGGCCGTATGTACAGCGAGCAATTGCTCGATGGTCTGGCTATTCCGCTGTGCCGCAGTTGGGCTGCGGTCGAGCAGGCCTTGCAGCAAGAGCGCTTGGCATTTTTCCCCCTGGGCGACTGGATGCCGCAATTGCAGCGCATGATCGACCTGCGCAACACCCTCGGCCTGCGCTCGCCGATCCACTCGTTGACGCGCATCCTCAACCCGTTGTCGGCGCGCTGTGGTTTGCAAAGTATCTTTCATCCCGGTTACCAGGCGGTGCACCGCGAGGCCAGCCAATTGCTCGGCGACACGGCCCTGGTAATCAAAGGCGAAGGCGGTGAGATCGAGATCAACCCGGACGCCATCAGCCATCTGTATGGCACCGCCCATGGCGAGAATTGGGACGAAGACTGGCCCGCGCTTTCCCCTCTTCGTCACGTCAAGCCCGAGTCTTTGCAGCCCGAGCACTTGCGCGCGTTCTGGGATGGTGAGGTGCAGGACGACTACGGTCAGCTTGCCGTGCTCAGCAGCATGGCTTTGGCACTACGTGCCCTGGGCTTGCCGCGCGAAGAGGCCTTTATACAAGCGCAACTGCGTTGGGATGCTCGCCGCACATCTAAATAGTCGATTCATCGGGACAGATTTTTGCACCGTTCGATCACGTGCCTCTGGTTAGACTGACTGCCGAAGCCGCAATGCTAAACGCTAGAGGAGTTAGGAATGGGCTTGCTGATCGAAGGGCGCTGGCACGACCAGTGGTACGACACGGGCGAAGGTGGGCGTTTCCAGCGCGAGAGCGCCCAGCGGCGCAACTGGATCACCGTCGATGGCAGCCCTGGGCCGAGCGGCGAAGGCGGTTTCCAGGCACAACCAGGTCGCTATCACCTCTACGTTTCCCTCGCCTGCCCATGGGCTCATCGCACCTTGATTCTGCGTGCACTGAAGGGCCTCGACAGCCTGATCGGCGTCTCGGTGGTCAGCTGGCTGATGCGCGAGGACGGCTGGACGTTCGACCCGAAGCAGGGTTCCACTGGCGATGCGCTGGACGGCTTCAGCTTCCTGCATCAGCGCTATACCGTCGATGATGCGGGCTACACCGGGCGGGTCACGGTCCCGCTGCTCTGGGACAAGCAGCAACAACGCATCGTCAGCAATGAATCGGCGGAAATCATCCGCATGTTCAACTCGGCCTTCGACGACTTGACCGGTAATCGTCTGGATTTTTATCCGGATGCACTGCGTAACGTGATCGACGCACTCAATCAACGCATCTATCCGGCAGTCAATAACGGCGTGTATCGCGCGGGGTTTGCCACCACGCAGGCCGCCTATGAGGAAGCCTTCGTCGAGCTGTTCGACGAGTTGGACAGACTGGACACGCTGCTCGGTCAGCGCCGTTATCTAGCCGGCGAATATCTCACTGAGGCCGACTGGCGCCTGTTCACCACAGTGATTCGCTTCGACGCCGTGTATTACGGCCACTTCAAGTGCAACTTGCGGCGTATCGCGGACTATCCCAATTTGTCTAATTGGTTGCGCGAGCTGTACCAGTGGCCGGGCGTTGCGCAAACGGTGGACTTCGAACATATCAAAAGCCATTACTACGCCAGCCATCACACCATCAACCCCACCGGCATCGTGCCGCGAGGCCCCGCACAGCACTTTATCCACGGCCATGATCGCCAGCGCTTGCCCGGTAGCGGAGTGTGGCGAAAGCCGTAAAGCCGAGGCTACTCAACGCGTGTAGGCCGGGTTTAGCCCACCCTCGCGCAGTTCGCCGGCGAAACTCAGACGTGCGCCTGAGCGCCTTCGAACCAGGCCAGTTTGTCCCGCAGTTGCACCACCTCGCCGACAATCACCAAGGTTGGGGCATGCACTTCATGCTGAGCGACTAACTCCGGTAAATTCGCCAGAGTGCCCGTAAAGACGCGCTGGTTGCGTGTGGTGCCCTGCTGGATCAGGGCCGCCGGCGTGCTTGCGGCCCGCCCATGGGCGATCAACTGTTGGCAAATCATCGGCAAACCGACCAAACCCATATACAGCACCAGGGTTTGGCTGGGCGCCGTCAGCTCGCTCCAAGGCAAATCGCAGCTGCCATCCTTGAGGTGGCCGGTGACGAAGCGCACCGATTGCGCATGGTCGCGATGGGTCAGCGGAATCCCCGCGTAGGCCGCGCAGCCGCTAGCCGCGGTAATACCAGGCACGACCTGAAACGGAATACCGTGCGCCGCGAGCTCCTCGATCTCTTCACCACCGCGGCCGAAGATAAACGGGTCGCCGCCCTTCAGGCGCAAAACCCGCTTGCCCTCTTTGGCCAAGCTGACCAGGCGCAGATTGATTTGCTCCTGCGGCAGGGCATGTTCCGCGCGTTGCTTACCGACATAGATGCGCTCGGCGTCGCGGCGACACAACTCTATGATCGCTGGAGCAACCAGGCGATCGTAGAGCACCACATCAGCCTGCTGCATCAGGCGCAGGGCGCGAAACGTCAGCAAATCCGGGTCGCCAGGGCCCGCGCCCACCAGGTACACCTCGCCCAAGGCACGCGGCGCAGCACCGGCGATTTTTGCCTCGAGCAGGCGTTCGCCTTCCTGCAGTTTTCCGGCGAACACGCTTTCGGCGATTTGCCCTTGGAATACCTCTTCCCAGAACACTCGACGCTGCTGCACATCGGGAAACAAGCCTTTGACTTGCGCCCGGAAGCGCTTGGCCAAGCCGGCGAGCTGGCCGTAAGTCGCTGGAATCCAGGTCTCGATCTTCGCGCGGATCAGCCGAGCCAGCACGGGCGCATCGCCACCGCTGGTAACGGCGACGATCAGTGGCGAGCGGTCGACGATGGCCGGGAAAATCACGCTGCACAGCTTGGGCGCGTCCACCACATTCACCGGAATCCCCAGTGCCTGTGCCTGCGTGGAGATCTGCGCATTGAGCGGTTCGTCGTCAGTGGCGGCAATAATCAGCACCACTCCGCACAAATCATCCGCCTGGTAGCCACGTAACAACACCTCGCCTGCGAGTTCGCGCAACTCGTCACGTACTTCGGGCGCCACCACGCGCAACCGTGCGCCGGCATCGGCCAGCAGGCGCGCCTTGCGCAGGGCCACTTCGCCGCCGCCGACCACCAGCACCAGGCGATCCTGCAAGTTGTGGAACAGGGGGAGAAAGTCCATGGGGCAAGGTCCGCGCGAATCAGTAAGGTGAGCGTAGAAGCTGAGCAGCCGCAGGGTGAGCTGAAGCCCACCACTGCTGTCGGTCCAGGCGGACTGCAACCCGCCCGAGATACGTCGCTTAACCGATGGTTTCGAGGCCGCCCATATAGGGCTTGAGCACGTCCGGTACGCGGATAGAGCCATCGGCCTGCTGGTAGTTCTCCAGCACGGCCACCAGGGTGCGGCCAACGGCCAGACCGGAGCCGTTCAAGGTGTGCAGCAGCTCAGGCTTGCCGGTTTCCGGGTTGCGATAGCGCGCCTGCATGCGACGGGCCTGGAAGTCTGCGCAGTTGGAGCACGAGGAAATCTCGCGGTACTTATCCTGGCTCGGCACCCAGACTTCCAGATCGTAGGTCTTGCTCGCGCTGAAACCCATGTCGCCGGTACACAAGGCCAGTACGCGGTAAGGCAGTTCCAGCAGTTGCAGCACCTTCTCGGCGTTAGCGGTCAGCTCTTCCAGGGCCTCGTAGGACTTGTCCGGCTCGACGATCTGCACCATTTCGACTTTGTCGAACTGGTGCTGACGGATCATGCCGCGGGTGTCCCGACCCGACGCGCCGGCTTCGCTGCGAAAGCACGGGGTGTGCGCGACGAATTTCAACGGCAGCTGCTTGGCATCGACAATCTCGCCGGCAACGATATTGGTCAGCGACACTTCGGCGGTTGGGATCAGGTACAGGTCAGCCTCGTTCTCGCGGCTGATCTTGAACAAATCCTCCTCGAACTTCGGCAACTGTCCCGTGCCTTGCAGAGCCGGCGCTTGTACCAGGTAAGGCGTGTAAGCCTCTTCGTAACCATGCGCGTTGGTGTGCAGGTTGATCATGAACTGCGCCAGGGCGCGGTGCAGCCGGGCAATCGGCCCGCGCAGCAGGGCGAAGCGCGCGCCGGACAACTTGGCGGCAGTTTCAAAATCCAGCCAGCCGTACCGTTCGCCCAGGCTGACGTGATCCTGAATGGTGAAATCGAACGCTTTCGGCGTACCCCAGCGGCGCACTTCGACGTTGCCGTCTTCGTCCTCGCCGACCGGCACCGACTCATGCGGCAGGTTGGGAATATTCAGCAGCAGGTTATCCAGTTCGAGCTGAATGGCATCCAGCTCGCGCTTGCCCTCTTCCAGCTCGCTGCCCATGCGATCGACATCCGCCAATAGCGGAGCGATGTCTTCGCCACGCTGCTTGGCCTGCCCGATGCTCTTGGAGCGACTGTTACGCTCGGCCTGCAGTTGCTCGGTGCGGGTCTGCACGGTCTTGCGCTGAGCTTCCAGCGCTTCGAAGCGCACGACATCCAGCTGAAAGCCGCGGGAAGCGAGGCGCTGGGCAATGTCGTGCAGTTGGGTGCGCACCAGTTTGGAGTCGAGCATGTCAGGTTCTCGTCAATCAGAGTTTGGTGAAAGATAGGCCCGCCCAGGTCGCGAGCAGGCCACCCAACACGCTGAGCGCCACATAGCCAAAGGCCAGCGGCACCTGGCCGCTTTCCAGCAGGCGCAAGGTGTCGAGGGAAAAGGAAGAAAAGGTAGTGAGGCCGCCCAGAAAGCCGACAATCAAGCCCGCTCGCAACTCCAGCGGAATCTCCGGGCGCAACAGGAACAAGCCATAGAGGAATCCGATCAACAGGCAGCCGACGATATTGACCGCCAGGGTCGCGGTATAAAAATACTGCGGCCAATTGGCGTTGATCCAATTGCCGCTGGCGTAACGCAGCAATGTACCGCTGGCGCCTCCGGCGGCCACGGCGAGCACTACGCCAATCATGGTTTTCTCCGCTGGCGTGGACTGTTCGCATCTTGCTGCTGCAAATGGGCGAGCTTGTCGCGGATTTTCTGTTCCAGACCGCGCGGTACCGGCTGATAGTACTGGCGCGAGGCTAGCTGTTCGGGAAAGTAATCCTCTCCCGCCGCGTAAGCATCCGGCTCGTCATGGGCATAACGGTATTCATCGCCGTAGCCCAGCTCTTTCATCAGCTTGGTCGGGGCATTGCGTAAATGCAGCGGCACTTCCAGCGAGCCATGCTCCGCAGCATCGCGCATGGCAGCCTTGAAGGCGCTGTACACCGCATTGCTCTTCGGCGCGCAAGCCAGGTAAACGATGGCCTGGGCCACCGCCAACTCGCCTTCCGGGCTGCCCAGGCGCTCTTGCACATCCCAGGCATTGAGGCACAGGGTCAGGGCGCGCGGGTCGGCGTTGCCGATATCTTCGCTGGCCATGCGCACTACGCGGCGCGCGATGTACAGCGGGTCGCAACCGCCATCGAGCATGCGCGCGAACCAGTACAGCGCGCCGTCCGGGCTGGAACCGCGCACTGATTTGTGCAGCGCGGAAATCTGGTCGTAGAAGGCTTCGCCGCCTTTGTCGAAGCGTCGACGGCTGTCGCCCAGCAGGTCCAGCAACAGCTCGCTACTGATTTCGCCGCCGTCCTCGGCAAGGTCCGCGGCGTTCTCCAGGAAGTTCAGCAAGCGCCGGCCATCGCCGTCTGCTGCGCTCATAAGAATTTTGAAGCTTGCCTCGGGCAGCGTCAGTTGCCGTTCGGCCAATCCCTTGGGGTCGCTGAGTGCGCGTGTCACCAGCTTGCGCAAGGCTTCTTCGTCGAGGCTTTTGAGCACGTAGACACGCGCCCGCGAGAGCAACGCGTTGTTCAGCTCGAACGATGGGTTTTCGGTGGTCGCACCGATAAAAATCAGCGTGCCGTCTTCTACGTAGGGCAAGAACGCATCTTGTTGCGACTTGTTGAAGCGGTGCACTTCATCGACGAACAGAATGGTCTGGCGGCCATATTGAGCGGCGTGCTGTTGGGCAATCTCTACCGCCTGACGGATTTCCTTGACCCCGGAGAGTACGGCAGAAATCGTCTCGAAATGTGCATCGGAGACTTGTGCCAGCAGCCGCGCCAGGGTGGTTTTACCGACGCCCGGCGGGCCCCAGAAAATCATCGAATGCAGTGCGCCCTGCTCCAGCGCTTCGCGCAGCGGCTTGCCGCGGGCCAGGAGATGCTCCTGACCGACGTACTCATCCAGACTGGCGGCGCGCAAACGCGCGGCCAGGGGTTGAGCGACGGGGGCTTTGCGAAACAGATCCATGGTGCCGGGCTAAGGCCTCTTACTCTTGAATGACGTCTGCGCCTTCGGGAACATCGAAGCTGAATTGCGCGTTATCCAGGGTTTCGTTCATCTTGACATTGAGGAACAGGATATTGGTGCGTTGACCGATGCTGTCGATCAACTGCATGTCGTTCAGAACCCCGCTACGGAACGACAGACGCAGGCTGTCGAATAGGGTGTCCTTGGATTTCGGCTTGAGAATGAAGTCGACCACATTGCCGCCTTCCTTGAAGCTGATTTCGAAGTTCTCACGAATCTTCGACACATCACCGGACAGCAGCAACGCCGGGGTGTGGGTCAGGCGCTGATCGAGGGTTTGAATAGTGACTTGCTCAAGGTCCGGGTCATACAGCCAGACTTTCTTGCCGTTCGACACCAACAACTGCTCCATCGGCTCGTCGGTGTGCCAGCGGAACAGGCCTGGACGCTTGAGGGCCAGTTGACCGGCGGTTTCCTGCAACTGGGTGCCACTGCCATCCAGGGTCAGCTGGGAAAAGCGCGCGGTGATGGTCTGCGCCTGGTTGAGCAACTGAGTCAGGCGCTGCACGGCCACCTCGTCGTCGGCCAGGACGGAAACACTGGAAAGGCTCAAAACGGTCAGCAACAACATGCGAATCAGGCGCATGGAACTCCTCATACATCGGTTTCTAGGCGTTAATCGCGAGTGGGGCTGGGCGCGATGACTTCGCGCGAGCCATTGGTATTCATCGATGTCACTACGCCGGCCATTTCCATGGCCTCGATCATCCGCGCGGCACGGTTGTAGCCGATCTTCAGTTTGCGTTGCACGGCGGAAATCGAGGCGCGGCGGCTTTCGGTGACGAAGCGCACGGCCTCATCGTACAGCGGGTCTTCTTCGCTGCCTTCACTGCTTCCCTCGCTGCTGCCATCGAAGCCGCTGCCGGCCTCCTCGACGCCTGCCAGGATGTCTTCGATGTAATCCGGCGTGCCGCGCAACTTCCAGGCCTCGACCACACGGTGCACTTCCTCGTCGGAAACAAACGCACCGTGTACGCGAATCGGTAAACCCGTACCCGGCGGTAGATAGAGCATGTCGCCGTGACCCAACAACTGCTCGGCACCGCCCTGATCGAGGATGGTGCGCGAGTCGATCTTGCTCGACACCTGGAATGCCATGCGGGTGGGAATGTTGGCCTTGATCAGGCCGGTGATCACATCCACCGACGGGCGCTGAGTCGCAAGGATCAAGTGAATCCCTGCGGCACGGGCTTTCTGGGCGATACGGGCGATGAGTTCTTCAACTTTCTTGCCGACGATCATCATCATGTCGGCGAATTCATCCACCACCACCACAATGGTCGGCAGGGTTTTCAGCAGCGGCGCTTCATCGTGAATATTTTCGCGTTTGTACAGCGGATCGGCCAGCGGCTCTCCCGCGTCCTCGGCGTCCTTGACCTTGCGATTGAAGCCGGCCAGGTTGCGCACGCCCATCTTCGACATGAGCTTGTAGCGTCGCTCCATCTCGGCAACGCTCCAACGCAGAGCATTGGCGGCTTCCTTCATGTCGGTCACCACCGGGCACAGCAGGTGCGGGATGCCCTCGTAGATCGACAATTCAAGCATTTTCGGGTCGATCATAATCAAGCGCGCCTCTTCCGGCGTGGACTTGAACAGAATCGACAGGATCATTGCGTTGACCCCGACCGACTTGCCCGAACCGGTCGTGCCGGCCACCAGCAGGTGCGGCATCTTGGCCAGATCGGTGATCACCGGCTTACCGCCGATGTCATGGCCCAGCGCCAGGGTGACGGGCGACTTGGCTTCATCGTATTCGGGGGACGACAGCACTTCGGAGAAGCGCACGATCTGCCGGTCCTCGTTGGGCACTTCGATACCGACAGTGGTCTTGCCGGGAATCACTTCGACTACCCGCACGCTGATGATTGCCATCGAACGTGCCAAGTCCTTGGCCAGCCCGGAAATACGGCTGACCTTGACCCCGGCTGCCAATTGAATTTCGAAACGGGTAATCACCGGGCCGGGATGCACGGACTCGACCATGACCTCGACGCCAAACTCCTTGAGCTTGATCTCCAGCAGGCGCGACATGGCCTCCAAGGACTCGGGAGAGAATTTTTTCTGTTTCTTCTCGGCTACGTCGAGAATGGAAATCGGCGGCAAGGTGCCTTCGACGGCGCTGTCGACGAACAACGGCGCCTGCTTTTCTTTGAGCACGCGCTTGCTCGGTTCCGCAGCTTTCGGCGCGGCGGGCGGCGTGATGATCGGCGCGGGACGGTTTTCGCGCTCGCTCATGTGCTTGCTCAGCGCTTCCTCACGCTCGATCAGTCGTTCTTTGACTTTGGCCTGTTCGCGGCGGTCGCGCACCATCGGCGCGGCAACTTCGCTGACCCGCTCATCGACCTCGCGCAGCTGGGCAACCAGCTGTTTGCGCTCAAGTCGTGCACTCCACCAGCGGTTGACCAGGCTTTGGATCAACTCGAGCAGGTCCAGGGTGATCTTGCCGGTCAGGTCCATGACCTTGAACCAGGAAAGATCGGTAAATACGGTCAAGCCAAACAGAAACAGAGCGATGAACAGCAAGGTGCTGCCCTGCACGTTCAGCGCGTTGATGGCCAGTTGTCCCAGGCTTTCACCCAGCGCACCGCCCGCCGAGGCTGGCATGTTGGCACTGGAGTGAAAATGGATATAGGCCAATGTGGCGCCAGACAGCACCAGGAAGACCAAACCGATCAGGCGCCAGGAAAACAGCCAGCCGCTCCACTGCCAAGGCTGATGCCGGGAGCGGAAAACCTGCAGGGTCTTGACCCCGAGCAGCAACGGAAACAGGTAGGCGAAGTAACCGAGGGCCATAAACAGAATGTCGGCGAACCACGCACCCGCACGCCCAGCCGCGTTCTGCACCTGCTCGACATTGCTGGTGTGCGTCCAGCCGGGGTCAGCGGGGTCGTAGGTCAGTAATGCCATCCACAGATAAAGGCAGAGTGCCCCGAGGGCAATCAAGGCACCTTCCTTCAAGCGGTAAGGCAATTGCTGGCGCCAGACGGGAGCCTGGGCTGTAGGGCTAGAGTTCTTCAAAACGCATCTGTTCCTGCGCCGCGGCGCGCCGAATGATCGGTTAACAGTAAAAATGTGGCCTATTGTACGGGTTTGCCTGGTCGATGCCACGCCACGCAGCGGTGCTGCAGCCTGTTCGGTGGAAGCTCAGTCGTCGGCTCCCGCTCGTCCCCCGCTTCGGTGTAGCATATCCGCCAACATCTTCCATGCGGCTCAATTGGAGCATGCATTCTCTTTTGTGACAAAGGCTTATGAGGTGTTTTTATGAGCGAAGTCAAGCATTCACGCCTGATCATCCTAGGCTCCGGCCCCGCCGGTTACAGCGCTGCCGTCTACGCTGCTCGCGCCAACCTCAAGCCCGTAGTGATTACCGGCATTCAGCCTGGCGGCCAGCTCACCACCACCACCGAAGTCGACAACTGGCCCGGTGACGTTGAAGGTCTGACTGGTCCGGCACTGATGGATCGCATGCAAAAGCATGCCGAGCGCTTCGATACCGAGATCATCTACGACCACATCCATACCGCCGAGTTGCAAACCCGCCCCTTTACCCTCAAGGGTGATAACGGCACTTATACCTGCGATGCGCTGATCATCGCCACGGGCGCCAGCGCCCAGTACCTCGGCCTGCCTTCCGAGGAGGCATTTGCCGGCAAGGGCGTATCCGCCTGCGCCACATGCGATGGTTTTTTCTACCGCAACCAGGTGGTTGCCGTGATCGGCGGCGGCAATACCGCTGTAGAAGAGGCGCTGTATCTGGCCAATATCGCCAAGGAAGTGCACCTGATCCATCGCCGCGACAAGCTGCGCTCGGAGAAGATCCTTCAGGACAAACTGTTCGATAAGGCCGCCAACGGCAACGTGCGCCTGCACTGGAATCACACTCTGGATGAAGTGCTCGGCGATGCCAGCGGCGTGACCGGCGTGCGCCTGAAAGACACCAGCACCGGCACCAGTAGCGAGCTGCCGCTGGCAGGCGTGTTCATCGCCATCGGCCACAAACCCAACACCGAGCTGTTCCACGGGCAGTTGGAAATGCGCGACGGCTACCTGTTGATCAAAGGCGGCAGCGAAGGCAACGCCACCGCCACCAGTATCGACGGCGTGTTTGCCGCCGGCGACGTGGCCGATCACGTCTACCGCCAGGCGATCACCTCGGCCGGCGCCGGCTGCATGGCCGCACTGGACGTCGAGAAGTTCCTCGACGACAACTGATAGCCCAGGGCAGGCGCTCAATGCCTGCCCTACCCTCCTCCGGCTACGCACATGCTGACCTGGTTGCAACGCGACTCCCTGAGCTTCCCGCCACTCGCCAAAGCCCTGCACGAACCCAATGGGTTACTCGCCGCAGGGGGCGACTTGAGTGCCGAACGCTTGATTCAGGCCTACCGGCACGGCTGCTTCCCCTGGTATCAGGATGGCCAACCGATTCTCTGGTGGTCGCCCGATCCGCGCACCGTGCTGTTCCCGCATGAGCTACATGTTTCTCGCAGCTTGAACAAGGTGTTGCGCCAGGCACGCTACCGCGTGACGTTCGATCAAGCGTTCGCCGAGGTAATCCAGGCCTGTGCCGCGCCTCGCGACTATGCCGCCGGCACGTGGATCACCCCCCCTATGCAACACGCCTACCTCGAGCTGCATCGGCGCGGCATTGCCCACTCGGTCGAAGTCTGGCGCGACGACAAACTGGTCGGCGGCCTGTACGGCCTGGCAATCGGCCAGCTGTTTTTTGGCGAGTCGATGTTCAGCCGCGCCGACAATGCCTCCAAGGTTGGCTTTGCCACCCTGGTCGAACACTTGGCAGCCTGGGGATTTGCCCTGATCGACTGTCAAATGCCTACGCAGCACCTGCATAGCTTTGGCGCGCGAGCCATTCCCCGCAGCGATTTCGCGGCCTATCTAGAGCGCCATCTCGACTTGCCAAACTATGCCGATTGGCTTGCCTAGGCGAGTGCTGCTGCCTGGCATACACTTACTCAAGGCTTATCCCGAGAGTCGATCATGACCGAGCTGGCCCGCCTGAAGTTTTATGCCACTCAGCCCCATCCGTGCAGCTACCTGCCCGAAGAACAGGCCACAACCTTGTTCCTCGACCCCAGCCAGCCGATGGATGTGCAGGTGTACGCTGAACTCTCGGAAATGGGTTTTCGTCGCAGCGGCGATCATCTCTACCGCCCGCATTGCCAACGCTGTACCGCTTGCGTGCCCGCCCGTATACCGGCTGCGCAATTCACTCCGAATCGCCAGCAGCGGCGTATTTTCAAACGTAACCTGGATGTTCAGGTGCGCGCGGTTCGCCCCGCGTTCACCGAGGAGTATTACAGCCTCTACGTTCGCTATATCGAGCAGCGCCATGCGGACGGCGACATGTACCCGCCAAGCCGTGAGCAGTTTTCGACGTTTTTGGTACGCGACCTGCCGTTCTCGCGCTTCTATGAGTTCCGCCAAAAAGACCAATTGCTGGCCATCGCCGTCACCGATGTCCTGCCCAATGGGCTTTCTGCGGTGTATACCTTCTATGAGCCCAGTGAAGAGCGCCGCAGCCTGGGGCGCTTTGCGATCCTTTGGCAGATCGGCGAAGCCGCACGGCTAGGGCTGAACGCCGTCTACCTGGGTTACTGGATCAAGAACTGCCGAAAAATGAATTACAAGACCCAATACCGCCCGATTGAGCTGTTCGTCAATCAACGCTGGATCACGCTTACCTGAAGTCCTTGGCGGAAACCACAATTTTCGGGCACAATGCACGCCGCTTTTGCCTGGGGCCAGTTGCGCCGGGCCATTCATTGGATACCGAGGGCTTTACTGCATGTCGAAAGAAGACAGCTTCGAAATGGAAGGCACTGTCGTCGACACCCTGCCCAACACCATGTTCCGTGTGGAGTTGGAAAATGGGCACGTCGTTACTGCGCACATCTCCGGAAAGATGCGCAAAAACTATATCCGCATTCTGACTGGCGATAAGGTTCGCGTTGAGCTGACACCTTATGACTTGAGCAAAGGTCGCATTACATACCGCGCCCGCTAAGCTAAGCACCAGTAAAAACGCCCGGCAATGCCGGGCGTTTTTGTTGGTGCGGTTTTGTTAGCCGTAACGCTTCACGCCATTTCTGCCGTGGTTTCGAACTCGAACGTCAGCTCACCGTTTTCGATATCGATATGCACCACGCCGCCGTGCTCGGCCAACTCGCCAAACAGAATTTCCTCTGCCAGTGGACGCTTGATCTTGTCCTGGATCAACCGCGCCATCGGGCGAGCGCCCATTTGCACGTCGTATCCTTGCTCCGCTAGCCAGCCGCGAGCGCCATCGCTGACTTCGAGCATGACGCGCTTGTCCTCGAGCTGCGCCTGCAACTCGGTAAGGAACTTGTCGACAATGCTCTTGATCACTTCGTGGCTCAAGCGACCGAACTGGATAATGGTATCCAGGCGATTGCGGAACTCCGGCGTGAAGCTCTTTTTGATCACTTCCATGGCGTCGGACGAGTGGTCCTGGTAGGTAAAGCCAATGGAGGCGCGCGCTGCGGTTTCTGCGCCGGCATTAGTGGTCATGATCAGGATCACGTTGCGGAAATCTGCCTTGCGGCCATTGTTATCGGTCAGGGTGCCGTGATCCATCACCTGCAGCAGCAGGTTGAAGACTTCCGGATGGGCCTTCTCGATTTCATCGAGCAGCAAGACGCAATGCGGCATCTTGGTAATGGCCTCGGTCAGCAAGCCGCCTTGATCGAAACCTACATACCCAGGTGGAGCGCCGATCAAGCGCGAGACGGTATGCCGCTCCATGTACTCGGACATGTCGAAGCGCACCAACTCTATACCCATGGCCTTGGCCAATTGACGCGCAGCCTCTGTTTTACCGACCCCAGTCGGACCGGCAAAAAGGAAGGAGCCAACCGGCTTGTCGGGGGCTTTGAGGCCGGCGCGGGAAAGCTTGATCGCCGTCGACAGCGAGTCGATCGCCGCATCTTGGCCGAACACCGTGAGCTTGAGGTCGCGCTCGAGGTTACGCAGCAACTCCTTGTCGGAGCTGCTGACGTGCTTCGGCGGAATCCGTGCGATCTTCGCCACGATATCCTCGACCTGCTCCACCTCGATGCGCTTAACGCGCTTCTCTTCCGGTTGCAGACGCTGATAGGCGCCGGCTTCGTCAATCACGTCGATGGCCTTGTCCGGCATATGACGGTCATTGATATAGCGCGATGCCAGCTCGGCGGCGGCGCGCAAAGCCTCATCGCTGTACTCGATGCCATGGTGCTGCTCGAAACGCCCCTTGAGGCCCTTGAGAATGCCGTAGGTGTCATCCACTGACGGTTCGCTTACGTCGACCTTTTGGAAGCGCCGCGCCAAGGCGCGATCTTTCTCAAAAATCCCCCGGAACTCCTGGAAGGTGGTCGATCCTATGCAGCGGATCTCACCGGAAGACAGCATCGGTTTGAGTAGGTTGGAGGCATCCATCACGCCACCGGACGCGGCGCCAGCACCGATGATGGTGTGGATTTCGTCGATAAATAGAATGGCGTGCGGGCGCTTGCGCAGTTCATTGAGCAGCGCCTTGAAGCGCTTTTCAAAATCACCACGGTATTTGGTGCCCGCCAACAGCGCACCCAAATCAAGGGAGTAGACGACGCTGTCGGCCAACAGATCAGGCACCTGGTTATCGACAATGCGCTTGGCCAGGCCTTCGGCAATCGCGGTCTTGCCTACGCCTGCCTCGCCAACCAGCAATGGATTGTTTTTACGGCGGCGGGCCAGAATCTGCGCCACACGCTCGACTTCCAGCTCGCGCCCAACCAGTGGGTCGATCCGTCCCTGGCGGGCCAAATCGTTTAGGTTGCTGGCATAGGCGTCCAACGGATTGCCGGAGGTTGACGACTCGCCGCCCTCTTCGTCCTGCATTTCCTGCTCGGTTTCCGAGTGGCCGCCATGACCGGGCACCTTGGAGATGCCGTGGGCGATAAAGTTGACCACGTCGATGCGGGCAACGCTCTGCTGCTTGAGCAGAAACACCGCCTGACTCTCCTGCTCGCTGAAAATCGCCACCAGCACGTTGGCGCCCGTGACTTCACGCTTGCCGGAGCTCTGCACGTGAAATACCGCGCGCTGCAATACACGCTGGAAGCCTAGCGTCGGCTGGGTTTCGCGCTCTTCATCATGTTGCGGAATTAGCGGGGTGGTGGAATCGATGAACTCCTGCAGGTCATGCCGCAGTTTGTCGAGGTTGGCGCCACATGCGCGCAATACGCTGGCGGCGGCCTCGTTATCCAGTAGAGCCAGCAGGAGGTGCTCAACCGTCATGAACTCATGACGCTTGGTGCGAGCCTCTTTGAAGGCCAAATTGAGGGTGACTTCGAGCTCTCGATTTAACATAGCTTCACCTCATGCCCAAGCGGCCGGCGTTAACCGTCCTTCTCGATCTCACAGAGTAGTGGATGCTGGCTTTCTCTCGCGTACTGGTTGACCTGCATTGCCTTGGTTTCGGCGATGTCGCGGGTAAACACTCCGCATACGGCACGTCCCTCTGTATGGACGGTCAGCATGATCTTGGTCGCCAGCTCCCGATTTAGGTTGAAAAACACCTCGAGCACTTCGACCACGAAATCCATCGGTGTGTAATCGTCATTGAATATGACCACCTTATACAGCGGTGGTGCCTGCAGCGCGGGCTTGGATTCCTGCACGGCCAAGCCGGAGGAATCGTCCTCGTGCGTTGCTGGGCGATCCTGATTGAATGTTAGTCGAATCTGGCTACTTGCATGCATGCTGGAATAAAGGTTCATGGTTGGACGAGTACGGATGCTAGACGGAGTTTGACCGGCTTCTCAGCCAGTTGCAGCATGGCCTTGACTATCGGCAAAACGGTGTTACAAACAATGAATACCCCTTTACGGGTATGAGGGGTTCCGCGCCCTCGCCCAACCGGTTGATTCGCGCGCGGAATCGAAGTGGATGATACTCCAGTGATGGAGTCCTTTGCAGAGGGATATCAGCATGCTCAGCGGTAAGGTCAAGTGGTTCAACAACGCTAAAGGCTATGGATTCATCCTCGCCGACGGCCGAGATGAGGACCTGTTCGCCCACTACTCGGCTATCCAGATGGACGGCTATAAAACGCTTAAAGCTGGCCAGCCGGTAAGCTTCGATATTATTCAAGGTCCTAAAGGACTCCACGCCGTGAACATCAGCGCACTTTCGGTTTCTGCCGAAACACCCGCTGCGGTAAGCCAGCCTCAGGGCACAACGGTTGAAGTCTGAATATTAGGGTAATCAGTTGCCCACAAAAAAGGCCGGTCAAATGACCGGCCTTTTTCTTTGCGCTGATCGGCTTACATGTGAGTGATCATGGCATCGCCGAACTGCGAGCAGGACATCAACTTGGCGCCTTCCATCAAGCGCTCGAAGTCGTAGGTCACGGTCTTGGCGGAGATTGCGCCATTGGTGCCCTTGATGATCAAGTCAGCCGCTTCGATCCAGCCCATGTGACGCAGCATCATTTCTGCGGAGAGGATCAGCGAACCTGGGTTCACCTGGTCCTTGCCAGCATACTTCGGTGCGGTGCCGTGGGTGGCTTCGAACATAGCAATCGTGTCGGACAGGTTCGCGCCAGGCGCGATACCAATGCCGCCCACTTCCGCCGCCAGTGCATCGGACAGGTAGTCGCCGTTCAGGTTGAGGGTGGCAATCACGTCGTATTCGGCCGGGCGCAGTAGAATTTGCTGCAGCATGGCGTCGGCGATGGCGTCTTTAACGATGACGTTCTTACCGGTTTTCGGGTTCTTGAACTGCATCCAAGGGCCGCCATCGAGCAGGGTTGCGCCGAACTCTTCAGCGGCAATCTCGTAGGCCCACTCTTTGAAGGCACCTTCGGTGAACTTCATGATGTTGCCTTTGTGCACGATGGTCAGCGAGTCGCGGTCGTTATCAACCACATATTGCAGAGCCTTGCGCGCCAGGCGCTTGGTGCCTTCCTTGGAAACTGGCTTGACGCCAATACCGCAGTCCTGGTCGAAACGGATCTTGGTGACGCCCATTTCTTCCTTGAGAAACTTGATGACCTTGTTCGCCTCAGGCGAACCGGCTTTCCACTCGATACCGGCGTAAATGTCTTCCGAGTTCTCACGGAAGATGGTCATGTCGACATCGCCTGGCTTTTTCACCGGGCTAGGCACGCCCTCGAACCAGCGCACTGGACGCAGGCAAACGTACAGGTCGAGTTGCTGACGCAGGGCAACGTTGAGGGAGCGAATACCACCACCAACCGGTGTGGTCAGCGGGCCTTTGATGGAAACGACGTAGTCTTTGACCGCGTCCAGGGTTTCCTGAGGCAGCCAGGTATCTTGGTCATACACCTGGGTGGCCTTTTCGCCAGCATAAATTTCCATCCAGGAAATCTTGCGCTGGCCGCCGTAGGCTTTTTCCACGGCCGCATCGACGACCTTAATCATTACCGGGCTGATATCAACGCCGATGCCATCACCTTCAATATAAGGAATGATCGGGTTATTCGGTACGTTGAGGGACATATCGGCATTAACGGTGATTTTGTCACCGATTGCTGGCACCTGGATCTTTTGGTATCCCATGCTGGACTCCATCTTGTGGTTAAAACAGTGCGCATCCCCCGAGAGTAACCCACTTGAATCGGGTGAAACCACATGTTCATTGGTCTTATGCGCAAGAGCATTCTGCGGCGCCCTGACGCGGTGGTATACTGGCCGGATGACTAACAAGTCATAAGGGGTTGGCCGGTCCTCACCCCTTGAATCCGCCGAATTGCCACCGCGGTTCGACGGCTCGAAATGCTCGACACTCTACTGGTGCATCCAACATCACCGCGGCAAGTCCTCGACTTTCGGCGCGCTTACACGGCGAGCCGCAGCGCCTACCTGCGCATGTCGAGGGGCTGTGCACGCTCAGCGAAGAAGAGAGTTAACCCTAAATGTCCACCCGTTCGAAGATCATCTATACCTTCACCGACGAAGCCCCAGCCCTCGCCACTTATTCGCTTCTGCCTATTGTAGAAGCCTTCGCCGCCTCCGCTGGCATTGCCGTCGAAACACGCGACATCTCTCTTGCAGGACGCATCCTTGCGAGCTTTGCCGATCAACTGGATGCCGACGAGCAGATCGACGACGACCTCGCCAAGCTGGCCGTGCTGGCCACTTCGCCAGACGCCAACATCATCAAGTTGCCGAACATCAGCGCCTCCGTGCCGCAACTCAAGGGCGCTATCGCCGAGTTGCAGGCTCAGGGCTACAACATCCCCGATTTCCCGGAAGACCCGCAGACCGACGCCGAGAAAGAAGCCCGCGCACGCTACAGCAAAGTGCTCGGCAGCGCGGTCAACCCGGTGCTGCGCGAAGGCAACTCCGACCGCCGCGCTCCGGCCGCGGTCAAGGCCTTTGCCCGCAAACACCCGCACTCCATGGGCAAGTGGAGCATGGCGTCGCAGTCCCATGCTGACTACATGCGTGGCGGCGATTTCTTCTCCAGCGAGCAGTCGATCACCATGGCCAAGGCCGGTGACGTGCGCATCGAGTTCGTGGGCAAGGACGGCAAGGTCGAGGTCAAGAAGCAACTCGCCCTGCAGGAAGGCGAAGTGTTCGACAGCATGTTCATGAGCTGCCGCAAGCTGCGCGACTTCTTCGAGAAAACCCTGCAGGACTGCAAAGAAACTGGCGTGATGTGGTCGCTGCACGTCAAGGCGACCATGATGAAGGTGTCCCACCCGATCGTTTTCGGCCACGCCGTCAGCGTCTACTACAAAGAAGCCTTCGATAAGCACGCTGCGGTATTCGCTGAAATCGGCGTCAATCCGAACAACGGCATCAGCAGCGTCTACGACAAAATCAAATCCCTGCCGGCCTCGCAGCAGGAAGAAATCCTGCACGACATCCACGCCTGCTACAGCGGTCGCCCGGAAATGGCCATGGTCGACTCGGTCAAGGGCATCACCAACCTGCATATTCCGAGCGACGTGATCGTCGATGCCTCGATGCCGGCGATGATCCGCAGCTCCGGGCAGATGTGGGGCAAGGATGGCAAGCTGAAAGACACCAAGGCGGTGATGCCGGAAAGCACCTACGCCCGTATCTATCAGGAGATGATTAACTTCTGCAAGACCAACGGCGCGTTTGATCCGATCACCATGGGCAGCGTACCGAACGTCGGCCTGATGGCGCAGAAGGCCGAAGAATACGGCTCCCACGACAAGACCTTCGAAATGACCGTCGACGGCAGCATGCGCGTGGTGTCGGCTGACGGCAGCGTGCTCATGCAGCACGAAGTCGAAGCCGGTGACATCTGGCGTGCCTGCCAGACCAAAGACGCGGCGATCCGCGACTGGGTCAAGCTGGCCGTAACCCGTGCCCGCCAGTCCGCCACGCCAGCAGTCTTCTGGCTGGATCCGGAGCGCGCCCACGACCGCGAACTGCAAAAGAAGGTCGAAGCCTACCTACAGGAACATGACCTGACCGGTCTGGATATCCGCATGATGGGCTACAACGAAGCCATTCGTGTGAGCATGGAACGCCTGATTCGTGGTCAGGACACCATCTCGGTGACCGGCAACGTGCTGCGCGACTACCTGACCGACCTGTTCCCGATCATGGAGCTGGGCACCTCGGCCAAGATGCTCTCCATCGTCCCGCTGATGGCTGGCGGCGGCATGTACGAAACCGGCGCCGGCGGTTCGGCACCCAAGCACGTGCAGCAACTGACCGAAGAAAACCACCTGCGCTGGGACTCGCTTGGCGAGTTCCTGGCCCTGGCGGTGTCTCTGGAGGAAACCGGGATCATGAGCAGCAACCCGAAAGCCAAGTTGCTGGGTAAAACCCTCGACGCCGCGACCGGCAAACTGCTGGACAACAACAAGTCGCCGTCGCGCAAGACCGGTGAGCTGGACAACCGTGGCAGCCACTTCTACCTGGCCCTGTACTGGGCCCAGGAACTGGCCGCGCAGAGCGAGGACCTCGAACTGCAAGCGCACTTCAGCCCGCTGGCGAAAACCCTGAGCGACAACGAGGCAGCCATCGTGGCCGAGCTCAACGCCGTGCAGGGCAAGCCTGTCGACATCGGCGGCTACTACCGCGCCACTCCGGAGCTGGCCCGCCAGGTCATGCGTCCGAGTTCGACCTTCAACGCCGCGCTCGCCGCACTGGCGTAAGGCGTCACACCCGGCGTCCAGGCGCTGCTGCAACACAAACCCCGGCCCGGCGCCGGGGTTTGTGCATTCTGGCCTGGCAGAACCGCGATATGATCGCCTTTTGTCATGACAGGTAGCATTTATATGGCTTGGCAGCCGCACATCACCGTGGCCACGGTCATCGAAGACCGGGGCCGTTTTTTACTGGTCGAAGAACTGGCCGAGGGCCGCGCAGTATTCAACCAGCCGGCCGGTCATCTGGAGGCCAACGAAAGCCTGCCGCAGGCGGCGATTCGCGAAACCCTTGAGGAAACCGGCTGGGATGTCGAGCTGACCGGGGTCACAGGCATCTACCTGTACACCGCACCGAGCAACGGCGTGACCTACCAGCGCGTGTGCTTTGCCGCCAAAGCGCTGCGCCACCGTCCCGAGCACCCGCTGGACGACGGCATCATTGGCCCGCGCTGGCTGAGCCGCGACGAACTGGCCGCCCAGCCCGAACGCTGGCGCAGCGAGTTGGTGCTGCGCTGCATCGACGACTACCTCGGCAGCGAGCCTTTCCCGCTGAGTCTGATCCGCGATCCCGCCTGACGGCCGTGGCGGTCGCCGCAAGACCGCCCGCCCTGCTAGAATCGCCTCCTTTTCAAGCCTGTGCACACGATCCCCATGCAAGATCCAACTACCCAGCGCGTAATCGTCGGCATGTCCGGCGGTGTCGACTCCTCCGTTTCCGCCCTTCTCCTGCTTGAGCAGGGGTATCAGGTGGAAGGTCTGTTCATGAAGAACTGGGACGAAGACGACGGTACCGACTACTGCACCGCCATGGACGACCTGGCCGACGCTCAGGCCGTGTGCGACAAGATCGGCATCAAGCTGCATACCGCCAACTTCGCTGCCGAGTACTGGGACAACGTGTTCGAGCACTTCCTCGCCGAGTACAAGGCCGGTCGCACGCCGAACCCGGACATCCTGTGCAACCGTGAGATCAAATTCAAAGCGTTTCTCGACTACGCCCTGATGCTCGGCGCCGACCTGATCGCCACCGGCCACTATGTGCGTCGCCGCGACATCGACGGACGCACCGAACTGCTCAAGGGCCTCGATCCGAACAAGGACCAGAGCTACTTCCTGCATGCGGTGGGCGGTGAGCAGATTGCCAAGACCCTGTTCCCGGTCGGCGAGTTGGAAAAGCCGCAAGTGCGCGCCATCGCCGAGAAGTACCATCTGGCCACGGCGAAGAAGAAAGACTCCACCGGCATCTGCTTTATCGGCGAGCGGCGCTTCAGCGACTTCCTCAAGCAGTACCTGCCTGCCCAGCCAGGCGACATCGAAACCACCGAGGGTGAAGTGATTGGCCGCCACCACGGCCTCATGTACCACACCATCGGCCAGCGCCAGGGCTTGGGTATCGGCGGCCTTAAGGACGCCAGCGACGAGCCCTGGTATGTGCTGTTCAAGGACCTCGAGCGCAACGTGCTGGTGGTCGGCCAGGGCAACGATCACCCGTGGCTGTTCTCCAGTGCCCTGCTTGCCTCGGAGATTTACTGGGTCAATCCGCTTGACCTGAGCAGCCCGCGTCCGCTGACCGCCAAGGTCCGTTACCGTCAAGGCGACCAGGCTTGCACGCTGGAAAAAACCGCTGCCGGCTATCGCGCCCTATTCGCCATGCCGCAACGCGCAGTCACCCCCGGGCAATCGGTGGTGTTTTATGACGGTGAAGTCTGCCTCGGTGGTGGTGTAATCGAAATCGCCGAACCCTGGAGCAGTAAGGATAAGCATCCATGAGCCCCACCCAGGAACAACTGGTCGCCCTCGGCGCGGTCTTCGAGGCCTCGGTATTGGTCGACAAACTGGCCCGTACCGGCCAGATCGGCGAGCCGGCCGTCACCTGCATGCTCGGCAGCCTGCTGGTACGCGATCCGCCAAGCACGCTGGACGTATACGGTGGCGACGACCTCAACCTGCGCGACGGCTACCGTGCGCTGGTCAGCTCGCTGGAGCGCGACCCGGCCAGCCTGCAACGCGATCCTTTGCGCTACGCCCTGGCCTTGCTTGCCCTTGAGCGGCAGTTGGCCAAGCGCGATGACTTGCTGCAAGTCATGGGCAGCCGCCTCGATCAGATCCAGCAGCAGGTCGAGCACTTCGGCGTAGCGCACGAAAACGTGATCGCCTCCTGCGGCAGCCTGTACCAGGACACCATCAGCACCTTCCGCCAGCGGATTCAGGTGCAAGGCGATATGCGCCACCTGCAACAAGCCAGCAACGCCTCGAAAATCCGCGCACTGCTGCTCGCCGGTATTCGCTCGGCCCGCCTCTGGCGCCAACTGGGCGGCCATCGCTGGCAGTTGGTGTTCAGTCGCGGCAAGCTGCTCAAGGAACTCTATCCACTGCTGCGCGGCTGATCATGAGCAGCCGCATGGACAAACCCATGCAGGGCGCCGCACTGCTGGCGCTCTCAGCACTGCTGTTCGCGCTGATAGGCGTCGGCGTGCGCGAAGTGTCCGGCAGCGTCAATAACGAATCGGTGGTGTTCTTTCGTAATCTGGTCGGCGTGCTGTTCTTCTTGCCGCTGATCCTGCTCAAGGGCGTGCGCCCGCTACGCACCAACCGTCTGGCTTCGCACCTGGGCCGCACCGGCTACGGTTTGGCGGCGATGTATTGCTTCTTCTACGCCATCGCCCACCTGCCGCTGGCCGATGCCATGCTGTTCACCTATTCCGCGCCCCTGTTCACCCCGTTGATCGCCTGGTGGTGGCTCAAGGAGCCGCTGAGCAAGCGCATACTGGCGACGACCGGGTTTGGCCTGGTTGGCGTGCTGCTGGTAGCCAAACCTTCGGCTGCCCTGCTCGATAGCCAGGCCCTGATTGGCCTGGCGGCCAGCATCATGGCCGCCTTTGCGTTCGTCTCGATTCGCGAAATGAGCGACACCGAACCGGCCTATCGCATCGTCTTTTACTTCTCGCTGTTTAGTGCCCTGATTTCAGCGATTCCGCTGGCGTGGGCCTGGCAACCGTTAAGCGATCATCAACTGAGCCTGTTGCTGGGCATCGGCCTGTTGGCCACCGCCAGCCAACTGATCATGTCCAAGGCTTATGGGCTGGCACCGCCCGGGGCGATTGGCCCGGTTGCGTACCTGGCCATCGTATTTGCCGGGGCAATTGCCTGGTGGCGTTGGGGCGAAACCCCGGATGCGACGTCGCTAGCCGGCGCAGCACTGATATTCGCCGCCAGCCTGCTGTCGATTAGCCGACGCGAGCGCTGAACGGCTGTCGCGCAATCACAGTCCAGGCGCCGATTTCATGTATGATATGCGCCCTTTTCAATGCCCGATTGTCCGAGAACGCCTCCCATGCAGCTTTCCTCGCTCACCGCGGTTTCCCCCGTTGATGGCCGCTATGCCGGCAAAACCAGCGCTCTGCGCCCGATTTTCAGCGAATACGGCCTGATCCGTTTCCGCGTGCTGGTCGAGGTGCGCTGGTTGCAGCGCCTGGCCGCCCATGAAGGCGTCAGTGAAGTTGCACCGTTCTCCGCCGAAGCCCAGGCCGTGCTCAATGAGCTGGCCGATAACTTCGCCGTCGAGCATGCCGAGCGCGTGAAAGAAATCGAGCGCACCACCAACCACGACGTCAAGGCCGTGGAATACCTGCTCAAGGAACAGGCTGCCAAGCTGCCTGAGCTGGACAAGGTCAGCGAATTTATCCACTTCGCCTGCACCAGCGAAGACATCAACAACCTGTCCCACGCGCTGATGCTGCGCGAAGGCCGCGACGGCGTGCTACTGCCGCTGATGCGTCAGACAGCCGAAGCCATCCGCGAGCTGGCGATCAAATTCGCCGACGTGCCGATGCTCTCGCGCACCCACGGTCAGCCGGCGTCGCCGACCACCCTGGGCAAGGAGCTGGCCAACGTGGTCTACCGCCTGGAGCGGCAGATTGCCCAAGTGGCCGCCGTGCCGCTGCTGGGCAAGATCAACGGCGCGGTGGGCAACTACAACGCCCACCTCTCGGCTTACCCACAGATCGACTGGGAAGCCAATGCTCGCCAGTTCATCGAAGGTGACCTGGGCCTGCAGTTCAACCCCTACACCACGCAGATCGAGCCGCACGACTACATTGCCGAGCTGTTCAATGCGATCGCCCGCTTCAACACCATCCTGATCGACTTCGACCGCGATATCTGGGGCTATATCTCCCTGGGCTATTTCAAGCAGCGCACCATCGCTGGTGAGATCGGTTCCTCGACCATGCCGCACAAGGTCAACCCGATCGACTTCGAGAACTCCGAAGGCAACCTGGGTATCGCTAACGCGCTGTTCCAACACCTGGCCAGCAAGCTGCCGATCTCGCGCTGGCAGCGCGACCTGACTGACTCCACCGTGCTGCGCAACCTCGGCGTCGGCTTCGCTCATAGCGTGATTGCCTACGAGGCCAGCCTCAAGGGAATCAGTAAGTTGGAGCTCAATGCTCAACGTATTGCTGATGATCTGAACGCCTGTTGGGAAGTACTCGCCGAGCCGATCCAGACCGTCATGCGCCGCTACGCTATCGAAAACCCCTACGAGAAGCTCAAAGAGCTGACCCGTGGCAAGGGCATCAGCCCCGAGGCGCTGCTGAGCTTTATCGATGGCTTGGACATGCCGGCAGAGGCCAAAGCCGAACTCAAGTTGCTGACTCCAGCCAACTACATTGGCAATGCGGTGGCCCAGGCCAAACGCATCTAAGCGGCAACAGCCCTCCCGACGCCCGGCTGCGCCGGGCGTTTTTATTTATGGGTATTTATTCACTTCAAGGGCTTAGCGATGAATCCTGATACTCCACTGCAACTGCTAGGCGGCCTGACACCCCGTGCATTTCTGCGCGACTACTGGCAGAAAAAGCCGCTGCTGGTACGCCAAGCCATCCCCGGCTTCGAAAGCCCGATCTCACCGGACGAGCTGGCCGGCCTGGCCCTCGAAGAAGAAGTCGAGTCGCGCCTAGTGCTCGAGCATGGCGCCTGTCCCTGGGAGCTGCGCCGCGGCCCCTTCGCCGAGGATGCCTTCGCCCAGTTGCCCGAGCGCGACTGGACCCTGCTGGTGCAAGCCGTCGACCAATTCGTTCCGGAAGTGGCCGAGCTGCTGGAAGCATTCAAGTTCTTGCCCAAATGGCGCATCGACGACGTGATGGTCAGTTTCGCCGCACCGGGTGGTGGCGTGGGCCCGCACTTCGACAACTACGACGTGTTCCTCCTGCAAGGCCATGGCAAGCGTCGCTGGCAAGTGGGCCAGATGTGCAACTCCGACAGCCCGCTGCTGGAAAACGTGGATCTGAAGATCCTCGCTGAATTCGCTAAAACTGAAGAATGGGTCCTGGAACCCGGCGACATGCTCTACCTGCCGCCACTCCTGGCTCACTGTGGTACCGCTGAGGATGATTGTATGACGTATTCCGTAGGCTTCCGCGCGCCCAGCGCCGCTGAAGTACTGACCCATTTCACTGATTTCCTCGGCCAATTCCTGCCCGAGGAAGAGCGCTACAGCGACGCCGACGCGCAACCGGCCAACGACCCGCACCAGATTCAGCGCGACGCCCTGGACCGCCTCAAAGCCCTGCTCAACGAGCACATGGGCGATGAGCGCCTGCTGATGACCTGGTTCGGCCAGTTCATGACCGAACCGCGCTACCCGGAGCTGATCGCCGGCATCGAGATCGACGAGGAGGCCTTTATTGGCAGCCTCGAAGACGGCGCCGTGCTGGTGCGCAACCCCAGCGCACGTCTGGCTTGGTCGGAAGTCGGCGAGGACCTGGTGCTGTTCGCCAGTGGCCAGAGCCGTTTGCTCTCGGCCGGCCAGCGTGAGCTGCTCAAGCTGATCTGCTCGGCCGATGCGTTACATGTCGACAACCTTGGCCCATGGCTCGCCGATGATGAGGGGCGTAACCTGCTTCTGGAACTGGCCAAGCAAGGGAGCCTGGAGTTTGCCGATGAATGAGATTCACGTCCGCCTGGCCGACTGGCAGAAGGACAACGCCGAGCTGCGGCGCATTCGCGAAATGGTGTTCATCGCCGAGCAAGCGGTGCCACCGGAGCTGGAGTGGGATGCGGAAGACCCTGATGCCCTGCACTTTCTTGCTTACGAGGGCGATTATCCGATCGGCACCGCGCGCCTGTTGGCGGACGGCCATATCGGCCGGGTATCGGTGCTCAAGGACTGGCGCGGCTTGAAAGTCGGTGATGCACTGCTGCGCGCCGTCATCGGCGAAGCGGAAAAACGTGGCCTGCAGCAGCAAATGCTCAGCGCCCAGGTGCACGCCACGTCGTTCTATGAAAGGCTTGGGTTTGCCATCGTCAGCGGTGAGTATCTAGACGCCGGCATTCCGCATGTAGACATGGTGCGCCACAGTGCCTAGAGGCTGAAATGAACGACGAAAACGCCCCGTCAGACGCAACCGACAGCAACGCGCCAGCCGCGCTTCCCGCCATCGAGTTTCAGTCGCCGGGGCGTTTTACCGTGCACAATCCCAATATACCAACGCCCGACAGCGAGCGTAGCGAACCCGCCCCCTTCGTCCTGGGCGAACACCTGGCGCTGGAGCGCTTCAACCTGCCGGACGAAGCGCGCGCTCATGCCCTCGCCCTGCTGCAACAAGCGCAACGCTGCCTGTGCATCTACAGCAGCGACCTGGAGCCATGGCTCTACCACCACAGCAGCATTCAGGACGCCTGTACGCGCTTTCTTCTGGCCAGCCCGAAAAATCGCTTGCGCATCCTGGTCAAAGACGTCGGCCGCGCAGTGCGAGACGGCCACCGCCTGCTCACGCTATCGCGCCGGCTGTCGAGCAACCTGCATATCCGCAAACTGCACCCGGACTACCCAAGTGAGGCCGTGGCGTTTTTGCTAGCGGATGATCGTGGCCTGCTGTTGCGCCCCGAGCCCGAGCAATTCGCCGGTTATGCGCTGTACCAAGACCCCGCCCGCGTGCGCTTGCGCCAGGTGCAATTCGATCAAGCCTGGGATAGCAGCATCACCGACCCAGATCTACGGAGTTTCCTGCTATGAGCGTGCGCGCCCTGTTCGCTGCGGTGCTGTTGAGCCTGAGCCTGCCGCTGAGCGCGGCCAGCGAAGTCATCCCGCTGAATTACCGGACTGCCGACGAGGTGCTCTCGGTGGTGCAATCGGTATTGGGCAGCGAGGGGCGGGTCAGCGCGTACGGCAACCAGTTGATCGTCAATTCGACGCCAGCGAAGATCGAGGAAATTCGGACCTTGATCACTCAGCTGGATACCCCGCCACGGCGCCTGTTGATCAGCGTCGACAGCAGCGAGTCCAGCTACCAGAGTGATCGTGGCTATCGCGCTGACGGCTCAATCAGCGCCGGCGATGCCGACGTGCAGATCGGCCGAGGCGAAATCAATGGCCGCGATCAGGTGCGCATCATCCGCCGCAGCACCGATAGCCGTGGCGGTGGTACGCAGCAGGTGCAGACCAGCGAGGGTTATCCAGCGCTGATTCAGGTCGGCCAGAGCGTTCCACTCACCACCACCAACCGCGGCCCTTACGGCCAGGTGTACAACAACACCGAGTACCGTAACGTCACACGCGGCTTCTACGTCACCGCCAGCCTGACCGGCGATATAGTGCATATCAGCATCAGCAGCAACCGCGATCGGCTGAGCCAATCACAGCCGGGAGCCATCGATGTGCAAAGCACCGACACCCGCGTCAGCGGCAGGCTCGGCGAGTGGATCAGCATTGGTGGCGTCAGCGAGCAAAACCTGGCCGAGCAACGCGATGTACTGCAACGTCGCGCCACCCAAGGTCGTGAAGATATGAGCTTGCGGGTGAAGGTCGAGGTGGTCGATTAAACCCTGCGCAGAGCTGACTCACCGGTCGTCGCGAGAATTATGTAGTAGTCATAAAAAACCACTACAAAACGTTTGACGAACACTTTTAGCAGAGGCATGATGGCCTCGCTCCCGCTAATCAGGGGCCCTGGTAAGGGCCTCCGGATCGTTCTCCAGCTTACCGCCCGAGACGAACCGTGTTGTAAAGCCCACAAGGCAGTTCGACGAGATTGCGACTGGAACGAAGTTGTCCTGAGGGACGGGGAAGCGTTTTAACGTAGCAGCCAGCAGACAGTTACAGCCACTGAGTCGTCCAACGGCATCTTTGATCCGGTAAACGCCAAATGACCTGTCATTTGCAGCAGTTGTAGTCCGCGCACTGTTCGTCTCGTCACCCCCTCCTCCCAGTGCACTGCCGTTCTGGTCACTCTCTCCATTGTTCTGCTGTGAGCCCCCGCAACCTTAACCTTCGCGATGCAGGTTTTGAGTGGGGAAGTCGGTGCTCAACCAAACACATACTTTGAAGGATTGACCATGTCAGCTTATCAAAACGACATCAAAGCCGTTGCCGCCCTTAAAGCCGCCGCTGGTAGCAGCTGGAGCGCGATTGACCCGGAGTCCGTGGCCCGCATGCGCGCCCAGAACCGCTTCAAAACCGGTCTGGAAATCGCTCAGTACACTGCCGACATCATGCGCAAAGACATGGCCGAGTACGATGCCGACTCCTCCGTCTACACCCAGTCGCTGGGTTGCTGGCATGGTTTCATCGGGCAGCAGAAGCTGATCTCGATCAAGAAGCACCTGAAGACCACCAACAAGCGCTACCTCTACCTGTCGGGCTGGATGGTCGCTGCTCTGCGTTCGGATTTCGGTCCGCTGCCGGATCAGTCCATGCACGAGAAAACTTCGGTTTCCGGCCTGATCGAAGAGTTGTACACCTTCCTGCGCCAGGCCGACGCCCGCGAACTGGACCTGCTGTTCACCGCTCTGGACGCCGCCCGCGCCGCTGACGACAACGCCAAAGCTGCCGAGATCCAGAACCAGATCGACAACTACGAAACTCACGTAGTACCGATCATCGCCGACATCGACGCTGGCTTCGGTAACCCGGAAGCCACCTACCTGCTGGCTAAGAAGATGATCGAAGCGGGTGCGTGCTGCATCCAGATCGAAAACCAGGTGTCCGACGAGAAGCAGTGCGGCCACCAGGACGGTAAAGTGACCGTTCCTCACGCCGACTTCCTGGCGAAGATCAACGCGGTTCGCTACGCATTCCTCGAGCTGGGCATCGACAACGGCGTGATCGTTGCGCGTACCGACTCCCTGGGTGCCGGCCTGACCAAGCAGATCGCTGTGACCAACACCCCGGGCGACCTGGGCGACCAGTACAACTCCTTCCTCGATTGCGAAGAAGTTTCCGCTGCCGACCTGAACAACGGCGACGTGGTTCTGAACCGTGGTGGCAAGCTGCTGCGTCCCAAGCGTCTGCCGTCCAACCTGTTCCAGTTCCGTGCTGGCACCGGTGAAGCGCGCTGCGTACTGGACAGCATCACTTCGCTGCAGAACGGCGCTGACATGCTGTGGATCGAAACCGAGAAGCCGCACGTCGGCCAGATCGCCGAAATGGTTAACGAAATCCGTAAAACCATCCCGAACGCCAAGCTGGTTTACAACAACAGCCCGTCGTTCAACTGGACCCTGAACTTCCGTCAGCAGGTATTCGATGCTTTCGCTGCTGAGGGTAAGGACGTTTCCGCCTACGACCGCACCAAGCTGATGAGCGTCGACTACGACGAAACCGAGCTGGCTCAGGTTGCCGACGAGAAGATCCGTACCTTCCAACGCGACGGTTCCGCTCAGGCGGGTATCTTCCACCACCTGATCACTCTGCCGACCTACCACACCGCCGCGCTGTCCACCGACAACCTGGCCAAAGGTTACTTCGCAGACCAGGGCATGCTGGCCTACGTGAAAGGCGTTCAGCGTCAGGAGATCCGTCAGGGTATCGCCTGCGTCAAGCACCAGAACATGTCCGGTTCCGACATCGGCGACGCTCACAAAGAGTACTTCGCGGGTGAAGCGGCCCTGAAAGCCGGCGGCAAAGACAACACCATGAACCAGTTCAGCTAAGAATCGGTTCACTCAACCGAGGCCACGATCAAGGTTGAGTGTGTTGAAAGAAACCCCAGCAGAAATGCTGGGGTTTTTTTATGCCCGGCCATCCATGGTAGCCACTCTTCTGGCCGTCGCTGGGTAACGTTAAAAATGCCTACCGGGCATTTTTTTGCCTGAAAATCGTCTTTCCTGGCATTTGTGCGCTACCGCACAGCCGCTGTCATACGTCCGTCGTTTTCCTTGGTTAGCGTCAAGTCCTGGTCGATTAACCCAAGGAGCCCGCATGAGCACTAATGACAACCCTGTGCTGTTCGGCAACGGTGATGAGTTGCCCAGCAACCACTCCAGCAACCCGCACATCAATGAGCTGATCAGCCGTCGCCAGGTCCTGGCTGGTGGCGCCGCACTGGGCGCGCTGGCATTCCTCGGCAGCGCCCTGCCCGGCACGGCCGAAGCCGCCGAGCCGGCCGCCAAAGGCCTGGCAGCGGGGCCGTTCAAGCGCCGCACAAAACTACCCTTTAGCCCTGTTGCCATCACCCGAGCAGACGCCATCACAGTCCCCGCGGGCTACCAGGCCCGCGCATTTATTCCATGGGGCACGCCCATCACCGGCGGCTACCCGGCATACCTCGACGATGGCAGCAACAGCGCCCAGGACCAGGCCGAGCAGTTGGGCATGCATCACGATGGCATGCACTTCTTTCCGATCGACGCCCAACGCGGTCATGGCCGCAAAAGCGACCACGGCCTGTTGGTGCTCAATCACGAATACGTCGATGTGCCGCTGCTGCACCCCAACGGCGCAACGGTGGTCGCCGGTAAACGCAGCAACGCCGAGGAAGTGCGCAAGGAAATCAATGCCCACGGGGTTTCCGTGGTGGAAATTCGCCGCGGCCTCGACGGTCAGTGGAGCGTCTTGCCCAGCGCCCGCAACCGCCGCGTCACTGGGGCCACGCCCATGCAGATCAGCGGGCCGGCACGAGGCCATGCGCTGCTGCACACCCGTTACAGCCCTGCGGGCATCGCCACCCGCGGCACCCTAAACAACTGCGCAAACGGTTTTACGCCCTGGGGCACCTATCTGACGTGCGAAGAAAACTGGGCCGGCTACTTTGCCACCCGTGACAGCGACCTGCCGCGTGAACTGAGCCGTTACGGTCTGCGCAGCAGCAGTCGCTACGGCTGGGAAACCTTGCCGGGCGACGAGTTCGAACGTTTCGATGCCACACGCAAGTCGCCGGCGGCCCGCGACGACTACCGCAACGAACCCAACCACTTCGGCTGGATCGTCGAAATCGATCCGTTCGCCCCCGAGTCCGTGCCAATCAAACGCACCGCGCTCGGCCGCTTCGCCCATGAAGGCCTGGTGTTCGCCCCCGTCAAAGCCGGTCGACCAGTGGTGTGCTACTCCGGCGACGATTCGCAGAATGAATACATCTACAAGTACGTCAGCCGCGACCACTACCGTCCCGGCCGCAGCAACGGCAGCCTGCTGGATGAAGGCACGCTGTACGTCGCCCGCTTCAACGCCAGCGGCCAAGGCGAGTGGTTGGCCCTGGATGTTCACGACAAGGCTTTTCAGCGTGCCTGTAGCGCCGCTGGCGTCAGCTTCGCCGACCAGGGCGAAGTGCTGATCAACACCCGCCTGGCGGCGGACATCGCCGGTGCCACCAAGATGGATCGCCCGGAATGGGGCGCGGTCAACCCGGACAACGGCGAGGTGTATTTCACCCTGACCAACAACAGTTCGAGAAGCGTGCCGGACGCCGCCAACCCGCGTCCGGCCAACGCCTTCGGTCATATTGTTCGCTGGCGCGAGCTGAGCAAGAATTATGGCGGCCGCCGCTTTGCCTGGAGCCTGTTTATGCTGGCCGGCCCGGAAACCGACAGCGTCGGCCCGAACGGCCAACCGCTGAATGCCGACAACCGCCTGGCCAGCCCGGACGGCCTGTGGTTCGACGAGGAAGGTCGGTTGTGGATTCAAACCGACATGAGCGGCAGCCAGTTGGCCAGCGGCCCGTTCGGCAACAACCAGATGCTGGTTGCCGACCCGCGAAGCGGCGAACTGAAGCGTTTCCTGGTCGGGCCACAAGGCGCTGAGGTGACCGGCATCACCGCGACGCCGGATTTTCGCACGCTGTTCGTCAACATCCAGCACCCGGGCGAAGGCTCGACGCCAAGCAACCTGCTCAGCGCCTGGCCGGATGGTCCGGGCAAACGCCCGCGCTCGGCGACCGTCATCATCACCCGCGAAGACGGCAAACGCTTGCTGTAACCAATGGCAAGCAACGCGTAGCGATAGTGACCGACCAAGCCTGGTCGGTCACTTTTCCCTGTGACAGACTCCCGGCTTCTTCTGCCTCGTCACAGGTTTTGTCCATGCCCAGCAACCGCTTGAGTCGCATCGTCGCGAAAATCCATCGCCTACCGCCGTTCTGCACACGCCCGCGCTGTCGCTGTTGTTTGGTTCGCAGGTCAAGTTCGCTGGCACTGCCAGGGTGCGTGTGCACGCGTTGAGCCAGCAGCGGGCGGTGATGAGCCTGGCTAACACCCGCAAGGTACAGAACCACATCAAAGGTGTGCACGCCGCAGCCATGGCGCTGTTGGCTGAATCGGCAAGCGGCTTTCTGGTTGGCATGAATGTACCCGACGACAAACTGCCGCTGATCAAAAGCCTCAAGATCGATTACCTCAAGCGCGCCTCTGGCGGTCTGCGTGCCGAGGCAAGCCTGACGCCCGAGCAGATTCAAGCCATTCACACCCAAGAAAAAGGCGAAGTACTGGTTGCCGTGTGCGTCACCGACGAAGCCGGCAATCAGCCCATCCAGTGCGAAATGCTCTGGGCCTGGATCAGCAAGAAGCGCCCTTGAGTGCCGTCGTCTACGCTAAGACCGCGATGTAGGCACAGCGCGATGGTTTATGCATGCCCACCCAAGAGACTGTCGGCAACAACCAACCGCACATGTGTATTGGTATCGAGGAGTAACTTTTGAGTGGCGCCGAACATTGATAATTGCGTCAACGAGTGACAACTAAGCGACATGCTCGCAGGGGATCAATAACAATCCCTTAAATGATAATAGTTCTTATAAAGATCGTTACTGGTGACACCGCAGTGTCGGCATGCGGCGCTTAAAGGCCTGCCCTACAAGGCTCTACTGCACATGCCGCAGCGAAACCTGGCTATAAAGTTAATTTTTTGATCTGAAAAATTTACTTACACCTCAATACGGGCATAATATTGTGCAAATAGATTGCTGGACAATCAGTGGGTTGCCAGCGAACTCAAACTTTCAAACACGAGTGAACGCCGTTCCTTGTACCGAGGAGTTCCGGCATGTCGGAAGCAACTACCGTTCTTTCCCATAACTGGGCGCTGGCCGTTTTCCTGCTTGGGGTCATTGGCCTCTGTGCATTCATGCTGGGCGTTTCCAGCCTGCTGGGCAGCAAGGCGTGGGGCCGCAGCAAAAATGAGCCATTTGAATCCGGCATGCTCCCCACCGGCAGCGCCCGCCTGCGCCTGTCGGCAAAATTCTATTTGGTCGCGATGCTCTTCGTGATCTTCGACGTTGAAGCCCTCTTTCTCTTCGCCTGGGCTGTCTCTGTTCGCGAAAGCGGCTGGGCCGGTTTTATCGAAGCTACCATTTTTATAGCAATTCTGTTGGCAGGTCTTGTCTACCTTTGGCGTATCGGTGCGCTCGATTGGGCTCCCGAAGGACGTCGTGAGCGACAGGCGAAGCTAAAACAATGAGGCTTTGGCGATGCAATACAAACTTACTCGGGTCGACCCGGATGCGCCCAACGAGGAGTATCCGATTGGCCAGCGGGAGACCGTTTCAGACCCGCTGCTAGACGATCAGGTCCACAAAAACATCTACATGGGCAAGCTGGAAGACGTGCTGAACGGTGCGGTCAACTGGGGGCGCAAAAACTCCCTGTGGCCATACAACTTCGGCCTCTCCTGCTGCTATGTGGAAATGACCACCGCGTTCACTGCACCGCATGACATCGCGCGTTTCGGTGCCGAAGTGATTCGTGCGTCTCCCCGCCAGGCAGATTTCATGGTGATTGCCGGCACCTGCTTCATCAAGATGGCGCCGATTATTCAGCGCCTTTACGAGCAGATGCTGGAACCCAAATGGGTTATTTCCATGGGTTCGTGCGCCAACTCCGGCGGCATGTACGATATTTACTCGGTCGTTCAGGGTGTGGACAAGTTCCTCCCCGTGGACGTCTACATACCCGGCTGCCCGCCTCGCCCCGAAGCATTCCTGCAAGGCTTGATGCTGTTGCAGGAGTCCATCGGCAAGGAGCGTCGTCCGCTTTCCTGGGTCGTCGGCGACCAAGGCGTGTACCGCGCCGAAATGCCGTCGCAAAAGGAACAGCGCCGTGAACAGCGCATAGCTGTCACCAACCTGCGCAGCCCAGACGAAGTCTGAGTCCCCCTTCCACAAGAAGGCCCGATTCATTCTCTACGTTGACCGATAGCGATCGAGACCATGACTGCAGACACCGCTCTGTCTATTCCGCCGTACAAGGCTGACGACCAAGATGTCGTCGTTGAGCTCAATTCCCGCTTTGGCGCTGAAAGCTTCACCCTGCAAGCCACGCGCACCGGCATGCCGGTGATCTGGGTCGCCCGGGAAAAGCTGATTGAAGTGCTCACCTACCTGCGCAACCTGCCGCGCCCGTTCGTCATGCTGTATGACCTGCATGGCGTCGACGAACGTCTGCGCACCCAGCGTCGCGGCCTGCCGGGGGCTGACTTCACGGTGTTCTATCACCTGATGTCGATCGCCCGTAACAGCGACGTGATGATCAAGGTCGCGTTGGCCGAAGGCGATCTCAACCTGCCGACCGTCACCAGCATCTGGCCGAACGCCAACTGGTACGAGCGTGAAGTCTGGGACATGTACGGTATTCACTTCGCCGGTCACCCGCACCTGACGCGCATCATGATGCCGCCGACCTGGGAAGGTCACCCGCTGCGCAAGGATTACCCGGCGCGCGCCACCGAGTTCGACCCGTTCAGCCTGAACCTGGCCAAGCAGCAGTTGGAAGAGGAAGCCGCGCGTTTCAAGCCGGAAGACTGGGGCATGAAGCGTGGTAGCGAGCACGAGGACTACATGTTCCTCAACCTTGGCCCGAACCACCCGTCTGCCCACGGTGCATTCCGCATCATATTGCAACTGGATGGCGAAGAGATCGTCGACTGCGTGCCGGAAGTCGGCTATCACCACCGTGGCGCCGAGAAGATGGCCGAGCGCCAGTCCTGGCACAGTTTCATTCCGTACACCGACCGTATCGACTACCTCGGCGGGGTGATGAACAACCTGCCCTACGTGCTGGCCGTGGAGAAACTGGCCGGCATCAAGGTGCCGGATCGCGTCGACTTCATTCGCGTGATGCTCGCCGAATTCTTCCGCATCACCAGCCACCTGCTGTTCCTCGGCACCTATATCCAGGACGTCGGCGCCATGACGCCGGTGTTCTTCACCTTCACCGACCGCCAGCGCGCGTACAAGGTGATCGAGGCCATCACCGGCTTCCGCCTGCACCCGGCCTGGTACCGCATTGGTGGCGTCGCTCACGACCTGCCGCGCGGCTGGGACGGCCTGGTCAAGGAATTCGTCGATTGGCTGCCCAAGCGCCTCGACGAGTATGAAAAGGCCGCGCTGAAGAACAGCATTCTGATTGGTCGCACCAAGGGCGTGGCGCAGTACAACACCAAGGAAGCCCTGGAATGGGGCGTCACCGGCTCCGGCTTGCGCTCCACCGGCCTGGACTTCGACCTGCGCAAGGCGCGCCCCTACTCGGGCTACCAGAGTTTCGAGTTCGAAGTGCCGCTGGCCGTCAACGGCGATGCCTATGACCGTTGCATCGTGCGCGTGGAAGAGATGCGCCAGAGCATCAAGATCATCGACCAGTGCCTGCGCAACATGCCGGAAGGCCCGTACAAAGCGGATCACCCGCTGACCACGCCGCCGCCGAAAGAACGCACGCTGCAGCACATCGAAACCCTGATCACCCACTTCCTGCAAGTTTCTTGGGGCCCGGTGATGCCGGCCAACGAGAGCTTCCAGATGATCGAAGCAACCAAAGGCATCAACAGTTATTACCTGACCAGCGACGGCAGCACCATGAGCTATCGCACGCGTATCCGCACACCGAGCTTCCCGCACCTGCAACAGATCCCTTCGGTGATCCGCGGCAGCATGGTGGCTGACCTGATCGCGTACCTGGGCAGTATCGACTTCGTTATGGCCGACGTGGACCGCTGATTATGAGCACGCTTATCCAAACTGATCGTTTCGTTCTCAGCGAAACCGAGCGCTCGGCCATCGAGCACGAGATGCACCACTACGAAGACCCGCGCGCCGCCAGCATCGAAGCGCTGAAAATCGTGCAGCAAGCGCGCGGCTGGGTGCCCGACGGCGCCGCCGATGCCATCGGCGCGATCCTTGGCATCCCGGCCAGCGACGTCGAAGGCGTGGCCACCTTCTATAGTCAGATTTTCCGCCAGCCGGTGGGGCGCCACATCATCCGCGTGTGCGACAGCATGACCTGCTTTATCGGTGGCCATGAGTCGGTGGTCTCCAGCATCCAGCAACAACTGGGTATCGGCCTCGGCCAGACCAGCGCCGACGGCCGCTTCACCCTGCTGCCGGTGTGCTGCCTGGGCAACTGCGACAAGGCGCCGGCGCTGATGATCGACGACGACACCTTCGGCGACGTGCAGCCTGACGGCGTCGCCAACCTGCTGGAGGCCTATCCATGATTGGGCGCACCGCCATGACGAGCAAGACGCTGACCTCCATCGGCCCAGCCAACAAGATCGCCCGGAGCGAGGAAAGCCACCCGTTGACCTGGCGCCTGCGTGACGACGCGCAGCCGGTGTGGCTCGACGAATACCAGCAGAAAAACGGCTACGCCGCCGCGCGCAAGGCCCTGAGCGAGATGGCCCAGGCCGATATCGTGCAGACGGTCAAGGACTCCGGCCTCAAAGGCCGCGGCGGTGCGGGTTTCCCCACCGGCGTGAAGTGGGGCCTGATGCCGGCCGACGAAACCATGAACATCCGCTACCTGCTGTGCAACGCGGACGAGATGGAACCCAACACCTGGAAAGACCGCATGCTCATGGAGCAGCTGCCGCACCTGCTGGTGGAAGGCATGCTGATTTCCGCGCGCGCGCTCAAGGCCTATCGCGGCTACATCTTCCTACGCGGCGAATACGTCGACGCGGCGGCCAACCTGAACCGCGCCATCGCGGAAGCCAAGGCTGCCGGCCTGCTGGGCAAGAACATCCTCGGCAGCGGCTTTGATTTCGAGCTGTTCGTCCACACCGGCGCCGGGCGCTATATCTGCGGTGAAGAAACCGCACTGATCAACTCCCTCGAAGGCCGTCGCGCCAACCCGCGCGCCAAGCCACCCTTCCCTGCCGCCGTCGGCGTGTGGGGCAAGCCAACCTGCGTGAACAACGTCGAGACCCTGTGCAACGTGCCGTCGATCATCGGCAACGGCGTGGACTGGTACAAGACCCTGGCGCGTCCGGGCAGCGAAGACCATGGCACCAAGCTGATGGGCTTTTCCGGCAAGGTGAAGAACCCCGGTTTGTGGGAGTTGCCGTTCGGTATTTCGGCCCGTGAGCTGTTTGAAGACTACGCCGGCGGCATGCGCGACGGTTTCACCCTGAAATGCTGGCAACCCGGCGGTGCCGGCACTGGCTTCCTGCTGCCGGAACACCTCGATGCCACGATGTACGCCGCCGGCATCGCCAAGGTCGGCACCCGCATGGGCACCGGCTTGGCACTGGCGGTGGACGACAGCGTCAACATGGTGTCCTTGCTGCGCAACATGGAAGAGTTCTTCGCCCGTGAATCTTGCGGCTGGTGCACCCCATGCCGCGACGGCCTGCCGTGGAGCGTGAAAATTCTGCGCGCCCTGGAGCGCGGCCAAGGCACGCGGGAAGACATCGAGACCCTGCTGGGTCTGGTCAACTTCCTTGGCCCCGGCAAGACCTTCTGTGCTCACGCGCCCGGCGCCGTCGAGCCACTGGGCAGCGCGATCAAGTATTTCCGTGCGGAGTTCGAGGCCGGTGTTGCCAGTCAGAACGCTGCGCCAACGACGGGACAGTTCGTTCCCGCGTGAAGATTAGCTGCGGCGGCCACTGACCTGGCCCCGCGGCACAACGTGATTCCATTAGCCAAGTCCGCTCACGCGGATAAAGAAGAAACCCGACCATGGCCACTATCCACGTAGACGGCAAAGATTTTGAAGTCGATGGTGCGGACAACCTGTTGCAGGCCTGTCTGTCACTCGGTCTCGATATCCCCTACTTTTGCTGGCACCCGGCGCTCGGTAGCGTCGGCGCCTGCCGCCAATGCGCGGTCAAGCAGTACAGCGACGAAAACGACACCCGTGGTCGCATCGTCATGTCGTGCATGACGCCTGCCACCGACAACACCTGGATCTCCATCGACGATGAGGAATCCAAGGCGTTCCGCGCCAGCGTCGTCGAATGGCTGATGACCAACCACCCGCACGACTGCCCAGTGTGCGAGGAAGGCGGTCACTGCCACCTGCAAGACATGACGGTGATGACCGGCCACAACGAGCGCCGCTATCGCTTCAGCAAACGCACCCACCAGAACCAGCAGCTCGGCCCGTTCATTTCCCATGAAATGAACCGCTGTATCGCCTGCTACCGCTGCGTGCGCTACTACAAGGACTACGCCGGCGGCACCGACCTGGGTGTGTTTGGCGCGCACGACAACGTGTATTTCGGCCGCGTCGAAGACGGCGTGCTGGAAAGCGAGTTCTCCGGCAACCTGGTCGAGGTCTGCCCGACCGGCGTGTTCACCGACAAGACCCACTCCGAGCGCTACAACCGCAAGTGGGACATGCAGTTCGCCCCGAGTATCTGCCACGGCTGTTCCAGTGGCTGCAACACCAGCCCCGGCGAGCGTTACGGCGAGATCCGCCGCATCGAGAACCGCTTCAACGGTGACGTGAACCAGTATTTCCTCTGTGACCGCGGCCGCTTCGGCTACGGCTACGTCAACCGCGACGACCGTCCGCGCCAGCCGATGATGATGCTGAGCAAGATGAAGATGGGCATCGACTCAGCCCTCGACCAGGCCGCCGCCTTGCTGAAAAACCGCAAGGTGATTGGCATCGGCTCACCGCGTGCCAGCCTGGAAAGCAACTTCGCCCTGCGCGAGCTGGTCGGTGCCGCGCATTATTACGCCGGCATCGAAGCCAACGAACTGGAAAACCTGCGCCTGATCCACGACATCCTGCAGAACGGCCCGCTGCCGGTGCCGACCCTGCGCGACGTGGAGAGCCACGATGCGGTGTTCGTCCTCGGCGAAGACCTGACCCAGACCGCCGCACGCCTGGCCCTGGCCCTGCGGCAAGCGGTGAAAGGTAAAGCCACTGAAATCGCCGCGGCGATGCGCATTCAGGACTGGCACATGGCCGCGGTGCAAAACGTCGCTCAGGATGCACTGCACCCGCTGTTTATTGCCAGCGTTGCCGCCACCCGCCTGGACGATATCGCCGAAGCCTGTGTGCACGCCGCCCCGGCTGACCTGGCCCGCATCGGTTTCGCCGTGGCCCACGCCATCGACCCGAGTGCCCCGGCCGTCGGCGGCCTGGATAGCGAGGCCGCCGAGCTGGTGCAACTGATCGCCGAGGCTCTGCTCAACGCCAAGCGTCCGCTGATCGTGTCTGGCGCTTCACTGGGCAGCAAAGCCCTGATCGAGGCGGCTAGCAACATCGCCAGCGCCTTGAAAAACCGCGAGAAGAACGCGTCCATCAGCCTGGTCGTGCCGGAAGCCAACAGCATGGGCTTGGCGCTGTTGCTGGGTGACGAACTGGCGGAAAAATCTGTCGATGCCGCCTTGCAGGCGCTGATTTCCGGTCAGGCCGATGCCGTAGTCGTGCTGGAAAACGACCTCTACCGGCGCGCCGCAAGCGCCCGGGTCGATGCGGCGCTGAGCGCCGCCAAAGTGGTGATCGTCGCCGATCACCAACAGACCGCCACCACCGCCAAAGCCCACCTGGTGCTGCCTGCGGCCAGCTTTGCCGAAGGCGACGGCACCCTGGTCAGCCAGGAAGGCCGCGCCCAACGCTTCTTCCAGGTTTTCGACCCCAGCTACCACGATGCCAACATTCTGGTGCGCGAAGGCTGGCGCTGGCTGCATGCACTGCACAGCACCCTGCACGGCAAGGCGGTCGAGTGGACCCAGTTGGACGAAGTCACCGCCGCCTGCGCGGCCGGCAACCCACGCCTGGCGCGTATCGGCGAGGCTGCGCCCAAGGCGACCTTCCGCATCAAGGGCCTCAAGCTGGCCCGTGAGCCGCACCGTTACAGCGGCCGTACCGCCATGCGCGCCAATATCAGCGTGCACGAGCCACGTCAGCCGCAGGACCAGGACTCGGCCTTTGCCTTCTCCATGGAAGGTTATTCCGGTAGCCAGGAAGACCGTCAGCAGATTCCCTTCGTCTGGTCGCCAGGCTGGAACTCGCCGCAGGCCTGGAACAAGTTCCAGGACGAAGTCGGTGGCCATCTGCGCGCCGGCGATCCGGGTGTACGCCTGATCGAAAGCCGCGGCCAAGCCTTGCCCTGGTTCACTCCGAGCGCCGCGTTCAACCCCGCCGTGGGCACCTGGCAGGCCGTGCCGCTGCATCACCTGTTCGGTAGCGAAGAAACCTCGGCGCGTGCCGCACCGGTGCAAGAACGCATTCCACAGCCGTATGTGGCCCTGGCCAAAGCCGAGGCCGCCCGTCTGGGCGTCAACGACGGTGCGCTGCTCGCACTCACCGTCAATGGCCAGGTCTTGCACCTGCCGTTGCAGGTGCGTGAAGAGCTGGCCGCCGGTTTGGTTGGCTTGCCTGTTGGCCTGCCGGGCATCCCGGTGGTTATTGCCGGCGCCGTGGTCACCACCGTTCAGGAGGCTGCGCAATGAGTTGGCTGACGCCTGAAGTGATCGACATCCTTGTCGCGGTGCTCAAGGCTGTGGTGATCCTGCTCGCCGTGGTCATCACCGGCGCCCTGCTGAGCTTCGTCGAACGCCGCTTGCTGGGGCTCTGGCAAGATCGTTACGGCCCTAACCGGGTCGGCCCGTTCGGCATGTTCCAGATCGCCGCGGACATGATCAAGATGTTCTTCAAGGAGGACTGGACCCCACCGTTCGCCGACAAGGTGATCTTCACCCTGGCCCCGGTGATTGCCATGGGCGCCATGCTCATTGCCTTCGCCATTATCCCGATCACCCCGACCTGGGGCGTGGCGGACCTGAACATCGGCATCCTGTTCTTCTTCGCCATGGCCGGGTTGTCGGTGTATGCGGTGTTGTTCGCCGGCTGGTCGAGCAACAACAAGTTCGCCCTGCTCGGCGCGCTGCGCGCCTCGGCGCAGACCATCTCCTACGAGGTGTTCCTGGCCCTGGCGCTGATGGGCATCGTCGCCCAGGTTGGTTCGTTCAACATGCGCGATATCGTCGACTACCAGGCTGAGAACCTGTGGTTCATCATTCCGCAGTTCTTCGGCTTCTGTACCTTCTTTATTGCCGGCGTCGCGGTGACCCACCGCCACCCGTTCGACCAGCCGGAAGCCGAGCAGGAGCTGGCCGACGGTTATCACATCGAATATGCCGGGATGAAATGGGGCATGTTCTTCGTGGGTGAGTACATCGGCATCGTGACCATTTCGGCGCTGCTGGTGACTCTATTCTTCGGTGGCTGGCACGGCCCGTTCGGCATCCTGCCGCAGATTCCGTTTATCTGGTTCGCCCTGAAAACCTGCTTCTTCATCATGCTGTTCATCCTGCTGCGCGCGTCGATTCCGCGCCCACGCTATGACCAGGTGATGGCCTTCAGCTGGAAGTTCTGCTTGCCGCTGACCCTGATCAACCTGCTGGTGACCGGCGCATTTGTGCTGGCCGCGGCCCAGTAAGGAGAAATAGCGATGATCAAATACATTTGGGATGTGGTGCATGGCACCTGGACCCAGTTGCGCAGCCTGGTGATGATCTTTGGCCATGCCTTCCGCAAACGCGACACCCTGCAATACCCGGAAGAAGCGGTGTACCTGCCGCCGCGTTACCGCGGCCGTATCGTACTGACCCGCGACCCCGACGGCGAAGAGCGCTGCGTGGCCTGCAACCTGTGCGCGGTGGCCTGCCCGGTGGGCTGCATCTCGCTGCAGAAAGCCGAAAGTGACGATGGCCGCTGGTACCCGGAATTTTTCCGCATCAACTTCTCGCGCTGCATCTTCTGTGGTCTGTGCGAAGAAGCCTGCCCGACCACCGCGATCCAGCTCACCCCGGATTTCGAGATGGGCGAGTTCAAGCGCCAGGACCTGGTGTACGAGAAGGAAGACCTACTCATCAGCGGCCCAGGCAAAAACCCGGACTACAACTTCTACCGCGTTGCCGGTATGGCCATTGCCGGCAAGCCGAAAGGCGCCGCGCAAAACGAAGCCGAACCGATCAACGTGAAAAGCCTGCTGCCCTAAGGAGAAGCGCGTGGAGTTTGCTTTCTATTTCGCCGCAGGCATTGCCGTGATGGCCACCCTGCGGGTGGTCACCAGCAGCAACCCGGTGCATGCCCTGCTGTACCTGATCATCTCGCTGCTGGCGGTGTCCATGGTGTTCTTCAGCCTTGGCGCGCCCTTTGCCGGCGCCCTGGAAATCATCGTTTACGCCGGCGCCATCATGGTGCTGTTCGTCTTCGTGGTGATGATGCTCAACCTCGGCCCGGCGGCCATCGAGCAGGAGCGGAAATGGTTAACGCCGGGCATCTGGTTCGGCCCTGCGCTGCTTTCCGCGCTGTTACTGGCGCAACTGCTGTATGTGCTGTTCGCGGCGCCAAGCGGTGCCACCATCGGTCAGGTGACCGTGGACGCCAAGGCCGTGGGCATCAGCCTGTTCGGCCCCTACCTGCTGGCGGTCGAACTGGCCTCCATGCTGCTGCTGGCCGCGCTGGTCGCCGCCTATCACCTCGGCCGCCACGACGCTAAGGACGCAACGCCATGAGTGCTATTCCGATGGAGCACGGTCTGGCGCTGGCCGCCGTGCTGTTCAGCCTGGGCCTGGTTGGCCTGATGGTGCGCCGTAACATCCTCTTCGTGCTGATGAGCCTGGAAGTGATGATGAACGCCGCCGCCCTGGCCTTCGTCGTCGCTGGCGCCCGCTGGGGCCAGGCCGACGGCCAGGTGATGTTCATTCTGGTGATCACCCTGGCAGCCGCCGAGGCCAGTATCGGCCTGGCGATCCTGCTGCAACTGTATCGCCGCTTCCATACCCTCGATATCGACGCTGCCAGCGAGATGCGCGGATGAACCTTCTATTTCTGACCTGTCTGTTCCCGCTGCTCGGTTGGCTGATCCTGGCCTTCTCCCGCGGGCGTTTCTCGGAAAACACCGCCGCGGTGATCGGCGTCGGCTCGGTTGGCCTGTCCGCCCTCACCGCCGCTTGGATCATCTGGCAGTTCAACGTTGCCCCACCCGAAGGCGGCGTGTACACCCAGCTGCTCTGGCAGTGGATGAGCGTGGAGGGTTTTACCCCGAGCTTCACCCTCTACCTCGACGGTTTATCGCTGACCATGCTCGGCGTGGTCACCGGTGTGGGCTTTTTGATTCACCTGTTCGCCAGCTGGTACATGCGCGGCGAAGAGGGGTACTCGCGCTTCTTCGCCTACACCAACCTGTTCATTGCCAGCATGCTGTTCCTGGTACTCGGCGATAACCTGCTGTTCCTGTATTTCGGCTGGGAAGGCGTGGGCCTGTGTTCCTACCTGCTGATCGGCTTCTACTTCAAGCACACGCCGAACGGCAATGCCGCGCTGAAGGCCTTTATCGTCACCCGCGTCGGCGATGTGTTCATGGCCATCGGCCTGTTCATCCTGTTCTTCCAGCTCGGCACCCTGAACATCCAGGAGCTGATGGTATTGGCGCCGCAGAAGTACGTGGCCGGCGACACCTGGCTGTGGGTCGCCACCCTGATGCTGCTCGGCGGCGCGGTCGGTAAATCCGCGCAGCTACCGCTGCAAACCTGGCTGGCTGACGCCATGGCCGGTCCGACCCCGGTCTCCGCACTGATCCACGCGGCGACCATGGTCACCGCCGGTGTATACCTGATCGCACGCACCCACGGGCTGTTCCTGCTGACCCCGGAGATCCTCGAACTGGTCGGCATCGTCGGCGGCGTAACCCTGGTGTTGGCCGGCTTTGCCGCCCTGGTGCAGACCGATATCAAGCGCATCCTCGCCTACTCGACCATGAGCCAGATCGGCTACATGTTTCTCGCCCTGGGCGTCGGCGCCTGGAGTGGGGCGATCTTCCACCTGATGACCCACGCCTTCTTCAAAGCCTTGCTGTTCCTCGCCTCAGGTGCGGTGATCAACGCCTGCCACCACGAGCAGAACATCTTTAAGATGGGCGGCCTGTGGAAGAAACTGCCACTGGCCTACGCCAGCTTCCTGGTCGGCGGTTCCGCACTGGCCGCCTTGCCGCTGATCACCGCCGGTTTCTACTCGAAGGACGAAATCCTCTGGGAAGCCTTCGCCAGCGGTCATCAGGAGCTGCTCTACGCTGGCCTGCTGGGCGCGCTGCTGACCTCGATCTACACCTTCCGCCTGATCTTCATCACCTTCCACGGCGAGCAGAAAACCGACGCACATGCCGGCCACGGCATCGCGCACTGGCTGCCATTGTCGACGCTGATCGTGCTCTCGACCTTCGTCGGTGCGCTGATCACCCCACCGCTGGCCGGCGTACTGCCGCAAAGCGTCGGGCATGCCGGTGGCGCAGCCCAGCACAGCCTGGAAATTGCCTCGGGCGCCATCGCCCTGGCCGGCATCCTGCTGGCCGCCCTGCTGTTCCTCGGCAAACGCCGCATCGCCAGCGCCATCGCGCAGAGCGCGCCGGGGCGTTTCCTGTCGGCCTGGTGGTTCGCCGCCTGGGGCTTCGATTGGCTGTACGACAAGCTATTCGTCAAACCCTATCTGCTGACGTGTCGCCTACTGGGCCGCGATCCGATCGACGGCAGCATTAGCCTGATCCCACGCCTGGCGCGTGGCGGCCACAGCATTCTGAGCCGCAGCGAAACCGGGCAGTTGCGTTGGTACGCAGCATCGCTCGTTGGCGGTGCGGTGCTGGTATTCGCCGCCGTCCTGTTGGTCTGACCTGAATATGCCTATTTTGCGAAAGGAACCCCGCCCATCATGATTCTGCCTTGGCTAATCCTGATCCCTTTTATCGGCGGCTTGCTGTGCTGGCTGGCTGAGCGCTTCGGCAACACCCTGCCGCGCTGGATAGCGCTGTTGACCATGACCCTGCTGTTCGGCCTCGGCCTCTGGCTGTGGGCCACCGGCGACTTCAGCCTGGCCCCCGCGCCAGGTGCAGACCCGGTGTGGGCCGCTGAATTCCAGGTGCAGTGGATCGAGCGCTTCGGTATCAGCGTGCACCTGGCGCTGGATGGCCTGTCGGTGCTGATGATCAGCCTCACCGGCCTGCTCGGCGTGCTCTCGGTGCTCTGCTCCTGGCATGAAATCCAGAACCGCGTCGGCTTCTTCCACCTCAACCTGATGTGGATTCTCGGCGGCGTGGTCGGCGTGTTCCTGGCCGTCGACCTGTTCCTGTTCTTCTTTTTCTGGGAAATGATGCTGGTGCCGATGTATTTCCTCATCGCGCTCTGGGGTCATAGCGGCAGTGCCGGCAAAACCCGCATCACCGCCGCCACCAAGTTCTTTATCTACACCCAGGCCAGCGGCCTGGTGATGCTGGTGGCGATCCTCGCGCTGGTGTTCGTGCACTACAACAGCACCGGCGTGCTGACCTTCAACTACGCCGACCTGTTGAAGACCGAACTGGCGCCGGGCACCGAATACCTGCTGATGCTCGGGTTCTTCATCGCCTTCGCGGTGAAATTCCCGGTGGTGCCATTTCACTCCTGGTTGCCGGATGCCCACGCCCAGGCACCGACTGCCGGTTCCGTGGACCTCGCCGGTATCCTGCTGAAAACCGCGGCCTACGGCATGATCCGCTTCGCCCTGCCGCTGTTCCCCAACGCTTCTGCGGAATTCGCGCCAATCGCCATGGGCCTGGGCGTGTTCGCCATCGTCTATGGCGCGCTGCTGTCGTTCGCGCAGACCGACATCAAACGTCTGGTGGCCTACTCCAGCGTGTCGCACATGGGCTTCGTGCTGATTGCCATCTATTCCGGTAGTCAAATCGCCCTGCAAGGCGCGGTGGTGCAGATGCTCGCCCACGGCCTGTCCGCCGCCGCGCTGTTTATCCTCTGCGGCCAGCTCTACGAACGCCTGCACACCCGCGACATGCGCGAGATGGGCGGCATCTGGGCGCGCATGCCCTGGCTGCCGGCGCTGAGCCTGTTCTTCGCCGCTGCGGCGCTGGGCCTGCCGGGTACGGGTAACTTCGTCGGCGAGTTCCTGATCCTGATCGGCACCTTCCCGGCGGCGCCATGGATCACCGTGCTCGCCGCCACCGGCCTAGTGTTCGGTTCGGTTTACTCGCTGATCATGATCCACCGCGCCTACTTCGGCCCAGCCAAGGCGGATGGCGCCCTGCTCGGCCTGAAAGCTCGCGAATTGGGCATGGTGCTGTTCTTGGCCGTGTTGCTGATCCTGCTCGGCGTCTACCCGCAGCCGGTGCTCGACACCTCCGCCGCCAGCATGCATGGCGTGCAGCAGTGGATGAACACGGCCCTCACTCAACTCGCCTCGGCCCGGTAGTCGGTCATGGAAAGCAGCGTTATGCAATTTACCGTTCAACACTTCATCGCCCTGCTGCCGCTGCTGGTCACCAGCGCCACGATTATCGTGGTGATGCTGGCCATCGCCTGGAAGCGTAACCACGCCTTGACCTTCGTCTTGTCGGTGCTGGGCCTCAACCTGGCCTTGCTGTCGATCATTCCAGCACTCAAGGTCGCGCCGTTGCAGGTCACCCCGCTGCTGCTGGTGGATAACTTCGCCTGTTACTACATGGCGCTGGTGCTGGCCGCGACCCTGGCCTGCGTGACCCTGACCCATGCCTATCTCGGCGAGGCCACCGTCGGCACTGGCGGAGCCAGCACGCAAGGCTACCCAGGCAACCGCGAAGAGATGTACCTGCTGATGCTGCTGTCCGCCGCGGGCGGGCTGGTACTGGTCAGTGCGCAGCACCTCGCAGGCCTGTTCATCGGCCTGGAACTGCTCTCGGTGCCGGTTTACGGCATGGTCGCCTACGCCTTCTTCAACAAGCGTTCGCTGGAAGCCGGCATCAAGTACATGGTGCTGTCGGCTGCCGGCAGCGCCTTCCTGCTGTTTGGCATGGCGCTGTTGTATGCCGAGTCGGGCAGCCTGAGTTTCGCCGAAATCGGCACCAACCTGGTGACCTACGGCAGCAGCCTGTTGGTGCAGATCGGCATCGGCATGATGCTAATCGGCCTGGCGTTCAAGTTGTCGCTGGTGCCCTTCCACCTGTGGACGCCGGATGTTTACGAAGGCGCGCCGGCACCGGTGGCGGCGTTTTTGGCGACGGCCAGCAAGGTCGCGGTGTTTGCCGTGTTGCTGCGTCTCTACCAAATATCCCCGGCCACCGCCGGCGGCTGGCTGAACGACTTGCTGACGGTGATCGCCATCGCCTCGATCCTCTTCGGCAACCTGCTGGCCTTGCTGCAAAGCAACCTCAAGCGTCTGCTCGGTTACTCCTCGATCGCCCATTTCGGTTACCTGCTGGTGGCGCTGGTGGCCAGTAAAGGCCTGGCCGTGGAAGCCATCGGCGTGTACCTGGCCACCTATGTGCTGACCAGCCTCGGCGCCTTCGGCGTGGTCACCCTGATGTCCACGCCTTACAACGGCCGCGATTGCGATGCGTTATACGAATACCGCGGCCTGTTCTGGCGGCGGCCGTACCTGACCGCCGTGCTTACCGTGATGATGCTGTCGCTGGCCGGCATCCCGCTGACCGCCGGCTTTATCGGCAAGTTCTACGTGATCGCCGCGGGTGTGCAAGCGCAACTCTGGTGGCTGCTCGGCGCCCTGGTACTGGGCAGCGCCATCGCGGTGTTCTACTACTTGCGCGTGGTGGTCACCCTGTTCCTCAGCGAGCCGAACCTGCGCCGTCACGATGCACCGTTCAACTGGGGCCAGCGTGCCGGCGGGATCATGCTGCTGTTCGTCGCCTTGCTGGCCTTCTTCCTCGGCGTCTACCCGCAGCCGTTGTTGGAGTTGGTGCAACAGGCCGGCCTCGCGGTCCTCTGAGGTCATGCAGAGCCCGGCCAGGGCTCTGCGTCCCGCCGACCTTGAGCGCAACACAGCGCTGTCAGGACCTTGCTGAACAGCTCGCGGTCAAGACCGCGCTCATGCAACACCACAGAAGCATAAAAAAGGGCGCCTTAGGCGCCCTCATTCCATTCGATCAACCCCGCATCAGATACGGAACTGGCGCACCAGTGCGCCTAAGCGTTCACCGAGGCCGGCAAGGTTGCGTGCAGTTTGTGCCCCTTGTTGGGTTTCATCGGCCACGCTGTCCACCGACACCGCAATCTGGTGCACGCTGCGGTTGATCTCCTCAGCCACTGCGGTCTGCTCCTCGGCCGCGCTGGCGATTTGCGCGTTCATCGCGTTGATGGTGCCAATCAGCTGCGCGATGGCGTCCAGCGAAGAGCCGGCCTTGTTGGCCTGCTCGCTGCTCAGTTCGCCAGCATCGCTGGACTGCCGCATCGAGGAAACCGCCTCATGCGTGCCTTTTTGCAAGCGGTCGATCATCCCCTGAATTTCCTGGGTGCTCTGCTGCGTGCGGCTGGCCAAGGCACGCACCTCATCGGCGACCACGGCAAAACCTCGCCCAGCCTCACCGGCGCGCGCGGCTTCGATGGCGGCGTTGAGCGCCAACAGATTGGTCTGCTCGGCAATCGAGCGGATTACATCGAGCACGCTGACAATCGACGACACGTCCTTCTGCAAACTGTCGAGCGACACGCCGCTCTCGCGAATATCCAGCACCAGCGCATGGATGCTGGCAATGCTGCCATTGACCACCAGCTTGGCGGCCTGGCCTTCAAGGTCGGTCTTTTGTGCGGCAACCGCAGCGCCTTGGGCACTTTGGGCAACCTCATGGGCTGCCGCGGACATCTGATTGATGGCCGTGGCGACTTGATCGGTTTCGTGTCGCTGCTGCTGCATGGCGTGCTCGGAGCGTTGTGTTTGCGCCGAGACCTGGCCGACCAGCTCGGTCAACTGCCCGGTCATCTCGACGATCTGCCGCACCAGACCGTGGATCTTCTCGACGAAACGGTTGAACGAACCCGCCAGTTGCCCCAGCTCGTCGTCGCCAGTGATTGGCAGGCGACGGGTCAGGTCGCCCTCGCCGGCGGCAATGTCGTCGAGGTTGTTTTTGATCTGCTGCAACGGCCGCAGGAAGGTATTGCTGAGGATCACCCCCAACACGCCGAATACCAGCAGCAGGATCGCCGCGATCACCAGGATGCTGGTGATGATGGTGCCGATACGCTCGTCGATGGCGTCCTGCACTTTGGCGATTTCGGCTTCGACACCATCGAGGTTGATCGCCGCGCCCACCGCCATGTCCCACTTCGGCAGGTAATAGCTGTACGCCAGTTTCGGCACCAGGATCGCCTCGTTACCCGGCAACGCCGACGAGTAATTGACGTAGTAGGTATTGTTCTTCGCAACGTTGACCAACTCACGGTTGAGGTAAACGCCGTTCGGGTCACGGCGATCCGCCAGGCTCTTGCCGACATCCACCGGGCTGTCGCCGCGGAACAGGCGCACCACATTGGAATCGTGGCCGAAGAAGTAACCATCCTTGCCGAACTTGATCTTCGCCAGCACGGCAATCGCCTGTTCACGGCTGGCCATATCGCCCGATGCGGCGGCGTCATAGAGCGTCTGCACCGAGCCCAGGGCGATCTGCACGTAATGCTGCAATTCGGTGCGGCTTTCCAGCAGCAAGCGCTCGCGGGTTTCTTCCACTTCCGCCGCCGCCAGGTTCTGCAACACTTTGGCCGCCGCGCCACTGAGTACCAGGGCAAACAGAATGACGGGCACCAGGGCCAGCAGCACCACTTTTGATTTCAATGTCAGGCGCATTGTCCTTTCCTCGAGAAACGCTCATGCCCAATACCGGGCAATCTCCCGCTTACCTGCGGCATGAGACGGCGTGCTGTTGTGGGAGCGCTCGACCACAGCGCCAAATAAAACGGGGCTACCGGTGTATCGGCAGCCCCGTGCAGAGGTTAAGCGCGGTTTGTTCGAATGCCGAGCACTCGCAATCGCTTACAGCACCATCGCGGCGACCCAACCAAACACCAGTAACGGCAAGTTGTAGTGCAGGAAGGTTGGCACCACGCTGTCCCAGATGTGGCTGTGCTGGCCATCGACGTTGAGGCCCGAAGTCGGCCCCAGGGTCGAGTCGGAGGCCGGCGAGCCGGCATCGCCCAGCGCGCCGGCAGTACCGACGATGCAGACGATGGCCAGCGGGCTGAAGCCCAGCTGCACGCCCAGCGGCACGAAGATCGCCGCAATGATCGGCACCGTGGAGAACGACGAACCGATGCCCATGGTCACCAGCAGGCCAACCAGCAACATCAGCAGTGCACCAATGGCTTTGTCGTGGCCAATCATCGCGGCCGAGCTATCGACCAGGGTTTTTACCTCGCCGGTGGCTTTCATCACTTCGGCGAAACCGGCGGCGGCAATCATAATGAAGCCGATCATCGCCATCATCTTCATGCCCTCGGTAAACAGGCCGTCGGCTTCTTTCCAGCGCACCACGCCGGAGATCGAAAAAATCACGAATCCCACCAGCGCGCCGATGATCATCGAGTCCAGCCACAGCTGCACGACGAAGGCTGCGGCAATCGCTACGCCCGCCACTAACAGGCTCAAGGGGTTGTAGGCAACGTCGATGCGCTCGGCTTGTTCGACCTTCGCCAGGTCATAGACACGCTTCTTGCGGTAGCTGAACAACACCGCCACCAGCAGACCGCACAGCATGCCCAGGGCCGGAATCGCCATGGCCTCGGTAACATTTACCGCACTGATGTCGACGCCAGCCTTGGCCACGTTAGCCAGGAGGATCTCATTGAGGAAAATCCCGCCAAAGCCCACCGGCAGGAACATGTAGGGCGTAATCAGGCCGAAAGTCAGTACGCAGGCGATCAAGCGCCGATCCAGCTGCAATTTGCTCAACACGTACAGCAGCGGCGGCACCAACAGCGGAATGAAGGCGATGTGGATCGGCAGGATATTCTGCGAAGCCACCGCCACCGCCAGCAACAGGGCAATCAAGACCCACTTAAGCATGCCGCCGCCCTGCATGTCCTGCTTGCCGACCATGGCCAAGGCCTTGTCGGCCAACGCGTGGGCCAAGCCGGATTTGGCAATCGCCACGGCAAACGCACCGAGCAACGCATAGGACAACGCCACCGTCGCGCCGCCGCCCAGGCCTTTGTTGAACGCGGCCAGCGAACCCTCAACGCCCAGACCGCCAAGCAAGCCACCGGCCAAGGCGCCAATGATCAAGGCGACCACCACATGCACCCGGCACAGGCTGAGGATCAGCATGATGCCGACTGCTGCAATTACTGCATTCATGAAACGCTCCTAGTGAAGCTTTTGCTGGAGAAACCCAAGAACCTGCCGCCAGTTGGCGGCATACCCCGAAAAAAGCCGCGTACTCTGCCGCAAGCGTCCTGGGCTGTCAAAAATACCCTGTGCGAAATACTGAGCAAATTGTGCATAATTCTTGCCTGCCAGTTTCACATCAGCCCGAACGGTCCAATAAAAGCGTCACCGCGCACTGCTTTTGATCAAGAAAGCCGCGTACGCGCCGATAGTGGACGTGTAGTACAACGAAGTAAGGAACCGCCCCCATGCTGTTCAGCCGTCTTTCGATCCAGTGGAAAATCACCCTGCTTGCCGGGCTCTGCTTATTGGCCATCGTGACGTTATTGGTGGGCGCCTCGCTCTACCAATCCACGCGCAGTGCCGAGCTGGTGCGCAGCTCCAGTAGCAGCATGCTCGAACAGAGCGCCAAGCTACGCCTGCAAGCGCGCGGCGAGTTGCAGGCGATCCGCATCCAGCGTTACTTCATGGATGCCTACCAATACGGCAAGGGGTTTTCCCGGCAGATTCTGTTTCTCCGCGAACAGGCGGAAAAACGCTTCCTCGATGCCTTCGACCTGCGCGAAGACCTGACCCGCCAAGTGCGCAGCAGCCTGGAAGCCAACCCCTCGCTGCTCGGTCTGTACGTGGTGTTCGAGCCTAACGCCCTGGATGGCAAGGACGAACTGTTCGTCGATCAGGCCGAGCTGGGCAGCAACGACAACGGGCGTTTCTCGCTGTACTGGGCACAGCCACAGCCCGGCAAGCTGGAATCGGAGTCGATGACCGAGGAATTGCTCAACGACACCAAGACCGGTCCAAGCGGCGATCCCTATAACGCTTGGTACACCTGCCCGCGCGACAACCGCAAAACCTGCGTGCTGGAGCCTTACTTCGATGAAGTCGGCGGGCAGCAGGTGCTGATGACCAGCATCGCCTTCCCCCTCGAACTGGACGGCAAAGTCGTCGGCGTGATGGGCGTCGATATCAGCCTCGACAGCCTGCAACAGCTGAGCAGCGAGGCGAACCGCGAGCTCTATGACGGCCAAGGGCATGTCAGCATCCTCAGCCCGTCGTCGCTGCTGGCCGGCCATAGCCGCGATGCCAGCCTGCTGAGCCAACCGGTCGACAAAGCGTATGCCGAGCATGCCAGCGAATTACGCAGCCGCATCGCTAACGGCGAAGCGGCCGAGTTGCAGCACGGCGACATGCTGCGCGTGCTGCAACCGTTCAAGCCGATTCCCGAATCCAAGCCTTGGAGCGTGCTGCTGGAGGTGCCGGAAAAAGTCCTGCTGGCCCCCGCGCTCACCCTCGAACAGCAACTTGAACAGCGCCGCACCGGCGACAGCGCCGTGGCCCTGCTGATTGGTCTGGTGGCCATGCTGCTCGGCTTGCTGCTGATGTGGTTGACCGCCCGCGGGGTGACCAAGCCGATTCTCGGCGTGGCCGCGATGCTGAAGAATATCGCCAGCGGCGAAGGCGATCTGACCCGCCGCCTGGACTACGCCAAGCAGGATGAGCTGGGCGAATTGGCAGGCTGGTTCAACCGCTTCCTCGACAAACTTCAGCCGATCATCGCCGACGTCAAACGCAGCGTGCAGGATGCGCGCAGCACCGCCGACCAGTCGGCGGCTATTGCCAGCCAAACCAGCGCCGGCATGCAGCAGCAGTTCCGCGAAGTCGACCAGGTGGCCACTGCTTTCCAGGAAATGAGCGCCACCGCTCAGGATGTCGCGCACAACGCCGCGCAAGCCGCCGAGGCCGCGCGCAGTGCCGACCAGGCCAGTCGCGAAGGCCTCGGGGTGATCGGCAAAACCACCTCGACCATCGAACTGCTGGCCAACGAAATGAACGTGGCTATGCAGGAAGTCGAGGGCCTGGCCAACAGCAGCGAACAGATTGGCTCGGTGCTCGAAGTGATCCGCTCGATTGCCGAGCAGACCAACCTGCTGGCGCTCAACGCCGCCATCGAAGCGGCGCGCGCCGGTGAGGCGGGTCGTGGCTTCGCGGTGGTCGCCGATGAAGTGCGTAACCTGGCCAAACGCACCCAGGACTCAGTGGAGGAAATCCGCCAGGTGATCGAGGGTCTGCAAAGCGGCACCAAGGAAGTGGTCAGCACCATGAGCAGCAGCCACCGTCAGGCCCAGGGCAGTGTCGAGCAGGTCGAGCAGGCAGTCGCCGCCCTGCAACGCATCAGCCAAGCCGTCAGTGTGATCACCGACATGAACCTGCAAATCGCCAGCGCCGCCGAAGAACAGAGTTCGGTGGCCGAGGAAATCAACCGCAACGTCGCCTCGATTCGCGATGTCACCGAAGCGATCTCCGGCCAGGCCGACGAGTCGGCACAGGTCAGCCAGGACCTCAACCGCCTGGCCAACCACCAACAAGGCCTGATGGATCAATTCCGTGTCTGACAGGTTGCGTACGCGAGAGCGGCTTCAGCCGCGAAAGGCTTGCACGCAGAGCTGACGCACCGTGGCTAAAGCCACTGCCATGAGCAGCGGTGGCGCCATTCGAGCGTTCGGCTGACGTGCCCCTCCTTGCCGCGCAGGCCTGCTGCCGCTAGCCTGCGCGTTTCTATTTTGGGGGATCGCACATGCTTAATATCGCTTTGGTTGCCGGCTCTGGTCGCAGCAACAGCCAATCGGGCAAGGTTGCGCGCTTTCTGCGGCAACGCCTGATCCAGCTTGAAAAAACCAGCGACGAGCTGAGCCATGTCATCGACCTGGGGCTGGCCCCCCTGCCCCTGTGGCCGGCCGACGACACTGGCCCCTGGGCACTGTACCGCCAACAGTTACAGGCCGCCGACGCCGTGGTAATCATCGCGCCGGAGTGGAACGGCATGGCCTGCCCGGCCATCAAGAACTTCTTTATCTATGCCAGCAAGACCGAACTGGCACATAAGCCGGGGTTGCTGGTCGGCGTTTCGTCCGGTATCGGCGGTGCCTATCCCATCAGCGAACTGCGCGCCTCCAGCTACAAGAACTGCCGGCTGTGTTACGTGCCCGAACACTTGATCGTGCGTCACGTCGAGAACGTGCTGAACAGCCCCGAGGCTGCCAGCGAAGACGACCAGCGCCTGCGCGCACGCATCGACTATGACCTGGACATCCTGGTCAAGTACGCCAATGCCTTGAAACCCGTGCGTGAAACTATCGACCTGAGCATCCCGGCATTTGCCAACGGCATGTGAAACGCCGGTTTTAAAGATGGTCTGGGTTACGGATTACAGAAGAACGCGTGCATAGGTGGGCGGCTTTAACCGCGTAAGAGCTTCAGTTTGCGAAGATTCTCGCGGATAAAGCCGCCCCCACGAAAAGCGCGGCGAGTCGCGCCGCACGTCATCCGGGCATGCCAGTAATCAGGCCGGGCATCACACCTTGCGTAGCGCGCGCAGCGGCAGTTCGATGCGCACGCACAAACCGCCTAACTCACTGTCGAGCAGCTCAAGCCGGCCGCCCCAGGCATCGACGATATCGCGCACGATGCCCAGGCCTAAACCGTGCCCAGCCACTTGTTCATCCAGACGCGTGCCACGACTCAGCACTTCCTCGCGCTGATCGCTGCCGATGCCCGGGCCATCGTCGTCGACGCTCAACAGGTAATGCTGCGGCGTACGTTGAATATGCAGGCGGACCTGGCCGCGCGCCCATTTGCAGGCGTTGTCCAGCAGGTTGCCGAGGAGTTCCAGCAAGTCCTCGCGGTCCCAGGGCAGGCGCAAACCCGGTGCGGCCTGCCACTCCAGTTGCAGGTTACGGTCGTGGATCATCGCCAGGGTGGAAAACAGCCCTGGCAGCTCCTCGGTGCACTCGAAGTGCGCGCCGGGCAAGGCTTCTCCTGCCAGGCGTGCGCGGCTCAGTTCGCGGGCCAGGCGTTGCTCGATTTGTTCCAACTGCTCGAACAGGGTGCTGCGCAATTGCGGGTACTCTTGCAACTCCTCACGCGAGGCCAGGCTGACCAGCACCGCCAGCGGGGTTTTCAACGCATGGCCGAGGTTGCCGAGGGCATTGCGCGAGCGCTTCAGGGTGTCTTCGGTATGCGCCAGCAGGTGGTTGATCTGCGCCACCAACGGCTCCAGTTCCTGCGGCACCTGGGTATCGAGCTCCGCACGCTGGCCTTGCTGCAACTGCGCGATCTGTTGGCGCGCCTGTTCGAGAGGGCGCAACGCCCGGCTGACTGTCAGTCGTTGCAGCAGCAGGATCAGCAGTAAAGCACCCAAACCCAGCCCCAGGCCGATTTGCTGCACCCGGCGGAAGCTTTTCAGCACCGGGGTATAGTCCTGCGCCACATAGATCGACAGGTGCTCGCCGAAGCGTTGGTAATCGCCGCGGTAGGTCAGTAGCAACTGGCCCTGCGGACCGTCGCCCAGTTCGGTCTGTAAGCCCGCGGCCTGGGTCGGTTTCAGCTCGCGGTCCCATAACGAACGTGAGCGCCACGTTTTGTCGGCAAAGTCGATACGGAAATACAGCCCTGAAAAGGGCCGCTGAAAGGCCGCGCTGAGGCGCAGCTCATCCAACTGTACGCCTTGCGGGCCACGCACCAGGGCAATCAACAGGGTTTCGGCTTCGTCTTTCAGGCCGGCTTGCAGGTAACGCCGCAGGCTGTGGTCGAACAGCCAGAGGCTGGTCTGCGCCAGCAATAGACCGACGACCAGCAGCACGCTGATCAAGCCCAGGCTCAAGCGTCGCTGAATCGACCTCAAGCAGCATCTCCACTGAAACGATAGCCCTGGCCACGGCGGGTCTCGATGACCTCCCGGCCCAGTTTGCGACGCAGGTGGTTGACGTGCACTTCAATGACATTCGAGTCGCGCTCGGTCTCGCCGTCGTACAGGTGCTCGGCCAGATGGCTTTTCGAGAGAATCTGCCCGGCATGCAACATGAAATAGCGCAGCAAGCGGAACTCCGCCGCCGTCAGGTCCACTTCATCGCCATTGCGACTGACGCATTGCCGGCTTTCGTCCAACTGCAAGCCCGCGGCGTGCAACTGCGGCTGGTTGGCCAAGCCCCGCGCGCGACGCAACAGGGCCTGGATGCGCAGTTGCAGCTCTTCCGGGTGGAAGGGCTTGGTCAGGTAGTCGTCGGCACCGACCTTCAGCCCTTCGATACGTTCGGCCCAGGAGCCACGCGCCGTAAGGATCAGCACCGGCGTCGCGATACCGCCGGTGCGCCACTCTTGGAGCACCTCCAAGCCAGGTTTGCCCGGCAGGCCGAGGTCGAGAATGATCAAGTCATAGGGCTCGCTCGCCCCCTGATACACCGCATCGCGGCCGTCGGCCAACCAATCCACCGCATAGCCCTGACGCGTAAGGCCGGCGAGTAGCTCGTCGGCCAGGGGTACGTGGTCTTCCACTAGCAGCAGGCGCATTCAGTCGTCTACCTCGTCCTTCAGGATGCGCCCATCGCGGGCATCCAGCTCCAATTCACGAACCACACCTTGCTCGGTCAGCAGTTCGACTTCATAGACGAAAATATCGTCCTCTTCTTCCAGCTCGGCTTCCAACAAGGTGGCGCCAGGGTAACGCTGCAGCGCCGGACGCATGAGTTGTTCGAGCGGCAGGATCACGCCTTCACGGCGCAAACGCAGCGCTTCGTCCTGATCCAGATCCCGCGCGCTGGCGGTAAACGCCAGCGCAATCAGCACCAGGAGCAACAGCGCGCGGTAACCGGCGGTGTCTTTCATTAGTCGTCCTGGTGATTCTTCAGAATCTGGGCATTGGTGGCGTCCAGTTCCATGTCCCACTGCAAGCCTTGCGGATCGCGCACTTCAACTTGGTAAATGTAGCGGCCGTACTCCTCTTCCAGCTCGGTTTCTTCAATCGCGCCGCCTGGGTGCTGGGCCAGCGCTGCGGCATTGAGCTTTTCAAACGACTGAATGGTGCCGGCGTCACGCAGTTTCAGCGCTTCGTCCGGGCCGAGATCGCGAGCCTGGGCAACGCCGGCGGTGACGGTCAGCGCGGCAACAGCGAACAGTGCGGTCAATGTTTTCATGGTCAATCTCCGTGGGAATATGCTTTCGACGCTGTTCACTTTACGCACGACGACTTAATTCAAGCTGAATTCACCGATGCCTGTCATACGCGCGGCCGGCCCACCTTATCGATAGGCAATGCCTGCATCATTCATAGGCTGAAGTGACTTGGCCTGTTCAATCAGCACTCTATAATCGCTGCCTTGCGTGATGGAGGCCAGCATGAGTGCGATTCAGATCAAATCCCCTGCCCTGACGATCAAGGCCGGTTCCCGAGCCTTGGCACGCATCCGCGAGCGCGGCTTGCAACCGGCGGATGTGGGCATTTTGCCTGGCGCCGCCGGCGGACCAAAAGCGCTGGGGATTCAGGGGCTGGATCTGGCCTTGTTCGGCGACTGGTTGCCCCGCGCACCGCGCGAACGCTCGCTGATCGGCGCATCCATCGGCTCCTGGCGTTTCGCCAGCGCCTGCCTGCCCAATGCCGCCGAGGGTATCCGGCGCTTGGGCGAACTCTATACCGCGCAGCGTTTCGCCAAAGGCGTGAGCATGGCCGAGGTCTCGCGCAGTTGCAGCCTGATGCTCGACGAACTGCTCAATGGCCAGGACGCCAGCGTTCTGAGCAACCCGGATTACCGCCTGAACATTGTCGTGGTAAAGAGCCACGGCCTGCTCGCCCTGGATCGTCGCGGCGCACTGGGCCTGGGCCTCTCATCGGTAATCGGTAGCAACATCCTCGGTCGTCCACGGCTGGCTCGGCATTTCGAGCGGGTGATCCTGCACGATGCACGCCTGCCGCCACCGTTGAGCGAACTAACCGACTTCCCGTCGCGCTACCTGCACCTGGACAGCGGCAACCTGCGTCATGCACTGCTGGCGTCCGGCTCGATCCCCATGGTCATGGAAGGCGTGCGCGACATTCCCGGCGCAGGTCCCGGCACCTACCGTGACGGCGGTTTGCTCGATTACCACCTTGATCTGCCCTACAGCGGCAACGATATCGTGCTCTACCCGCATTTCACCGACAAAGTCATTCCCGGTTGGTTCGACAAGAGCATGCCTTGGCGCCGTGGCAATGCCGGGCGCTTGCAGGACGTGCTGCTACTCGCACCGTCGCGTGAATACCTGGCCCGCCTACCGCACGCTAAATTGCCGGACCGCAAGGATTTTAGCCGCTACCTCGGCGACGATGCCGGGCGCCAACGCTACTGGCGCAAGGCGATGGACGAAAGCCGCCGACTCGGCGACGAGCTCCTCGAACTAGCGGATAGCGGGCGCCTGGCGGAGCGCCTGGTCGCACTTTAGCAGGCCGTTGAAAAATGTAGGCGAGGCAGCCGAGACAAGGCAAAAACGGCCGAAAAAGCGCAGTTTACGTGGTGTAAATGAGCATTTTGACGGGGGCGCCTAGCTTGGGCTCGCATTTGAGGCCGTTTTTAACGCCGTATCGGCAACGTAGGTAGTTTTTCAACGGCCTGCTAGCGAATTGAAGCGACACGGATCAGCCATTAGGCTGGCGGGCCCGAAACCAAGGAAGGCGTGTTATGAAACTGGCGGTCGCCATCATCCATGGCATCGGTACGCAGCCCGATAGCCGCGACAGCGAGGGCCAACACGCGTTTGCCCAAGCACTTATCCGCGGCCTGCGCCAGCGCCTCGGCGCAGACGCCAATCACGTGGCGTTCCAGAGCCTGTACTGGGCCAGTGTGTTGGATAAGCGCCAACTCGCCTACCTCGACCGACTGCACGACCAACCGATTCGCTGGCGCTGGCTACGGCGCATCGTCACCCTGTTTCTCGGTGATGCCAGTGGCTACCGCAAGGTCAGCCAGGCCTACGACACCACCTACGAAGAAGTGCATCAATGCCTGCGCAGTGGCCTCAATGCCCTGCGTGCCAAAGTCGACGCCAACACGCCGCTGGTGGTGCTGGCCCATTCATTGGGCGGGCACATCTTTTCCAATTTCGTCTGGGATCAGCAACGCATCAACAAAACCCCCAGTTGCCCGCACGATCCGTTTCTTGCACTGGAAACCCTGGCCGGGTTGGTGACCTTCGGCTGCAATATTCCGCTGTTCACCTTCGCCTACGATCCGGTGGTGCCGATCCGCTTCCCCGGCCATTGCCTGAGCGACCCTATGCGCGAACGCGCGCGCTGGCTCAACCTGTATGCGCCCGCCGATCCGCTGGGCTACCCGCTGCGGCCGTTGCCGAATTATGCCGCGGTGGTCGCCGAAGACTGCGCCATGCCAGTCGGCCCCTGGTATAAGCGACACACGCCATTGAGCCACTTGGCTTATTGGGAAGACCGACACTTTCATAGTTATGTCGCGCGACACTTATGTGAACTTCTATCCGCCAGCCCGGCGCCGCACCAACCACGTTAATCGGCACAAAAAAACATGGCGCCCGCCGACTCATAACAGTACGCCAGATACTGTCGGAGCCTGAGGACGCCATGTTATCGCAGCGCTAGGGTGTAGCGCCGATTGGCGGCAGCCTGTGCCGCCTTGTCTAACTTAAGTTACCAGGCTGCCAGCGCCGGGTTTCTTTGTATGTAGCTTTGCGCTGTAGCGGTGCCACTTTCTTCACGATTTTTCGCCCACTGGGTTAACAGCGCCATCATCATAAAACCACCGACGATCAACACTGGATACGCAGCCAACAGTTCGACCAAGGAATACTTCCAGGCCAACGGACGACCGACCCCCAACATGGCGGCATAAAACCATGACACGCCTGATAATGCACCGGCGAAAAGCGCGAACATACGCATGTTGAATTGCAACTTCAGCAGCGAGCCAGCCTTCTGCAACGCTGGTAGAACCAGGCTATGCAGGAGCATACCGTTGAACGTCAGCAACATGACGATAGCGACTTTCGCTTGTAACTTCGGATTGAGCAGATAGGACAAGCCTTTGTCCGACATGTCGACCCAAATGATCGCAATACCAGTTATCCAGAGTACAGCCAGTGCACCGGAAACCGTTTTTTGCAGGCTTTCCATATGCCGAGTGTCTTGCAAGTGTGTTTTCTCACCTTTGATCAACTCTCTGATCATGGCGAAATCACTGGTTAATACCATGCCAATTGCAACACAACAGGCGATCAAGTGAGCGTACACAATCCCTAAGCGCAAAAATTCCATGGTCGTCTTTTGCTCAAAAAACGAAGTAATTAGAGTGAATTCCATGGGTGCCTCTTTTTTATAATCACGGGTGAACCACATCGACTACGCCAAATGGTTCGTTTTGGTTTTTACATTTGCAGTGAAGAAACGACTCCAGTGCAACTTTCGGATTTCAATTATGAAACGCTAAGTGCATAACAGCCTGGCGAATGAACTTTCAATCATTCGATTTCCTCTTTCAAAAGTAAAAAAGCTTCCTCGCACATGACGCGTCATGTGAGAAAAAAGCTCCTGGTTGGATGAAAGCGAGGCTATCGAGCTCGCCGTCGTCTGGCTACTTTATGAGCAGAAAAACATGAATCCGTTCAATTTTTGATCAGAACGCCCGACAGACGGTGCTGATCTTATGACGCCAGAAATTAGTGGCCACTGGCCAGGAAAATCACTGCCGATGCCACTGTGATCGGCTGACGCAGCCTCGCTCAGACCACCTGCGCTACGCGCTGGAGCCCGCGCAGCCCAGGTAAAACCTGGACTCAGCCGATTATTTGCAAAAAAACCAGCATTTTTCAGACGCCTATGTGACTCGACAGTCAACTTCAGTCATCAACAGTTATGACTGAGCGGTGTAGCGTTATCGCCACCAGCTCTTAAGACATTTGGGATCACCCGGAGAAACCGACCCCATGAACGCGCCACTGCGTTTTAACGAAGCACTGCTGATCGCCGACCGCGCTTTTCAACCCTTCCAATGCGTCGCCTGGGCACCGCAAGACGGCACCGGCGAGCTCAGCCTGACCGTCATCGACCGCACCAGCACCCGGCTTCTGGGACGCACGCAGCTGTCCAGCAGCATCTACAGCGACCCCGTGCAATTGGCCAAGGTATTGAAAAAGTCCCGCGACGATCTGAGCAAGCAAGGCTTCGATCTGGAACCGTGGAGCATGCCGGAATAACCCACGGCTGATGACGGGCCTTGCATAAGGCCCGTCTGATCGGCGCCTTCCTGGCGCTGATCAACGTGGCAATATCTGTGGGCTTTTTGGCCTTGTTGCCATCATTGCGTTGAGCGCAGACTGCATCCATCGCTCAGCGAGACACTCCCCCATGGATGCGCCAAGAACCATTGCCTGCCTGCTGTACCCAGCGTTGAGCGAATTCACCTGAAAGCCGCGCGCAACCTGTTGCAAGACGCCCAGACGTCGATCGACACAGTGGCGCGCCTGACCGGTTTCGGCCACCCAGAAAATCTGCGCCGCACCTTTCATAAACACCTGGCAATCAGCCCGCAGGCATACAGCGAACGCTTTGCCTGATCCCCGTTCAAGGAGCCGACCATGCTGCAACTGCGCCCTAACTGCGAATGCTGTGACCGCGACCTTCCCGCCGCCACCGATGAAGCGCTGATCTGCTCGTTCGAATGCACCTTCTGCCGCGACTGTGGCGAAGGACAACTGCAGCTGCGCTGCCCTAACTGCGCTGGCGAGCTGGTCAGACGGCCAATTCGCCCCGCTGCCAAGCTGGCCCAATTCCCCGCCGCGACTGAGCGTGTATTCAAGCCCTGCTCCTGAGGCGCACGGCTTACCGACACGGGCAACGCTCAAGCAAAGAGGTTATTCAGGCTCTTGTTGAGTGGGCGAATAGCCTGGCGCAGGCGCTGCACAAAAACAAAAAGGCGACCTTGAGGTCGCCTTTTTCGGTTGCCGTTTGAGCACTGCGCGGTCGCGAACGAAACGGCAACAGACCCTAGTAGTAGGCGTTTTCTTTGTTAGTGTGATCGGTCACGTCACGTACGCCTTTGAGCTCGGGAATGCGCTCCAGCAGGGTTTTTTCGATACCCTCCTTGAGCGTCAGATCGACCTGACCACAGCCCTGGCAACCGCCGCCGAATTTCAATACGGCGATGCCATCGTCGACCACATCGATCAAGCTGACTTCACCGCCATGGCTGGCCAAACCGGGATTGATCTCGGTTTGCAGGTAATAGCTGATGCGCTCGTTGATCGGACTGTCTTCGTTGACCATCGGCACCTTGGCGTTTGGCGCCTTGATGGTCAGCTGGCCGCCCATGCGGTCAGTGGCGTAATCGACCACGGCATCTTCCAGGAAGGGTTCGCTGACCGCGTCGATCCAAGCCGTGAAGCTGGCCAGGGCCAGGGCCGTATCTTCCGCTTTCTGCTCGCCGGGCTTGCAGTAGGCGATGCAGGTTTCAGCGTACTGGGTGCCCGGTTGGGTAATGAATACGCGAATGCCGATACCCGTGGTGCTCTGCTTGCTCAGCAGATCAGCCAGATAGTCGTGGGCCGCGTCGGTAATGGTAATAGTGCTCATGGCAACTCCTCGCAAACATGCGCGCAGTGTACGCCACTCGCCTGCAGCGGGCAAAGTCCTAGCATTTTAGTAGGAATACCCATCGCCCTCGGCTGTTCGCAGCATCAAGCACGAGAGCGGCCTGTTAGAGCCCATCACGCCCACGAGCCCGAGCGCCGGGCGGAACCGCAAGCGCTCCCCCTGTTGGGCTTCGGCGCCAGCTCCTCAGGCTGCGCGCCCCGCCCCAACCTACAGGTTCTGATAACGATTCATATCCAGTACACCGGCTTCGACCGGTTCGGTTTCGCGGATATACGCCGACAGGTCGTGAAAGTAGCGCCAGAATTCGGGATGGCTGCGGCGAATCCCCCAGCGCTCGACAACCCGCTCGAGGCTGCCGGCATCACGCACCTGTTCCAGTGCCGCAACGAACTCGGGCACCTGCTCTGCCTTGAGATTGAAGATGAAGTTCGGGTAACTGCTGAGTACGCCTGGGGAAACGGTCAACGTATCCAGTTTTGGCTGATAGCGCAGTTCCTCGCCGAGCATGAACGCCACGTTGCTGTGCGCCCGGTTGCGCAGCAGGCTGTAGACCTCGCGTTGGCCATCAGCCAGCTCGACGCGCAGCACGGTCGTCTCGGGCAACTGCTCGATGACCTTCAAACCGCCAGCCGGCTTGCTCGCCAGCCGACTGAGCGTCTGTTCGACCCCTTGCAACTGAGGCGAGAGACCATCGCGGTGGCACTGCGCGCCACTGCAGCGATTGATCGGGTCGGGTCGCGCATTGAGGTCGGCATAGCGCGCCAGCAACGCCTCGACAAAGCTGCGCTTGGGGTCTTGTTGATCGAGATGCAGGGCGCTCGGGCTTTCATCGTCGATGCCCTGATAATCCATCCACATCTTCAACTTGCCGCTGTTCTGGTACCAGTCGTCGAGGATCGCCTGGCGCGATTCTGCCGGCATCAGGCGCAGGAAGTTCTGCTCGGCACCGTTGCGGATCAGATCGAAGTACAAGCGGGTCTGCGCCTGGTGCGAGACATTGCCGTATACGTCGAAATTCACCACCAACTGGTAATAGGTACGCTCCAGCAACGGGTAATCCATCCACCAAAGCGTCTGCGGAATTTCCCCGAGCAGGCCTTTGCGCACTGAGGCGCTGTCATGCTGACGGAAGATCGACAGCAGTGCGTTGTCGTTACCCGCCCAAATATGCGACCAACTCGGCGCGGGGGCATCGGCGTAGGTCTCCATGCGCAAGGCCTCGTAGGCATTGCGCTTGTCGCGGTAGCTGCGCCACAAGCCGAGCAAGTCGCCGATATCGTCAAACTGGCCCGGCATGGCCAATAACGGCGTCGCCTCGGCGCGGTACTCGGCATTGCTCATATACAGGTCGTGCTGCGGGTCCTGGAACACCACCCAGAAGTTATCGCGGATCACGTCGGTGGCAATCTGCCCGCGGCACACCGGGCCGCGAATAAAGGTACGCACGAAGTACTCGGCGTTATCCAGCATGAACTGGTAGCGCGCCTGCGGCGGGATCGCCGCGAACGTCTCGAACGGATTGGCACGGCGCTGAGCGCCATAGCCGGGCACGGTCTCGACCTGCCAGTCACTGGCGAAGAACAGCTCCTTGACCCGTGCCAGTTTCTTCGGCCCGAGCGGATAGGTGATGTGGGTCTTGTGCATAATCACGCCCTGGATCGGCGCTAGACGGTAATAGAACTCGGTACCGGGGTCATCGTTCGGCCGGCGCGTGGCAATCGGATCGACCGGCTTGCCGGTGGGAGTACGCGAACGCACCAGTTGGAAGAAATGCCCAGGCTCGCCGCCCTCGAAATACAAATGCGCGAGGAACAGGTGTTCATACAGCCAACGCCCGACCAGGTCTTCACGGGCGCCCGGCGAATTGAGTAGCGCTTCCCAGGTCGCGATTTGTCTGGTTTCGGCAGCACTGGCTTGCAGCATCTGCTGATCGACCGGCGCGCCTTCGGCCAGCCATCGCTGCACGGTTTGATAATCCGCCTCACTCAGGCCGGTTACCGCGAAAGGCATGCCCGCCTGCGGATGCTTCTGCGCGAACGCGTCGAATTCGTCCGGCCGCGCACACTGATTGGCACGGTTGATACTGATATCCAGGTCATCTGGCAGCTTGGCATTGGCTTGCAGCGGCGTGGCACGGCCCAGCTCGAGCATGCGCGCCATCAATGCAGCCTGGCTGCCCTGCTGCTCCAGCACCGAGAAGAAATCCTTGCGCCGCCAGGCATCGCTGCCGTGAGCATCGAGAAACAGGCGAGTGGTGTCCTGCGTGGCGGTGCGCGTGCCGTTATACACCGGCAGCTTGTTCGCACCACGCGTGGCGCCTTCGGCGCTGCCCAGGTTGAGCTGGCACGGCGCGTCGTAACAAGCGTGGCAAGCCACACAGTTCTGCGTGAAGATCGGCTGAACATCGCGGCTGTAGGAAATCGGCTGCGCCGCAAGCAACGGGCTGATGAGCAAACAACAAGCGCTGAGCAAGGCGCGATACTGCATATCCCTATCCCTAATTTAGCAATGGCGGCGATTCTAGCCGCCATGCGCCATGCAAGGCCAACGCATCAACATGAGCCTGATTCATGTAAAAGGCCGACCTGCTGCAAAAGCGCACAGGTTTGCTATCATCGCGCACCTTTTTGTTTCAGCTTTGCTCAGGTAATTCCGTCCATGTCTCTGTCCGATCGTAGCGCCCGCCTCCACGCACTTCAGCAAGCCCTGAAGGAACGCATCCTGATCCTCGACGGCGGCATGGGCACCATGATCCAGAGCTACAAGCTGGAAGAAGAGGACTACCGCGGCGCGCGCTTCGCCGATTGGCCGCAGGATGTCAAAGGCAACAACGACCTGTTGATTCTCAGCCGCCCGGATGTGATCGGCGCCATTGAGAAGGCCTATCTGGATGCCGGTGCCGACATTCTCGAAACCAACACCTTCAACGCCACTCAAGTGTCCCAGGCCGACTACGGCATGCAGTCCCTGGCCTATGAGCTGAATGTCGAAGGCGCACGCCTGGCCCGTAAAGTGGCCGATGCCAAGACCCTGGAAACCCCGGATCGCCCGCGTTTCGTTGCCGGCGTATTAGGCCCAACCAGCCGCACCTGCTCGATCTCCCCGGATGTGAACAACCCTGGCTACCGCAACGTCACCTTCGACGAACTGGTGGAAAACTACGTGGAAGCCACCCGCGGCCTGATCGAAGGTGGCGCGGACATGATCCTGATCGAAACAATCTTCGACACCCTCAACGCCAAGGCGGCGATCTTCGCCGTGCAACAGGTGTTCGAGGACGATGGCGTTGAACTGCCGATCATGATCTCCGGCACCATCACCGATGCCTCCGGCCGCACCCTGTCCGGGCAGACCACCGAAGCGTTCTGGAACTCGGTGCGTCACGCCAAGCCGATCTCCGTGGGCCTGAACTGCGCCCTCGGTGCCAAGGACCTGCGTCCGTACCTCGAAGAGCTGGCGGCCAAGGCGGAAACCAACGTCTCCGCTCACCCCAACGCCGGCCTGCCGAATGCCTTCGGTGAATACGATGAAACCCCGGCGGAAATGGCCGTGGTGGTCGAAGAGTTCGCCGCCTCGGGCTTTTTGAACATCGTTGGCGGCTGCTGCGGCACCACGCCGGCGCATATCCAGGCGATTGCCGAAGCGGTGAGCAAATACCCGCCACGCGTGATTCCGGAGATCCCCAAGGCCTGCCGTCTGTCGGGTCTTGAGCCCTTCACCATCGACCGCAACTCGCTGTTTATCAACGTCGGCGAGCGTACCAATATCACCGGTTCGGCCAAGTTCGCCCGGCTGATCCGCGAGGACAACTACACCGAAGCCCTCGAAGTCGCCCTGCAGCAGGTGGAAGCCGGCGCGCAGGTGATCGACATCAACATGGACGAGGGCATGCTCGATTCACAGAAGGCCATGGTCACCTTCTTGAATCTGATTGCCGGCGAGCCGGATATCTCGCGCGTACCGATCATGATCGACTCCTCCAAATGGGAAGTGATCGAAGCTGGCCTCAAGTGCATCCAGGGCAAGGGCATCGTCAACTCGATTTCGATGAAGGAAGGCGTCGAGCAGTTCAAGCACCACGCCAAGCTGTGCAAGCGCTACGGCGCCGCCGTGGTGGTGATGGCCTTCGACGAAGCCGGCCAGGCCGACACCGCCGCGCGCAAGCGCGAGATTTGCCAGCGCAGCTACGACATTCTGGTCAACGACGTGGGCTTCCCGCCGGAAGACATCATCTTCGACCCGAATATCTTCGCCGTGGCCACGGGCATTGAGGAACACAACAACTACGCGGTCGACTTTATCGAGGCCTGCGCCTATATCCGCGACCACCTGCCCCACGCCCTGAGCTCGGGCGGCGTGTCCAACGTGTCGTTCTCCTTCCGCGGCAACAACCCGGTGCGTGAAGCCATTCACTCGGTGTTCTTGTACTACGCGATCCAGAACGGCCTGACCATGGGCATCGTCAACGCCGGCCAACTGGAAATCTACGACGAGATTCCCAAGGAACTGCGCGACGCGGTGGAAGATGTGGTGCTTAACCGCCACGCAGGCAGCACCGAAGCGCTGCTGGCGATCGCCGACAACTACAAGGGCGACGGCAGCGTCAAGGAAGTTGAGACCGAAGAATGGCGCAGCTGGAGCGTGGTCGACCGCCTCAAGCATGCGCTGGTCAAGGGCATCACCAGCCATATCATCGAAGACACCGAGGAATGCCGTCAGCAGTGCACACGGCCCATCGAAGTCATCGAAGGCCCACTGATGGCCGGGATGAACGTGGTCGGCGACCTGTTCGGCGCCGGCAAGATGTTCCTGCCGCAAGTGGTGAAATCAGCTCGGGTGATGAAGCAGGCGGTCGGGCACCTGATCCCCTTTATCGAGCTGGAAAAAGGCGACAAGCCGGAAGCCAAGGGCAAGATCCTCATGGCTACCGTGAAAGGCGACGTGCACGATATCGGCAAGAATATCGTCGGCGTGGTTCTAGGGTGCAATGGCTACGATATCGTCGACCTGGGCGTGATGGTGCCGGCGGAGAAGATTCTGCAAACCGCGATTGCCGAAAAATGCGACATCATCGGCCTGTCCGGCCTGATCACCCCGTCGCTGGATGAGATGGTGCATGTCGCCCGCGAAATGCAGCGCCAGGGCTTTAGCCTGCCGCTGATGATCGGCGGCGCGACCACCTCCAAGGCCCACACCGCGGTGAAGATCGAGCCCAAGTACCAGAACGATGCCGTGGTCTACGTCACCGACGCCTCGCGCGCGGTCGGCGTGGCCACTCAGCTGCTGTCCAAGGAATTGAAAGCCGATTTTGTCGAGCGTACTCGCCTCGACTACATCGAAGTACGCGAACGTACCGCCAACCGCAGCGCCCGCACCGAGCGCCTGAGCTACGCCAAATCGGTGGAAAACAAACCCAAGTTCGACTGGGCGACCTATCAGCCCACCGTGCCGAGATTTACCGGCGTGAAGGTGCTAGAGAATATCGACCTCAAGGTGCTGGCCGAATATATCGACTGGACGCCGTTCTTTATCTCCTGGGACCTGGCCGGCAAGTTCCCGCGCATCCTCACCGATGAAGTGGTCGGCGAAGCCGCCACCGCACTGTATGCCGACGCCCAGGAAATGCTGAAGAAGCTGATCGACGAGAAGCTGATCAGCGCCCGCGCCGTCTTCGGCTTCTGGCCAGCCAACCAGGTGAACGACGACGATCTGGATGTCTACTCAGGCAACGGCGAGAAACTGGCCACCCTGCACCACCTGCGCCAGCAAACCATCAAGCCGGACGGCAAGCCGAACTACTCGCTGGCTGACTTCGTTGCGCCGAAGGACAGCGGTATCACCGACTACGTCGGCGGTTTTATCACCACCGCCGGCATCGGCGCAGAAGAAGTAGCCAAGGCCTATCAGGACGCTGGCGACGACTACAACTCGATCATGGTCAAAGCCCTGGCTGACCGCCTGGCCGAAGCCTGCGCCGAATGGCTGCACCGCGAAGTGCGCACCAACTACTGGGGTTATGACCCGGAAGAAGCATTGAGTAATGACGAGCTGATCAAGGAAGCCTACAAAGGCATCCGCCCTGCTCCCGGCTACCCGGCCTGCCCGGACCACACCGAGAAGAAGACTCTGTTCAACCTGCTCGACCCGATTGCCGAATTCGACAAGGCCGGCCGTAGCGGCGTATTCCTCACCGAGCACTACGCCATGTTCCCCGCCGCCTCCGTCAGCGGCTGGTACTTCGCCCACCCACAGGCGCAGTACTTCGCCGTCGGCAAGATCGACAAGGATCAGGTGCAAAGCTATACCGCCCGTAAGCAGCAGGATCTGAACGTCAGCGAACGCTGGTTGGCGCCGAACCTGGGCTACGACAATTGAGGTAAGCCACACAACCGCACTAGCAGGTGTGGCCCTTATTTACAGCGGGATCAGTCGTGACGGAAATCATCGCAGTCTTCCTTGGCATGGCCATCACGCTCGCGCTGTTAACGGTGCTCTGGGCTGCACGGCTACGCCGCAAACCCAGTCGGCAAACGCCATGGGTTGCTTGCCCGGCGCTGCTCGACAAGCTCTCCGAGGGGGTCATGCTGGTCGATGCCAACGGCATCATCCGCCAACCCAACAAGGCGGCAGCCCATCTGTTTGGCCTAAGCCCGGCAGAGCTCGATGGCACTCACCTCGCCACCTGGCTGCCGCAGTTTGCCAATGCGGCGCAACGCACTGACGCGGCAGCGAGCGGCTTGCGTCAGCACACCAACGCCTTGCGTCGCGACGGCCTGCCATATCCGCTCGAAATCAGCTGCCTGAACATCGCGCAAGAGACCTCGGCCGACACGGCGGTGATTGTGCTTATCCATGCGCCCCCTGACGACAGTGGATCAAGCGAAGATGTCGAGCGCTTCAAACGCAGTCAGTACTTCGCTCGCATCGGCACCTGGGATTGGCGAATCGACACCGACCAGCTTTATTGGTCGGACGCCATTTACGGCATGTTCGGCTACCAGGTCGGAGAAGTAACGCCCTCCTACGAGCGCTTCTGCGCCAGCGTCCACCCAGAAGACCGCACCCATGTCCGGGCTGGCGAGTTACGGTGCATCGAAACCGGTGAAAATCACGACGAAGAGTACCGGGTGCTCTGGCCCGACGGCACCCAGCGCTGGCTTCGCGAAACCGGCAACGTGATCAAGGACGCGCAGGGTAACGCACTGAAAATGATGGGCGTGGTGCGTGATATCACCGAAGAAAAAGCCTGGGCCAATCAGCTGCATCAGCGCGCCCATTACGATCCGCTGACGGGCTTGGCCAACCGCCTGGTATTCGAAGAGCACTTGGCCAAAGCCCTCGACCGGGCCCGGCGCAATACGACCCGGGTGATTCTGGTGTTTATCGACCTCAACGGCTTCAAGGCGATCAATGACCGCCACGGGCATGCCGCCGGCGACAGCGTACTGATCAGCACCTGTGCACGACTCAGCGCTGCGCTACGTGAGTCGGATACCCTGGCGCGTATTGGCGGCGATGAATTCGTCGCCATTCTGGAGGGCATCGTCGCGGGCAACGACGTCAAGGAAGAGGCCCATAACATCGCGGGCAAAGTCCTCGCCGCTCTCGCACTGCCGATTCAAGTGGGCAGCACACATCAACGCATCGGCGCGAGCCTGGGCATTGCAGTGTTCCCGGATCACGCGCCGACGATGGATAAGCTCATTCATATCGCCGACCTGGCGATGTATGAAGCCAAGCGCAGCGGCAATAACCAGTACCGCTTGGGCCACAGCCTAGCGCTGCATGCCCAGATTCAGGACGAGTAGCCACCAACACACGCCGGCGTGGCACTCAGCTCAGGCGCGAAGTCGACTTGCGGATGATCTTGATCGAATGTTTCAGCGTCGGTTTGCGCGTCACGCTGATGGCCTTGCGGCTCACCGTGTCGATAGTGATATTCCAGAAACCGCTGCTCGGTACGGTGATCTTGGCGGGAAAGCTGTCGAACGCGCCGCCGTGGTAGGTATGCCGGCCGCCATTCTTGAAGCTGCGAAAATTCGCATCGCTCATCAGGCGGATATTGCAGGTCTGCGAGCACTCGATGACGACAATATCGTCTTCGTTGAGGTGTTCGCGTTGGTGTATGAATTTCATCTACCGCTCCGCACAGCTTTGTCAGCTAAATCAAACCGCTAGTATGAGTGTGTAGGCCCGCTTGAGCAAAGCACAAGCCGGCGTCAGCGGCGATCTAGCAGGCAATCGCGACGGATACCCACACAGCTTGCCCGGTGCTAGGATGCGCGCGCCATGCACATCCATGATTTTCACCAACGCCTGACCGACCTCGGTGCCAAACCCATGCACATCGGGCGGATCAGCCGTGCCTGGCTGCGTGGGTTACCGCTGGACACAGGCACGCGCCATCAGAAAACCGAGAATTTTCTGCCACTCAGCGTGCGCCAAGCGTTGCCACAGCTGACGCAAGAGCTCAACGCCCTCGCCCGCCTCAGCGCCGAGCACCCGGCGGCCGATGGTTCAGCACGCCTGTTGGTGGAGCTTGCCGACAAGCAGATGGTGGAAAGCGTGCTGCTGCCGCGCGATGGTTTGTGCGTGTCCAGCCAAGTGGGCTGCGCGGTGGGCTGTGTGTTCTGCATGACTGGCAAGAGCGGCCTGCTGCGGCAGTTAAGTACGGCTGAAATCGTTGCCCAAGTCGCACTCGCCAGGCGCTTTCGTCCGGTGAAAAAGGTGGTGTTCATGGGCATGGGCGAACCGGCGCACAACCTCGACAACGTGCTCGAAGCGATCAACCTGCTCGGCACCGAAGGGGGCATTGGCCAGCGCAACCTGGTGTTTTCCACCGTGGGCGACCCGCGGGTGTTCGAGCGGTTGCCGCAGCAACACATCAAGCCGGCCCTGGCGCTCTCGCTGCACACCACCAACGCCGAACTGCGCCAGCAATTACTGCCGCGCGCGCCGCGCATCGACCCGGAAGAACTGGTGGAATTGGGCGAGCGCTATGCCCGGCAGATCGACTACCCAATCCAGTATCAGTGGACGTTGCTCAAGGGCATCAACGACAGCCAGGAAGAAATGGACGGCATCCTGCGCCTGCTCAAGGGCAAGTACGCGCTGATGAACCTGATCCCCTACAACAGCCTGGAAGCCGACGCTTACCAGCGCCCCGATGGTGAGCGCATCGTGCAAATCGTGCGCTATCTGCACAGCCGCGGCGTATTGACCAAGGTGCGCAACTCCGCCGGGCAGGACATCGACGGCGGCTGCGGTCAGTTACGCGCCCGCGCCGCCGGCGTGCTCAACACCCGGCGCCAGCAGACACCGCCCCGCTGACGGTACACCCAGCGCTCCCAGCCCGGCCGCGACACCAGCGACAGCTCGGCGTACGCGGTTGCGCCATGGTCCAGCCAAACACAATAAGCCGTAGATTAGGGTCGTGGGTGTAGCCTGAGGGGACGCGACGAAGCCCAGCGACTCTGCCACAGGCTGTTGGACTTCGCTACGCTCAACGCCAACCGACCTCAGAGCATCGGGCGGCAGCCACGAAAACCGGGCGATTCACACGCGCCAACCCCATGCAACAGGGCAAGTTCTCCACCGCAGGCTGACCTCGTTGATTGTCGCGCTGATATGGCAACGCCGCATCAGGCTATAAGCAGCTAGACTTGAACGACGGAGGTGCATATGAGCGAGCACGACGACAACGACAAACCGCTGACTTTGTGGGAAATGCTGCAAAGCGTGTTGGCGGCAGCACTCGGCGTACAGAGCGGGAAAAACCGCAGCCGCGACTTTAGCCGCGGCAAACCTAGCCATTTCATTATGCTCGGCGTGCTGTTCACCGCACTGTTCGTGCTGGTGATCATAGCCGTGGTCAAGCTGGTGCTGCATTTCGCCGGCGTCTGAATCACTGCAACAACGGTGTGATCGAGAAGCGGTAAGCCCTCATCCGCGGCTGATAAAGGGCGCTGAAACGGCGAAAGTCGAGGTCATAACCTGGCACCTGCAAACGTGTCGACAAGCGCGCGGACTGCTCGGCATCGAGCAGGCTAAATACCGGCGCGATCTGGTCCTTACCGCCGCGCACGGCGAAGTCCTGCCCCGCGTGGTAATCGTGCAGCAGCACCATGGCCCAGCCACCCAGGGTGAAATGTCCACCCACCAAGACACAGACCTGGCCGGCCATTCGCGCCCGCAGCACTTCTTCAGAGTTGTTCAGGGCCGAAAAATACAGATCCGTGCCCGCACGCTTACCCAGCTCCTGCGCCGCTTGCATGGCACCAAAAGCCATCTCGTCATTCGCCGACCAGACCAGGCGCACATGGCTGTATCGCTGTAGCAGCGTTTGCGCCTGCTCGTAGGCGCGCTGGCGCGTCCATTCGCCATACACCAGCTGCTGCAATTTGACTTCTGGGTGTTCCGCCAGCGCCTGGCGCAAGCCCTGCTGACGCAGCAGTGCCGACGGTGTGTGGCGCGTACCGGAAAATGCCAGCAGCTCACCCGGCTGACCCTTGAGCTTGGCGATCAACGCCTTCGCCATCAGGTAGCCGGCTTCTTCGTCGTTGGGAATCAGGCTGCCAATCCAGTTGCGGTAGTGCTCACGCGGCCCGCCGACGATGCTGCGCTGCTCGGGTGTCAGGGTGCTGTGCACGGAAAATAGCTTGGTCGGGCTGTCGGCGAACAAGCGCAGCAGTTCTGGCGCGGCATACATCTCATTGACGAACACCAGGTAATCCGGCTGTTGCGGGCGCGCCAACACACGGCGCGCGTTACTCAGCAAACGCTGCGGGTCTCGGTCGCCATAAATCACCTCCAGGTGCATGCCGAGATCATCGGCAGCGGCTTGCATAAACGCGCTGTATGCGACCCAGAATCGCTCATTGGCATAACCTGGATTGAGAAATACCACCGACGCCGGCTTGGTCCCGACGCTGATACTGGCGGCGGACGCCGCATGCGTCGCGCCAGCAAAGAGCACGAGCCACACCCCAAAGAAAAAACCAACGACTAACCTGATCACGCACACACCCTCAAAAATGCGCGCGCATTGTAAAGCCGAAGCAGTGGCATTTTGCCGCCACCCATCTGTAAACCCACAAAAAGAGCGGGCTTCAGTTGCCTGAAGCCCGCTTCCTCATCAATCCAGCGGTATCAGTCCAGCAACCGGATCTACTGGTTGCTGACCCAGAATACCGCGGTGAGCACGGCAATCAGGATCAAGGCAAAGATCGCGCTGGCGTCAACCACGCTGTCGCGGTTATCGGGTTCGGAATGTTCGGTCATTGGCTACCCCTTTATTGTGCTTATGGGTGGATCGCCCTTGCAGTTAAGACCAGGACGGCGTCTTGCTCAAGCATTGTGGTTATGCTTTGGCGTCGCCTTAGTTCTTACAGTTCTGTTCATATACTAATTCTTCACTTTTGCGCATAACCCTGAGCTGGTATCTTGCCCCGGCTCCGCCTGGAGTGCGCGGCCGTGCGCGCTGATTTGCTGCAAGCAGCCTGAAAACAGGACCCTTCATGTACGTATACGACCAGTACGATCAACACATCATCGAGAGCCGCGTTAAGCAGTTCCGTGATCAAACCCGCCGCTACCTGGCCGGCGAGCTGAGCGGCGAAGAGTTCCGCCCGCTACGCCTGCAGAATGGCCTGTACATTCAGCGTTACGCCCCGATGTTGCGCGTCGCCGTGCCCTACGGCCTGATGTCGTCGACGCAGGTGCGCAAGCTGGCGCAGATCGCCCGTGACTACGACAAGGGCTATGCACACATCAGTACTCGCCAGAACGTACAGTTCAACTGGCCCGAACTTGAAGACATTCCGGACATCCTCGGCGAGCTGGCCACCGTGCAGATGCACGCGATTCAAACCAGCGGCAACTGCATTCGCAACACCACCACCGACCAGTTTGCCGGTGTCGCCGCCGACGAACTGATCGATCCGCGCCCCTGGTGTGAAATCATCCGCCAGTGGTCGACCTTCCACCCCGAATTCGCCTTCCTGCCACGCAAGTTCAAGATCGCCGTAAATGGTGCGGTCAGCGACCGTGCGGCAATTGAAGTGCACGACATCGGCCTGGAAGCCGTCAGCAACGATGCCGGCGAGTTGGGTTTCCGTGTCTCGGTCGGTGGCGGTTTGGGCCGCACGCCAATCGTTGGCAGTTTCATCAACGAGTTTCTGCCCTGGCCACACCTGCTGAGCTACCTCGACGCCATCCTGCGCGTGTACAACCGCTATGGCCGCCGCGACAACAAGTTCAAGGCGCGGATCAAGATCCTGGTCAAGGCGCTGAGCCCTGAAGTCTTCGCGGAAAAAGTCAACGCCGAATGGGCGCACCTGAAGGATGGCCCGACCACCCTGACCGACGCCGAAGTCCAACGCGTGAAGCAGTTCTTCGTCGATCCGGCCTACAAAGCGCTGGAGCAGCAAACCGCCGCGCTCGCTGAGTTGGATGCAGAGCATCCCGGCTTTGCCCGCTGGCGCGCGCGCAACACCTGCGCGCACAAAAAGCCCGGTTATGTGGCCGTCACCCTGTCGCTCAAGCCAACCGGCGTAGCACCGGGCGATGTCACCGACAAACAACTGGATGCGATTGCCGATCTGGCCGACCGCTACAGCTTCGGTGAAGTGCGTAACTCCCACGAGCAGAACATGATTCTTGCCGACGTCGAGCAGAGTCAGCTGTTCCAGCTTTGGGGCGAGTTGCGCGAGAACGGTTTCGCCACGCCGAATATCGGCCTGCTGACCGACATCATCTGTTGCCCAGGTGGCGACTTCTGCTCCCTGGCCAACGCCAAGTCGATCCCGATTGCCGAAGCCATCCAGCGCCGCTTCGACGACCTCGACTACTTGTTCGATATCGGTGAAGTCGACCTGAATATCTCTGGCTGCATGAACGCCTGCGGTCACCACCACGTCGGCCACATCGGCATCCTTGGGGTGGACAAGAAAGGCGAGGAGTTCTATCAGGTCTCGCTCGGCGGCAGCGCCAACCGCGATGCCAGCCTGGGCAAGATTCTCGGCCCGTCCTTCGCCGAGCATGCCATGGCCGACGTGATCGAGAAGATCATCAAGGTCTACATTGAACAGCGCACCGAAGACGAGTGCTTTATCGACACCTACCGCCGTATCGGCATCGACCTGTTCAAGGAGCGCGTCTATGCAGCGAATCATTAAGAACAACCAAGTCGTCGACGAAACCTGGCACCTGCTGCCCAAGGACGCGACTTTGGATAGCCTGTCCAACTGTGACGACCTGATCGTTCCACTGAGCCTGTGGCGCGAGCACGACCACGCCCTGAAAGCCCGCGACGGCGGCCTGGGCGTATGGCTGGATGCCGACGAGGAAATCGAAGAAATTGCCGACGACCTCGCCAACTTCCAAGTGATTGCCCTGAACTTCCCCAGCTTCACCGACGGCCGCCATTACTCCAGTGCGCGTTTGCTGCGCGAGCGTTATGGCTACCAAGGTGAAGTGCGGGCGATTGGCGATGTTCTGCGCGACCAGTTGTTCTTCATGAAACGCTGCGGCTTCGATGCCTACGCAATTCGCCCGGATCGTGATCCGTACGATGCACTGGCCAGCCTGAACGACTTCGACGAGGTCTACCAGGCCGCGTGCGACCAGCCTCAGCCGCTGTTCCGCCGCCGCCAGCCGTGAGCTAAGCACAAGCCAAAAAAAGCCCTGCATACGCAGGGCTTTTTCGTTTGTGGCTGGCAGGCTGGCGTCAATGCCGGGCGCAACCTACACCTCAGTCCACCCGCAGCAGCACCCGGCCGACCAGCTTGCCGGCGAGTATCTGATCAATCGCCTGGGGTAATTGCTCCAGGCTGACCTCAGTCACCAGCGCCTCCAGATCGAGCTTCCACTGCAGCGATAGCCTGTCCCACATGGAGGCCTTGACCACCAGCGGCAACTCGACAGAATCGACTCCCAGCAGATTCACCCCACGCAAGATGAACGGCAGCACACTGCCCTTGAAACCGACGCCCGCGGTCAGCCCGCAGCACGCCACGCTGCCGCCATAGCGCAACGCCTTGACCACATTGAACAGAATCTCGCCGCCCACGGTATCCACCGCACCGGCCCATTGTTCCTTAAGCATTGGCCGCTCGCTGCCCTCCAGCAAAGCGTCACGCAGCACGATTTGCTCGGCGCCCAGGCCCTTGAGAAATTCGCCTTGCGCCTCCTTGCCGGTAGAGGCCGCCACGCGATAGCCGAGCCGACTCAGCAAGGCCACCGCGACACTGCCGACACCGCCGGTGGCACCCGTGACCAAGACTGGGCCGGCATCTGGCGTCACGCCGGCCTGCTCGAGCTTGTCAACGCACAGCGCGGCAGTCAGCCCCGCAGTGCCAAGTACCATGGCCTCACGCAGCGACAAGCCTTGCGGCCGCTTGAGCGCCCAGGCGGCGGGAATACGGATGTACTGGGCAAAACCGCCGGCGGTATTCATGCCCAAGTCGTAGCCGGTGACTATCACTTCATCGCCGGCCGCGAACTCGGCAACGCTGGAGGCCGCCACCACCCCAGCCGCATCGATGCCTGGGGTATGCGGGAAGAGCTTGGTCACCCCACGGTTGCCGCTGGCGGACAGCGCGTCCTTGTAGTTCAACGAGGAGTATTTGACGCGAATCAACAGCTCGCCCGCCGGCAACTCCTGGGTATCGCGCTGAACCAGCACCTGCTCGAATGCACCGGCAGCGTTTTCGCGAGCCTGCAATGCCATGAATGTCGTCATTTTCATCTCCTCTAGTCGAAAGCGGATTACCAGAAGCGCTGCTGGTTGAGGCGACTCAGCCAGTTCAGGGCAAAGCGATCCAATGCCACGCTGGCCGCCAGGCCAACGCGCTCCTGCAGGGTTTTCTTCTCGGCGTAATGCAAGTGGAACAACTCCGCCTCCTTGGCCCGCTCGGCCAGGTATTCGTCGCTGGTCTGCAACTCATCCACCAGTTGCTTATCCAATGCGGCAAGCCCCAGCCAGACCTCGCCCGTGGCGATGCCGTCGATGTCCAACTGCGGGCGATAGCGGGCCACGAAGTTCTTGAACAGTTCATGGGTGGTTTCCAGATCCTCCTGGAACTTCTCCCGTCCCTTCTCGGTGTTCTCGCCGAAAATCGTCAGGGTGCGTTTGTACTCGCCAGCGGTGAGCACCTCGAAATCAATGTCATGCTTTTTCAGCAAACGGTGCACGTTAGGTAGCTGGGCGACCACGCCAATCGAACCCAGGATGGCGAACGGCGCGGAAATGATCTTCTCGCCAATGCACGCCATCATATAGCCGCCACTCGCCGCGACCTTGTCGATGCACACGGTCAGCGGCACGCCAGCCTGACGAATGCGCGCCAGCTGCGAGGAGGCCAGGCCGTAGCTGTGCACCATGCCGCCGCCGCTCTCCAGACGCAGCACCACTTCGTCCTGCGGTGTGGCCAGGCTCAGCACGGCGGTGATTTCATGGCGCAGGTTATCGGTGGCCGATGCCTTGATGTCGCCGTCGAAGTCCAGCACATAGACCCGCGGTTTATGCACGCCGGCCTTCTTGGCCAGCTTGGCGGCCTTGCCGTCCGCCTTATGCGCCGCCTTCAACTGATCCTTGTCCAGCACGGCTTGCTGCAAGCGCTGGTGCAGCTGCTTGTAGAAATCATTGAGCTTGTGCACCTGCAACTGTCCCGCAACCCGCCGGCCTTTGCCGCGCACCGCCGCCAGCGCTACCAGCACGATCAGAATGGCCACCACCAGGGTGACCGTCTTGGCCAGAAAGCCCGCGTACTCAGCAAGAAACTCCACGCCATTCCCCCTCATTTATGCATGCCAGCGCCCGGTGTCGAGGGGCGCGCTCAGCACCCAAGCATACCGGCGCCACTGGTCGACGACCAGTTACCTGGTGTGGCGCCATTAGTCGTACGGATCTAATTCAAACAAGCGTATGTTTTTTCGTTGACAGTCCCCAGCGATCCTCATACCCTCGCGAAACTTTCAACGTACCGGGATCGCAGCGGACGTGGGCAGCATCTACCTGATTCGACATGGCCAAGCCTCATTCGGTGCCGACGACTACGATGTGCTATCGCCCATTGGTATTCGCCAGGCCGAAGTATTGGGCGCGCACCTGGCCCAGCTGGGTCTGCGCATCGACCGCAGCGTGAGCGGCGATCTACGCCGCCAACAACACACTGCTACTGCCGCATTGACCCAGCTGACCCGTGCCGGCCTGCAAGCGCCCGCACTGGAAATTGACGCAGCCTTCAACGAGTTCGATGCCGATGCGGTGATCCGCGCCCTGCTCCCGGACCTACTCCCCGAAGAACCCGAAGCCCTGCACGTGCTGCGCAATGCCGCGCAAAACCGTGCCGAATTCCAGCGCCTGTTCGCCCGCCTGATTGGCCGCTGGATCAGCGGCGAGCATGACAAGCCTGGCCTGCAGAGCTGGCAGGGCTTCGTCGAACAAGTCCAAGGCGGCCTGCTGCGCCTGCTCGAACAAGCCGAGAGCAAGCAGAACATCGCGGTATTCACCTCCGGCGGCACCATCACCGCCCTGCTCCACCTGATCACTGGCGTGCCGCCGGCCCAAGCCTTCGAGCTGAACTGGCAAATCGTCAACACCTCACTGAGTTGCCTGAAGTTTCGCGGCAACCAAGTGAGCCTGGCTTCCTTCAACAGCCATGTGCATTTACAGCTGTTGAAGACGCCGGAACTCATCACCTATCGCTGAGTGCCGGCCCACTGCTCCCATACGGGCGCTAGAAAAACCTGAAAATAAAGGAAGAAACCATGAGCGTTGCAGACATCGTCAATACCATGCAGTCCAAGTTCAACGCCGGTGCCGCTGCCGGCCTGGATCTGGTGTTCCAGTTCAACATCGAAGACGGCGAGAACTACGCCCTGATCGTCAAGGACGGCACCTGCGCCGTTGAGAAAGGCGACAACGCCAACGCCAACGTGACCCTGATCATGGACACCGAAACCCTGAAAGGCATCACCAGCGGTGAAACCGATGGCATGCAGGCTTTCATGTCCGGCAAGCTGCGCGCCGAAGGCGACATGATGCTGGCCATGAAACTGGGCGAACTGTTCCCGGTTTAAGCGACAGGCCAACACTGAACACAAAGAAAACCGGAGTCCTGGACTCCGGTTTTTTTTCGTCCGCAGACTGGGCTTCAATGATCAATCAGGCAACCTGATTGTGTGGCAACACGCCCGCCTATAACGGCGCGTATTGCTTGTGATGATCAGGGTGCAGCATTAGATTAACCAATAATCTCGGGCACCCATCATAAGTAGAAGGGATAAGCATGGCGCTTACTGACCAGTCCACTCGTATCCGCGAAGGCGAAGAGCTCGACGCGGCGATCATCGACTCCTACCTCAAGGCGCATATCCCCGGCCTGAGTGGCGAACCGCGCATCAGCCAGTTTCCCGGTGGCGCATCGAACCTGACCTACCTGCTCGAATACCCTGACAAAGAATTCGTCCTGCGTCGTCCGCCGTTCGGTCACAAGGCCAAATCCGCGCACGACATGGGCCGCGAGTACCGCATCCTCAACCAGCTCAACGCCGGCTTTCCCTATTGCCCGAAAGCCTATGTGCACTGCACCGACGAATCGGTGATCGGTGCCGAGTTCTATGTCATGGAGCGGGTCAACGGCATCATCCTGCGCTCGGACATGCCAACTGAGCTGAACTTCGACGCCGATAAAACCCGCGCCCTGTGCAAAAGCTTTATCGACAAGATGGTCGAACTGCACAACGTCGATTATCAGGCTTGCGGCCTCGGCGACCTGGGCAAGCCGGAAGGCTACGTACAGCGTCAGATCGGTGGCTGGAGCGACCGCTATGCGAAAGCCCTAACCCCCGATGCGCCGCTGTGGGAACCGGTCAAGGCTTGGCTCAAGGACAAGATGCCCGCCGATCACCACAAACCGGCAATCGTGCACAACGACTACCGCTTCGACAACGTGATCCTCGACCCGCAGAACCCGAGCCAGATCATCGGCGTGCTGGATTGGGAGCTGACCACAATCGGCGACCCGCTGATGGACCTGGGCAACACCCTCGCCTACTGGATCGAAGCCGGCGATCCGCCACCGGTACAACTGATGCGCCGTCAGCCGAGCAATGCACCGGGCATGCTGACCCGTCAGCAGTTCGCCGACTACTACGCCGAGCGCGCCGGCATCGAAATCAACAGCATCGACTTCTACTACACCTACGGCCTGTTCCGCCTGGCCGGCATCGTGCAGCAGATTTACTACCGCTATTACCACGGGCAAACCCAGGACAAACGCTTCGCGCAGTTCATTCAGATGAACAAGCTGCTGGAGCAGATGAGCCTGCAGGTCATCAACAAGTCGCAGCTGTAATCCGGCCTAACGCATTCAGACAAGGGGAACCGCATGTCCAAGACCCAACTGTTCGACCTCGACGGCAAAATCGCCTTCGTCTCCGGTGCCAGCCGTGGCATCGGTGAATCCATCGCCAAATTGCTGGCCCAGCAAGGCGCCCATGTGATCGTCTCGAGCCGCAAGCTCGACGGCTGCCAAGCGGTTGCCGATGCGATCGTCGCCGCTGGCGGCAAGTCGACTGCGATTGCCTGCCACATCGGTGAAATGGAGCAGATCCAGAACGTCTTCGCGCAAATCCGCGAGCAATTCGGCCGCCTGGACATTCTGGTCAACAACGCCGCGACCAACCCGCAATTCTGCAACGTATTGGACACCGACCTGTCGGCCTTTCAGAAAACCGTCGACGTGAACATCCGCGGCTACTACTTCATGTCCATCGAAGGCGGCAAGCTGATGAAGCAGAACGGTGGCGGCAGCATCATCAACGTCGCCTCGATCAACGGCGTCTCGCCGGGCGAGTTCCAGGGCATCTACTCGGTGACCAAGGCCGCGGTGATCAGCATGACCAAGGTCTTTGCCAAGGAATGCGCGCAGTTCGGCATTCGCTGCAACGCCCTGCTGCCAGGCCTGACCGATACCAAGTTCGCCTCAGCACTGACCAAGAACGACGCGATTCTCAATATCGCCCTGCAACGTATCCCGCTCAAGCGCGTCGCCGACCCGAGCGAAATGGCCGGCGCAGTGTTGTACCTGGCCAGCGATGCCTCCAGCTACACCACCGGTGTGTCGCTGAATGTCGATGGCGGCTTCCTTTCCTGATAAAGCGTTGCACACGACAAAGGCTATGTCCCGGTTACGTGTTGCAGGAGAAACCGCGCTTTTGTGGGAGCGGATTTATCCGCGAAAATCTTTGAAAACTGAAGATCTTTCGCGGCTAAAGCCGCTCCCACGTGACGGCGGTCTGCATCAACAGTTAACGGGTACAGAGCCATGAAAAAGGGACCTACGGGTCCCTTTTTTGCTTTGTAGGCGCAGCGCTTACTGCCAATCCTGCATGGCCTGATTGGCCGCTTGATTCATCGGCTGCGCCAGTAACCCCGTCGGCGTCAGGCTGACGCTGTAAACGGCGTCGTCGGCGATTGGCAGGTAGGTGACGCGTCGCGCCTGCGGGTCGAACATGAACAGGTCATGCTGGCCCAGGCGCAACCAGCGCCACACATCGATGCCGTACGGGCTTTCCGCCAGATCGGCCTGGGCATGCTGGGCCAAGGTTTGTTGCTCGATGGACAGGAAACGCCCCGAGAGTTTTTCCAGACGGTAGCCTGGCTGCAAGCCGATCAACGCGGCCAAGCCTTTCCATTGCAGCAGGCGCGCATCCAACTGCCAGAGATCCCCTTCGAGGATCACGCTGCGCTCGTGGCTGCCTTCCAGCAGATTGACCCGGTAGCCGGAACCTTGCGCCTGAAAGCTCAGGGTCAGCAGTGGCTTGCCTTGCGGCAGCGGCGCATAGCTGTACAGGTCATAGGCCGCCAGGCCAATCAGCCCGGCCAGCGCGAGGAAAGCCAGGCCACAGGTGCCGCGTAACCAACCCATAAACCACTGACTGTTGAACAGAATACGTGCCGCGACCCACACCGCCAGCACTGCCAACAACGCCGTTGCCCAGGCCAGACCGTCGTACTGCATTGGCTTGATTCCTTCTGCGTGAAAATGCCGGCATTATGCGCAGCTGTCTCGCCCCCGAACAGCAAGATCGCTGCGCAATCGGACACAGGTCGTCTTTTTTATGCCCTTCCCTCTTGAGCTCGCCGTTGACCCCACGACACTGGCGATCCTGGCCTTGGTGGCCTTTATTGCCGGCTTTATCGACGCCATCGCCGGCGGTGGCGGTCTGCTGACCATTCCAGCCCTGCTCACTGCTGGCCTGCCGCCGCATCTGGTACTCGGCACCAACAAACTCAGCGCTACCTTCGGTGCAGCGGTCGCCAGCTACACCTTCTACCGGCGCAAGTTGTTCGACCCGGCGCAATGGCGCAATGCCTTGATCGGTACTGCCATCGGCGCGTTTCTCGGTGCTGCCATCGCCCAGTGGCTACCCGCCGAATGGCTCAACCAGATGCTCCCGGCGGTGGTATTCGCCTGCGGCCTGTACTTGCTGTTCGGCCGCACGCCGGACGCGCCGCTGAACCCGGACGCCCCTATTCCGCGCGTCCGCCAGTGGCCGCAAAGCCTCAGCCTGGGGTTCTACGATGGCGTGGCCGGCCCCGGCACAGGCGCGTTCTGGACGGTCAGCAGCCTGCTGCTCTACCCGCTCGATCTGGTGCGCGCCAGCGGCGTGGCCCGCAGCATGAACTTCGTCAGCAACGCCTGCGCCTTGTCGATCTTCATCATTAGCGGGCAAGTCGCCTGGCTGCTGGGGATCTGCATGGGCCTGGCCCTGATGGCCGGCGCGTTTCTTGGCGCGCGCACGGCGATCAAGGGCGGTTCGAAATTCATCCGCCCGGTGTTCATCCTGGTGGTGTTGGCGCTGACCGCGCGGCTAGCCTGGCAGCACTGGCTCGGCTAAGCCCAGACGGCGCGCCACATAGACATCGATCAGGTAGCGGGCGATCGAGCGCGCCGCCGGTAAAGGTGGCAACTGGTGCACGCTGAACCACTGCGCATCTTCGATCTCGTCCGCTTGCATGACGATCTCGCCGCCGGCGTATTCGGCATGGAAACCGAGCATCAGCGAATGCGGGAACGGCCAGCCCTGGCTGCCGAGGTAATGCACGTTCTGCACCTCGACCCCGACCTCTTCACGCACCTCGCGCTGCACGCACTGCTCCACCGATTCACCAGCCTCGACGAAGCCGGCCAGGGTGCTGTAGACACCGGGGACAAAACGCGGCGAGCGCGCCAGAAGAATCTCATCGCCACGGGTCACCAGCACGATCATGCTCGGCGACAGGCGCGGGTAATGGTGTAGCTCGCAGCGCGGACAATGCAGCGCCCTTTCGCCGGCAAAATGCTGTGTAGGGCCGCCACAGCTGCCGCAGAAGCGATGCTGGCGCGCCCAGGTGCCAATTTGCGTGGCGTAGCTGAGCAGCTTGAAGGTATCGGCATCGCCTTGCAGCATGAACTGCCGCAGGCTTTGCCAGAGACAGCCCGGCAACTCGACGGGTTGATCGAGCTCCAGCAGGTAGATCGCATCGCCGTCGAAATGGCCGAGGCCGTGCTCGGCGAGGATCGGCAGATCCTGTTTTTTCAACCATTCGCGTGGAAACAACACGCCGTTGCTGTCGGCGAGAAAATGCTGCTTGCAGTGCGCCAGTACCCAGCCACCCGATTGCTGGCTGTCGAGCACTGCTGGCTGCCAGCGCGAGCTCATTTAAGCCGCCACCGGCAAGCCCAAGGCACGCACGCTTTCGGCGGCCAGGTCGAGCACACTGGGCTGGGTCTCCGGACGCAGCACGGCGCCGGCCTCCAAGTAATATTCGAGGCTACTCAAGGCATCCGCAAGGGTTTCCAGCATCTGCTCGGAAGGCATCTGCGGCGCCTCGAGCATTTGCTTCTGGATGTATTCGGCACAGGCGCCGACCAGCAGGGCCGCACGCTCTTGGCCGAGAAACCACAGACCACCGCGCACCGCCTGCAAACTGAACGGCACGTTGGACAGGTGCATGCGGTCGCCACTGGCTTCCAGGTACGCGGTGATCGCGCGTTTGGCCAGCGCCAGGCCGGCTTGGGCTTCGTCGACCACGACAATGCGTGCTTCGTTAAGTTGGTGGTAGGCAAAAGACTCCGCTTCATGACCCGGCTGCGCTTGCACCGCGCGCGCATCGCGGCGCTCGCCGCGCTCCAGGCTGGCCACCATGCCTTCGACATAGAGCACCGCATCGGCCAGCTTGAGCAACTCCTGGGTCTGCGGCGGGCTCTCTTCGCTCCACCCGGCGACCGTCTGCAACTGCGCACTCAACGAGTTGCCGGCCGAACTGAGGCCGACCATGCCCAGGGTCTTGCTTAGCTTGCCGAGCAAGGCATGCAGGTTGCTGAGGTTGTCCGCCTGCAAGGTGCCGCGCTCGATCAGGTCGAGCATATCTTTGACACTGGCCAGTTCTTCGCGAATCGCCGAACTGAGCGAACGCATCACCGCCTGCCCCGGACCAGCCAAGCGCTGGTATTCCTCTTCCAGCAGGTGATCGGTGAAAGGTAGCGGCGTCAGGCCGAACAGCTCGCGCACCGGGGTGGCGACCGGGCCACGGCTATCCGCCAAGGCCACCAGGTAGAGCAGCTCTTTGAGCAGGCTACGCGGCGCCTCGTATTGACCATTGCCGAGCATCTGCTTGAGCTCGCGATCGATCCGCGAGAACAGCTGCTTGCGCGACTTGCGCGCCAGCAACTGACCGTCGACCTGCGCCTCCAGCGCCGCTGCACCAATCCAGCTCAAACGGCCGCGCGGCTCATTGGCATACAGACTGTCCAGCCGGCCCATGGCGCGGCCCATCAGCTTCAGACTGGCTTGTGGATTCTGCTCACGGATAAAGCCGAGTAAGCCAACTTGATACATGTGACGCAAACGACGCCCTTCGATTTCCTTGGCCGCCGCATCCAGAGCCACAGGCGTGCTGCGTGGGCGGGCATGATCGAGGCGGACGCTGAAGAAAAAGCTCTCGGGCAAGGCCGGCTGGCCACCGGCTTGGCGCAAATCGTTGATCGCCGGCAGCAACAGCTCAGGCATTTCCTGGCGGTGCGCGTCGACGTTTTCCAGGTAGCGGCGCAGCACATGCAGCGCATTACTCAGCGCCGAGAGCTGCACATCACGCTCTTCGCCGGCACCGGCGGGAATATCGGTGGCCTGGTCGAGCACTTCCTGGGCCAGCAACTCGGCCCCCGCCAGCTCAATCAAGTTGAGCGTGCCGCGCACCTGCTGCAGGTTTTCCACCGCCTGCTGCAAGAGGCTGCCGTTGTGCCGCTCGGCGATGAACTGTTCGAGGCTCGACTCAGCCTCCTCTATCGTGGTGAACAGCTCGTCGCGCACCAAGCTAAGGGACGTTGCTCCAGAAACCATGAGCTATTGCGCCTCCCGCGCCGGTAGAAAAGACAGTTGCGGGCAATGCATCAGTCGGCGAACTCCGGCTTCTGCTTGCTCATATGTGCCGCCATCGCCACACGCAGGTCGGCCGATTGCAACATCGCCGCGTTCCAGGTGGCGATGTACTCAAGGCCATCGTCGACCCGGTGGTCGCGCATGTAGCGAATCATGTGTTTGGTGCCGCGCACCGCAACCGGCGATTTTGCGGCGATTTCACGGGCAATCTCCATCACCCCGTCGAGCAGTGCCGTGGCATCGCCGTAGGTACGATTGACCAGGCCAATGCTACGCGCCTCGTTGCCGTCGATGCTGCGCCCGGTGAAGGCCAGCTCGCGCATCATGCCATCGCCGATGATCCGCGGCAGACGCTGCAAGGTGCCGACGTCGGCGGCCATGCCGATGTCGATTTCCTTGATCGAGAATTGCGCGTCGACGGTCGAGTAACGCATGTCACACGCAGCAATCAGGTCGATGGCGCCACCCAAACAGTAGCCCTGGATCGCCGCCAGCACCGGTTTGCGGCACTGGTCCACGGCATTGAACGAGGCTTGCAGTTCGAGAATCTTGCGCCGCAGCGCTTCGGCATTACGGCCGACGTCCTTGCCCAACTGGCTGCCAACCTGCGCCAGCATCATCAGGTCGATGCCCGACGAGAAATGCTTGCCCGCCCCGGAAAGCACCACTACCCGCACCTCATCGGTGGCCTCGATCCAGCGGAAGATCTCGATGATCTCCGCCCAGAAGTCGGCGTTCATGGCGTTGACTTTTTCCGGGCGATTGATCACCACATGGGCGATCTTATCTGCCAACTCGACACGAAAGGCTTTGTAGTCGGACACGGCAGTCATCCTCAGCGGCAGATGGCGCAGACGCGCATAGAAATATTCTTATGATTACAACCGCGCAACTATAACAAGGACGACATAAATGTCGATGCCAGCCACTGTGACGCAGGACACGTCATCGCGTTAAGCATCACCTTGGGTGTTGGCGTTAACCACTTGATCTACCGAGGATACTGCCGCGGCCACAGCGCAGTTTGCAGGGTCTGCGCCGCAGCCGGCAGACTCAGCTCTTGAGGCAATCGACCGTGTAGCTGGCTCCGTCGGCACCCTCCTGGCGTTGCAGGCCGTGCACATCGGCATCAAATCCAGGGAAGCTGCGATCAAAGGTGCGGGCGAAGGCCAGGTAATCGATGATCGAACGGGTCTGCGCGGTAAACCGCTCGCCCGGCATGATCAGGGGAATACCCGGCGGATAAGGCACCAGCATCACGGCGGCGATGCGCCCTTCGAGCTGGTCGATGGGCACGGCCTCGACCTCACCGCGAACCAATTGGTTGTAAGCATCCGCCGGTTTGATGGCGACTTCCGGCAACACCGTGTACATGCGTTTGAGCGCTTTGGCCGTGGCGTTTTCGCGGTAGCAGCGGTGCAGCGCATCGCACAGATCACGCAAGCCCATCGCGTGGTAATGCGCACCGCCCGCCTTGGCTATCGACGGGAGCGCCACGGTGAGCGGCAGGTTGGCGTCATAACTGCGTTTGAACTCCAGCAGCTCGGTCAGCAAGGTGCTCCACTTGCCCTTGGTAATGCCCATGGAGAACAGCACCAGGAACGAATACAAGCCGGTCTTCTCCACCACCAGGCCGCGTTCCCAGAGGAACTTGCTGACCACGGCCGCCGGAATTCCCCGCTGATCGAGCTTGCCGCCAGCCGTCAAGCCGGGCGTCACCAGGGTGACCTTGATCGGATCGAGCAGCACATAATCCTCGGCGACGTCACCGAAACCATGCCAGTCCGCCTGCGGCTGCAGCAACCAATCGCCGGTCGCCACATCTTCGGTGCCTTCAACCTGAGGCGGCTGCCAGATGCTGAACCACCAGTCATCAACCTTGAGGTTCTGCCGCAAGTTGGCCAACGCGCGGCGAAAGCTCAGCGCCTCATCGAAGGTTTCCTGAATCAGCGAGCGACCGGCCGGGCCTTCCATCATCGCCGAGGCCACATCCAGCGAAGCGATGATGCCGTACTGCGGCGAGGTGGAAATGTGCATCATGAAGGCTTCGTTGAAACGGTCGCGGTCTAGCTGGCGCACCCCGCCATCCTGCACGTGGATCATCGACGCCTGGCTGAACGCCGCCAGCAACTTATGCGTCGAGTGGGTGCTGAACACCAGCGGGCCGGTAGCCTCACGCGAGGTGCCCATGCCATAGCGGCCGGCATAAAACTCATGGAACGCCGCATAGGCGTACCAGGCCTCGTCGAAGTGCAGCACCTCGACGCTGTCGCCGAGGGTCTGTTTGATCAGCTCGGCGTTGTAGCACAAGCCATCGTAGGTCGAGTTGGTCACCACCACGAGCTTGACCTTCGGCGCACGGCCCCGGGCCAGCGGGCTGGCATCGATCTTCGCTTGAATCGACTCGCGGGAAAATTCGCTCAGCGGAATCGGTCCAATGATGCCCAGCTCGTTACGCTCCGGGCACAGGTACAACGGGATCGCGCCGGTCATGATGATCGAGTGCAGGATCGACTTGTGGCAGTTGCGATCGACCAGCACCAGGTCGTCGCGGCCGACCATGCTGTGCCAGACGATCTTGTTGGCCGTCGACGTGCCGTTGATCACGAAATAGGTGTGATCCGCGCCAAAGTTGCGCGCGGCGCGGGCTTCGGCTTCGGCCAAGGGCCCGGTGTGATCGAGCAGCGAGCCCAACTCCGGCACCGATACCGACAAGTCGGAGCGCAAGGTGTTCTCGCCGAAGAACTGGTGAAACGCCTGCCCCACCGGACTCTTACGATAGGCCACGCCGCCGCCATGGCCCGGCGTGTGCCAGGAGTAGTTGGACTGTGCGGTGTGCTGCACCAGGGCTTTGAAAAACGGCGGTAGCAGGCCATCCAGGTAATTGCGCGCGGCGCGGGCGACCTGACGGGCGAGAAACGGCACGGTGTCTTCGAACAGGTAGAGAATCCCACGCAACTGATTCAGGTCGATCATCGCCTCGGCGGGCGCATTCTCGATGGTCACTTGTTCGCCAATGGCAAAAATCGGCAACTGCGGCGCCCGCAACCGAGCGATACGAATCAGCTCGACCATGTCTTGCAGCAGGTGCTTGTTCTCCCCCGCGCCTTCGGCGGCCACCAGAATGCAGGCCAGCCCGTGGTGGGTCGACGCCACGATGCGCCCTTCGGCGGAGCTGGCGGTGGACAGAATGCTGAAGCCGTCCTGCTCCAATTCCTGGGCGATGGCGCGCACCCGATCACCGGCCACGGTGTCGGCCTTGATGTCGCGGTGCACGATCAGGACGGGGAATTTGAGGTCTTTATACATTGTGGCGTCCCTGAAGGTGGCAGACCCGAGCCTGCCTATCGCCTCAGGGTAGAGGCTCGCCCCCGCGGGCGGAACCCCCTGGGCTTGACCCTGTACGAAAAGGTCGCGCGCCGATAACTCGACGCGCAGCACGGGCCGTCAGACGTCGGCTTTGGCTTGCTCCAGCTGCACCCACAACGGCGGCGCCCCGGCAGATTTTTCGATGATCACCAAACGCGCCGCGTGCTCGGCCAACTCCTCGGCACTGGCGCGAATCACCGGGGTGCGCTGACGCTCGGCAGGCAACCGGCGAATTGCGCTGGGCTGCTGGCGGCCGTTGCTGTCGCCCTCGGAACCGTCGCCAGCCAGGGACAGGTTGGTCTGCCCGCCGGTCATGGTCAGGTAGACGTCGGCAAGGATCTCGGCATCGAGCAACGCGCCGTGCAGGTCACGGCCGGAGTTGTCGACGCCATAACGCTTGCACAGCGCATCAAGGTTGTTGCGCTGCCCTGGGTGGCGCTCGCGGGCCATCATCAGGGTGTCGAGGATCGAGCAGTGCTCGCTGATATCAGCGCGCTCGTCCTGCTTGATCAGGGCGAATTCGTTGTTGATAAAGCCAACGTCGAACGCCGCGTTGTGGATGATCAGCTGCGCGCCCTTGATGAACTCGAAGAACTCGTCGGCGACTTCCTTGAAGCGCGGTTTGTCCTTCAAATCGTCATTGGTGATGCCGTGCACCGCGATGGCGCCCTCGTCGATCTCGCGATCCGGCTGCAGATAGACGTGGAAGTGCCGCCCGGTCAAGCGCCGCCCGATCAGCTCGACGCAGCCGATCTCGATGACCCGATGGCCGTCAGCGACCGGCATACCGGTGGTTTCAGTATCCAGGACCACGCTACGCATGTTTCAACCTCCTTACATCGTCAACACCACGATTGGCCAACTGGTCCGCGCGCTCGTTACCGGGATGGCCGGTATGCCCGCGCACCCATTGCCAAGTCACGGTGTGCCTGTTCACTTGTTCATCCAGTTGCTGCCACAAGTCGGCGTTTTTCACCGGCTGCTTGGCGGCGGTTTTCCAGCCACGTTTTTTCCAGTTCGGCATCCAGTCCTGAATGCCCTGCATGACATATTGCGAGTCAGTCACCAGGCGCACATCGCACGCACGCTTCAATTCGGCCAGGGCACGAATCGCCGCCGTCAGCTCCATGCGATTGTTGGTGGTCTCGGCCTCGCCGCCCCACAGTTCTTTTTCCACACCTTTGAAAACCAGCAACGCACCCCAACCGCCGACGCCTGGATTGCCCTTGCAGGCGCCATCGGTGTAAATCTCAACCTGTTCAGACATGCCGAGCCTATCTCTTAATAAATGCCGTTTGGCGGGCGCTATTGCCGCTCAGAATTGCGCCGGCTGACCTTGGCCACTGGCATGGGCACTAGTTTGCCCATGGGCTCACGGCGTGATTGCCGTAATGGGCGCAGACCGATGACCAGTTTGCGCGCCACCAGCAGGTAGAAGCCACCGCCCGGCGACTGCCAGGAGCCGCCTGAATGCTCTAGAAATGCCAGCCGCGCCTGCCAGGCCGGCGAAGAAAGCGGCGGACGATAGCACCCGAAGCGGCGTTTCTCCAGCGCAAAACCGAGCAGGTGCAACCAGTCACTGACCCGACTGGGCGCGATGCAGCGCGCCTGGCGCAAGGCATCCTGACTGAACAGCCGGCGCACGCCCCAGGCACTGGCCGGGTTGATTCCGACCACCAGCAGGTGGCCGCCGGGACGTACGCTGCGGGCGGCTTCGCGGAGCAAGCCATGCGGCGACAAACTGAAATCCAGGCCGTGTTGTAGCAACACCACATCGGCGGCATGTTCGGTCAGCGGCCAGGCCTGCTCCTCGCAGACGATTTCCACACCACTGAATGGCGCCCCCATGCGCACGCTGCGCTGAATTTGCGAGGCATTCGGCGGCGCATCGGCAGACGGGCCGTAATGCACCAGGTAGCCGCCGAAGAAGCGCGCCAACTCCTCTTCCAGCAACCGCTGCTCTTGCGTCAGCAATAACTGCCCCAGCGGGCCACTGAACCAGTTGCGCGCCGTAGCGATGAGGCTGAGCCAATCGGCATCGGCCTGGGCGAAAGGATGATCAGACATAAGGATTACCTGCGTAGCCGTCGCTGCCAATGAGGCCTAAGATGCACCTTTATGCCCTGCTAAGCGACCGCATCATGCTAAAGATCGACGCCCTGCCCGCCTTCTCCGACAACTATATATGGTTGCTGCAAGACCTCGAGCAACGCCGCTGCGCGGTGGTCGACCCAGGCGATGCGGCGCCCGTAGAAGCCTGGCTCGCCGCCAATCCGGGCTGGCAACTGAGCGATATCCTGATCACTCATCACCACTTCGACCACGTCGGCGGTGTCGAGCGCCTGAAAAGCGCGACAGGCGCCCGCGTGCTCGGTCCGGCTCAGGAAAATATTCCCGCCCGCGACCTGCCGTTGAGCGAAGGCGATAGCGTCGAAGTCCTCGGCCAGCGCTTGCGGGTACTCGAAGTGCCCGGCCACACCTTGGGCCATATTGCTTACTACCAGGCCGAGCAGCAGTGGCTGTTCTGCGGCGACACGCTGTTTGCCGCCGGCTGCGGGCGCTTGTTCGAGGGCACTGCCGAACAGATGCACGCCTCGCTCAGCCGGCTCGCGGCGTTACCGGGGCAAACGGCGGTTTACTGCACCCATGAATACACCCTGAGCAACCTGCGCTTCGCTCAAGCGGTAGAGCCGAACAACCCGCAGATTGCCCAACGCCTCCAGGAGGTCAGCGCGTGGCGCGCGGCTGGGCAGATCAGCCTGCCGTCCACCGTGGCGTTGGAGCGCGCGACCAATCCGTTCCTGCGCAGCGCCGAAACATCCGTTAAAGAAAAAATCGAGGCGCATGAAGGGCGGGTCAAGCGCTCGCCCAGCGAGGTATTCGCCGGCCTGCGAACCTGGAAAGACAGCTTCTAAAAGGTCGACAACCGCCCAAAAGACTGGTTAAAACTTGACCACCCCCGAAGTGGTTCCTAGAATCGCCCGACCTTCGCACCGGGAAGAACACCTCAACCAATGCCTTCATCACCGCGCAAGACCTTGAATTTAAAGGCATTGACACAAAGCGCTCGTGCGCTCGTGGTGGTGTTCTGCGCAACCTTGGCCGGCTGTCAGAGCATGGGCAATGGCGCCGCTGACGACCAGGGCAACGACACCGATCTGGCGGTAGGCCTGGAACGCGAGCCGGAATGGCTGACCGAGAGCATCAAGGCCGAAGAACCCGAAGACATTTGGGAACGCGTGCGCAACGGCTATCAGTTGCAAGACACCATCGGCATCAACCCGCGTATCGAACAGCAACGCTTGTGGTTCGTCAGCAACCCCTCGTTCGTCGAAAAAGCCGGTGAACGCAGCAACCCTTATATTCACTACATCGTCGAGCGCCTGGAAGAGCGCAACATGCCGATGGAGCTGGCGTTGTTGCCGATGATCGAAAGCGCCTACAACCCCTTCGCCTACTCGCACGCCCACGCCGTTGGGCTGTGGCAGTTCATCCCGTCTACCGGCCGCTACTTCAACCTGCGCCAGACCAGTTGGTACGACGGTCGCCGCGACGTCATGGCCTCGACCAATGCGGCGATGAACTACCTGTCGCGCCTGCATGAAATGTTCAACGGCGACTGGCTACTCGCCCTCGCCGCTTACAACGCCGGCGAAGGCCGCGTCAGCCGGGCCATCGAGCGCAACCAGAAGCTCGGGCTGCCAACCGACTACTGGAACCTGTCGCTGCCGACCGAGACACGCAATTACGTGCCCAAACTGCTGGCCCTCTCGCAAGTGGTCATGACCCCGCAGGCTTACGGCGTGAGCTTGAATCCGATCGCCAACGCACCCTATTTCGAGAAAGTCGAACTCAAGCAGAGCATGGACCTGTCACGCGTCGCGGCCATGGCCGACCTCGACGAGGACGAGCTCTATCAGCTCAACCCGGCCTTCAAGAAGCGCATTACCCTGGATGGCCCGCAGCACTTGCTTGTGCCGACCGACAAGGCCGATTTACTGATCGCCAACCTGTCGCTGATGAAGCCGCAGGAGCAGGTGAACTGGCAGGAATACACGGTAAGGTCGGGCGACAGCCTGCATGGCATCGCCAACCGCTATCACCTCACGGTCAATACGCTGCGCGACATCAACAAACTGTCCAGCAATCACCTGCGTATTGGCCAGGTCCTGAGCATCCCCGCCGAGCCTGGCGTACAGCCGACTGAGCCGCTGTTCCAGAACGTGGCCAGTCGCGCAACGGCGCCACCCGCATACCGGGTGAAGAACGGCGACAACCTGTGGCAAATCGCCAAGGCCCACCAAGTAGCGGTCAAGGACGTACAGCGCTGGAACAACCTCAAAGGTAACAACCTGCGTGTCGGGCAAACCCTCGCCCTACAAGGCACAGCACCGGCCTCGGCGCAGGCGCGCAATGGCGTGACCTATTACAAGGTGCGCCAGGGCGATTCGCTGTACCTGATTGCCAAACGCTTCAAGGTGCAGATGCAGCACCTGCAGCGCTGGAACCCGCGCGCCGGCAAGGCGCTAAAGCCGGGACAGACCCTCACCCTGCACCTGAAGCGCTGACTCAAGGGCGCTTGCTCAACGCCTCCAGGCAACGTCCGGTGAGCTGGGTAAACCGCTGGAAGGCGACGAACTGCTCGTGCTTCAAGGCCCGCCCGGAGACCCGGCTGTCGGCATACAGCACGCCAATTTCACGGGTACCGGCCAGCAGCGGCGCAATAAAGAACATGCCCTGCCCCAGGCGTTGGCGAATTGGCTGCGTGACCAATTCGTTCAGGTTGTAGCTGGCGGGTACGCCCATCCACAACGCCTCCTTATTGCGCAGCACGTAACTGAAGATATGCGGCTGCTCGCGCTGCTCGACCGGCAATAAGAACTCGCTCATCCAGCCCTGTGCGCCCTCGCCGATTACTCGCTTGGCACGGAAACAGCTTTGTCCGTCGGCCAGCACCACCAGCATCACCCGCTCAAGACCCGCGCCTTGGTGCAAGCCCTTGAGCAAGGTGTCGAGAATCATGCCGACATCGCCACGTCGCGAAGCCATCAAGCCGAGGTCTTGCAAGGCTTGCTGCAAAGTCAGCAAATTGGGCTGCAACAAGCGCGCCTTGCGTTGCTCCTGCTGTACGCGAATCTGTTCGGGATCGGTGTTGGGAATCAGGCTGCACAGCTTGCTGGCGCCAAAGGTCGCGGCCACCTTGACCGTTTCATCGGCACTGGCCAGTACTTGCTGCAAGGCCTCCTGCGGCGTAACCCCGATAAAATGCGCCATCTGCTCGACCAATGCTTCCATGGCGGGCGAATCCCAGCCCTCCAGCGCCGCCTCGCTGATCCTCGCACCCAGGTTCACGGCAAAGACTGCCGGGTCGTTATGGTTGGCGGTGTTGTGCGCCAGGCTGGCGATTGCGCCGAGGTTCCAGCTCTTCACCAGGCCCTGGGTCAATTGCCGAAAGCTGGTGCCCAGCACGCTACGTACCGCTTCGTCGACATCGACACCGGGCTGCGCCAAAGCACTGGCCAACTCGTCGGCCTGTTCGCCGCCACAGCCCCAGAACGCCAACTCACCCAAGTGATAGAGCAACGCCGCGATAAACACCTCTTCCTGGTGCCTGGACAGTACGTAACCGGCAATATTGCGCGCCTGGACCGCGGCGTGAAACGAGCGCGCCAGCAACTCCTGCAACTGTTCGCGCGGTGCCCGGGTGAGCAAGCCATCGATCAGGCTCACCGACAAACCGATCAGGCGCACATTTTCAAAGCCGATCAGCATGATGGCCCGCGAAATCGTACGGATGGGTTCTTGCGAGGGGTTGTAATAGACACTGTTGCCGACGCGCAGCACTTTCGAGGTCAGCGATGCATCGCGCAACAGAACATCGGCGAGTTGCTGCACCGAAGATTTTTCTTGTTGCGCGAGTCGGTGCAGATCTTGCACCACCGCGGCCAGGGCGGGTAATTCGGCTTGGTTTAATCGATCAACCCATGACTGCAAACCATGGCTACGTGTACCCAAGTTCAAGGCCTCATTATGGTTTATTCGAGTGTAGTCAAAATGCTGCCGCAGCCAGGCTGTAGGCTTGGCCTTTTTCCAGCGGATACAAGCTGTTACTGTACCGGACAAGAAGCCCAAAAGCCGCCACGGATCGGATCTTTCACTTGATACGTCCCCTCCTCTCGCTGTTCCTCAGCCTGGCCATCGGCTTTCCCGCTTCGGCGGCCCTTCGCGAAAGCCACGGCTATGCCCAATTTGGTGCACTCAAGTACCCCGCCAGCTTTACCCACTTCGACTGGGTGAACCCCGACGCCCCCAAAGGCGGTACCCAGCGGATCATGGCCGCAGGCACCTTCGACACGCTCAATCCTTACACCTTCAAAGGCACAAGCCCGGTTTCCACAGCCAACTTCCTGCAGTACGGAGTCACCGAGCTGAACGAACCGCTGATGGCCGGTACGGGCCAGTACGACCCCTCGGGCGATGAACCTGCCTCGAGTTACGGACTAATCGCCCAGTCGGTGGAATACAGCGAGGATCGCAGTTGGGTTGTGTTCAACTTGCGCCCGCAAGCACGCTTCCATGACGGCAAGCCGATTACCGCCTACGACGTGGCCTTCTCCTATCGCCTGCTGCGCAAAGAGGGCCATCCGCAATACCGCACCAACCTGCAAGAAGTTAAACGCGTCGATATCCTCAACCGCCACCGCATTCGCTTCGTCTTCAAGCGCTCGGGTAATCCGCTGCTGATCTTGCGCCTGGGTGAATTGCCGGTGCTGCCACAGCACTACTGGAAAGGTCGCGACTTTAAAGCCACCACCTTCGAACCGCCACTGGGCAGCGGCCCTTACCGCATTACTCAGGTCACGCCTGGGCGTAGCCTGACGTTCGAGCGTGTGCGCGACTGGTGGGGCGAGGAGCTGCCGGTCAATCGCGGCAAGTACAACTTCGACCGCGTCGAGGTGGAGTTCTACCGCGACAGCCATGTCGCCTTCGAGGCGTTCAAGGCAGGAGAGTTCGACTTCTATATCGAACAGCAGGCCAAGAACTGGGCCAACGGTTACCGCTTCCCTGCCGTGACCCGTGGCGAGGTGATTCGCGCGGAAATCCCGCACCAGATCCCCACGCAAACCCAGGCATTGTTCATGAACAGCCGGCGCGCGGCCTTTGCCGACCGGCAAGTGCGCGAAGCCCTGGGACTGATGTTCGACTTCGAGTGGACCAACCGTGCACTGTTCAACAACTCCTACACGCGGGCCCGGAGCTACTACCCCAACAGCGAGTTCTCCGCCACCGGCAAGCCAGAAGGCGCCGAATGGCTGCTGCTCTCGCCCTACCGCAAACAATTGCCCGCGCGGCTGTTCACCGAGCCCTTCGAGATACCGCAAACCGATGGTCGTGGCATCCCGCGGGAAACCTTACGCCGCGCCCTCGGTCTATTGGCCGATGCCGGCTGGAAGCCATCCGGGCAGCGCCTGCTGAATAACCAGGGACAAGCCCTGAGTTTCGAAATTCTGCTGGTCAACCCGAACCTCGAACGGATTCTGCAACCCTTTACCGAAAACCTCGCCAGCATTGGCATACAGGCCAACCTGCGCACGGTTGACCGCGCGCAATACAAGCAACGCCTGGACCAATTCGACTTCGACATGATTTTGCTGACCTTGCCGCAAACCTTGAGCCCGGGCCTGGAGCAATGGCTGTACTTCCACTCCAGCCAGGCCAAAACCAAGGGCGGCAAGAACTACGCGGGGATTACCCATCCGGTGATCGACCAGTTGCTCGACAAACTGCTCTCGGCGAAAACCCGCGACGAGCAGATTGCCGCAACCCGCGCCCTCGACCGGGTTCTGCTCTGGCAGCACTACACCATTCCAAACTGGTACATCAATTATCACCGCCTGGCGTACCGCAACCAGTTCGCCTTCGTCACCACGCCACCCTATACCTTGGGGCTGCGCACCTGGTGGCTGAAACCCACGGAGAACGCTCGATGATGCGTCCACTGCGCTCGTTTCTGCTGCACGGCAGCGGCATTTTGTTACTGGGCTTGGCCAGCATGTCCCACGCTGCGCCCAAACATGCTCTGACCCTGTACGGCGAACCGCCGAAATACCCCGCCAACTATCAACACTTCGACTATGTGAACCCGGACGCCCCCAAAGGTGGCACCTTCCGCCAAGCTGGATTTGGCGGGTTCGACAGCCTCAACCCGTTTATCAACAAGGGTGTAGCGGCCGACGATATCGGCTTGATTTACGACACCCTGACCCGTCATAGCCTGGACGAGCCTTTTACCGAATACGGCCTGCTTGCCGAAAAAATCGAGAAAGCCGCCGACGCCTCCTGGGTGCGTTTTTACCTGCGCCCGCAAGCGCGCTTTCATGACGGCCAGCCAGTGACCGCCGAAGACGTCAAATTCACCTTCGACACCCTGATGAGCCAGGGCGCCCCGATGTACCGCGGCTACTACGCCGACGTCGAGCGGGTCGAAGTGGAAGGGCCACGCAAGGTGCGCTTCGTTTTCAAGCATGCTGGCAACCGTGAGTTGCCGCTGATTCTCGGGCAATTGCCGGTGCTGCCGAAACACTGGTGGGCCGAGCGCGATTTCAGCAAAGGCAACCTGGACATTCCGCTGGGCAGCGGCCCCTACAAAGTCGCCGAGGTCAAAGCCGGTCGCTCGATCCGCTACGAGCGGGTCACGGACTGGTGGGGCAAGGACCTGCCGGTCAATCGCGGGTTCTACAACTTCGATACCATGCAGATCGACTACTACCGCGACAACACCGTCGCCCTGCAAGCCTTGAAAGCCGGGCAATTCGACTATTGGCTGGAAACCAGTGCGAAGAACTGGGCCACGGCCTACGACAGCCCGGCAGTCGCCAATGGCCAACTGATCAAGGAAGAGATCGAAAACCATAACCCCACCGGCATGCAGGGCTTTATTTTCAACACCCGCCGGCCGCTGTTCCAGGATCGCCGGGTGCGCGAAGCGCTCGGCCTGCTGTTCGATTTCGAATGGGCCAACAAACAACTGTTCAACGGTGCCTACACGCGTACTCGCAGCTATTTCGACAACTCCGAGCTGGCGTCCAGCGGTTTGCCCAGTGCCGACGAACTGAAGATCCTCGAACCGTTGCGCAGCAGCATTGCGCCACAGGTATTCAGCGATGAGTACCGTGTACCGCTCACCGACGGCAGCGGCATCATCCGTGAACAGCAGCGCCGTGCGTACCAACTGCTCCAGGAAGCCGGCTGGCGCATCGACGGCGACAAGATGCTCGACGCAACAGGTAAACCGGTCAGTTTCGAGTTTCTGCTGGCGCAAACCGAGTTCGAGCGTGTGCTGCTGCCGTTCAAACGCAACCTGGCCGACCTCGGCATGGAACTGGTGATCCGCCGGGTCGATGTCTCGCAATACATCAATCGCCTGCGCTCGCGGGATTTCGACCTGATCGTCGGCGGTTTCGGCCAATCCAATTCGCCAGGCAACGAACAACGCGAGTATTGGCACTCCAGCAGCGCCGACAACCCCGGCAGCCGCAACTTTATCGGCTTGAAAGACCCGGCCATCGATCAACTGGTCGAAGGCTTGATCAACGCCGACTCGCGACAAAGCCTGATCGCCTACACCCGCGCCCTTGATCGCGTGCTGCTCTGGGGCCATTACGTGATTCCCAACTGGCACATCAAAACCTGGCGCGTGGCGTACTGGAATCGCTTCGAACATCCGAAGGTCACCCCGCAGTACGACATCGGCTTGAATACCTGGTGGGTGCGCGAGCAGCCGCAAGAACCCGCCGCCAGCGCCGCCGAAGCGGCGAGCGCGGAGCAATAACATGCTGGCGTATATCTTTCGTCGCCTGTTACTGATCATTCCCACCCTGTTCGGCATTCTGCTGATCAACTTCATCATCATCCAGGCCGCACCCGGCGGCCCGGTGGAGCAGATGATCGCCAAGCTGGAAGGTTTCGAAGGGGCCACCAGCCGCATCGCCGGCGGTGGCGCCGAAGTGGCGGTGGCCGGCTCCAATTACCGCGGCGCGCAAGGGCTCGACCCGGAGCTGGTGGCCGAGATCGAACGCATGTACGGCTTCGACAAGTCGGCCCCGGAACGCTTCTGGATCATGTTGAAGAGCTATGCCCAGCTCGACTTCGGCGAGAGTTTCTTTCGCGATGCCAAGGTGATCGACCTGATCATCGAAAAAATGCCGGTGTCGATCTCGCTCGGCCTGTGGAGCACCTTGATCATGTACCTGGTGTCGATTCCCCTGGGCATCGCCAAGGCCACGCGGCACGGCAGCGCATTCGACGTCTGGACCAGCTCGGCGATCATCGTCGGCTACGCAATTCCGGCCTTTCTGTTTGCCATCCTGCTGATCGTTCTGTTCGCCGGCGGCAGCTACTTCGACTGGTTCCCACTGCGCGGCCTGAGCTCGAACAACTTCGATGAGCTGAGTTTCACCGGCAAGCTGCTCGACTATTTCTGGCACCTGGCCCTGCCGGTAACAGCACTGGTGATCGGCAACTTCGCCACCCTGACCCTGCTGACCAAGAACAGCTTCCTCGACGAAATCAACAAACAGTACGTGACCACCGCCCGCGCCAAGGGCCTGAGCAACAACCGTGTGCTTTACGGCCATGTATTCCGCAACGCCATGCTGCTGATCATCGCCGGTTTTCCAGCGGCCTTCATCGGCATCTTCTTCACCGGTTCGCTGCTGATCGAGGTGATCTTCTCCCTCGACGGCCTTGGCCTGATGAGCTTCGAGGCGGCGATCAACCGTGACTACCCGGTGGTCTTCGGTACCCTGTTCATCTTCACCTTATTGGGATTGGTCGTGAAACTGATCGGCGACATCACCTACACCCTGGTCGATCCGCGCATCGACTTCGAAAGCCGGGAGGGTTGAGATGGCATTTTCTCCGCTTAACCAACGGCGTTTCGAGCGATTCAAAGCCCACAAGCGCGGCTGGTGGTCGCTGTGGATTTTCCTCGCGCTGTTTATTCTGACCCTCGGTGCAGAGCTGATCGCCAACGATAAACCACTGCTCGTGCAGTACGACGGCGAGTGGTATGCACCGGTGCTCAAGCGCTACCCGGAAACCACCTTCGGTGGCGAGTTTCCGCTGCAAGCCAATTACAAAAGTCCGTACATCCAGGAGCTGATCGCGAAGAAGGACGGCTGGATGCTCTGGCCGCCGATTCCCTTCAGCTACTCCAGCATCAATTACGACCTGCAAGTCCCAGCACCGGCACCGCCCTCCTCGGTCAACTGGCTGGGCACCGATGACCAGGGGCGTGATGTGCTGGCACGGGTGATCTACGGCTTCCGTATTTCGGTGCTGTTCGCCCTGATCCTCACCGTACTCAGCTCGATCATCGGCGTGTTCGCCGGTGCTCTGCAGGGCTTTTATGGTGGCTGGGTCGACTTGGTCGGGCAGCGCTTCCTGGAAGTCTGGTCGGGCCTGCCGGTGTTGTACCTGCTGATCATTCTCGCCAGCTTCGTGCAGCCGAACTTCTGGTGGCTGCTCGGCATCATGCTGCTCTTTTCCTGGATGAGCCTGGTCGATGTGGTGCGCGCGGAATTCCTCCGGGGGCGCAACCTCGAATACGTGCGCGCGGCCCGCGCCCTGGGCATGCAAAACGGCGCCATCATGTTCCGCCATATCTTGCCCAACGCCATGGTCTCGACCATGACCTTTATGCCATTCATCCTCACCGGCGCCATTGGCACCCTCACCGCGCTGGATTTCCTCGGCTTCGGCCTGCCGCCAGGTGCGCCTTCGCTGGGTGAGTTGGTCGCCCAGGGCAAATCCAATCTGCAAGCGCCCTGGTTGGGCATCAGCGCCTTTGCCGTGTTGGCGATCATGCTCAGCCTGCTGGTGTTTATCGGCGAAGCCGCGCGCGATGCCTTCGACCCAAGGAAATAAGATGACCGACGCCGATACCCTTATCGAAGTTCGCGACCTGACTGTCGAGTTCGTCAGTGGCGACCTGAAGCACCGCGTGGTCGAGCGCGTCAGTTTCGACATCAAGCGTGGCGAGACCCTGGCTTTGGTCGGCGAAAGCGGCTCCGGCAAATCGGTGACCGCGCACTCGATCCTGCGTTTGCTGCCCTACCCGCTGGCTCAGCACCCGAGCGGCAGCATCCGCTATGCCGGCGAAGACCTGCTCAAGCTGAATGAGAAAAAGCTCCGCAGCATTCGTGGCAACCGCATCGCCATGGTCTTCCAAGAACCGATGACCTCGCTCAACCCGCTGCACAGCATCGAAAAGCAGGTTAATGAAGTATTGGCGCTGCACAAAGGGCTGCGCGGCAAAGCCGCCACAGCCCGCACCCTGGAGCTGCTGGAACTGGTCGGCATCCCCGAACCGCACAAGCGCCTCAAGGCCTATCCGCATGAGCTGTCGGGCGGCCAACGGCAACGGGTGATGATCGCCATGGCCTTGGCCAACGAGCCGGAGTTGCTGATCGCAGACGAACCGACCACCGCGCTGGACGTCACCGTACAGCTGAAAATCCTCGAACTGCTCAAGGATTTACAGGCACGCCTGGGCATGGCCTTGTTGCTGATCAGCCACGATCTCAACCTGGTTCGACGAATTGCGCACCGCGTATGTGTCATGCAGCGCGGACAGATCGTCGAACAAGCGTCGTGTGAAGAGCTGTTCCATGCGCCGCAGCATCCTTATACCCAGGAGCTGCTCGGTGCCGAGCCCAGCGGCGAACCGGTGGCTAACCCCGCCGGCGCGCCACTCTTGGAAATCGACGACCTGCGGGTGTGGTTCCCGATCAAAAAAGGGTTGCTGCGACGCACGGTCGATTATGTGAAAGCGGTGGACGGTATCAACTTCAGCCTGCCCCAGGGCCAAACCCTGGGTATCGTCGGCGAAAGCGGTTCCGGTAAATCCACCCTTGGCTTGGCGATCCTGCGACTGCTGGGCAGCCAAGGCGCCATCCGCTTTCAGGGCCAGGCGCTAAACGGGTTGTCACAGCAGCAGGTGCGCCCGCTACGCCGACAGATGCAGGTGGTGTTTCAGGACCCGTTCGGCAGCCTGAGCCCGCGGATGTCGGTGAGCATGATTGTCGGCGAAGGCCTGCGCATTCACCGCATGGGTACCGAGGCGGAGCAGGAACAAGCGATCATCGACGCGCTTTTGGAGGTAGGCCTGGATCCGGAAACCCGGCATCGCTACCCCCACGAGTTTTCCGGCGGGCAGCGGCAGCGGATTGCCATTGCCCGTGCATTGGTGCTGAAACCGGCGCTGATACTGTTGGACGAGCCGACCTCGGCACTCGACCGGACAGTCCAGCGCCAAGTGGTGGAGTTACTGCGCTCGTTGCAGGCCAAGTACAACCTGACCTACCTGTTCATCAGCCATGACCTGGCGGTGGTTCGGGCGCTGAGCCACCAACTGATGGTGGTCAAGCAGGGCCAGGTGGTCGAACAAGGTCCGGCGGACGCGATCTTCGCCGCACCGCAGCACATTTATACGCAGCAGTTGCTGGAGGCCGCTTTCATGGCACCAACAACCGCTACTAATCCTTGATCTAGGAAGAGGAAGAGCACACATGGGTTTTCTAAGCGGTAAGCGCGTACTGATCGTTGGCGTCGCCAGCAAACTGTCCATCGCCTCAGGCATCGCCGCGGCCATGCACCGCGAAGGCGCCGAACTGGCCTTTACCTATCAGAACGAAAAACTCAAAGGTCGCGTCGAAGAGTTCGCCGCCGGCTGGGGCTCGAGTGCAGAACTGTGCTTCCCTTGCGATGTAGCCAGCGATGAAGAGATCGCCAAGGTCTTCGCAGAGCTGAGCAAAAAATGGGATGGGCTGGACTGCATCGTTCACTCCGTAGGCTTTGCCCCTGGCGACCAACTGAACGGCGACTTTACCGAAGTCACCACCCGCGAAGGCTTCCGTATTGCCCACGACATCAGCGCCTACAGCTTCGTCGCCTTGGCTAAAGCCGGCCGCGAGATGATGAAGGGCCGCAACGGCAGCCTGCTGACCCTGTCCTACCTGGGCGCCGAACGCACCATGCCCAACTACAACGTCATGGGCATGGCCAAAGCCAGCCTGGAAGCAGGCGTTCGTTATCTGGCCGGCAGCCTCGGCCCGGAAGGCACTCGCGTCAACGCCGTGTCTGCCGGCCCGATTCGCACTCTCGCCGCGTCCGGCATCAAGAGCTTCCGCAAAATGCTGGCAGCCAACGAAGCGCAGACACCGATGCGCCGTAACGTGACCATTGACGAAGTCGGCAACGCCGGCGCCTTCCTCTGCTCCGACCTCGCCTCCGGCATCAGCGGCGAGATCATGTACGTTGATGGCGGTTTCAACACGACGGCCATGGGCGCCATCGAAGAGTGACAGCTAAACGTTGAAAAAAGGCCGCTTGAAGCGGCCTTTTTTATATTCGCAGGTATCAGAAACGCTCGATATCCGCTTTAGTTTCCAGCTGCTTACGGAACGCCGCAAAGTCTTGCTGACCACTGCGCGAGGCGAGGAAACGGCTATACATGGCCTTCTCTTCGTCCGTCAGCGGATCTTTCTGCTCGCTTACCCCGTTCAGCCGGACGATTACAAAATCGCCATTGGCCAGACTGAGACCTGCGAAGTTCGGCTTATCGGTCGCTGTCGGCTTGGGCATGCGGAATAAGGCCTGCAGCACGGCAGGCTCAAGGCCTTCCTGGCTGCGGGTTGCCGCTTCGACCACTTGCCAGGCCTGCGCCTGATCAACTGGCGTTTGCACGTCGCGCAGATCGCTCAGCAGCTCTTCACCCTTGGCCTTCACAGCTTCGCTAGCGCGAACCTGAGTCAACTGAGCACGAATGCTATCGGCAACCTGCTCAAGTGGCAGTTGTTCCGGCTTCTTGTGCTCCTTGACGCGCACCACCACCACGCTATTCGGATCAAGCTCAATGGCCCCGCTGTTGCTGCCGTCCTCCAGCACCTCAGCACTGAACGCCGCCTGGATGACCTGCCGATTAGCCGTCAAGCCCTCACCACCCTCACGACCGAAAGCCGCACTGGTTTTGACCACGAGGCCAAGCTCCTGCGCTGGCTGTGCCAGGTCGGACGCTTCGAACGCAGCATCCTCGAGCTGTTTCGTCACCTCGACAAAACGCTGCTCGACCTGCTGGGTTTTCAACTCGCGCTCCAGCTTATCCTTTAGGCTGGCGAGGCTTGGCACTTCAGGCGCCTGCACCCCCAACAACTTGATCAGGTGCCAACCGAACTCGCTACGTACCGGCGCGGAGACTTCACTGTCGCGCAGAGCATACAAAGCGTCCTCAAAGGCCGGGTCATAGACACCAGGACCGGCATAACCCAGGTCGCCACCGTTGGCCGCCGAACCGGGATCGTCAGAGAACTCTTTAGCCAACGCAGCGAAATCTTCGCCTTGCTGCAAACGCTTTTGCACATCGTCGATCTTCGCTTTGGCTTGCTCATCGCTCAGCGAATCACTCACCTCAACCAGAATGTGTGCCGCTTGGCGCTGTTCGGCCAAATTGGCGATTTCATTCTCATAGGCGCTCTGCAGGTCCTCGTCAGTCACCTCGACCTGATCGAAGAACGCATCCTTGTTCAACTCGACGTATTCCAGCACTACCTGCTCAGGGCTCATAAACTCAGCCGCCTTCGCGTTGTAGTAGGCCTTGATATCGTCATCGCTCAGCTGCACAGCCTTACTGTCAGCCTGCAACGTCAAGGTAGCGAAATCGCGAGTCTGTTTTTCCAGCCGCGCAAAAGCCGAGACCTCGGCATCGGTGACAAAGCCACTGCCTGCCAAACCAGCCCGCAATTGACCGATCAGCATTTCCTGCTCAAGCATTTGCCGGAATTGCAGGCGGTCATAACCAAGCTGGCGAATTACCTGATCGAAACGGTCGGCGTTGAACTTGCCGTCTACAAGGAATTCCGGTGTTTGCAGAATCAGTTGATCGAGCGCCGGCTGAGAAAATGAGAACTTGGCATCGGCGGCGCCTTGTAACAGCAAGGTACGTTCGATGAGGCTGTTCAGCGCAGCGTCGCGCAGCAATTTCTCATCCAACAAGGACGCATCGAAATCTTGACCGAGCTGCTGTAACAGCTGACGGCGCTGCATCTCGACCGCTTGGCTAAGATCGTTCGAACCGATCTTTTCGCCGTTCACCTCGGCGGCATTCTGGCTGTTGCTGGTACCTGTGAAAATGGCTTCGACACCGGTCAGCGCCAACAGCGCGACGATGATGCCAATAATGGTTTTGGCAATCCAACCTTGTGAATTGTCCCTGATGTTCTGCAGCATGCGTCCCCCAGAACGACTGTACAAAATAAGCAGCCGTGCAGTGTGGGTAAAATCCGGATAGAAGAAAGGCGCATCCGAGGATGCGCCTTCTCGTAACTGGCGGAGCGGACGGGACTCGAACCCGCGACCCCCGGCGTGACAGGCCGGTATTCTAACCGGCTGAACTACCGCTCCGCGGCCAGATCAGGGATGAAGCTGATCTGGAGGGCAAGGCTCGAAGGACGCTTAGTTAACGGCGTCTTTCAGAGCTTTACCGGCTTTGAAGCCTGGGATCTTGGCAGCAGCGATGCTGATCGGCTTGCCAGTTTGCGGGTTGCGGCCAGTGCGAGCAGCACGCTCTTTAACAGCAAAAGTACCGAAACCAACCAGTACGACGGAGTCACCAGCCTTGAGGGCGCCAGTGACGGATTCAATCACTGCGTCCAGCGCGCGGCCAGCAACAGCTTTCGGGATATCAGCAGATGCAGCGATAGCATCGATCAGTTCCGACTTGTTCACTCTAAGTCCCCTTAATTTCTGTTGAGTTTGTTTCTTGATTTTTAGTGTAAGCAAAAGCGGGTGCTGGAAGGCCTGCCGACACAATAAGAGCCGCTTTATAACAAGGGCTCTAAAATTGTGTCAAGGAAGCCCCCCGGCTAATGCGTGCTAATTCGCTCCTTGGAATCAGACTCGCGCTTGTCATCCTTTGCAACCAACTCCGGAGCCGCATCGGGCAAGGGCTCCGGGGCGTATTGCAGCGCAATTTGCAGGACCTCGTCAATCCATTTAACCGGTTTAATCTGCAGGTCCTGCTTAATATTTTCCGGAATTTCTTTCAAATCGCGCACATTCTCTTCAGGAATGATCACGGTCTTGATTCCACCCCGGTGGGCTGCCAGTAGTTTTTCTTTTAAACCACCGATCGCCAACACTTGGCCACGCAGAGTGATTTCCCCGGTCATGGCGACATCCGCCCGCACCGGTATCTGCGTCAATGCCGATACAAGCGCCGTACACATACCTACGCCCGCGCTAGGGCCGTCTTTAGGGGTCGCCCCCTCCGGCATATGGATATGGATGTCACGCTTCTCGTAGAAGTCCAGCGGCACGCCTAGGCTCCTCGCTCGACTACGCACCACGGTCAGCGCGGCGGTGATCGACTCAACCATCACATCGCCCAGCGAGCCCGTCTTGATCAACTGCCCCTTGCCGGGTACGACTGCGGCCTCGATGGTCAGCAGCTCCCCGCCTACCTGCGTCCACGCCAGACCGGTCACCTGGCCGATCTGGTCCTGCTGCTCCGCCAAGCCATAACGATGTTTGCGCACGCCCAGGAAGTGCTCCAGCGCCTCGGCCGTGACCAACACATGAAAGCGTTTCTCGCGGGCGTGCTCTTTCACGGCCTTGCGACAAACCTTGGCAATCTGCCGCTCAAGGCTACGTACACCTGCTTCACGGGTGTAGTAGCGAATAATGTCGCGGATTGCCGCCGCCTCGAATTCCAGCTCGCCTTTTTTCAGGCCGTTGGCCTGAATCTGTTTCGGCGCCAGGTACTTGATAGCGATATTGACCTTCTCGTCTTCCGTATAGCCAGGTAGACGAATCACCTCCATACGATCCAGCAGAGGCGCCGGAATATTCATGGAGTTGGCAGTACAAAGGAACATCACATCGGAAAGGTCGTAATCGACTTCCAGGTAATGGTCGTTGAAATTGTGGTTCTGCTCAGGATCGAGCACTTCAAGCAGCGCGGAAGCTGGATCACCGCGCATGTCCTGCCCCATCTTGTCGATTTCATCGAGCAGGAACAGTGGGTTACGTACGCCCACCTTGGTCATTTTTTGGATCAAGCGGCCAGGCATAGAGCCAATATAGGTACGCCGATGCCCGCGAATCTCGGCTTCGTCGCGGACCCCGCCGAGGGCCATGCGCACGAACTTGCGGTTGGTTGCATTGGCGATGGATTCAGCCAGCGAGGTTTTACCAACCCCCGGCGGCCCGACCAGGCACAGCACCGGCCCCTTGATCTTCTTCACTCGTTTTTGTACGGCGAGGTACTCAAGGATGCGCTCTTTAACCTCGTCGAGGCCATAGTGATCGGCATCCAGAATCGCTTCGGCACGTGCTAGATCGAGACGCACCTTGCTTTGCGCTTTCCATGGCACGTTCACCAGCCAGTCGATATAGGAACGCACCACAGTGGCTTCGGCCGACATCGGCGACATCTGCTTGAGCTTGTTCAGCTCTGCCTGTGCCTTGGCATGAGCTTCCTTGGTCAGCCCAGCGTTCTCGATGCGCTTTTTCAGCTCATCCAGTTCGTTATGCCCTTCGTCGATATCGCCCAGCTCTTTCTGAATGGCCTTCATCTGCTCATTCAGGTAGTACTCGCGCTGACTGCGCTCCATCTGCTTCTTGACGCGACCACGAATACGTTTTTCGACCTGCAACAGATCGATTTCAGCATCCAACAAGGCAAGCACATGCTCGACACGCGCCGACAAGTCGGTGATTTCCAGGATTTCCTGCTTCTGCTCGATTTTCAGCGCCATGTGGGCGGCCATGGTATCGACCAGACGGCTTGGCTCATCGATGCTATTGAGCGAGGACAATACTTCTGCTGGGACTTTTTTACCCAGTTGCACGTATTGCTCGAATTGGCTGAGCAGGCTGCGGGTAAAAACCTCGGACTCGCGCTCAGCGACATCGACCTCGTCGAGCAACTGCACGTCGGCGCGGCAATGGCCGTCAACCTCGATAAAAAGCTCGACTTCGCCACGCTGCTCACCTTCGACGAGTACCTTGACGGTACCGTCCGGCAGCTTCAGCAACTGCAGCACCGTGGCGACAGTGCCAACCCGGTAGAGCCCCTCTTCACTTGGGTCATCGTCGGCAGGGTTTTTCTGGGCAAGTAGCAGAATCTGCTTCTCGCCGGTCATCGCCGCTTCCAACGCTTCGATGGATTTCTCACGCCCCACAAACAGCGGGATGACCATGTGCGGATAGACCACGACATCGCGCAACGGCAGGAGAGGCAATTCGATGGTTGTCTTCATGATTTCAGCTCTACGGCGGCCATACGGCCGTAAACAGACGGGATTACCCTTGGCCCTAAGATGGGGGTAGCCCAAGCAAAAAACAAGCGTTACCACTGGAAAAGCAAAGGGGCCCGAAGGCCCCTTGCTTTCAACATGTAACAGATGCATTTACGCGTCAGGCGCAGCTTTTGCCGGCGGCTCGCTGTTCTCATAAATCAACAATGGCTGGGATGAGCCGTCGATAACGCTCTCATCGATAACCACCTTGCTGACTTCGGATTGCGAGGGAATCTCGTACATGGTGTCGAGCAGAATCCCCTCAAGGATCGAGCGCAACCCACGCGCGCCAGTCTTACGCTCCAAGGCCTTGCGCGCCACAGACTTCAAAGCGTCTGGACGGAACTCCAGATCGACGCCCTCCATCTCGAACAGCTTGGCGTACTGCTTGGTCAGGGCATTTTTCGGCTCGGTCAGAATCTGCATCAAGGCGACTTCATCCAGCTCATCAAGAGTCGCAATGACCGGTAAACGGCCGACGAACTCAGGAATAAGGCCAAACTTCACCAGATCGTCAGGCTCGACTGCACGCAGTGATTCGCCGACTTTCTTACCTTCTTCCTTACTGCGTACCTCGGCATTGAAACCGATACCGCCTTTGGTCGAGCGGCCCTGGATGACTTTCTCCAGACCAGAGAACGCGCCACCGCAGATGAACAGAATATTGCGCGTATCCACTTGTAGGAATTCCTGCTGCGGATGCTTGCGCCCACCCTGCGGTGGAACCGAAGCCACGGTGCCTTCGATCAGTTTCAACAACGCCTGCTGCACGCCTTCGCCCGATACGTCGCGAGTAATCGACGGGTTATCGGATTTACGCGAAATCTTATCGATTTCGTCGATATAGACGATACCCATCTGGGCTTTTTCTACGTCGTAATCGCACTTCTGCAACAGCTTCTGAATGATGTTCTCGACATCCTCACCCACATAACCGGCTTCGGTCAGCGTAGTGGCATCGGCGATGGTGAACGGCACATTGAGCAAGCGCGCCAGGGTTTCGGCTAGCAGGGTTTTACCCGAACCAGTCGGCCCGATTAGCAAAATATTGCTCTTACCCAGCTCGACATCGTCTTTCTTGTCGCGCTGATTGAGACGCTTGTAGTGGTTGTATACAGCCACCGCCAAGACTTTCTTCGCACGCTCCTGACCGATCACATACTGATCGAGGATGGTGCTGATTTCCTTGGGCGCAGGTAGCTTGTGCGCACTGCTCTCGGCCTGGGCTTCCTGCACCTCCTCACGGATGATGTCGTTGCACAGGTCGACGCACTCGTCGCAGATAAAGACCGAGGGGCCGGCAATCAATTTGCGCACTTCATGCTGGCTTTTGCCGCAGAAGGAGCAATAAAGCAACTTGCCGTTGTCCTCGCCGTTGCGGGTGTCAGTCATTCGATCAATCCAATACGGTAGGCTTAAAACACAAGATGAAGGCAAATGCGGGCATTTTCAAGCCCGCACGGCGACCGAGAGAGCCCGACCGAATCATACAGATAGGGCTCAGCCCGTTATCTGACGCTGGGTCAGCACCTGATCGATCAGACGATAATTCACCGCCTCTTCGCCACTCATGAAGCGGTCACGATCAGTGTCACGCGCAATCACATCGATCGGCTGACCCGTGTGGTTTGCCAGAATCTGATTCAAACGTTCACGGATGAACAGGATTTCCCGGGCATGGATCTCAATATCCGAGGCCTGCCCTTGGAAACCGCCCAATGGCTGGTGAATCATCATGCGCGAATGCGGCAGGCAATAACGCTTGCCGGCAGCGCCGCCAGCCAGAAGCAAGGCACCCATACTGCAGGCTTGACCGATACAGATGGTCGACACATCGGGCTTGATGAACTGCATGGTGTCATAGATCGACATACCGGCGGTTACCGAACCGCCCGGCGAGTTGATATACAAATGAATATCTTTGTCCGGGTTTTCCGCCTCGAGGAACAGCAACTGAGCGGCGACCAGGTTGGCCATGTAGTCTTCGACAGGCCCGATCAGAAAAATCACCCGCTCCTTCAAGAGGCGCGAATAGATGTCATAGGCGCGCTCACCGCGGGCCGATTGCTCGATAACCATCGGCACTAAGCCGCCAGCGGCTTGGATGTCGGGCATTTGCTGGGTAAAAGGATTGCGGGACATTTCTTGCACTCGCTCCCTAAATAGTCATGTCTCAAATACGCATAAGCCAGCACGGAGGCTGGCTTATGGTGTGCTCGAACGAGGTAAGGAAATCAGTCGGCTTGCGGAGCTTCTACCGGCTTGACAGCTTCTTCGTAAGAGACCGTTTTATCGGTCACATTGGCCTTCTGCAAAACAGTATCTACAACTTGCTCTTCCAGCACAACCGAACGTACTTCGTTCATTTGCTGGTCGTTTTTGTAGTACCAGGCAACCACTTGCGCAGGCTCTTGATAAGCCGAAGCCATTTCCTGGATTAGCTCACGCACGCGGGCGTCATCCGGCTTCAACTCGAACTGCTTGACCACTTCCGCAACGATCAAACCTAGCACTACGCGACGCTTGGCCTGTTCTTCGAACAGCTCGGCCGGCAATTGATCGGGCTTGATGTTGCCACCGAACTGCTGCACAGCTTGAACGCGCAGACGATTGACTTCATTACCGATCAGCGATTTCGGTACTTCAATCGGGTTGGCAGCCAGCAAACCTTCCATCACCTGGTTCTTGACCTTGGACTTGATGGCTTGGCGCAGCTCGCGCTCCATATTCTTGCGCACTTCAGCACGGAAGCCTTCCAGGCCGGTGTCTTTGATGCCGAACAGGGCGAAGAACTCGTCATTCAGCTCCGGCAGTTGCGGGGCGGAAATGCTGTTAACGGTAACCGTGAACTCAGCCGTTTTACCCGCCAAGTCCAGATTCTGGTAATCGGCCGGGAACGTCGGGTTGATCACGCGCTCTTCACCGGCTTTCACGCCAACCAGAGCATCTTCGAAGCCAGGGATCATGCGGCCGGAGCCGAGAACCAGCTGAGTGCCCTTGGCTGCGCCGCCGGCAAATGCTTCGCCGTCAATCTTGCCGAGGAAATCGATGTTCAGTTGGTCGCCAACTTCAGCAGCACGCTCAACGGTTTCGAAGCGTGTGTTCTGCTTGCGCAGGATTTCCAGCATGTTGTCCAGGTCGGCATCAGCCACATCGGCTTGCAGACGCTCGATCGCGATGGATTCGAAACCGGTCACCTGGAACTCGGGGAATACTTCGAAAGTGGCGACGTATTCCAGGTCTTTGCCCTTCTCGAAGGTTTTCGGCTCAACGGCCGGAGAACCTGCCGGATTGAGCTTCTGCTCAACGACGGCTTCATAGAAGGTGGCCTGGATCAGGTCGCCCAGAGCTTCCTGACGGGCAGTGTCTTCATAGCGCTGACGGATAACGCTCATCGGCACCTTGCCAGGACGGAAGCCAGGAACCTTGGCACGACGGGCAGTCTGCTGCAGACGCTTGTTGACTTCAGTCTCGATGCGTTCGACGGGAACGCCGACGGTCATGCGACGCTCAAGAGCAGAAGTATTTTCAACAGAAACTTGCATGAATAATCCTCGTTGCACAGACATAAGCCGGCCGCTTACCGGCCCCTAATCAAGGGCATGCATTCTAGAGGGTCAATTTGCAGAAGTCACCCTAGATGCAAGCGGCAAACGGGAGGGAGCTAAAAGATGGTGCGGACGGAGAGACTCGAACTCTCACGCCTTGCGGCGCTGGAACCTAAATCCAGTGTGTCTACCAATTCCACCACGTCCGCGTGGTAAGGCTTTTCAAACAAAAACGCCAGGCTTTAAGGGCCTGGCGCTTTGGAATATGGGGTGGACGAAGGGGATCGAACCCTCGACACCAGGAGCCACAATCCTGTGCTCTACCAACTGAGCTACGCCCACCATATTGCATTTACTTGTGCCAAAGCTGCCAAATGGCACGCCCGGCAGGACTCGAACCTGCGACCATCCGCTTAGAAGGCGGATGCTCTATCCAGCTGAGCTACGGGCGCCTATCCATCTGCAAGCGCAGACTTAAAGCTTTCGGCGTAAGCGCTGCCCCAGGGGCTTTGCTTCTGCCGTCTTACCCAGCGACTGGCTGTGCTCGACAAGCGGGGCGAATGTTATAGAGGCACTCACAGGCCGTCAACACCAAACGCAAAAAAAATTCAGTTATATAAAGGGGTTACGCGAAAACCCCAGCTCGCGCCTTTGCCCCACCGCATCGCCATGCGAGAATGCGCGTCCTTTTTCTACCCTTTCTTAATGGTTAACCAAGCGCAATGACCGCACAACTGATCGACGGCAAAGCGATCGCCGCCAGCCTCCGCCAGCAGATCGCTCAACGTGTCGCCGAGCGACGCCAACAAGGCCTGCGCGCCCCTGGCCTGGCGGTGATCCTGGTTGGCAGCGACCCAGCCTCTCAAGTCTACGTCTCGCACAAGCGCAAAGACTGCGAAGAAGTCGGCTTTGTTTCCCAGGCTTATGACCTGTCAGCCAGCACCAGCCAAGCCGAACTGCTGGCACTGATCGACCGCCTGAACGAGGAGCCGACTATCGACGGCATCCTCGTACAGCTGCCGCTGCCGGAACATCTGGATGCTTCTTTATTACTGGAGCGCATTCGCCCGGATAAAGATGTCGACGGTTTTCACCCCTACAACATCGGCCGTCTGGCACAGCGCATGCCGCTGCTGCGCCCGTGTACGCCGAAAGGCATCATGACCTTGCTGCAAAGCACCGGTGTCGACCTCTATGGCCTGCACGCGGTGGTGGTGGGCGCGTCCAATATCGTCGGACGGCCAATGGCCATGGAACTGCTGCTCGCAGGCTGCACCGTGACCGTGACCCATCGCTTTACCAAGGACCTGGCCAGCCATGTCGGCAATGCCGATCTGGTCGTGGTCGCTGCGGGCAAGCCGGGGCTGGTCAAGGGCGAGTGGATCAAGGAAGGCGCGATCGTCATCGACGTCGGCATCAATCGCCAGGACGACGGCAAGCTGATCGGCGATGTGGTGTATGAAACTGCCCTGCCCCGCGCTGGCTGGATTACCCCAGTTCCCGGCGGCGTCGGCCCAATGACCCGGGCTTGCCTGCTGGAAAACACCCTGCACGCCGCCGAGCATCTGCACGACTGACAGCAGCGTTGTTCTGAACTGAAAAAACGGCACCCTGGGGTGCCGTTTTTTATGCTGAAAGCGGTGGGCTGACAGGCTAGTCGCGCGCTTGCTCCCAGGATTTCAGCAGTTCGTCGTAGTTGATGGTTTCACCCTTGGGCTTCTCGTTGGCCAGTTTCGGCTTAGGCGCGCCCGGTTGATCCAACCAGTATTGCGGATCACGCGGCTCATTCAGCTTTGGCCCGCACTCGCCTAGCACACCGGAACGCTCCAGCCGCCCAAGCATGGTGTCTTGCGCCGCCGCGAGGCCATCCAGAGCTTCTTGCGGAGTCTTGTCGCCACTGGCCGCTTCGGCGATGAATTGCCACCACAGCTGTGCCAAGCGCGGATAGTCCGGCACATTGGTGCCGGTCGGCGTCCACTGAACGCGCGCCGGACTGCGGTAGAACTCAACCAGGCCGCCAAGTTTAGGCGCCACATCGGTCATGGCCTGCGAGTTGATGTCCGATTCACGAATCGGCGTCAGGCCCACCAGGGTCTTTTTCAGCGACACAGTTTTCGAGGTGACGAACTGTGCATACAGCCAGGCCGCCAACCGCTGTTTCTCCGGGGTGGACTTGAGGAAGGTCCAGGAACCGGTGTCCTGATAACCGAGCTTCATGCCCTCTTCCCAATACGGCCCTTTCGGCGAGGGCGCCATGCGCCATTTCGGCGTGCCATCTTCGTTGACCACCGGCAGGCCCGGCTTGGTCATGTCGGCGGTAAAGGCGGTGTACCAGAAGATCTGCTGCGCGATGCTGCCCTGGGCCGGGACCGGGCCGGCCTCCGAGAAAGTCATGCCCTGGGCTTCAGGCGGTGCGTATTGTCGCATCCAATCGACGTATTTCTGCGTCGCATAGACAGCCGCCGGGCCATTGGTATCGCCACCGCGCGCGACGCTGGAGCCGACCGGGCGGCAGCCGTCGACGCGAATGCCCCACTCGTCCACCGGCAAACCGTTGGGCAACCCTTTGTCACCGCCACCGGCCATGGAGAACCAGGCATCGGTGAAGCGCCACCCCAGCGAGGGGTCCTTCTTGCCGTAATCCATGTGCCCATAGATGCGCTGACCGTCGATTTCCTTGACCTTCTCGGAGAAGAATTCGGCGATATCTTCATAGGCCGACCAATTGACCGGCACGCCCAGCTCGTAGCCGTAAATCGCCTTGAACTTGGCTTTCAGTTCCGGGCGCTCGAACCAATCGGCGCGGAACCAATAAAGGTTGGCGAACTGCTGGTCGGGTAGCTGATAGAGCTTGCCGTCTGGCCCGGTGGTGAAGGAAATACCGATGAAGTCCTCAAGGTCGAGGGTCGGCGAGGTCACATCCTTGCCTTCCCCGGCCATCATGTCGCTGATCGCCACTGCCTTGCCGTAGCGGAAGTGCGTGCCGATCAGGTCCGAGTCATTGATATAGCCGTCGTAGATGTTCTTGTCCGACTGCATCTGGGTCTGCAGCTTCTCGACCACATCGCCTTCCTGCATCAGGTCGTGCTTGAGCTTGATCCCGGTGATTTCGCTGAACGCCTTAGCCAGCACCTTGGACTCGTACTCGTGGGTGGCGATGGTTTCCGAGGCAACGCTGATATTCATGCCACGAAACGGCTCGGCGGCCTTGATAAACCATTTCAGCTCTTCAAGCTGCTGCTCCGGCGTCAGGGTCGAGGGGTTGAACTCGGCGGCGATCCATTTTTTCGCCGCCTCCTCGTAGGCATCCGCCCAGGCAGCGCCGCTTAATCCGGACAACGCCAGCAAGGCGGCCAACGCCATGCTATGTCGGGTTTTGTTGTTATTGTCGAACATAGAGACCTCCATCTCAGGGTTTAGGGCGAGGCGAACCGATTCATCGTTGCTGCTGCCCACAGGTTTGGCGGCAACCACGCAAGGCAGACCGATTCAGCCCCAACGCATCACTGCAACCAGCCACAACACGGACAGCGCCGAGGCTATCCAGATACTCCAATCGGTCGTCCCTACCACCAGCAAATGCAGGTAGGCACTGCCGAGCAGACCGATAAACAGCCGATCGCCGCGGGTGGTGCTGATCGGCAAAAAACCTTTGCGCTCGACGCACGGCGAGCGCAGTTCCCACACCGTCATCCCCACCAGCAGCGCGGCGATGCTGCCAAAGAACACCGCGGTGGGTAGAGTCCAGGCCATCCAATCCATCGTCTTTGCTCCTTACACCCGGCCCAAGGCAAAGCCCTTGGCCACATGGTTGCGAACGAACCAGATCACCAGCATCCCTGGCAGGATAGTCAGCACACCGGCAGCCGCCAGCACGCCCCAATCGATGCCGGAGGCCGACACCGTTCGGGTCATTACTGCGGCGATAGGCTTGGCATCCACCGAGGTCAACGTGCGCGCCAGCAGCAGTTCGACCCAGGAGAACATGAAGCAGAAAAACGCCGTCACGCCGATGCCTGAGCCAATCAGCGGGATGAAAATCTTCACGAAGAACTTGGGAAAGCTGTAACCGTCGATATACGCCGTCTCGTCGATTTCCTTCGGCACCCCGGACATGAAGCCCTCGAGAATCCACACCGCCAGTGGCACGTTGAACAGGCAATGGGCCAGCGCCACGGCGATGTGCGTGTCGAACAAACCGATCGAGGAATACAGCTGGAAAAACGGCAGCAGGAACACCGCTGGCGGCGCCATGCGGTTGGTCAACAGCCAGAAGAACAGGTGTTTGTCGCCGAGGAAGCGGTAGCGCGAGAACGCATACGCTGCCGGCAGCGCGACGGTCAGCGAGATCACGGTATTCAGGCTGACGTAATACAGCGAATTGAGATAACCCTCATACCAGCTCGGATCGGTGAAGATCACCTGGTAATTAGCCAAGGTGAAACTCTCCGGCCACAGGCTCAGGCCGCCGAGAATCTCGGTATTGCTCTTGAACGACATGTTCAGCAACCAGTAAATCGGCACCAGCAGGAACAGGATATACAGCACCAGCAGCACTTTTTTACGCAACATAATGGCCGGCCTCAGCGCGTTTTATCGTCGTGGGTCATGGCGGTATAAAACAGCCACGACACCAGCAGAATGATCAGGAAATACACCAGGGAAAACGCCGCCGCCGGGCCCAGGTCGAACTGGCCGACCGCCATCTGGGTCAAGGTCTGGCTGAGGAAGGTGGTGGCATTGCCCGGCCCGCCGCCGGTGAGCACGAACGGCTCGGTGTAGATCATGAAGCTGTCCATGAAACGCAGCATCACCGCGATCAGCAGCACGCTTTTCAGCTTGGGCAACTGGATATGGCGAAACACCGCCCAGCCTGACGCGCGGTCGATGCGCGCCGCCTGGTAATACACATCGGGAATCGCCCGCAGCCCGGAGTAACAGAGCAGCGCCACCAACGAGGTCCAGTGCCAGACATCCATGATCAGCACCGTGACCCAAGCATCGCTGGTGTTGGAGGCGTAGTTGTAGCTGATGCCTAGTTTGTTCAGCGTCCAGCCGAGTAAACCGATGTCGGCGCGGCCGAAAATCTGCCAGATGGTGCCGACCACGTTCCACGGGATCAGCAGCGGAATCGCCATCAGGATCAGTACCAGCGAAGCCCAGCGGCCTTTGGTCGGCATGGTCAGGGCGATGGCGATACCGAGGGGAATCTCGATCAGCAACACACAACCGGAAAAGATGAACTGACGCAGCAACGAGTCATGCAGGCGCGTGTCTTGCAGCACCTGTTTGTACCAGTCGGCCCCGACGAAGAAGCGGCTGGATTGGTCGAAGATGTCCTGCACCGAGTAGTTGACCACCGTCATCATCGGCACGATGGCGCTGAACGCCACCAGCAGGAATACCGGCAACACCAACCACCAGGCCTTGTTGTTCTGCACCTTCATGGCCGAGCCTCCTGCGGCAAGGCTTCTACCAGATAGTCATCGGCATAGAGCATCAACCACTGCGCGGGGAAACTCAGGTAAACCTGCTGCTGCGGCACGGGCTGATCCTCCTGCAAGCGCACCTTGAGCACCTGGCCGTCCAGGCGCAGGGTGAGGATTTTGTACGTGCCGAGGTCTTCGACGTGCACCACCTCGCCACACAGGGCATCCTCGTAAGGGCCATCCCAGACGTGGATGAACTCGGGGCGAATCCCGACTTTCAGGCTCTGCCCGCTCAGCTCGTCGAGCCGCTGGGTCAGCGTCGGGGCCAGCGGTAGCACGGTATTGGCGAACCGCACACCGCCGTCGCAACGGGTGACCTCGATCAGATTCATTCCCGGGCTGCCGATGAAATAACCGACGAAAGTGTGGCTCGGCCGCTCAAACAGCTCGCGCGGCGTACCGAACTGCACGATCTGCCCGCCGTACATCACCGCGATCTTGTCGGCGAAGGTCGAAGCCTCCAGCTGATCGTGGGTGACATAGACCATGGTGATGTTGAACTGCTCGTGAATCTGCTTGAGCTTGCGCCGCAGTTTCCACTTCAAATGTGGGTCGATCACGGTCAGCGGCTCGTCGAACAGAATCGCCGACACGTCGTCACGCACCAGGCCACGGCCCATGGAAACCTTCTGCTTTTCGTCGGCGCTGAGGTTGCGCGCCTTCTTGTGCAGCAGCGGGTGCAGCTCCAGCACCTCGGCGATTTCGTTGACCTTGCTGAGTACCTTCGGCTCGGCCATGCCCTGGTTACGCAGCGGAAAGGCCAGGTTGTCGAACACCGTCATGGTGTCGTAGACCACCGGGAACTGAAAAACCTGGGCGATGTTGCGCTGCTCGGGCGGCAGCTGATTGACCACCTTGCCGTCGAACTGCACCTCACCGTGGGACGGGCTGAGCAAACCGGAAATGATGTTGAGCAAGGTCGACTTGCCGCAGCCGGACGGCCCGAGCAAGGCATAGGCGCCACCCTGCTCCCACACATGGTTCATCTCGCGAATCGCGTAATCTGCGGCGCCACTCGGCTCGCGGCTGTAGCTGTGGGCCAGGTTGTGCAAGCGAATCTCAGCCATCAGGCGCTCCTCCCTAGACGGCGACTGGGCGCCTGGACCAACCGGCCCTGAGCCTCGAAGACGAACAGTTTGTGGGTCGGGATATAGATAAGGATCGGCGTATCGACGTCGTACTCGTGCACGCCCGGCAGGTGCAGCACCAACACGAACTGCTCGTTGCGCACATGCAAGAAGGTCTCGGAGCCGCTGATTTCCGCCAGCTCGACAGTCACCGCCAGCTCCAGATCGTCGTCGTTGGACGGCACCAGGCCAATGTGACTGGGCCGTACACCGAAGCGATAGTCACCCTCGGCAATACCTTTAAGGTCGGGGTTCAGCGGAAAATGCACGGCATCGGCGAAGCTCACCTCGGTGCCGCTGATGCGCCCTGGCATCAGGTTGATCGCCGGTTCGGAGAACAACTCGGCCGCCAGCACCTGCTGCGGGCGGTGGTACACCTCGGCGGTCTTGCCACTCTGCACCACCCGGCCCTCATGCAGGATGGTGGTGGTGCCGCCCAGGGCCAGCGCCTCGTTGGGCTCGGTGGTGGCATAGATGGCGATGGTGTGATGGGCCTGGAACAGCTCGCGCATCTCCTGACGCAGCTCTTCGCGCAGCTTGTAATCGAGGTTGACCAGCGGCTCGTCGAACAGAATCAACGAGGCATCCTTGACCAGCGCGCGGGCCATGGCCGTGCGCTGTTGCTGGCCGCCCGAGAGTTCCAAGGGATAGCGCTTGAGCAAGCCATCGATGCGCAGCATCGTGGCGGTGGCATGCACCTTCTCAAGGATTTCCGCTTCGCTGACCTTGGCCTGCCGCAGCGGCGAGGCGATGTTCTCGAACACCGTCAAGGTCGGGTAATTGATGAACTGCTGATAGACCATCGAGACGTTGCGCTGGCGCACCGGCACCTGGGTCACGTCCGCGCCGTGCATCAGAATGCGCCCGCTGTTTGGCCGATCCAGCCCGGCCATCAAGCGCATCAAACTGGTCTTGCCGGCCAACGTGCGGCCGAGCAACACATTGAAGGAACCGGCTTCGAAGCTCAGGCAGGCATCGTCGATGTGCACCTGGTTATCGACGACACGCGTGACATGCTCAAGCGTAAGCGACATGGGCTGTCCTTGGTCTTTTATTGTTTTATCGGCTGAGCCGTTTGCCCTAACCCAAGGCGAGTTTTGTGCCAAAACCGCAGAAGTTGCGCCAAGCCCATGATTCGCAAAGCCTCAAGCGCAATCATCAGAGACCGCCGATTGGCTGACTGAACACTGTTGAACACCAGGATGTGAACAACTGAACAGTTGCGGCGTTGACATTGAACAGTCATGGGCGACACTGATTCGCAGCCCGGCAAAGACCTGGGTCGATAACAACAAAATCCTCGCGAGACCTCGACATGGCTGAAGCTGCCGGTGCCCTGCCCCACGACACCATCATTCAGGACTCCTGGACGCGCTGCCGCGACTTCGGCCTGACGCACCAGAGCACACCACGGTTCAGCCAGCCCAGCCCCGGCGAGGTGTCGGCCCTGCTGGACAGCCAGCACGCGCTGGTGCAAACCACCCACCAGGAAGTGCTGCCCTACTACGGCAACATCCTCGCCAACTCCAACTGCCTGATCATGCTCGCCGACAACCACGGCCAGGTTCTGCAATCCTGGGGCGAGCAGCGCTTCGCCGAGCCGAGCCGGGCGGCCGGCTTCGTCGCCGGCGCCAGTTGGCTGGAGCGCTACACCGGCACCAATGCCATCGGCACCGCGCTGAGTTGCGGCCAGGCGGTGCATATCCAGCACGACGAACACTTCCTCAAGGCCAATCGCTTCATGACTGGCTCGGCCTCGCCGATCTTCGACGAACAGCGGCAGATGATTGCGGTGCTGGATGTCTCCAGCGACAGCTACCTGCCTCCCTCGCACACCCTGGGCATGGTCAAGATGATGAGTCAGTCGGTGGAAAACCGGCTGATCCTCAACCTGTTCCAACAGCGCTACTTCCAACTGACCTTCAACACCAGCCTGAGCAACCTCGACAGCCCCTGGGCCGGGTTGCTGATCTTCGACGATCAAGGTCAGGTGGTCTCCGCCAATCGCCGCGCCGACAGCCTGCTGGGCGTCGGGCTGACGCGGGTGAACATCGAGAGTTTGTTTGATGTGCCACTGCAACACTTGCTCAACCAGCCCGAAGCCATGCCCTTCAATTTGCGCGCCGGTGGACGCTTTCGCTTCCACGCCCAGGTCAAACGCCCGCAACAACCGGCACCGATTCAGGCGCGGGACTTCCGCCCGGCCGCGCAGCCGGCGCCCACGGGGCAAGGCTTCACCCTGGCCTCAATCAACCTTGGCGACCCGCGTGTCGATAAAGCCATACGCCAGGCCGAACGCCTGCTGGAAAAGGACATCCCGATCCTCGTGCATGGCGAAACCGGGGTCGGCAAAGAAGTGTTCGTCAAAGCCCTGCACCAGGCCAGCTCGCGCGCCAGCCACAGCCTGATCGCGGTCAACTGCGCGGCCATTCCCGCCGAACTGGTGGAGTCGGAGCTGTTCGGCTACGAGAAAGGCGCCTTCACTGGCGCCAACCAGAAAGGCAGCATCGGCCTGATCCGCAAGGCCCATAAAGGCACGCTGTTTCTCGACGAAGTCGGCGACATGCCGCTGCGCGTACAGGCCCGCCTGTTGCGTGTGCTGCAAGAGCGTTGCGTGCAACCGCTGGGCAGCAGCGAACTCTACCCGGTGGATATCCGCCTGATCTCGGCCACCAACCGCTCGCTGCGCCAGGACGTCGACGCCGGCCTATTTCGCGCCGACCTCTACTACCGCATCAGCGGCCTCAACCTCGAACTGCCGCCCCTGCGCGAGCGCAGCGACAAAGCCGCGATGGTCCAACGCCTCTGGGAACAGCACCGCGAAGCGCAACAATGGGCCGGGCTCAGCCGCGAAGTGCTGGAGTTGTTCGAGCGCCACCCATGGCCGGGCAACTTGCGACAGCTCAGCAGCGTGCTGCAAATTGCCCTGGCCATGGCCGAGGACCAGCCGATCCGCGCGGAACACTTGCCGGATGACTTCTTTGCGGACTTGCAGGAAGGGGCAACCGGACCAGGCATCGCGCCCAGCACAGACGAGGATGACCTGAACCAGCAGTTCCAGGCCTGCGGCGGCAATATTTCGCACCTCGCACGCCAGTTGGGGATCAGCCGCAACACCCTGTACAAGCGGCTGCGACAGAGCGGTCTGAAGGTCTAGGAGACCCCTCTTCTGCTCATACGAAGACCCACTATCCGCACGATCATGCGGACTATCTTGAAATACGCCCGACGACCGCTACAATCCTTGCGCACGTGAGGATTTTAACCGAGTACTGATTGCATCTCTTAAAATCCTTGCAGTCGTGAGGATTATCTCAGCCTGCAGACCCGCACAGCCATCAGGATCAAGCCGATGAACATTCAGATCGACACCGTGGAAACGCTGGGCCTGGTCATTCGCGCCAGCCGCAAAGCCATGGCCATGCGTCAGGACGACGCCGCCGGTCTCATCGGCATCAGCGAAAATTTTCTCGGCAAGGTCGAGCGCGGTGGCGAATCCGTGCAGTGGGGCAAGCTCTTTCAGGTGCTTCAGGAGCTCGGCCTCACGCTGACTGTCGAGGTGCCCGAGGAGGTTTCCAGCCAGGCCGCCGAATACCTGACGAAATACCAGCGCGACTCGAAACGGAGCAACCGCCAAGCCCCCACGGATGAACGCCCATAATGGTTCGCCAGCTCAACGCCTTTATCAACCACACCCAGGTCGGCACGCTGGCAGAGGCCAATGGCCTCTGGACCTTTACCTACAGTGCGCAGTGGCTCGCGGCTGCGCAGCGCTACCCGCTCTGCCCAAGCCTGCCGCTACGGCATGAGCCGTTTGTCGACGGTGCCTCGCAGCGCCACGTGCAATGGTATTTCGACAACCTGCTGCCGGAAGAAGGCCAACGCCAGCTGATCGCCAAGGCCGCCAAGATTGCTAGCGAGGATGCCTTCGGTCTGCTCGCGCATTTCGGTGCCGAGTCGGCTGGCTCGCTGACCCTGTTAGCGCCTGGAGAACTTCAGCCCGCCGGCGAACTGAGCGTACTGGCCGACGAGGAATTGTCGGCGCGCATCCGCAATATGCCGCAGGTGCCACTGGCCCAGGTCGCGCGCAAGCGCATGTCGCTGGCCGGCGCGCAGCACAAAGTAGCCATCGTAGTGGCCGGCGAACAGCTGCTGGAACCGTCCGGCAGCACGGCGTCCACCCATATCCTCAAACCCGACCACCCCTCCGAGGCCTACGCCCATTCCGTCAGCAACGAATGGTTCGTCATGACCCTGGCCCGCCGAGTCGGCTTGAACGTACCCCAAGTCAGCCGTCGCTACGTGCCGGAACCGGTGTACCTGATCGAGCGATTCGACCGCCGGCAGAGCGCGCAAGGCTGGGAACGCCTGCATTGCATCGACGCCTGCCAACTGCTTGGCCTGGATCGGGCATACAAATACAGCGCGGGCAGCATCGCCAAACTCGACGAACTCGGCAGGCAATGCCGCATACCCGCGCTGACACGCCTGGCGCTGTACCAGTGGTTGCTCTTCAACGTGCTAGTGGGCAATACCGACGCGCACTTGAAGAACCTGAGCTTCATGATGAAGCCCAACGGCGTTGCCCTCGCGCCGTTCTACGACCTGCTCAGCACGGCGGTCTACGACACCCGCTCCTTCGACAAGGAACGCTGGCCGCAGGCCGTCGAGCTGGCTTGGCCGATCGGCGATGAGGCGCGCATTGCACACCTGACCCGCGCGCACCTGATCGCCGCCGGCGAAGCGCTGGGCATCAAACCAGCCACGGCGCAAAGCCAGCTGGACAAACTGCGACAAAGCGTGATGCAAGCGGCGCTGGCTCTGCAACAGCAGGTCGAACAGGAGAATCGCGACCTGGCGCAACACCGCCCGGAACTACGCGCGACGCTGGCCGGCGAACAGCGCTGCCTGCGCGCGATTGTCAGCATTGTTATCGCCGAGATGGGCAGCCAGCTCGCCTGAGTCACGCGGCTTACCGCCACCCTGCCGCTGAGCGGCTACGCCAGCGATATACAAGGCAGTTTGCCCGTGCGCTGGCTGGGCCTAGCGGCCAAGGCCGCGCCCATGAGAGCGTGACTGCTCATGCGACACGGCATGGGCACAGAGCCATAAAAAAGCTCTGTACCTGTTAACTGTTGCTGCAGACCGCCGTCACGTGGGAGCGGCTTTAGCCGCGA
>DELY01000048.1:154700-244033 GCA_002354655.1 Pseudomonas sp. UBA2684
CAGTTTTCGAAGATTTTCGCGGATAAATCCGCTCCCACAACAACGCGGCTTCTCCTGCAACACGTAACAGGGACAAAAGCCATAAAAAAGCCGCTCGAAAGCGGCTTTTTTATGCAGGCAAACAGCTTACTCGGCCAGGCGCCAGGTCGTGGCACCCTTGCCGTCTTCGAGCACCACGCCCATGGCGGTGAGCTGGTCGCGGATGCGGTCGGATTCGCTCCAGTTCTTCTCGGCGCGGGCTTGCAGGCGCGCGGCGATCAGGGCGTCGACTGCGGCGGCGTCGACCTTGCCAGCGGCGCCGGCTTGCAGGAAGGTATCCGGCGGCAGTTGCAGCACACCGAGCAGGCCGGCCAGCTCTTTCAGCCGAGCAGCCAGACCAGCAGCGGCTTGCGGATCGCTATCGCGCAGGCGGTTGACCTCGCGGACCATCTCGAACAGCACGGCGCAGGCTTCCGGCGAGTTGAAGTCGTCGTCCATCGCCGCGCTGAAACGTTCGACGAAGGCCTCGCCACCGGCCGGCGCGGCCTCGGGCAAACCGCGCAACGCATGATAGAAGCGCTCCAGCGCGCCTTTGGCTTCCTTGAGACTGTCTTCCGAGTAGTTGATGGCGCTGCGGTAGTGGCTGGCCACCAGCAGGTAGCGCACCACCTCCGGGTGGTACTTCTCCAGCACCTCGCGGATGGTGAAGAAGTTGCCCAGCGATTTGGACATCTTCTCGCCATCCACGCGTACCGCACCGGCATGCATCCAGGCGTTAGCGTAGAGCTTGCCGGTGGCGGCTTCGCTCTGCGCGATTTCGTTTTCATGGTGCGGGAACACCAGGTCCGGGCCGCCGCCATGGATGTCGAAGGTCTCGCCCAAGCAGCAGGTCGACATCACCGAGCACTCGATGTGCCAGCCTGGCCGGCCGGCGCCCCAGGGCGATGGCCAGCTCGGCTCACCTGGCTTGACGCCCTTCCACAGGACAAAGTCGAGTGGATCGTCCTTGGCTTCATCGACCTCGATGCGCGCGCCGATCTTCAGGTCTTCGATCTTCTTGCGCGACAGCTTGCCGTAGCCGACGAACTTGCCGACACGGTAGTACACGTCGCCGTTGCCCGGGGCGTAAGCGAAGCCTTTGTCGATCAGGGTCTGGATCATGCTGTGCATGCCGGCGATGTGCTCGGTGGCGCGAGGCTCCTGATCCGGGCGCAGCACGTTGAGACGCGCTTCGTCTTCGTGCATCGCGGCGATCATGCGCTCGACCAGCGCTTCGAACGGCTCGCCGTTGTCGTTGGCGCGCCGGATGATCTTGTCGTCGATGTCGGTGATATTGCGCACGTAGGTCAGCTCATAGCCGCGATGACGCAGCCAGCGCGCGACCACGTCGAACGCCACCATCACCCGCGCGTGGCCGATATGGCAGAAGTCGTAGACGGTCATGCCGCACACGTACATGCGCACGTGATTACCCACCAGCGGTTTGAGTTCGTCTTTGCTTTTGGTCAGCGTGTTGTAGATCGAGAGCATCACGATTCCTTGGAAACCACGGGCCAATGCGCTGGCCCGTGTTTAGTACGGCATTCGAACCTCCCGGGCATCAGGCCCAGGAGTCACGCAGGGTCACGGTGCGGTTAAACACCGGCGCCCCCGGCTTGCTGTCTTTGCTGTCGGCGCAGAAGTAGCCTTCGCGCTCGAACTGGAAGCGCTCTTCCGGGGCGGCATCCGCCAGCGATGGCTCGGCGCGACAACCGGTGAGCACCACCAGCGATTCGGGGTTGATGTTGTCGAGGAAGCTTTCGCCCTCTTCGGCCTTCTCCGGGTTGGCCGAGCGGAACAGGCGGTCGTACAGACGCACTTCACACTCGACGCTTTCAGCAGCCGGCACCCAGTGGATCACGCCTTTGACCTTGCGCCCTTCGGGGTTCTTGCCCAGGGTGTTTTCGTCATAGGAGCAGCGCAGTTCGACGATATTACCCGCGGCGTCCTTGATCGCTTCGTCGGCGCGAATCACGTAGCTGCCGCGCAGGCGTGCTTCGCCGCCGGGGGTCAGGCGCTTGAAGCCGGCCGGCGGGACTTCTTCGAAGTCGCTGGCATCGATATAGATCTCGCGGCTGAATGGCAGCACGCGCGCCCCCATGTCCTGCTTGGGATGGCGCGGCAGTTCAAGGTTCTCGACCTGGCCCTCGGGGTAGTTGGTGATCACGACCTTGAGCGGCTTGAGCACGCACATGGCGCGTGCGGCGGAGGCGTCGAGGTCTTCGCGGATGGCGAATTCGAGCATGCCGATGTCGACCACGCCACCGGCGCGGTTGACCCCAACCATGTCGCAGAAGGTACGGATAGCCGCTGGGGTGTAGCCACGGCGCCGGTAGCCACTGAGCGTCGACATGCGCGGGTCATCCCAGCCCTGTACATGCTTCTCGTCCACCAACTGCTTGAGCTTGCGCTTGCTGGTGATGGTGTAGTTGAGGTTGAGGCGGGCGAATTCGTACTGACGCGGCTGCGCCGGCACCGGCAGCTGCTCAAGGAACCACTCGTAGAGCGGCCGGTGATCCTCAAACTCCAGGGTGCAGATCGAGTGAGTGATGCCTTCGATGGCGTCCGACTGACCATGGGTGAAGTCGTAGCTGGGGTAGATGCACCACTTGTCGCCAGTCTGGTGATGATGCGCGTGGCGAATGCGGTAGAGGATCGGGTCGCGCAGGTTCATGTTCGGCGACGCCATGTCGATCTTCGCGCGCAGGGCACGGGCGCCGTCCGGGAACTCGCCGGCTTTCATGCGGGCGAACAGGTCGAGGTTGTCTGCCACCGAGCGCTCACGGAACGGGCTGTTCTTGCCAGGCTCGTTGAGGTTGCCACGGTATGCACGCGCCTCATCCGGCGACAAGTCGTCGACATAGGCCTTACCGGCCTTGATCAGCGCGACGGCCCAGTCGTGCAACTGGTCAAAATAGTTGGAGGCGTAACGCTCCTCGCCGGCCCACTGGAAGCCCAGCCACTGCACGTCACTCTTGATCGCGTCGATGTATTCCTGGTCTTCCTTGGCCGGGTTGGTGTCGTCGAAGCGCAGGTTGCACTCGCCACCAAATTCCTTGGCCAGACCGAAGTTCAAGCAGATCGACTTGGCATGGCCGATGTGCAGGTAGCCATTGGGCTCCGGCGGAAAACGGGTGATGATCTTCGCGTGCTTGCCGGTATCCAGATCGGCCTGGACGATGGGACGAAGAAAGTTAGCGGCGGCGACAGTTTCTGGCTTGCTCATGGGGTCCTTGGCGAGTGCGGGGCACGATTCAGAGCCTGTTCACACCCTTGCGAGCTAGAGCTAAACGGTGGCGAAAACAGCCGAGGAAGCGGAGTTTACGGATGTAAATGAGCATTCCAAGGTGGTTTTCAACGCCGTTTAGCCAACGCGCAGCAGGTTGTGGACAGGCTCTCAGGGTAGGCCGGCTTATACAAAGCGCTTATCATAGCCGAAGCTGTCAACCCCCTGACAGGCCTTAGAGCCGGCTCAATACCTACTGCGCACCGCGAGAGATTGGGCCGGCTCTTGGATTTTTCGACAGAGCGATTACCAACATGATCAAGCTGCACACCAACCACGGCGTCATCACCCTCAACCTGTTCGAAGACAAAGCCCCGGAAACCGTGGCCAACTTCAAGCAGTACGTGAAAGACGGCCACTACGACAACACCGTTTTCCACCGGGTGATTAGCAATTTTATGGTCCAGGGCGGCGGTTTCGAGCCGGGCATGAAGCAAAAAGCCACCCGTGCCACCATCAAGAACGAAGCCAATAACGGCGTTTCCAACACAATCGGTACCGTGGCCATGGCTCGCACCATGGAACCGCATTCGGCCTCCGCGCAGTTTTTCATCAACGTCGCTGACAACACCTTCCTCGACCACAGCGCACCGACCGTGCAAGGCTGGGGCTATACCGTATTCGGCGAAGTGGTCGAAGGCATGGACGTAGTGACCAAGATCAAAGGCGTTGCCACCACCATGAAATCCGGCCATCAAGACGTCCCGGTCGACGACGTGATCATCGAGCGCGCCGAGATCGTTGAGTGATCCTACTGATCTCCGACTTGCATCTTGAAGAGGAGCGCCCGGATATCAGCCGGGCGTTCCTGCATTTCCTGCAGACTCGCGCCATCCACGCCGAAACCCTGTATATCCTCGGCGACTTCTTCGAAGTGTGGGTAGGCGACGACGCCATCAGCCCTTTTCAACGCTCGATTGCTCAGTCCCTGCGCCAATTGAGCGACAGCGGCACGCGCATCTACCTGATGCACGGCAACCGCGACTTCATGATTGGTCGGGAGTTTTGCCGCGAAGCCGGCTGTACCCTGCTGCGCGACCCCAGCGTGATCGAACTGGCCGGCGAGCCGGTGCTATTGATGCATGGCGATAGCCTGTGCACCCAGGACCCAGCCTACATGCGCCTGCGCCGTTGGCTGCGTAACCCGCTGAGCCTGTTCATCCTGCGCCACCTGCCATTGGCCACCCGGCACAAGCTGGCGCGCAAGCTGCGCAAGGAAAGCCGCGTACAAACTCGCCTGAAAGCCGGCGACATCGTCGATGTCACCCCTGCCGAAATACCACGTGTGATGGCTGATAACGCCGTGCGCACGCTGATTCACGGCCACACCCACAGGCCTGCCCTGCACAAGCTTGAGGTGGATGGCCAGCCCGCGCGGCGTATCGTTCTGGGCGACTGGGACAAGCAAGGCTGGGCCTTGCAGATCGATGAACAGGGTTACCAACTGGCGCCCTTTGCGCTGGACGCATGAGCCTGCCTGCACCTACAAAAAACGCCCTGATGGGCGTTTTTTGTGGGTATGGGACTATGTCTTGTCCAATCTCAGGCTGCCGGTACGCCGCTGTGGAAGCGAAATTCGCTGTCCGGGGACTCGATCAACTCCTGCTCCACTGCCCTCACCCGCTCAATCGCTTGCGCCACATCCTGTTCGTCGCCGTATTGATAGGCCAACTTCAGATAACCCTGGAAGTGCCGGGCCTCGCTTTTCAGCAGGCCGAAGTAGAACTTGCCCAACTCCTCGTCCAGGTGCGGCACCAGCGCCTCGAAACGCTCGCAACTGCGCGCCTCGATAAAGGCACCGACCACCAGGGTGTCGACCAGCCGATGCGGATCATGGGTGCGCACCACTTTACGCAGCGCCGAGGCGTAGCGCGCCGCGGAGACCGGGCGTAAGCCGATTTTGCGGCGTTTCATGATGCGTAGCACTTGCTCATGGTGCACCAACTCTTCGCGCGCCAGACGCGACATCATGTTGATCAAATCGACATGGGTGCTGTACTTGGCCATCAGACTCAGGGCGGTGCTCGCGGCCTTGAACTCGCAGTTCTTGTGGTCGATCAGCAGGATTTCCGGGTTGGCCAAGGCGGCCTCGACCCAGGCGGCCGGCGTGCGGCAGCCGAGAAACTCGTGGATCTCCGGCAGGCTCATGCGCAAGCCCCGTACGGACGCGGCACAAACAGTGAACGACGGTGAAAAAAATCGATTTCAGGTAACACGTGTATAGGCTCACGCAAGTAGATAAACACCCTGGCTGTTCTGCCGGGCGGGCCATTATACGAATGGCCGCGCGAACAGCCAGCCATGCCGTTGAATACCGGTCAAGAACACAGTGCGGTTGTGGCATCTATAGTTGTGTAAAGCCCAACTCACGTCACAGGGAGACGATCATGCAAGCTATCCGCAGCATTTTGGTGGTGATAGAGCCCGACAAACCAGAAGGTCTGGCGCTAAAACGGGCCAAATTGATCGCCGGGGTGACGCAATCGCACCTGCATTTGCTGGTCTGCGATAAAAAGAGCGATCACTCGGGATACCTGAAGGAGCTGTGTTCCGGCCTCGAACAGGAGGGTTACAGCATCTCCAGCCAACAGGCGTGGCACGAAACCCCGCACAGCACCATCGTGACCGTGCAACAGGCCGAAGGCTGCGGCCTGGTGATCAAACAGCACTTCCCCGACAACCCATTGAAAAAAGCCATCCTCACCCCGGACGACTGGAAGCTCCTGCGCTATTGCCCGAGCCCGGTGCTGATGGTGAAAACCGAGAAACCCTGGGCCGGCGGCATCATCCTTGCTGCGGTCGACGTCGGTAACGCGGATGGCGAACACCGCACGCTGCACGCCAGCATTATCAGCCACGGCTATGACATCGCCGCCCTGGCCAAGGCCGAGCTGCATGTCATGAGCGCTCACCCTTCGCCCATGCTCTCGGCAGGCGACCCGACCTTTCAGCTGAAGGAAACCATCGAAGCACGCTATCGCGAGCAATGTCGGGCGTTCCAAGCCGAATACGAGATCGCCAACGAACGCCTGCACATTGCCGAAGGACCGGCTGACGTGTTGATTCCGCAAATCGCCCACCAGTTGAATGCCGCTGTCACGGTGATTGGCACCGTGGCGCGAACCGGCCTCTCGGGCGCACTGATCGGCAACACCGCGGAAGTGACGCTCGACGCCCTGGAAAGCGATGTGCTGGTGCTCAAGCCAGACGACATCATTGCCCACCTGGAAGAGCTGGTTGCCCAACGCTGAGCGCCGCCATACGACAAAGCCGCCTTATTCAGGCGGCTTTGTCGTATAAATAGCCAGGTTGCCGCCGCTGCAAACGCGCAGCCGGCACGAGGGCGGGCAGCGCCTCGCTTCAAAGACGCGCGTGTAGGCCTTCGCGCAGAAAGCTCGGGGCGATGTAGCGCTCGTAATGCGCCTCGGAGAGCAGGAAGAACTCGCGATCGATGGCGTCGCGCAGCTCCGGCAAGGTCCAACCACGAAACTCCGGCAACAACACCATGCCGTAAGCCTCCAACTGGCTGATCACCCGCGCGCCACGGGCAATCAACTGGTAGGCCCAGCAATACGGCGACTGCTGTGGCACGAAGCGAATTTTTCGTTGTTCCAGCTGATTGCGCAGGCGCGCGGCGTCGAAAACTTCCAGCTTGGCCGCCATCACCTGCACCAATAGCACCTCCAGGCGCAGCCAGACGGCATATTTTTCCTCGTCGTTGTAGCCGTTCCAGTTGATCACTTCATGATGAAAGCGTTTGCAGCCACGGCACACCAAGTCACCGTAAACAGTTGAGCAAAGGCCGACACACGGGGTTTTGATGCGCTGGTTGGACATAACGAAGACAAACACACTAGGCGAACAAGCAGGCATCTTAGCAGGCCGCTGAAAAACTACCTACGTTGCCGATACGGCGTTAAAACGGCCTAAAAATGCTCATTTACACCACGTAAACTGCGTTTTTGACTCATTACGTTCGCCCTGCGGCTGTTACTTCGCTGCGCTGCGTTGCGAGCGTTTTGCCTTGTCTCAGCTGCCTCGCCTAGATTTTTCAACAGCCTGTTAGCCTTTTGTCTAGGTCAGATCAGCCCTGTATATACCGGGGCTTTAGCTTAACTTTATGAAAGCTTTCCAGTAGAATCGGCCCGCCTTTAATAGGCGCCAATGTCCGTTGGAAGCTGTTTTCAAAGCGTCACGAGCACAGTCGATCCTGCAGGTACGATGTTGGCGCCGGCGCTTGGAGCCCACCAAGTGTCCGCGCCAGCCCTCATCTACCCCGTCCTGCCGGCGTAAAACTTTGAAAGCAGCTTCTGGAAGAAACCTCTGAAACCTCGGCTAAGCGGCTCATAAAGCCACGAAGCGCTTGGTTCAGGGTTTTCTGGATCGCGTCCCGGACAACCCTTTGGGACCAATGATGAGGGTAATAACTGTGCTTGAAGCCTATCGCAAACACGTAGCAGAGCGTGCCGCTCAGGGTATCGTGCCCCAGCCGCTGAACGCCGAACAAACCGCAGGCCTGGTCGAGCTGCTGAAAAACCCGCCCGCTGGCGAAGAAGCTTTCCTGGTAGACCTGATCACCAACCGTGTTCCGCCAGGTGTGGACGAAGCCGCCTACGTAAAGGCCGGTTTCCTTTCCGCGCTGGCCAAGGGCGAAGCCAAATCCCCTCTGCTCGACAAGAAGCGCGCCGTTGAGCTGCTCGGCACCATGCAAGGCGGCTACAACATCGTCACCCTGGTCGAGTTGCTGGACGACGCCGAACTGGCCCCGGTTGCCGCTGAAGAGCTCAAGCACACCCTGCTGATGTTCGATGCCTTCCACGATGTCGCGGAAAAAGCCAAGAACGGCAATGCTCACGCCAAAGGTGTGATGCAGTCCTGGGCCGATGGCGAATGGTTCAAGAACCGCCCGACCCTGGCCGACAAGATCAGCCTGCGCGTATTCAAGGTTACCGGCGAAACCAACACCGACGACCTGTCGCCGGCTCCAGATGCCTGGTCGCGTCCGGATATCCCGCTGCACGCCCTGGCCATGCTGAAAATGGCCCGCGACGGCATCGTGCCGGACGAGCAAGGCGTCACCGGTCCGATGAAGCAGATCGAAGAAATGCGCGGTCAAGGCTTCCCGATCGCCTACGTCGGCGACGTGGTCGGTACCGGCTCCTCGCGTAAATCGGCGACCAACTCGGTGCTGTGGTTCTTCGGCGACGACGTACCTTATGTGCCGAACAAGCGCGCTGGCGGTTTCTGTTTCGGCAGCAAAATTGCCCCGATCTTCTACAACACCATGGAAGATGCCGGCGCACTGCCAATCGAATTCGACGTCACCAACATGCACATGGGCGACGTGATCGACCTGTACCCGCATGCTGGCAAAGTCACCAAGCACAACAGCGACGAAGTCCTGACCACCTTCGAAATGAAGACCCCGGTGCTGCTCGACGAAGTGCGCGCTGGCGGCCGTATCCCGCTGATCATCGGCCGCGGCCTGACCGAGAAGGCGCGTGCCGAACTGGGTCTGCCACCGTCCGATCTGTTCAAGAAGCCTGAAGCACCGGCTGAAAGCACCAAGGGTTTCACCCTGGCGCAGAAGATGGTCGGCAAAGCCTGTGGCGTCGCGGGCGTTCGCCCAGGCACCTACTGCGAACCGAAGATGACCACCGTCGGCTCCCAGGACACCACCGGGCCGATGACCCGCGATGAGCTGAAAGACCTGGCATGCCTGGGCTTCTCCACTGACCTGGTGATGCAGTCGTTCTGCCACACCGCGGCCTACCCGAAGCCGATCGACGTCACCACGCACCACACCCTGCCTGACTTCATCATGACCCGCGGCGGCGTTTCCCTGCGTCCGGGCGACGGCATCATCCACAGCTGGCTGAACCGCATGCTGCTGCCGGACACCGTCGGCACCGGTGGTGACTCGCACACCCGCTTCCCGATGGGCATCTCGTTCCCGGCCGGTTCCGGTCTGGTGGCCTTCGCCGCCGCCACTGGCGTTATGCCACTGGACATGCCGGAATCGATCCTGGTGCGCTTCAAAGGCAAAATGCAACCGGGCGTCACCCTGCGTGACCTGGTGCATGCCATTCCTTACTACGCGATCCAGGCTGGCCTGCTGACCGTAGAGAAGAAAGGCAAGAAGAACGCCTTCTCCGGCCGCATCCTGGAAATCGAAGGCCTGGACAACCTGAGCATCGAGCAAGCGTTCGAGCTGTCCGACGCCTCGGCCGAACGTTCGGCTGCCGGTTGCACCATCAAGCTGTCGAAAGAGTCGATCACCGAGTACCTGAGCTCCAACATCACCCTGCTGCGCTGGATGATCGGCGAAGGCTACGGCGATGCGCGCACCCTGGAGCGCCGTGCTCAAGCGATGGAAGCCTGGATCGCCAACCCGGAGCTGATGGTTGCCGATGCTGACGCCGAATACGCCGAAGTCATCGAAATCGACCTGGCCGACATCAAAGAGCCGGTGCTCTGCGCACCGAACGATCCGGACGACGCCCGCCTGCTCTCCAGCGTGGCTGGCGAGAAAATCGACGAAGTGTTCATCGGTTCGTGCATGACCAACATCGGTCACTTCCGCGCGGCCGGTAAACTGCTGGATCAGGTCAAGGGTCAGCTGCCAACCCGTCTGTGGCTGTCGCCGCCGACCAAGATGGACGCTCACCAACTGACCGAAGAAGGCTACTACGGCATCTACGGCAAGGCCGGCGCGCGCATGGAAATGCCGGGCTGCTCGCTGTGCATGGGCAACCAGGCACGCGTCGAACCGAACTCCACCGTGGTCTCGACCTCGACCCGTAACTTCCCCAACCGTCTGGGCGATGGCGCCAACGTCTACCTGGCTTCGGCCGAGCTGGCGTCGGTGGCGTCGATCCTCGGTCGCCTGCCGACCGTTGAGGAGTACATGGTCTACGCGAAGGAAATCGACACCATGGCAGCGGACGTTTACCGCTACCTGAGTTTCGACCAGATCGCCGAGTTCCGTGAAGCCGCAGCGAACGCTAATATCCCGGTCGTGCAAGCCTAACGCTCTCAGCATCAAGAAAAGCCCCGCCTAGTGCGGGGTTTTTTGTTTGGCTATGCCGCAGTTCAGGCAACGGGCTCACAACAGGCCAAAGCGCTCGCAGCTAAAGCCCCTCCGACTCAGTCAGCGCACGACTCCCGTATGCGGGTTTAATCGTTCACACCAGCCCCGCTTACCCGGCTAAAGGCGCTGGAGCGCATCAACAGTTAACAAGTACAGAACCTAGTGCGGTGCTCTCGCTATTACTCGTACGGCCAAGCGCCCACCGCTCGAAACACCGTTGCAGCGGCGACAGCCGCGGACGAAGCACCCTATCCGCTCCGGAGAAATCTGCCACCGGACAACACCTGACGGAACCAGCGCCTTTTCTTGTTTGCCGCCTTGCGGGCGTAAAACCACCAGCTACCGTCAGAAATGGAGCACCTCAGTGCGCCACGTAATTCACCTGGAGAAGCCCATGAAACACTGGATCATCGTTTTGCTGTGCCTGGTCGGCCTCGCAGGCTGCAGCAGCGAATACATCATCACCACCACTGACGGCCAGATGCTCACCAGCGATGGCAAGCCGCAGTTGGACGACGACACCGGGATGATCGAATTCACCGACAGCGAGGGGCGGCGTCAACAGATTCCGCAAAGCGCGGTCAAGCAAATGCTCGAACGCTGAGCCCGACACCAGCCCCCTCACCCTGCTCAAGCAGGGGCCGCTCAACAACCGGCTCGCACAATATCGACTGCTGGCATATGGCTTGCTTCTATCCTCGCAACAGGGCCCTTACCAACGGCGGAATCGGCCCATAGACAATGGCGTCGTTCCAGCCGCTGCCATAGGCAGCCACTGGTGCGGCGCCTTTTTGTGTTGAGATGGGAAAAGCGCAATGAGCGAGCAATACATCACCCGGGGCGATGCATTGGCCTGGGTCGCCGGTAGCGATGCACCGGAAAAGAGCGCACTGAACCTCGGCTTTATGGCCCTGACCGACTCAGCCTCGCTGATTGTCGCCGCCACCCAGGGCTTCGCCCAGCCCTATGGCTTGACCCTCAACCTGCAACGCCAGGCCTCCTGGGCGACCCTGCGCGACAAACTGCTGAGCGGCGAACTGGATGCCGCACACAGCCTCTATGGCTTGATCTATGGTGTGCAACTCGGCCTCGGCGGCGCTCCGGCGACCGACATGGCGGTGTTGATGGGCCTCAACCAGAACGGGCAAAGCATAAACCTGTCGCAGGCGCTGAAGTTCGCCGGCGTGACCACAAGCGACGCACTGAATCTGCGCGCGCACCAAGGTGGCGCAAAACTCACCTTTGCCCAAACCTTTCCCACCGGCACCCATGCCATGTGGCTCTATTATTGGCTGGCCAGTCAGGGCATCCATCCACTCAACGATGTCGACAGCGTTGTCGTACCGCCGCCACAGATGGTCGCTCACCTCAAGGCCCGGCGCATCGATGGCTTCTGCGTTGGCGAGCCCTGGTGCGCGCAAGCGGTGAATGAGAACCTCGGCTTTACCCTCGCCACCACCCAGTCGATCTGGACCGATCATCCGGAAAAAGTACTCGGTTGCACCCGTGCATTTGTCGAGCAATACCCCAACACCGCCCGCGCCCTGGTCATGGCCGTGCTGGAAGCCAGCCGCTTTATCGATGAGAGCGAAGAGAACAAACGCAGCGCGGCCCAGTTGCTCAGCGGCAGCGAATATGTCGACGCGCCACTCAGCGCCATCCAGCCGCGCTTTCTCGGGCAATACCAAGACGGCCTCGGCCACGCCTGGCAGGATGCGCACCCGCTGCGCTTTCATGCCGACGGTGCGGTGAACATGCCCTACCTCTCCGATGGCATATGGTTCATGACCCAGTTCCGCCGCTGGGGACTGCTGCGCGACGATCCTGACTACCTCGGCATCGCCCGCCAGGTGCAACAGCTTGACCTCTACCGCAAAGCGGCCGAGGCTTTGAATATCGGCGTTCCCGGCGAACTGCGTAGCAGCACACTGCTCGACGGTACGACCTGGGATGGCACTGACCCGGCCGGCTATGCCCGCAGCTTTACCCTCCACGCCATGGCCGACAGCACCGCTGTCGCCCTGTAACTGCCCGGAGAGCCATGCTCATGCTGCGTATCCTATTGATCAACGACACCCCGAAGAAGGTCGGTCGCCTGAAAAGCGCGCTAATCGAAGCCGGCTTCGAGGTGATCGACGAATCCGGGTTGACCATCGACCTGCCCGAACGCGTCGAGGCCGTGCGCCCCGATGTCATCCTTATCGACACCGAGTCACCCAGCCGCGACGTGATGGAGCAAGTGGTGCTGGTCAGCCGTGACCAACCGCGGCCCATCGTCATGTTCACCGACGAGCACGACCCCACGGTGATGCGCCAAGCCATCCAGTCCGGGGTCAGCGCCTACATTGTCGAAGGCATTCACGCCCAACGCCTGCAACCGATACTCGACGTGGCCATGGCGCGCTTCGAGAGCGACCAAGCGTTGCGCGCGCAATTGCAGGCGCGCGACGCCCAGTTGGCCGAACGCAAGCGTATCGAACTGGCCAAAGGCCTGTTGATGAAGATGAAGAGCTGCAACGAAGAAGATGCCTACACGCTGATGCGCCGCCAGGCCATGAGCCGTCAACAGAAGCTGATTCAGGTCGCCGAACAGATCATCGCCATGCACGATATGCTCGGCAGTTGAACCGAACCGGGTGCTTCGACCGCGAAGCGCCCGCCCCCTCAAACTGTATCGCTGGGCACGTCACTGTGCCGCCCGGCATCCCCTTGCGGTCCGCACTGTACGGCCGTATACGCAAGCAGGTGTGCCTGCTGCGGCGGCGCTACGCTGGATAAGGTAGAAGCCCCATCACCGCCGCCAACGAGGCCGCGCATGAGCACGCCCCACGAAGAACGTCATTTGCTGGCCGAAGCCGATCGCCGTGCCTTGCACTATTTCGACGGAATTACTGCGCGCGAGGTGTTCCCGGCGCAAGCGGCCCTCGACAGGCTCAAGACCCTCGACGAGCCCGTGCCGGATCACGGTTATCCTGCCATTGAGGTATTGCGCCGCCTGGATGAGATCGGCTCGCCGGCCACGGTCGCCTCCAACGGTCCACGTTATTTCGGCTTCGTCATCGGCGCCACCCTACCCGCCGCGGCTGCGGCGGAACGCCTGGTATTGGCCTGGGACCAATGCGCCTCGTCGTTCGATAACTCCCCCGCCGCCGCTGCACTGGAGCGCATTGCCGGGCAGTGGGTCACCGAGTTGCTCGACCTGCCACGTGACAGCGCAGTCGGCTTCGGCACCAGTGCCACCGCGTGCACCCTGGCCTGCCTTTGCGCGGCGCGGCGCGTACTGCTGGCGCGCCAAGGCTGGGACTTCGACGGCGACGGCCTGATGGGCGCCCCGGAAATCCGCGTAGTGGTCTCCGCGACTTGCCATATCACGGTGAAGAAAGCCTTGCGCATCCTCGGTTTCGGCATGAAACGCCTGATCGTCGCGCCCACCGACAGCCACGGCCGGATTGATCCACAGCAACTGCCCGCGCTGGATGACATGACCCTGCTCTGCCTGCAAGCCGGCGAGGTGAACACAGGGGAGTTCGACCCCTTCGCTGAGCTGCTACCGCGCGCCAAAGCAGCCGGCGCCTGGGTGCATATCGACGGTGCCTTCGGCCTCTGGGCCCGGGCCTCGTCCTCGGCTCATCTAGCGGCCGGCGTCGAGTTGGCCGACAGCTGGACCACCGACGGGCATAAATGGCTGAACACCCCCTACGATGGCGCCATGGCCATCTGCCGCGATGCCGCAGCCCTGGCTGCCGCGATGAACAGCGATGCGGCCTACGCCACGGCCACCCAAGACGCGCAGAAAAACCTCACCCTGGAATTCTCCCGCCGTGCTCGCGGCATCCCGGTCTGGGCCGCCCTGTCAGCGCTCGGCCGCACCGGGCTGCGCGAACTGATCGACCGCCACCTGCGCCAGGCCAGCTACCTGGCTGACCAACTGCGCGCCGCCGGCTATCAGGTACTCAACCGGGTGGTGCTGAACCAGGTACTGGTGCGCGCCGACAGCGATGCGCAAACCGTGGCGATCCGCGTCGCCGCGCAGCGCTCAGGCCAAGTGTGGTTCGGCCCGACCGTCTGGCAGGATCGGCCGGCATTTCGCCTCAGCGTCTCATCCTGGCGTACTCGCGATGCGGACATCGAAACGCTGATCGCGCTGTTGACCGAGCTGAAACGCACAACGCCAGCCTGAAAACCGCCGTATAGGCGCAGGCCATCGCGGCAACCTGGGTAGGGCCGCGTAGACCTGCCCCTCGACAAGTCCTTGGCACTGCGCTTATCTTCGCCACCTGGCCAGCGCACTGGCCAACGTCGCTCGGACGGTTCCGGGCGCTTACGTATCCGAGGAAAGCATGGCTGACCAAGCTTCGCGCCGCTTTGCGCGCATCGATCGACTCCCCCCCTACGTTTTCAATATCACCGCCGAACTGAAGATGGCCGCCCGTCGGCGCGGCGAAGACATCATCGACTTCAGCATGGGCAACCCGGACGGCGCCACGCCGCCGCATATCGTCGAGAAGCTGGTGCAAGTCGCCCAGCGTGAAGACACCCACGGCTACTCCACCTCACGCGGTATTCCACGCCTGCGCCGCGCCATTTCGCGCTGGTATCAGGACCGCTATGCGGTGGAGATCGACCCGGACAGCGAAGCCATCGTCACCATCGGCTCCAAGGAAGGGTTGGCGCACCTGATGCTGGCCACCCTGGACCATGGCGACACGGTGCTGGTGCCCAACCCCAGCTACCCGATTCACATCTATGGCGCAGTGATCGCCGGCGCCCAGGTGCGTTCGGTGCCGCTGATTCCCGGCGTGGACTTCTTCGCCGAACTGGAGCGCGCCATCCGCGAGTCGATCCCCAAACCGAAGATGATGATCCTCGGCTTCCCCTCCAACCCCACTGCGCAGTGCGTGGAACTGGATTTCTTCGAGCGCGTGGTGGCCCTGGCCAAACAGTACGACGTGCTGGTGATCCACGACCTGGCCTACGCCGATATCGTCTACGACGGCTGGAAAGCCCCGTCGATCATGCAGGTGTCGGGCGCCAAGGACATTGCCGTGGAGTTCTTCACCCTGTCGAAGAGCTACAACATGGCCGGCTGGCGTATCGGCTTCATGGTCGGCAATAAAGAACTGGTCAATGCCCTGGCACGGATCAAGAGCTACCACGACTACGGCACCTTCACCCCGCTGCAAGTGGCTGCCATCGCCGCCCTGGAAGGCGATCAGCAATGCGTGCGCGACATCGCCGAGCAATACCGGCAACGGCGCAACGTATTGGTCAAAGGGCTGCATGAAATCGGCTGGATGGTGGAAAACCCCAAGGCCTCGATGTACGTCTGGGCCAAGATCCCCGAACCCTACGCTACGCTCGGCTCCTTGGAGTTCGCTAAGAAACTGCTATTGGAAGCCAAGGTCTGCGTGTCACCCGGCATCGGCTTCGGCGATTACGGCGACGACCATGTGCGCTTCGCGCTGATCGAAAACCAGGATCGGATTCGTCAGGCCGTACGCGGCATCAAGGCGATGTTCCGCGCCGATGGTTTAATTGAAGCGCCAGTGGCGGGCAAAGCGCGCAAGGCACCTAACAGCTAAGCAACCCGTTGGTGCGCCGCGAAGTGCTTTGTGGGCAGGGCCATACGCGTTACTTCGCGGCGTTTAGCGCGCCTCTCAACCCGAATAATCCAGCACCGTCCACACCCGACTGAGGCCATCGCCGATCACGCAGCCGGCGTCGCCAAGCTGTTTGTTGTTATGCAGCGACATCAGGGTAGTGGCTCCATCCGCGGCATCCGCGCGCTCGGTCAACCATTGCACCCGGCCACAGTTGGGCGTTTCGATCACATAGCTGGCCGCGACCGCCGAGTGCTGACTGGGCAGCTTGATCACGTCGATCACCGTACCGTGCTCCTCCACCCGCTTGCCATCGGACACCAGTACCGCCCAGGCCTGGCTGTTCTCAATCACCAGATAAGTGCCATTGGCTTTCGGTTGCTCGACCTGCGGCTGGGCGCAGCCACTCAACAAGATCAACAGCACAATCGTCATAAGCATCTGTTGCATTGCTACTTGCTCCTCTGCAGGGCCTGTGGCCGGTGGCGTTGCAACCACATGGCATGGCCGGATGAGTGAACCGTGGGGCGTGTTGGACATACTATTAATCAAATACTGTTTATTTGTACAGTACTTTTCGATTACCCTTGTCAGGCCAGCACAGCAGCAGGTTCTGGCCAATCCATCGCGTCAACCAGGAGTGCCACGATGCTGGACGTACTGCAGTTGAAACACAGCGTGAACCGCATGCCGCTGGAAAAAGTGCGGGCGACCGTCGCCGAGTTACACCTGGAGGGCATTGTCACCGAAGGCAAAACGCCGTTCTCCCGGGTGCATTTCAACACCTGCTTCGCCGAAATCGAGGCCCTGCTACAACGTGCCGGCTACCACAAGCAGTTGGATGTCGTCGGTTACCAGGGGCTGGCCTACGCCATGTTCGATCCGGCGCGCTGGGATGCCGTGGAGGTACTCAGATGGCTCAGGGACTTCGTCGAAGAGGCGCAAGCCAAACCTGCTTATTGAGTGCGCCAGCTACGGTGCGCCGGGCTCGATTCGCCGCTGATGCATGGCATGGCGTGGGCTGATTGACTATTGACCTATAAGCGCTGGGGCCGGCGCGACAAGGCCGTAGGGAAAACCGAACCAAAAGCGCTCAAACCCGTGCACGCGTGCACGCCAATGGCTCAAACAGTGCTGCCAAACCGTGCGATGCCCCCTGTCTAACGCTGCTGATTGGCGCAGCTTAAGCTTCATAATAAAGATCATATTTATCTTTTAACTATCTGATCTAGATAACTAAAAATCTAAAACCTAGAACCGCTCTAGCCTGCAATCGGCGCCAGGCCAGTTGCTTCCCCCCAGGTCTTGGCAAGATTGGCAAGGCCCTTGCAAACACCCTCAGCAAGATTCCTGCGCAGCACACCAACGGCGGTGCGCCGCGGATCACGGACAACGGCGTCCGTCAGGTCACCCTCTCCCATCGGGTGGCCTGGCGTACGCCGTTTTTTTGTTTCCGCCGTGCAAGCGGCAAGAAAAGGAACACTTCATGACCGATCGTGATTCGAAGACCCCGAGCCAGCACAGCCGCCGTGACTTTCTGAAAACCTCCGTCGCCATGGCCGGCGCAGTCGGTGGCATCGCCGCCCTAGGCCTTTCCGCTCCGGCCACGTTGCGCAGCAGCGTCTGGGCCGCCGGCTCCGATGCGCCGGAAAAAGCCGCGCTGAAAGTCGGCTTCATCCCACTGACCGATTGCGCCTCGGTGGTGGTCGCCGCCACTCAGGGTTTCGGCGAGAAATATGGTCTGTCGATCACCCCGAGCAAGGAAGCCTCGTGGGCCGGCGTACGCGACAAGCTCAATACCGGCGAACTGGATGCCGCCCACGTGCTCTACGGCATGATGTATGGCGCGCAGTTGGGCATCGCTGGCCCACAGACGGACATGGCCGTGCTGATGGGCCTGAACCAGAACGGCCAGGCCATCACCCTTTCCAAGCAGCTTAAAGAAGCCGGCGTGACCAATGGCGCGCAACTGGCCGAACACGTGAAAAAAGGCGGCAATCCGCTGACCTTTGCCCAGACCTTCCCCACCGGCACCCATGCCATGTGGCTGTATTACTGGCTGGCGAGCCTGGGCATCAACCCGCAGACCGACGTAAAAACCATCGTCGTACCGCCACCGCAGATGGTCGCCAACATGCGCGTCGGCAACATGGATGGCTTCTGCGTCGGCGAACCCTGGGGCGCGCGCGCGATTGCCGACAAGATCGGTTTCACCGCCGTGACCACCCAACAGATCTGGCCGGATCACCCGGAAAAAGTCCTGGGCGCCACCCGCGCCTTTATCGAGCAAAACCCGAACACCGCGCGCGCGCTGATCATGGCGATTCTCGACGCCAGTCGCTTTATCGAAGCCAGCGACGAAAACCGCAAGAGCACCGCCAAGCTGATTTCCGGCAAGGCCTACGTCAACGCACCAGTCAAGGTCATCGAGCCGCGCTTCCTCAGCCACTACGAAGACGGCCTCGGCAACAGCTGGAAAGACGACCACGCCATGGCGTTCTGCAAGGACGGCACGGTGAACTTCCCCTATCACTCCGACGGCATGTGGTTCATGACCCAGTTCAAGCGCTGGGGGCTGATCAAAGAAGACCCGAATTACGCCGCCGTTGCCGCCGGGGTCAACCAGGTGGCGCTGTTCAAGGAGGCCGCCAGCGCCCTGAACATGCCGCTGCCGAGCAGCTCGCTGCGCAGCAGTACGTTGATCGACGGTTCGGTATGGAACGGCAGCGATCCCGCCGCTTACGCCCAATCCTTTGCGATAAAAGCTTGATTCGGAGGTTGTGATGAACGCACCACTGAAAACCCCACTGCTGGTGCCCAGCGCACCGGTAAAAGCGGCGCGCTGGGTCATGCCGGGCGCGTCAGCCTTCAGCGCGGTGGCCAAGGCCGTGGTTCCGCCCCTGCTCGGGATCGTGCTATTTATCGGCGTCTGGTCGCTGATCGCCGTCAAAAGCGAGGGTTTGCCAGGCCCGCTGAGCACCTGGTTAGCGGCGCTGGAGCTGTTCGCCGATCCGTTCTACGACAATGGCCCGAACGACATGGGCATCGGCTGGAACATCCTCCATTCGCTGGGCCGCGTCGGCATCGGCTTTGGCCTGGCCGCGTTGATCGGCATTCCGCTGGGCTTCGCCATCGGCCGCTTCGTGTTCCTGGCCGGCATGCTCTCGCCGATCATCAGCCTGCTGCGCCCGGTCTCGCCACTGGCCTGGCTGCCGATCGGCCTGCTGGTGTTCGAGGCGGCCGGTCCGGCGTCGATCTGGGTGATTTTCATCAGTTCGATCTGGCCGATCATCCTCAACACCGCTGCTGGCGTGGCCAGCGTGCCGCAGGATTACCTGAACGTCGCCCGCGTACTCAAGCTGAGCGAGTGGAAGGTGCTCACGCGCATCCTCTTCCCCGCCGTATTGCCACACCTGATGACCGGCATCCGCCTGGCCATCGGCGTCGCCTGGCTGGTGATCGTCGCCGCGGAAATGCTCACCGGCGGCACTGGCCTGGGTTTCTGGGTGTGGGATGAGTGGAACAACCTGAATGTCGAACACATTCTGATCGCCATCATCATCGTCGGCCTGGTCGGTTTGGCCCTGGAGCAGATTCTGCTGCTGATCGCCAAACGCTTCGATTACGCCAGCTCCTGATTCATTCGTGATACGCGGGGCGGACATGCCAGAGGCTTGTCCGCCAATTGCCGGCACTGGCGGTGGACAAGGCTTCGCCATCTCCACCCTACCGCTCAAACCGTTCCATGGTTGCGTTTACGACGCGTAACGAAACCTGAGAAATCTGGAGAATAGACATGGATAAATTCGTGGAACTGACCCACGTCAGCAAACACTTCGACACCAAGAAAGGCCGCTTCCAAGCCTTGGCCGACGTCAACCTGAGCATCGCCCGTGGCGAGTTCGTCACCCTGATCGGCCACTCCGGCTGTGGCAAATCCACGGTGCTCAACCTGATCGCCGGCCTGCTCGAGGCCAGCGAAGGCGGCTTGATCTGCAATGGCCGGGAGATCGACGGCCCCGGCCCGGAGCGTGGCGTGGTGTTCCAGAACCATAGCCTGCTGCCCTGGATGACCTGCTTCGACAACGTATACCTGGCGGTCGAGAAGGTCTTCGCCGGCAAAGACAACAAGGCGCAGCTCAAAGCCCGCACCGAAGCCGCGTTGCAGCTGGTGGGCCTGACGCACGCCATGCACAAACACCCCAGCGAAATCTCCGGCGGGATGAAACAGCGCGTCGGCATCGCCCGCGCCCTGGCCATGCAACCCAAGGTATTGCTGATGGATGAGCCGTTCGGCGCCCTGGATGCCCTGACCCGTGCACACCTGCAGGACGAGCTGCTGCGCATCGTCGGCGAAACCCACAGCACGGTGGTGATGGTCACCCACGATGTCGACGAGGCGGTTCTGCTCTCCGACCGCATCGTGATGATGACCAACGGCCCGGCGGCGACCGTGGGCGATATCGTCAAGGTCGAACTGGCGCGCCCACGCGACCGCCTGGCCCTGGCCAACGACCCGCAGTACCACGGGTATCGCACCGCCGTGCTGGAGTTTCTCTACCAGCGCCAGCAACGCCCGGCCGCCTAACGCGGCCACGGGACACCCGCCACAGTCCGCCCGCGCCATCGCGGCCTGTGGCCCTCCACGGTGCGTTCGCACAACGCCACTGCGCCGCGTACAAGCGCTCTAGTCCGCCCATCAGCGCGATTGAACTTACGCTTGCGATGGTCACCGAAGAGGGGCTGCCCACTCCCGCCAGCCCATTGAAGGAACCGCCGTGCTCGATCTCACCACCTGGAATCTCTCGGTTCCCACGAGCCCAGAACCGACCACCATTACCACCGCACGCCTGAACAACGGCTACCAGAGCCAGTATTTTCGCCGTCACGCAGATGGCAGCGTCACCTTCTGGGTGCCGGTCAACGGCTCGCACACCGCCGACGCCCGTTACCCGCGCAGCGAACTGCGCGAAACCCAGGCCGACGGGGCGCTGAGCAATTGGTACCACCACAGCGCCGACAACTATTTGAGCGCCGTACTCAGCGTCAATCAGCTGCCCAGCAAGAACAAGATCGTGATTGCCCAGATTCACAGCAAGGACGAGCCCGGCAGCGACAACGACCCGCTGATCAAACTGCAATACCACTACCTGCGTGGCGTCGGCCGCCTCGAACTGCTGCTGCGCAAGCGCCCCGGCGATGCCGAGGTGCAGAACATCCTGCTGGCCGAAAACATCCAGCTCAACGAACGCTTCGGCTATGACCTGCGCATCACCCCCAGCGGCAAGCTCGGCGTCAGCGTGCACAGCAGCGACGGCGACAAGGGCGCGCTGTATCGACAGCTGAGCGGTTACTGGAGCAAGCAGCAGCTGTACTTCAAAGCCGGCGCGTATATCCAGGACAATTACGGCCCCGCCACCGAGGGCGGCCGGGTGACCTTTTACTGGCTTAACAGCCTGCACCGCTAGCCGCGCCATCATTCACCGGGCAAATCTGCCAAAACAGTCAGCCGGGCACGTACAATCGCGCCGCCCGCAGCACGCGGCGCGTTATCCAGCCTGCCGGAGACTTGCCCATGGCCCGCCTGAAACTCGAGTTCCCCGAAGACCAGTTCTGCTACAGCACCCACCTGACCGTGCGCGTCACCGATATCAACGCAGCCAACCACCTGGGTAACGATTCGATGATCTCGATGATTTCCGAGGCGCGGGCGCGTTTTCTCTTCGAGTTCGGTATCGAGGAAACCCGCGAGGACGGTACCGGCATCATCGTCACCGACCTGGCCACCACCTACCGCGCCGAAGCCCATGCCCGCGATCAGCTGCTGTTCGAGGTGGGGGTGATGGATTTCAACACCTATGGCGGCGACATCACCTTTCGCATCAGCCGCCCGGCGGATGGCGCCCTGGTGGCGATGGCCAAATCCGGCTTCGTGTTCTTCAACTACCTGCGCGGCCAAGTGGTGGCGATGCCCGCGGCGTTCAGCGCCAAGTTTCCCAAGGTCAACTGGCTCGGTTAAGCCGGTATCGCTGATCCAGATCTGCCTCGACGTGTGGCACATGCGCCCATGAGCGAGCAAGGCCGCTCATGGGCGCGGCCTCTTTGCGTACCCTATACTTCCTGCAACGTTTGCTAACCGCCTTTAAGAGTCGTTACAGGTGTACGACTTGCTTGGCAGCCGAATTAACAATTTATTCGACGCAGTTGTATAGCCGGATGTTTTTGCATAAGCCGTGCATAACAGGATGCGGAGCAAATGACATTAGCAATTATCTTAATTCTAATTGTTGTTGCATCAGTGCTATTTCACCTGCTGAGCCCTTGGCATGCGACGGCGGCGGCGTCCAACTGGGGTTCAATAGATACCACGCTGCTGATCACCCTGCTGATTACCGGCATATTCTTCATCGCCATCACCCTGTTCATGGCCGTAGCGATTATCCGTTACCGGCACAAAGAAGGTCGTCGGGCGGCCTATCAGCCGGAAAATAAAAAGCTGGAGTGGTGGTTAATCGGCATCACCACGCTGGGCATTATCGGCCTGCTGGCGCCGGGCTTGGTGGTGTATGACGATTTCGTCCGGGTTCCGAAAAACGCGCATGAACTGGAAGTGGTCGCCCAACAATGGCAATGGGCCTTCCGCTTTCCTGGTCAGGACGGAAAGTTAGGCAAGTCGGATGTCAAATGGGTCAACGCCGGCAACCCGCTCGGTCTCGACCCCAACGATCCCCTCGGACAAGACGATGTACTGATCAGAAACAATGAAGTGCGCCTGCCGCTCGATCAACCGGTGAAAGTGTTATTGCGTTCTAAAGACGTGCTGCACAACTTCTATATCCCGCAAATCCGCAGCAAGATGGACATGGTGCCCGGTATGGTGACCCACTTCTGGTTTACCCCGACCAAACTTGGCAAGTATGAAGTTCTGTGCGCGGAGTATTGTGGTGTCGCGCATTACAACATGCGCGGCACTATGATCGTGGAAGAGCCGGCTGCCTTTGCGCAATGGTTGAACAAACAACCGACCTTTGCCCAGACATTGCGCAGCGCCAGCAAACCCAGCCAGGGCAGCATCCTGGAGCACGGCCGCCAGTTGGCGAAAAACTCCGGTTGTCTGGCCTGCCATAGCCTGGATGGCAGCGCCAGTCTCGGCCCCGGATGGAAGGATCTCTACGGTCGCACCGAGCAGTTGGTCGATGGCAGCAGCGTGCACGTCGACGAGGCGTACCTGATCGAGTCGATCCGCGACCCCAAAGCCAAGCTGGTTCAGGGCTATCCCCCGGTCATGGTGCCCTACACTTTCAATCAAGAGGACTTGAACGCGCTGCTCGCGCTGATCAAGTCGCTGATCAGCGCAGCGCCATCCGCTACCCGCGAACTGGCGGCGCAGGGCCGGCAACTGGCCGAAACCCAGGGCTGCCTGGTGTGCCACAGCGTCGATGGCAAGCCCGGGGTCGGGCCGACGTGGCTGGGCCTCTACGGCAAGACCGAGACCCTTACCGACGGCACTCAGGTGGCGGTCGACGAGGACTACCTGAAAACCTCCATTGGCGATCCCAGTGCAGTGATCGCCAAGGGCTTTGCCCCGGCCATGCCGGCCTTTGCCCTGAAGGATGAGGAACTCGACGCCTTGATTGCCTTCATCAAATCCATCGCCGATGAAGGTGGCAGCAAACCAGGAGCAGCACCGTAACCCGCCAACATGCACTGAAACTTCACCCGGAGGATGACGTGATGGCCTACGCGGAGCAGGTAGAACGAGAAGCACTGCACGAACCCAAAAGCTTCCTGACCCGCTATATCTGGAGCCAGGACCATAAGGTTATTGCCATTCAATATGCCTTGACGGCGATTTTCGTCGGCCTGATCGCCCTGGTGTTGTCCGGCCTGATGCGCATGCAAATCGGCTTTCCCGGCAGCCTCGAATTCATGGATGCCAGCACTTACTACCAGGCGATGACCATGCACGGCATGATCATGGTCATCTACTTGCTGACGGCGCTGTTTCTCGGCGGCTTCGGCAACTACCTGATCCCGCTGATGGTCGGCGCCCGGGACATGGTCTTCCCCTATGTCAACATGCTCAGCTACTGGTTCTACCTGCTCTCGGTAGTGGTGCTGCTCGCCAGTTTCTTCGTGCCCGGCGGCCCTTCCGGAGCGGGCTGGACGCTCTACCCGCCGCAGGCGATCACCCAGGGCACCCCAGGAACCGAATGGGGCATCGTGCTGATGCTGGTGTCCCTGGCGATTTTCATCGTCGCCGCCACCATGGGCGGCTTGAACTACGTGACCACGGTGTTGCAGGCGCGCACCTACGGCATGACCCTGATGCGCATGCCGCTCTCGGTCTGGGGCATCTTCATGGCCTCGATCCTGGCCCTGCTGGCCTTCCCGGCGTTGTTGGTCAGCGCAATCATGATGCTGTTCGACAAGCTGCTCGGCACCAGCTTCTTCATGCCGGCGCTGATCTCGATGGGCCAGCAGCTCGATCACCAGGGCGGCAGCCCGATCCTGTTCCAGCACTTGTTCTGGTTCTTCGGCCACCCGGAGGTGTACATCGTCGCCCTGCCGGCGTTCGGCCTGGTCTCTGACCTGATCAGCACCCACGCCCGCAAGAATATCTTCGGCTACCGCATGATGGTCTGGGCCATCGTCGCGATCGGCGTACTGAGCTTCGTGGTCTGGGCGCACCACATGTATGTCAGCGGGATGAACCCCTACTTCGGCTTTTTCTTCGCCATCAGCACCCTGGTTATCGCGGTGCCGACGGCCCTGAAGGTCTACAACTGGGTGCTGACCCTGTGGCAAGGCGATATCCACCTGAGCGTACCGATGCTGTTTGCCCTGGCCTTTATCGTCACCTTCCTGGTTGGCGGCCTGACCGGGCTGTTTCTCGGCAACGTGATCGTGGATATCCCGCTTTCCGACACCTATTTCGTCGTGGCGCATTTCCATATGGTCATGGGCGTCGCGCCGATCCTGGTGGTATTCGGCGCCCTCTATCACTGGTACCCGAAAATAACCGGGCGAATGCTGAACGACAGCCTGGGCAAGCTGCACTTCTGGATCACCTTCCTCGGCACCTACGCCATCTACTTCCCCATGCACTACCTGGGTTTACTGGGGATGCCACGGCGCTACTACGCCTATGAAAACTACCAATTCATCCCCCAGTCGGCGCAGGACTTGAATGCCTTCATCACCGTCGCGGCATTGATCGTCGGGGTTGCCCAACTGCTGTTCCTGTTCAACCTGTTCTGGAGCCTATTCAAGGGCAAGCCGGCCGGCGGCAACCCCTGGGGCGCGACCAGCCTGGAATGGCAAACGCCGCAGACCCCGCCGGTACACGGCAACTGGGGCGCCAAGCTGCCGGTCGTGCACCGCTGGGCCTATGACTACAGCGTGCCGGGGATAGAACAGGATTTCGTCCCGCAAACGGTCTCCGCCGAGGCGCTGGAACAACTGCGACAGCGCAGCGCCGCCACCAAGCTAGCGGGCGAAAAAACATGAACAGACAGCTTTTGAGAAACACCGACAGCAACGACCCTGGGGGTAGTTGGCGTTTTGATCCAGAGGAAATTCAGCCCCCCGAGGGCGTCGACAGAGCGCAAACCGCAACAGTAGGCCTGCGCCTGTTTCTGGCCGTTGTCAGCTCGCTCTTCTTGCTCTTTCTGATCGCCTTTATCGCCCGCTCACAAGTACCGGACTGGCAACCGCTGACCGAGCCCTGGGCGCCCTTGGCCCATCCATGGCAGTTATGGCTGAACACCGGCTGGCTGCTACTCGGCAGCTTCGCCCTGCAGTGGGCACGCGTGGCCGCTCGGCGTGGAGACCTGGGCGGCACCGTGCTTGGCTTTACGCTGGGCGGCGTATCGGCAATTGCCTTTCTGGCGGGGCAACTTTGGGTCTGGCAGCAGTTTGGCGCGTGGGGCTACTGGGTTGCGAGTAATCCGGCCAACAGCTTCTTCTACCTGCTCACCGGCCTGCACGGCCTGCACCTGCTGGGCGGCCTGGTAGCCTGGGGCAGAACCCTCGCCAAGCTTCGGCGCCACGTGCCACTGGCGCAGCTCAGCACCAGCGTAGAGCTGTGCGCCATCTACTGGCATTACTTGCTGGCGCTGTGGCTCCTGCTCTTCGCCCTGCTGACCAGCACACCGGCAACCTATGAGGCCATCGCCGCATTCTGCGGCCTGAGGTGAAGCCATGGCAGCGCCCTCACCACCCACATCCGCAGACTCCACGCCACAGCGGCCTGACGCGTCAGCACCGGGCTGGCCGGGAATCGTCAGCGACTGGTCCTCGGATCAAGATGCGTTCAAGCAGGTGTCCTGGGGCAAGGCGATGATGTGGATCTTCCTGCTCAGCGATACGTTTATCTTCACCTGCTTTCTAACCGGTTACATGTCAGTGCGCATGACCACCACCGTGCCCTGGCCGAACCCAAGTGAAGTGTTCGCCCTGACCATCGCCGGCCACCATATTCCCCTGATTCTGATCGCCATCATGACCTTCGTGCTGATCAGCAGCAGCGGCACCATGGCCATGGCAGTCAATTTCGCTTACCGCCGCGACCGGGTCAAAACCGCGGCTCTGATGCTGACAACCGCCGCCTTCGGGGTCGCCTTCGTCGGCATGCAGGCATTCGAATGGAGCAAGCTGATTGCCGAAGGAGTGCGGCCCTGGGGCAACCCCATGGGCGCGGCGCAGTTTGGCGCGAGCTTCTTCATGATCACCGGCTTCCACGGCCTGCACGTGTCCATCGGCGTCATCTACCTCACCATCGTCGCGCTGAAAGTACTGCGCGGCGATTACCAGCGCTCCGGCAACTATCAGATCGTCGAGATAGCAGGGCTGTACTGGCACTTCGTGGACTTGGTGTGGGTGTTTATTTTTGCGTTCTTCTATTTATGGTAGCGAAGAGGAGCACTGACGATGGCGCATACCCAGGAACAACAACACCCCATCGGCTTGTACCTGAAAATCTGGGGGCTGTTATTCGTCCTCAGCACCCTGTCTTACCTTGTCGACTATTTCCACTTCGCGGGCTATCTCAGGTGGTCACTTATAATCACGTTCATGTTGTTGAAGGCCGGATTAATTGTCGCCATCTTCATGCACATGGCCTGGGAGCGACTGGCCATGGTCTACGCCATACTGCTGCCACCGTTGTGCTTGCTGGTGCTGGTGGGGCTTATGGCCAGCGAGGCGGACTATATCTTCCTGAGCCGGATCTTTTTCTTTGGGCAAAACATAGCCCCCGAATCGCCTTGAGTATTCGGGGGCTGATAGACAACGGCTAATAAGAGCGGGGCCTATATCGTTCGCTTGAACTGATGCCAGCGCTGCAACCACGCGACTGTCCAGTGAGGCGCCGCCGAGCCAACGCCAGCCATATTGAGCATTGGATGGTGTTTGACTACCTGCTCCAATAGCGCTTCCTGCTCCGGCTCAACATCGACGAAAAAGATATGTTTGCCTTCTTTCAAGTTCTGCTTAAACCGGCGGAAATGGGTGTTTGGCACCTGGATACCAAAAAAGCCGCCTTCCCACGTGCAAAAACCAAAAACCACTATCGCGAGGAAGATAAAGGGCATCCAACCTGCCGCGGTGTCGGTCCAACCCAGCCAATAAGCGCTACCAATAACCAGCGCAGCCAGTACCACGCCGACAACCGCACCAATTTCGCCGGAGTGGACGACATCTTGTTTCATAAACGAGGGCACATCGTGCAGGTGATGCTGTTCTACATCAGCATCTTTTTCGCTGAGCACATGGATTTGCTCGGTACTAATCCCGCCAGCTTCCAACTCACGCTCAACGGTTTCAAGATCGTCGAGATTGTCACTGATGTAATAGTGTCGATTCATCACGCACCTCTATTCTCGCTTTGCTGTAGACCACCACAACCTGACATCACAGAGGGTGTTCTACCGGTGTGAAGATGTTGCCCCCCTTCTTTTTGATCCGACGTGAGTATAGCACCGCACCCACATGACGCATTTTGCGTTTCAAGAAAAGTCAAGTCAAAAATCAAGCCAAACAGCAAGTCCTCCATAGGTCTATCAGGCACGCTCAATGCATTGCCGATCATCGCCACCGGCTCAAACTGGCGTGACATAACATGAATCATCTGCTACGCCTTAGGGCACAACAATAAAAGTAGGGGAATTGCTATGTCAGTTTTGCACAGCCATACCCGGCAAGCCGGGCTGTTGACCAACCTTCTCGCCCTTTCCTTGCTCACCCTACCGCTACCGACTCACGCTAATGAAGGCGTCGAATCTACGCGCCAGTTGCTGCTATCCAGTAGCACCGCTTGCCCCACCGGCAGCGTTATCGAGTCGGCGGAGAGCCTGTCAAAGCCGTTGATTACCTCCTGAGCCATTCGGCAACAGCACATTGAGTCACTCCGCTTCGCAGCGTTGCCCACTCGCCGCCGCACAACCTCGCCCCATCTCGGCGCACAAATAGCTCCAGCGCGCTGTTTTGTGTCATTCGCGCACCACCCGCAAGCCTGTACATCCCCGTAAATCATGGCCTCCGCGCGTTGGCTCAGCTCTTGCTAATGCATTGCTATCGGTAGCCAATGGCGGCTGCCTCACAAACGACAAAGACGTCGCTTCACCCGCGCTTCCGAGCGCTCAGGTGATGCGGCGTTTTTTCGTTTTCGCCCCAGCGACTGGGGCTGGCGGTGCATCTGCGATCCAGAGGCCTCGCTGGTAACTCTCTCAACCCAGCTGTGGCTTTGGCCGCAGGGCGTTGCACCACAAGTGCCGCGCCTCCCCGGCGGTTGCGGCTGCCGTGTCCACGACCACGGCATGCCGCAACCGGCCGGGACCCTTTTTGCTGATGAGGTGCTCGATGAATACAAGTTTCTGGAAAGCTGGCCATACCCCGACATTGTTCGCCGCTTTTCTCTATTTCGATTTGAGCTTTATGGTCTGGTACGTACTCGGCCCACTGGCGGTGCAAATTGCCACCGATCTCGATTTGACGGCCCAGCAACGTGGCCTGATGGTGGCAACGCCGATTCTCTCGGGAGCCCTGTTACGTTTCTTCATGGGCTTGCTGGCTGACCGACTGTCGCCGAAAACTGCCGGACTAATCGGTCAGGTCATCGTGATCGCCTCGCTGTTCAGCGCTTGGCAAATCGGCATCAAAACCTATGAGCAAGCCCTGCTGCTGGGCCTGTTCCTCGGTTTTGCCGGTGCCGCCTTCGCCGTGGCCCTGCCGCTGGCCTCGCAGTGGTATCCGCCGCAACATCAGGGCAAGGCCATGGGCATTGCCGGTGCAGGCAACTCGGGCACCGTGCTGGCGGCGATCTTCGCCCCAGGGCTGGCGGCGCTATTCGGCTGGCAGAACGTCTTTGGCTGGGCGTTGATCCCGCTGTTGTTGACCCTTGTGGTGTTCGCCCTGGTGGCGAAAAACGCGCCAGAACGGCCCGCACCCAAATCCATGGCCGATTACTTGAAGGCCCTCGGTGATCGCGACAGCTGGTGGTTCATGTTTTTCTACAGCGTGACCTTCGGTGGCTTTATCGGCCTGGCCAGTGCACTGCCCGGTTACTTCAACGATCAGTACGGCCTCAACCCGGTTACCGCCGGCTACTACACCGCCGCCTGCGTGTGTGCCGGCAGCCTGATGCGCCCACTCGGCGGCGCCCTGGCCGACCGCATTGGCGGTATCCGCACGCTGCTGGTGATGTACACCCTCGCTTCGCTGTGCATTGCCGCGGTGGGCTTTAATTTGCCCAGCGCCACGGCAGCTCTGGCCCTGTTCGTCGCCGCCATGCTCGGCCTGGGTGCCGGCAACGGCGCGGTGTTCCAACTGGTGCCGCAGCGTTTCCGCAAGGAAATCGGCGTGATGACCGGCCTGATCGGCATGGCCGGCGGCATCGGCGGTTTCCTGTTGGCTGCAGGCCTGGGCACCATCAAGCAGCAGACCGGCGACTACCAACTCGGCCTGTGGCTGTTCGCCAGCCTCGGCGTACTGGCCTGGGTCGGCCTGTATGGCGTCAAGCTGCGCTGGCGCACCACCTGGGGCAGCGCGGCGGTAACTGCGGCCCGGGTGTAATTGCACAGACGTAGGGTGGATGACGCCTTTTTCATCCACCATGAGCCAAGGGTGGATCGGTAAAGCGCGATCCACCCTACGCCCAACCACTGGAGGCTTGAGGCAAAGGCGGGACCGACCGGCAGCGCTGCATTGCACTGGTCAGGAAAGCGGGTGAAGTCGGCAACGACAACCTCGTGCAGCCCGGCCCCGGTCTCGCCTTTGCCTCAAACCTTCCCCACTCAGGATGTCCGCATGGCCTTGCAATTGACCTTCGGCGAAGCCAGCGCCATCGGCCCACGCAGCGAGAACCAGGACGCCATCCGAGTGGTCACCCCGGCGCCCGCCCTGGCGGCGAGCAAAGGTTATCTGTTCGCCCTGGCCGATGGTGTCAGCCAGTGCGTCGACGGCGGCCTGGCCGCACGCGCCACCCTGCAGGCACTGGCCCTGGATTATTACTCCACGCCGGAAACCTGGGCGGTCACCCAATCCCTGGACCGCGTACTGGTCGCGCACAACCGCTGGCTGCAAGCCAATGGCAGCGGCCAGCCCCTGCTGACCACACTGAGCGCGCTGATCCTGCGTGGCCGCCGCTTTACCCTGGCGCACGTCGGCGATTGCCGCGCCTATCGCTGGCTTGGCGGCACACTTGAGCGCCTTAGCGAAGACCATGTCTGGGAACAACCCGGCATGCAGCACGTGCTCAAGCGCGCCATGGGTCTGGATCAACACCTGGTGATGGATTACCTGGACGGTGAACTGCGCCAGGGCGAGAGCTTTGTCCTGGTCAGCGACGGCGTCTGGGCAACCCTCGGCGACAGCGGCATCCAGCGCATCCTGCATGATGAACAAGACCTCGATGCCGCCAGCCGCGCGCTGGTCAACGCCGCGCACCTGGCCGGTAGCCAGGACAACGCCAGCGCCCTGCTGCTGCGCGTCGATGCCCTGCCGGAAAGTGACCTGGCCGACACCCTGGCGCAACTCGAACACTGGCCCTTGCCACCGAAGCTGCGCGACGACCAAGATTTCGAAGGCTGGCAGGTCGAGCGCCTGCTGGCCGAGTCGCGCCAATCGCTGGTCTACCGCGTACGCGACAACCAGGCGCGGCGCTGGCTGCTGAAAACCCTGCCGGGCGGACGCAGCGAAGCCCCCCAGGCCGGCCCCGCCCTGCTGCTCGAAGAATGGTTTCTGCGCCGCGTGGCCGGGCGCTTCTTCGCCGAGGTACACCCACTGCCGCAGCGTCAGCACCTGTATTACGTGCAGCGCGAATATGCCGGGCAAACCCTCGCCGAGCATCTGCGCCTGAGCGGCCCGCTGGGCCTGCCGGAATGGCTGGACATCGCTCCGCGCCTGATCAAGGCCCTGGGCATGCTGCACCGGCGCAATATCCTGCACCGCGACATCAAGCCGGAGAACCTGCTGTGGGGCGACGACGGCGAGTTGCGCGTGCTGGATTTTGGCCTGGCCTACTGCCCGGGCCTGAGCCGCGATGAAGCCTGCGACCTGCCGGGCACGCCCAGCTATATCGCCCCCGAAGCATTCACTGGCGCCGCTCCCACACCCCAACAGGATCTCTACAGCGCCGGCGTGACGCTCTACCACCTACTGACCGGGCATTACCCCCACGGTGAAATCGAGGCGTTCCAACACCCGCGATTCGGTAGCCCGACGCCGGCCAGCCGTTATCGCCCGGACCTACCGTCTTGGCTGGAAGAAAGCCTGGCTCGCGCAGTCAGCGCCGATCCACAACAGCGCTATGAGACCGCCGAAGAATGGCTGCTGGCCCTGGAGCAAGGCGAACGTCAGGCCCTTAGCAGCCGCCCCCGACCACTGCTGGAGCGTGAGCCGCTGAAAGTCTGGCGTACGGTGGCACTGCTTGCCTTGCTGCTGAACCTGGCCTTACTGGTTCTGCTACTCAAATAGCGGACCGACGCAGGGCGCAGGGTGAACCTCGCCCTACGGTTTACCGATGACCCGGAAACACGCACCAAAGCAGCGCGACTTGCCTTTATTCGGTGCAGCAAAACCACCCAGTCGCCTCAAAAAGCCCAGGCCAACCCCGCAAAATCGGGCATCTGCGAAGTTGGCACAGGCTCTGCATTAGCAATCTCACAATTTACAAAGCGCAGCCTTCAACGAAGAAGACTGCACTTTCCCGAGAGAACGGGACTTGGACAAAGGCGTCCTCGCTAGGTGACTAGCGGGACGCCTTTTTTGTTTTCCGTGATTTTTATTCAGGAGATGGCCGGCATGAAAAAACTCAAGCTGGTGATGATTGGCAACGGCATGGCTGGTGTCAGAACCCTCGAAGAACTGCTCAAGCTCGCGCCCGACCTTTATGAAATCACGGTGTTCGGTGCCGAGCCGCACCCGAACTACAACCGCATCCTGCTCTCGCCGGTGCTGGCCGGTGAACAGACCTTTGAGGAAATCATCCTCAACGACCTCAACTGGTATGCCGAGAACAACATCCAGCTGATGCTCAACCGCAAAGTGGTCAGCATCGACCGCAAGAAACGCATCGTCACCGCCGATGATGGCAGCAGCGCCGAATACGACCGCCTGCTAATTGCCACCGGCTCCAACCCGTTCGTCCTACCGATCCCAGGCAACAAACTGAAAGGTGTGATCGGCTACCGTGATGTGGCCGACACCCAGACCATGATCGACACCGCCAAGACCCACAGCCACGCGGTGGTCATCGGTGGCGGCCTGCTTGGCCTGGAAGCGGCCAACGGCCTGAAGATGCGCGGCATGGACGTGACCGTGGTGCACCTCTCCGACTGGTTGCTCGAGCGTCAGCTGGACAAAACCGCTGGCAAGCTGCTGCAAACCGCGCTGGAGGCGCGCGGCATCCACTTCCGCCTGAATGAGCAGACCGAAGAACTGATGGACAACGGCGAAGGTCGCGTCTGCGCCGTGCAGTTCAAGAGCGGCGACGTGATCCCCGCCGACCTGGTGGTGATGGCCGCCGGTATCCGCCCCAACACCGAACTGGCCGAGAAAGCCGGGATTCCGTGCAACCGCGGCATCCTGGTCAACGACACCATGCAAACCTACGATCCGCGCGTGTATTCGATTGGCGAGTGCGCCAACCACCGCGGCATCGCCTACGGCCTGGTTGCGCCGCTGTTCGAGCAGGCCAAGGTCTGCGCCAACCACCTGGCCCAGCTCGGCTTCGCCCGCTATCAGGGCTCGGTGACCTCGACCAAGCTGAAAGTCACCGGTATCGACCTGTTCTCCGCCGGCGACTTTATGGGTAGCGAAGGCACCGAGACCATCACCCTCTCCGACCCGATTGGCGGCGTGTACAAGAAGCTGGTGGTAAAGAACGACATCCTCGTCGGTGCCTGCCTGTATGGCGACACCGCCGACGGCGGCTGGTATTTCCGCCAGGTCAAGGAGAACGCCAATATCAGCGAGATCCGCGATCACCTGATGTTCGGCGAAAATGCCCTGGGTGACGTCGGCCACCAAGGCCAGAGCAGCACCGCCAACATGCCCGACAGCATGGAAGTGTGCGGCTGTAACGGCGTGTGCAAGGGCACCATCGTCAAGGCGATCCAGGAGAACGGCCTGTTCTCGGTGGATGAGGTGAAGAAGCACACCAAGGCCGCCAGCTCCTGCGGCTCGTGCGCCGGCCTGGTTGAACAGATTCTGATCAGCACCGTCGGCGGCGCCGCCGATGTGAAGCCGAAAAGCGAGAAAGCCATCTGCGGTTGCAGCGAGCTGAACCACGGGCAGATCCGCAAGGCGATCCGTGAGCAGCACCTGACCAGCATGGCGCAGACCATGGAGTTCCTGAACTGGAGCACCCCGAACGGCTGCGCCACTTGCCGTCCGGCGCTGAACTACTACCTGATTTCCACCTGGCCGGGCGAAGCCAAGGACGACCCACAGTCGCGCCTGATCAACGAACGCGCCCACGCCAACATCCAGAAAGACGGCACCTACTCGGTGGTGCCGCGCATGTGGGGCGGCGTGACCAACCCGTCCGAACTGCGCCGCATCGCCGACGTCGCCGACAAGTACAACGTGCCGATGGTCAAGGTCACCGGCGGTCAGCGTATCGACCTGCTGGGCATCAAGAAGGAAGACCTGCCAGCCGTGTGGAAAGAGCTGGACATGGCCTCTGGCCACGCCTACGGCAAGTCCATCCGCACCGTGAAGACCTGCGTCGGCAGCGAGTTCTGCCGCTTCGGCACGCAGAACTCGACCCAGCTGGGCATCGACCTGGAGCACGACCTGTTCAATATGTGGTCGCCGCACAAGGTCAAGCTCGCGGTCTCCGGCTGCCCGCGCAACTGCGCCGAGGCCGGCATCAAGGACGTCGGCATCATCGGCGTGGACTCCGGCTTCGAGATGTACATCGGCGGTAACGGCGGGATCAAGACCGAGGTCGCCGAGTTCTTCGTCAAGGTGAAAACCGCCGAAGAAGTGCGCGAATACAACGGTGCCTTCCTCCAGCTGTACCGCGAGGAAGCCTTCTACCTGGAGCGCACCGTGCACTACATGCAGCGCGTCGGCATGGAGCACATCAAGAAGGCCGTGCTGGAGAACGAGGAAAACCGCAAAGCGCTGAATGCGCGCCTGCAGTTCGCCCTGTCGTTCGAGCAGGACCCATGGAAAGAACGCATCGAAACCCCGCAACTGAAGAAAGAGTTCGACCGCATCAGCGTCGTGCAAGTCGAGGAGGCCACCGTATGAATTGGCTGGATATCTGCGCCCTGGAAGAAATCAACGTGCTCGGCTCGCGCATCATCAGCGGCCCAAAGGGCGATATCGCGATCTTCCGCACCTCCGATGACGAAGTGTTTGCCCTCGACGACCGCTGCCCACACAAGGGCGGCCCGCTGTCCCAGGGGCTGATCTACGGCAAGCGCGTGGCCTGCCCACTGCACAACTGGCAGATCGAGCTGGCCAACGGCGAAGCGGTCGCACCGGATGTCGGCTGCGCACACAAGCACGAGGCCAAAGTGGAAAACGGCCGCGTGCTGCTGGCCCTGAAAGTTGCTATCACCGCGTGCGCATAACCCTGTAGGCGCGGAGCGATCCGCGCCTACACACGGAGAAACGGCCATGGCCAATCAAATCACCGCTTCGACCTGCTGCTACTGCGGTGTCGGCTGCGGCGTGCTGATCGAACACGACGGCGAGAAGATTCTCGGCGTCGCTGGCGATCCCAGCCACCCGGCCAACCTCGGCAAACTCTGCAGCAAGGGCGCAAGCCTGCACCTGACCGGCGACCTCGACGCCCGCGCGCTCTATCCCGAGCTGCGTTTGGCCAAGGGCCTGGCGCGTTCGCGCACGGATTGGGACAGCGCCCTCGATCACGCCGCCAACGTGTTCGCCGAAACTATCCGCGAGCACGGCCCGGACAGTGTCGCCTTCTATATCTCCGGCCAGCTGTTGACCGAGGATTACTACGCCTTTAACAAGCTGGCGCGAGCGTTGGTGGGAACCAACAATATCGACAGTAACTCGCGCCTGTGCATGAGCTCGGCGGTGGTCGGCTATAAGCGCAGCCTGGGTGCCGACGCGCCGCCGTGCAATTACGAGGATATCGAGCAGAGCGATTGCGTGCTGATCGCCGGCTCCAACATGGCCTACGCCCACCCGGTGCTGTTCCGCCGCCTGGAAGAAGCCAAGGCCAAGCGCCCGCAGATGAAGGTCATCGTCATCGACCCGCGGCGCACCGACACCTGCGACCTGGCCGACCTGCACCTGGCGATTCTGCCCGGCAGTGACGTGGCGCTGTTCCACGGCATTCTGCATATCCTGATGTGGGAAGGCTGGATCGACCGCCGTTATATCGATGCCCACACCGAGGGCTTCGATGCGCTGAAAAGCCTGGTGCACGCCTATAACCCACAGATGGTCAGCGAACTGTGCGGCATCAGCGTGGACAGCCTGCAACAGTGCGCCCAGCTGATCGGCCAGGCACCGAGCTTTCTCTCGTTGTGGTGCATGGGCCTTAACCAATCCACCGCCGGCAGCGCCAAGAACAGCGCACTGATCAACCTGCACCTGGCCACCGGACAGATCGGCAAAGTCGGCAGCGGCCCCTTCTCCCTGACCGGCCAGCCGAACGCCATGGGTGGCCGCGAAACCGGCAGCCTGAGCAACCTGCTGCCCGGCCACCGCGAAGCTGCAAACGCCGAGCACCGCGATGAAGTGGCCAGTTACTGGGGCGTCGATGCGCTGCCAGCAAGCACCGGCCTGAGCGCGATCGAGCTGTTCGAAGCGGTGCGCGTCGGCCAGATCAAAGCGCTGTGGATCGCCTGCACCAACCCGGCGCAATCCATGCCGGATCAGACCAAGGTGCATGAAGCCCTGGCCGCCTGCCCCTTTGTCGTGGTGCAGGAAGCCTTCTTTACCACCGAGACCTGCCACTACGCCGACCTGCTGCTGCCAGCTGCCAGCTGGGGGGAAAAAGAAGGCAGCGTGACCAACTCCGAGCGGCGCATCACCCATGTGCGCCGCGCCGTGCCAGCGCCCGCCGAGGCGCGGCCGGATTGGGCGATCACCACAGATTTCGCCCGCCGTTTAGAACTTCTGCTCCGCCCCGGCCTGCCCAGCCTGTTCGCCTTCGACAGCCCCAACGCGCTGTTCGAAGAATACAAACACCTGACTGCCAAACGCGATCTCGACCTCTCGGGGCTGAGCTACGCGATTCTGGATAACCAAGGCCCCCAGCAATGGCCGTTCCCGGCCGGCGCTACCCAGGGAACGGCGCGCCTGTATGGCGATGGCCAGTTCCCGACGGCAAACGGCCGCGCGCAGTTTCAAGCCGAGCCGTTCCGCGCGGCCAAGGAAAAGCGCGAGACGCGCTATTCCCTGACCCTCAACACCGGCCGCCTGCGTGACCAGTGGCATGGCATGAGCCGCACCGGTTCGGCCGCGCAACTGTTCGGCCACGCTCCGGAAGCGCTGCTCAGCCTGCACCCGGATGAGTTGCGCCGGCGTCGCCTGCAGAGCGGCGACCTGATCAAGGTACGCAGCCGCCGTGGCAGCCTGATCGTGCCGGTGGTGGCCGATGAGTCGGTACGCAGCGGCCAGGCGTATATGCCCATGCACTGGGGCAATCGCTTTCTCAAGGGGCTCGGCACCAACGTGCTAACCCAGCCGGCGTTCGATCCACTGTCCAAGCAGCCGGAGCTGAAACACGCCGGCATTGAAGTAGAAAAGGTCGAGCTGCCCTGGAGTTTCTTTGCCCTGGTCGAGGGCGATGTGCAGACACGCTTCGAGGCATTGCGCCCGCTGTTCGAAGAGTTTGCCTACGCCAACCTGACCCTGACCGGCCGTGATCGCCCTGCTCTGCTGATCCGCGCGGCCTGTGCGGTGGCACCCGAGGCCGAGCTGCTGGCACAGATCGACCGCCTGCTCGGCCTGAACAAGGGCCCGGTGCTGGCCTATGACGACCCACGCAAAGCCGTCGGCAAGCGCGTGCGTATCGAAGACGGGCGCATCACCGCGATTCGCCTGGCCGGTGAAACCGCCGCCCGCGACTGGCTGAAAACCCTGTGGAACGAAGGCCAGGCCGACGCCGACCTGCGCCGCTGGCTGCTCGCCCCGGTGTCCACACCACCGGGTAGCGCCAGCGCTAAAACCGCCAGCAAGACCCTGTGCAACTGCCTGAACGTCAGTGAAGCCTCGGTGTGCGCCGGTATCAAACGCGGCCTCGACCTGAACGGCCTCAAGCAGGAGCTGAAATGCGGCACCAGCTGCGGTTCCTGCGTCCCCGAAATCAAGCGCCTGCTGGCCACCCAGCCGGTTGCCGTCAACGCCTAGAGGTATCCGATATGAGCGCAAAAGTCTGGCTGGTAGGCGCAGGCCCCGGTGATCCGGAGTTGCTGACCCTCAAAGCAGTAAAGGCCCTGAATCAGGCCGAGATCGTGATGATCGATGATCTGGTCAACCCCGCCGTGCTCGAACATTGCCCCGATGCGCGGGTCATCCCCGTCGGTAAGCGCGGCGGCTGCCGCTCCACCCCGCAAGCGTTTATCCACCGCCTGATGCTGCGCTATGCGCGCCAGGGCAAATGCGTGGTGCGCCTGAAAGGCGGTGACCCCTGCATCTTCGGCCGTGGCAGCGAGGAAGTCGACTGGCTCAGCGAGCACGGCATCGAGGTGGAAATGGTCAACGGCATCACCGCCGGTCTCGCCGGGGCGACCAACTGCGGCATCCCCCTGACCCTGCGCGGCATAGCCCGTGGCGTGACCCTGGTCACCGCCCACACCCAGGACGACAGCAGCCTCAACTGGGCGGCCCTGGCGCAGAGCGGCACCACCCTGGTGGTGTACATGGGCGTGGCCAAGCTCCCGGAAATCCGTGAAAGCCTGCTGGCCGGCGGCATGCCGGCGCACATGCCAGTGGCGATGATTGAAAACGCCTCGCTGCCGCAGCAACGCGAATGCCGCAGCACGCTCGCCGCGATGCAGCAGGATGCGCTGGCCTTCCAGCTGAAAAGCCCTGCCATTCTGGTGATCGGCGAAGTGGCGGCCGAACAACAAGCCCAAGCCATCGCAGCAATTGCCTGACCGCTTCGCTCCTGCGAAGTTGTATTTGCCCGGCCTCGGCCGGGCTTTTTTTCAGGCAAAGAAAAACCCGGCCGAAGCCGGGTTTTTCCTAGCAAGCAAAGACCAATTACTGGGCTTGTGCTTCTACTTCAGCTTCAACGCGACGGTTTACAGCACGGCCAGAGTCGGTTGCGTTATCGGCAACCGGCTGAGCTTCGCCGTAACCAGCAGCGTTTACGCGCTCGCCTTCAACACCGTACTGGTTGACCAGAACGTCACGAACGGCGTTTGCACGCTTCTCGGACAGACCCTGGTTGTAGGCGTCAGAACCGACGGAGTCGGTGTGGCCTTCAACGGTGGTGGTGGTTTGCGGGTATTGCTTCATGAAGTCAGCCAGGTTCTTGATGTCGCCGTAGCTTTCTTCTTTGACTTGAGCTTTGTCGAAGTCGAATTTCACGTCCAGTTCAACGCGAACGACTTGGGCCGGCTCTTCAACCGGAGTCGGCTCAGGCATTGGCTCCGGAGCAGCTTCTACAACCTGGGCAACCGGCTTGGTGCTGCCGCCGAAGTTCAGGCCGACACCAACGCCAGCTTGCCATTCGGTGTTTTCGGTATCCAGGCTGTGCAGTACATCTACACCGGCTTTAGCGAAGAACATTTCGCTGAAGTAGTACTTCACGCCGGCACCGGCGATTGCGAAGGTGGTTTTGTCCTGGCCACGTGCTGCGGTGTTGTCCAGCTGCTGATGGCCGAAACCGGCTGAAACGTAAGGACGCAGGCTCTGGGCACCCGGGGTACCGAAGTGGTACAGGGCTTCAACAGTGCTCAGGGTGCCATCGATATCTTTCTCGCCGCTACCGCCAGGTACCAGGTCGGCTTCGATGCTTTCGTACACACCGTGGGACAGGTTGAGGGAAACATCATCGGTCAGGTAGTAACCGACGCTGCCGCCGAACAGGTTGCCGTTAGTCACGTCGCGATTGCTTTCGGTGAAAGAGCGCTTACCAAAAGCTTCCACCTCGACGGCGCCTTGGCCTTGAGCCAACACGCTCATGGAGGAAGCGGCTACAAGTGAGCCAATGACTACGCCTAAGGTGTTTTTCAGTTTCATCCGTTAAATCCCCATCTGGTGATTGATTGAATTGCGTACAGGTAGACACGCAAAACGACGACAAGTTTATCAGAACTTGCTTTTACGCCAGAGACTATTTGCCCCGAACTAACTTTCGGTAACACCTGCAAACTTCTCTCGTAATCGATCCAATGCGCGCTTGTAGCGCATTTTCGTGGCGCTGAGGCCCATGTGCATGATGTCCGCGATCTCTTGGAACTCCAGCTCTGCGACAAAACGTAGCACCAGAATTTCTCGGTCGATCGGATTGACGTGCACCAACCAACGATCCAAGCCGCCGCGATCCTCCGCTTTAGGCGTCTTCTCTTCAGACGCCTCTTCCAGCGGATCCAAACTTAGTGCATCCATTAAGCGACGCTTGCGCCGCTCTTTGCGGTACTGCGTGATGCACTCGTTGTAGGTAATGCTGTATAGCCAGGTTTTGAACTTCGACTTGCCCTCAAAGTTCTTCAAACCATAAAGAACTTTAAGCATGACCTCCTGACAGACATCGTCGGCATCACGATCGTTCCCTAAATAACGCGCACAGACATTAAATAATGTGCGCTGGTAACGGCGCATCAGCTCTTCATAGGCGCGCGTAATGTGGAACAACTCGTCGTGCGCGCGCGCCACCAGCTCCTCGTCCGAGAGCTCGCGGGGGTCATAACGCAAAGACAGCGGTTGGGCTTTATTCAAAACGAGTCGGGCCGACAGTCGGGACAGAGGCCGCCAACACCTGATGAATCAGGCAGTTGGGTTGGCGGCATACATTAGCAGGGATTAGCGCGTTAGCGACTGCTCACCCGTTGCTCGAGCAAGGTGCGATTGGCCACGGAGACCAGCTCGCCCGCATCGGTTAACAGGATAGTCTTGACCGTGCCAATTTCCTCGATCTGCCCTTCGACATCGCCCACCTGAACTTGTTGCCCAACCTGATACAACTCGCGCACATAGATACCGGCCAGTATCTGTCCGGCGATTTCCCGACTACCCAGGCCCAACGCCAATGCCACGGCCAAGCCCACCGAAATAAGCACGATGGCGATGACGTTGTTCAACAGGTCGGTCTTGACCTCAAGCTGGCCGATGGCCACCGAGATGCTGATGATGATCACCAGGCCTTGGGCGATACGCCCCAGGCCATTGGCGTAATCCAACCCCACGCCCTCTGCCGCGCCGCGCACCAGACCGCTGACCAGCTGCGCCAACAACACGCCCGCAAGCAATACCAGCGCGGCGCCGAAGACTTTCGGCAGATACAACGCGAGCACGTCGAGGGTCGCGGAAACCCGCTCCAACCCCAGCGACTCGGCCGCCGAGACCAGGAAAATCAACAGCACGAACCAATAGACGATCTTGCCGATCAGGGTCGAAACCGGCACCTGGATGCCGGCACGACCGAGCAGCTTGGTCATGCCGGTGCCGGCCATCAGGCGATCCAGTCCCAGCTTGCCAAGCAACTTGGACAGCAAGGTGTCGAGCAATTTAGCCACGACAAAGCCGAGCAGCACCAAAATCAGCGCAACGAACAGGTTCGGAATAAAGCCGGCAACCTTGGTCCACAGCGCAGTCATTGCTGCAATCAGGCTTTGAGTCCAGGGATCGAGTTCCATTTCAGTCAGCCTTATCAGTAGAACGAGCGGAAGTGTGACGACGCGAGACCGGCGAGACGTGCGCCGAGCCGTTGTTCAGGGCAATCATCAAGGCGCCGACCCAGTGCCCCATCAGGGCGAACAGATCGCCAGCGCCGACCTGTCGGTTGGCCGTCTTCAATACGCGGTGCAGGCACGCATCGTCGTCATGATCGGACGAGGGTGATTTGAGCAAATCGCGCAGGGATTCTTCGAATGGATCGTGCATGACGCACCTCACAGGACGTGTCGGCTAGACGAGACGAGCAACCGTCAAGTCACATCAGAGCCAGCGTAAACGGCGGAATAACCACCACTGACCAAGGGCGACGGCGAGCATGATCGAACAGGCGATCAGAAACCCGTACGGGCTTTGCGAGCCAGGAATGCCGCCGACATTGATGCCGAGCAAGCCGGTGAGAAAACTCATTGGGAGAAACACCCCCGTAATGATGCCGAAGCGGTACATGATGCGGTTCATCCGCTCATCCATGCGCCGGTTTTCGGCTTCCAGCACCAGACTCACGCGCTCGCGACTGAGGTCGAGCTCTTCCAGATAACGGGTCAGACGGTTGTTCAACTCGTTCCAGTAGTCGGTGTCGTCGGCCACGAACCAGGGCTGCTGGTTGCGCGTCAGCTGTGCATAGATATCGCGCTGTGGCGCCAGGAAGCGCCGCAGGCTGGCAGCGCGCCGCCGGATCAGCAACAGCTGGCTGTGCTCCGCGGTCAGGCGCTCATCGCTATCGAAGCGCTCCTCCTGATCATCGACCTGCTCGGACAGGTCGCCGACCAAGGCTTCGACCTTGTCGGTCAAGTAATGCGCCAGGTTGAGGATCAGCTCGGAGGAGGTTTTCGGCCCCTTGCCGGCAGCCAGATCCTCGATCAGGTCTTCGGTCGCCCGCAGTGGCCGTAAACGCAGGGAGATCACGCGCCGCGCATCGGCGAAGATGCGCACCGAGACCATATCTTCTGGCTCCGCGCCGGGATTCAGGTTGACCCCACGGAGGAACAGCAGCAACTCGTGCTCGGGCAGCGGCAATACGCGCGGCCGGGTATTTTCCTCCAGCAGCAGATCGCAGGCGAACTCACTCAGACCACTGTCACTCCGTAACCAGGTCTGCGTCTGCGGGTGGCTGCGATCCCAATGCAGCCAGAGGCTCTCCAGCGCGGCCAACTCAAGCCCGGCCAGCTGTTCACGGCCAATCGGCCGCGCGCCACCTTTGCCGTCCAGGACAAAGGCATGCACCAAGCCCCATTGCGCGTTGTCTTCCTCGTGCATCCCTTACTCCCAAGCGTTTCTGTTACTTATTCCGGCATGTTCAACGCGGTTGGCGAAATGATGATGCCGTTGTTATCGGCATACACATATTCACCGGGGCGGAAGGTCACACCGCCAAAGGTCACCAGCACATTCAGGTCGCCGATGCCGCGCTTGTCGGTTTTCATCGGATGGCTGGCCAGCGCCTGAATACCCAGATTGGTTTGCGCGAGTACATCGACATCCCGCACGCAGCCATAGACCACGATGCCTTCCCAGCCGTTCTTCGCCGCTTTTTCCGCGAGCATGTCGCCGAGCAGTGCGCGGCGCATGGATGCGCCACCATCGACCACCATGACCTTGCCCTTACCCGGCAACTCGACCTGCTCCTTGACCAGCGAGTTGTCCTCGAAACACTTCACCGTGACGATCTCGCCACCGAAAGAGTCGCGACCGCCAAAATTGCTAAACATCGGCTCGACGACCTGCACCAACTCCGGGTAGGCGTCACACAGATCAGGCGTGATGTAGTGCATGAGAAGCTCCTTTGTTGCGTTGATAATCAGATGCCGACACGTCAGCATGCTGCGGCCTTGCGCCTGAAAGACTTGCCGATAGCCGTCTCCAGCTTCAGCAAACGCTCCAGGGCAACGAACAGCGCACCTCCGCCAATCGCAGAAAGTGACCGAAAAGCCGCCTATCGTCACATCTTAGCTGGATGACCGCTCTGGCGAAATGCCCGTCTCACGCTCAAGAGCGGCCATTTCAGCCGCGGCGGCAAGCACCGGGCTGTTGAGCAACCACCGTTCAACCAGTGGCCACACCTCACGCTGCGCCTCTTTGCTGACCAGCATTTCGACATGGCCAAAATCGCTGGAGAAGCCGTTTTTCTTGCCCAGGCACAGAAATTCGCTGAGCGGCGAGGCGAACTGCTCGAGCAGTTTGCGGCAGGCCCATGCTGGGTCCTGCACATCGCCAACCGCAGCGACCGCCATCACTGGCACGCGCACCTGCGCCAGCCCCGCCCACCAATCGCGCTCGGCATCGCCAAAGCGGCCAAACAATCCATGCCAACGCAGGCTTTCCAGAGCCAGGCCGATCGGTTCGTCTTCCGGGCCGCGCTTGAGCCGCGAGCCGGACAGCACGGAGAAGCGCTTGAGCAGCAAGCGTCCGCCCCACTCCACCGGCGGCACCTTCAGCGGCCAGTAGGTGCGGCTGATCTGGCTGCCGAACAAGGCGACCGACGCCATCCGCTCCTGATCGAGGTACTGCCCGCCGAGCGCACCGGCTAAGGTGATACCGCCTAGCGAATGGCCGAGCCAGTGGGCTGGTTGCGGGTTCTGTTCATGCACGAAATCGGCAATCGCCGGCAAGTCGTAACGCACGTAGTCGCTGACCCGGTTGTGCGTGTATGCCTGGTTGCGCGGCGACAACCCATGCCCACGCATCTCGGCGATCCACACATCGAACCCCGCACGCGCCAGGTAAGGGCCGAGGCCGATACCTTTGGGCGAGTACCAGAAGCGCCGGTTGGAGAAACTGCCAGGCAACAGGATCACCGGCACACCGCGCGCGGCTTCCTGGCCGGCACGGCCAAGACGCGTCAGCGCCAGTTCGACGCTAAAGTCCGGGCTGTTGCCGGGTTTGAGGCGGTAGACGTCTTCACTCAAATCGCCACGAAATTCCGCGCTGATCAAGGCGACGGGAAAAAGCTCACTGCTGCTTTGCATCTATCTTCGCTCTGGTACAAAAAATTGCTGGAAGCAATCTTTCATGTCTCATCAGCAACGGCCTGTAAGGATGGCGCCAGGGATGGCAGATCATAAAAAAGACTCTGTACCCGTTAACTGTTGATGCAGACCGCCGTCACGTGGGAGCGGCTTTAGCCGCGAAAGATCTTCAGTTTTCAAAGATTTTCGCGGATAAATCCGCTCCCACAAAAGCGCGACTGCTCCTGCAACACGTAACTGGGACATAGCCATAAAAAAGGGCAGGATTAACCTGCCCTTGCAACAAGAAGGTTAACGGCGGATCAGGCGTTCTGCCCCTCGGCCAGGAAGAACCAGGTATCGAGCACCGAATCCGGGTTCAGCGACACGCTTTCGATGCCCTGCTCCATCAGCCAGCGCGCCAGATCCGGATGGTCCGACGGACCCTGACCGCAGATGCCGATGTACTTGCCGGCCTTGTTACAGGCCTGGATGGCGTTGCTCAGCAGTTTCTTCACCGCCGGATTACGCTCATCGAACAGGTGCGCGACGATACCGGAATCCCGATCCAGGCCCAGGGTCAGCTGGGTCAGGTCGTTGGAACCGATGGAGAAACCGTCGAAGAACTCGAGGAACTCTTCAGCCAGGATCGCGTTGGACGGCAGCTCGCACATCATGATGACTTTCAGGCCATCCTGACCACGGGCCAGGCCGTTCTGCGCCAACAGGTCGACCACCTGGCTGGCTTCGCCGAGGGTACGCACGAACGGCACCATGATCTCGACGTTGGTCAGGCCCATTTCGTTGCGTACTTTCTTCAGTGCGCGGCATTCCAGCTCGAAGCAGTCGCGGAACGACTCGCTGATATAACGCGACGCGCCGCGGAAACCGAGCATCGGGTTCTCTTCTTCCGGCTCGTAGAGCTTGCCGCCGATCAGGTTGGCGTATTCGTTGGACTTGAAGTCCGACAGACGCACGATGACCTTCTTCGGCCAGAACGCCGCGGCCAGGGTACTGATGCCCTCGACCAGCTTCTCGACGTAGAAATTGACTGGGTCGTCGTAACCGGCGATGCGCTTCTCGACGCTGTCCTTGATCTCCGGCGGCAGGCCGGCGAAGTTCAGCAGCGCTTTAGGGTGCACGCCGATCATGCGGTTGATGATGAATTCCAGACGCGCCAGGCCCACACCTTCGTTGGGCAGTTGAGCGAAGTCGAAGGCGCGGTCCGGGTTGCCGACGTTCATCATGATCTTGAACGGCAGGTCCGGCATCGCGTCCACGGAATTCTTGCGGATGTCGAAGCCCAGTTCGCCTTCGAAGATGAACCCGGTGTCGCCCTCGGCACAGGAGACAGTCACGCCCTGGCCATCTTTCAATACCTGGGTGGCGTTGCCACAGCCAACCACTGCGGGGATACCCAGCTCACGGGCGATGATCGCCGCGTGACAGGTACGCCCGCCACGGTTGGTGACGATGGCGCTGGCGCGCTTCATCACCGGTTCCCAGTCCGGGTCGGTCATGTCGGAAACTAACACGTCGCCTGGTTGGACCTTGTCCATCTCGGCGATGTCGTTGATCACCCGCACCTTGCCGGCGCCGATTTTCTGACCAATCGCTCGCCCCTCGACCAGTACGGTGCCGGTTTCCTTGAGCAGGTAACGCTCCATGACATTGACGTTGGTGCGGCTTTTCACGGTTTCCGGGCGAGCCTGGACGATATACAGCTTGCCGTCGTCACCGTCCTTGGCCCACTCGATGTCCATCGGCCGCTGGTAGTGCTTTTCGATGATCATGGCCTGCTTGGCCAGCTCGCTGACCTCGGCATCGCTCAGGCAGAAACGCGCACGCTCGGCGCGATCCACGTCGACGACCTTGACCGACTTACCGGCCTTGGCTTCGTCGCCGTAGATCATCTTGATCGCTTTGCTGCCCAGGTTGCGACGCAGGATCGCCGGACGACCGGCTTCCAGCGTCTGCTTGTGTACGTAGAATTCGTCAGGGTTGACCGCGCCCTGCACCACGGTCTCGCCGAGGCCATAAGCGCCGGTGATAAACACCACGTCACGGAAACCGGATTCGGTATCGAGGGTGAACATCACCCCGGCGGTGCCGGTTTCCGAACGCACCATGCGCTGCACGCCGGCAGACAGGGCGACCAGTTTGTGGTCGAAGCCCTGGTGCACGCGGTAGGCGATGGCGCGATCGTTAAACAGCGAGGCGAAGACTTCCTTGGCCGCGCGGATCACGTTGTCCACGCCGCGAATGTTCAGGAAGGTTTCCTGCTGACCGGCAAACGAGGCGTCCGGCAGGTCTTCAGCGGTAGCCGACGAGCGTACGGCTACGGCCATGTTGTCGTTGCCGTTGGCCATCGCGGCGAAGGCCGTACGAATTTCAGCATCCAGGCGCGCGGGGAATTGAGCGTCCATGACCCACTGGCGGATTTGCGCGCCGGTTTTCATCAACGCATTGACGTCGTCTACGTCCAACGCGTCGAGGGCGGCGTGGATTTGCTCGTTCAGACCGCTCTGCTCGAGGAAGTCACGGTAGGCCTGAGCGGTAGTGGCGAAACCACCGGGAACCGAGACTCCGGCGCCGGCAAGGTTGCTGATCATCTCGCCCAGGGAGGCGTTCTTGCCCCCTACGTGCTCGACATCGTGGTTGCCGAGCTTATCGAGGGAAACTACGTACTCTACCAAGGTGATCTCTCCACTAGATTGTTGGAAAAGCTCAGATACCGTTCAAGACCTGCTCGCAAACCCTTGAACAGGCTCCTAGGGCTGGGACGTTCGGCGGTACACATGCCCGCGCGATTGTGGCCTGGCCCTGGAAAATAAGTAACAATGCCAACCCGTTCGGGCCTGCAAAAGCGGGCCTATGATAGCCAAGAATCGTCCTCAGCTTAAGGCCCATGGCGCAAATGAAACGAACCGCTTTTTTCATCTCCGATGGCACCGGCATCACTGCCGAAACCCTGGGCCAGAGTCTGCTGGCACAGTTTGAAACCATCGACTTCACCAAACTCACGCGACCCTACATCGACAGCGTGGAAAAAGCGCGCGCAATGGTACAACAAATCAACACCGCCGCAGAGAAAGACGGCGCACGGCCGATCATCTTCGACACCATCGTCAACCAGGACATTCGCGACATCCTGGCCGAGTCCGACGGTTTTATGATCGATATCTTCTCGACCTTCCTCGCCCCGCTGGAACAGGAACTGACGTCGCATTCGTCCTACTCGGTCGGCAAGTCCCACTCCATCGGGCACAACTCCAACTATATGGAGCGCATCGAGGCGGTTAACTTCGCCCTCGACAACGACGACGGCGCGCGCACCCACTACTACGACAAGGCCGACCTGATCCTGGTCGGCGTATCGCGCTGCGGCAAAACTCCGACCTGCCTGTATATGGCCATGCAATACGGTATTCGCGCCGCCAACTACCCGCTGACCGAAGACGATATGGAGCGCCTGCAACTGCCGAGCGCACTGAAGAAGTACAAGGACAAGCTATTCGGCCTGACCATCGACCCGGATCGCCTCACTTCTATACGCCACGAGCGTAAGCCCAATAGCCGCTACGCCAGCTTCGCCCAGTGCGAGTTCGAAGTGCGCGAGGTGGAAAACCTGTTCCGCCGCGAGAACATCAACTTTATCAACTCCACCTATTTCTCCGTGGAAGAGATCTCCGCGAAGATTCTGGTGGAAAAAGGTGTTGAGCGCCGCCTCAAATAATCCGCGCAAGCTCCTGATCCATAAACAAAAGGCTCGAACACTTCGAGCCTTTTGTTATTTATAAGCGCTAGAAAATATCGCCCGGCACGCGCACCCAGCCTTCCATCAATATTCGCGCGCTGCGCGACATAATGGCCTTGGTCACCGTCCACTGGCCATCGACCAGAGCCGCCTGAGCGCCAACGCGCAAGGTGCCGGATGGATGACCAAAACGCACCGCTTCGCGCGCACTGCCACCCGCCGCCAGATTGACTAACGTGCCGGGAATCGCCGCCGCGGTGCCGATAGCCACGGCGCAAGTCCCCATCATTGCGTGGTGCAGCTTGCCCATGGACAGCGCACGCACCAGCAGATCGACATCGCCTGCCTGCACCGTCTTGCCGCTGGATGACAGGTAATCCCTGGGTTTGGCGACAAAAGCGATCTTTGGCGTGTGCTGACGTTTGAGCGCTTCGTCTGCCGTCTTGATCAGCCCCATACGCAAGGCACCAGCCACGCGGATCTGCTCGAAACGCGCCAGCTGCGCAGGGTCAGCGTTGATCTGCTCGCGCAACTCGGTGCCCTGGTAGCCGATGTCTTCGGCATTGACGAACACGGTTGGGATACCGGCGCTGATCATGGTCGCCTTGAAGGTACCGACACCCGGCACCTCCAGTTCATCGACCAGATTGCCGGTGGGAAACATCGAACCACCCTCCTCGCCGTCATCGGACGGATCGAGAAACTCCAGCACGATCTCGGCTGCCGGAAAGGTCACCCCATCGAGCTCGAAATCGCCGGTTTCCTGCACCTGACCGTTGCTCACCGGCACATGGGCGATGATGGTTTTCTGGATATTCGCCTGCCAGATACGCACCACGCACACGCCGTTCTGTGGAATACGCGCTGGATCGACCAGCCCGGCATGCAAGGCAAAGGCTCCTGCCGCAGTCGACAGGTTGCCGCAGTTACCGCTCCAGTCGACGAAAGCCTTGTCGATCGACACCTGACCGTAGAGGTAATCGACGTCGTGATCCGGCTGGCTGCTTTTCGAGAGGATCACGCACTTGCTGGTGCTGGAAGTCGCCCCGCCCATGCCGTCGATCTGCGCGGAATAAGGATCGGGACTGCCAATCACCCGCATAAACAGCGCATCACGCACCGCGCCCGGCACCTGGCAGCTTGGCGGCAGGTCCTGCAGGCGGAAGAACACGCCCTTGCTGGTGCCGCCCCGCATGTAGGTAGCGGCAATCTTGATCTGAGGTGCGTGGGGCATGGGTAAGGTCTACTCCAAATTATGTGAGGACAGCACATGTAGGAGGGGCTTTAGCCGCGAGCGTCTTAAAGCTAAATCGCGGCTAAAGCCCCTCCCACAACAGTGCGCTTAAACTGCCACCGTCGCCTCGAGGAAGTCCTGAGCAAAGCGCTGCAACACGCCGCCAGCTTCGTAGATCGAGACTTCTTCGTCGCTGTCCAGGCGGCAGGTCATCGGCACTTCGACGCGCTCACCGTTCTTGCGGTTGATCACCAGGATCAGATCGTTGCGCGGCTTGCGCGCACCAACCACATCGAAGGTCTCGGTGCCGTCGATACCCAGGGTTTTGCGCGTGGTGCCCGGTTTGAACTCCAAAGGCAGCACGCCCATGCCGATCAGGTTGGTACGGTGAATGCGTTCGAAGCCTTCGGCCGCAATCGCTTCCACCCCCGCCAGACGCACGCCCTTGGCCGCCCAATCGCGGGAGCTGCCTTGGCCGTAGTCGGCACCGGCGACGATGATCAACGGCTGCTTGCGCTGCATATAGGTTTCGATGGCCTCCCACATGCGCGTGACCGTACCTTCCGGCTCGATGCGCGCCAGGGAGCCCTGCTTGACCTTGCCGTCGACCACCACCATCTCGTTGAGCAACTTGGGGTTGGCAAAGGTCGCACGCTGAGTGGTCAGGTGGTCGCCACGGTGGGTGGCGTAGGAGTTGAAGTCCTCTTCCGGCAGACCCATTTTGTGCAGGTACTCGCCTGCCGCGCTGTCGAGCATGATGGCGTTGGACGGCGACAGGTGATCGGTAGTGATGTTGTCCGGCAGCACTGCCAGCGGACGCATGCCGGTGAGCGTACGCTCGCCAGCCAACGCGCCTTCCCAGTACGGCGGACGGCGGATGTAGGTGCTCATCTCGCGCCAGTCGTATAGCGGGCTGACCTTGGCCGCGGCTTCGCGACTGAGGTCGAACATCGGGATATACACCTGACGGAACTGCTCGGGCTTGACCGAGGATTTGACCACCGCGTCGATCTCTTCATCCGATGGCCAGATGTCCTTCAGGCGGATTTCGCGGCCATCGACCACACCCAGCACATCCTTCTCGATATCGAAGCGGATGGTGCCGGCAATCGCATAGGCCACCACCAGCGGCGGCGAAGCGAGAAACGCCTGCTTGGCGTAGGGATGGATGCGCCCGTCGAAGTTGCGGTTGCCGCTCAATACGGCGGTGGCGTAGAGGTCGCGGTCGATGATTTCCTGCTGAATCACCGGGTCCAGCGCGCCGGACATGCCGTTGCAGGTGGTGCAGGCGAAGGCCACCACACCGAAACCCAGCTGCTCCAGCTCCTGCTCCAGGCCGGCTTCCTGCAGATACAGCTTCACGGTCTTCGAACCGGGTGCCAGGGACGACTTGACCCAGGGCTTGCGCGCCAGGCCGAGCTTATTGGCGTTGCGCGCCAGCAGGCCGGCGGCAATCACGTTGCGTGGGTTACTGGTGTTGGTGCAGCTGGTGATGGCGGCGATGATCACCGCGCCATCGGGCATCTGCCCCGGCACCTCGTCCCACTGCCCGGCAATGCCCTTGGCCGCCAGGTCGCTGGTGGCGACGCGGGCGTGCGGGTTGCTCGGCCCGGCCATATTGCGCACCACACTGGACAGATCGAAGCTCAGGCTGCGTTCGTACTGCGCGGTTTTCAGGCTGTCGGCCCACAGGCCGGTGTGCTTGGCGTAGGTCTCGACCAGTTGCACCTGCTGGTCTTCACGGCCAGTGAGCTTCAAATAATCGATGGTCTGCTGGTCGATAAAGAACATCGCCGCCGTCGCGCCGTATTCCGGCGCCATATTGGAAATGGTCGCACGATCACCCAGGGTCAGCTTTGCTGCGCCTTCACCAAAGAACTCCAGATAAGCCCCAACCACCTTCTGCTTGCGCAGGAACTCGGTCAGCGCCAACACCATATCGGTAGCGGTGATGCCGGGCTGCAGCTTGCCGCTCAGCTCGACGCCAATAATGTCCGGCAGGCGCATCCAGGAGGCGCGACCGAGCATGACGTTTTCCGCCTCCAGACCGCCGACGCCGATGGCAATCACGCCCAACGCATCGACGTGCGGGGTGTGGCTGTCGGTGCCGACGCAAGTGTCGGGGAAAGCCACGCCATCGCGGGCCTGGATCACCGGGCTCATCTTCTCCAGGTTGATCTGGTGCATGATGCCGTTGCCCGGCGGGATCACGTCGACGTTCTTGAACGCCAGCTTGGTCCAGTCGATAAAGTGAAAACGGTCTTCGTTGCGGCGATCTTCGATGGCGCGGTTCTTCTCGAACGCCTGCGGGTCAAAACCACCGCATTCCACGGCCAATGAGTGGTCAACGATCAGTTGCACCGGCACCACCGGGTTGACCTGTGCCGGGTCGCCACCCTGCTCGGCGATGGCATCGCGCAGACCCGCCAGGTCGACCAGCGCGGTCTGACCGAGAATGTCGTGGCACACCACCCGCGCCGGGAACCAGGGGAAGTCGAGGTCGCGCTTGCGCTCGATCAGTTGAGTCAACGACGCCGTCAGGGTCGCCGGATCACAGCGGCGCACCAGGTTTTCCGCCAGCACCCGCGAGGTGTAAGGCAGCGTCTCATAGGCACCAGGGGCGATGGCCTCGACGGCGGCGCGGGTATCGAAATAGTCCAGCGCAGTGCCGGGCAGGGATTTACGGTATTGGCTGTTCATGGGCGATCCTTGAGCGGCACAAACTTGAGATCTTCCGGCCCGACATAGTTGGCGCTTGGGCGGATGATCTTGCCGTCGATGCGTTGCTCGATGACGTGGCTGGACCAGCCCGACGTACGCGCGATGACGAACAACGGGGTGAACATGGCGGTGGGCACGCCCATCATGTGGTAGCTGACGGCGCTGAACCAATCGAGGTTGGGGAACATCTTCTTGATTTCCCACATGGTCGATTCCAGACGCTCGGCAATGTCGTACATCTTCATATTGCCCTGCTCCGCCGACAGCTCACGGGCCACATCCTTGATCACCTTGTTGCGCGGGTCAGCCACGGTGTACACCGGGTGGCCGAAACCGATCACCACTTCCTTCTTCTCGACACGAGCGCGGATATCGGCCTCGGCCTCGCCCGGGTTGTCGTAGCGTTTCTGAATTTCAAAGGCGACTTCATTGGCACCGCCGTGTTTCGGCCCACGCAACGCGCCGATGCCGCCGGCAATGCAGCTGTACATGTCGGAACCGGTGCCGGCGATCACCCGCGAGGTGAAAGTCGAGGCGTTGAATTCGTGCTCGGCATACAGGTTGAGCGAGGTATGCATGGCGCGCACCCAGGACTCGCGGGGCTTCTCACCGTGCAGCAAATGCAGGAAGTGGCCGCCGATGGAGTCGTCATCGGTTTCCACGTCGATGCGCTTGCCGTTGTGGCTGAAGTGGTACCAGTACAGCAACGCGGAACCCAGCGAGGCCATCAGCTTGTCGGCGATGTCGCGGGCGCCCGGGTGGTTGTGGTCGTCCTTTTCCGGCGACACACAACCGAGCACGGACACGGCGGTGCGCATCACATCCATCGGGTGAGCAGACGGCGGCAGTTGCTCGAGCGACGCCTTCAGCGCCGCGGGCAAACCACGCAGGGCCTTGAGCTTGGCCTTGTAGCCGGCCAACTCGGCAACGTTCGGCAGCTTGCCGTGTACCAGCAGGTGGGCGATTTCTTCGAATTCGCAGCGGTTGGCAAAGTCGAGCACGTCATAGCCACGGTAGTGCAAGTCGTTGCCGGTACGGCCAACCGTGCACAGCGCGGTGTTGCCGGCAGTAGTGCCGCTCAGGGCCACGGATTTTTTCGGCTTGAAGCCTGGGGTGGTTTCTGGGGTCGCACTCATCGCTTATCTCTCCTCATCCGTTTAATACACAGGCGGCTAAGACCTGTGCTCCGGTTATTTTTTGGCGGCAAACAGCGCATCAAGGCTCTGCTCGAAGGCGTGGTAATTGATGCGCTCGTACAGCTCCATGCGCGTTTGCATGGTGTCGACCACGTTCTTCTGCGTGCCGTCACGGCGTACGGCCATGTAGACATTCTCGGCCGCCTTGTTCATGGCGCGGAAGGCCGACAGCGGGTACAGCACCAGACCGACATCCACCGAGGCCAGCTCTTCGGTGGTGTACAGCGGCGTGGCGCCGAACTCGGTGATATTGGCCAGGATCGGCGCTTTCACCCGATCGGCGAAGGTCTTGTACATCGCCAGCTCGGTGATGGCTTCCGGGAAGATCATGTCGGCACCGGCCTCGATGCAGGCCGCAGCACGGTCCAGCGCCGAGTTCAGGCCTTCCACCGCCAGCGCGTCGGTGCGCGCCATGATCACGAAGCTGTCGTCGGTGCGCGCATCGACGGCGGCCTTGATGCGGTCGACCATCTCCTGCTGGGTGACGATCTCCTTATTAGGGCGGTGACCGCAGCGCTTGGCGCCGACCTGGTCTTCGATATGAATCGCCGCCGCGCCGAACTTGATCATCGACTTGACCGTACGCGCCACGTTGAACGCCGAGGCCCCGAAACCGGTGTCGACATCCACCAGCAGCGGCAGGTCGCACACGTCGGTAATGCGCCGCACGTCGGTCAGTACATCGTCCAGGCCGGTAATACCCAAATCCGGCAAGCCCAGGGAGCCCGCCGCCACGCCGCCGCCGGACAGGTAGATCGCCTTGAAACCGGCGCGTTTGGCCAGCAAGGCATGGTTGGCGTTGATCGCACCAATGACTTGCAGCGGATGCTCTTCGGCGACGGCATCACGAAAACGTTGGCCGGGACTTTTCAAGCTCATGACTCACCTCGGGTTTTGGCTGTCTTGGAGTGCGCGCCCTGCCCCATGCTGATGGCGTAGTGGCGCTCAATATTGCGTTTTGAGGCACCGATATGCCGGCGCATCAACAACTCGGCCAACTCGCCGTCACGCTCGGCAATCGCATCGAGAATGCGGTGGTGTTCGGCGAACGCCTGGCGCGGCCGGTTCGGTGTGGCGGAGAACTGCAGGCGATACATGCGCACCAGTTGGTACAGCTCGCCGCAAAGCATCTGGGTCAGGGTCTTGTTGCCGCTGCCCTGGATGATCCGGTAGTGAAAGTCGAAATCGCCTTCCTGCTGGTAATAGCCGACACCGGCCTTGAAGGCGGCGTCCTGCTCATGCAGGTCGAGCACCGCGCGCAGCTCATCGATTTCCGCCTGGGTCATGCGCTCGGCGGCCAGGCGACAGGCCATACCTTCCAGCGACTCGCGGATTTCATAGAGTTCGATCAGCTCGGCATGACTGAGCGAGACCACCCGCGCACCCACATGTGGAATGCGCACCAGCAGGCGCTGGCCTTCCAGGCGGTGAATCGCCTCGCGCAACGGGCCACGACTGATGCCGTAGGTACGCGCCAGCTCCGGCTCGGAAATCTTGCTGCCAGGGGCTATTTCACCTTTGACGATTGCCGCCTGAATGCGCCGGAAGACATGTTCGGAAAGTGTCTCCGGATCTTCTTGAGCGGTGATAGGCAACTCAATGGCATCCAACATATTGTCAACACTGCTTAGGCTATTTGGCAAAAAACTACGCTCACAGCCTGTAAATGTCAAACAATCCCACAACACTGTCGACAATCTACTAAGGGACTCTCTCGAACCAATCTGCTGACCTTACTTACAGAAACGCCCATAAGCGTCTGTCACAGCAGAAAAACCCCATGTTAGAATGCCGGCCACTTATACCTGGCCGAGCAGTTTCACCCTGCCTGCTAGACTCCACGCCAGGTGCAGCAGGCCCTTACGCCCCGCCCGCTGGTCTTTTCGATCCAACGATTGCGATACATCACATTAGGACTTATGAGACTCAAGCCCTTCGCTCTGCTGCTTTGCCTCGTTTTTTTACCCGGCTTGAGTCTCGCCGCGGATAAGACTGTCTACGGCCTCAATGAATACGTCCGGTTGAATAATCTCGACCTGGAAGTGGCCGCCAAACTGGATACCGGTGCCAAGACGGCATCGCTCAGCGCCCGTGATATCAAACGTTTCAAGCGTGACGGCGAAACCTGGGTGCGTTTCTATCTGGCCATCGACGGCACCCATGCACACCCCATCGAGCGCCCTCTGGCACGGATCAGCAAGATCAAACGACGCGCTGGCGACTATGATCCAGAGGAAGAAAAAACCTATACCGCGCGCCCGGTAATCGAAATGGATATTTGCATGGGCCAAGCCCTGCGCAAGATTGAAGTGAACTTGACCGACCGTAGTGCATTCCAATACCCGCTGTTGATTGGCTCCGAAGCGCTCAAACGCTTCAGTGCCCTGGTCGATCCAAGCCTTAAATACGCAGCAGGGAAACCTGGCTGTGCCACCGACGCAAACCCTGGCGAGTAATTCCCATGCGCTCTCTTAACCTGCATCTGAAAGTCCTGATCACGCTACTGGTGAGCCTGGGCATTCTGATTACGGCCTACCAAATTTTCATTCTCGGCATCCCGGTGACCGAAGATGAAACAGACGACCTGTGGAATATCGATGCCAGAGTCGAGTTCCAGGCCAGCCCACGCGAGCCGGTCAAACTGCAGATGTTCGTACCACCGCTGAACCAGGACTACGTCAGCCTGAATGAGAGCTTTATCTCGAATAACTACGGCGTGAGCATCAACCGCGCCGACGGCAACCGCAAAGTTACCTGGTCGGCACGGCGCGCCAGCGGCAAGCAAACTCTCTATTACCGCCTGGTGCTGACCAAGCGCTACAGCGGTGAGCAGGCCAAGGCCAAGGGGCCGATCTTCCGCGACAGCATCCCGGTAGAAGGCGCGGAGAAGATTGCCGCCGAAGCCCTGCTCGCGCCGATCCGCCAACACTCGGCGGACGTCGAGACGTTCATCAGCGAAACCGTCAAGCGGGTCAACAACGCAGGCGACGATAACGTCAAGCTGCTGCTCGGCGGCGATGCCTCGACGCCGAATAAAGCCAAGGCCATCGAGCTGCTGCTGTCCATCGCCCACGTACCGATGGAGCGCGTGCACACCATCCGCCTGGCGGCCGAAATTCAGCAGAGCCCGGAACTGTGGCTACGCAGTTTCAACGGCGAAAAATGGCTGTACTTCAACCCGGAAACCGGCGAACAAGGCCTGCCTGCCGACCGCCTGGTCTGGTGGATCGGCGACGACAGCCTGGTCAACCTCGAAGGCGGCAAGCAGGCGCAAGTCAGCTTCAGTCTGAACAACAGCGAAATGAACGCCATTCGCCTGGCCAAGCTGACCGACGAAAACACCGACGCCGATTTCCTCGAGTACTCGCTGTACGGCCTGCCGCTGCAAACCCAGCAGACCTTCATGATCATGGTGGTGATCCCCATCGGTGTGCTGGTGATCCTGATCCTGCGCAACCTCGGCGGCCTGCAAACGCTCGGTACCTTTACCCCGGTACTGATCGCCCTGGCCTTCCGCGAAACCCAGCTGGGCTTCGGCATCATCCTGTTCACCGTGATCACCGCGCTGGGCCTATCGCTGCGCTCCTACCTCGAACACCTGAAGTTGCAAATGCTGCCACGGCTATCGGTGGTGTTGACCTTCGTCGTGGTGCTGATTGCCGCAATCAGCCTGTTCAGCCACAAGCTGGGCCTGGAGCGCGGGTTGTCGGTGGCGCTGTTCCCGATGGTGATTCTGACCATGACCATCGAACGCCTGTCGATCACCTGGGAAGAACGTGGTGGCGGTCATGCTTTTAAAGTGGCCATCGGCACCCTGTTCGCCGCGACCCTGGCGCACTTGCTGATGAGCGTGCCGGAGCTGATTTACTTCGTCTTCACCTTCCCGGCGGTGCTGATGATTCTGGTGGGCTTCATGCTGGCGATGGGTCGCTACCGCGGCTACCGCCTGACCGAGCTGTTCCGCTTCAAAGCCTTCCTCAAGGACTAATGCCATGTTCGGTCTGATCAAGACGTGGAAGGCCCTTGAAGCCAAAGGCATCATGGGCATCAATCGGCGTAACGCGGACTACGTGCTGAAGTACAACAAACGGCACCTGTACCCGATCGTCGACGACAAGATCATCACCAAGGAGCGCGCCATCCAAGCCGGTATCCATGTACCGGAAATGTATGGCGTGATCTCCACCGAGAAGGAAATCGAAAAGCTCAACGAGATCATCGGCGGGCGTACCGATTTCGTCGTCAAGCCGGCACAGGGCGCCGGCGGCGACGGCATTCTGGTGATCGCCGACCGTTTCGAGGATCGCTACAAAACCGTCTCGGGCAAGATCATCAGTCACGAGGAAATCGAGCATCAGATTTCCAGCATTCTCACCGGCCTCTACTCACTTGGCGGCCACCGTGATCGTGCATTGATCGAGTACCGGGTCACCCCCGATCAGATTTTCAAAAGCATCAGTTACGAAGGCGTGCCGGACATCCGCATCATCGTGCTGATGGGCTACCCGGTGATGGCCATGCTGCGCCTGCCGACCCGTCAATCCGGCGGCAAGGCCAACCTGCACCAGGGCGCCATCGGCGTCGGTGTCGACCTGGCCACCGGGGTGACCCTGCGCGGCACCTGGCTGAACAACAAGATCAGCAAGCACCCGGACACCACCAACGCGGTGGATGGCGTGCAGTTGCCGAACTGGGATGGTTTCATGAGGTTGGCGGCCGGCTGCTATGAGTTGTGCGGCCTGGGCTATATCGGTGTGGACATGGTGCTCGACCAGGATAAAGGCCCGTTGATTCTCGAACTCAACGCCCGCCCCGGGTTGAACATCCAGATCGCCAACGACTGCGGCCTCACCCATCGCGCCCACGCAGTGGAAGCGCGCCTGGCGGACCTGCGTGCAAAAGGCATCGAGGAAACCGCAGAAGAGCGCATGCGCTTCTCCCAGGAGCTGTTCGGCCACGTGCCAGTCGCACCAATCTGAGCGCATCGCGTCCACTAAAAAGCCCGGCCAAGTGCCGGGCTTTTTAGTCACAGCCGTTCTGGCTGCTCGGGCGGGCCAGCGACACAGGCCGCTAGCGCACGATAGCCAGCTCGAACGCCCCCTCATCGCTGTGGGCGTGGGTCTGCATCCCGGCCTCATCAACCGCCAGGCCCTGCAACGGGCGCTTGAACGGTTTGTTGTCCAGCGTCTGCAAGTGACGATCCTCATCGGTGGTCAGCAGCAATACATAGCGCTCCCCCGCAGCCGCCTTGACCGGTACCACACCCTCGATAAAGGCATAGCGGTACCAGGTCTCGGCATGTAACTGGTAGACCGCATCGCTGACCAAGCGCGTCGGGCGCTTGGCCTCGTCGAGAAACAGCAAAGAGGGATACACCACCTGCTTATTGGCAAAGCTGCGCACGCGCAAGCCATAGGTGCCTTGCGCACGTGGCAGTTTGAGCGCCGCGTAATAACTGCGGCCCATGGGGAAGTCCAGGCTCGGGGAAAACCGACTCAACTCTTCATAGCGCGGCTCATCGGCAGACAGGTCGGTAAACGCCTCGTCGGTCAGCTGTGCGCAGCAACGCTCGAGCAACGCCTGATGCAGTGCCCCACCAGGTTTTTCACTGCCCGCCAACAAGGCCTGCATCGCAGCCGTCGGCTGGCCATCGAGCCCCGGCAACCGCTCGGGCTTATTGGCGAATTCGACCTGACGACCTTCGCTGAAACTGATCGGCTGACTCGCCGTCCCCCGCGATGGGCCTTGCCCCGCGGCGGGCACACTGGAGTTGCGCATGCGCCCCTGCTCATCGACCCAGGTGAAATATTGCCCACCTTGCTCGCTGCGCGCATACCCCCGCCCTTCCAGCACGTCAGAATCGATGTAATCGCTGGAACGCTCACCGCTGGCCAACAACACTTCATTCCCGCCGGCCTGCTGCTGGCTACCGGCATAGAAGCTGTTTTGCAGGTTGCCGCCAGCATCGACCCAGGTGAAATAGCGGCGCTTGCTCTCGCCGCGATTCGGCGCGCCGGGCCAGCCTCCCGCACTCGCATCACGCATGCGCGCCTGGTCGCTGAGGGTGATGCGCTGCGCCGCCTGGCGTTGTTGTGCGCTGTAACGGCTGTCGACAAAGGTGTTGTGCACCCGACCGAGATCGTCGACCCAGGTCAGGTAGCGCCCGCTCGCAACCGCCACAGAGGCCACACAACTGAGGCCGAGGAACAGCAGTAGGTTACGCATAACGGGCTCCCCTTCTCCTAGAATGTGGTGCGGTACGTCAGGGCAAACACATAGGCTTTGACGGTGGTTTTTATATCGAGGTCGGCGTACGGGTTGTACACCATGCTGTCGATGGTCGAACAGTTGGTGTTGCAACTGGAGCGCGCGGGAATGTCCTGCTTGCTCACCAGGTAGTTGAAACCGATATCGATCACCGTGTCTTTATCCCATTGGTAGCCGGCGCCCAAGCCATATAGTTGCGCATCGCCAAGCGGCGCCAGCACGTCGGCCTTGTCGCCAGGGATGGCCGAAGGACGTGGCTCATAACCCGCGCGCAGGCTCAGGCGGTCGTTGACCTGGTACTCGACGCCCAGCGCCCAACTCCACACCGACTCATAGCCGCGATCGAGAATGATGCTGGTTGCGGTGGCATTTTCCGGGGAAAAAATACTGGCGATGGTCAGCACGTCCAACTGGCGGTCGAACTCCAGCTCGAACGAGTCCCAGGCCGCATAGTCGGTCCATTTCACATCGAGGTTGATCTGCCACTGCGGGTGCGGCTTGAGCTTGATGCCCGTGGCGAAATGCGCCGGGTAGGTCATGTCCAGCGAGACATTACCCTGCTCTTTGTCGAACACTCCATCGGGAGTGATGCTGTTGAAGATCGCACCGATCAGCGAGCTGTCCAGCCCCTGCCAGAAACCCTGCCAGTCTTGGGAGTAGTCCACCGTGTACTTGCCTTGCAGGCGCATCTTGGCTTCGCTCTGGTACACCGCGCCAAGCGCGAACCAGTCGTTCGGCTCCCAGAGAAAGCCGACGTTCCAGGTGGGCGACAAGCTTTGCTGCATGTCGATATCGATGTTGGCAATATCGGTGAACGGTCCCAGGTCGCCGCCGCACAGGTTGAGCAGCACCTCGAAGGGGTTACCGTCGACGGTGCACAGCGCCTCCTGGGCCGCACCGGTCAGCCCCGTCAGCACGCCCGGCGCGCGAAAATCCTGGTTGAGCGCCATGGCTTGGTGGGAGAAGCCGATCGACAAGCCGACCGAGAGCTGATCGTTGACCTGATAGGCCACCGAGGGTGAAAAATAGGTCAGGCGCTGCAGCACCAGCTCCTTGCCCTGGTAGCGCGCTGGGTCGTCGTCCTCGCGGGAGAAACCTAATGCCTGCGGGGTATAGACGTTGGTGGCGAAAGTGAATTTCGAGCCCGGCGGGTTGATCGACACGCCCGCCAGCGGTGCAAACAGCACCGGCACTTCCGTCGCCCCGCCGATGCCCGGCAAGTACATCGCCGAGGCGGTGGTGCGGCTGGAGGAATTGGCCACCGAGTCATCGTTCAGGCCAAAAAAATTGCTGCCGTAGTCGTCAGGCGCATCGAAGTCGGCGCGGATATCCATGATCCCGGTGATGAATTTGATCGTGCTTTGCCGGCCTTTGAGCTTGGTCAGCGCCGCCGGGTTGTAGTGCACCGCGTCGATCCCGCTGAAGTCCGCAGTAATCGCATTGCCCATGGCCATGGCTTTCGGGCTGCCTATGGTCAGGTTTTGCGCCAGCTGCGCCTGCGCGGCGCCTGCCCAGAGCAAAACGATCCCGGTAATCGCCCGTGCCAGCGGCGAAATATGCATCGTCATAAGGTTTTCGCTCGCCGCTTATTCAGCCTTCAGGCCTTTGATATCCAAGGGCATGGACAGCCCCAGCAATACATCCGGCGAGTCTTCGGTCATGCCGAATCCGGCATTCACGTTGATGATGTAATCCGGCGACGTACGCAGCCCCAGCGAGAAGTTCATCACCGCACTGGTCTGCTCGGTGCCTTCCAAACTGCCATCGGCAAAGGTGAAGGTCGGCGCCAGGTTATGCGACATCTGGTAGGAGGCTGCCAGCGACACGTCATAGGACAAGGCATAGGCGAAGCCCATGCTGAACGACAGAGCCGAGCCCGGCTCGACCTCTTGCAACAAGCGACCGCCGCGCACCTGATTGATCGTGGTGACCGGCAGGTTGTAGGTGTAACCGAGTGAGCCGAACAGCACGACCGGGTCGATCACATAGGACAGGTTGGCGCCAAAACCGAGACTGTAGTAGCCGCTGCCGGTGGCCAGATCGCTCTGCGTATTGATGTCGTACGGGCTTTCGCCGGTGGGTAGACCGAGGCTGGCGTAGAGCGTGGTAACCGGCTTGCCGCGCAACGAGGTCCACGGCTGCCAACGCAGGCTCGCGGACACATCGCCCAGGCTGTAGGCGTTGAGGTCACGCTCGGTGTCGTACTTGGCAATGAACGGCAGACGTACGCTGAAGGTCAGGTTGTCCCACACGCCGTAATCGAAGGTGAAGGAGTTGGTGAAGGTGTGCTGCGCCTCGCTTTGCCCCACCACGCTGAACACATTGTTGCCCGTGCGCACCGTCTCGATCAGGGTGTCGCGCACCAACGAATAATCGAAGCCGTAGGTCAACGTCCGCTCGCCCTTCTTGAGCAAGGTGTAGCTTTTCTCGGCGGCCTGAAACACCTCTTCCAGCGCCTTAGCGCTGTCGGCGTCGTCTTCCTGTTTGCTCAACGCATCGCGGGCTTGATCGACCGAAGCCTCATCAGCCAGTAGCGGCGCACTGACGACCCACGTCAGCATGGCGAGCCACGCACACCCCGAAACCCTCATGGCACTGCCCCCAGATAGTTATTGTTATGCCGGGCAATTACTTGCGGCAAAGCGACTTCTATGCGTCGTCATTTACGGCGGATGTAACGAATATCGCCGCCGGAACCCAGCTCAGTGGCCTGGTTCTCGGTGAATTTGGTAATTTGTGGAAACTCGCGAAACGCCAGCAAGCTGATGGTGCGGTCATCGATGATGCGCAAATCGCGCTCGCTCAAGGCCAGGGCGTTCGGTGGTTCCTGGCCATTGGGGAAAATCACGAACAGCACGTTCTGATCCCAGATTTCCTCGAAGCGGCTACGGGTGAAACTGATATTGCCCAGTGCTGGATCGGCGACGAACACGTGGTCGTTGTAGACATCGCGCACCACCACGAAGTGCTTGAAGCCGGCGTACTCGATCGGCACGATCGCGGGATGCTCCAGCTCATCCAAGTCGGCAAATGCCGCGCGAAAACCACCACTCTTGTAGCCCAACGCAGTGACGAAACGCTTCATGTCGAGCAATGAAAAACCGCGCCGCTCGACGATCTTGTCGGCCTCGCCAAAACGCAGCAGGCCTTCCATCACCTGGCGTTCCTCCAGATTGCGACCGAGGAAGTAGTCCAACAGGGTGGTCAGCGCAGCCGAACCGCAGCTGTAGTCGTAGGCCTGGCGAATGACGTTGCGAAATTGCAGCTGATTCATCGGCTCCAACGTCACCGACTCACGCAATGGCCCGTTCGGCGCCAGCGCCTGGGTGAGGTTGACCGTACCCTGCGGCTGCGGCTTGGTGTCCACCGCCTCGGTAAAGCCCCACATGCCGATCAGGCTGCCCAGCAAAATCTCGACCATTCGCCCAACGCACTCCCCACACACAAGAGAAAAGTCTTACCGGCCGAGGCCGATAAGACTTTGGCAAAACTAGACCCGCTGAGTGAACTCAGTGACCCCAGATTTTGACTGTGGTGCCGGCCATGTTCATGTCGCTGATGGCCAAGGAGCCGATGCTGGCAGCGCTGGTGTCGCCGATTTTGATCGCGCCAACGCTAACCTGACCGGTGATGGTCGGCAGGCTGATCTGCAATTGCTGGGTATCGGTGCCACCGATATCCGTGGTCACCACATCAACCAATACCGGGGCGGTGTCGGAGATGTTGAAGCCGGTGAACGCGATGGTTTCCAGGCGCAGGGAGCCGCCGTTAGCGTCGCCGTCGGTGTACACCACGCTGCCGATCGAACCGTTGAAGCTACCGGAGATGCTGATGCCGTCCTGACCGGTCACGGAGGACAGGGCGCTGTCATCCATGGCTTGCAGATCGGCCTGAGCCATGAATGGAGTAGCCAGAACAGCGGCAGCCAAGGCCAGTTGCTTGAAAGTTTTCATTGTTGTTATCTCCACAGTTCACTATTGGGTTATCCCCGGAGGCACTGTCCTGGACTCCTGTCTCGGGCAGTTGAACCGGCTCACGCCGCTCACCAGGTCTGGCGCTGCTTCCTTAGTCGCGCCGAGCTTGGATTCGTGAAGCACCGTGCTTCTCGTCCTGGCTACAAAACTACTGGTGCTGCCCCCGGCTGCCAGCCCATCCAAGGGATGGAGCGCCGTCGCGCGGTCAAGCAAGGCCTCTGGCATCAGGCTTCGCTTAATAACCCCAAACTTTTCCCCTTCAATACCGCCTGGGTGCGGCTGCGCACCCCCAGCTTGGCGAACAGGTTATGCAGGTGCCATTTGATCGTGGCTTCCGAAAGATGCACCGCCTGGGCGATTTCGCGGTTCGACAAACCTGCCGCCACGAACCGCAAAATCTCTCGCTCACGATGGCTAACATCTTGATTTTCATCGAAAGTTTCAGGATCTACAGCCAGCCGACGGCACTGCTCGCGCAACTGCTCGGCAACCCCTTGCCAGGCCAGAGCACGCTTCGGCTCGGCAACGCGCCAGGCATCCCAAAGCGGCAGCAGCCACAAGGCGTCATCCTGGAACACCCGCCGATAGCCGCTGTTCCAGGCGTCTTCGAGGGTTGGCTGGAACAAGGCAAAGGCCTTGTCGCTGTTACCTTTGCGCCAATACGCCACAGAAAGTAACAAGGACAAACGCAAGCGGCGATCGCGCTGGTGCTCCGCCGTCTGTTTGGCCAGGCAGGCTTCCAGCACCGCCTGCGCTTTGTCCGCCCGCCGCTCGGATAACGCCAGGCGTGCCTCGCAGAGCACCAACGCAGTGCTGGCATCGGTGTAGCGCCCCGCTGGCAATACCGCCAGGTGACGCTGCAACTGCAAACAGATGCGCTCGGCTTCGTTGGGGCGGCGCAACCACAGGAGAAACTGCACCTTGCAGCTCATGCCCAAGGCGAACACCCGCTCGTAACCCGGACCATGCAGGCTGCCCAACCACTCATCGAGCTCCGCCAAGGCCTGCTCGCCTTCGCCGGCAAAGAACCGCGCCCGCGCCAGCACCAGCTTGCCGCGGCTGATCAACTCGATAGGCGTGGCCACATCGCGCCAGGTGGTTGCCAGCGGCAACTCGGCGAGGATCGCCGCGTGCCGGTCCTGCTCGTAAAGCAGATCGGCATAGGCCAGTGACAGCGGCCCTCCCACACGGCTGCGGCGGCCGAACACCTGCTCGACCCGAGCCCGCGCATTTTCTGCGAGAACCCGACCGCGCTCGGGCTCGCCCAATTCTTTGCAGATCAGCGACTCGATCAGGCTGACCACCACATGCAGGTATTCACTTTCGGTCTGCCGCAGGTTGTCGCGTGCCACGGCAATCGACTTGCCTGCCTCGCCGAACTCGCCGAGCAAGGCGTAGGCCGCTGCTTGCACACAGGACAGGCTGGCACGGAATACCGGCTGGTTATCCGGCACCAGACCAAGCCAATGCCGCGCGACCTTCAAACAGCTTTCGAGTTTGTCTTGGTACAACATCACCAGCGCCTTGAGCACCTGCGCCGCAGCCAGCAACTCGGCCAGGCCGAAATGCAGCAGCTTGCCGCGCCCTTGCAGCAGTCGCGTGCTGACCTCCTCGATCAGTGCTTCGGCCTCCGCGTATTTCTGCTCAAAGGCCAACTGCCAGGCATAGAAAATCTGGAACACCGGGTGCTCGCGGATCACTTCGGACGGCACGTCCTTGAGAATCGCCAGGATGCCGTAGACCCGATTGCCGGCGATCAACCGCGCCCCCTGGCGTTCGAGCAGCTCCGCGGCAAACGTATAATCGCGGGCACGCAGGGCGTACTTGATCGATTTATCCGCCAGGTCGCGCCCTTCGCACCAGCGCGCTGCGGCATGCAGCAAATGCGTCGGATCGCCCTGCTTGGCCAAACGCCCCTGGAGAAACTCGGCGAACAAATGGTGGTAACGGAACCACTCGCCCTGCGCGTCCAGCGGAATGACGAACAGCTGTTCCTTGAACAGACGCTGCAACATCTGCTCCCCATCGCCACGGCCGGTCAGGGCGTTGCACAGTTCGGCACTGAACTCATCGAGCACCGAGGTTTGCTCGAGAAAGTGCTGCTGCTCCGCGGGCAGGCTATCGAGCACATCCTCGGCCAGGTAGTCGGCGATGTTGCGCTCGGTGCCAGACAAACCGGCCAGAAACAGGCTGCGGTCGGGATGCCGAACCAGGGCCAGCGCCACCAGGTGCAGCGCGGTAATCCAGCCTTCGGTGCGGGCATGCAGCGCGTCAAGTTCGGCCGGGCTCAGCGGCAACTGCTTGAGCTCATGAAAATACGCCTCGGTCTCGGCGCGCGTGAGGCGCATGTCCTCGGCCTTGATCCACAGCGCCCAGGGGTCGCTGGCTGACGACTGATCGACAAAACGCGGGTTGTAGCGCGTGCTGCCGATCATCCGCACATTGGCCGGCACACGTGTGACGAAGGACTGGATCAGCGGGCCGAGATCGGCATGGCGGATACGATGAAAGTCATCGAAAACCAGATAAAGCACGCCTTTGACCCGCTTGAGGTCGGCGATGAACGAGTCGAGCAGCACCTCGTTGGGCAGGCTCAGGTCATCGCGCAACAAGCGCGCGGTGTTTTCCCCGAAACCCGGCAGTTGTGCGTCGACGGCGGCGATCAGGTACTGCAACAGGCGTTGCGGTTCGCTATCGGCTTCATCGCATGACAGCCAGGCCACGCTGGCGCCCGCGGCTTGCAAACGCAGGCGAAACTGGCTGAGCACCGTGCTTTTGCCAAACCCTGCGGGGGCGCTCAGCAGAATCAGGCGCTGCTCACGGGCGCTGAACAGCCGCTCGATCAACGCGGCGCGGGCAAGCAGAGGACGCCCAGCGACCTCCGCCGGAAACAACTTGGTGCGCAGCAACGGCATGCAACGCAGGCGAGGCAATGTTTGGCTGGTCATTCAAGCAGACTCAGCTCGCGGGCACGGCGGATGGCTTGCGTCCGATTGCGTACCTTGAGCTTCTCGTAGATGTTATGCAGATGCCATTTGACGGTTCCCAGGGCCAGCGACAGCTGCTGGCCGATCTCGTCATTGGACATGCCCTGCGCCGCCAGACAGACCACTTCGCGCTCGCGATCGGTCAGCCCTTCCTCAAGCACTTCCAGCGCCTGGCGCGCACCCTGGCCTGGCCAAATCGCCAACAGCGCCCGAATGAAACCCTGCAGTGCCGGTTGCCGCTCGGCCGCTTCGAGCTGCTGCAGGAGCAGACGAATCGCTTCACCTTCCTCGACAAACAGGCTGCGCACACCTTCGCGCTCGGCACCGATCAAGCACTGCACCAGCAGGCTTTGCGCCCGCTCCTGATACCCCAGGCGCTGGTAGCTCAGCGCCGCGAGCAGGTCCAGACGCAAGCGTTGCAAGCCGTGCCAATCGTCGAGCAACAAGCCGCGCAACTGAGTGATCTCATGCAGTGCTTCGCTGTAATGGCCGCGCGCCTGCTGCAAACGAATGCGGGTCAACCCCTGCACCCAGAGCACCGGATTGAAGCGCATGTGCTGGTAATGCCCCGCCAGCTTGGGCCAATCGACGCTTTTCAGACGTTGCTCGGCGCGCTTGAAGCGATCCGTCGCGGGTTCTTGCAGGATCTGCGCGATTTCATCGCCGACCGCCTGGGCATAGAAACGCCAGGACTGGTTGCGCGCCGCCAGGTTCTGCATCAGCACCAGAGTCGCGAAGGCATCCTTGGGGTTGTCCTGCATGCGCTGTACATGCGCCACGCACAACATGCCTTGGGCATACAGGTCGATCGGGTTGATCACATCGACGGTGGCCAAGGCCCAGCGCAGCCGCTCGTCGATGCCATCGAGGCGCCCCTGGTGATAGGCAATCAGGGCTTCGGTAATGGTCGGCAAGGCCAAGGCGCGGGATTTCTCCGCGAACCAGGGAATGATCCGCGCACGCAGCTGGCCAAACAGCAACTCCGCCTGCTTGATCTGCCCCTGCTCCAGACACAGGAGTATCTCGACATTGGCCAGTTGCATGTCCAGGTAGCGGCCCTCGAGGAAGTGATTGCGCTGCTGCGCCAGAGCCAGCAGACGCCGCGCCGCTTCGGGCTGACCCATCATCACGCTGGCCAGGGCGCCGACAATCAACATCGCCACTTCGAGAAAGGCGGTGTGCTGCCCCAGTTGCACTTCGACCCTGCGCGCCAGGGTCACGCAGGTCTCCAGGTCATCCTTCTGCAAGGCGATAACGGCCTTGATCGCCAGGGTCGCCAGCAGCTTGTCGCTTAGCGGGCCACTGCTCTTGACCTGCCCCCAGCGCTGCAACAGCTCATCGAGCATGCGGTTGGCTTCCGGCAAGCCCAACTCGGCGGCACGCGTCCAGACATCGGCCAAGACCAATACCGGGAAGCGCTCGGCAATCTCGTCGGGCACATGCTGACGCCACTTGTAGATCAGGTTCAGCTGGCCGCGGTTGATCAGTTCCAGGCCGCAGCCGTCAACCAGTGCAGCGAGCATTTCCGGGTCTTCGGCCAGGCAGGCATGCTCGATGGCCAGGTTCTGCATGTGGTGGTTGGTGAACCACAAACTGGCATTGAAATGCAGCTGTTTGAGGCGCTCCGGATCGCGGTCTTGCAAACGTTTACGGAGAAACTCGGCAAACAGGTTGTGGAAGCGGTACCACTGCCGCTCACGGTCCAGTGGCAGCAAGAACAGCTGCATTGACTCCAGCTCTTCCAGCAAGCGCTGCCCGTCCTGGCGCCCGGTCAAGGCATTGGCCAAGTCGCCACTCAGTTGCTGCGCAACGCCCAAGGCCAGCAGCAGCTCCTGCTTATCCGCCGGCAACTGTTCGAACACCGTGCGCAGCAAGTAGTCGCCGACCGCCGCCTGATCGGTGCCCATATCGGCCATTTGCGCGTAAGCCTGCGGCTGATGGCGCAGCCACAGGCTGGCCAGGTGCACACCGACCATCCAACCCTCGGTGTGGCTGTACAGCGCACTGAACGCCACGGCATCCAATTGCAGGCCACTGCGTGCCAGGTAATCGCGGGTTTCCGCCTTGCTCAGGCGTAGGTCCTGCTCACCGACCTCCACCAACAGCCCCTTGGCGCGCAGCGTCGCCAAGTTCAACGCCGGTTGCGAACGGCTGCCGATGGCCAGCGTAAAGCTGCCTGGGGCGAACTTGATGAGGCGATTGAGCGCGGCGAGCAACTCCGCATCCTGAATCAGGTGCAGGTCATCGAGCACCAGCAGCAAAGGCTGCTCCAGCGCCGCCAGATCCACCAGCAAGCTTTCCATGACAGCCGCCACCGGCACGCGCATGGTGTTTTGCAGGTAGGCCAGCGCTTCTTCGCCGAGCCCCGGCAACAACGTGGCGAGCGCCTCGATCAGTTGCAGGAAAAACCGGGCGGGCTCGTCGTCATCGGGGCCCAGCGATAGCCAGGCAACCGCACCGCCCACGTCCAAGCGAGACTGCGCCAGCGCCGCCAAGGCGCTGGTCTTGCCGAAACCGGCAGGTGCGGAAAACAGTAAAAGACGGGCATGCGGATGAGCGGACAACGCCGCCTCAACCTGAGGCCGCGCCAAGTAATCGGCAGACGCCTGAGGAGGCGTGAGTTTCGAGCGCAGAAGGCTTCCAGCGGCTGGATCTACAACGACATCCATGGCCTTGATCCCTGGTTAATTATTGTTTTAGTACTAACGTTCAACATCATGGGACCTATTCATACTAATCAGCTCGGGGCTCCCGAGTAAACCCAGGCAGAAGCTCTAGGATGAATGTTGGCGGCGTTCTACAATCGCTTTCCGCGCGCCTCTGACAGCCTCGCATGCCTACTTGCCTTGTACACGCTCTGCCCTATTGTGCTGACCCTGCCGCCTATTTCAGCGCCATCTGCCATGCACCCGGCGCGGTGCTGCTAGACGCCGGGCGCCCGGCGGCCCAGCGTGGACGCTATGACCTTATGAGCGCTTGGCCATTGGCAGAGCTGGCACCAACGCCCGACGAATCGGCCAACGACTTCCTGCAACGCCTACGCGACGCCCTTGCCACGCTGGGCACGGCCGAACCGCCCGAGGATTGTCCGTTACCATTCGTCGGCGGCTTGATCGGTTACCTGGCGTATGACTTCGGTCGGCGCCTGGAAGTGCTCCCGCAACAGGCGATTGACGACCTCGGTTTGGGTGACGCGCGCTTCGGCGTCTATGCCTGGGCCTTGATCAGCGATCACCACCGCGGCAGCAGTCAATTGCTGTTTCATCCGGCGCTGGCCGCTGCGGAACGACAACGCCTGATCACCCTGTTCAGCTCGCCGAACAGGCAACCGCGGCAACCGTTCCGTTTACTGCAAGCCTTTCAGGCAGAGCTCGATGAGCCAGGCTATCGCCAGGCTATCGCACGCATCCAGGCGTACATCCAGGCGGGCGACTGCTACCAGGTGAACTTCGCCCAGCGCTTTCGCGCGCACTATCAAGGCGATCCCTGGACCGCCTACCAGGCGCTGCGGGCGGCCTGCCCGACGCCATTCGCTGGCTATCAGCGCTTGCCGGACAACGGTGCGATCATCAGCCTGTCGCCCGAGCGCTTTCTACGGCTCAGCCAGGGCCAGGTAGAAACCCGTCCCATCAAAGGCACCCGACCGCGCGATGCAGACCCGCAGCAAGACGCCGCACAGGCCGACGCGCTGCTGAGCAGCCCCAAAGACCGCGCCGAGAACCTGATGATTGTCGACTTGCTACGCAATGACCTGGGACGCAGTTGCCGCATTGGCACGGTGCGCGTACCGGAGTTGTTCGCGCTGGAAAGCTACCCGAACGTGCACCACCTGGTCAGCGCGGTGACCGGCGAGCTGGCCGCCGGCAAGGATGCGCTGGACTTGATCGCCGGTAGTTTCCCAGGTGGTTCGATCACTGGGGCGCCAAAGATTCGCGCCATGCAGATCATCGATGAGCTGGAACCGACACGCCGTGCGCTCTACTGCGGCTCGCTGCTGTACCTGGATGTGCGCGGCGAAATGGACAGCTCAATCGCCATCCGCAGCCTACTGGCCAAGGACGGGCAGATCAGTTGCTGGGGCGGCGGCGGGATTGTCGCCGACTCGGACTGGCAGGCCGAGTACCAGGAGTCGCTCACCAAGGTGAAGGTCTTGCTCGAAACCCTGGAGCGCTTGGGTAACGGCGAAAGCAAACCCTAGGGGTGGGTTTCAGCCGCTGAGTGGTGAGCGAAGCGGATCGCCTACCCTACTTCAACGGCTAAAACACGCGGCAGCGGCAAGCGAGCGTTACACGCTCAACTCACGGTTGGATGCCTTGAGGAACTCACGTTTGAGGTCTTCATAGGTGTGCACCGCCGGGAACTGCGGGAACTCGCGAATCACATTCTCTGGCGCATGGAACAGGATGCCGGCATGGGCTTCGCTGAGCATGGTGGTGTCGTTGTACGAGTCGCCAGCGGCAATCACCCGGTAGTACAGGCTCTTGAAAGCCAAGACCGACTGACGCTTGGGGTCTTTCTGGCGCAGCTGGTAACTCACCACGCGGTCGCTCTCGTCGGTGATCAGCTTGTGGCACAGCAAGGTCGGGAAACCCAGCTGACGCATCAGCGGTTGCGAGAACTCGTAGAAGGTGTCCGAGAGAATCACCACCTGGAAACGTTCGCGCAGCCAGTCGACAAACTCCACCGCACCGTCCAGCGGCTTGAGCGTGGCGATCACTTCCTGGATGTCGCGCAGCTTCAGGCCGTGCTCGTCAAGAATGCGTAGGCGCTGCTGCATCAGCACATCGTAATCCGGAATATCCCGGGTGGTCGCTTTCAGCGATTCAATGCCAGTTTTTTCCGCAAAGGCGATCCATATTTCCGGGACCAATACGCCTTCCAGGTCGAGACACGCGATTTCCACAGGACACTCCTCGATTGGGCTCAAAAGAAGGCGGCACTCTAGGGGCTGTTGACGTTTCAGCGCAAGCTGCGTTGCTCGACGCTTATTTGCTAGGCGCTGTACCCGTTAATCGCTGATGCGCTCCAGCGCCCAATAGCAGCCGCTTTAACCGCGATAGAGCGGCAGGTTTCTGCGGATAAATAAGCCCCCAGGCGCCGTGCGCTGGCTGGGTAGCAGTGGCCTTGGCCGCGCGCGCTTTGGTCGCGGTCAAGCCCCCTACAACAACCTGACTGCTCATGCACCACTACTGGCGACAGAGCCATTTGCAACGAGCAAACCTCGCGTCTACGTGATCACATGGATGTGGCAAATGCCGCAGGCCTGCCGGGAGCGGGCGCGGTCATGCTGCAACGGCAACAGCCCCTATCGTCAGAGCCTGTGCAAGGCAACGCTTATATGTAAAACAGAGGGCAACCCAGGCACTTGGTTATTTAGCCGCATAACGCGCTTTTGCTACCATCGTCTCCACAAGACGCTCGGCGTCACCATAACTAGGAATTCAGCCCGATGAGCCATCCCTTCGACGCCGCCGAACTGGCGGCGACTTATGCGCACAAATCGCCCCAGGACATACTCAAACTCGCCTTCGAGCACTTCGGCGACGACCTGTGGATCTCCTTCAGCGGCGCCGAAGACGTGGTGCTGGTGGACATGGCCTGGAAACTCAACAAGAACGTCAAGGTGTTCAGCCTCGACACCGGACGCCTGCACCCGGAAACCTACCGTTTCATCGAGCAGGTGCGCGACCACTATGGCATCGCCATCGAGGTGCTCTCCCCCGACGCCACCGCGCTGGAAGCACTGGTCAAGGAAAAAGGCCTGTTCAGCTTCTATAAGGACGGCCACACTGAATGCTGCGGTATCCGCAAGACCGCACCACTACGCCGCAAGCTGTCCACGGTCAAAGCCTGGGCCACCGGCCAGCGCCGCGACCAGAGCCCTGGCACGCGCAGCCAGGTCGCCGTGGTAGAACTCGACGGCGCCTTCTCCACCGCGAACAACCCGCTGTACAAATTCAACCCGCTGGCGCAGATGAGCAGTGAAGACGTGTGGAACTACATCCGCATGCTGGAAATCCCCTACAACAGCCTGCATGAGCGCGGCTTCATCAGCATCGGCTGCGAGCCCTGCACCCGCCCCGTGCTGCCCAACCAGCACGAGCGCGAAGGCCGCTGGTGGTGGGAGGAAGCCACGCAAAAGGAATGCGGGCTACACGCCGGCAACCTGATCGCCCGAAACTGAGGCGCTGATCTGCATAAAAAAGCCCGGCACTTAGCCGGGCTTTTTTATGCAGGAGTCGCTCAATAGGTGGGCAACTCGACATCGTGGAACAACTCTTCCAGTTCGGACTTGTTGTGGCACTGCACCGCCTTGGCCAACATCTCGCGGGTCAGGTGCGGAGCGAATTTTTCGATGAAATCGCACATGAAACCACGCAGGAAAGTGCCGCGCCGGAAGCCGATCTTGGTCACGCTGGCCTCGAACAAGTCACTGGCATCCAGCACCACTAGATCCGGGTCGAGCTTGGCGTCCACCGCCATCTTGGCCACGATGCCGACGCCCAATCCCAGTCGCACATAGGTTTTGATCACGTCGGCATCGGCGGCGGTGAACACCACTTTCGGTGTCAAACCGCGATGACTGAAGGCTTCGTCAAGCTTGGAGCGGCCGGTAAAGCCGAATACATAGGTCACGATCGAATGCTCGGCCAGGGCCTCCAGCGTGAGCTTCGGCAGCTTGGCCAGCGGGTGGCCCTGCGGTACGACCACACAACGGTTCCAGCGGTAGCACGGCATCATCACCAGATCGTTGAACAGCTCGAGGCCCTCGGTGGCGATGGCAAAATCGACGGTGCCATCGGCGGCCATCTCGGCAATCTGCAGCGGTGTGCCTTGGTGCATGTGCAGGGCCACGTCCGGGTATTGCTTGATGAACGCACTGATCACCGGTGGCAAGGCATAACGTGCCTGGGTGTGGGTGGTGGCGATCGAGAGCGTACCCTTCTTCTCATTAGAGAATTCCTGGGCAATCTGCTTGATGCTCTCGACCTTGCGCAGGATTTCCCCGGCCGTGGTGATGATCCGCTCGCCAGCGGGCGTCACCCGGGTCAGGTGCTTGCCGCTGCGGGCAAACACCTCGACGCCCAGCTCGTCCTCCAGCAAACGAATCTGCTTGCTGATGCCCGGCTGCGAGGTATAGAGGCTTTGCGCAGTCGCCGAAACGTTGAGGTCGTGATGCGCGACTTCCCAGATGTAGCGCAATTGCTGGAGCTTCATAAAAATCCCTCAAAGCGGATAGGCAGCCGTACAGGTACCGGCGGCGTTATATAACCATATTAATGGTTTAATCGTTAAATCTAGACGATTTATTTAGATCTGCTGGTTATTCGTCGGATCAAAGCTCGCCGCGGCTACGGTGCTGCAGCATCGGCACCAGATACACCGGCACTTCGGACAACTGCACCAGGCGTGCAGCCGTACGCCCTAATGGAATGTCCAGTTCGGCGCCGTGGCTATGACTGCCTACGACCAGTAAATCCACCGCGAGTTTCTGCGCCTCCTCGAGGATCACCAGCGGCGGATCACCCTGCACCACTTTCACTGCACGGATCACATCGAGTTCATGCTGGGCTTCCCCGACCTCATCGCGAAACCCTTCCAATACACGCTGTTCGATGCTCGCCATCACCGTGCTCAGGCCTTTGCTGCGCAGCTCTTTGAGGCGCTCTTCATCCAGGTAAGTTTGTAGTACCGACTCGGCGAACAGGCCCATCGGTTCCACCGCATGCACGACATACAAGCCCGCGTTAAAGGCACGCGTTAGCGCCAGGGCGTGCTGCAGAACATAGGGGGCGTAAAGACCGAGATCAGTGGCGTAGAGAATCGAACGAATCATGCGGCCTCCTCGACTGCCTGCGCGGCGGGCCTAGCTTGAGCTTAGCAGCGCCATCCGCAAGTCAACAAAAGCGCAATCATTTAGGACCAATGGCTATATACGCAGCCGTTGACGGCCAGCGGGGCCAGATATCGCAGGGCGCGCATGGGCCACTAGAGCAGCGGTTCGTTGCTCACGCCATGCGGCACGTGCCCGGTGGCTACCACTTCGCGGGCCTTCTCGCAGTGCCCGGCCTGGTCGTCGAAGAACACGTCGGCGCCAAAGGTTTCGAGAATCGCAGCCTTTTCCAGGCCGCCGAGGAAGAACGACTCATCCAGACGGATGTTCCACTCGCGCAACGTACGGATCACCCGCTCGTGTGCCGGCGCGGAACGGGCGGTGACCAGCGCCGTGCGAATCGGGCAGGCCTCTTCGGCAAATTCCTGCTGCAAGCGGTGCAAAGCCGCGAGAAACGGCTTGAACGGCCCACCGCCGAGCAACTCGCGGGCAGACTCGCGCTCGTGACTCTGGAAGGCTTCCAGGCCACCCTGCTGATAGACCCGCTCGGACTCGTCGGAAAACAGCACCGCATCGCCATCGAAGGCGATACGCAGCTCATTGCTTGCCGCCCGCCGTGCCCCGCCAGAGAGGATGGTCGCGGCGCCGAATCCTGAGCGCAGTGCACTGCGCACATCCTCGGCATGGGTGGAAAGAAACAGGTGGCAACCGAATGCCGCCAAATACGGATCGGGGCTACGCCCGCCAACAAACGCCGCGCGCGAAATGCCCAGGCCGTAATGCTGGATCGAGTTGAACGCGCGCAAGCCGGTGTCGGCACTGTTGCGCGACACCAGAATCACCTCGACGCGTTGCTGCTTGAGGGTGGTGTTGATCTCCAGGAGCTTCTCCACCAGAGGGAAAGCATCGCCAGGGGCGAGAATTTCGTCCTCATGCTCGATCTGGTATTGGCGATAGGCCTCGACGCCCTGGCTCTCGTAGACCTGATGGCTGGCGCGCAGGTCAAACAGCGCCCGCGAAGAAATCGCCAATACCAGCTTATCGCCCAACCCTCTGTTCATAGCCACCTCAGCCCTGCTGGTTTCGCTGATCGAGAAAACACAGCGCCTGATACAGCGCCAGCGTCCTGGGTAACGCACAATTTACCTGGGCGGCGGCAGCCAACGGCGCCGCATAGATTGCCTGCAACTCCAACGGCCGGCGCTGCACAAAGTCGTGGTACATGCTTGGCAGGTAATCGGGCATGCGATCGGTGGCCGCGAGCAACTTGCCGGCATAGCCCTCCGGCAAGCGGTGGCCGCACGCCGCAGCCGCTTCGACCACTTCCTGCATGATCGATTCGACCAGAGCGCGACTGTCGGCGCTGGCCATCAAGGCACGGGTAGCGCCGTTCAGAAGCACCGACAAACCGTTGAAAGCCACGTTCCACACCAACTTCTGCCAACGTGCCTGCTGCAATTCGGGCATGGCCGTGGCGTCTAGTCCAGCGGCCGTGAACAACGCGGCACCTTCTTCGACGATGCGCATGCGCTGCTGAGTATCCACTGCTGGCCCCGAGTGATACGCAAGGTTAACCGCCCCCAGCGCTTGATGCTCAATGACCCCAGGCGCCGAGCGATGCGCGCAGATAAAGCACAAACCGCCGAGCAAGTGCAGGGGGTCTGGCAACAGCGGGCGCAGTGCATCCTCCACAGCCAAGCCATTTTGCAGCAACAGCACTTTCGCACCGTCGGCCGCCGCCTGAACCATAGTCGGGACCAAGTCGACATTACTGGTGGTTTTCGCCCCCACCAACAGCCAGTCGCAACGCGGCATATCGGCCGCCGAGCGATAGGCTTGCACCGTGCGCAGGCTGAGTTCGCCATGCAGCACGCTATTCAATCGCAAGCCTTGCTCGGCCACCGCAGCGAACTCGCTGCGCAACAGAAAGTGCACATCGAAGCCGGCACGCGCCAGCATCAACCCATAGAAACCACCGATGGCGCCGGTACCGATGATGCCGATACGCGGACGCGGGGATACACAGATCAAGGAAGCTCCTCAGCCGGAAGCGACAACGCCGCCCCCAAGGCATCAATCAAATCGGCAGCCTGTAACCGACTGCTCAGTGCGCCATGGAACTGGCCATCGCGCACAACGAATAGCGCAGGCAGGTGAAATACCTCATAGCGCTCGACCAGGCCAGCATTATCAGCGGCATCGATCCATGCCAAACGCGCAACCGGCAGCGCTAGTTTCGGTAGCTCACGCCGCGCCCAGCGACAACTGGCACAGCCTATGCTGGTAAAAATAATCAGGGACGTGCCCGGCAGATCCAGCAGGCGTCGATCCGCATCAAAATCGGTCAGTTGCAATTCAGTCACTATACTGTTCACAGCGATGTCAATTTGATGGCATTGGGGGAGTCGGTAGTCATGCGTCGTTTTTTGCGTCATCCCAGTGATATGCCGGTGGAGTTGGTGCTCCGTAAACAAGCCTTTGTACCCAAGCAGCGGCTGAACAATATCAGCCTCGGCGGGGTGGCATGCAATTCCAGCCGCGGCTTTCGACGTGGCAGCGCGGTCGAGCTGCGTATCCCGCTCTTTGGCGAGCAAGCGCGCTATCCCGGCGTAGTCGCCTGGTGCCGCAAGCTCTCCGATAACTACCTGGTCGGCATTGCCTTTATCGACGAAGACACATTGTTCCGCGCGCGCATGGTCGAACAGGTGTGTCAGATCGAGCATTACCGCCAGCAACGTGAACAGGAGCTCGGCGAACAACTGCCGATCGAGAGCATTGCCCAGGAGTGGATCGCGCAGCACGCCGCAGAGTTCTCCCACGCCAGCCTGAACTAGCGATTTCGCCCGGCAGCGCCCGATATAACGACCTTCGACCCATTGTCTAGGCGGCCCTTAACGCGCTAAGGTTCGGCTTCCCCGTTGTGCCCATAATGCTGTGCTCCGCCACACGGGGATCGCTGGCGGCCGGCACCCGTGACCTGACGACTCTGACCTGATGAAAAGCACGATGGCTGATTTACCGATCGATGACCTCAACGTTGCCTCCAACGACACCCTGATCACGCCTGAGCAGCTCAAGCGCGAAATCCCCCTGACCGACGCCGCGCTGCGTACCGTGGCTGCGGGTCGCCAGGTGATTCGCAATATCCTCGATGGCAAAGACCATCGGTTGTTCGTGGTGGTGGGCCCCTGCTCGATTCACGACATCAAGGCCGCCCATGAGTATGCGGAGCGCCTGAAAGTGCTGGCCGCGGAAGTGTCGGACAGCCTGTATCTGGTCATGCGCGTGTACTTCGAGAAGCCGCGCACCACGGTGGGCTGGAAAGGTCTGATCAACGACCCGTACCTGGACGACTCGTTCAAGATTCAGGATGGCCTGCACATCGGTCGCCAACTGCTGCGCGACCTGGCCGAAATGGGCTTGCCCACCGCGACCGAAGCACTCGACCCGATCTCCCCGCAGTACTTGCAGGACCTGATCAGCTGGTCGGCGATCGGCGCGCGCACCACCGAATCGCAAACCCACCGCGAAATGGCCTCAGGCCTGTCCTCGGCGGTTGGCTTCAAGAACGGCACCGATGGCGGCCTGACAGTGGCGATCAACGCCCTGCAATCCGTCTCCAGCCCACACCGGTTTCTCGGCATCAACCAAGAGGGCGGCGTATCCATCGTCACCACCAAGGGCAATGCATACGGGCACGTGGTGTTGCGCGGTGGCAACGGCAAGCCGAACTACGATTCGGTCAGCGTTGCCGTTTGTGAGCAGGAACTGACCAAAGCCGGCATCAGCCCGAACATCATGGTCGACTGCAGCCACGCCAACTCCAACAAAGATCCGGCCCTGCAGCCACTGGTGATGGAAAACGTCGCCAACCAGATTCTTGAAGGCAACCAGTCGATTGTCGGCTTGATGGTCGAGAGCCACCTGGGCTGGGGCAGCCAGTCGATCCCCAAAGACCTCAACCAGCTCAAATACGGCGTGTCGATCACCGATGCCTGCATCGACTGGGACAGCACCGAAAAAACCCTGCGCAGCATGCACGCCAAACTCAAGGATGTGCTACCCAAACGCCAGCGCGGCTGAAACCGCACAAACAAAAACGCCGGGCATTGCCCGGCGTTTTTTTAACTATCGCTTATTCAGCTTTTTGCCGTGTGCCGCTGGCGCCGCTCCATATAGCGCTCGACGTAGGAGCACGATGGAATCACGCTATAGCCCATACGCTCTGCATACTGCAGGGCATGCTCGGTCAATGCTGCCGCAATACCACGGCCGCGCAGCGAGTTCGGCACAAATGTGCGGTAAATGTCCAAGGTCTGCTTGCCCAGATCCATATAGGCCAGATAAGCACGATCACCATCCACTGTGGTCTCGAACTGATGACCCGACAGGTCATGGTGAATGGACAACGCCTCGCTCATCGCAACTCCTCTAATTGGGCGCTAAAACTGCACCCGCACCTGATCGATCTTTTCCAGACGAAGCGACATCTCTGCCGTTCCGTTACCGCCTTGGAGGCTGAGATAAGCTTTATCGTTCACTATCCGCGTCAAAACACCTTGGTAATACATGCCATCATAGGTGACAAAGCGCAAACGTTTGCCAACATGATCGGCCAAGCTGGCCACACTGACAAATCCCTCTTGAGCGCCACCTGACGCCACGGCGACAGCTTGTGCAGCGAGCAACTCTTGCGCCGCGACAGGCGGACGCGCATGCGGATCGACCCAGGCAAAGCCCAAGGGCGCCACCACATCGCGATTGACCAATACGGTCGGGCGCAACATGCTCAGTACGTCTTTCGCGTCGAAAAACTGCAAACCGTCCCAAACCATGCCATCGCTCGGCTCAAGCTCTACCCGCAGCGACTGCGGATCGGCGAGGTAGCGGCCGTATGCATCCAACACCGGTTGCTCCAAGGCGATCCGCTGGCTGCGCAAGACCTTGTCGAACTGCTGTACAGCAGCTTGCAGATACGCCTCAGTGCTTAGCCCCAACTTACCTGCACAATATTCCTGGACCTTGCGCTGGTACTGGTTATCGTTGATCTCGACGGACACCCGCTGAATCTTCGGCGGATTGACCCGCAGATCGCCGGGCTTCTCTGACATATTGGCCAGCGACAAACCGACTCGCAGTTCACCCATATCGCGGGTATCGGAGGTCAGGTTGAAACTGAGCGTCTGCGCACCGGGCTGGAACAGGTAGGAAAACTGGCCATCGGTCTCGAACGTGCGATAGCCCATGTCCAGCAGCTCACCAGTACCAATGGTGCGTACCTTGCCACAGGCCACCTCGCTCATCGCCGTGAATACGCTGCGCTCGGCTGGCGTGTCATACAGCTGCTGCATGAAAGGCCCGTGTACATCCAGCGCCAACCCCTTGAGATTAACCGCCATCTGCTCGGGGAACTTGCCTTCGGCCAGGCGCTCCTTGAAACGCAACAACTCGCCCAAACCGTTGAACTTAAGCTCTGCGTGTTCGACCCGCAGACTGTCACGTATGACCGGGACATGGATTTCGACTTTTTCCAGGCCGATCCGGCCATCGAACGACGACGTGATGCCGCCGTAACGGATGTCCATGATGGGCGCAAGCTGCGCAGTGGCATCGCTCATGATCGAGCGCACCGACAGCCATAATGACAACTTGATCAGCACCGCAATCGCCAGTACCGACAACAGGCCCCACTTAATCAGCTTTGACATGTGCACATCCTTGAACAAACGCAATTCCCGATGCGCGCAGCTTATCAGGACGAAAACCTCTCAGCCACGGCGAATCAACGACTTAGAGCACACTCAGCAGCGCAATACAGAGCAAGACCGCAACCACTGGAATCAGCACCGTCACCACAAAAATGTCTTTATAAGCCTGCTTATGCGTCAGCCCCATGATCATCAGCATGGCAATTACCGCACCGCAGTGCGGCAACGAATCCAACCCGCCCGCAGCAATGTTGGCGATGCGGTGCAGCACCTCGGGCTCAACGCCCATTTCCAGGTACTTCGGCGCCAGGGTCTGCATGAATATCTGCAAGCCCCCGGAGGATGAGCCGACGATCCCCGAGACCACGCTGACCGAGACGAAAATCGATAACAGCGGCGGTAAGTCTACCGCCAGCACCCACTGGGAAAACTGACTGAACCCCGCGGTCTGAATCACCACACCGCCAAAACCGATCACCGCGGCGGTGTTCAATAAAGGCATGATCGCATCGTCTGCGCCCTGCCCCAGCAAGGTAAGCGTATTGCGCCGCAAACCAGGAAACAGCAGCACCGCAACGCCCGTGGCAATCACCAGCGCCAGGCTCGGCCAGAGAATCGGTTGCCCCTGGCTAAAGCCGATGAGTGCGCCCAACAGCCCTTCTCCTGGCACAGCAAGCCCGCCCAGCAGCATCAAGCGCGGCAGCATGATGACGCCCAACACCAGCAGAATAGGCACTACCGCCAGCCCCCAATGCGGCCCCGTGCCAGGTTCACCGGCCAACTGCTCCATACGCAGGTCCTGCGCATTGGCTTCAAAGCCTTCCCCGCGCATACGCGCCAAGCGCCACTCACGCTGCACGTAGGCCATGCCCAACGCGACCATCACCACACTGGCAAACAGGCCGATCCAGGCGCCGGCAAACAAATCGGTGCCCAGGGCACTGGCGGCGATCACATTATGGATAGACGGCGCGCCCGGCAAAGCGGTCATGGTGAAAGTGCCGGCACCTAACGCGGTCGCCGCACAGAACAACCGTTTAGGCAGATTGGCCTCGCGCATCAGCGTGATGCCCAGTGGGTACATGGTGAAAATCACCACGAAGACCACCACCCCACCATATGTCAGCAGCGCACAGACCGACATCGCGACCCACAAGGTGCGCGAGGTACCGAGGCTGCGTGTAATCGCTTGGGCAATGCTGCTGGCCGCCTGGCTGGCTGCCATGACCTTGCCAAAAATAGCGCCACAGAGAAACAACACGAAAAACTTACCGGCGAATGTGAACGCACCCAACGGTCCAAAAGGGAAATACTCAAGTAGCGCCACAGGCAGCTGCAAGCCATTAGTCAACGCCACCACCGCAGCACAGAGCAAAGCGGCAATAAATATATTCACGCCACGCAAGGCCATGAAAATCAGCAGGGCCAAACCGGCCAACAACCCCATATTCCCCAGCATGCACAACCCCTCGTTATTCTTGTTGTCGGCATAACTTCATGCCCCCACTCGCAGTGCCGTGCGGCGGGCCAAAGCATGCGCTTTATCGCAATAAAACCATACCGCAATGCCATAACCGCCTGAACTGTATGTTTTTTATACAAAACACCGCAACTTGCTGGTGCGCGCTTCGACAATATGAAAAAAAGATGCTGCACTTGCATCGGCTCCGTTTACTTACTACACGTTATGGGTAGTATGTACGCCGGCTAATTTCCTACCGTCTGGAAATTGCTTTTATGGAAAACTCCACCTCAAGGGGAACACGATGAACAACGTTCTGAAATTCTCTGCTCTGGCTTTGGCCGCAGTTCTGGCTACCGGTTGCAGCAGCATGTCCAAAGAAACTGAAGCTCGTCTGACTGCTACTGAAGACGCAGCTGCTCGCGCTCAAGCCCGTGCCGACGAAGCCTACCGCAAGGCCGATGAAGCTATGGCTGCTGCTCAGAAGGCTCAGCAAACTGCTGATGAAGCCAATGAGCGCGCTCTGCGCATGCTTGAAAAAGCTAGCCGCAAGTAATAACAGCCCTTCAAGGCTGACTAAAAGCCGACCCAGTTACTGGGTCGGCTTTTTTATTGCCGCGCGATTAGCCCGGCAATCTGCAGGCAATAAAAAACCCGCTGCATGCAGCGGGTTGTGTTCAAGCACAAGCGCATCACATATCGAGCGCTTCGCTGCTGGCAAGCGCCGCGCCTTGACCGGCAATTTCCACCGGCAGGCCATCTTCGGCGGCCACCACTTCACGCACCACTTCCCAATCCAAACGCAGACTCTCCAGTTCGTCTCGTTTGAGCAGCGCATTGATCACTGCAGTGTGCTTATCAACCACCGAAGGCACGCCGTCGTCATCCAATGGTGCATGGGCTTCCAGATAAACCTTGCCATTGCTGCGGCCAAACTTATAAGGCTCGTTGACGATGCGTACCGAGGTGCCGACTGGCGCCATGTCGGCCAGTTGCAGCACGTTATGGTTGAGCATGCGGAAACAGCCATGACTGACGCGCATACCGATACCGAATTTCTTGTTCGAACCGTGGATCAGGTAACCCGGCACCGACAGCGCCATCTTGTAAGGCCCCAGCGGATTATCCGGACCCGGCGGCACGTAACTCGGCAGCGGATCGCCATCGGCGGCGTGCTCTTCACGAATCGACTGGGGTGGATACCAGCCCGGGTTCGGCGTCTTGGCGGTGATCCGCGCATTGGCTACCGGCGAACTCCAGCCCTCGCGACCGATCCCCAGCGGGAAGGTATGCACGACGTTCTGCCCTTTCGGGAAGTAGTACAGCCGGTATTCGGCCAGGTTGATCACAATCCCCTCGCGCGGGCCCGGCGGCAGAATGAAGCGAGTCGGCAGAATAATTTCCGCGCCTTCGCCCGGCAGCCACGCATCGATCCCTGGGTTGGCGGCAACCATTTCCAGATAACCCAGGTCGTTGGCGACCCCTAGATCGGCAAAGGTGTCTTCGTATTTGGCTTTGATCACTTGCACCTGACCAACGATGTCTTCACCGGGCGGCGGCAAAGGCAACTCCATGGCAACGGCAGAGCCCACGCCAAACAGCACGGAGAGAGACAGGCAACGGGCGACGGCAGGTGCGCGCGACAACATCCGGAAATCCTTGACAAGAGTGGCTGATAGTAAAGAGGCAGGCGATTGTACACCGCCAACGGACACACCGGGAGACCTCAGCGAATAGGCCAAAGCGGCCGCTCGCCACGCTTCTGCGCATCAAAAGTTGCGCGACAAGCCGGGCACAAGCGTTTATCGCGTAACAGGCTCTTGTCCAGCTCACGCCAGAGCGGTTGAGCCGGCAGCAGGCCGCCACACAAGGTACGATCGGCAAAGCCGCCTAGCTCCAACTGGCGCGCGACCAAATGCACGCGCACTTCACGGCAGGCGAACAGATCAAGCTGTTCGTCAGGCTCGATCAGTTGGTAGGCGTGCAAAGACCAGGCGGGACGCGGCATCGATGGCTCCAGAGCGGGGGCGCCACATTAGCCGAAAGGCTGCGTGCAGAAAAGCCCGTCAGAGCAGTGGTTGCAGGGCCGGCCAGAGGTTATCCAAGAGGATTGGCTGAGCATCCGCCGCCGGATGGATACCATCGTTTTGCATCAACGCCGGAACACCACCAACCCCCTCGAGAAAGAACGGCACCAACGGCACCTTTTTCTCTTCAGCCAGAACCGTGAACACCTGGGCGAAGGCGGTGGTATAGCGCACCCCGTAATTCGGCGGCAGACGCATACCCAATAGCAACACGTCGGCGCCGCTGGCGCGTGCGTTATCGATCATCACCGCAAGATTCTGTTGCAATTGCGCCGGCGGTTGACCACGCAGGCCATCGTTGCCGCCCAGCTCCAAAATGACCAGGTCCGGCCGGTGTTCGGTAAGTAGCGCAGGCAGCCGTGCGGCGCCGCCTGCACTGGTATCGCCACTGATCGATGCGTTCACTATCTGGTGCTGCAAACCCTGCTCGGCCAAGCGTTTTTCCAGCAAAGCCACCCAGCCTTGGCGGGTATCCAGGCCAAAAGCCGCGCTGATACTATCGCCGACGACCAGCACAGTGCCCGCCAGCGCGCTCTGTCCGTAAACCAGCAGGCCGAAGGCCGCACTTATTAACCATGCACGCATTGGATTCTCCATGAGCTCAAGCATTCTCACTGCGCGGAACCTTAGCAAAGTGGTTCCAAGCGCGGAAGGCGAGTTGACCATACTCCACGGCCTTTCCCTAGAGCTGCACAAAGGCGATAGCCTGGCCATCGTCGGCAGCTCAGGCTCTGGCAAATCCACCTTGCTCGGCCTACTCGCCGGCCTCGACTTGCCGAGTGACGGCACTGTCGCGCTGGCCGGGCATGATCTGGGCAGCCTCGATGAAGACCAGCGCGCACGGGTGCGGGCCGAGCATGTCGGCTTCGTTTTCCAGTCCTTCCAGTTGCTCGACAGCCTCAATGCCCTGGAAAACGTCATGCTGCCGCTGGAGCTGGAAGGTCGCGCCGATGCTCGCCAGCGGGCTCGTAGCCTGCTCGACCGCGTCGGTCTCGGCCAGCGCCTGTCGCACTACCCACGCCAGCTCTCCGGTGGCGAACAACAGCGCGTGGCCATTGCCCGTGCCTTTGCCGCCGAACCCGACGTGCTGTTCGCCGACGAACCCACCGGCAACCTCGACAGCCATACCGGCGAACGCATCAGCGATTTGTTGTTCGAGCTGAACCAGGAACGCGGCGCGACCTTGGTTCTGGTGACTCACGACGAGCGCTTGGCGCATCGCTGCCACCGCCTGATCCGCCTTGAAGGCGGCCATCTGGTCGACCACGTGGAACCCTGATGACGCACTTGCCTTTTTCTCGACTGCTTTCGCTGGCAGCCCGCCAACTGCTGCGCGATGCACGTGCCGGCGAGCTGCGCGTCTTGTTCTTCGCCCTGATCATTGCGGTGGCCTCAAGCACGGCAATTGGCTACTTCGGCGCCCGCCTCAACGACGGCATGCTCATGCGTGCGACCGAATTTCTGGGCGCCGATCTGGTTCTGCGGGGCAGCTCGCCGGCCGAACCGGAACAAGTCAGTCACGGCCAGCGCCTTGGCCTCGATCATGCGCAACTGGTCGAATTCTCCAGCGTGATTGCCAGCGATGAGGCGATCCAACTGGCCAGCGTCAAGGCCGCAGACAACGGCTATCCATTACGCGGACAACTGAAAAGCGCTGCCCAGCTGTATCAGCAGGAAGAGATCAGCAGCGGTCCGCAACCCGGCGAAGCCTGGGCCGAAGCGCGCTTGTTCGCAGCCCTTGAGCTGAATATTGGCGACACCATTGAAGTCGGCGCCAAGGCCCTGCGCCTGACCCGCGTGCTGACCTATCTGCCGGACGAAGCCGGCGATTTTTACAGCCTGACGCCCCACGTATTGATGCACCTGGATGATCTGGCTGCCACTGGCGTGGTGCAGCCGGGCAGCCGCGTGCGTTACCGGGAAATGTGGCGCGGCTCTGCCGAAGCGCTGGCCGCTTACCGCACGGCGGTCAGTCCGACGCTGGCGGCGCATCAACGCCTGGAAGATGCCCGCGACGGCAACCGCCAGGTTGGTGGCGCGCTCGGTCGCGCCGAACGCTACCTGAACCTGGCCAGCCTCGCGGCGGTATTGCTCGCCGGCGTCGCGGTCGCCCTTTCCGCGGCGCGGTTCGCGGCTCGCCGCTTCGATGCCAGCGCCCTACTGCGCTGCCTGGGCCTCTCGCGCAATCAGGCACTGGGGCTATTCAGCCTGCAACTCGCGCTGCTCGGTCTTGGCGCCAGCGCGATTGGTGCACTGCTTGGTTGGCTGGCTCAGCTGGGGTTGTTCTATGCCCTGCAAGGCCTGCTCCCGGCCCAGATACCGGCAGGTGGCGTGTGGCCTGCATTGGCGGGCATCGCCACCGGCCTGGTCGCCCTCGCCGGCTTTGCCCTGCCACCGCTCGCGGCACTGGGGCGCGTACCGCCGCTACGCGTATTGCGCCGCGACCTGCTCCCGGTGCCGGCCAGCTCCTGGCTGGTCTATGGCGCCGCCTTGCTGGCGCTGGGGTTGATCATGTGGCGCCTGAGCCTGGACCTGCAACTGACCTTCGCCCTGCTCGGCGGCGGCCTGATCACCGCACTGGTGCTCGGCGGCCTGCTGCTGCTCGCACTGCAAAGCTTGCGCCGCCTACTCGCCCGCGCCGCCCTGCCCTGGCGCTTGGGCCTCGGTCAACTGCTCCGCCACCCCTTGGCAGCGGCGGGCCAGTCCCTGGCATTCGGTCTGATTCTGCTGGCGATGGCATTGATCGCGCTGCTGCGGGGTGAGTTGCTCGACACCTGGCAAGATCAGTTGCCCGAACGCGCGCCGAATCATTTCGCACTAAACGTACTGCCCGCCGAAAAAGATGCCTTTGCCGCCCGCCTCGCAGCCCTGTCACCGGAGCCCGCGCCACTCTACCCGGTGGTTCCAGGACGCCTGACGCTGATCAACGGAGAGCCGGTGAATCAGCTGGTGAGCAAGGAATCGCAGGGAGACCGCGCCATACGCCGCGATCTCAGCCTGACCTGGGCCGACGAATTGCCGGCGAGTAACCAACTGCTCGCCGGTACATGGTGGATGGCCGCCCAAGCCGACGAACTGCCCGGCGTTTCCGTCGAATCGGAACTGGCCGAAAGCCTGCAAATCGCACTTGGCGACCGCCTGACCTTCAATATCGCGGGGATCGAACGCGAGGTCGCGGTGCGTAACCTGCGCGAGGTCGACTGGAACAGTTTCCAACCCAACTTCTATATGATTTTCCAGCCCGGCACCCTACAAGACCTTCCCGTCACCTACCTGACCAGCTTCTACCTGCCGCCGCAGCAGGAGCGACAACTGGTCGAGCTGTCGCGGGCGTTTCCTGCGGTCACCCTGCTGCAAGTCGAAGCCTTGCTCGCACAACTGCGCAGCATTCTGGCGCAAGTTACCTTGGCCATCGAATTTGTCCTGCTGTTTGTGCTGGCTGCCGGCCTCGCCGTGCTGTTTGCCGGCTTGCAGGCCACCCTGGACGAGCGCATCCGCCAGGGCGCCTTGCTGCGCGCGCTCGGTGCCGAACGCAAACTGCTGATCAAGGCACGTCGCGCCGAGTTTGGCCTGCTCGGCGCAGCCAGCGGTTTGCTGGCCGCGGTCGGCTGCGAGCTGATCAGTTTTCTGCTCTACCGCTACGCCTTCCAGTTGGACTGGCGCCCTCACCCGTGGCTACTGCTGCTACCGCTGATAGGTGCATTGCTGGTCGGTGGTGCCGGCATCATCGGTACGCGCCGGGCGCTGAATGTGAGCCCGCTGACGGTGCTGCGCGAGGGCTGATAGACTCGCGCCTTATCCGTCAAACAGCAGTCATATGAGCCGCTATCGCCCGCCCCGCAGCGCCGGAACCGCCTTGATCACCCCCGAGGGCGAGGCCCGCCTGCGGGCCGAGTTGCACGAGCTTTGGCACGTGCGTCGCCCGCAGGTCACCCAATCGGTCAGCGAAGCGGCTGCGCAAGGCGATCGCTCGGAGAACGCCGAATACACCTACGGCAAGAAAATGCTGCGCGAAATCGACAGCCGCGTGCGCTTCCTCACCAAGCGCCTGGAGAGCCTCAAGGTGGTCAGCGCCCGCCCGGCCGACCCAGACAAGGTCTACTTCGGTGCGTGGATCAGCCTTGAGGACGAAGACGGCAAGGCATCGCGCTACCGCATCGTCGGCCCCGACGAGCTGGACCTGAAACTGAACTTGATCAGTATCGATTCGCCCCTGGCCCGCGCCTTGCTCGGCAAAGCGCTGGACGCCGAAGTACGCGTACACACACCAACCGGCGAAAAAACCTGGTACGTGGTCGCCATCGAATACCCCTGAACGTCAGCGGCGAGTGATCAACCCTTGCCGGGCGATGCGGGTCAGCTCGCGCACCGTGTCGTGCAACTGCTCGGCGCGGGGAGCTTGCAGTACGGCCAAATCAAAGCTGTCGCTGGCAAAGCGCGCCAGCGATTCGCCGTCATGGGCAAAGTGAATCAACAACGCTCGCGAACCGCCCCAACGCTTGGGCCAGCCGTCCAGATAGCGCAGCAAGGTCGGCTGATGGCTGCCGCCGAGAAGAATTTTTGGATTGCGTTGAATCAGCCCGCAAGCAATCGGGGCCAGACGAATCAGCGGTTGGGGACATGTCATGTACGAGTCTCCGCCTCAGAAATCCCGCTGGGCAGCGGTGAGAGGCGACACCGAACCAGCGCTTTAGCGGTATTTCGAAGCTTCCAGAGAAGTCTTCTCAGAGCCTTGCACTCGGCAAGTAACTCGGCGCCCCGCAAGTAGCTGTTTAAATCGGCGCATGGGTCGGCATCCTAGAGAAGCCTGCGCAATACTGTCAAGACAGCACCTCACCGGCGAGCCAACACCATGAAAGCGGACGTCTTGCGCCTGTTTTTTGCGTTGCGTTGTCCAGCGGAATTGGCCAGCGAGATCGTCGCCTGGCGCGATGCATTGCCGGTTGAAGGCCGCGCGCTGACAGCCGCCAACCTGCACCTGACGCTGGCGTTTCTTGGCCAACAGCCGCGGGCGCGCGTCAACGAACTGCAGGAGCTTGCCGCACGAGTAGAAGCAGCGGCCTTTACCCTGCACCTGGATCAACTCGGCCGCCTCAAAAATGGTCTGCTGTTCCTCGCCCCTAGCCGCCCACCCGCTGCGTTGCTCGCCCTGGCCCAGGCGCTACGTGACGAGTTGCGCACTGCCGGCATCCCCCTGGAAAGTCGCGCATTTAAGCCGCACCTGAGCCTGCTGCGGCATTGCCCATGGCTGCCGCTCGATGCCACCCCATCCTTTGATTGGCCAAGCACCCATTTCGCCCTGTTTAGCTCCAGGCAAAGCGCCCGCGGCAGCCACTATCAGCAGCTTGAGCAGTGGCCATTACGGACAAATGAGTAGCCCTGACGTTTCACCGCGTAACAACGCCAGCGCCTACGCGCACGCCGCTTGCAGCGCGGCATGCCGCGCAAGTACCTGTTGCAGAGCGCTCTGCGTACAAACTACGGAAAATGGCATGCTTCCTGCGCTATCGGCTGAGCTGATGTGCGCGCTCCGGGATGGGCGTAGCGGCCGCAAGGATTGCGCTCACTGCCCGTTTCAATACCTTTCGAGAGCGCCAATGAACAAAAATAAAACTCTGCTCGCCCTCTGCCTGGGAACCGGCCTTTTGGCTTCTGGCCAAACCCAAGCCTTCTGGTTTGGCTCCTCCGGCTACACCCAAACCAAATACCCGGTTGTCCTCGCCCATGGCATGCTCGGTTTCGACAGCATCCTCGGCATCGACTATTGGTACGGCATTCCCTCCGCGCTGCGTCGGGATGGCGCCAACGTGCGGATTCCACGCTGACTCG
>DELY01000017.1 GCA_002354655.1 Pseudomonas sp. UBA2684
CGCGGATAAATCCGCTCCCACAACAGCGCGGCTTCTCCTGCAACACGTAACGGGGACATAGCCTTTAACTCAGGACTCAACCATGCATTCGCCATCTATGGGCGCAATGGACACATCTGCCGTGCGCCCGAATCGCTCGTTACTACTGTTGCTGCTGTTCACGGCATTGCTGTTTCTCGGCATGCCTGACGCACTGGCCCACGCTGTTGCCGAGGGCGACAAGGGCTTTATCCAGGAAAGCTCCGGGGTGATGGTGCTGCCGTTCATCTACCTGGGCGCCAAGCACATGATCACCGGCTACGACCACCTGCTGTTCCTCTTCGGGGTGATCTTCTTTCTCTACCGCCTGAAAGACGTGGGGCTCTACGTCACCCTGTTCGCCGTGGGCCACACCGTGACGCTGCTGCTGGGCGTACTGGCGGAAATCAGCATCAGCGCCTACGTGATCGACGCCATCATCGGTTTCTCGGTGGTGTACAAGGCGCTGGATAACCTGGGCGCGTTCCAGCGCTGGTTCGGCCACCAGCCGAATACCCAAGCGGCCACGCTGATCTTCGGCTTGCTGCACGGCTTTGGTCTGGCGACCAAGATCCAGGAATACGAGATCTCGGCAGACGGCCTGGTCGCCAACCTGATTGCCTTCAACGTCGGCGTCGAAATCGGCCAGCTGTTGGCCCTGAGCGCCATTCTGCTTGTCATGGGCTACTGGCGGCGTACCGCCAGTTTCTGGCGTCATGCCTACACCGCCAATGTCGCCATGATGAGCGCCGGTTTCCTCTTGATGGGTTACCAGCTCACCGGCCTGCTCCTGTCTTAATTAAGGAATTCTCAGCATGTTCAATACCCAGCTTCCGACCCAAAGCGAATTGCCGACCAGCCGCCAACTGCTGCGCTCCACTGTGATCGCCGTGGGCGTTGCCGCTGCCTTGTTGGTCAGCGTGGTGATGCCTTCGGAGTACGCCATCGACCCAACGGGCATTGGCCGCGTACTCGGCCTGACCCAGATGGGCGAAATGAAGAAAACCCTGGCCGAAGAAGCGGCAGCGGATACAGCGGTTCAGCCGGCTGCGGCTCCGGTCGTTCAAGCCCCGGCTCCTACTCAGCCTGTAGCTCAAGAACCCGTTGCGGCAGCACCAATAGCTGAACCGGCAGCAGCGCCGCAGCCAGGGCTGAAAGCGGATGAGGTGACTGTCACGCTGAAACCGGGCGAGGCCAGTGAAATCAAGCTGGAAATGCTGGACAAGGCCACGGTCAGCTATGAGTGGACCACCAATGGCGTTCCGGTCAACCACGACACCCACGGCGAGCCTTACAACGGCCCGAAGGGCTACTACCACAGCTACAGCAAGGCCAAGCAGATCACGGGGGACAAAGGTGAATTCACCGCCATCTTCGACGGCACCCACGGCTGGTTCTGGCGCAACCGCAGCAACCGCGACGTGACCATCACGCTCAAGACCAAGGGCGAGTACCTAAGCGTCAAACGCGTTATCTAAGACAAAAGCCCCGGCGTCATCACCAGGCGCTGGGGCTTCTACATCCATGATCGAAATTGAAAGGAATACGCGATGAAAACCACAACGACCCTGACTCGCTCCCTGCTGCTGGTTTGTCTGCTGGGCTTACTCTCGGCATGTGGCGGTGGCGAGCCGCAAACCCAGTCCGAAGTCGAAAGCCACGGCCACTCTGACGACTGACCACTCGCCAGGGGCGTGGGTGACTCAGCGGTTACCAATGGCTGAGAAACACCGGCAGCACGCACATTCCTGGGCCGCATTGAGAGTGGTCAGGCGCAAGGTTTACTATTTGTGGCGCCGTGCCCTCTCTGGATTTGCAACGCTTTTGCTCGAAGATCGCGCTACGGCTGCAATCCCACTGTTCATCAATACCCGGCCCAAGGGATGCTTCTTCTGGGCATACTCCACCGAGCGGCCCCTGCCCTCTGCTGTGTGTTTCATCCTTGTGTTCAAGTTTTATTCAGTGTTCGCCCGGTTGACTGGGCGACCGCGCAGAGTCTGCCCCCTCAGTCTTGAATTCGTTCTTCGGCGCAGAGCGGTTGCCAATCAACAGCGTAATCGTTCATGAGTCGTCATCAATTTGGAGTCAGGCAATGCGCGAATTAAAGGTAGTGATTGCTGACGATCACCCGGTGGTGTTGGTGGGTCTTCGGGGAGTCATTCAACGCGATGAGCGCTTCGACCTGGTAGGCGAGGCGGTGAGTTCGTCGCAGTTGGTTGAGCAGTTGGCGTTGCATCGGCCTGACCTGGTGATTACCGATTTCAACATGCCCGGCGATGCAACGTATGGCGATGGACTGCAACTGATCGGACACATCACCGAACATTTCCCGGCGGTGAAAATCCTGGTGCTGACGATGGAGAGTAATCACCTGATTATTTCGCACTTACTGGAAATGGGCGTGGCGGGCGTTGTGGCAAAAAACCATATCCATGAAGAAATTGGTAAAGCACTGAACGCGCTGGCCAATGATCGGCCCTATACGGCACCGCCCGGTCAAGCAACCTCGGTGATCAGTAACCCGAAGGTCATTGACGAACGTTTTTCCACTCTTTCGCCTCGCGAAGTCGAGGTGTTACGACTGTTCGTGACAGGAAGCAGCGTGGGTGACATTGCCCGTCAGTTAAATCGCAGCGTTAAAACCGTGAGCACCCAGAAGGTGTCTGCAATGCGCAAGCTGGAAGTGCTTACCGACCATGCTTTACTCACCTACTGCATCAAGGCCGCACCCCTTGAGTAGTTGTACGTCCTGCAAACTGCTTGTCAGCACAGAGCCATACCCGCCATGCCGCAAATGAAAGTCTTATTGGCTGACGATCATCCGATTGTGTTGATGGGGGTGCGCGGAATAATTGAGCGCGATCCACGCTTCAAAATCGTGGGCGAGGCCATGAATTCGTCTGAGTTGATCAGCAAAGTGTCGCAATTGAGTCCTGATGTCATCATTACGGACTACAACATGCCGGGAGACGAGCAATACGGCGATGGCACTCGCCTGGTGGAATACCTGCGACGGCATTTCCCGCGACCTCGGGTATTGATCCTTACGATAATGTCCAACCCGAAGATTTTGACCTGGTTGTATGAGTTGGGAATCAGCGGGGTAATTTCCAAGAACGCCAGCCTGGAGCAAATCCTGGTGGCGCTGGATGCGTTCTACCGTGAAGGGCATTACCAGCACGACACGCTGACTGACGACGACCCTGGCGTTTCGCAAAAGCTCAGCCAGCTAACGGTCAAGGAACTTGAAGTCTTGCGCCTGTTCGCCTCGGGCATGAGCGTGAGTGATATTGCGCAGAGCCTGAATCGCAGTATCAAAACCATCAGCACACTGAAGATCTCGGGGATGCGCAAGCTCGATGTCGACACTGATCAGGCGCTGCTGATTCTGTGTATCAAGGCCAATCTGTTCGCCTGATTACAGATACACAATCTCCATCAACAGCGTTGAGCTGTAGCTGCCGATCGCGGGCAGTTCTTCTCCGGTCTTCACCGGCCTGACCGATAGTTTGAGCGTTAGCGAGGTGTCTTCGACGGGGAAGATCAGTTGCTCGCCCAGCTTCAGGTCCACCACTTTGGCGGTACTGGTCATGTCACTCAGGCGGGTTTTCAACCCCAGCTTGTCGAGCGTGGTGCGCAGGGTGCTGCTGTCAAAAGAGCCATTGCCCGCGCTAAAGCGCACGTGCACCTGGCTGCCTTTGATGCATTGAAAGCTCAAGGCGACATCGGTCCAGTCGGTGCTATCCGACCGCAGGGAGTTCAGGTTCACCTTGGGAATATCAACACTTTGCGACGCCGGGAAACTGGCCGTGCAGGGCGGTTTAATCAGGGTGCCGGTGATATCAAGCTGGGCCGCGTCGCCTGCGTAACTGGCCGCGCTGAAGCACAGCGTAAACGCCGACACCAGCGCCACCCACAGGCTCAATCTGGCCAGCATGCCCACCTTAGAGGTACTCGATGCTGATGACGGCCGAGGCGCTGAAGGCGCCTTCAGATACTGCGCCAAAGGCGTTCAATTTTGCTTTCATACTCAGATCAACCGTGCCGCGTTGATTGGTCAGGTTGCGCTTCACACCAGTCATATCGACTGCGCTGTTATCGCTGTTTAAGTACAAAAAATAACCCAGATAATCTTTACCGGCCCATGCCTGAGTGGTGGAACCTTGTACAAGATTGGACGCCTTGATACTGATGCTTAATGAAGAGTTAGGGGGGCACGTCAGCGTCACCGGGATATCGATCATCGGCGCGGAAGCAATCTGGTCATAGCGCAAATTGCCGAAATTGGCGGTGAGCGTTTTACTGCTGGTTAGCGTGCAAGGCGGCCGTGTCAGCGTACCGCTGACGTTGATGGTGACGGAGTCAGTCACCGCTGAAACTGGGGTACATGCCAGGCCTGCGATAACAGCAGCGGCCAACGATGATGGTAACTTCATGGTCGATTTCCTGCGCCTGATCAAAGATAGGTGATGTTGAGGGTGTACTGGCTGGAGAAGTTTCCGCTTGGAGAAACGCTGGTATTCAGACGGGGACGAAATCCCAGGCGAATATTGTTGGCGCCAGTGGTCAGCGCTAGCGTGCGCGGGCTGTTGAAAGTGACGGCGGTGTTGTTGTCGGCCCAGGTAGCAACCATCGACAAACCGGCCAGCGTGGTGGCTGATACGCCCGGGCTGCCGCTGATCGCACTTTGCGTAGGCACCAACGTGGCGGTCGCCTGCGTACCGCGGGTGCAGTTCATCGTGACAGTGGCAATTTGCTGCGAGGTCGCAAAGTCGTTGCTGTTCAGTGTGCCGAAGGGCAGGTTCAGGGTTTTGGCCGACCCCATTGAGCAGGCGGGCTGGATAACGGTGTATTGCAAAATGACTACCTGCAGATAATCCCCGTAGTTTTCCCAACCCTTAATCGAGGTATCGGTCAGGCTTACGCTAACCATGTAAACACCTGGTTTCGCAGCGGCAGGCCCTGCCACCAACACCTCGTAAGAAAACGTAGTACCAACCGTAAGCGGTACGCAACTGCTTGGCATACAGGTAGTGGAAGCGGTGCCGATAGTCTGTTCGGGCACAAACCGCCCGGAATTGACGTGAAACACCACGAGTTTTGGACCGTTGCCAACAGGGTAGAACTGGGTATGTGAAAGGGAGGCTCCTGACGGGAACCAGCGCGTCACTCGGCAATTGGCAGTCATGCTGGCCTGGATGTTTTGCGATGGCGTCACGTTGCCAATATTGATAATGCCGGTAGTGCCCGTAGCGGTGCACGACAGGTTGTTTTCAATTAACGCAAATGCCTGTTGGCTGACAAGGCTGAACAGCAAGCAAAGCAGCAGCCAGCTGCCTTTTACCCAGTTCAGGCGATGTGGTTTAGCGGTTGAGTTATGCATCGGCAATACCTTGAGTGTCTTCAGGTGAAGTCGACTTGGCCTCGCAACTGATCTGCAGTTGTCCGATGCCTGTCTCGGCAAGGGTGTAGGTGTTCAGGTCCAGATCCTTGGCGCACCAGGGCTGGCCGTTGACGTTGATCAGCAGTCGCGACTGGTCAGGCACGCCGGTCAGAAATACCCGGCCCTTGTCCGCCACCATGGCGCTGCTAAGCAACGTGCCATCGAGGCCATAGAGCTGCGCCTCAGCGGCAAACGGTGCAGGCGTACCCGTATGCGAGCTGACGCTGACCAGCAGTCGACGGCCGTTGTGGGTTTCGAAGTTGGCCAGCACAAAGGCACCCCGATTGGGGGTCACCTCCTGGACCAGTTGCGCGACATCGGTGTTGTCCGATAACGAGTCGGTATTGAGCGACACCTTGTTTTTACGATACGGCTGAGCCGAAGGAATAATCGTGTAGCCACTGCCGTTGGTTTTAACCCCACTTTTGGTCAGCACGCCGACGCCTGCGGCGCCCGGCGTGGCGACGATGATGTTGGTCTCACCCAATGGCTGGGTAAACATCAGCGTGTCGCGGGTGGCAACTACCGCACCTTCCACGCCGTAGTCCGTCTGGCGGGTGTGTTGATCCTTGTTGTAAGACCCGTGCCAAATGGCATTGGCTGCGTTGTAACGGGCGGCCATTGAGCCGCCGAGCACGCGCTCATCGTCACTGACTTGCTGATTGATACCCACGTTGTAAGACAGGGCACTGTCCTGAAATTGAGAACCGCTGAACGTAGCCGAGCGGCTGGCATGACCACTAGAATCCTGGTTAGTGCTCAGGCCGATGCGGCTACTGCTGCCCGGTTTGCCAAGCGGGATACTCACGCTCAACGACACGCTACGAATGTCATCGCCGTTGCCGCTGTTTTGTGCCAGGCCCAGGTTGTACGAGGCGCTGCCGACACTGAAGCTGTACCCCAACTGCACTGCGGTGTTGCTCTTGGCCATGTTCCAGTAGTCGGTCTTGGTCAAGTTGGCGTACATGCCGCCATAGCTGCCAAATTGCTGCGCCACGTTGGCGGTAAAGCTGCTTTTCATATGGCCGCTTAAATACGGGGAAAATACACCGCCGTTGTTCAGCGCATCATCAACATAGGGGGCGAGCGAATTGTTGGCTCGCGCGTTGATCGCCTCGTTAAAGCTGTAATAACCGCTGGTGGAGTAGCGATAGCCAATCAGGCTGAAGCTGGTGTCTGTCAGGTCGATGGATTTCGAGTAGCGAAAGCGGTACGACTGACCCGAGAGGGTCTGGGATTCGGGCCCCATGTCGTCGCTGATGGCATGGGTCACGTCCAACGAGATGGCACCGAACCCCGCGAAGTCATGGGCAAAGCCCAGTAACGCGGATTTGTACTGCTGGCTGACGATGGTGCCGCCGAACAGCGTGGTGCCTTCGGTCAGTCCTCGGCGCAAGGTGCCTTGTACAAAACTGGGCGCCTGCGTAAGCAGAGCGCCGTCTGCCGGGCGATATTGCCCCGCTGTCGCGGCGTAGCTCTGCTGACCTTCGCGCAACATGTACGGCACCGAGGAAAACGACTGGGTGTACACCTGACGTTCGCCATTGGGGCCTTCGATGGTGACTTCGATATCGCCGTTGCCTGAGGTGGAGTACAGGTCCTTGAGTGCAAACGGACCGGAAGGCACCCACTGTTCACTGATCACATAGCCACGTTGGCGTAACGTCACCAGCGAGCGACCGTTGGCTACGCCGCGCACCACAGGGGCAAAGTTGCGCGACTCATCGGGCAACATGTCCAGATCAGAGGCAATGCCCACCCCGCGATAGGAAATGGTATCGAACAAATCGCTGTCGGTTGAGCTTTCACCGACAGTGGCAATGGCCATCAGATTGCCCAGGTCGTGCTGAACATAGGTGTCCACCGATTTCCAGCGACCGTCGACGTTGGTGCTTTTTTGCCAGGTCGAGAAGTTGCGAAAGCGCCAGGCACCACTGTTGATTCCGCTGTGCACACTGCCGAACTGGGATTGCCGATCACCGTACTGATTCTCGTAGTGGCTGCCTGAAAAACTGTAGTTGGCAAAGGCCACCTGCTCGCCATCGCTCCAGCTTTTACGGCGGGTTGCGAACGGCACACTGCCGATAAAAGCCTGGGGGACGTGCAAGTCCAGGTGCTGTTTATTGAAGTCGTAGTCATACGTGACACCGCTGAGGTCACGGTTGAAGTACACGCAACTGTCAGCACTGATCTCGGCGTTCGTCAGTCGCGCTGGATCAACGCCCAGGTCAGTCAAGGCCTGAAGGCTGAAGCAAGGAAACAAGCCGGCAGGGGTCGCAGTCTGACTCACCGTTTCGCGAATAAACTGGATATCGCGTTGCTCGATGAGCCGCTCATCCACTGACAGGTCGACGCGATAAATACCGGGTATTTGCCCTTGGCTCATGGCCTTAACTTGTTCGACAACCTCGGCCGAACTGTTGCCGCCACCAATTTCCAAGAAGGAAGCATCGAAGCTGTAGTCCGCATGAACGGCGCTCGTTGTTAGGCCGACAGCACCAAGGCTGAGAGTGCTCCAACACTTTATTCGGCGCGCGAAGGCGCACATGCGCAGTCGCAGCATGAGGGAACCCTTCCAGTCAGCGAATCATTCAGTCATTAATGAGGGGGAACGGGAGCTGCCTTGACCGTGCTGCCGTATTCGTTGATGTAACTGAGAACGAGCGTGTCGCTGTTGTTCAGTGAGGTGTGGGTGGTGACGGTGCTGCCTGGCTTGATCACTTCGGGCACGTCTTGGCTGGCGATGTTGTTAATCAGTAGTTCACTGACCACAACGTTAAAGCCCGACGGGTTATGCACACTCAGTTTCCCGTCTGCAACACGCCATTGAAGTTTCTCCACAGCGTCGATCAGAGAGCCTTTCAAACTGGCGGGGCGATAAAACAATTTGATGGTGGTCTTGAGCGCAATCTGCAGCACGTTCTGATTACGCTGCTCGTCGCTCATCGCCGGGATCGCTTTTACGTTGAGCAAAAACAGGCTTTCTTGATCGGCCGGCAAGTTCTGCGTGTTGGTAGCAATAATCCGCAGAATGTTCTGGCTATTGGCGTCCAGACGAAACAGCGGCGGCGTGATGATAAATTCATCCGCACTGTCATCCCGATTATCAAAAGGGCTGACCCAGGACTGCACCAGATACGGCACGCCATCGTCGCCCGAGTTTGCAAGTGCAAGATTGGCTTCCTTTTCCTTGCCTTGATAAATAACGCGCGTGGAGCCCACATTGACGCCTGCCTGAACCTGCGGCAGCCAAAAGCCCACTGCCAATACCAAAAAGGCTGCAACTTTTAAACGCATGAAGGAGGTCCTCCGATTAACGCCAGAGCTCGCGATTAGCCGCAAGCTCTCTCGTTAAAGATGAATTACTTGTAGGTAACGTCGAAGCTGGCCAACGCGTTGACCTTACCGGTGCCGATACCGCGTACGCCTGGGGTCTCACCCGAGGCTTCGGTGTCTGCAACCAAGCGCACGTAGGACGCAGTGAAGTCGAAGGTGTTGGACTGTGGGCGCAGCACGTAATCGTTGCTGGCGGCATTCAAAGCCAGTTTTTCGCCGGTACGCGCATCGTTGATTTGAATGCCGACGCCAGACACCTGGTTATCACCGATCATGCCCAGGACGGTCGCATCGGTCGCGGCTTGTTGGCCGCTGAACTTGATGGAAGCGTTTTTCAGGGTCGAACCGCTGCAGTTCTCCAAAGAAATCGAGAACGGGGTAGAACCGGCAGTGGCACCGACGGTGTTGGCAAAATCAGCGATACGAACCTGGTCCATCTCAACCGATTTCTTCACGCTTTCGCTGTTGATGGTGCACGCGTTATCGTTGATGGTACCGGTGAACTCAACCTGGCCATCAGACGCCTGAACGGTAGCAGCAGCCATCAGAATCAACAGCGAGGAACCACAAAGCGCAGTGTATTGGCCCATTTTTTTAAACATGAGAGATGCCCTCTACAAGTAAGTGATGTTTAGTGCCCCTGTTCACGGCTTGCCGCAGCAGGTGTTACCTAGGATGCAATGTGCAGGGCGCCAACCCCATCAGACGATTCCTATTCGGGCCCTCTCTATGTCCTTGACCTGCAAAGTTCCTGCTGAATAAAACAGCGGCACGCCCCATGTAGCTAAGCCTCGGTGCACTGGCACTGAGCTCACTCAACCACTCCTGCTGAGCGGGCTTGCACTGTTTATCAGGCAGCCAACAACGTGTTGAACGCGCAAAGCGAGAAGACCGATGTCACGTCGCACGGCTGATGGAAGCACTCATGGACATGAAGCTTTTTATGCAGTGCCGCCGAGCGCGATGGCCAGCCCAACGCCAACATGGCATGCCCGCGAATTGCTTCTTTGGTAGCACTTGGCTGACCGATAGGTCAGGCCTTACCCTTGCCTCTTTTCGGTGCAGGCACGGTCGATGTCGATTTCTGAGCTTCTTCTCCTGGTACTGGCCGGCTTTGCCGCTGGCGGCATGAATGCCCTCGCCGGCGGCGGCACCTTCTTTTCCTTCCCCGCCCTGCTCGCGGCCGGCCTACCGCCGGTGACCGCCAATGCCACCAATGCCGTGGCCTTGTGGCCAGCCAGCCTGGCCGGCGCCTGGGCCGCGCGCGACTCGTTGCGCCCGCTCGGCGGCTACCTGCTGCCGCTGCTGCTCGCCGGGTTGTGCGGCGGCTTGCTCGGCGGCTTGTTGCTGCTCGCCGGTGGCGACGATGTGTTTGCCACGCTGATTCCCTGGCTGTTGCTGGCCGCCACCGCCCTGTTCGCCGCCAGCCCCTGGCTCAGTCGTTGGCTGGCCGCGCGGCGTGCCGAGGCGACGCACCCGCCGCACAACAAACTGTCGCTCGGCGCGCACGTCGCAGTCTCGATCTACGGCGGTTACTTCGGCGCCGGCATGGGCATCCTGCAACTGGCGGCGTTTTCCATCGAAGGCCACCCGCTGGCGCGCGCCAACGCGCTGAAGAACCTGATCTCGGCGGTGATCTACAGCGTCGCCACTGCCACCTTCGTGATCGCCGGACGGGTCAGTTGGTACGAGCTGATCATCCTGCTGGTCGGTGCCACGCTGGGCGGCTATACCGGTGGGGCGCTTGGCCAGCGCTTGCCAGCCCATTGGCTGCGCGCCCTGGTGATTCTGGTGGGCAGCGGCATGACCGCGTATTACTTCTGGGCGACCTATTTTTCGCACTGAATCAGCCCCACGAAGCGAGTAGAACTTCCGGCGCCGCAGCGGCGTCCAAGCAGTGGCCCACCCGCCTTCGTCGATTTGCCCGCGCGGCATGGCTCTGCTAGTGTCGCGGCGGTTGCAAATCCTGCCCGAGCCCCCGCCAGAGAACGCCCGCCATGGCCCGTAAAAAAGCCGCGCTCGACTTCGAGCAGTCCCTCACCGACTTGCAGAACCTGGTCGAACGCCTGGAGAACGGCGAACTGTCGCTGGAAGACTCGCTGACCGCCTTCGAACAAGGCATCCGCCTGACCCGCGATTGCCAGGCCGCCCTGACCCAGGCCGAGCAGAAAGTGCAGATTCTTCTGGAGCGCGACGGCGAGCTGGAGGAAGCCCCCTTCGACGCGGATCACGGCGCATGATCGCGGCCTACCAAGCGCACTGCCAACGCCGCGTCGATAGTGCCCTGGAGCCGCTGTTCGAAGCCCCGCGCCCGGAACTGACGCAGCTCTATCAGGCCATGCGTTACAGCGTGATCAACGGCGGCAAACGGGTTCGCCCGCTGCTGGTGTATGCCGCCTGCGAAGCCCTGGGCGGCGAGCCGCAGCGGGCCGATGGCGCGGCCTGCGCGGTGGAGCTGATCCATGCCTATTCGCTGGTGCACGACGACCTGCCGGCGATGGACGACGACGACCTGCGCCGCGGCCAGCCGACCACTCATAAAGCCTTCGACGAGGCCAGCGCGATCCTCGCCGGCGATGGCTTGCAAAGCCTGGCCTTCGAAGTGCTCGCCGACGCCCGGCGCAATCCGCAGAACGCCGAAGTGCGCCTGGCGATGATCAGCAGTTTGGCGCGCGCCGCCGGCCCGGCGGGCATGGTCGGCGGTCAGGCCATCGACCTCGGTTCGGTCGGCATGAAACTCAATCAAGCCGCGCTGGAAAGCATGCACCGGCACAAGACTGGCGCCTTGATCGAAGCCAGCGTGCGCCTCGGCGCCCTGGCCAGCGCCCGTGCCGACGAGCGCGCGCTGAAAGCCCTGCACAACTATGCTCAGGCCATCGGCCTGGCGTTTCAGGTGCAGGACGACATTCTCGACGTGGAAAGCGACACCGCCACCTTGGGCAAGACCCAGGGCAAGGACCAGGCGAACGACAAACCGACCTACCCGGCGCTGCTCGGCCTCGACGCCGCCAAGGCCTACGCCCTGGAACTGCGCGACCAGGCCCTGCATGCCCTGCGCCCGTTCGACAGTGCCGCCGAACCGCTGCGCGAACTGGCGCGTTATATCGTCGAACGGCGCAGCTAAGCCTGCGCAATGCCCATCGCGGGCAATAACTGGGCGTTCCCCCCGCTCCTACAGATCATCCACGCGCCTGTAGGAGCGCGCCATGCCCGCGACCATCGCGCCACAGCCCCCGCCCGTTATCACCCATATCAATAGCCCGACCCTCAGCCGCTAAGGCTTGGTTTACCCAGCCCGCAGAGCGCCTAAGATGGCCCGCAGAATAAAAATCTGGAGCCACCATGCCCTTTGCCGCGCTGTTGATCGCCAACCGTGGCGAAATCGCCATCCGTATCGCCCGTGCCGCCAGTGAACTGGGTATCCGCACGGTCGCGGTATACGCCGAAGACGATGCCGCCTCCCTGCATGTACGCAAGGCCGATAGCGCCGTGGCGCTCACCGGGCGCGGGGTGCCGGCCTACCTGGACATGCAGCAACTGATCGCGGTGGCCCAGGCGCAGGGCTGCCAGGCGATTCATCCGGGCTATGGTTTTCTCGCCGAAAACGCCGAGTTCGCCCGCCGCTGTCAGGCCGCCGGCCTGCGCTTCATCGGCCCCAGCGCCGAGGTGCTGGGGCTGTTCGGCGATAAGGCCCAAGCCCGCACCCTCGCCGAGCGCTGCGCGGTGCCGCTGGTGCAGGGCATCAACCACGCGGTCAGCCTGATCGAAGCCCGGGATTTCCTGCACCGCCTCGGCCCTGGCGCCGCGGTGATGCTCAAGGCTCTGGCCGGCGGCGGCGGGCGCGGCATGCGCGCGGTGTTCGACGAGGCCGAACTGGCGCACGCCTTCACCCGTTGCCAGTCCGAGGCGCGCGCCGCCTTCGGCGCCGAGGCGCTGTATGTCGAACAGTTGGTGAGCAATGCCCGGCACATCGAAATCCAGGTGATCGGCGATGGCACGGGGGCCGTCAGCCACCTCTGGGAGCGCGATTGCAGCCTGCAACGGCGTCAGCAGAAGCTGCTGGAAATCGCCCCCAGCCCCAACCTCCCGACGGCTACCCGCGAGCGAATGATCGCCGCCGCCCTGACCCTCGCCGCCGAGGTGCGTTACCAGGGCCTCGGCACCTTCGAGTTCCTGCTGGATGCCGAGCAGCCCGAGCGCTTCTACTTTATGGAGGCCAACCCGCGCATCCAGGTCGAACACACGGTCACCGAACAGGTCACCGGTGTCGATCTGCTCCAGACTCAGCTGCAACTAGCCAGCGGCCGCACGCTCGCCGAACTGAACCTGCTGCAACCACCACCGCTGAGTGGCTGCGCCGTGCAGCTGCGCATCAACCTGGAAAGCATCGGCGCCGACGGCAACACGCGGCCAGCGGTGGGCACCCTCAGCGCCTACGAGCCGCCCAGCGGGCCGGGCCTGCGCGTGGACGGCTACGGTTACGCCGGCTACCCGGTCAACCCCAGCTACGACTCGTTGCTGGCCAAGCTAATCGCCCATGCCCCGGATTACCCGGCCGCCCTGCGCCGCGCCTACCGTGCGCTGTGCGAGTTCCGCCTGGAGGGCGTGGCCAGCAATCTGCACCTGCTGCAAAACCTGTTGCGCCTGCCGGAAGTCGCCGCCCACCAGGTCAGCACGCGCTTTGTCGAAAGCCAGTTGCCGCGTTTGCTGGCCGCGCAAGCCGAAGCCCATGCGCACCTGTACTTCGCCGGCAGCCCGGCGACAACCAGCAGCGCAGTACCACAGCACGACGCACCGCCGGGTTGTCAGCCGCTGAGCACGCCGAGCGCCGGTGTGGTGGTCAGCCTGGATGTTGCCGAGGGCGCCGCGGTCGCGGTTGGCCAACGCATCGCCGTGCTCGAGGCGATGAAGATGGAGTTCGAGGTCAAGGCCAGCCACAGCGGCATCGTCCGCACCCTGGTCGTGCAACCGGGCCAGGCGCTGGGCGAGGGCCAGGCACTGCTGTTTATCGAACCGGCCGAGGTGGCGCGCGCGCTCGGCCACAGCGAAGAAAGCCTCGACCTCGACCACCTACGCGCCGACCTCGCCGAAGTGCTCGAACGCCACGCCATCACCCGTGACGAGCGCCGCCCGCAAGCCGTGGCCAAACGCCGTAAAACCGGCCAGCGCACCGTTCGTGAAAACCTGGCGGACTTGCTGGATGACGGCAGCTTTATCGAATACGGCGCCCTCGCCCTGGCCGCGCAACGGCGCCGCCGATCGCTGGAGGAGTTGATTGAACAGAGCCCGGCCGATGGCCTGGTGGCCGGCATCGGCACGGTCAACGCCGCGGCGTTCGGCAGCCAGGCGGCGCGCTGCATGGCGATTGCCTACGACTACACGGTATTCGCCGGCACCCAGGGCCTGATGAGCCACAAGAAGACCGACCGCATGCTCGGCCTCGCCGCCCAGTGGCGCTTGCCGCTGGTGCTGTTTGCCGAGGGCGGTGGCGGGCGCCCCGGCGATAGCGATTTCGTCGGGGTGGCCGGGCTGGACTGTCACACCTTTGTCGGCATGGCCAAACTATCCGGCCTGGTGCCGCTGGTCGGCGTGGTCTCCGGGCGCTGCTTCGCCGGCAACGCCGCTTTGCTCGGCTGCTGCGACGTGATTATCGCCACCGACAACGCGACTATCGGCATGGCCGGCCCGGCGATGATCGAGGGCGGCGGCCTCGGCAGCTTCAAGCCGGAAGCAGTCGGCCCGGTCAGCGTGCAAGGCCCCAACGGGGTGATCGATGTGCGCGTGACCGACGAAGCCGAGGCGGTGCGCGTGGCCAAGCAGTACCTGAGCTACTTCCAGGGTGCGCTCAACGACTGGCACTGCGCCGACCAACGCGAGCTGCGCCAGCTGATTCCGGAAAACCGCCTGCGCGTGTATGACATCCGCCAGGTGATCGCCACCCTTGCCGACACGGACAGTGTGCTGGAACTGCGCCGCCAGTTCGCCCCCGGCCTGATCACCGCGTTTATCCGCATCGAAGGCCAGCCGTTCGGCCTGCTAGCCAACAACCCGGCGCACCTCGGTGGAGCCATCGACGCCGTAGCCGGCGACAAGGCTGCACGTTTTATGCAGCTGTGCGACGCCTTCGATATCCCGCTGCTGTCGTTGTGCGACACCCCCGGCTTTATGGTCGGCCCCGAGGCGGAAAAGCAGGCCACGGTGCGCCATGTCTCGCGCATGTTTGTCGCCGCCGCCAGCCTTAGTGTGCCGTTCTTTACCGTGGTGCTGCGCAAGGGCTACGGCCTCGGCGCCCAGGCCATGGCCGCCGGCAGCTTCCACTCGCCGCTGTTTACCATCGCCTGGCCCAGCGCCGAGTTTGGCGCGATGGGCCTGGAAGGCGCGGTGCGCTTGGGTTTCGCCAAGGAGTTGGCGGCCGTGGAAGACCCCGCCGCGCGCCAGCAGCTGTTCGACAAGCTGGTGGCCAAGGCCTACCAGAACGGCAAGGGCATCAATATGGCCAGCTTTCTCGAGATCGATGCGGTGATCGACCCGCTGGAAACCCGCAGTTGGCTGCTGCGCGGCCTCAACGCCACGCCCAAGCCCGCGCCGCGCGAAGGCAAGAAGCGCGCGGTCGATACCTGGTAACGGCTCACCCACCCGGCAAATGTGCGAGCGACCCGCCTGCCCGAACCTTGTTTGGGCAGTTTCTGGTGCATCGGGTAAACTGCCGCATCTTTTATACCTATAACGATTCGCCTGATGCCGACGACCTTCCATGAGATCCCCCGCGAGCGCCCGCTGACGCCCCTGCTCGACCGCGCCAACACGCCGGACGAGCTGCGCCGGCTGGGCGAAGCCGAGCTGGAAACCCTGGCCGACGAACTGCGCCAGTACCTGCTCTACACGGTCGGCCAGACCGGCGGGCATTTCGGCGCCGGCCTCGGCGTGATCGAACTGACTATCGCCCTGCATTACGTCTTCGACACCCCGGACGACCGCCTGGTGTGGGACGTCGGCCACCAGGCCTACCCGCACAAGATCCTCACCGGGCGCCGCGAGCGCATGGGCAGCCTACGCCAGAAGGACGGCATCGCCGCCTTCCCGCGCCGTACGGAAAGCACGTACGACACCTTCGGCGTCGGCCACTCCAGCACCAGCATCAGCGCGGCGCTGGGCATGGCCATCGCCGCGCGCCTGCAAGGTAGCAAGCGTAAGTCGGTGGCGGTGATCGGCGACGGCGCGCTGACCGCCGGCATGGCCTTCGAAGCGCTGAATCACGCCTCGGATGTCGGCGCCAACATGCTGGTGGTGCTCAATGACAACGACATGTCGATCTCGCGCAACGTCGGCGGCCTGTCCAACTACCTGGCAAAAATCCTCTCCAGCCGCACCTACGCGAGCATGCGCGAAGGCAGCAAGAAGGTGCTCTCGCGCCTGCCCGGCGCCTGGGAAATCGCGCGTAAGACCGAAGAACACGCCAAAGGCATGCTGGTGCCCGGCACCCTGTTCGAAGAACTGGGCTGGAACTACATCGGCCCGATCGACGGCCACGACCTGCCCACCCTGCTCGCCACCCTGCGCAACATGCGCGACCTGGAAGGCCCGCAGTTCCTGCATGTGGTGACCAAGAAAGGCAAGGGTTTCGCCCCCGCCGAGGTCGACCCGATCGGCTACCACGCGATCACCAAACTGGAGCCGCTCAAGGCGGCCAGCGCCACCCCGCTGGCCACGCCCAAACCCAGCGGGCCGAAGTATTCCAGCGTGTTTGGCCAGTGGCTGTGCGACATGGCCGACGCCGACGAGCGCCTGGTCGGCATCACCCCGGCGATGAAGGAAGGTTCCGACCTGGTGGCGTTCAGCGAACGCTACCCCGCGCGCTATTTCGACGTGGCCATCGCCGAGCAACATGCGGTGACCCTGGCCGCCGGTATGGCCTGCGATGGCGTGAAACCGGTAGTGGCGATCTATTCGACCTTCCTCCAGCGCGCCTACGACCAACTGATCCACGACGTGGCGGTGCAGCACCTCGACGTGCTGTTCGCCATCGACCGCGCCGGTCTGGTCGGCGAAGACGGCCCGACCCACGCCGGCAGCTTCGACCTCTCTTACCTGCGCTGCATCCCCGGCATGCTGGTGATGACCCCCAGCGACGAGAACGAGTTGCGCCGCATGCTGACTACCGGCTACCTGTTCGACGGCCCGGCCGCCGTGCGTTACCCGCGCGGCAGTGGCCCGAACGCCGCCATCGAGGCCGGCCTGGCAGCGCTGGAAATCGGCAAAGGCGTGATCCGCCGCCAGGGCCAGGGCGTCGCCCTGCTGGTGTTCGGCGTACAACTGGGCGAAGCGCTGCAGGTCGGCGAGACCCTGGACGCCACGGTGGTCGACATGCGCTTCGTCAAACCGCTGGACGAAGCCCTGGTGCGCGACCTGGCCACCCGTCACGCGCTGCTGGTAACCGTTGAGGAAAACAGCATCATGGGCGGGGCCGGCAGCGCGGTCAGCGAGTTCATGGCCCGCGAGAACCTGCTCAAGCCGATCCTGCACCTGGGCCTGCCGGACTATTACGTGGAACACGCCAAACCGGCGCAGATGCTCGCCGAATGCGGCCTGGATGCCGCCGGCATCGAAGCGGCGGTCCGCCAGCGGCTCGCCACGCTGCACGGCGAATAACCGATAGTCCGCCGCGTTCGACAACGACACCGGCGGACAACGCTTCGCGATGTCCGCCCTACGGGCTGAATTGCTTTACCCGCCGCACACGCTTATGGTGCGCGGCGTTTTGCTTGTCCGAGGTCGCCGACAGCCGTAAGGCCCAGGCGTGAAAAGGGAAGCAGGTGCGTCGCTGTCGCCTCGACAGCCGCAAAGCCTGCGCTGCCCCCGCAACGGTAACCGACAGCGCTGAAGCGATAACCGCTTCAGCGCGCGTGCTCTCAAACACCACTGGGTTCGCCTGGGAAGGTGAGAACACGCCAGTCGGCAGCCCGGAGACCTGCCTCGGTGCAATTTGATAGGTGTTGCGGAGGGCATCACCGTCAAGCGCTGGCCGCTTGCGATTGCCCGTGCTTGCCCCTGCCCTCCTCAAAAGACGTCTCCCTTTTGAGGATTTATCGATGAAACTGTCCCGTATCGCCTTGGCCGTGGCGTTGTTGCCATTAGCGGCTCACGCCGAGCCAACCACCACCCCAACGACCGCAGTGAACCTGCAACCGCTCATCGTCACCTCCGGACGCGCTGTAGAACCCGTCCAACAGGCGACAGCGGCCACCACGGTCTTTACCCGCAAGGATATCGAGCGCCTGCAAGTGCGCAGCGTGGCTGAGCTACTTGAGCGCGTCCCAGGCGTCAGCGTCAGCCGTACCGGCGGTGCGGGTAGCCAAACCGGTCTGTTCGTCCGCGGCACGTCGACTGCGCAAACCCTGGTGCTGGTAGATGGCCAACGCATTGCTGCCGCCTCCAGCGGCACCAGCAGCCTGGAGTTTCTCAGCCCGGAGCAGATCGAACGGGTCGAAGTGGTACGCGGCGCGCGCTCGGCACTCTACGGCTCGGACGCCATTGGCGGCGTTATCCAGATATTCACCCGCCAAGGCAGCGGCGACGGGCTGAAGCCCTACGTTCGCCTTGGCGCTGGCAGCAACCAGACCTTCGAGCGCAGCCTTGGCCTGTCCGGCGGCGACGCGCAAACCCGCTTCAACCTGGGCGCTGCGCTCGATGAAACCCAAGGCATCGATGCCACGCGTGACAGCTTCGGCGCCAACGGCGATGACGATGCCTACCGCAATCAATCGCTGAGTCTGAATGTCTCGCACCGTTTCAACGATGACCTGCAGATCGGCTTCAGCGCACTCGACCAACGCGGCCAAGCCGAGTTTGAGGACATCTTCAGCACCTCTCTGCCCACCACCGATTTCCAGCTCAGCAGCCTGTCTAGTTTCATCGACGCCAACCTCAACGATGCCTGGAATAGCCGCCTGGAAATCGGCCACAGCGAGGACAAGCGCGACACTGGCAACGATCAGCCGCAAGCCGGCGCAGATGCTTTCTACAGCTTCAACACCTACCGCGATTCACTTAACTGGGTGAATACCCTGGCACTGAGCGACAACCAGCAAGTGCTGCTGGGCGCCGATTGGTACGAAGATCGTCTGCGCAGCAACACGGATTTTGTCGAAGACTCGCGCTGGAACCAGGCGGCATATATTCAGCACCGCTACAAGGCTGAACACTTCTCGACCGAACTGGGCCTGCGCCATGACAAGAACCAGCAGTTCGGTAGCGAGAACACCTGGAACGCCGCGTTGACCCTGCCGTTCAACGACGACAACGACCTGATCCTGTCCTACAGCGAAGGCTTCCGCGCGCCGACCTTCAACGATCTGTACTACCCAGATTTCTGCTTTTCGGGTTTCTGCTTCCCAAGCGCCAATCCCGACCTCAAGCCAGAAATGTCCAAAAGCTACGAAGCGCAATGGCGTAGTCGCTACAGCGAAACCGGTGCGCTGGAGCTGTCGCTGTACCGCATCGACCTGGAAGACGCGATTGTGCTCGACCAGAACTTCATCCCGCAGAACGTGCAGACGGCACGGATCAATGGCTTCGAAGCCGCGCTCAAACAGGAGCTGTTCGGCTGGCAGGGTAACCTGGCACTGGCCTTGATCGACCCACGGGATCGCGACACTGGCCACACCCTCGCCCGCCGCGCCAAGCGCACACTGAGCCTGGACCTGGATCGCCAGTTCGGCGCGTTTGCCGTCGGCACCAGTTGGCGTGCGGTCAGCGGCCGCTATGACGATGCCGACAACGACACAGAACTGGCTGGCTATGGCTTGTTTAGCCTGCGCGGCAAGTGGCAAGCCAGCCAAGAAGTAGCGTTCGATCTGAAGCTGAACAACCTGTTCGACAAGGACTATGCCGAGGCGACCTACAGCACAAGCAACGGGCGCTTTGGCTACAACAGCGAAGGCCGTACCGCACTGTTTGCCGTGACTTGGACGCCTCAGCTCTGACCGCCAGCACGTAGCCCGGATTGCATCCGGGCTACGACTGCGCTGACGTAGGTTGACGCTGAGCCTGCGAAGCCCAACGGTTATGCCTGCGATCACTATGCTGGGCTTCGCGCAGCTCAGCCCAACCTACGCGCGCGCGATACTCACCCCGCCTCAATGCGCCTTGGCCAGCGCCTGGCACAGGCGCTCGGTGGCCGTGAGCATCTGGAAGCTCGGTCGTTCCAGGCCCTTGTCCGGCACCTGCAACAGCTGATTACGCGCCACGGCCGCCAGCCGTGGCCAGGCGCGCCAGGCGTCCAGTTGCGCGCCGGTGCCGGCGAGGATCACCTCGGGATCGCGTTGCAGCACGGCCTCGACGCTGACCTGCGGCGCTGGCAAGTCGAGCTCGGCAAAGACGTTTTCGGCGCCGCAGACACGCAACGCATCGCTGATGATCTGCCGCCCGCCGATGGTGTACAGCGGCGCGTCCCAGATCTGGTAGAACACCCGCAACGGCCGCTCGCGCCGGTAGCGCGCAGCCAGTTCGGCCAGGCGTTCGCTGAACTGCTGGCGAAGCCGCTGTCCCTGCTCGGCCCGGCCGATGCGCTTGCCGATCTCGGCAAACTGCTCGGCCAGGTGCGCCAGGTCGCGCGGCTCGGCGACCAACAGCGGGATGCCGAAACGCTCAAGTTGCTGGCGCTGGGCGCCGCTGATGCTGTCCGGCCAGAGCAACAGCAGGTCGGGCTGCAAAGCCAGCAGGCTTTCCAGTTCCAACTGGCCGTAGCGCCCCACGGACGGTAGATGGGCCAGAGCAGTCGGCCGCTCGCCACCATCCAGCACGCCGACCAGCAGATCGCGGGCGCCCAACTCGACGACAATTTCACTCAGCGACGGCGCCAGGCTGACCACTCGTTCGACCGCCTGCGCCGGCCAGACCAGGCACGCGAGCAGACCGGCGAGCAGGCGGATCATCAGCCGAGCTGGCGGGGGATGCGGTAGAGGTAGAGCAGGACGATGCTGGAAATCGCCAGGAGGAACAGCGGAATCGCTTCCAGCCCGGCGAATACCGCGATGGCGGCAATCCAGGCCGGTAGGCCGGCGCCGAGAAAGGCCAGGCGCCGGCGGTTGGCCAGTTCCAACCAAGCAGCCGGCTCTTCAGGCGTGTCGAGGGCCTGCTCGGTGGCCACCAGCGCGCGTTTGTAGGCGCTGAACAGTGGCAGGCTGACGAACATCGAGGCCATGCCGGCGACGAACAGCGGCATGGCCAGCATGCCGAGTTGGCGGTCGGCGCCGAACAGCAAGTTGAGCACGAACAACGGGGCCAGGCTCAGCGCTAATTGTCGCCACCAGACCAGCGCCAACCGGCGGCGTACTTCGCTACGCGTCACAGGCTTTCCTCGACCTCGCCCTGATGCAGGCTACCGAGCATGTGCCCGAGTTTGCCGGCCTTGGTCGCGAGGTACTTTTTGTTGTGCGGGTTATGGTCGATCTGCAACGGCACGCGAGTCGCCACGTTGATGCCCATGTCGCCCAGGGCTTTGACCTTGCGCGGGTTGTTGGTCATCAACTTGAGCTGGGTAATGCCAAGGTGATCGAGCATCGGCAGGCAGATCGCGTAGTCACGCTGGTCGGCGCCAAAGCCCAGACGCTCGTTGGCCTCCACGGTATCGGCACCGGCGTCTTGCAGTTCGTAGGCGCGGATTTTGTTCAGCAAGCCTATCCCACGGCCTTCCTGGCGCAGGTACAGCAGCACGCCACGGCCTTCGCTGGCGATCGCACGCAACGCCGCTTCGAGCTGGAAACCACAGTCGCAGCGCAGGCTGAACAAGGCATCGCCGGTCAGGCATTCGGAATGCAGGCGACCCAATACCGGCGCACCGTCGGACACGTTGCCGTAGGTCAGCGCGACGTGCTCCTTGCCCGTGGCTTCTTCGAGGAAACCATGCATGGTGAACACGCCAAACGGCGTAGGCAGCTGGGAGGCGGCGACGAACACGACAGACACCGGATGCTCCTAAATAGGTATGGGGCTGATAATTTGCGAGGGCGGCATTGTAACAGCAGCCCTGGCTGGCGGGTCAGCCTGAATTACCGATGATAAGGATCGAACCCACGCTCAGAGGTTGTGAAAAGATCGAGCACCTGGAGGCGGTCGCAGTAGGCGAGCGTTGTTTCACCATCGCTCAATGCTTGGACTCCAGCACCAGCACATCCTGCTCGACACGCCAGCCGACGCGGCCAAGAAAACTCATGCCGAGCAGCGCTTCGGTCGGCGAACCGCCTTCCAGTATCACGGCCTCGACACCGAGCACTTCCAGGCTGCCGACCTTGACGCTGTCGAGTTTGACCTTCCAGCCGCGCACCGTGCCACTGGCGGTACTCACCTGCAGCGGCAGCCCGTTGACCCGGTAATCGATGCCCAGGCGCCGGGCATGGCCGTCGTTGAGGGCGATCGAGGTGGCGCCGGTGTCCACCAGAAACTGCACCGGATGCCCTTCCACCGAACCGGCTACCCAGTAATGCCCGCCAATGCCTTTGGCGATGCTCAACTGGCGCTTGCTCGACTCGGCGAAGCCGTCGCTATATTCGCGGCTGAGGCTATAACTGCGCTCCACGCCGTCGACCCGCAACACCGCGCCACGGCTGTCGGCGCTGACCACCAGCACGCCGCCCGGGCCACTCTGGCCGACCTTCACCAGTTTGCGTTGACCGTCGACCACCAGCACCGCCGCGCCCGGAAACAGGCCGACCACCTGCACCTGGGGCGCCGCCCACGCCAGCCCCGTAACCGCCAGCAGCGCGCCGGCACCCAGCACTTTCAGTCCACGCATCAGGCTTCTCACAATCCGTTAATCGAAGGGGTAAGGTTGCTGCCAGCGGGCAAACAGCGGACGCAGGCTGCCTTGCTCGACCAGCCGATCCATACGCTGGTCATACAGCTTCGCCAAGGCTCGCCCACGCGGGTTATCGGCAAAGCCAAGGTACATCGGCAGGCGGGTCAGTGCGGTAATCCGGAAACGCGCCGGATCGGCCGCGCGGCTCAGCACCTCCTCGACCTCGGTATGCGCATCGATATAAAAATCCGCATGGCGATGCTCCAGCATGCCGAGGATACCGCTACGGTGCTGAATTTCCTGGTAGTGCGTCAAGTTCGGCAGATAACGCTGGTAGGCATAGCCGCGCAGCCACACCAGGCGAAAACTACCGAGCGTGGCCAGCGTCGGCCGTGGTTGCTCGATCAGCCCCAGGGCCTGGATCTGATCGGCATCGTAATGCCAACGCGGGTAGATGACGTTCTCGCGGACCTCATCGAGGTAGGAGCCGACCCAGGCATCCGCTTCACCGCGCTGCACCAGACCGATCGAGCGGGTGTAGGGCATGCTCTGGATACTCAAACGCACCCCGGCTGGCTCGAAAACCCGGCGCAAAATATCCCAGGCCAAGCCACTGCCATCGGCCTCGCTGTAATCCTCCCAAACGTCGCTGACCACCTGAATCTGCGCCGGCGGCCGCGACTCGGCCTGGGCCGCCATACCACCCACGAGACTCAGCAATAACGCCAACCAGCAACCGCGCATAGCTATCCTCGGCACTCATCAAGCCATCGCATGGCGGCATTTACCGCGCACTGTGCTCGGCTGGGTCTAGAAGCCCAACCCCGCGGCCAGGCCATTGGCCCAGCCCCACACCACCAGTTGCATGGCCAACCAGGCAAACACCCCGGCCAGCACATCGTCGAGCATGATGCCGACGCCGCCATGTACATGCCGATCGATCCAGCGAATCGGCCACGGCTTGAGGATGTCGAACAGACGGAACATCAAAAAGCCTAGCAGCAACCAGCCCCAGCCTTCCGGCACCAACCAGAGGGTGATCCACATGCCGACCATTTCGTCCCAGACGATGCCTTCGTGGTCGTGCACGCGCAGGTCTTCGGCGACCTTACCGCACAGCCAGAAGCCGAACAGCATGGTGACGCCGAGCATCAGCCAGTAGCCCCAATCCGGCAGCATCTGCCACAGCGGAATGAACGGCAGCGCGACCAGCGACCCCCAGGTACCCGGCGCTTTCGGCAAGGTGCCGGAGCCGAAACCAAAGGCCAGGAAATGCCACGGATTGCGCCATACCGACGGCGGCACTCTTACCGATTCAGTCACTGTCACTCCCAAAATGTTGATAGCCTCGCGCCGGCGGCGTGATGCATTGACCCTGCTCGTCCAACAGTTGCACGCCCTGCCCGGCCGCGACGCGACCAATCACCCGCAGCGGCCATCCCGCCGCCTGGAGGCCCGCGAGCCGCTCTGGCGGCAGGGTAAAGGCCAACACATAGTCATCCCCGCCACTCAGCGCGCAAGCACGCGCGGCCGCAGTGCCGAGCAGCGCCAGCAAACTTGCCGACAAGGGCAGTCGCGCCTGCTCGATCAGCAACGCCACAGCCGATGCCGCCGCGATATGCCCGCAATCGGCCAACAAGCCATCGGAAATATCCAGCGCCGCCGTGGCCTTGCCGCGCAATGCCTGGCCCAACGCCAACTGCGGTTGCGGCGACCAATAGCGCGCCAACAAGGGCTCGGCAATCGCGGCAGGCGCCTGCCGCTGGCCCAGCACCAACGGCAATGCGCCGGCGCCATCGCCCAACTCGCCGCCGACGCAGAGCAAATCGCCCACCTGGGCACCGCCGCGCGTCAGGGCCTGACCTTGTGGCACGCGGCCAAACACCGTGAGGGTCAAACTCAGCGGACCGCGCGTGGTATCGCCGCCGATCAAGCGCACGCCACACGGGCGCGCCATCTGATCGAGCCCCTGGGCAAAGGCTTGCAGCCAGGCAGGCTCGGCGCTCGGCAAGGTCAATGCCAGGGTAAAGCCGATAGGCGTCGCGCCCATGGCGGCCAGATCGCTGACCGACACGCCCAGCGCACGCTGGCCCAACAGAAAAGGATCCGGCGACTCGGGGAAATGCACCCCGGCGACCAGGGTATCGGTCGACACGGCCAACTGCTCGCCAGCCGGCAGCGCCAGCAAGGCGCAGTCGTCGCCGATACCCAACACCACGCCTTCGCCTGGCTGCGCACAAGACGCAGCGGCGAAGTAATGGCGGATCAGCTCAAACTCACCCAAAGGAAGTAACAACCGCAGGGCGAGCGTTGCGAGTCAAATGCACAGTGCACGAGTAGTACATGAGCATGTTGAGGCTGATCTCAACGCGGCATGGCCGAGCGCAGTAGCGGTACATGGCGGTTAACGCTTGTTGGCACGGACTTCATCGGCGCGCAGACGCGGCGCCAGTTTGTCCAGCACACCATTGACGAACTTGTGCCCGTCGGTAGCACCGAACACCTTGGCCAACTCGATGCCTTCGTTGATCACCACGCGGTACGGCACATCGATGCGGTTCTTCAGCTCGTAGGTCGAGAGCCGCAGAATCGATAGTTCGACCGGATCGATCTCGGCCAACGGACGATCCAGCAATGGCTCGAACGCCCCATCGATCTCGCTTTTCTGCCGCGGCACGCCATGCAGGATTTCGTGGAAGTAGGCACCGTCGACCGCACTGAAATCGTTATCGACGCGGAACTGCGCCTCGATTTCGTTCAGTTGCTGACCGGCGATATGCCAGGAATACAAAGCCTGCATGGCCAGGGTGCGCGCCTGACGGCGCGCCAAGGTCTTGGCGCTCGGCGCTTTCGGGCCTTTGCCTGCTTGCGGCTTGTGCGGGTTACCGTCGCCCTGGCTCACTTGGCCTCCAACTGCGCCAGCAGGCTGACCATTTCCAGAGCAGAAAGAGCGGCTTCGGCGCCTTTGTTACCGGCTTTGGTGCCGGAACGCTCGATGGCTTGTTCGATGGAGTCGACGGTCAGTACGCCGAAGGCCACCGGCACCCCGAACTCCATGGACACCTGGGCCAGGCCCTTGGTGCACTCGCCCGCCACGTATTCGAAGTGCGGAGTACCACCCCGAATCACCGCACCAAGGGCGATGATCGCGGCGAACTCGCTGCGCTGCGCGACTTTCTGCGCGACCAACGGAATTTCGAACGCACCCGGAGCCCGGATGATGGTGATGTCGCTTTCGCTCACGCCATGGCGCACCAGGGCGTCAACGGCGCCGCTTACCAGGCTTTCGACAACGAAGCTGTTGAAGCGGCCGACCACCAGGGCGAAGCGGCCTTTAGGGGCAATGAAGGTACCTTCGATGGTCTTCAGGGTCATAGCGGGTTCTCACAGTGTTTAAAGAGCCGGGGCACGCAACGGCGCACCCCGAAATTAAAAATCAGTCCCGTTCAGCGCTTCGCGACTTCCCTCAAGGGAAAACAGCACGCGTTGCGACTAGCCGACTGCACCCTCATCCGGCGCTTGGCGCCACCTTCTCCCGCGGGAGAAGGCTAAAGGCTGCGGCCGTCGGCCGTTTATTCGGAGGGCAGGTATTCTACAACTTCCAGGTCGAAACCGGATATTGCATTGAACTTCATCGGCGAACTCATCAGGCGCATCTTGCGCACGCCGAGGTCGCGCAAAATCTGCGAACCCGCACCGACGGTGCTGTAGGTGGTCGGGTTGGCGACTTTCGTCTCGTTACCCAACTGCCGTTCCAGGTGTGCCAGCAAATCCGCACCGGTCAGCGGGTTACCCAGCAGCAGCACCACGCCGCTGCCGTCCTTGGCCACCTCGGCCATGGCCGCGCGCAGACTCCAACGCCCCGGCTGTTTGACCATGAACAGGTCGCGCAGCGGGTCCATGTTGTGCACCCGCACCAGGGTCGGCTCGTCGGCACAGATGGTGCCCAGGGTCAGCGCCATGTGCACATCGTTCTCCACCGAATCGCGGTAGGTCACCAGGTTGAACTGGCCCAGCTCGCTGTCGAGTACCTGTTCGCTGATGCGTTCGACGGTACGCTCGTGAATCAGCCGGTAGTGAATCAGGTCGGCGATGGTGCCGATCTTGATGCCATGTTGCGCCGCGAACTCTTCCAGCTCGGGGCGACGGGCCATGGTGCCGTCGTCGTTCATGATTTCGCAGATCACCCCGCTCGACTCGAAACCGCCCATGCGCGCCAGGTCGCAGGCCGCCTCGGTGTGTCCGGCGCGCGCCAGCACACCGCCTGGCTGGGCCATCAACGGGAAGATATGGCCGGGGCTGACGATGTCGTCGGCCTTGGCACCCTTCGCCGCAGCAGCCTGCACGGTGCGCGCGCGGTCGGCGGCGGAAATGCCGGTGGTGACACCCACCGCGGCTTCGATGGAGACGGTGAACTTGGTGCCGAAACCGGAGCCATTGCGCGGCGCCATCAGCGGCAACTTGAGGGTTTCGCAGCGCTCGCGGGTCATCGGCATGCAGATCAGGCCACGGGCGAAGCGCGCCATGAAATTGATGTGCTCGGCGGTCACGCACTCGGAGGCGATGATCAGGTCGCCTTCGTTCTCGCGGTCCTCGTCGTCCATCAGGATGACCATCTTGCCGGCGCGGATGTCTTCGATCAGTTCTTCGATGCTGTTAAGAGCCATGCTGGCGATTCCTTAATTCTTCAAGTAGCCGTGTTCGGCGAGAAAACCTTCCGTCAGCCCCGAGGCTTTCGGCTCGGCCGCTTGGTCACCGAGCAGCAGGCGCTCCAGGTAACGCGCCAGCAGGTCCACCTCAAGGTTGACCTGCCGCCCGGGGCGGTAGTCGACCATGATGGTCTCGGCCAGGGTGTGCGGCACGATGGTCAGCTCGAACTCGGCGCCATTCACCGCATTCACCGTCAGGCTGGTGCCGTCGACGGTGATCGAGCCCTTGTGCGCGATGTACTTGGCCAGCTCGCGCGGCGCGCGAATGGTGAATTGCACGGCGCGGGCATTGTCGGCGCGGGCGATGACCTCGCCGACGCCATCGACATGGCCGCTGACCAGGTGGCCGCCAAGGCGAGTGGTCGGCGTCAGGGCCTTTTCCAGGTTGACCTTGCTGCCGGGTTTCAGATCGCTAAAGGCGGTACACGTCAGGGTCTCGCGGCTGACGTCGGCCCAGAAGCCGTCGCCAGGTAGCTCCACGGCGGTCAGGCACACGCCATTCACCGCAATGCTGTCGCCGAGTTTGACGTCAGCCAGGTCGAGTTGGCCGGTGGCCACGTAGACGCGCACATCGCCGCCCTTGGGCGTCAGTGCACGGATGCTGCCGATGGATTCGATTATGCCGGTGAACATGCGCCCTCCGCTGCGTCGCTGGATTGAGTATGGAACAGCATGGACGAACTCCTGTTTTGATTAAAACAGGGCAGTGCCGATCGATAGGGATTTCACAGACACACGCATGGCGCCCATGGAGGGAATCCCGCTCTCTCTTTATCCGGACTCTAACCGTCGGCCCCGGAATCACACCGGGTCTGCTGACCTTGTCCGCACGCCAAACAGCGGTGACAAGCGCTCGCGGGCTAGGCGCATTGCGCACCATTACCGCCGGTGGGGAATTACACCCCGCCCTGAGAACGTTGCGGCCACCTAAGCGGCCGAGACGCGTTTTACCACACTTGCCGCAGGCCTGCATGCCTACCTGGGCGCGGCACGCACTGCGTACGGCGACAAAGCCCAGCCTACGACGTGGGCACCGCGGTGATCCGCCAATCGTCGCCAACCGCACGCATGTCGACGATCTTCAGCGCCTGCGCCTCGACCATGCGTGCCAGCGGCAAGTCGAGCAGCGGCCGCGCACTGGAACCGAGAAACTTCGGCGCAACGAACAACTGGTACTCGTCGACCAGGCCTTGCTTGGCGAACGCCCCCGCCAGACGCGGCCCCGCCTCGACCAGGATTTCGTTGGCACCGCGCACCGCCAGCTCGTTAAGCAGCTTGCGCAAGTCAACATGCCCATTGCTGCCCGGCACGGCCAATAGTTCATGGCCATCGCCGAGATAGCGATCACGCGCCGATGCCGCGGCACAGGTGGCGACCAGCGCCGCACCGGCCTGGAAAAATGGCGCGCTCAACGGCACGCGCAAGCGCCCATCGACCAGCACGCGCAGTGGCGGCCGGATCATCGCCAGGGCCGTCAGCTCGGCATTCAGGCCCAGTTCATCCGGGCGTACGGTCAACCGCGCATTATCCGCCAGCACCGTGTCGGCGCCGGTCAACACCACACTGGCGCGCGCACGCAGGCGCTGCACCGCGGCACGCGCCGCCGTCCCGGTGATCCACTGGCTTTCACCGCTGGCCATCGCCGTGCGGCCGTCCAGGCTCATCGCCAACTTGACCCGCACGAAGGGCAAGCCCTGCTCCATGCGTTTGATAAAGCCCGCGTTGAGCGCCCGCGCCTCGGCTTCCAGCACACCGCTCTGCACCGCGATGCCGGCATGCATCAGGCGCAGCAGGCCGCTGCCGGCGACGTTTGGGTTGGGGTCCTGCATGGCCGCGACCACCCGCGCCACACCGGCATGCACCAGCGCATCGGCGCAAGGCGGCGTGCGGCCGTGGTGGCTGCACGGCTCAAGGGTGACGTAGGCGGTGGCGCCGCGCGCCTTGTCGCCGGCCTGGCGCAGGGCGTGCACTTCGGCGTGCGGCTCGCCCGCGCGGGCGTGCCAGCCTTCGCCGACGATCTGCCCGTCGCGGACAATGACGCAGCCGACGCGCGGGTTGGGGTGCGTGGAATACAGGCCTTTATTGGCCAGCTCCAAGGCGCGGGCCATAAAGGCGTGATCGGAAGTCATCATCAATCGTGCGACGGCTCGCGGGACAGCCGGTCGATTTCCTCGCGAAATTCGTTGAGGTCCTGGAAGCGGCGATACACCGAGGCGAAACGGATATAGGCGACTTCATCGAGCTTTTGCAGCTCGGTCATCACCAGTTCGCCGAGCACCAGCGACTTGATCTCGCGTTCGCCCGTGGCGCGCAGCTTGTGCTTGATATGGGCAATCGCCGCCTCCAAGCGTTCGATGCTCACCGGGCGTTTTTCCAGGGCGCGCTGCATGCCGGCACGCAGCTTGTCTTCGTCGAAGGGCTGGCGGCTGCCGTCTTGCTTGATCAGACGCGGCATCACCAGTTCGGCGGTCTCGAAGGTGGTGAAGCGCTCTTCGCAGGCCAGGCATTCGCGGCGACGGCGCACTTGTTCGCCCTCGGCGACCAAACGCGAGTCGATGACCTTGGTGTCGTTGGCGCCGCAGAAGGGACAGTGCATAGGAGCAACAGCCTTGAACAGGAAGGCGCCATGGTAGCGCATCCCACAGGCAAGACAAGCCGAGGGCTTTGCGGTATACAGGCGCGCGCATTCCATCACTCTATTTCGGGCTTCTGGTTCCAATGCACGCATCCTCCTCGCTGCGATTGCTCGCTCTGCTCAGCCTTGTCGGCCTGCTCGGTGCCTGCGCCAGCACACCGCCGGCCACGCCCGCGGCGCCAGCCAAGCCCAGCGTGCCGACGCCCACGGCGCCAGCGGCAGATTTACGCGAACTCAGCGGCAGCCTGCTCGGCGTACCGAGCGGCGCGGATGCCGAGCTGGCCTTGCTGACGCTCAATGAGCGCGGCCTGCCGCAAGGCTTGCTGGGCAATATCCAATTACGCGGCACTGGCGCCGCGCTGCCCTTTCGCCTGATGTTCAATCCGCAGGCCTTCGCCCCAGGCACACGTATCGAACTGCGCGGGCGCGCCCACCAGACTGGTCGACTGATTCTGCGTCTACCTCTGCAACCGATTCGTCACGGGCAAAGCCAGGCACTGGGCGAACTGCGCCTGGTTCCGGCGCCATGACGGCACCAGCGGCGTTGCAGGCCGCACTGGGCGAACTGCTCGGCGACGCGCAACTCACCGCGCAGCCCCTGCCCGGCACCGCGCTACAGCTCTGGCTGATCGATGCGGCGAACATGGATCGCTGTTTCAGCCCGGAAGAAACCCGCCTGATCCTCGAAGAACCGCCCTACTGGTGTTTCTGCTGGGCCAGCGGCCTGGCGCTGGCGCGCTGGCTGGCCGAGCACCCCGAGTGGGTGCGCGGCAAGCGCGTGCTGGATTTCGGCGCAGGCTCCGGCGTGGCGGCGATTGCCGCGGCCAAGGCCGGCGCGCTGGAAGTGCTGGCCTGCGACCTCGACCCGCTGGCGCTCGCGGCCTGCCGGGCCAACGCCGCGCTGAATCAGGTGGAGCTGAGTTACTCCGCAGACTTCTTCGCCGAGGCCGACCGCTTCGACCTGATCATCGTCGCCGACGTGCTCTACGACCGCGCCAACCTGCCGCTGCTCGACCAGTTTCTCAGCCGCGGCCGCGAGGCACTGGTCGCCGACTCGCGGGTACGCGATTTCCAGCACCCGCTGTACCAGCGCCTCGACGTGCTGGAGGCCTGCACCTGGCCCGACCTGGCCGAGCCCGCCGAATTTCGCTACGTCAGCCTGTACCACGCACAGCGCAATTGACCCACGCCTTGTTTCCGCAAGCAGGCGCCCACATTTATAGTGCCCATCACCCTTGAGCCAGCGAGACCGACCATGAGCGACTCCCCTTATCTGTTTGATGTAACCGGCGCCGCCCAATTCGAGCAGCTGGTCATCGAGAATTCGTTCCACAAACCGGTGCTGGTGGACTTCTGGGCCGAGTGGTGTGCGCCGTGCAAGGCGCTGATGCCGCTGCTGGCGAAAATCACCGAGGAGTACCGCGGCGAGCTGCTGCTGGCCAAGGTCAACTGCGACCTGGAGCAGGACATCGTCGCGCGCTTTGGCATTCGCAGCCTGCCGACCGTGGTGCTGTTCAAGGATGGCCAGCCGGTCGATGGCTTTGCCGGTGCCCAGCCGGAATCGGCGATCCGCGCCCTGCTCCAGCCGCATGTCGCCGAGCCGCCGGCCGTCCAGGCCGATCCCTTCGACAGTGCCCAGGCGCTGTTCGCCGACGGCCGCATCGCCGACGCCGAAAGCGTGCTCAAGCAACTGCTCAGCGAAAACAGCGAAAACCCCGCCGCCTTGATTCTCTACGCTCGCTGCCTGGCCGAGCGCGACGAGTTGGGCGAAGCTGAGGCGGTACTGGGCGCGGTAAAAGGCGATGAACACAAACAGGCGCTGGCCGGCGCCCGCGCGCAACTGACCTTCCTCCGCCAAGCCGCCGATCTGCCCGACGCCGCCAGCCTGAAGAGCCGCCTGGCGCAGAACGGCGAAGACGATGAGGCCACCTACCAGCTGGCCATTCAGCAACTGGCGCGCCAGCAATACGAACCGGCGCTGGAGGCTCTGCTCACACTGTTCGTGCGCAACCGCAGCTATGCCGACGGCCTGCCGCACAAAACCCTGCTGCAAGTCTTCGACCTGCTCGGCAACGACCACCCGCTGGTCACCGCCTACCGGCGCAAGCTGTACCAGGCGATTTACTGACAACTGCCTGTCGAGCCTCGCGGCTAAAGCCCCTCCGCTTTAGCCGCGACAGATCAGATGATGGCTAACCGGCCCTGCCATGGCAGCACTTGTTACCCGACCCAGTGATAGATCGGCGCATCGACACCGGTTTCCATGCGCACCTGCGCGCAATGACGTAGGCGCACCAACAGGCGCTTGCCTGCCGCCTCTCCGCCGGCCAAACCGGCCAATTGCCCGAGCAATTGTGGCCCCTCGATCTGCCCAGCCTGACGCAACAACTCCAGCGTGGTCTGCCACAGGGCATCGTTGGCCACCGGCGCGGCAGCCGCTACTGGCGTAGCGGGTGCTTCAAGGGTCACGTGCTGAGCCAACTGTGCCCACTCCTGCGCATCCAGTTCAACCGTCAGATCCACCGGCCAGGCACCGATCTGCCCACGAATTCGCACCATTATTCTGCCCTCAACTGATCAGCCGCCATGCTCCCATGTCCGCAGCGGGCCGCCAAGCAAGGCTGGCCATGGCCACCACAAAGTTGTTATAACGTAACACGTAATTATTTCTGCCCGGAGACCGCCATGCGCCGCCTGCTACTTGCCCTGCCGTTTGCCCTGCTACCCCTCGCCACTGGCGCTGCCGCGCACAGCCATGAACACGACCACGCGCATGATCACGCCGAACACGGCAGCCTGGATGCCCACGAGCACGGCGCGGCGCAGCTCAATGTGGTGCTCGACGGCAAGATGCTGCACCTGCAACTGGATAGCCCGGCCATGAACCTGGTGGGCTTCGAGCATGCGGCCAAGAGCGACGCCGACAAAGCCAAGGTCGCTGCTGCGCGCAGCCAGCTGGAACAACCGCAGGCGCTGTTCGGCCTGAATGCGGGCGCCTGCAACATCAGCAAACAAGAGCTGGAAAGCCCGTTGTTCGCCAAGCATGCCGACTCACATGAACATGAACATGAACATGAACATGAACATGAACATGAACATGAACATGAAAAGTCCCATGACAGCGAGCACAGCGATATCCACGCGCACTACAGCCTCGACTGTCAGAAGCCTGAAGAATTGAAACAACTTGACCTCGGCGAACTGTTCAAGCGCTTCCCCACCACCGAGAAAATTCAGGTACAACTGATCGGCCCGAACGGCCAGCAGGGCCTGGAGCTGACGCCCGCCCAGCCGACCCTGAGTTTCTAATCGCCACTTTGCAGAACGTTTGTGGTGGATGACGCTTCATCCATCCACCATTGCAATTTTGTGGTGGATGAAAAGAGCGTCAGCTACGCGCCCCGATCCACCCTACGCGCCAAACGAGTTTTCCATGAGTTCAGCCCTGATCCAACTGTCCAACCTCGGCTTTGCCTGGCCCGGCCAGCCCGAGTTGCTGGACATCGACACCTTCACCCTGCAACGCGGCGCAAGCCTGTTTCTCAAGGGCCCCAGTGGCAGTGGCAAGACCACCCTGCTGGGCTTGCTCGGCGGCGTGCAGAAGCCCAACCGCGGCACGATTCACCTGCTTGAACAGGACCTGAGTACACTCTCGGCCGGCGCCCGCGACCGTTTTCGCGTCGACCACACCGGCTATATCTTCCAGCAGTTCAACCTGCTGCCGTTTCTCTCGGTACGCGAGAACGTCGAACTGCCCTGTCATTTCTCCAAACTGCGCGCCAGCCGTGCGGTGCAGCGCCATGGCAGCGTGGCCAAGGCCACCAGCGCCCTGCTCGCCCACCTGGGCTTGCAACAGGCGGAACTGCTGCAGCGCCGCGCCGGTGATCTGTCGATCGGCCAGCAGCAACGCGTGGCTGCCGCACGGGCACTGATCGGCCAGCCGGAGCTGGTGATCGCCGACGAGCCCACCTCGGCCCTGGATGCCGATGCCCGCGAAGCCTTTCTCGAATTGCTGTTCGCCGAATGCCGCGAAGCCGGCTCCAGCCTGCTGTTCGTCAGCCACGATCAGAGCCTGGCGCGGCTGTTCGACCGCAGCCTGTCGCTGGCCGAACTGAACCGCGCCACACGCCCCGCAGACCATTGAGAAACTACCTACGTTGCCCCTCTTTTAGAAAAGAAAGGGGCGTTAAAAACAGGCTCGAAATGCTCATTTACACCAGTAAACTCCGCTTGACTCGCTTCGCTCGCCCTTCGGGCCAGCCGTTGGCTGTTACTTCGCTGCGCTCGTGTCTCGCCTGTCTTTGCCTTACCTCGGCGGCCTCGCCTACGTTTCTCAACGGCCTGCTCACGGAGATTTAAGGATGTACCTACTGCGTCTCGCCCTGGCCAGCCTGGGCAACCGCCGCTTTACCGCCTGGCTGACGGTATTCGCCATCGCGCTCTCTGTGTGTTTGTTGCTGGCGGTCGAGCGGGTGCGCACCGAGGCTCGCGCCAGCTTCGCCAATACCATCAGCGGCACCGACCTGATCGTCGGCGCGCGCTCGGGCAGCGTGAACCTGCTGCTGTACTCGGTGTTTCGCATCGGCAACGCCACCAACAACATCCGCTGGGACAGCTTCGAGCAGTTCGCCGAACACCGTCAGGTGAAGTGGGCGATTCCAATCTCCCTCGGCGATTCGCACCGCGGCTACCGGGTGATGGGCACCAGCCCGGCGTATTTCCAGCACTACCGCTTCGCGCGCGGCCAGCACCTGCAACTGGCCGAGGGCCGCGCCTTTGCCGACGACCCGTTCGAGGTCACGCTCGGTGCCGAAGTCGCACATGCGCTGGGTTACACACTCGGCGAGGAACTGGTGCTGGCCCATGGCGTGGCCACCATCAGTCTACTCAAACACGACGACAAACCATTCAAGGTGGTCGGCATCCTCGCGCGCACCGGCACCCCAGTGGACCGTACCCTGCATATTTCGCTGGCCGGCATGGAAGCGCTGCATGTCGACTGGCAGAACGGCATGCCGGCGCGCGGTGCCGGCAAGGTCAGCGCCGAGCAAGCGCGCGGCATGGATTTGCAGCCGCGACAGATCACCGCCGTCCTGCTCGGCCTGAACAGCAAGATCGCCACCTTCAGCCTGCAACGAGAGATCAACGAATTCCGTGGCGAGCCGCTGCTGGCGATTCTCCCAGGCGTCGCCTTGCAGGAACTGTGGAGTCTGATGGGCACGGCGGAAAAGGCCCTGTTCGTGGTCTCGCTGTTCGTCGTGCTGACCGGGCTGATCGGCATGCTCACGGCGATTCTCACCAGCCTCAACGAACGTCGACGGGAGATGGCGATCCTGCGCTCGGTCGGCGCCCGCCCCTGGCACATCGCCGGCCTGCTGATTCTCGAGGCTTTCGCCCTGGCCCTGGCCGGCGTCGTGCTCGGCGTCGTGTTGCTGTACCTGGGCATCGCCGGCGCGCAGGGCTTCGTTCAGGCACACTACGGCTTGTACCTGCCACTCAGCCTGCCAACGGCCTATGAGTGGACGCTGCTCGGCGCTATTCTGGGCGCTGCCTTGCTGATGGGCGGCGTGCCCGCCTGGCGGGCCTACCGCCAGTCGCTGGCCGACGGCTTGTCCATTCGTTTATGAGGTTTCACATGCCCCGCCCGCTGCTCGCCGCCCTGCTGTTCGCCTTGGCCACACCGCTGTGGGCCGACGGGGTCCGCGAACTGACCTGGTCCGAACTGGTGCCCGCCGACGCGCCACCGCAAAACGTCGAACCGGCGCCGATCCATGATCTATCGCAACTCGCCGACGCCCTGGCGGAGTCCGGCCCGGCGGCCATGCAGCAATCGCCGGCCGCCCCGGTAGTGACGGCGCTGGACGGCCAGGCGATCAAGCTGCCGGGTTATATCGTGCCGCTGGACGTCACCGACGAAGGCCGTGTCACCGAATTCCTCCTGGTGCCGTATTTCGGCGCCTGCATCCACGTACCGCCACCGCCGTCGAACCAGATCGTGCACGTCACCAGCGAGCTGGGCGTGCTGCTCGATGCGCTGTACCAGCCGTTCTGGATCGAAGGCCCGCTGAAGGTCGAGCAGAGCAGCAGTGAGTTGGCCGAGGCCGGCTACCAGATGCAAGCCGAGAAGATCTACGCCTACGAACTGCCGGACAGCTGAGCACCTTGACCGATAGGGGTGGGTTAGCGGCGCGGTACGCCGGCCCGATCATGCCGCGGCGCGTAACCCACCAAGCGATCGACCGCGTTGCGCCAATGGTGGGTTACGCCGCGTCCCCGGTGGCGTGATGCCGGGTAATGGCTGCATGCGGCTAACCCACCCTACGCATTTGTGACTCTTTACTCACCCTAGCGCGTGCTGGCCACGCGCTTTTCCCGCTGGTAGCGCAGCTCGCTTTCCGCCCAGTTACGCCAGGCGCGCACCTTGCTGCGTTCGGCACCGGCGCGCTCGGCCTTGGCCAAGGCATCGAGGCCAGCTTCCCAGCGCGCCTGTTCCAGCTCCAGTTGCGCCAGGTTCAACCAATGTTTGGCACTGCCGGAGCGCGCCGCCAGCTCGCGGAAGATCCGCGCCGCCGCCGTGCGCTCGCGTGCCTGCCACCAGAGCAGGCCGAGGCGCTCTTCGCGGCCTGCGGTGCGCGGCAGCAAGCCCTGTTCGAGCAGGCCGCTGAGCAGCTTGGCACCCTGCCACGGCTGATCGGCCGCGCCCGCCAGCAACACCAGATTGTCCAGTTCGCTTTCGTTGAAGCGCAGGCCTTTGCTGTGCGCGGTACGCAGGGTGGCCAAGGCTTTGTCGTGGCCACCCGTCATCTGTTGCAACGCGGCCAGCTGGCGCCAGTGCTGCGCGCGATTGGGCTGGCGCAGCAGCAACTGGCGCTGCCAGCGTTCGGCCGCCGAATAACGCTTGAGATCGGCGTTGACCGCCACCAGAAACTGCAACCAACTGTCCGCGGCATTTGGATTGGCCTGCACATAACGCTCGGCCAACGGCAGCGCCTTGGCGGGCTGGCCCAAACCTTGATAGGCCTGCACCAGCATGTGCAGCACCTCTTCATTTGCGCTGGCCTGATTGCCAGCGAGCAAGGCGACAACCCGGGCGTAACGCTGCTCGACCAGGTTGAGCTTGGCCAGGTTCAGCGTTTCAGTGGCCTGCAATTCGGCATCGAGCTTGCCGCTCTGAACCGCCTTGTCGAAAAACTCGATGGCCGTGGCATTCTGCCCCTCGGCCCAGGCCAGGTAACCGCGACTGCGCCACAACAGGGTTTCTTCCAGGCTGCCGGGGCTGGCCGTGGCGGCGTCCAGCGCGCGCCGGGCAGCGGCGTAATCACCCTGCTGCTGGGCGCTTTGTGCACTGTTCAGGGCGCGGAACACACCCGGCTCGACGGTTTGCCCGGCAGCCTGGACAGCGCCAGCCGTGCAGAGAATCCATATCAGCAACAGACGCTGCATCTCAGCGACCTCCCTCAAGACGGAAGTACAGGGTCTTCACCGCTTCCCGCGCCACGGCCAAGCCGCCCTCGGTACGCGGAGCGAAACGCCAGCGCACGGCGGCGCGGCGCGCTTCGCGCTCGAAGACGTTCTGCGGGCTGGCCTCCAGCACGCGCACGTTTTCCACGGCGCCGGCACGGTTGATGGTGAAGGCCAATTTGACGTGCCCCTGAATCCCGCGCTGCAACGCGTAACGCGGGTATTCCGGGCTGACATCGTTAAGCGGCATCACTTCGCTTTCCGGGCCGCCGGGCTGACCGCCCGCTGGTGCCGGGCTCGCCGCGCTCGGTGCTGCGGCCCCGGCGCTCAAGCCACTCAGGCTCGGGGTTGGCGCACTGTTGACGCTAATGCCGCTGCTCAGGCTAGGCAGGGGCAGGTCCAATGCCGGCAGGTTGGCGCTCGGCGTGGCCGCGACCGGCGTCGGTGGCGTCGGCGTTTGCGGAGTTTGCGGCTGGGGTGGCTGCGGCGCTTGCTGACGGGTACGGGTCGCGGCGTTGCTCGACTCGCCATCGAGGCGTACGAAGTTGGCCACCGTGACCGGTTCATCGGACGGCTGGCTACGCGGCGGCGCGACCATGTAGAGCATCAACGCGAACAGCGCCAGGGCCATCAGGCAGGCGCCGAGAAAAGACAGCGGCACGCGCATCAAAGCGCTCCCGCGGTGGCCGCCAGCGCCACATCCTGTACACCCGCCAGGCGCGCCTGGTCCATCACCTGCACCACCAGACCGGTGCGCGCATCCTGATCGGCCTGCACCACCACAGCGCCCTCCGGTTGGTCGACGCGCATGCGCTCGACGTGCGCACGCACGCTGCGCACATCAACGACTTTCTTGTCCATCCACACCTGCCCGTCGGCGGTGATGGCGATCAGGATGTTGCCTTTGTCCTGCGGGCTGGCGGTTTCCGCCTGCGGGCGCTGCACGTCGACACCGGCTTCTTTGATAAAGGAGCTGGTGACGATAAAGAAGATCAGCATGATAAAAACCACGTCGAGCATTGGCGTCAGGTCGATGCCGGTGTCTTCGTCTTGCTGGTGGTGACGGCGCATTCTCATGTTTTGCAGTCTCGGAGCTTGTGAAAATATTGAGCGTCGTCGCGAGGGCGACTCCAGGCGTTCGCGGCAAGGCGCGCTAGTTGAAAAACGGGGGAGCTTAGTGAGCTAAATGACCCCGCGTTTCAATTAACACAACGCCGCTGCGGGCGTTTGGAGGCGGCCGCAGCAGACGGGCAGTGTTTTCACAAGCTCTCACTCGTGACGCAGCTGGTCGGCCAGCCGCTCGATGGCCTGACGGGCGTCGCGTTCAAGGCGCGCCAGGCTGAACAATCCAGTAATCGCCAGCACCATGCCGGCCATGGTCGGCAAGGTTGCCTGCCAAACACCGGCCGCCATGCCGCGCGGATTGCCGGTGCCGTTGATGGCCAGCACATCGAACACCGCGACCATGCCGCTGACGGTGCCCAACAGCCCCAGCAGCGGACACATCGCCACCAGGGTTTTGCTCAGGCGCAACGGCCCGAGCAGGTGTTGCTGCGCCTGCGCCAGCCAGGCACTGCGCACCGCGCGCTGCCAGCTGCCGCTGTCGTCTCGAAGCACCTGCTGCCAAGCCAGGCGCCGCTCGCCAACCCACAGCGGGAAAACCTTGCGCATGTACCAGAAACGCTCGAACACCAGCGTCCAGAACACCACGCAGAGCCCGGCCAGCGCCCACATCACCATGCCACCGGCGCTCATGAAGTCGAGCAGCGCGTGGCTGCTGTCAACCAGGCGCAGCCACATGCCGAGCAGCTCAGTCACGACGCGGCGCCCCGGACAGGTGCAGGGCGATCAGCCCGGCGCTTTGCTGTTCGAGCAACTGGATCAAGCCCTTGCTGCGGCTGGCCAGCAAGGTGTGCAGGAACAGCAGCGGAATGGCCACGACCAAACCTTGCACAGTGGTCACCAGCGCTTGCGAGATGCCATCGGCCATCAGCCGCGAATCGCCGCCACCGCCCTGGGTGATGGCCTGGAAAGTGACGATCATGCCGGTCACGGTGCCGAGCAAGCCGAGCAGCGGGGCCACGGCGCAGAGCAGTTTGAGCAGACCCTGGCCTTTTTCCAGCGGCGGGGTTTCCTGCAGGATCGCCTCGTCGAGCTTCAGCTCCAGGGTTTCCAGGTCCGACAGCTGCGGCTTCGGCCCCAGCACGCCAATGATCCGCCCCAGCGGGTTGTCGCCACGCGGCGCACTGAGGTCATGCATCTGCGCATTCACACCCTTGGCCACGCGGGCCAAATACACCATCCGCCAGATGGCCAGGAGCAGACCGAAGACACCCAGGGTGACGATCACCCAACCGACCAGGCCGCCTTGCTGCAGGCGATCCCAGAAGCTCGGCTGGCGCTGCAATTGCGCCAGCAAGGTACCGCGGCTCGGGTCGATCGGCAGACGGGCGAGCGCTTCACTGCTCGCCAGAAAATCCTCAACCCGACCCAGACCGGACGGTTGAATGGCCGGCGCCAGCAGCTCGCCGGCATCGGCGTCGTAGCGCAGGAAGGCTGTCGGGCTGAACGCCGAGAACGCGCCGACACGCAGCACGGGCTGGGTCGAGCGGGTGCCATCGGCCGCCACCACCGGCAACTCGACCTGCTCGACCCGGCCGCTGGCGGCGAGGTCTTCGAGCAGCAGCATCCAGTAACCGTCGAGGTCCGCCGCAGAAGGCAAGGCACGGCTTTCGGCGAGGGCCTTGAGGCGCTGCAAGCGCTCGGGGTATTGCGCGTTGAGCAGGCTGTCCTGCCATTGCCCGGCCACGTCGCCGGCACTCTGGCGCACCACGCCGAACAGCTCGCCGAGATGCCCGACGCGCTGGGCGAGAAGTTTTTCCTGCTCGGCCAAGGCCGCTTCCTGACGGTCGAACTCGGCCTTCAGGCGCTCGGCTTCGGCTTTCTGGGTGGCCAATGCGGCCTGGGCACCGGCGAGCAATTGCGCACGCTCGCTACGCTCGGCGACGAACGCCTGCTCACGCGCCTGCATGGCCGTGACTTCGGCGGCGCGGTCGCTGCGAATGCGCTGTAACAGTTGATCCGGGGTCAGCGGCTCGGCAGCGCTCGCGGCGGCCGAGAACAAACTGAGGGTGAGTACCGCGAGAAAACGACGGTTCATTGGGCAGTCTCCTGGGACAGCGTTTGCACCGGGAGGTCGAGCAGTGCGGGTGCCTGCTCCTGACGGGCGATGGCGATGGCTTGGTGCAAGGGACGTCGAGCACTGCCGTCGAGCACCTGCCAGCTGCGACTCTGCGGGCTCCACCAGCCGCTTTCGTGGCCATCGAGGGTCTGGTAGTAGAGCATGCTGCGGCCCAGGCGCAGGAATTCGACACTGCGCGAACCGCCGTCGACCGGCAGCTCGCCGCGCCAGGCCTCAAGGGTGCGGCCGTAATCACTCTCGACCTGATACGCCTCGAGGATGCGCCGGTATTTTTCCGCCAGGCTGACATCCGCACGCGGCAGCAAATCCTGCAACTGCGCCAGCCGATCACTGCGCTCATCCGGCAGGAACGGCAGGTCGGCAGCGATGAACTCACCCAGCACTTCGACCATCTGACGCATCTGCGGGGTCACCGCTTCCTGGGTACGCTCAATGCCATCCAGTTGCGCTTGGTAACCGGCCAGCTCGGTACGCTGGGCAGCCACCAATTCACGCAACTGTTCGTTATAACCTTTCAATGCATCAGCCTGCTGCAAAGCATTGCGGTACTCGGTGAGCATCTCGCGGCTGGCATCATCGAGCTGCTCGATGCGCGCTTGCGAAGCCTTGGCCTCGGCAGCCAGGCGCTGGCTTTCGTCCAGCGCGGCATCCAGGGGCGCCGCCACCAGTGGCGCACTGGCCACCAGCAAGGCGGCAGCAAGCGAACGAAGGGGATACGGGTTCATGCGGGAAAAGTCCTCGAGCGACGGGCACATTTCAAAAAGAGAAACATTATCATCTGCAACCGCATCTAAAGGCAACGGCGAAAAGCCCGCGCAGACCATTCACCGCTCTATTGAGCTGGATCAACCAGGTATTTGCTCGATCTCCTACCCTAGCGCCCATCTCAGATGACTCGCTGGAGTTCGTTATGCACAAGCCGCTGCTCACCGCCTCGCTAATCGCCCTGGCCCTCGCCGCCCCGGTGGCCCACGCCCACCGCGCCGGTGACCTTATCCTCCGCGCTGGCGCGGCGACCGTGGACCCGCGCGAAGACAGCTCCAGCCTGTCGATCGCCGGCAGCCGCGTTGGCGCAACCCAGGCCACCTTGGACAGCGACACGCAACTGGGCCTGACTGGCACCTACATGCTGACCGACTATATTGGCGTGGAACTGGTCGCTGCCAGTCCCTTCAAACACCAGGTCGGGATCAAGGGACTGGGCGCACTGGACGGCAAGCTGGCAGATATCAAACACCTGCCGCCGACGCTCAACCTGCAGTACTACCCACTGGATGCCGACTCCGCCTTCCAGCCGTACGTCGGCGCCGGCCTCAACTACACCCTGTTCTTCGACGAAAGCCTGAGCGCACAACGCCGGGAGCAGGGCTTCAGCAATCTGGAGCTGGACGACTCCTGGGGCCTGGCTCTGGAAGCGGGCATGGACTACATGCTCAGCGACACGCTGCTGCTCAATGCCGCCGTCTGGTACATGGACATCGACACCACTGCCCGCACCGACCTGGCCGGCGCTGGCAAGGTCAAAGTCGACCTGGACATCGACCCGTGGGTGTATATGGTCGGCCTCGGTTACAAATTCTGAGCCGTAGCCGCACGCAGAAAAAAGTAGGCAATAGATGCCGGCTTTTTTCTGCGTCGCGTCAAGCGTTCGTCAGGCCAACCCCAGCAAGCGCTGCAAGCCCTCACGAATCGGCGTGGGCGCGGGCAATGAGTAACCAGCGCGCAAGCGCTGGTTGTCCGCCCGCGAGTGACGGATATCGCCAGGTCGCGGCGGCAGGTAAGTCACGGCAGGCAAACCACCGAACAGGCTGCCGATTTCGCTCAGCAACTGATTCAGGCTGGTGGCTTGGCTCCAGCCAACATTCAGTGCACCGGCCGCCACCTGCGGCGCAAACAATGCTTGCAGCAGCACCTGCACCAGGTCGGCGATATAGAAGAAATCGCGGGTCTGCTCGCCGTCTCCGAATACGCTGATCGGCAACCCCTGCTGCGCACGCTGGGTGAAGATGCTGATCACCCCGGAATACGGCGAAGACGGATCTTGGCGCGGGCCGAAGATATTGAAGAAACGAAAGATCACCGGCGTGAGGCCATGCTGGCGGCGATAGAAATCCAGGTAGTGCTCGCTGGCCAGTTTGTCCGTGGCGTAGGGGGTCAGCGGCGCCTTGGGCGTGTCCTCATTGATCGCCAAACCCTCGCCATTGTTGCCGTAGACCGCCGCGCTGGAGGCGAACAGCACGCGCGTGACGCCATGCAGACGCATGGCTTCGCAGACGTTGAGGGTGCCGATGAAATTACTCTGGTGGGTACTCACCGGGTCATCGACCGAGGCCTGTACCGAGGCCACAGCCGCCAGGTGCACCACCGCACTGCAGCCGGCCACGGCCTGCTCGACCAACCCGGCGTCGGCGACATCGCCCTCGATAAAGCACAGCTGCGGGTTATCCAGCGGCAAGTTGGCGCGCTTGCCCATCGACAGGTTGTCCAGCACCCGCACCGCATGGCCTTGCGCCAATAACGCATCGACCAGGTGCGAACCGATAAAGCCGGCGCCGCCGGTGACCAGAACAGGGGCGTCAGACATGGCGATAGTAGCGATCCAGTAGGCTCGGCAGACCGGCGCGCCAGGCACGCGGCTTGATACCGAAGGTGTGGAGGATTTTCTTGCAGGCGAGTACCGCGTGCTGCGGTTCGTCGGCCGCGTCCGGACGCACGGCATGCGCCTGGGCGACGAGCTCTTCAACCAGATTGCTGCGGAAGTTGCGCGCCTCGCTCAACACCGCCTGGCCGAGCGCCAGCGAGGTGGTCGCCTCGTGACCGCCGTAGTGGTAGGTGCCCCACAACGGCGTCTGGCAATCGAGTTGTTTGAGCACGGCGAGAATCACCCGGGCCGCATCGTCGACCGGGGTCGGATTGCCGCGCCGATCATCGGCGAGCGACATGCTTTCGTCGCGCTCGGCTCGACTGAGAAAGCGCCCCAGCAAACCCTCGGGGCTGTCATCCAGCAACCAGCCAAAACGCAGCAGCACATGCCGCGGACAGGTCGCCCGTACCCGCTGTTCCAGTCGCCACAAGGCCTGGCCACGGGCACCCAACGGCACCGGCTCTTCCTTTTCGCTGTAGGCAGTGGCGCGCGAGCCGTCGAAGACGCGGTAGCTCGACGGTTGCAGCAGACGAATATCGTGGTGCTGGCAGAGCTCGGCCAACCGCTCGATCGCCCGCTCTTGTGAGGCAAAGCGCGCCTCGCCGACGTCTTCAGCCTGGAACCAGTCGAAGTAATAGGCGAGGTTGATCAACGCATCGGGGCGGGTGTCGTCGAGCAACTGAGTCAGGCTGGCGGCATCCCAGCCCGACTCCGGCGGTTTCGGTGCGAGAAAACCAATATCTTCCTCGGCGCCAAGACGAATCAGCGCCTGCCCCAAGGCATTGCCGCCACCCAGCAGCATCAGGCGCATACGCATGATTGAACGCCGACTCAGGTGATCAGAATGGAATATCGTCGTCGAAGCTGTCGAAGTCCTGCGCAGGTTGCGCCTGTTGCTGCGGTGCCTGACGCGGCGCTTGCTGTTGCGGCTCGCGCTGCGGTGCCGGGCGCTGCTGACGCGGTGCGGAATCGCCACCGGCGTTGTCTGGACGGCCACCGAGCAGCTGCATGGTGCCCTGCATGTCGACAATGATTTCGGTGGTGTATCGTTTGATGCCGTCTTTTTCCCACTCGCGGGTTTGCAGCTTGCCTTCGATATACACCTGCGACCCCTTGCGCAGGTACTCACCGGCAATTTCGGCAACCTTGCCGAACAACGAGACGCGGTGCCATTCGGTTTTCTCGACCTTCTGGCCAGTCTGCTTGTCAGTCCACTGCTCGCTGGTAGCCAGGCTCAGGTTGGTCACCGCATTACCGCTTGGCAGGTAACGGGTTTCCGGATCCTGTCCGCAGGTACCGACCAGAATGACTTTGTTAACCCCACGGGCCATAAACGTTCTCCTAGGCTTTCAGCACGTCGCCGGCGCCGATTCGATCAGGCGCTCAAGGGACATGCGATCCAATTGTTGGGTATCTACTTTGATATAGATGGCAGCCTCGTCAGCCACCACCACGGCATCCGCCACTCCCGGCACTGCCTGTAAACGCTCGGCCAGCCCCACTTCTTGCAATGCCGCAGCTGAAAGCGGCAGGCGCAGGCTGGTGACATAAGGCGGTTCACGCATAGTAACAGCAAAGACCAGCCAAAGAAGAGCCAGCGCCGCACAACCGAGGAACACCCCCGACAAGCTGTAATGCTGATACAGCCAGCCACCGAGAATGCCGCCCAATGCCGCGCCGAGGAACTGACTGGTGGAGTACACGCCCATCGCCGTGCCTTTGCCGCCAGCCGGTGCGACCTTGCTGATCAGCGACGGCAGCGAGGCCTCCAGCAGGTTGAACGCGGTGAAAAACACCACGGTGCCGAGCACCAGCGCGCGCAGGTTATCGCCAAAGGCCCAGAAAAACACTTCACAGCCCAGCAGCACGGTCACCGCACCGAGCAACACATGCTTCATCCGACGTTTTTTCTCGCCATAGATGATGAACGGCAGCATGCCGAAGAAGCCCACCAGCAAGGCGGTCAGGTAGACCCACCAGTGCTCTTCCTTAGGCAGGCCGCCCTCCTCGACCAGGGCCAACGGCAGGGCGATAAAGCTGGCCATGAGGATCGCATGCAACACCAGGATGCCGAGGTCCAGACGCAGCAAATCGGCATGCTTGAGTGTCGGCAGCAACGCCTGTCTGGCCACCCCGGATTCGCGGTGCTGCAGCGGCCCGGCTGACCCCGGTACCACCCCGGCGACGATCACGATCCCCAGCAGCGCCATGGCGGCGGTGGCGAGAAACAGGCCGGACAAGCCAAAGGCACGGGTCAGCAACGGCCCGACCACCATGGCCACGGCAAACGACAGGCCGATGCTCATGCCGATCATGGCCATGGCCTTGGTGCGGTGCTGCTCGCGAGTCAGATCCGAGAGCAACGCCATCACCGCCGCGGAAATCGCTCCAGCTCCCTGCAACACACGCCCGGCGATCACGCCCCAAATCGAGTCGGCATTGGCCGCCAGCAGGCTGCCGGCGGCGAAGATCAGCAAGCCGACATAGATCACCGGCCGCCGGCCGATACGGTCACTGAGCATGCCAAAGGGGATTTGCAGAAACGCCTGGGTCAGGCCGTAGGCGCCAATGGCCAGGCCGATCAAGGCCGGCGTACTGCCTTGCAGCTCCATGCCATAGGTCGCCAATACCGGCAAAACCATAAACATACCGAGCATACGGAATGCGAACACCAGCGCCAGGCCACCGGCCGCGCGGGTTTCACCGCCACTCATGCGCTCGCTGTGCGGATCGTGCATTGCATAGGCCCTATTCAAACAAGCCGGCGATTCTAGCAGTCATCCCGCCTGTGGCACAGGAGCGCACTTTGCCGCAGGGTGCCGGCGGGCCGTATACTCGCGGGTTTCCGCCCGCCATGCGAGGCCGCTGTTTGTGGACAAGATTCTGATCCGTGGGGCACGTACCCACAACCTGAAAAACATCGACCTTACCCTGCCGCGCGACAAGCTGATTGTGATCACCGGCCTGTCCGGTTCCGGCAAATCGTCGCTGGCCTTCGATACCCTGTATGCCGAAGGCCAGCGCCGTTACGTCGAATCGCTATCGGCCTACGCCCGGCAGTTCCTGTCGATGATGGAAAAGCCCGATGTCGACACCATCGAAGGCCTGTCGCCGGCGATCTCCATCGAGCAGAAATCCACCTCGCACAACCCGCGCTCGACCGTCGGCACCATCACCGAGATCTACGATTACCTGCGCCTGCTCTACGCCCGCGCCGGTATTCCGCGCTGCCCGGACCACGATCTACCGCTGGAAGCGCAGACAGTCAGTCAGATGGTCGATCAGGTACTGGCATTGCCCGAAGGCAGCAAGCTGATGCTACTGGCGCCGGTGATTCGCGAGCGCAAAGGCGAACACCTGGCGATCTTCGACGAGCTACGCGCCCAGGGTTTCGTCCGCGTACGGGTTAACGGCAAGATTTACGAGCTGGACGAACTGCCAAAACTCGACAAGCAGAAGAAGCACAGCATCGATGCCGTGGTCGACCGCTTCAAGGCGCGCGGCGATCTGCAGCAGCGCCTGGCCGAATCCTTCGAGACCGCCCTCAAGCTGGCCGACGGCCTGGCCCTGATCGCGCCAATGGAAGGCGAGGAAGGCGAAGAGATCATCTTCTCCGCGCGCTTCGCCTGCCCGGTCTGCGGCCACTCGATCAGCGAACTGGAACCCAAGCTGTTCTCCTTCAACAACCCGGCCGGTGCCTGTCCGACCTGCGACGGCCTTGGGGTCAAGCAGTTCTTCGATACCAAGCGCCTGGTCAATGGCGAGTTGACCCTGGCCGAAGGTGCAATCCGCGGCTGGGACCGGCGTAACGTCTATTACTTCCAGATGCTCGGCTCCTTGGCCGCGCATTACGGCTTCAGCCTGGAAGTGCCGTTCGACGACCTCAGCGCCGAACAGCAGAAGTGCATCCTGTTCGGCAGCGGCACGCAGAACGTCGATTTCAAGTACCTCAACGACCGTGGCGATATCGTCAAGCGCTCGCACCCCTTCGAGGGCATCGTGCCCAACCTGGAGCGGCGCTACCGCGAAACCGAATCCACCAGCGTGCGCGAGGAGCTGGCCAAGTTTCTCAGCACCCAGGCCTGCCAGGATTGCCGCGGCACCCGCCTGCGCCGTGAAGCGCGGCATGTGTGGGTGGGCGAGAAGACCCTGCCGGCCGTCAGCGGCATGCCGATTGGCGATGCCACCGAGTATTTCGGCAGCCTGGCACTACCCGGCCGCCGCGGTGAGATCGCCGAGAAGATCCTCAAGGAAATCCGCGAACGCCTGCAGTTTCTGGTCAACGTCGGCCTCGACTACCTGACCCTCGACCGCAGCGCCGACACCCTGTCCGGCGGTGAGGCGCAGCGTATCCGCCTGGCCAGCCAGATCGGTGCCGGCCTGGTCGGGGTCATGTATATCCTCGACGAGCCGTCGATCGGCCTGCACCAACGCGACAACGAGCGCCTGCTCGGTACCCTGCGCCACCTGCGCGACATCGGCAACACCGTGATCGTGGTCGAGCATGACGAAGACGCCATCCGCATGGCCGACTACGTGGTCGATATCGGCCCCGGTGCCGGGGTGCATGGCGGGCAGATCGTTGCCCAGGGTACCGCCGCCGAAGTCATGGCCCACCCCGATTCACTGACCGGTAAATACCTGTCCGGGCGCGTGAAGATCGCCGTACCGGCCAAGCGCACGCCCCGCGACAAGAAGCTCTCGCTGAAGATCAAGGGGGCGCGCGGCAACAACCTGCGCAACGTCGACCTGGATATTCCGATTGGCTTGCTCACCTGTGTCACCGGCGTGTCCGGCTCGGGCAAATCGACGCTGATCAACAACACCCTGTTCCCGCTCAGCGCCACCGCACTGAACGGCGCGACCACCCTGGAAGCCGCCGCCCACGACAGCTGTGACGGCCTGCAACACCTGGACAAGGTGGTCGACATCGACCAGAGCCCGATCGGCCGCACCCCGCGCTCCAACCCCGCGACCTACACCGGGCTGTTCACGCCGATCCGCGAACTGTTCGCCGGCGTGCCGGAATCGCGCTCGCGCGGTTACGGCCCGGGGCGCTTCAGCTTCAACGTCAAGGGCGGGCGCTGCGAAGCCTGCCAGGGCGACGGTCTGATCAAGGTGGAAATGCACTTTTTGCCGGACATCTACGTGCCCTGCGATGTGTGCAAGAGCAAGCGCTACAACCGCGAAACCTTGGAAGTGAAATACAAGGGCAAGAGCATCACCGAAGTGCTCGACATGACCATCGAGGAAGCGCGGCTGTTCTTCGATGCCGTGCCGGCCCTGGCGCGCAAGCTGCAAACGCTGATGGACGTCGGCCTGTCCTATATCAAGCTGGGACAGAGTGCGACCACCCTGTCCGGCGGCGAGGCGCAGCGCGTCAAGCTGAGCCGCGAGCTGAGCAAGCGCGATACCGGCAAGACCTTGTATATCCTCGACGAGCCGACCACCGGCCTGCACTTCGCCGATATCCAGCAACTGCTCGACGTGCTGCACCGCCTGCGCGACCACGGCAACACCGTGGTGGTGATCGAGCACAACCTGGACGTGATCAAGACCGCCGACTGGCTGGTCGACCTCGGTCCGGAAGGCGGCTCCAAAGGTGGCCAAATCATCGCCGTCGGCACGCCGGAAGAAGTCGCCGAAATGCCGCAATCGCACACCGGCTACTTCCTCAAACCCCTGCTGGAACGCGACCGTGCATAGGCCCGCTGAACGCTCCTGTAACAACTAGCCCAGGCAAACGCCGCCCAACAAAAAGCCCCGAGAAGTCGGGGCTTTTTGTTGCATGGTCTCACTTACATCTGCGTCTGCAGGTAATTCTCCAAGCCCATCTTGGCGATCAAGCCGAGTTGGATTTCCAGCCAATAGGCATGGTCTTCTTCGGTGTCCTTCAGCTGCACCAAGAGCATGTCGCGGCTCTGATAGTCCTGGTGTCGCTCGCACAACTCGATGCCTTTACGCAGCGCCTCACGCACCTGATATTCCAGGGCAAGATCGAGCTTGAGCATCTCGGGCACGGTCTGACCGAAGACGAAGGTGTCCGGCAGCATATCGGGCGAGCCTTCGAGAAACAGAATGCGCTTCAGAATCGCATCCGCGTGCTGCGTCTCTTCTTCCATTTCATGGTTGATCCGCTCGTAGAGCTTGCTGAAACCCCAATCCTCGTACAGCCGTGAGTGCACGAAATACTGATCGCGCGCGGCCAGCTCGCCCTTGAGCAGCTGCTTGAGGTAGTCGATGACTTCGATATGGCCTTTCATGCCTGGAACCCTGCAACATTCTGTGGAATAAACCGAATGCTCGGCGCCTCACCCCTCCGGGTCAAGCAAAAAGCGCAACGCCTCCACAAGGGAGGCGCTGCATCGGTTGACGGACTCGCCAGACGCAGCGCCAAGCGGCGCCCACGCCCGGCAATGACTCAGGCGAGGTCGAAGCGGTCCAGGTTCATCACCTTGGTCCAGGCAGCGACGAAGTCCTTGACGAACTTCTCCTTGGCGTCGCTTTGGGCATAAACCTCGGCCAAAGCACGCAGCACCGAGTTGGAACCGAAGATCAGGTCGTTGCGCGTGGCAGTCCACTTCAGCGCACCGCTCTGGCGGTCCTTGCCCTCGAACACTTCCGCTTGGCTGTCCAGCGACTTCCATTCGGTTGCCATATCGAGCAGGTTGACGAAGAAGTCAGTGCTGAGCACGCCGACCTTCGCGGTGAATACCCCGTGCTTACTGCCATCGTGGTTGGCACCGAGCACGCGCAGACCACCGACGAGCGCGGTCATTTCCGGGGCGGTCAGGGTCAGCAGCTGCGCACGGTCGAGCAGCAAAGCCTCGGTCGTCGCACCGATCGTGCCCTTCTTATAGTTGCGGAAGCCATCGGCGATGGGCTCCAGCACGGCGAAAGACTCGACATCGGTCTGCGCCTGCACGGCATCCACGCGGCCGGGGGCGAATGGCACATCGACGTTCACGCCAGCGGCCTTGGCGGCCTGCTCGACCCCCACGCTGCCGGCCAGCACGATCACGTCAGCCAGCGAAGCCTTACCAGATGCCCGCTGGATGCCCTCAAGCTTGGCCAGCACCCTGGCCAATTGCGCCGGGCTGTTGGCTTCCCAGTCCTTCTGCGGCGCCAAACGAATGCGCGCACCATTGGCGCCGCCACGCTTGTCGCCACCGCGGAAAGTCGAGGCCGAAGCCCAGGCGGTAGACACCAGCTCGGCAACCGACAGGCCGGAAGCCAGGATCTGCGCCTTCAGTTCGGCGATGTCCGCCGCGCTCGGCTTGTGCGCGGCTGCTGGCAGCGGGTCCTGCCAGATCAAGTCTTCGCTCGGCACTTCCGGGCCAAGGTAGCGCGCTTTTGGCCCCATATCGCGGTGGGTCAGCTTGTACCAGGCGCGAGCGAAGGCTTCGGCGAAGGCTTGCGGGTTCTCGTAGAAGCGCTTGGAGATCTTGCCGAACTCCGGGTCGAAACGCAGAGTCAGGTCGGTGGTCAGCATGGTCGGCTTGTGCTTCTTCGACGGATCATGCGCATCCGGGATGATCTCCGGCGCATCCTTGGCAATCCACTGCTTGGCACCAGCGGGAGACTTGGTCAGCTCCCACTCGTACTTGAACAGGTTCTCGAAGAAGTTGTTGCTCCACAACGCCGGGGTCTTGGTCCAGGTCACTTCCAAACCGCTGGAAATGGTGTCGCCACCGTGGCCCTTGCCATAGTTGCTGATCCAGCCCAGCCCCTGCGACTCGATCGGAGCGGCTTCCGGGTCGGGGCCCTTGTGTGATTCCGGTGCAGCGCCATGGGTCTTGCCGAACGTGTGACCACCGGCGATCAGGGCGACAATTTCTTCGTCGTCCATCGCCATGCGATAGAACGTGGCGCGGATGTCGTGGGCGGCGGCTAGGTAGTCGCCGCTGGCATTCGGACCTTCCGGATTCACGTAAATCAGGCCCATGTGGGTAGCGGCCAGATTGCTGTCCAATTCGCGATTGCCGTGGAAGCGCTTGTCATCGCCCAGCCAGGCGGTTTCGCTGCCCCAGTTCACGTCATTGTCCGGCTCCCAGGTATCCTCGCGACCACCGGCAAAACCGAAGGTGCGGAAACCCATCGACTCCAACGCGACGTTACCCGCGAGGATGAACAGGTCGGCCCAGGAAATCTGCTGCCCGTACTTTTGCTTGATCGGCCACAGCAGGCGGCGCGACTTGTCGATGTTGACGTTGTCCGGCCATGCGCCGAGCGGTGCGAAGCGCTGCTGACCGCGACCGCCGCCGCCGCGGCCGTCAACAGTGCGGTAGGTGCCGGCACTGTGCCAAGCCATACGAATGAACTGCGGGCCATAGTGGCCGAAGTCGGCCGGCCACCAGTCCTGCGAGTCGGTCATCAGCTTGACCAGATCGGCCTTCAACGCGGCGTAGTCGAGCTTCTTGAATTCTTCGGCGTAATTGAACTGCTCACCCAGCGGGTTGGACTTTGACGAATGCTGGTTAAGCAGATCGACGCGCAACTGATTAGGCCACCAATCCTGGTTACTGGTGCCGCCACCGGCGACATGATGGAACGGGCACTTTGATTCGGTCGACATGTATTCTCTCCTTATCAGGTCAATCAGCTGGCTTACGCCAACAGTTAGGAAAGACTAGACCCTGACAGACAGACCAACCAATGCATTGAAAGCAATGCAGGCGATAGAAATTATTTTTCAATCAACGCGCAGATACGGCATCAATGCGTCGCTCGCTGGCGGGATATCGGCATTCATGGCGCGGGCCAGCGGCATGACGATGGCAATGGCCAGGCAGCCGAAGGCCTGGAAACCAAGGTATGGGCTTGCGGAAACATTTATCTCAGCAACAAAAAACCGGGCCAAGGCCCGGTTTTTTTTACAACCTACAACTTACTCGGCGTCTACCGCTGCACCGGCGACCGGACGGTCAACCAGCTCAACATAAGCCATCGGAGCATTGTCGCCAGCGCGGAAACCGCACTTGAGGATACGCAGGTAACCGCCCTGACGGGTGGCGTAGCGCTTGCCCAGGTCGTTGAACAGCTTACCGACGATGGCTTTCGAACGCGTACGGTCGAAGGCCAGACGACGATTGGCAACGCTATCTTCTTTAGCCAGAGTAATCAGCGGCTCGGCAACGCGACGCAGCTCTTTGGCTTTCGGCAGAGTAGTTTTGATCAGCTCGTGCTCGAACAGCGATACCGCCATGTTCTGGAACATGGCCTTGCGGTGTGCGCTGGTGCGGCTGAGGTGACGGCCACTTTTACGATGACGCATGGTTCAATTCCTTACCAAACTCACGTTCGGTGATGATGACGATCAGGCAGTAGCCTTATCGTCTTTCTTCAGACTTGCCGGCGGCCAGTTGTCGAGGCGCATACCGAGGGACAGACCGCGAGAAGCCAGAACATCCTTGATTTCAGTCAGGGATTTCTTGCCCAGGTTCGGCGTTTTCAACAGTTCTACTTCGGTGCGCTGAATCAGATCGCCGATGTAGTAAATGTTCTCTGCCTTGAGGCAGTTTGCCGAACGCACAGTCAGTTCCAGGTCATCTACCGGACGCAGCAGGATCGGATCGATCTCGTCTTCCTGCTCGATTACCACAGGCTCACTGTCACCTTTGAGGTCGACGAACGCAGCCAACTGCTGTTGCAGAATGGTTGCGGCACGGCGGATAGCCTCTTCCGGGTCCAGAGTACCGTTGGTCTCCAGGTCAATAACCAGTTTGTCCAGGTTGGTGCGCTGCTCAACACGAGCGTTTTCCACCACGTACGACACACGACGCACCGGGCTGAACGACGCATCAAGCTGCAAGCGACCAATGCTGCGGCTCTCATCTTCGTCGTTCTGACGGGCGTCAGCCGGCTCATAGCCGCGACCACGAGCTACAGTGAGCTTCATGTTCAGCGCGCCAGTGGAGGCCAGGTTGGCGATTACGTGGTCGCCATTGACGATTTCGACATCATGATCCAGCTGAATATCGGCAGCGGTAACTACACCCGAGCCCTTCTTCGCCAGAGTCAGCGTCACTTCGTCGCGACCGTGCAGTTTGATAGCCAAGCCTTTCAGGTTGAGCAGGATTTCAATGACGTCTTCCTGAACACCTTCGATGGCGCTGTACTCATGAAGTACACCGTCAATCTCGGCCTCGACTACTGCACAGCCAGGCATGGAGGACAACAGGATGCGACGCAGCGCGTTGCCCAGGGTATGGCCAAAGCCACGCTCGAGAGGCTCGAGAGTGATCTTGGCGCGGGTCGGACTGACCACCTGCACATCAATGTGACGGGGGGTCAGGAACTCATTTACCGAAATCTGCATGGATGCACCTATTTTCTAGCCCTTACTTGGAGTAGAGCTCGACAATCAGGCTTTCGTTGATGTCGGCGGACAGATCGTTACGAGCCGGGACGTTTTTGAACACGCCAGACTTCTTCTCAATGTCTACTTCTACCCATTCAACGCGGCCACGCTGGGCACACAGCTCAAGAGCTTGAACAATGCGCAGCTGATTTTTCGATTTCTCGCGAACTGCAACCACGTCACCAGCTTTAATCTGGTAGGACGGTACGTTTACAGTCTTACCGTTGACGCTGATCGCTTTGTGCGAAACCAACTGACGGGATTCGGCACGTGTTGCGCCAAAGCCCATACGGTAAACCACGTTATCCAGACGGCATTCGAGCAGTTGCAGCAGGTTCTCACCAGTAGCGCCTTTCTTGCCGGCAGCTTCTTTGTAATAACCGCTGAATTGACGCTCAAGCACACCGTAGATACGACGAACTTTTTGCTTTTCACGCAGCTGGGTGCCGTAGTCGGACTGACGGCTACGGCGCTGACCGTGAATACCTGGGGCTGCTTCGATGTTGCACTTCGATTCCAGAGCGCGGACGCCGCTTTTCAGGAAAAGATCAGTGCCTTCACGACGAGACAGTTTGCATTTGGGACCAATGTAACGAGCCATTTCTCACTGTCTCCTGATTACACGCGACGCTTCTTCGAAGGACGGCATCCGTTGTGCGGGATGGGCGTCACATCGGTGATGCTGGCGATCTTGTAACCGCAACCGTTCAAAGCACGGACAGCGGACTCACGACCCGGACCGGGACCCTTGACGTTCACGTCGAGGTTCTTCAGGCCGTATTCCAGCGCAGCTTGACCAGCACGCTCTGCAGCCACCTGGGCAGCGAACGGGGTGCTTTTACGCGAGCCGCGGAAACCCGAACCACCGGAGGTAGCCCAGGACAGGGCGTTACCCTGACGGTCAGTAATGGTCACGATTGTGTTGTTGAAAGAAGCGTGGATGTGGGCGATGCCATCAACCACCGTCTTTTTGACTTTCTTACGAGTACGAGCAGCAGGTTTTGCCATGACTAGATTCCTGTCGATGCGCGAATGCGATTACTTGCGGATCGGCTTACGCGGGCCCTTACGGGTACGCGCGTTGGTCTTGGTACGCTGACCGCGAACCGGCAGACCACGACGATGACGCAGGCCGCGGTAGCAACCCAGGTCCATCAAGCGCTTGATTTTCATGTTCACTTCACGACGCAGGTCGCCTTCGGTATTCACCTTGGCCACTTCGCCACGCAGCTGCTCGATCTGCTCGTCAGAGAGATCTTTGATCTTTACCGCCGGATTAACACCGGTAGCTGCACAGATTTTCTGTGCCGTGGTGCGACCAACACCAAAGATGTAGGTCAGCGAGATAACAGTGTGCTTGTTATCCGGAATGTTAACGCCTGCAATACGGGCCATTCAGTGTAACTCCAATTGACAGCTACCTACGCCCCGGAAGCCAAGAAATAGGGCGCGAGATATTAACGCTGTAAAAACAAATAATCAACCCGACAGCGCACTAGCTGCCGGGCTTGTAACGCTTCAATCACACTCAGCCTTGGCGCTGCTTGTGACGCGGTTCCGCGCTGCAAATCACTCGCACAACACCTTCGCGACGAATAATTTTGCAGTTACGGCACAGCTTTTTCACCGATGCACGAACTTTCATCACCAACTCCTCGAACCTTATGGACACTTCAGCGGAGCATGCCGCTGCCGTAGCCCTTCAGGTTGGCTTTCTTCATCAGGGATTCGTACTGGTGCGAAACGAGGTGCGATTGTACTTGCGACATAAAGTCCATCACAACCACTACCACGATCAGCAACGAGGTCCCGCCAAGGTAGAACGGTACGTTGGCCGCCACCACCAGAAACTGGGGCAACAAGCATACGGCCGTCATGTACAGAGCACCGAACATAGTCAAGCGAGTCAACACGCCATCGATATAGCGCGCCGATTGCTCACCGGGACGGATACCCGGAATAAAGGCACCGGACTTCTTCAGGTTTTCCGCTACGTCTTTCGGGTTGAACATCAGCGCCGTGTAGAAGAAGCAGAAGAAAACGATCCCTGCACTAAACAGCAAAATATTCAACGGCTGACCAGGAGCGATAGCCTGTGAAATATCCTGCAGCCAGCCCATACCTTCAGACTGACCAAACCAGGCACCCAGCGAAGCCGGGAACAACAGAAGGCTGCTGGCGAAAATAGCCGGGATAACCCCCGCCATATTCACCTTCAACGGCAAGTGGCTGGTCTGCGCCGCGAAGACCTTACGGCCCTGCTGACGCTTGGCGTAATGCACCGCAATGCGACGCTGACCACGCTCAATGAACACCACGAAACCGATGATCGCTACTGCCAACAAACCGATGGCGATCAGCGCGAAGATATTGATATCGCCCTGCCGAGCAGACTCGAAAGACTGCCCAATCGCCGACGGCAGACCGGCTACGATGCCCGCAAAAATCAGCATCGAAATACCGTTGCCAACACCGCGCTCGGTGATCTGCTCGCCCAACCACATCATGAACATCGCACCCGCCACAAACGTGGTGACTGCAACGAAGTGGAAGCCGAAATCGACCGAAAACGCTACGCCCTGACTCGCCAAACCAACGGACATGCCGATTGCTTGAACGAAAGCCAGGACCAAGGTGCCGTAGCGGGTGTATTGGCTGATCTTGCGACGACCAGCCTCACCTTCCTTCTTCAACTGTTCCAACTGCGGGCTGACAGCAGTCATGAGCTGCATGATGATCGACGCCGAAATGTACGGCATGATCCCCAACGCAAAAATGCTCATCCGCTCCAGCGCGCCGCCGGAAAACATGTTGAACAAGCTAAGAATGGTCCCCTCATTCTGTCGAAACAGGTCCGCCAACCGGTCCGGATTTATGCCTGGAACTGGGATGTGTGCGCCAATCCGATAGACGATGATCGCCATGAACAGAAAGCGCAGACGAGCCCAGAGCTCGGATAACCCGCCATTGCTGAGCGCTGAGAGAGCACCTTGCTTAGCCATTTATTCCTCGAACTTACCGCCAGCTGCTTCGATAGCCGCGCGCGCACCTTTGGTGGCGGCGATACCTTTAAGGGTGACCGCCTGAGTAACCTCACCGGACAGCATGACTTTCACACGCTGTACGTTTTGGTTGATCAGGTTGGCATCCTTCAGCGCCTGCAGAGTAACAATGCCGCCTTCGATTTTATTCAGCTCGGAAGTACGCACTTGCGCACGATCCATAGCCTTCAAAGATACGAAACCGAACTTGGGCAGACGGCGGTGCAGAGGCTGCTGGCCGCCTTCGAAACCCGGAGCAATGGTGCCACCGGAGCGAGAGGTCTGACCCTTGTGGCCACGGCCACCAGTCTTACCCAAACCGCTACCGATACCACGGCCCGGACGGTGCTTCTCGCGACGGGAACCCGGCGCAGGACTCAAATCGTTCAGGTACATGTATTAACCCTCGACTCGCAGCATGTAGTAAGCCTTGTTGATCATCCCGCGATTCTCGGGAGTATCCAGCACTTCTACGGTGTGACCGATGCGACGCAGACCCAAACCCTTTACACAGAGCTTATGGTTCGGGATGCGGCCGGTCATGCTTTTGATCAGCGTGACTTTTACGGTGTTAGCCATGATTAGAGAATCTCCTCGACGCTCTTGCCACGCTTGGCCGCAACGGAGTCCGGCGACTGCATAGCTTTCAAACCTTTGAAAGTGGCATGTACCACGTTCACCGGGTTAGTCGAGCCGTAGCACTTAGCCAGAACGTTTTGCACACCAGCCACTTCCAGCACAGCACGCATAGCGCCGCCAGCAATGATACCGGTACCTTCAGAGGCCGGCTGCATGTACACCTTGGAGGCGCCATGAGCAGACTTCATCGCGTATTGCAGCGTAGTGCCGTTCAGATCCACCTGGATCATGTTGCGACGCGCAGCTTCCATTGCCTTCTGGATCGCAGCCGGTACTTCACGGGATTTGCCACGGCCGAAACCGACGCGACCCTTACCATCACCCACCACGGTCAACGCGGTGAAAGTGAAGATACGGCCACCCTTAACGGTTTTGGCAACGCGGTTAACCTGTACCAGCTTCTCGATATAGCCTTCGTCGCGCTTTTGGTCGTTATTTGCCATAACTTAGAACTCCAGCCCGCCTTCACGAGCAGCATCAGCCAGCGCCTTGACGCGGCCGTGGTACTTGAAGCCAGAACGGTCGAATGCAACCTGAGTCACACCAGCGGCTTTCGCACGCTCAGCAACCAGCTCACCAACTTTCTTGGCCGCGTCGACGTTGCCAGTGGCGCCGTCACGCAGTGCTTTGTCCAAGGTAGAGGCGCTGGCCAGAACCTTGCTGCCGTCGGCCGAAATGACCTGGGCATAGATGTGCTGCGAAGAGCGATACACACAGAGACGCACGACTTCGAGTTCGTGCATTTTCAGGCGTGCTTTGCGAGCGCGACGCAGTCGAGTAACTTTTTTGTCGGTCATTTGCTATGCCCTACTTCTTCTTGGCTTCTTTACGGCGGACGACTTCGTCAGCGTAACGAACACCTTTGCCCTTATAAGGTTCAGGACGACGGAAGTCACGAATCTCCGCAGCAACCTGACCAACCAGTTGTTTGTCGACACCCTTGATCAGGATCTCGGTCTGGTTCGGGGTTTCAGCAACCACACCTTCCGGCAACTCATAGTCGATCGGATGGGAGAAGCCGAGAGCGAGGTTCAGCACCTGACCTTTGGCTTGCGCCTTGTAACCAACACCAACCAGCTGCAGCTTACGCTCGAAGCCAGCGCTAACACCGATCACCATATTGTTGACCAGAGCGCGAGTGGTACCGGCCATTGCGCGAGTCTGCTGATCGCCATTGCGAGCAGCGAAACGCAGCTCACCAGCTTCCTGCAGGACTTCAACGGACGAGTGAACGTTCAGTTCGAGAGTGCCCTTGGCACCCTTCACCGACAGTTGCTGACCGGCGAGTTTGACCTCAACACCAGCGGGCAACTTAACGGGGTTCTTAGCAACGCGAGACATGCTTATCCCCCCTTAGAACACTGTGCAAAGCACTTCGCCGCCGACACCGGCAGCGCGCGCAGCGCGGTCCGTCATCACACCTTTGTTGGTGGAGACGATGGATACGCCAAGACCGCCACGAACTTTCGGCAGATCATCGACGGACTTATATTGGCGAAGGCCTGGACGGCTGACGCGCTTCACTTCTTCGATAACCGGACGGCCTTCGAAGTATTTCAGCTCGATGGACAGCTGCGGCTTTGCTTCGCCGCTGATCTGATAACCCGCAATATAACCTTCGTCTTTCAAAACTTTGGCTACAGCCACCTTCAACGTGGAAGACGGCATGCTTACGACGGACTTTTCAGCCATCTGGGCATTACGGATACGAGTTAGCATGTCCGCTAACGGGTCCTGCATACTCATGGGCTAGACGCTCCTGATACAAAAAGAATTAGCCTTGCGGCTAAGAGTCGCTGAATATTCCGGGAAAAACGAACCCCAGGCTCAGGCGAGCCGAACATTCTAGAGACTGCTCAAAAATGAATCAAGCCCCAAAGGGGCCTGATTCACAACAAAGACAAAGCCGGCACTAGGCCGGCTCTGTTTTTACCAGCTGGCTTTCACCAGACCTGGTACGTCACCACGCATCGCAGCTTCACGCAGCTTGATACGCGACAGACCGAACTTGCGATAAACGCCGTGCGGACGGCCGGTAATCCGGCAACGGTTACGCAGGCGCGCAGCGCTTGCGTCACGCGGCTGCTTCTGCAGAGCCACCTGAGCTTCCCAGCGCGCTTCCGGACTGCTGTTCGGATTGGCGATGGTAGCTTTCAGCTCGGCACGCTTTTTAGCGTACTTGGCTACCGTTTGCTGACGCTTCAGCTCGCGGTTTTTCATGCTTGTCTTGGCCATGATCCAGCTCCAGTCAGTTGCGGAACGGGAATTTGAAAGCACGCAACAGAGCGCGACCTTCATCATCCGTACGGGCAGTGGTGGTCAGGGTAATGTCCAGACCACGCAGGGCATCGATCTTGTCGTAATCGATTTCCGGGAAAATGATCTGCTCTTTCACGCCCATGCTGTAGTTACCACGACCATCGAAGGACTTGGCATTCAGGCCGCGGAAGTCGCGAACCCGAGGCAGGGAAATGGACAGCAGACGATCCAGGAACTCATACATACGATCGCGGCGCAGGGTTACCTTGACGCCAATCGGCCAACCTTCACGAACCTTGAAGCCTGCAATCGACTTCCGAGCATGAGTCACAACGACTTTCTGACCGGTAATCTTTTCCAGGTCGGCAACAGCGTGCTCGATGATTTTCTTGTCACCGATCGCTTCGCCCAGACCCATGTTCAGGGTGATCTTGGTAATGCGCGGAACTTCCATCACGTTGGCGAGCTTAAGTTCATCCTTAAGCTTCGGCGCGATTTCTTTCCGGTAAATCTCTTTTAGTCGTGCCATGGTCTTCTACCTAGCAGTGTTCAAGCATCAACCGCTTTTTGGGTCGACTTGAAGACACGAATTTTTTTACCTTCTTCAACTTTGAAACCAACGCGGTCAGCCTTGTTGGTTTCACCGTTGAAAATGGCCACGTTAGAAGCGTGCAGAGGCGCTTCTTTCTCGACGATACCGCCCTGAACGCCCGACATCGGGTTCGGCTTGGTATGGCGCTTCACCAGGTTGATCCCACCAACGACCAAACGGTCGTCAGCGAGAACCTTGAGCACCTTGCCACGCTTACCTTTGTCTTTGCCGGCGATCACGATGATCTCGTCGTCACGACGAATCTTTTGCATGTCGGATCTCCTTACAGCACTTCAGGTGCGAGCGAGACGATCTTCATGAACTTCTCAGAGCGAAGTTCACGAGTCACTGGCCCAAAAATACGGGTGCCGATCGGCTCTTGCTTGTTGTTCAACAGAACAGCAGCGTTGCCGTCGAAGCGAATGATCGAGCCATCAGGACGACGAACGCCGTGACGAGTGCGGACTACGACAGCAGTCATCACTTGGCCTTTCTTCACTTTACCGCGCGGAATTGCTTCCTTGACGGTCACCTTGATGATGTCGCCGATGCCAGCGTAGCGGCGATGCGAGCCACCCAGCACCTTGATGCACATAACGCGACGAGCACCGCTGTTGTCAGCGACGTCGAGCATGGATTGAGTCTGAATCATATAATTTCTCCGACCCTTAGCCCTTAGACTTCCACTGCGCGTTCGAGGATCTCAACCAGCGCCCAAGACTTGGTCTTGGCAACGGGACGGGTTTCGCGAATGGAAACTTTGTCGCCGATGTGGCACTGGTTGGTTTCGTCGTGCGCGTGCAGCTTGGTCGAACGCTTGACATATTTGCCGTAGATCGGGTGCTTTACGCGACGCTCGATCAATACGGTGATGGTCTTGTCCATCTTGTCGCTGACGACACGGCCGGTCAGCGTACGGACTGTTTTTTCGGCTTCAGCCATGATCACTTACCTGCCTGCTGGTTGAGCACAGTTTTCACACGAGCGATGTCGCGCTTAACTTGCGAGAGCAGGTGAGACTGCCCCAACTGGCCAGTTGCTTTCTGCATACGCAGATTGAACTGGTCGCGCAGCAGGCCGAGCAGTTGCTCGTTCAGCTGCTGTGCTGATTTTTCACGAAGTTCATTCGCTTTCATCACATCACCGTCCGCTTAACAAAAGTGGTGGCGAGCGGCAGCTTTGCAGCAGCCAGGGCGAAAGCCTCACGCGCCAACTCTTCGGAAACGCCTTCGATCTCATACAGGACTTTGCCTGGCTGGATCTGGGCTACCCAATATTCAACGCCACCCTTACCTTTACCCATCCGCACTTCGAGAGGCTTCTTGGTAACCGGTTTGTCAGGGAACACGCGAATCCAGATTTTCCCGCCACGCTTAACGTGACGAGTCAGAGCACGACGAGCGGACTCGATCTGGCGGGCGGTGAGACGACCGCGGGCAACAGACTTCAGCGCGAACTCGCCGAAGCTGACTTTGCTACCGCGCTGAGCCAAGCCACGGTTGTGGCCGGTCATCTGCTTGCGGAACTTCGTACGCTTTGGTTGCAACATTTGGCGTACCCCTTACTTAGCAGCTTTTTTACGAGGCGCGGGTGCTTGCGGCTTCAGTTCTTCATGGCGACCACCAATTACTTCGCCTTTGAAGATCCAAACCTTGACACCGATCACACCATAAGTGGTGTGCGCTTCGTACGTGGCATAGTCGATATCGGCACGCAGGGTGTGCAACGGCACACGACCTTCGCGATACCATTCGGTACGTGCAATTTCAGCACCACCGAGACGACCGCTCACTTGGATTTTGATGCCCTTGGCACCAATACGCATGGCGTTCTGTACAGCGCGCTTCATGGCGCGACGGAACATCACACGACGCTCCAGCTGCTGAGCTACGCTCTGCGCAACCAGCATACCGTCGAGCTCCGGCTTGCGGATTTCTTCGATATTGATGTGCACAGGCACACCCATTTGCTTGGTCAGGTCCTGACGCAGCTTCTCAACATCTTCACCTTTCTTACCGATAACGATACCGGGACGAGCAGTGTGGATGGTGACACGTGCGGTTTGAGCCGGACGAGCAATGTCGATACGGCTTACGGACGCGCTTTTTAATTTGTCTTGGAGATACTCACGCACCTTCAGATCAGCGAACAAATAGTCCGCATAAGTCCGACCGTCTGCGTACCAGACGGAGGTGTGCTCCTTGACGATTCCCAGGCGAATGCCAATGGGATGTACTTTCTGACCCATCTGATCGACTCCGTTACTTGTCCGCAACCTTGACAGTGATATGGCAAGACCGCTTGACGATGCGATCAGCGCGGCCTTTGGCACGCGGCATGATGCGCTTCAGCGAACGCCCTTCGTTGACGAAAACGGTGCTGACCTTCAAGTCATCAACATCTGCGCCTTCGTTGTGCTCGGCGTTGGCTACAGCCGACTCCAGCACTTTCTTGATGATCTCGGCGGCTTTCTTACTGCTGAAAGCCAACAGGTTGAGCGCTTCGCCCACCTTCTTCCCGCGGATCTGGTCGGCGACCAAGCGGGCTTTCTGGGCGGAGATTCGAGCGCCCGACAACTTAGCGGCTACTTCCATTTCCTAACCCCTTAACGCTTGGCTTTCTTGTCAGCCACGTGCCCACGATAGGTACGAGTGCCGGCAAATTCGCCCAGTTTGTGGCCGACCATGTCTTCGTTCACCAGAACTGGAACATGTTGACGACCGTTATGCACAGCAATGGTCAGACCGACCATTTGTGGCAGGATCATCGAACGACGCGACCAGGTTTTCACTGGCTTGCGATCGTTCTTTTCCACCGCCACTTCGATCTTCTTCAGTAGGTGAAGATCAATAAAAGGACCTTTTTTCAGAGAACGTGGCACTGTCGTATCCCTCTATTTACTTGCGACGACGGACGATCATGTTGTCGGTGCGTTTGTTACCACGAGTCTTCGCGCCCTTCGTCGGGAAGCCCCATGGAGACACCGGATGACGACCACCAGAGGTACGACCTTCACCACCACCGTGTGGGTGGTCAACCGGGTTCATGGCAACACCACGAACGGTTGGGCGAACGCCACGCCAGCGTTTGGCACCGGCTTTACCCAGCGAACGCAGGCTGTGCTCGGAGTTCGAGACTTCGCCCAGGGTCGCACGGCACTCGGCCAGCACTTTACGCATCTCACCGGAACGCAGACGCAGGGTCACGTAGACACCTTCACGCGCAATCAGCTGAGCAGAAGCACCAGCGGAACGAGCGATCTGAGCACCTTTACCCGGCTTCAGTTCGATACCGTGAACAGTGCTACCAACTGGAATGTTACGCAGTTGCAGGCTGTTGCCCGGCTTGATCGGAGCCATGATGCCAGCTACCAGCTGATCGCCAGCACTCACGCCTTTAGGGGCGATGATGTAGCGACGCTCGCCGTCTGCATACATCAGCAGAGCGATGTGTGCGGTACGGTTCGGATCGTATTCAATACGCTCAACAGTGGCTGGAATGCCATCTTTGTCGTTGCGACGGAAATCGACCAGACGGTAATGCTGCTTGTGGCCACCACCGATATGACGGGTGGTGATACGACCATTGTTGTTACGACCGCCAGTCTTCGACTTCTTCTCGAGCAGCGGAGCGTAAGGAGCGCCTTTGTGCAGCTCCTGATTGACCACCTTGACCACAAAACGGCGGCCAGGGGAAGTCGGTTTGCATTTAACGATTGCCATGATGCACCCCTTCCTTACTCAGCACTGCTGGCGAAATCGAGATCTTGGCCCGGCTGAAGGGAGATGATCGCCTTCTTCCAGTCGTTACGCTTGCCCAGGCCGCGAGCGGTGCGCTTAGTCTTACCGAGAACATTCACGGTATTGACAGCAGCAACATTCACACTGAACAGGCTTTCGACGGCCTTCTTGATTTCCAGCTTGGTTGCATCGGTTGCAACCTTGAAAACGAACTGACCTTTCTTGTCAGCGAGAACCGTGGCCTTCTCGGAGATGTGCGGGCCAAGCAGCACTTTAAATACGCGTTCCTGGTTCATCCCAGCAGCTCCTCGAATTTCTTCACGGCAGAAACGGTGACCAGCACCTTTTCGTACGCGATCAGACTGACCGGGTCGGAACCTTGCACGTCACGAACATCGACGTGTGGCAGGTTGCGCGCAGCCAGGTACAGATTCTCATCAATAGCATCGGACACGATCAGCACATCGGTCAGACCCATGCCATTCAACTTGCCCAACAGTTCTTTGGTTTTCGGAGCTTCTACGCTGAAGTCTTCAACCACTACCAAACGATCAGTACGCACCAGCTCAGCAAGAATCGAACGCAATGCAGCGCGATACATTTTCTTGTTCAGCTTCTGGTCATGATTCTGCGGACGAGCAGCGAAAGTCACACCACCGCCACGCCAGATCGGACCACGAGTGGTACCCGCACGAGCGCGACCAGTACCCTTCTGACGCCACGGGCGCTTACCGCCACCGGACACATCAGAGCGGGTCTTCTGCTGCTTGCTGCCTTGACGGCCGCCGGCCATGTAGGCCACAACTGCTTGGTGAACCAGGGTCTCGTTATAATCGCCGCCGAAAGTCGCTTCCGACACTTCGATAGCTTGAGCGCCATTTACATTTAATTGCATGTCAGCTTCCCCTTAACCGCGAGCCTTGGCTGCTGGACGCACAACCAAGTTGCCGCCAGTAGCACCAGGAACGGCACCCTTGACCAACAGCAGGTTGCGTTCAGCATCGACGCGCACTACTTCCAGGGACTGCACAGTCACGCGCTCAGCACCCATGTGACCGGACATTTTCTTGCCCTTGAAGACGCGACCCGGAGTCTGGCACTGGCCAATGGAACCCGGAACACGGTGGGACACGGAGTTACCGTGCGTGTTGTCTTGGCCGCGGAAGTTCCAACGCTTGATGGTACCGGCAAAGCCTTTACCCTTGGACTGACCGGTGACATCCACCATCTGACCAGCTTGGAAAATTTCAGCGTTGATCAGATCGCCAGCCTGGTAGTCGCCTTCTTCAAGACGGAACTCCCAAACACCACGACCTGCCGCGACGCTCGCCTTAGCGAAGTGACCGGCCTGAGCCTTGCTGACACGAGAAACGCGGCGCTCACCGACAGTGACTTGCACTGCGCGATAGCCATCGGACTCTTCAGTTTTGAACTGGGTGACGCGATTCGGCTCGATCTCAATGACCGTAACCGGAATGGAGACACCTTCTTCGGTGAAAATGCGGGTCATACCGCACTTACGACCGACTACACCAATAGTCATGTTGTAACCTCATGAGTGTACGGGGCTTTCACCCGCTATGGCCGCCCATTTCAGAGCGTTACACGACTAAAACCCCAAGGTTTTAGCCGAGGCTGATCTGCACTTCCACGCCAGCCGCAAGATCAAGCTTCATCAACGCATCAACGGTTTTATCCGTTGGCTGGACAATGTCCAGAACGCGTTTATGAGTACGGATCTCATACTGATCGCGCGCGTCTTTGTTGACGTGCGGTGAAGTCAGTACGGTGAACCGCTCTTTGCGGGTAGGCAGAGGAATCGGACCACGCACCTGAGCACCAGTACGTTTCGCGGTTTCCACGATTTCCTGGGTTGATTGATCGATCAGGCGATGGTCAAAAGCCTTCAACCGAATACGGATTTGTTGGTTTTGCATTTTGACCTCAGATTCCAAGCTGCTATTCCCAACGGGCGCAATACGCCCGTTAAAAGGAGGCGCAATTCTATAGACGCCCCCTATGAGTGTCAACCCAATAAAAAAGCCCCCGCAAGCGGAGGCTTTTTCTTAGAGCAGCGCTTACGCGATGATCTTGGCCACTACACCAGCGCCGACGGTACGACCGCCTTCACGGATAGCGAAACGCAGACCTTCTTCCATCGCGATGGTCTTGATCAGGGTAACGGTCATTTGCACGTTATCACCTGGCATTACCATCTCAACGCCTTCCGGCAGTTCGCAGTTACCGGTCACGTCAGTCGTACGGAAGTAGAACTGCGGACGGTAGCCTTTGAAGAACGGCGTATGACGACCGCCTTCTTCTTTGCTCAACACATACACTTCTGCAGTGAAGGTGGTGTGCGGCTTGACCGAACCC
>DELY01000011.1:0-3636 GCA_002354655.1 Pseudomonas sp. UBA2684
ATCCGCGAAAATCTTTGAAAACTGAAGATCTTTCGCGGCTAAAGCCGCTCCCACGTGACAGCGGTCTGCATCAACATTTAACGGGTACAGAGCCATGAAAAACGGAGCCTCAGGGCTCCGTTTTTTATGCTGTGCCCGTTAGCGCGCAGGGCTGTGCGGCCTTTGTGGGCGCGGATTTAGCCGCGAAATACAGGCGCCGCAAATCTTCGCGGGCATGGCCCGCTCCTACAGGTTTTCTCGTGTTCAATAGTGGTACCACTTCAGCTCCAGCAGCAGCTCGTTCTGCGGGCTGGCCAATTGGCTGAACTCACGTTTGGCGGCGAGGCGCAGGCCGAGGTTACGGCTGATTTCCCACTGTTGGCTGAGGCTCAGGCTGCGGCGTACCTCGCCGTTGTGAAAGTAATCGCCTTTGGCTTCCAGCAGCAGGTTACCGGCGGGGTTGCGCCACAACAGGCCGCTGTTGAAGCCGGCCGCCGGCGCGATGAACGCGGCGAAGTCCTGGTTGTGCTCGACGCGCACGGTGCCGAGGGCAAAGCCCAGCACCTCGTCGGCCAGTTGCCAGGTGGCACCGGCGCCGCCGTTGATATGACCGACCAGCACCTCGTCGCCGTGCTCGCCGAGTACCCGCTCCAGGCCGCCGGCGACCTGCCAGGACCAGGGCTTGAGCACGTGATTGCGCGGGGTGAAGGAGCGGATGCTGGCCAGGTCCAGGCGTTGCAGCTGCCAGTGGTTGTTTTCGTACTGACGCAACTTGAGCTGGAGGATCTCGATCTGCGCGCCCAGCGGGAAGCCGTAGGCGTTGTCGCTCAGGTCGTGATAGGCCATGCGCAGGCCGTATTCGGCGAAGGCGCGGTCGTCGCGGCTGCCAGCGCCGAGCTGCCAGGTGCGCGACTCGTGGCCGATTTCCGGCAGGCCGGGGCGCTCGATGTCGAGCAGCGGTGGCGGGTTCTGGTTGATCGCCTGAAGCAGGGCGAAGCTGCGTTGCGCGGTAGCCGGATCGCGGGCTTCGCCCGTGGCGCGGTAACGCAGCAGGCGAAAGGCCGCATCCTGGATCAGCGCGCGACGCTCGGGCGGCAAGGCCTGGAATTCGGCCGTGTGCTGTTGCGCCGGGTCTGCGCTCAGGCGCAGCAGCCAGTCTTGCTCCGCGCGGCTCAGCGGTTCGGTGCGGGCCAGCAGCTCGCGCTCGCGCGAGGGGCGGTAATCGATGCGTTCAACCAGGCCGGCATCCTTGATCGCGCGCACGGTGTCGGTGGGGATCGCGGTGATCGGAAAACCATCCGTCAGCTCGATGCCGGGACGGGCGATTTCCAGCAGTTCGAGCAGGCGGTAGGAGCAGTTCTCGTCGAAGAAGAAGTAATCGAACTGAATCTGCTTGAGCTCCCAGACATGTTCGACCATGCGTCCGGTTTCCTCGGCGCTGAGGTTCAGCCGGTATTCCCACAGGTCACGGTTTTCCAGGCTGCGGTATTCGGCGAGCTTCTCACGGTAGGGCACCAGCGCGAACAGGCCGGGGTAGCCGCCCATCAGGCCTTTCCAGGCGTAGAGGATGCTGTTGTCGGCGCCCTCGATAAAGGCGCCGAAGTTCAGGGCGTAGCTGAGCAGGGCAGTGTTGTGGCTGTCGACATCGGCCTGGTCGATGCGCAGCAAGGTGTGGCCGAACATCGACGACGGGCTGTTCAGGTAGGCGGCGGGGAATACCAGCACGCTGCTGTGTGGCGACACGTCCTGGTACCAGGCGCTGAATTCGCTACAGCTCGGTTGCGGCAGGTCGGTCAACCCCAGCTGCTCGCGCAGCCAGCGGGTGCGCGCCGGGTAGACGCATTGCGGGTGTTTGTCGCCCAGTTCGGCAGGCTGATAGAGCGCCGCGACGGTCGCGCGCAGCTCGGCGGTCGGGTCACTGTCACCCTGGGCGGCGAGAAAGAAGGCGTCGTCATCGACATAACTGCGCCAGCCGCCCAGCTTGCCGGTCTCGTAGTGGCCGAGCGCAATCCAGTAAGGCTGCGCGGCCAGCGCATCGAGGCGGGCATTGGGGCTGTTCGGGGTGGCGTGCAGCGAGGCCGCACAGCACAGGGCAAGACACGCGAAAATCCGTTTCAAGGGCGCAGTTCTTCCGGTTGGGCGACGACGGAGCTTTGGCGATGGCGTCGCTGGCTGTCAAGCATGCTCAGGGCGCGCGGTTGCGCAAGTTTTCGCAGGCGGTCATGCACGCGCTGTGGCAGCGTCCACACTTAATACAGTGAACCTCACGGAGCATGCCCATGCCTGCCTTCGACCCCCATGCGGCGCTCGATGCGCTGCTTGCCGAGTACAGCGCCCGCGCCAATGCCATTGAACGGGATTTGGCCCGTAGCCATTCGCCGGATTTTGCCGAGCAGGCGCAGCAGCGGCAGAACGATGAGGTGCTGGAAGCCTTGCAGGCCGAGGCCAAGGCCGGCATGCGCCGGGTCGGCCTGGCCAAGTTGCGCCTGGCCGAGGGCACGTATGGCGATTGTCTGCGCTGCGGCGAGCCGATCGAGCCGGCGCGACTGGCGGTTTTGCCGGCCACGGAGTTTTGCTTGGCCTGCGCCGCATTGCACACCTGAGGCGCAGCGAACGCCTTGCCAGGGGCGACAAGCCAGCGCCAGAATGCACGCAAATCCCCGCGGTTCTCCCGCCTGAGTTAAGGACTTCCGATGCCCGATCCCGTTGCAGCCGGCTTGCGGCTGGCGCCCGATGCACTGACCCGTCCCTTTGCCCCCGAGCAGTTCAATTTCACCAGTACCGATGACCTGGAGCCGTTCCGCGGCGTACTCGGCCAGGAGCGCGCGGTCGAGGCGCTGCAGTTCGGCGTGGCCATGCCGCGCCCCGGTTATAACGTCTTCGTCATGGGCGAGCCCGGCACCGGGCGTTTCTCGTTCGTCAAACGCTACCTGCAGGCGGAAGCCAAGCGCCTGGAAACCCCGGCCGATCAGGTCTACGTCAACCACTTCGACGAGCCGCGCGAGCCGCGTGCGCTGGAGCTGCCGGCCGGCACCGCCGGGGCGTTTATCGCCGACATCAACAGCCTGATCGACAACCTGCTGGCGACCTTTCCCGCGGTGTTCGAGCATCCGTCCTATCAGCAGAAAAAAAGCGCCATCGACCGCACCTTCAATAAGCGCTACGACCAGGCGCTGGACGTCATCGAGCGCCTGTCGCTGGAAAAGAACGTGGCGCTGTACCGCGACAGCAGCAACATCGCCTTCACCCCGATGCTCGACGGCAAGGCCCTGGACGAGGCGGAGTTCGCCCAACTGCCTGAGGCCGAGCGCGAGCGCTTCCATGCCGACATCGCCATGCTCGAAGAGCGCCTCAATGAGGAGCTGGCCAGCCTGCCGCAGTGGAAACGCGAATCGAGCAACCAACTGCGCCAGTTGAACGAAGAAACCATCACCGTGGCGCTGCAACCCTTGCTGGCGCCGTTGTCGGAAAAATATGCAGAAAATGCCGGTGTCTGCGGCTATCTCCAGGCCGTGCAGGTCAATCTGCTGAAAACCGTGGTCGATCAGTTGGTCGAGGTGGAGAAGGCCGACGCGCAGACCCGCAAGCTGCTCGAAGAGCAGTATTGCCCGAGCCTGGTGGTCGGCCACCATGCCAATGGCGGGGCGCCGGTGGTGT
>DELY01000011.1:3703-42448 GCA_002354655.1 Pseudomonas sp. UBA2684
CTGGCGGGGCGCCGGTGGTGTTCGAGCCGCACCCGACCTATGACAACCTGTTCGGCCGCATCGAGTACAACGCCGACCAAGGGGCGATCTATACCAGCTACCGGCAGTTGCGTCCCGGCGCTCTGCATCGCGCCAATGGCGGTTTCCTGGTGCTGGAAGCGGAGAAGATGCTTGGCGAACCCTTCGTCTGGGATGCGCTCAAGCGCGCCCTGCATTCTCGGCAACTGAAGATGGAGTCGCCACTCGGTGAGCTTGGCCGGATCGCCACCGTGACCCTCAATCCGCAAGTGATTCCGTTGCAGGTCAAGGTGATCATCATCGGCGCGCGTCAGCTGTACTACGCGTTGCAGGACCATGATCCGGACTTCCAGGAAATGTTTCGCGTGCTGGTCGACTTCGACGAGGACATTCCCCTCGGCGACGAAAGCCTGGAGCAGTTCGCTCAACTGATGAAAACCCGTACCACCGAGGAAGGCATGGCGCCGCTTACCGCCGCCGCGGTGGCGCGCCTGGCGACCTACAGCGCGCGCCTGGCCGAGCACCAGGGGCGTTTGTCGGCGCGTATCGGCGATTTGTTCCAGCTGGTCAGCGAAGCCGATTTCATTCGCCAACTGGCCAGTGAGACGGTGACCGACGTCGGCCACATCGAGCGCGCGCTGAAAGCCAAGGCCACCCGCACCGGGCGGGTGTCGGCACGGATCATCGACGACATGCTCGCCGGCATCATTCTGATCGACACCGCCGGCGCCGCGGTCGGCAAATGCAACGGGTTGACCGTGCTGGAAGTCGGCGACTCGGCCTTCGGGGTGCCGGCGCGGATTTCCGCTACCGTCTATCCGGGCGGTTCGGGCATCGTCGACATCGAGCGCGAGGTCAACCTCGGCCAGCCGATCCACTCCAAGGGCGTGATGATTCTCACCGGCTTTCTCGGCAGCCGTTACGCCCAGGAATTCCCCCTGGAAATCTCCGCGAGCATCGCCCTGGAGCAATCCTACGGTTACGTCGACGGCGACAGCGCCTCCCTCGGCGAGGTCTGCACCCTGATCTCGGCGTTGTCGCGCAGGCCGCTCAAGCAGTGTTTCGCCATCACCGGTTCGATCAACCAGTTCGGCGAAGTGCAGGCGGTCGGTGGGGTCAACGAGAAGATCGAAGGCTTCTTCCGTCTTTGCGAGGCGCGTGGCCTGACGGGCGAGCAGGGCGCAATCATTCCGCACTCCAACGTCACCACCCTGATGCTCGACGAGCGCGTGCTGCAAGCCGTGCGCGCCGGGCTGTTCCATGTGTATGCGGTGCGCCATGTCGACGAGGCGCTGAGCCTGCTGGTAGGCGAGGATGCCGGTACGCCGAATGCCGAAGGCCAGTTCCCGCTGGGGAGCGTCAATGCCCGGGTGGTCGAGCGCTTGCGCGAGATCGCCGAGATCGGCATGGGCGAGGACGACAAGGATCACGTGAAGCCAGAAGAGGCGAAGAACGAGCCGACGCCGCCCGCCAAGGAGAAAAAACCGCGGGCGAAGAAACCGGCGGCCTGACGCGTCGCCGCCGGCGCGCTGGCGGGTGAGTCATTGAGCCTGCCAGCGCTGCCCGGTCAAGCCGCTGGGCATTTCATCCACACAGTTATCCACAGGATAACTGTTGGCTTCCCTGAGGCGCCCGTGCGGGTGTAGGCTGAAGGCCTGCTCTTGCGAGGGTCGCCGCCATGCCGCGTAGCCTCTGCCTCACCCGTCAGTGCCTGGGCCTGATCACCCGCATCGAATGCGTGGTGCTGCCGTTGGCTGGCGAGAAGGGTCTCTGGACATTGATCTGTGCTGCCGGCATGTCTGGCGCCCAACCGTCTGCGATCAAAGCGCAGGGCCCGTTCTACGGGCCTTTGGTGGCTGAAGGGGTGCTCGCCGAGATCGCCGAAAACCTGGCCGTCCAAGGCTATAGCGAGTGCAGCGAGTTGCCGATCTGGCGCCTGCATATTCAAGCCGAGCTGCGTCGTTTGAATGGCGAACGTTGTCGCCATTTAGGCAACTACCAGTTTCAGCCAGAAAGTTGATCGCCGGGTTGATCAGCTTTTGTGCGACGGCCGCCAGGCCCGATCAGTGTTGCGCTGGCGGCGTTAATCCTGAGGCTCTCCACAAGGTTATCCACAGTTGCTGGGGATAATCGCGTGACGGCAAGGGCGGCGGGTATGTCTTTGTCTGCAACAGTGCGCTGGGTATACTCGCGAGCTGCTCTGGTCTACCCCTGCGAGACACCATGGAACGCTTTATCGAAAATGCGATGTACGCTTCGCGCTGGTTGCTGGCACCCATTTATTTCGGCTTGTCGCTCGGGCTGTTGGCGCTGGCGCTGAAGTTCTTTCAAGAAATCTTTCATATTCTCCCCAGCGTATTCGCCATGGCCGAGGCCGATCTGATTCTGGTGATCCTGTCGTTGATCGACATGGCCCTGGTCGGTGGTTTGCTGGTGATGGTGATGATCTCCGGGTACGAGAACTTCGTCTCGCAACTGGACATCGACGACGGCAAGGAGAAGCTCAGCTGGTTGGGCAAGATGGACTCCGGCTCGCTGAAGATGAAAGTCGCGGCCTCCATCGTGGCGATTTCGTCGATTCACCTGCTCAAGGTGTTTATGGATGCGCAGAACATCGCCGATGGAAAACTCATGTGGTATGTGATCATTCACATGACTTTCGTGATCTCGGCCTTCGCCATGGGTTACTTGGACAAGCTGACCAAGCACGATCAGTGATCGGCTTCTGGTGCTGGATTCGCCGCCCGGCCGTTGCAAACGGACGGGCGGTTTGCTTTCTGCCTTGTGCTTTTGTTGTGTTGTACAAGAATTGTATTTGAGATGATTTTTGTATAACTTGCTGGCGCGAGGTAGTCCGATGAACCTGCACGATTTATCCAGTCATGCCCATGCCGGGCATATCGATGAGCTCAACCTGATTTCTATCGAAGGCGGTATTTATGTGCTCGAAGCGCGCATGGACGGCCGCGCCCATCCGCTGAACGACGGTAACGGGCGCACTCTGCACCTGCGCTCCGTCGAGCATGCCCGCGACTTGCTGCATGAGCTGCCCAAGCTGCCGTTCAACCTGGTGCATGCCGTGGTGCATGACGAGATGTGCGGCATGCAGGACGGTACTCAGGACACCTTGCGCGTACCGCTGTCGATCAGTTCGGCTTGGTAGGGGCAGTCGCCCAGGCCAGCTATCGCAGTACTTGCGAACTCAGTGGTGTGCGTGAGCCCGCCGTGGAAGCCGCTCTCCCATTCTCTTGAGTTACTTGCAGGGCCCCAGGCCGAGGTTATCGTTTTATGAGCACTCGTCGACTGGCGTTGGTGTTGGGGGATCAGCTGTCGTTCGATCTGCCCAGCCTGCTGGCGTTGAACACGCAGCAGGATGTGGTGCTGATGGCTGAGGTGGCGGCGGAAACCGACTATGTGCCGCATCATCCACAGAAAATTGCTTTGATTTTCAGTGCTATGCGTCATTTCGCCGAGCTCCTGCGTCAGCGCGGTTTCAGCGTGCAGTACGTGACGCTCGATGATCCCAACAACAGTGGTTCGTTGCCGGGCGAGTTGCAGCGATGGGCGGCGCAGTTGCAGGCGCTTGAGGTGCATATCACTGAATGTGGTGAATGGCGTCTGGAGCACGCCTTGCAGGCCTGCGACCTGCCGATCACCTGGCATACCGACAGCCGCTTTATCTGTGGTCGTGACGAGTTCGCGCGCTGGGCCGAGGGGCGCAAGCAGCTGCGCATGGAGTTCTTCTACCGCGAGATGCGCCGTAAGACCGGTTTGTTGATCAATGGCGACGGCACGCCGGTGGGCGGTGCGTGGAACTTTGATGCGGAAAATCGCAAGGCGCTGCCCAAGCAGGTCAAAGCACCGATGACGGCGCGTTTTCCGGCGGACGCCATTACTCAGGAAGTACTGGCGCTGGTGGCCGAGCGTTTCAGTCATCACTACGGCAGCCTGGCGTCTTTCGATTACCCGGTGACCCACGCCGAGGCCGAGGCGTTGTGGCAGCATTTTCTCGACTTCGCCTTGCCGGCCTTTGGCGATTATCAAGATGCCATGGCGGTCGGCGAGCCGTTTCTGTTTCATGCGCGGATCAGCGCGGCGCTGAATATCGGCCTGCTGGATGTGCGCCGCCTGTGTGCGGATGTGGAGGCGGCCTACTGGCGCGGCCAGGTGCCGCTGAATGCCGCCGAGGGCTTTATTCGGCAGTTGATCGGCTGGCGCGAATACGTGCGCGGCATCTACTGGCTGCACATGCCCGAGTACGCCGAGCGCAATGCCTTCGGCAATACCCGGCCGTTACCCGAGTTCTACTGGACCGGCAAAACCCGCATGAAGTGCATGAGCCAGGCCATCGGCCAGACGCTGGAGCATGCCTATGCCCACCATATCCAGCGGCTGATGGTCACCGGCAACTTTGCCCTGCTCGCCGGCATTGCGCCCAGTCAGGTTTGCGACTGGTACCTGGCGGTGTACATGGATGCCTTCGACTGGGTCGAGCTGCCCAATACCCTGGGCATGGTCATGCACGCCGATGGCGGCTACCTCGGCTCCAAGCCCTATTGCGCCAGCGGCCAGTACATCAAGCGCATGTCGAATTATTGCGGCGACTGTGCCTATAAAGTCACGGAAAGCGTGGGCGAGCAGGCCTGCCCGTTCAATGCGCTGTATTGGCACTTTCTCATGCGTCACCGCCAGCAACTGTCCGGCAACCACCGTCTAGGCATGATCTACCGCGGCCTGGACAAAATGAGCGAGGCCAAGCAGCAAGGGCTGTGGGTCCGTGGCGAGCAGCTATTGGCGCGGCTGGATGCCGGCGAGGCGTTGTGAGAAAGGCCGAACTGCCGGTCAAGACCTGCCAGGTGTGTGGCTTGCCCTTCACCTGGCGCAAGAAGTGGGCGCGCTGCTGGGATGAGGTGAAGTACTGCTCCGAGCGCTGCCGGCGCAGTCGTCCATCCGCTGGCGTGGTCGGCGGTTAGAGCCGTGAGGGCGTTTGTGCTAGGCTGGCCGACCTTTTTTCAGCCCCTAGCGGAGCAGTGCTATGTCCGAACTCAATCTCTCGACTGACGAAACCCGCGTCAGCTACGGCATCGGCCGTCAACTGGGTGGCCAACTGCGCGACAACCCGCCGCCGGGTGTAAGCCTGGACGCTATCCTGGCGGGCCTGACCGACGCATTCGCCGGTCAACCAAGCCGTGTTGGCGAAGCCGAACTGTCGGCCAGCTTCAAAGTGATCCGCGACATCATGCAGGCCGACGCCCAGGCTAAAGCCGAAGCGGCTGCTGGCGCTGGCCTGGCTTTCCTCGCCGAAAACGCCAAGCGCGACGGCATCACTGTGCTGGCTTCCGGCCTGCAGTACGAAGTGCTGAGCGCTGGCGAAGGCGCCCAGCCTTCTCGTGAAGACAGCGTGCGCACGCACTACCACGGCACCCTGATCGACGGCACCGTGTTCGACAGCTCCTACGATCGTGGCGAGCCGGCCGAGTTTCCGGTGGGTGGCGTGATCGCCGGCTGGACCGAAGCGCTGCAACTGATGAATGCCGGCAGCAAATGGCGCCTGTACGTGCCAAGCGAGCTGGCTTACGGCGCGCAAGGCGTGGGCAGCATCCCGCCGCACAGCGTGCTGGTGTTTGACGTCGAACTGCTCGACGTTCTGTAACGTTTCAGCGGCATCTATCGCGGGCATGGCCCGCTCCTACGCCGGATTGGTAGGAGCGGGCCATGCCCGCGATGCATTTAGGCTGTCGAATTCAAGGGCGCAATGCCCGCGCGTAGCAGTAGAGAAACAGGCTGCGCACCAACTCCTTGAGCACCAGCGGCTCGTTGGAGTTCAGCTCGTGCAGATCCAGATCGCCCTGATCGCGTAATTCATCCAGCGCCTCTTGCTCCAATACCGCACACACTTGACCGGTTTCGCGGTTGAGGATGCGCAGGTAAGGTTGCGGCCGATCCAGCCAGGCGTCGATCAAATAGGTCATGACTCATCTCCCTTCAAGTAGTCAGATGAGAATAATTCTTATTGTATTTATAGCAAGTCTTAATCGCTGCCTTTCGTCGCGCAAAGAAAGAATGCAGGGCATAAAAAAGCCCGTCACATGGACGGGCTCTTGTCTGTCGCTGTGAGCGTCAGTGCGTGCGTGCCACGGCAAAACGACTGAGCTCGACCAACGCATCGCGGTATTCGCTGGCGGGCAGGGCGTCCAGGCAGGCGATGGCGCGTTCGACATAATTGCGCGCCTGTTGTGCGGTGTAATCGAGAGCGCCGGCGGCTTCTACGGCTTCGCGGATGCTTTCCAGGTCCTCAATGCCGCCTTTCTGGATGGCCTGGCGTACCAGGGCTGCTTGTTCGGCGGTGCCTTCGCGCATGGTGTAGATCAGCGGCAGAGTAGGTTTGCCTTCGGCCAGGTCGTCACCGACGTTCTTGCCCAGGGTGGTGGCGTCGCCCTTGTAGTCGAGCAGATCGTCGACCAGCTGGAAGGCCACGCCGAGGTGGTCGCCAAAGGTGCGCAGGGCTTCGGTCTGTTCGGCGGTGGCGCCAGCCAGCGCGGCAGCGCTGTGAGTCGAGGCTTCGAAGAGCATGGCGGTCTTGCCGCGGATGACTTCCATATAGGTTTCTTCGCTGGTGCTGGCGTCGCGGATCTTCGATAGCTGCAGCACTTCACCTTCGGCGATCACCCGGGTGGCCTTGGAAAGGATCTTCATCACCGGCATGGAGCCGAGTTCGACCATCATTTCGAACGAGCGCGAATAAAGGAAGTCGCCAACCAGTACGCTGGGTGCGTTGCCCCACTGGGCGTTGGCGGTGCTGCGGCCGCGACGCATGTCGGACATGTCGACCACGTCATCGTGTAGCAGGGTGGCGGTGTGCAGGAACTCGATGGTGGCAGCGAGCAGGCGCAGTTTGTCGTCGTGCAGACCTAGCGCTTTGCCACTGAGCAGCACCAGTAGCGGGCGCAGGCGCTTGCCGCCCGCGGAGATAATGTAGTCGCCGATCTTTTCCACCAGCGGTACGCGCGAGACGAGTTGCTGACGGATGATGCCGTCGACGGCGGTAAAATCATCCGCCACCACGCGGTAGAAAGCCTGGGGTTGCATCAGCGGCACGTGCTCCTCATAGGTTGCGCGGCATGCTAGGGGGCGGGGTAGGGGCTGTCAAGGCAACTGGGGTTGGGCCTTGCGCCGGGTCTGCGGCTTGCGTACAATCGCGCACCCTGAACTTCCCCCTGGGTATTTCCCTGCCTTACGCAATTGCAAGGGTGTCCTTCCGGCCCCAAGCAGCCATGCCAGCCGACACTTATTCCTATAAAGCGCTGGGTGAGCAGGATTAACGGAGATTTACCATGTACGCAGTAATTGTTACTGGTGGCAAACAATACAAAGTCACCGAAGGCGAATTCCTCAAGGTCGAAAAACTCGAAATCGCCACTGGCGAAGCCGTGACTTTTGACCGCGTGTTGCTGATCGGCAACGGCGACGACGTCACCATCGGTGCGCCGGTTGTCGATGGCGCCAAGGTAGTGGCTGAAGTTGTTGCGCAAGGTCGCCACGACAAGGTCACCATCATCAAGTTCCGCCGTCGTAAGCACCACATGAAGCGTCAGGGCCACCGTCAGTGGTACACCGAGATCAAAATCACCGGTATTCAGGCCTGATTCGTTTCGGTCTAATCCCTTTATAGGAGTATTGAACTCATGGCACACAAAAAAGCTGGCGGTAGTACCCGCAACGGTCGCGACTCAGAAGCCAAACGCCTTGGCGTGAAGATGTATGGTGGCCAGGCTATCAAAGCAGGCAACATCATCGTGCGTCAGCGCGGTACCCAGTTCCACGCCGGTTACGGCGTAGGTATGGGTAAAGATCACACCCTCTTCGCGAAAATCGAAGGCGTGATCAAGTTTGAAGTAAAAGGCGCGTTCAACCGCCGTTACGTGAGCGTCGTTGCGGCCTAATCGCGCGACTGCTGGAAAAGCCCCGTCCTTGCGACGGGGCTTTTTTGTTTCTGTATTCTTGGGGTTCTTGCCAAACTGTCCTGGGTCTAGCGTTCGGTTTGAATGCAGGTCAATTTTGCAAGAACCTGGTTTTCTCGTTAGAACCTGTTCAAGGTCTCGCGAGCTAGAGTCCGGCAAGGCAAAAGCAGGCGAGGAAGCGGAGTTTACTGGTGTAAATGAGCATTCCGAGTCTGGTTTTAACGCAGCAGGGCCGACGCGCAGCAGACGTTGAGCAAGTTCTTAGATAACCCGCTTGATTGCGGGAGGCGTACCCATGAAATTCGTCGATGAAGTATCGATTTATGTAAAGGCTGGCGACGGCGGTAACGGCATGATGGCTTTTCGTCGTGAAAAGTTCATCGAGAAGGGCGGCCCCAACGGTGGTGACGGCGGTGACGGTGGCTCGGTGTATATCGAGGCTGTCGAGAACTTCAATACCCTGGTGGACTACCGCTATACCCGTCGCTTCCAGGCGCAGAATGGCGAGAAGGGTGGCAGCACCGACTGTACCGGTGCCAAGGGCGAGGACCTGATCCTACCGGTGCCGATTGGCACCACGGTGATCGATGCTGGTACCCAGGAAATCATTGGTGACCTGACCAAGGCTGGGCAGCGTTTGCTGGTCGCCCAGGGTGGTTGGCATGGCCTGGGCAACACCCGCTTCAAGTCCAGTACCAATCGGGCGCCGCGGCAGACCACGCCAGGCAAGCCGGGCGATGCGCGCGACCTCAAGCTGGAGTTGAAGGTGTTGGCCGATGTCGGCTTGCTCGGTTTGCCAAATGCTGGCAAGAGCACCTTTATCCGCTCGGTATCGGCGGCCAAGCCGAAAGTTGCCGACTACCCCTTCACCACCCTGGTGCCCAACCTGGGGGTGGTCAGTGTCGATCGTTACAAGAACTTTGTGGTCGCCGATATTCCGGGGCTGATCGAGGGTGCTTCTGATGGTGCTGGCCTGGGTATTCGCTTCCTCAAGCATTTGTCGCGTACTCGTCTGCTGTTGCACCTCGTTGATATGGCACCGCTGGATCTGACCGATCCGGCTGAGTCGGCGGCGACCATCATCGCCGAGCTGACCAAGTTCAGCCCGGCGCTGGCTGAGCGTGAGCGCTGGTTGGTGCTGAACAAGGCTGACCAGATTCTCGATGAGGAGCAGGAAGCGCGGATTGCCGAAATCGTTGCGCGGATTGAATGGACTGGGCCGGTTTATGTGATTTCTGCCCTGGCCCGCCAGGGTACTGAAAAGCTCTGTTATGACATCATGGACTTCCTTGAAGCGCGTGCTGAGCGCATTCAGGAGAATCCTCAGTTCGCCGCCGAGTTGGCCGAGCTCGATACGCGCATTGAAGATGAGGCGCGTGCCCAGCTGCAGGCGCTGGATGACAAGCGTGCACTGCGTCGCTCTGGGGTCAAGGCGGTCGGTGATGTCGATGAGGACGACAGCTTCTGGGATGAGGAAGATGAAGAGGATGGCCCGGAAATCATTTACGTCCGGGATTAAGCAACTTGTTCAGCGCCGCTTAATTGCGGCGTTTTTGTAATGGCGGGTCGCAACTAAGGTTGGAATACGATGCGTGACAAGGTGACAGGCGCGCAGCGCTGGGTGGTGAAAATCGGCAGTGCATTGCTGACGGCGGACGGGCGTGGCCTGGACCGTGCGGCGATGGCGGTGTGGGTTAGGCAGATGGTGGCGCTGCGCGAAGCGGGCGTCGAGCTGGTGCTGGTGTCCTCCGGTGCGGTGGCGGCGGGCATGAGCAAGCTGGGCTGGGGCGCGCGCCCGAGCGCCATGCATGAGTTGCAGGCGGCGGCGGCAATTGGCCAGATGGTGCTGATTCAGGCGTGGGAGTCGAGTTTTGCCGAGCATGGTCGGCGCACGGCGCAAATTCTGCTGACCCACGACGATCTGTCGGACCGCAAGCGCTATCTGAATGCGCGCAGCACGTTGCGTACGCTGGTCGATTTGGACGTGATTCCGGTGATCAACGAGAACGACACGGTGGTGACCGATGAGATTCGCTTTGGCGACAACGACACCCTCGCGGCGCTGGTGGCCAATCTGGTCGAGGCGGACCTGTTGGTCATTCTGACGGATCGCGACGGCATGTATAACGCCGATCCGCGGCACAACCCCGGTGCCGAGTTGATTTATGAAGCGCGCGCCGATGATCCGGCGCTGGATGCGGTGGCCGGTGGCGTGGGGGGCGCGCTGGGGCGCGGCGGCATGCAGACCAAGCTGCGTGCGGCGCGTCTGGCCGCGCGCTCCGGCGCGCATACGGTGATTGTCGGCGGCGCCATCGAGCAGGTGCTGGCGCGGCTCAAGCAGGGCGAGCGTTTAGGTACTCTGCTGGCACCCGAGCGCGGCATGCTGGCGGCGCGTAAGCAGTGGTTGGCGGGGCATTTGCAAACCCGTGGCACGCTGGTGCTGGATGCGGGGGCGGTCAAGGCATTGGTCACGGGGGCGAAGAGTTTGCTGCCGGTCGGAGTCAAGGCTGTGCAAGGTAGCTTTCGGCGTGGCGAAATGGTGGTGTGTGTAGGGCCCGATGGGAAGGAGATTGCCCGTGGCCTGGCGAATTACAGTGCGCTGGAGGCGCAGAAGATTATCGGTCAGTCGTCGGAGGCTATCGAGAAGCTTCTGGGCTATGTCGACGAGCCGGAGTTGGTGCACCGGGATAACCTGATTCTTGTTTAAGGAGTGTGCTATGTGGGTGGCTAACGGCTTGTTGGCAGCGCTGCTGGCGCTGCCATTGCTTGTGTCGGCGGAAGAGATCGGCGAGGTATCCACGGTATTCAAGTGGGTGGGGCCGAACGACAAGATCGTGGTCGAGGCGTTCGATGACCCCAAGGTCTCTGGTGTGACCTGTTATCTGTCGCGCGCTAAAACCGGTGGGGTGAAAGGCGGGCTGGGCCTGGCGGAGGATCGCGCGGAGGCTTCAATCGCTTGTCGTCAGGTCGGGCCGATTCGCTTCACGGCGGAGCTCAAGGAGGGCGAGGTGGTGTTTCGCGAGCGTACCTCCCTGGTGTTCAAGACCATGCAGGTGGTGCGGTTTTTCGACGAAAAGCGCAATACCCTGGTTTATCTGGTTTACAGCGATCGGGTGATCGAGGGTAGCCCGCAGAATGCGGTGACGGCGATTCCGATCCTGCCCTGGCCAGAGCAGTCCTGATCAGGGGTTGTCGGGCTGGGTCGTAGCCGCGAAGGTTCGCGGCGTATATATGTTGGGTGTCTTGTCGTTCTTGCGGTGTGCAGATATTCCAGGCAATAAAAAACCGGCCATCAGGCCGGTTTTTTAAGAACTAACAGCGAAGAACTGGCAGCTTAAGCAGCTGCAGCTTCACCGAGGGCCTTGATGTGGCCGTTCAGGCGGCTTTTATGGCGCGCTGCTTTGTTCTTGTGGATGATGCCCTTGTCGGCCATACGGTCGATTACCGGCACAGCCAGGGTGTAGGCATTTTTGGCCAGATCGAGATCTTTGGCGTCGATAGCCTTGACCACGTTCTTGATGTAGGTACGAACCATGGAGCGCAGGCTGGCGTTATGGCTACGACGCTTCTCAGCCTGTTTTGCGCGTTTTTTGGCAGAAGGTGTATTGGCCACCGTCAAGCTCCTCGAGAAAACTGGGGGGTTACAAACAAATAAGGCCGCGAATCATGCCGAGATGAGGGGCGCCTGTCAAGCCTGTTGGCATTTCCCTCTGCTGGCCTGACCAGTGGCAGACCGCTACACTCGTCGCCTTCGCGCGCCGGCGGATTCTCCGCTGGCGTGTTCGCTCGCGGAAGTCGAATTATTACATGAATCTGCTCAAGTCGCTGGCCGCTGTCAGCTCTCTGACCATGTTGTCCCGGGTGCTGGGTTTTGTGCGCGACACCCTGATCGCGCGGGTGTTCGGTGCTGGCGTGGCGTCGGATGCCTTTGTGGTGGCCTTCAAATTGCCCAATCTGTTGCGGCGAATTTTCGCCGAGGGCGCGTTTTCCCAGGCCTTCGTGCCGATTCTCGCGGAATACAAGACCCAGCAGGGCGATGAGGCGGCGCGCACCTTTGTCGCGTACGTTTCGGGGTTGCTGACGTTGGTGTTGGCGGTGGTCACCTTGCTGGGCATCGTCATCGCGCCCTGGATCGTGTGGGCTTCCGCCCCAGGATTTGCCGATGAGGCCGAGCGTTTTGCCCTGACCACCGACCTGTTGCGGGTGACCTTTCCCTATATCCTGCTGATCTCGCTGTCTTCGCTGGCTGGTGCAGTGCTCAATACCTGGAACCGTTTCTCGGTGCCGGCGTTCGTGCCGACCTTGCTCAACCTCAGCATGATCATGTTTCTGCTGTTTCTGGCGCCCTATTTCGACCCGCCGATCATGGCGCTGGGCTGGGCGGTGCTGGTGGGTGGTTTGCTGCAGCTGCTCTATCAGCTGCCGCACCTGAAGAAAATCGGCATGCTGGTACTGCCGCGCCTGAACCTCAAGGACACTGGGGTCTGGCGCGTGCTCAAACAGATGGGGCCGGCGATCTTTGGGGTCTCGGTGAGTCAGATTTCGCTGATCATCAACACTATCTTCGCCTCGTTTCTGGTGGCCGGCTCGGTGTCCTGGATGTACTACGCCGACCGTCTCATGGAGCTGCCCTCCGGCGTGTTGGGGGTGGCTTTGGGGACGATCCTCTTGCCTGCGCTGTCGAAAACCTACGCCAGTGCCGATCGTGATGAGTATTCGCGCTTGCTCGACTGGGGGCTGCGCCTGTGCTTCTTGTTGGCGCTGCCGAGTGCGGTGGCTTTGGCGGTGCTGGCGGAGCCGCTGACGGTTTCCTTATTTCAGTACGGCAAGTTCACCGCCAATGACGCGCTAATGACCCAGCAAGCCTTGATGGCGTATTCCGTTGGCCTGCTGGGCATTATTCTGGTGAAAATTCTCGCGCCAGGCTTTTATGCCCAGCAGAACATCAGAACCCCGGTAAAGATTGCCATCGTCACCCTGGTCGTGACTCAGCTGCTGAATCTGCTGCTGGTCGGGCCGTTGGCGCATGCCGGGCTGGCCCTGGCGATTGGTCTGGGCGCTTGCCTGAATGCCGGCTTGCTTTACTGGCAGCTGCGTAAACGTGATGTGTTTCAGCCGCAAGCGGGTTGGGCGTTGTTCCTGGGCAAGTTGTTGTTTGCCGTGCTGGTGATGGCGGCAGTGTTGTTGCTGGCCATGCACTTCATGCCGGTCTGGTCGGACGACGGCATGCTGCTGCGTCTTTTGCGCCTGGCTGGTTTGGTGGCGCTCGGGCTGGCCAGCTACTTCGGCATGCTTGTGCTGCTGGGCTTTCGGGTGCGCGATTTCACCCGTCGCGCCGCCTCTTGAGCAGGCGTGCGGCGTATATGCTGCCTGTTGTCCGTCGGCGGGTGTGCGTATAATCGACCACTTTGTGAGCAAGAAGCGCGCTATGCAGCTGGTTCGAGGCCTTCATAATTTGCGGCCCCAGCATCGGGGCTGTGTCGCCACTATCGGCAATTTCGACGGCGTCCATCGTGGTCATCAGGCCATTTTGGCGCGCCTGCGTGAGCGCGCCGCGGAGTTGGGTGTGCCCAGTTGCGTGGTGATCTTCGAGCCGCAGCCCCGTGAATTCTTTGCCCCGGATACGGCGCCGGCGCGCTTGACCCGTTTGCGCGACAAGCTGGCGCTGCTGGCGGCCGAGGGTGTCGATCGGGTGCTGTGCCTGAGCTTCAACCGGCGCTTGCGCGAGTTAAGTGCGGCTGAGTTCGTGCAGAAAGTGCTGATAGAAGGTTTGGCTGTAGGCCATCTGGAAGTCGGTGACGACTTTCGTTTCGGTTGTGATCGCGCCGGCGATTTCGCGTTTTTGGCGCAGGCTGGCGAACGCGAGAGTTTCACCGTCGAGGCGGCCACTACAGTCGAGTTGCAGGGCGTGCGGGTTAGCAGTACTGGGGTGCGCGAGGCGTTGGCCGCTGGCGATTTCGCCCTTGCTGAGTTGTTGCTCGGGCGGCCGTTCCAGATCGCCGGGCGGGTATTACACGGGCAGAAACTGGGGCGTCAATTGGATGCGCCAACGGCCAATATCCAGCTCAAGCGTCGCCGCGTGCCGTTGACCGGGGTGTACCTGGTCAGCACTGAAATAGAGGGGCAACCCTGGCCGGGCGTGGCCAATATTGGCGTGCGCCCGAGCGTTGCTGGCGATGGCAGCGCCCACCTCGAGGTGCATTTGCTGGATTTTGCCGGTGATCTGTATGGCCGGCGCTTGACGGTGGCGTTCCACCACAAGCTGCGCGATGAGCAGCGTTTCGCCTCACTTGAGGCCTTGAAGACGGCAATTGCTGCCGATATTGCCGCCGCCCGCGCCTATTGGCAGGGCCAACCGTTTAAATGAAGAGCCTGAAATGACCGACTACAAAGCCACGCTAAATCTGCCTGATACCCAGTTCCCGATGAAGGCCGGCCTGCCGCAGCGCGAGCCACAGATTCTGCAGCGCTGGGACGAGATTGGCTTGTATCAGAAACTGCGCGCGCAGGGCGAAGGCCGGCCGAAGTTCGTCCTGCATGACGGCCCGCCCTATGCCAACGGCAGCATCCATATCGGTCATGCGGTCAACAAGATCCTCAAGGACATCATCACCCGTTCCAAGACCCTGGCTGGTTTCGATGCGCCCTATGTACCGGGTTGGGACTGCCACGGCCTGCCGATCGAGCACAAGGTCGAGACCACCTTTGGTAAGAATCAGCCATCCGACCTGACCCGCGAGCGTTGCCGTACCTATGCCGGTGAGCAGATCGAAGGGCAAAAAGCCGACTTTATCCGCCTCGGCGTGCTGGGCGACTGGGACAATCCGTACAAGACCATGGCCTTCGCCAACGAAGCCGGCGAGATCCGCGCGCTGGCCGAGATGGTCAAGCAGGGCTTCGTGTTCAAGGGCCTGAAGCCGGTCAACTGGTGTTTCGATTGCGGCTCGGCGCTGGCCGAAGCGGAAGTCGAGTATCAGGACAAGAAGTCCGATGCCATCGACGTGGCCTTCCCGGTCGAAGATGCTGACAAACTGGCCGCCGCCTTTGGTATGGCCAGCCTGCCGAAGCCGGCTTCTATCGTAATTTGGACTACCACGCCGTGGACCATTCCAGCCAACCAGGCGCTTAACGTTCACCCCGAATTCAACTACGCCCTGGTCGACACCGGCGACAAGCTGTTGGTGCTGGCCGAGGAACTGGTGGAAAGCAGCCTGGCGCGCTATGGCCTGCAAGGCGAGGTGCTGGCAATCGCCCCGGGCGCGGCGCTGGAGCTGATCCGCTTCCGTCACCCGTTCTACGAGCGTTTCGCCCCGGTGTACCTGGCTGAATACGTCGAACTGGGTGCCGGTACCGGTATCGTCCACTCGGCCCCGGCTTATGGCGAGGACGACTTCCGTTCCTGCAAAGGCTACGGCATGAGCAACGACGACATTCTCAGCCCCGTGCAGAGCAATGGCGTGTATGTCGAGGCGCTGCCGTTCTTCGGCGGCCAGTTTATCTGGAAGGCTAACCCGAACATCGTTGCCAAACTCGACGAAGTCGGCTGCCTGCTCAAGCACGAACCTATCCAGCACAGCTATATGCACTGCTGGCGGCACAAGACCCCGTTGATCTACCGCGCCACCGCGCAGTGGTTCGTCGGCATGGATAAACAACCGGAGCAGGGCGCCACCCTGCGTGAACGCGCGCTGAGCGCCATCGAGCAGACCGCGTTCGTCCCAGCCTGGGGCCAGGCGCGCCTGCACAGCATGATCGCCGGGCGCCCGGACTGGTGCATTTCGCGCCAGCGCAACTGGGGCGTGCCGATTCCGTTCTTCCTGCACAAGGAAAGCGGTGACCTGCACCCGCGCACCACCGAGCTGATGGAGGAAGTGGCCAAGCGCGTCGAGCAGCAAGGCATCGAAGCCTGGTTCAAGCTGGACGCCGCCGAGCTGCTTGGCGACGAGGCCACGCAGTACGACAAGATCAGCGACACCCTGGACGTCTGGTTCGATTCCGGCACCACCCACTGGCATGTGCTGCGCGGCTCCCATCCGCTCGGTCATGCTAGCGGCCCGCGTGCCGATCTGTACCTGGAAGGCTCCGACCAGCACCGCGGCTGGTTCCACTCGTCACTGTTGACCGGCGCGGCCATCGACGGCCATGCGCCTTACAAGGAGCTGTTGACCCACGGCTTCGTGGTCGATGAGAACGGCCGCAAGATGTCCAAGTCCCTGGGCAATGTGGTCGCGCCGCAGGAAGTGAACGACAGCCTGGGTGCCGATATTCTGCGTCTGTGGGTGTCGTCTACCGACTACTCCGGTGAGATGGCCGTATCCAAGGTCATCTTGCAGCGCAGCGCCGATTCCTACCGGCGTATTCGCAACACCGCACGCTTCCTGCTCTCCAACCTCAGCGGTTTCGACCCGGCGCAGCATCTGTTGCCGGCGGCAGACATGCTGGCCCTGGACCGCTGGGCAGTTGACCGCGCGCTGCTGCTGCAACGCGAGATCGAGGAAGCCTACGACAGCTACCGCTTCTGGAACGTGTACCAGAAGGTGCACAACTTCTGTGTGCAGGAGCTCGGCGGTTTCTACCTCGACATCATCAAGGACCGCCAATACACCACCGCCGCCGACAGTGTGGCGCGGCGTTCCTGCCAGACCGCGCTGTTCCATATCGCCGAGGCGCTGGTGCGCTGGATCGCGCCGGTGCTGTCGTTTACCGCCGACGAGCTGTGGCAGTACCTGCCGGGCGAGCGCAATGAGTCGGTGATGCTCAATAGCTGGTACCAGGGCCTAAGCGAGCTGCCGCAGGGCTTCGAGCTGAGCCGCGAGTTCTGGGAGCGAGTCATGGCGGTCAAGGTCGCGGTGAACAAGGAGATGGAAAACCTGCGTGCGGCCAAGGCCATCGGCGGCAACCTGCAAGCCGAAGTGACCCTGTACGCCGAAGACAGCCTGATTGCCGATCTGAGCAAGCTCGGCAACGAACTGCGCTTCGTGTTGATTACCTCCACCGCCGGCCTGGCGCCGCTCGCCGATGCCCCGGCCGATGCCGTGGTGACGGACGTGGCGGGCCTGAAGCTGAAGATCGTCAAGTCGGCCCACGCCAAGTGCGCGCGTTGCTGGCATCACCGTGAAGACGTCGGGGTGAACCCGGCGCACCCGGAAATCTGCGTCCGGTGTGTGGATAACATCGAAGGTGCTGGCGAGGTGCGTCACTATGCCTAACGCCAGTCGTTTTGGCCGTTTGGCCTGGCTGTGGTTGAGCCTGCTGGTGTTCGTGGTCGACCAGGCGACGAAGTTCTACTTCGACAATACCTTGACCATGTACCAGCAAATCGTGGTGATCCCCGATTACTTCAGCTGGACCCTGGCCTACAACACCGGCGCCGCTTTCAGCTTCCTGGCGGGTGCCTCGGGCTGGCAGCGCTGGTTCTTCGCCGCTATCGCGGTGGTGGTCAGCGTAGTCCTGGTGATCTGGCTCAAGCGCTTGAAGCCCGAGGAAACCTGGTTGGCCGTCGCCTTGGCATTGGTCCTCGGCGGCGCTCTGGGCAACTTGGTAGACCGCGTGGTGTTTGGCCATGTCGTCGATTTCATCTTGGTACATTGGCAGAATCGCTGGTATTTCCCGGCGTTCAACATCGCCGACAGTGCCATTACCTGCGGCGCCATCCTCCTGGCGCTGGATATGTTCAAGAGCAACAAGTCCGGAGAAGTCGCCCATGACTGATGTACGTATCGGCCCGGACAAGGAAGTTACCCTGCATTTCGCCCTCAAGCTGGATAACGGCGATGTGGTCGACAGCACCTTTGATAAGCAGCCGGCCACCTTCAAGGTCGGCGACGGCAACCTGCTACCGGGTTTCGAGCAGGCGATTTACGGGCTCAAGGCCGGTGACAAGCGCAGCCTGCCCATCGCCCCGGAACAAGGCTTCGGCCAGGGCAACCCGCAGAATATTCAGATCATGCCGCGTAGCCAGTTCCAGGACATGGAGCTTTCCGAAGGCTTGCTGGTGATCTTCAATGATGCCGCCAATGCCGAGTTGCCCGGTGTGGTCAAAGCTTTTGACGACAGTCAGGTGACCATCGACTTCAACCACCCGCTGGCCGGCAAGGCGCTGAGCTTCGATGTAGAAATTATTGAGGTCAAAGCGCTCTGATCAGAGCAATATTTTCGTAGGGTGGGTTAGGCGCACAGGCAGAGCTTGAGTCTGGATCAGGTTGTTTGGAGCGCCGTAACCCACCATGGTTCGTATGTCGGGCGCCCTGTTGTTGGGCTGCGTGGCATTCGTGGCTTATGCCGCAATGTGCCGCTAACCCAACCTACGACAACTTTTGTTTCCGCGCGCCGAGATAACCAGCATGCATATCAAACTCGCCAACCCTCGCGGCTTCTGCGCCGGCGTCGACCGCGCCATCGAAATCGTCAATCGCGCGCTGGAAGTCTTTGGTCCACCGATCTACGTGCGTCATGAAGTGGTGCACAACAAATTCGTGGTCGAAGACCTGCGCGCACGCGGTGCAGTATTTGTCGAAGAGCTGGATCAGATTCCTGACGACGTCATTGTCATCTTCAGTGCCCATGGTGTCTCCCAGGCGGTGCGCAGCGAAGCCGAACGCCGTGGTCTGAAGATATTCGATGCCACCTGTCCGCTGGTGACCAAGGTGCATATGGAAGTGGTGCGCTACAGCCGCGAAGGCCGCGAGTGCATCCTCATCGGTCACGAAGGCCACCCGGAAGTCGAAGGCACCATGGGCCAGTACGACGCGAGCAACGGCGGCACCATCTACCTGGTTGAGGACGAAGCGGACGTCGCTGAGTTGCAGGTACGCAACCCCGAGGCATTGGCCTTCGTCACCCAGACCACCCTGTCGATGGACGACACCAGCAAGGTGATCGACGCCCTGCGCAGCAAGTTTCCGTCTATCGGCGGGCCACGCAAGGACGACATCTGCTACGCCACGCAGAACCGCCAGGACGCGGTCAAACAACTTGCCGTCGAGTGCGATGTGCTCCTGGTGGTCGGTAGCCCGAATAGCTCCAACTCCAATCGCCTGCGCGAGCTGGCCGAGCGCATGGGCACCCCCGCCTACCTGATCGACGGCGCCGAAGACCTCAAGCGCGAATGGTTCGCTGACGCCGCCGGCATCGGCATCACCGCCGGCGCCTCGGCTCCGGAAGTGCTGGTGCGCGGTGTGGTCGATCAACTGCGCGCCTGGGGCGCAACCGGAGAAAGCGAACTGGATGGCCGCCCGGAGAACGTGACGTTCTCGATGCCCAAGGAGTTGCGGGTGAAGGCGTTGTGATTATCTTTGCGAGAGGTTCCCGGCGTGCTTCAAGGTTGTGTGGAGGCATGCTGGGGAAGCTTTTTGCAAGGGCTCATGGACTCAACCCTTACGCGACCACTGGGTGCAAGGATAATTGCGCTGCCGCGGTGCCCTGCGTTGTTGCACAGATAAATCGTACCTGCCTGAAAGGCGCCGCTGGGGTGTTTGGCTGTGCCGTCACTGCGGTACAAAATTGCCTTGCTGACGGTAGATGCCGAGTAGCTGAATAGGCTTTTTCCAAGCCGATTGCCTATCAGGCTTGGCTCAGTCTCGCCTTGAGTTTGCAGTGTCCACCCTGTGTGCCAGTTCCCATCGCCAGTGTTTACTGTCACGGTGCGTCCAGATTGGACGGCCTGTTGGCGAGCCATATGCAATGTACTGGTAATTGCACGAATGCCTGTTCGTAACTCCTCGCGCTCTATCCAGTCACGTGCAATTGGCCAAGAGACGCTCAGTAGTGTGCAGGCCACGCAGAGTGTGACAAGCAGCTCAATAAGGCTGAATCCCCGTCGGTATGTTCGCATCGCTCGTCCTTAAGCATTTCGATCAAATTATCAGCAGAGCTGCCTGTCATCCTGTCAGGTCGCCCGGTCATCGCGCTCAGCGTGCTGATGCATGCTCAACGACCTAGAGTCTAGCCAATCAAGGAGGTTTGTCAGCATGCGTAAAAATCAGGGTTTTACACTGATCGAGCTAATGGTCACGCTTGCCGTGCTTGGGGTGTTGATTGCATTGGCAAGTCCCAATTTGGCTCAGATGCTGCGGGATAATCGCGCCGCATCTGAAATTACCGACATGGTTGGGATTCTCAGTTATGCGCGGAGTGAAGCGGTCGTTCGTGCTCGCAACGTAACAGTCAGACCACCCGCTGATGGCGTGAATTTTTGGCTGGTCGGCGTCAATGGTGCTGATGGTTGCGACGATGACGGTGCGCTCCGTTGTTTCGCTGAACCGGAAAGTATCCAAGTAAGTACGGCAAATATTCCAGCCGCGGGGATCACGTTCAACTCTCAAGGACAGCTTTCAGGTGTTGGGCTTGGGACTGCTGCGGCAAGCTTGCCAACGTTGACCCTGGAAACGCATGACTGTGCCAAATATGACCGTGTACTTATTGTTTCCCCGTTGGGCCGGGTAGAGAGCTCACCGAAAGGAGGTTGCTCATGAGGGGAATGCTGCAAAAAGGTTTTTCTTTGGTTGAAATCCTTGTTTCGGTTTTGATTTTCTCAATCGGCTTGCTGGGGTTGGCGGCGATGCAACTGAATGCATTGAAGTTCAATCAAGGGGCTTCCGAACGCTCGCATGCGGTATTTCTAGCGTACGAGATGGCTGATCGCATGCGTGCAGGACGAGGTGATGTCGCCGCCGGCTTCTATGACCTGTCTCTTGATGGCGAGTTGTCATGCGTCCCTGACAGCACCAACTCAGGTGGTTGTAAGCCTTTCCAGCGTGATTTAGCTGAGTGGCGTGCCAATTTGAGTGCGCAGTTGACCAATGGTACTGGCAGCATTTCGCGAAATGGCGGCCAGGTCACTATCACTGTGCAGTGGGATGAAAGTCGGGTTGGTGATAGCGAAACACAACAATTCTCTTTTGTGACCCGAATGTGAGTAGATATTGATGATCAAGCAAAGAGGCTTAAGCCTGGTCGAGTTGATGGTTGCCATGCTCATTGGGTTGATTATTACCGGGGCAGTTATTCAAGTATTCATTAGCAATAAGACAACTTTCTTGATGCAGGATGGTATGAGTCGAGTGCAAGAGAATGGGCGCTTTGCGCTTCAGTATCTGGCCTTGGAAATCCGCCCCGCTGGTGTCGGGGTCGGAGTTAGGCTTCCTGAGGAGAGTATCTGCCAAGTCGCGGAGAGTGACATGGTCGAGAATGTCTCGATGGCGATATCCGGTTATACGGCTGGCACCACCGACACCACAGCAGTGCCTGGCACAGACGTTGTTAATGTCACAACCACGGACAACTGCGGCGCTTGGCTGGCCGAGAGCGAAAGTTTCAAGCCGAGCATTAATAATGCTAATTTCAAGGCAAACATGTACTGCAGTGGTATGAAAAAAGGCCAGGCTCTTATGCTCATGGATATTGAAAAGGCCGTGATCATTGAGGTGAATAATAGCCCAAGTGCCGGCTCGGCGGAGCCGACAATTAATCATTCCGGCGCCAATAATGTGGGCGCGGAATGTGGCGGCTTCAAGTTCAGTGACATGGTATTCGATAGTACCGCCCGCGTAGTGTCGCTCAGCAATCGCTCCTACTTTGTCCGCTATACCGGTCGTGACGACGCGCAGGGTAATCCAATTAATGCCTTAGCTGTTCGTTATAACCTGTCTGAGGATGCTGGCCCCTACGATATCGTTGACGGTGTGGAAAATATGCAAGTGCGTTACGGCATGTTGGATGCCAGTGGTGTGGGGGTTGACGAGTATCTATCTGCTGCCGCTATTGAGGCGGCCAACCGTTGGGGCGATGTACAAACAGTACGCATTGATTTGCTATTGACCAGTGACGCGCAGACCCCTGGAGCTCAGCAGCAGAGTATTACCTTCAATGGTACGGCCGTCGCTGCGGATGGTCGCTTTCGGCAGATCTATAGCACTGTCATTGCACTGCGTAACAGGATCGAATAACGATGATTAGATTAACTCATGCACGGCAGCAGAAAGGCGCTGTTCTGGCGATTTGCCTGATCATGCTGCTCATCCTTACCGTGATCGGCGTGGCCTCTATGTCCAATAGCACGTTGCAAGAGCGGATGGCCGGCGGCGCACGTGACTACAACATGGCGTTCCAAGCGGCTGAAGCGGCACTGCGCGTGGGTGAGGATTATGTCCGCGACCAAGTGGCCGCAGCGGCTGATCCTGCTGAGCTATTTATGGCTCCGGAAGATTGCCCTGCAATTACCACTGCAGATTGGGCTCCGCCAACTAATGTCACCTCTGGTAGTCGTCCGGAGTGCTCCGTCAGTAATTATTATGCTGAATCCGCAAGTACAGGTGCGGGTGGCGTTGCTTTTATTTGTGAAACGGACGGCTCGATTGCGGAAACCAATGCATTCAACTGCTTGAGCAAGACCTACCTGTATAACGTTGAGGCCACAGGCTACGGCAGCACCGATACAGGCGTTACTGTGCGATCGACGGTGGCGATTGCGATTCGCGGACAAAACTAATGAGGCATTTCATGCAGACTTCCATGCTGTCTTTTTCCGCGCGCGCCTTGCTGGCGGCATCGCTAACGTGGTCTGTTGGCGTCAGTGCATTTACTCCGGCAAATGCACCACTTAATTTGGGGGGGCAGGTTGAACCCAATATCTTGTTCCTACTGGACGACTCTGGTTCGATGCGTTGGGGCTATATGCCTGATGAGCTGGATAGTCAGTGGAGTCTTAGTGGTTGCTCTACACAAGACTATGCTGGTGTGGCAACAGTTGCATGTCCTGAGGGTAATAATAGATTTTTGCTGTCCAGCGTGGCTAATAAGATTTACTACAATCCAGATATTGTATATCAGCCTCCGCTGAAAAGTGATGGTACGCGCTTTCCTGCTGCAACTTATACGTCAGCTTATATAGATGGATATGCGCAGTCTGGCACGTCGATAAATTTGTCTGATAATTATCGGGGTATCATGGATGATTACTTCATCGGCTGGAATGGTGGGCGTAGGGGGCTGGTTATTGGGACGGGAGGTAGCCCTGGCGGCGCGCGTTATTATGCATTTAGTGCGTCTTGTGGTAGTAACGATATTTATAAAAATAGCTGTTACTCGGTAGTCAATATCGGCACTAATGCGACGAATAGGCAGAATTTTTCGAACTGGTTTTCCTACTATCGTACACGCATGTTGGTTGCCAAGTCTGGCGCCTCTCAAGGGTTTTTCGCTCAAGGCAATAGCATTCGAGTCGGCTATGGCACGATCAACCGAGGCGTGAATACGGTCGATGGCGAGAATACGGGGGCTGTAACCCGTGGTGTTCGGGTATTCGAAAATACCGGTCGAACAGGCTTTTATGATTGGCTTAAGTCTGTACAAGCCGATGGTTCCACGCCGCTGCGCCGTGCCCTTGATTACGCAGGCCAATATTATTCGCGTACTGATGCTCGGGGGCCATGGAGTTCAACACCAGGATCAACTGGTGGTACAGACTATTCCTGCCGCCAGAGCTACACGATCCTCACCACCGATGGTTACTGGAACGAAGGAGATAGTTTTGAGGCGGTCAACTCAGCCCGCCGTGCCAATGTCGACAACAGCAATGGCCCTACTATTTCCGGGCCGGATGGCAAGTCTTTTCAATATATCCCGCGTTCGCCATTCAACGATTCTCGAGGTAATACGCTGGCCGATGTCGCGATGTATTACTGGAACCGTGACTTGCATAGCACTCTGGCCAACCGTGTTCCAGACAGTCCGGCCAACTCTGCGTTCTGGCAGCATATGGTGACGTTTGGGGTAGGTCTTGGGGTGAGCGGCTCTGTGAGTCAGGCGACTGCTGAAGCTGCCGTCAACTCTGGCGCTACTGTTACCTGGCCCACTCCGTTCGGTAGCAACCCTGGCAAGATTGATGACTTGTTGCATGCCTCAATCAACAGTCGTGGCGAGTTCTTCAATGCGCAGAACCCGCAGCAGTTTGCCGATGCCCTGAGCAGCACGCTGACCTCAATTGCCGGGCGTGTGGGCTCTAACACCGCTGCCGTGCCAAGTGCGCGACGTATCGATAGCGAATCCCTGGTGTATGAAGCTACGTATTCAAGCACCGATTGGACCGGTCAACTCACCGCCAAGCGTCCAGTCACGACCAGTAATGGTTTGGTTTTCAATAATGTCTGGGAGGCAGGCAATCTGTTGCCGCCGGCTACTCGTAAGCTATTCACCCATACCGGTGCTACGGGTGTCGATGCGGGTATTCCACTGACCTGGGCGGCGCTTGGAACCGCTGGTTTGCAAGCCAACTTCGATAACACCCAGGCGCTGTTCAATTACCTGATTGGTACACGTACTGGCGAGCAGCCGGCTGGTAGCTACCGCGCGCGTAATAGTTTGCTGGGCGATATCGTCAACTCATCGATTGTGATCGCCAATAAGCAGAATCTGGGTTTCCAGGGCATCACAGGTGAGAGCGCTCCTGACTACCAGACCTTCGTGAGCGCCAAGGCCGCTAAGACGCCTACCGTATTTGCCGGCTCCAACGATGGCTTTTTGCATGCGTTCAATGCCAACTCTGGACGTGAACAGTTTGCCTTTATGCCTCGTGCCGTGCTGCCGACAGTCAAGCAGTTGGCTGATCCTAAATACGTGCACAAGTATTACGTGGACGGCAAGCTTCACCTAGGCGATGCGATCCTCGATGGCAACTGGCGCACTCTTTTGTTGGGTGGTCTGGGAGCGGGTGGCAAGAGTGTCTTCGCTCTGGATGTCACCAGTGCTGCAGGCTTCGATGAAGATGATGTGCTCTGGGAGGTCACAGGCGATGTGGACCTCGGTTATACCTACAGTGAGCCGATCATTGGTCGCCTGAAGGACGGCAAGTGGGTGGCGATCTTTGGTAACGGCTACGGCACCTATAGCGGTGGTGGTGCGCTCGATTCGGTGTTGTTCATTGTCGACTTGGAGACGGGTACGGTGAACAAGGTGCGTGCGGGTGCAGCAACTGGCGGCTTGTCGACACCTTCGTTCGTCTATGCCAACGATGGCGATGGCATTTATGTTGACGAGATCTATGCGGGCGACCTCGGCGGTAATCTGTGGAAGTTCGAGATGTCGAACAGCGGCAGCAGCGCTGACGATTTCAAAGTGGCATTTGGCAATGCCAGCAACCCGGCTCCGCTTTACAAGGCCGTGGATGGCAGCGGCAAGGCGCAGCCTATTACGGTCAAGCCGGAAATCGCCAAGCATCCCGATGGCTCGGACAATGGCAACGTCATTTATTTCGGTACCGGTAGCTACATGACGGCTGCAGACGGTATCGCGCCAGCGTTGACTGATGTGCAGACTATCTACGGTATCTGGGACAACGACATCACTTTCACCGGTCGCTCCAGCCTAGATGCCCGCGAGATTATTTACGAAGGTACTTTCGGTACTGGCGATACACAGCGGGGTGTTCGTGTGGTCGATGCGCCTGAAGATGACGGTGCTGAAGGCATTAACTGGGATACCAAAAAAGGTTGGTACATGGATCTGATCTCACCGCTTTCCAGTAAGGGCGCGCAGGGCGAGCGAGTGATTTTCTCACCTACTATTTTGCTCAATCGCCTGGTGGTCGAGACCGCAATCCCATCGACCGACCCTTGTACTGGGGGGGGCAGCGGCTGGACCATGGTTCTGGATACGGCCACAGGCGGGCGGCTTAACTATGTGCTGTTCGATATGAATCAGGATGGCAAATTCGATGAGGCGGATAATGTAATGGTGGACGGAGTACCCCTGCCTATTTCCGGTATTGGCTCTGAAGATGGCATTCCAACTGGCAGCTTCGACTTGTTTGATAACGACAAGTACTTTATTTGCCGTGGTACGGGTGTGAATGCGTGTATCCCGACAAACAACAACCTCAATATTATTGAAGGGCGCCAATCCTGGAATCAGGTCCAATGAATAGAATAAAAGGCTTTACTCTAATTGAGTTAATGGTCGTAGTCGCAATCGTCGGAATTCTTGCGGCGATTGCCTACCCCAGTTATACGGAATACGTAAATCGAGGTAAGCGCGCTGAGGTACAGGCTGCGTTGATGGAGGCTGCTCAGGCTCTTGAGCGCTACTACTCGGTCAATGGTAGTTACTTGGATGGTGCCAGCATCGCGGACGTGTTTACTGCCAACGTGCCCGCGAGCGGTAGCGCTAATTACGTGATTGCGGCTCAAGCAGCTACTGCGACTAGCTATACTCTGCGTGCCACTCGCTCAGGCAGTATGGCAGCGGATGGCTGCGGAAATTTCGAGCTTAGCCACAGCGGTCAGCGTGCGCTGAACGCTAATAGTAAAGCGCTTGATGACTGTTGGTGATTGAACGTTGTTGGTATAACGGGCCGCCTTTGCGGCCCGTTTTTTTTGGAGGTGGCAGTGTCGATAGTCGTGGTCGGTGCCGGAGTAATAGGTCTGCTCTCAGCACTGAATCTGGCGCGTTCAGCGCATGAGGTTGTGTTGGTCGAGTGCGGAGTCACTGGTGGCGAGTCCTCCTGGGCTGGCGGCGGTATCGTTTCGCCGCTCTATCCCTGGCGCTATAGCCCGGCAGTTACTGCGTTGGCGCATTGGTCGCAGGATTTCTATCCGCGTCTGGGCGAGCAGTTGTTAGCAGAAACCGCTATTGATCCGGAAGTGCAGGTGACTGGTCTGTATTGGCTGGATCTGGAGGATGAGCCGGCAGCCTTGGCCTGGGCTCTGCGTGAGCAGCGGCCATTATGTCCGGTCGAGATGGCGGCGGTGTATCGGGCTGTGCCTGCACTGGCGGCTGGGTTTGGGCGGGCGGTGGCGATGGCCGATGTGGCCAATGTGCGCAACCCGCGGCTGGTCAAGGCTTTGCGGGCAGCGTTGTTGCAAATGCCGAATGTCACGATGCGTGAGCATTGTGCGGTCACGGGGTTTATCCGCGAGGGCGAGCGAGTGTGCGGCGTGCGGACTGTGCAGGGCGATGTGCGCGGCGAGCAGGTGGTTGTGGCTGCCGGGGCTTGGAGTGGCGAGCTGTTCAGCGGCCTCGGTGTTCAGCTGCCCGTCGAGCCGGTGAAAGGGCAGATGATTCTCTACAAGTGCGCCGAGGGCTTTCTGCCAAGCATGGTGTTGGCCAAAGGGCGTTATGCGATTCCGCGGCGCGATGGGCATATTTTGATTGGTAGCACACTGGAACATGCCGGTTTCGACAAGACGCCCACCGAGGCGGCATTGGCCAGCCTCAAGGCCTCGGCGGTCGAGTTGTTGCCGGCGCTCGCGGATGCCGAGGTTGTCGGGCATTGGGCCGGGTTGCGGCCGAGCTCGCCGGAGGGCATTCCCTTCATCGGTCCGGTTCCGGGGTTTGCGGGGCTTTGGTTGAATTGTGGCCATTATCGCAATGGCTTGGTCTTGGCGCCGGCCTCCTGCCAACTGCTGACCGACCTGCTACTCGGGCGTGAGCCGATCATCGACCCGGCACCCTATGCGCCGGCGGGGCGGCTGGGTTGAGGGTGTAGGCGTCAGGCGGAGGCCGTAGCCTGGATTAGCAGAAAGCGAAGTCCGGGGCGATTGTACTGCGCCCCGGATTGCACCCAGGTCGCGGTGATGGGTATCGCTGCGCTCAACCGCATCCTACAAGAGCCCCGACTGCCGACCGTAGGATGGTGCGGGCCACGTAGGCCGAGCGCCGCGATACCCAACGGCGGCCTCGCGGCTCACCGCTAATCGAGGCCGAGTTTTTTCAGGCGATAACGCATCGAGCGAAAGGTCAGCCCCAGGCGTTGCGCTGCCGCAGTGCGGTTCCAGCGGGTTTCTTCGAGGGCCTGCATGATTAGCTTGCGCTCGATGTTCTCCAGGTGGTCTTCCAGGTTGTCGATTTGCGCGAGGCTGGCTTCGCCATGTTCGCTCGGTGTGCTGGCGTCGGCCAGACGCAGGTCACTGGCGCTGATCTGGTCGTCTTCGCAGAGGGTATAGGCGCGCTCGAGCATATTCTCCAGCTCGCGCACGTTGCCGGGGAAGCGGTAGTTCTTCAGCTTTTCCAGGGCGTCGGTGTCGAGCTTGGCGGCGCTGAGACCGGTGCCGTCGGCGAGGCGCTTGAGCATGACTTCAGTCAGTTGAGCGATGTCTTCGCGCCGCTCGCGCAGCGATGGCACGCGCAACTCAATCACGTTGAGGCGGTAGTACAAATCCTGGCGGAAGCGCCCGGCGGCCACTTCGGCGGCCAGGTCTTTGTGGGTGGCGCAGAGGATGCGCACGTCCACGACCACTTCCTGTTGACCACCCACGGCGCGTACGGCTTTTTCCTGGATAGCGCGCAGCAGTTTGACCTGCATCGGCAGCGGCAAATCGGCGACCTCGTCGAGGAACAGGGTGCCACCGTTGGCGGCCTGGAACAGGCCTTGTTTGTCTTCGATGGCGCCGGTGAAGCTGCCTTTCTTATGGCCAAAAAATTCGCTTTCCATCAGCTCCGAGGGGATCGCGCCGCAGTTGACCGGCACGAACGGTTGCTCGCAGCGCGGGCCTTGTTCGTGAATCAGGCGGGCGACCAGCTCCTTGCCGCTACCGGATTCGCCGCTGATATACACCGGCGCCTGGCTGCGTGCGAGCTTCTGGATTTGTTTGCGCAAGGCCTTCATGGGCGGCGAGTCGCCGAGCAAGCGGCTGTCCACCGGCAGTTCTTCGCCATCGGCGCTGCGCAAGCGCAGGGCGGTGGCGACCAGTTCGCGCAAGCGGCCGAGGTCGACTGGCTTGGTCAAAAAATCGAAGGCCCCGGCCTTGAGTGCGTTGATCGCGGTGTCCAGGCTGCCGTAGGCGGTGATCATTGCCACTGGCACCTGGGGATGGCGTTGTTGGATGTGTTGCACCAGCTCCAGGCCCGTGCCGTCGGGCAGGCGCATGTCGGTCAGGCACAGGTCGAACGGCTCCTTGGCCAGCCATTCGCGCGCTTCCTTGACGTTGCGTGCGCTGCGGGTGTCGAGCTTCATCCGTCCCAGGGTGATTTCCAGGAGTTCGCGGATATCGGGTTCATCGTCGACGATCAGGGCTCTCTGGCGGGTCATGGTCAGCTCAGTTTGCGCGGGTGGGCGAAGGTGATGCGAAAGCAACTGCCGCCGCCTTCGCGAGGTTTGTAGTCAAGTCGAGCCTGGTTGCTTTCGCACAGTTCGCGGGAAATATACAGGCCCAGGCCGGTGCCTTTGTTTTCGGTGGTGTAGAACGGCTCAAAGATGTGCTGCAGTTGTTCGGGCGGTACGCCGGGGCCGTCGTCGAGTATTTCCAGCACCGGCAGGTCGCTGTCCTGGTCGCGGAACAGCCGCAGCCAGACCTGACCTTGTTTGTGCTTTTGCGCGCTGTAGCGCAGGCCGTTTTGCACCAGATTGGTCAGCACCTGGGTCAATTGATGGGGGTCCATGCGCGTTTGAATGGTGCCGCCCAAGGTTTCCAGGTGGAGTATCTGCCCGACTGGTGCCGAGCTGCGAAATTCGCTGGCAAAGCGGTGCAGCCAATATTTCAGGTCGAGCAGTTGTGGTTCGGCCTGGCGCCGTCGCGACAGTTGCAGGACGTTTTCGATGACCAGGTTCATCCGCCGCGAATGGTCCTGGATGATCTGCGCCAGGCGCTGATCCGGGCCTTGCAGGTCTTCCGATTCTTGCAGCAGTTGCGCGGCATGGCTGATCGCGCCGAGCGGGTTGCGGATTTCATGCGCGATGCCGGCGGTGAGGCGGCCGAGCGAGGCAAGTTTGAGCTGCTGAGCCTGCTGGGCAATCTGTGAAATATCGTCAAGAAATACCAGGTTGTGCCGTTGTTCGCCGCGTTGCAGGGGAATGAAGCTCGGTTGCAGCACTGGGCCGTCGGGGAAGGCTTGCAGGCTGGCCGGGCGCAGGGTCGGGTTGTGCAGCCACTGTTGCAGGCGTTTGACCAGCTCCGGGCAGTGCGGGTCAAGAATCTTGCCGGCCAGCGCGTCACGGCCTAGCAGGTTGAGTGCGCCATGGTTGGCCAGCAACACGCGATGCTGGGCGTCGAGCACCAGGATGCCGGTGCGCATCCGTTGCAGGATCAAGGCGTTCAGCGCTTCCAGGTTGGCCACATCGGCGGCGCGTTGTTCGGCGAGGGTTTCACTGACTTGCAGGCGCCGCGTCACCCCTTGCACGAAGAGCGCGGCGGCAAAGCACAGCGCGCCGAGGGCGCCGGCTTGTACGTACTGTGCCGCCGCCGCGGGGCGAGCAAGGCTCAGGTAGAAGGTCAGGTAAATCAGGCCGATGGCGCCGACCGCGGCGATCAGCAGACCAATCCGGCCACGCAACAGGATATTGGCGATCGCGACGGCGACGATCAGCAGGTTGCCGATGCCGCTGGGCGTGCCGCCGGCGGCGTAGAACAGGCCGGATAGCAAAATCACATCGACCAGCGCCAGGCTGAATATTTGAATCAGGCTGCGGGGACGTTGGACGACCACGGCCACCAGGATATTCAGAATCAGGTAAAACCAGCTGCCGTTACGAAACAGGTCGGGGCTGGCCAGCTCCAGCAGTTGCGTGTGCAGGTCGCTGGATATCAGCAGCACCAAGGCCAGACCAATGGTCAGGCGATACAGATGGTAGAGCCGCAGGACTCGTCGGCCCTGCGTACCGCTAAGCGCGAGCGCTTCAGTGCTCACCGGAATGACGGCCTTGTTCAAGGTGGGCCTGGCTGCAATACCAGCGTTCATCCTGGGTCAGGGCATGTGCGCGGGGCACATGCACGCCGCAATGCGCGCACCGCACCATCGGCGTAGGATTTTCGGGGGTGTCCTTGGGGCGGCGTGCCGGGCGGGTAAAGCGGCGCCAGAGCCAGAAGGCGGCGACGATAACGGCGATCCAGAACAGCAGGCGGAGCAGGCCCATAACGTTCTCTTCTTTTATAAAGCTGGCAGTTTATCCAAGGACGCCGCCCCAGCACAGCCGCTAAACCGTGTGCTGTGCGTTGTTTCCGTGAGGGGCGATGCGGGAGAATGGCGGATAGACCGCGATGCAGTCGATAGACCGCGTCGCAAATGGGATTTCTTTGGTGGAGGCGGCCATGAGCCAAACCCTGCGGGTCGTGATGGCCCAGTTGAATTTGCGCGTTGGCGATGTGCACGGCAACGTCGAGCGGCTCATTGAGGCGGCATGCAGTGCCCGCGATCAGTGGCAGGCGGACGTTATCGTGTTCCCCGAGCTGGCGCTTTGCGGATATCCGCCCGAGGATTTGCTGCTGCGTTCGAGCATGCAACTGCGTATCGAGCAGGCACTGCAACGCCTACAGACGGAGGTGCAAGGCATCTACCTGGTGGTTGGCTATCCCTGGCTGGAGGATGAGCTGCGCTATAACGCCTGTGCCTTGATTGCCGATGGCCAGCTGTTGGCTCGCTACTACAAGCAAAAACTGCCGAATTACCGGGTGTTCGACGAGAAGCGCTATTTCGTTGCCGGCAGCCAGCCGTGCGTCGTCGATATCAAGGGCGTGTCGGTGGCGTTGACCATTTGTGAAGACATCTGGTTTGCCGAGCCGATGGCGCAGGCGCGTGAGGCGGGGGCGCAACTGATGCTCAGCTTGAACGCATCACCGTTCCACCTGGATAAGCAGCGCGAGCGTGAAGAGGTGTTGGCCGAACGCGCGCGCGAAGGGGCGATGCCGATTGTCTACGTCAACCAGGTGGGCGGTCAGGACGAATTGGTGTTCGACGGTGGCAGTTGCGTGGTCGATGCCAGCGGTCAGGTCAGCCAGCGTATGGCGGCCTTTAATGAGGGCTTGTATCCCGTCGACCTGATTCTCGATGGCGAGCGGGTCAGCCCGCGGCCGGCCAACTGTGTGCCATTGCCGGAGCTGGAGGCCAGCGTGTATCAGGCTCTGGTCGTGGGCGTGCGCGACTATGTGCAAAAAAATGGTTTCAAGGGTGTGCTGCTCGGTCTGTCCGGCGGTATCGATTCGGCGTTGACCTTGGCGGTGGCGGTCGACGCGCTGGGCGCCGAGCGTGTCGAGGCGGTGATGATGCCGTACCACTACACCGCGCAAATCAGCCTGGAGGACGCCGAGGCCGAAGCCCATGCCTTGGGTGTGACCTACCGCGTGCTGCCGATTGCGCCGATGGTCGAGGCCTTCATGGGCACGCTGGCGCCAGTGTTCGAGGGTTTATCCCGCGATACCACCGAAGAGAACCTGCAGGCCCGTTGCCGTGGCACGTTGCTGATGGCCATCTCCAACAAGAAGGGCTACTTGGTGCTGACCACCGGCAACAAGAGCGAAATGGCGGTGGGCTACGCCACCCTGTATGGCGACATGGCCGGCGGTTTCGACGTGCTCAAGGATGTGCCGAAGACCCTGGTATTTCGCCTCTGCGAGTACCGCAATACCCTGGGCGCGGTGATCCCGCAGCGAGTCATTGATCGTCCGCCATCCGCCGAACTGGCGCCGGATCAGAAGGATGAGGATTCGTTGCCGCCGTATCCGGTGCTCGATGAGATCCTCAAGCTGTATGTCGAGTACGACCTGTCGGCCAACGCGATCATCGCCGAAGGCTTCGATGAGGACACGGTCAAGCGCGTGCTGCGGTTGGTCGACCTGAATGAATACAAGCGGCGCCAGGCGGCCGTTGGCGTGCGCGTGACGCAGCGCGGTTTTGGCCGGGACCGGCGTTACCCGATCACCTCGGGCTGGCGTCTGGGGGATTGAGGTCGGTTGGCGCTGGGCTTGCGCAGCTCTGCCTGCGTAACGGGAAAGGCGCCATAGAAAGGCTATATACCCGTTAACGGTTGTACGTCGATTCGGTAGGGTGGGTTACGGCGCAACGGACTATGCAGTAGCCGATAGTCCGTGATCATGCACCTAACCCACCCTACGCATTACCGCGCTCCAGACATTGCCTAGCCGGCCCCGCGTTTCAACACGTAATGGGGACATATCCATAAAAAATGCCAGTCAGCGTAACTGACTGGCATTGGGTCTCAAGCCTGCGTTTTTACACGACGGCGTATCAGTCGAAAATACCGAAAGTCATGTAGCTGAACCAGGAACGGTTGCTGTTGTTGCCTTCCGCTTCACTGCGCTCTTCGCGCACTTCGTCCTGGTTTTCCGGTTTCAATTCGGCCGGGATTTGCTCTTCGGCTTCTTCGTACTGACGAATCACGTCCTGGCCGGCGCGGGTTTCGCCCGGTGGCAGCGGGGTGTCGCTTTCGATCAGGCCCAGGGTGGCCTTGCCCAGCCAGGAGCGGGTGTCGGCCTCTTCTTCGCGTGGTACGAATTGACCGTCGACCAGGCTCGGGTGCTCCGGGTAGTTGAGCTTGAGGGTTTCCAGGCTGGTGGCTGCCAGCTCGTCCAGGGTCAGGCGCTGGTAAGCCTCGGTCATCACCGCCAGGCCGTCGCCGACTGCGGGGGTTTCCTGGAAGTTTTCCACTACGTAACGACCACGGTTGGCGGCGGCGACATAGGCCTGACGGGTCAGGTAGTAATGCGCCACGTGGATTTCGTAGGCAGCCAGCAGGTTGCGCAGGTAGATCATGCGCTGCTTGGCATCCGCGGCGTAGCGGCTGTTCGGGTAGCGACTGGTGAGCTGGGCGAACTCGTTGTAGGAGTCGCGGGCGGCGCCTGGGTCCCGCTTGGTCATGTCCAGCGGCAGGAAGCGCGCCAGCAGGCCACGGTCCTGGTCGAAAGAGGCCAGGCCTTTCAGGTAATAGGCGTAATCGACGTTCGGGTGCTGCGGGTGCAGGCGGATGAAGCGCTCGGCGGCGGAGCGCGCGGCTTCCGGCTCGACGTTCTTGTAGTAGGCGTAGATCAGCTCCAGCTGCGCCTGCTCGGCGTAGCGGCCGAACGGATAGCGCGACTCCAGGGCCTTGAGCTTGGTCACGGCGCTGGTATAGCTCTTGTTGTCCAGATCGTCCTGAGCCTGCTGGTACAGCTCGGTCTCGCTCAGGTTTTCGTCGAGCACGTCGTTGGACGAGCAGGCGGCGGTGAGGGCGAGGATGGCGATCAGCAGCAGGTGTTTCACTTGCATGGCGGCTTGCGTCCCTGTGACGGCGGCTGTCTTGAGCTAAGCCGTCCTGTTATGATGAGCGCCCCCGGTACCCCTGGGGCAAAGACGCCGTATTTAACCACAAGCGTGTAGCTGAAACCAAAGGCTACACCCCCTCTGTTGCCGAGCATGTCCTCTATTAATAAGCAGACCATAGAACTGAACGCCGAGGTGCCGTCCGATATGGGTGGGCAACGCCTTGACCAAGTCGCCGCCCAACTGTTCGCCGAGCACTCGCGTTCGCGTCTGTCTGCCTGGATCAAAGAGGGCCTGTTGACCGTCGATGGTGCCGTGCTGCGTCCGCGCGATATTGTGCATGGCGGTGCCGTGCTGGCACTGAATGCCGAGCAGGAAGCCCAGGGCGAGTGGATCGCCCAGGACATTGAGCTGGATATCGTCTACGAAGACGAGCACCTGCTAGTGATCAACAAGCCTGCGGGTTTGGTGGTGCACCCGGCAGCCGGGCACGCCGACGGCACCTTGCTCAATGCCTTGCTGCACCATGTACCGGACATCATCAATGTGCCGCGCGCGGGTATCGTCCATCGCCTGGACAAGGACACTACCGGGCTGATGGTGGTGGCCAAGACCATCGAGGCGCAGACCCGTCTGGTCGATCAGCTGCAAAAGCGCACGGTCAGCCGCATCTATGAATGCATCGTGATCGGCGTGATTACCTCCGGCGGCAAGATCAATGCGCCGATTGGCCGCAGCTCTTCGCAGCGCCAGCGCATGGCGGTCAGCGACGGTGGCAAACCGGCGGTTAGCCATTATCGGGTGTTGGAGCGTTTTCGCTCGCACACCTATACCCGGGTCAAGCTGGAAACCGGGCGCACCCACCAGATTCGCGTGCACATGAGCCATATTGGCTATCCGCTGGTCGGCGACCCGGTCTATGGCGGGCGCTTCCGCATTCCACCGGCGGCTAACCAAACCATGGTGCAGAGCTTGAAAGAGTTCCCGCGCCAGGCCCTGCATGCGCGCTTCCTCGAGCTGGATCACCCGATGACCGGCCAGCGCATGAAATGGCAGTCGCCGTTGCCCGACGACCTGGTCTGGTTGCTGACGCTGCTGCGTCAGGATCGCGAGGCGTTTATCGGGTGACTAAATGGGCGCACGATTGGCTCACGCCGGATTGGCCCGCGCCCGAGTGGGTCAAGGCCTGCGTCACCACTCGAACGGGCGGCATCAGTGGCGCGCCGTTCGACACCTTTAACCTCGGCGAGCATGTCGAGGACGATGCCGTTGCCGTGGCGAAGAACCGTCAGCGCCTGATCAGCCAACTGGGCTGTCATCCCGCCTGGTTGCGTCAGGTGCATGGCAGCGTGGTTGTCCACGCCGATCCGCATGAGGTGGCCGAGGCCGATGCCAGTTGGACGGCCACTGTCGGTGTGGCCTGTGTGGTGATGACCGCCGACTGTCTGCCGGCTTTGTTCTGCGATCGTGCCGGCAGCCGGGTGGCGGCGGCCCATGCCGGTTGGCGCGGGTTGGCGGGTGGCGTGCTGGAGGCGACCCTGGATGCCCTGGCCGTAGCGCCGGAGGACGTTCTGGTTTGGCTTGGCCCCGCCATCGGGCCACAGGCTTTCGAGGTTGGCGGCGAAGTGCGTGAAGCGTTTTTGGCGCAGCACCCGCAGGCGGCCAAGGCCTTCGTGGCGAGCGCCAATGCCGGACGTTTTATGGCCGATATCTACCAACTGGCGCGTATCCGCTTGGCGGCCCGCGGTGTTACCGCGGTGTATGGCGGCGATTTCTGCAGCCACAGCGATCCGCGTTTCTATTCCTATCGCCGCGCACCGCGCACCGGCCGCTTCGCTTCGTTGATCTGGCTGGCCAACTAGGCCGCGTGCTGCAAGCTCGTAGGGCGGACACAAGGTTGCGCCATCTCGGGCCTACGCAAGCGTCCCAACAGGCGCTGCGTTTATCCAATCGCTGCCCCGCACGGTGGGCGGCTAAAGCCCGCCTTACGGTTTGCTCTTGAGCCCACTGATCCAGATCAAGCCCAGGTGGCTTGAAACGCTCACAATCGACCTCATCTAGTCTTCATCTCGGCAGGCTTTCGTTTGAGGTGTGTCCATCGCGCCGGCCTGCTCTTAAAAAGGAAGGATGACGCAATGCGAATCGACCGTTTAACCAGTAAGTTGCAACTCGCGCTATCCGACGCCCAATCCCTGGCCGTCGGCCTCGACCATGCCGCCATCGAGCCGCTGCACCTGATGCAGGCGCTGCTCGATCAGCAGGGCGGTTCGATCAAGCCGCTGCTGATGCAGGTTGGCTTCGACGTCAACAGCCTGCGCCAGGCGTTGACCAAAGAGCTTGATCACCTGGCCAAGATCCAGAGCCCGACCGGCGATGTGAACCTGTCCCAGGATCTGGCGCGTCTGCTTAATCAGGCCGACCGGTTGTCGCAGCAGAAGGGCGATCAATTTATTTCCAGCGAGCTGGTGCTGCTCGCCGGCCTGGACGACAACACCAAGCTCGGCAAATTGCTGCTGGGGCAGGGCGTCAGTAAAAAAGCCCTGGAAAACGCCGTAAACAACCTGCGCGGCGGCGATGCGGTGAACGACCCGAACATCGAGGAAGCGCGCCAGGCCCTGGACAAGTACACCATCGACCTGACCAAGCGCGCCGAGGAGGGCAAGCTCGACCCGGTGATTGGCCGTGACGACGAGATCCGTCGCACCATTCAGGTCTTGCAGCGTCGCACCAAGAACAACCCGGTGCTGATCGGCGAGCCCGGGGTGGGCAAAACCGCGATTGCCGAGGGGTTGGCGCAGCGTATCGTCAACGGCGAAGTGCCGGACGGGCTGCGCGACAAGCGCCTGCTGTCGCTGGACATGGGCGCGCTGATCGCCGGCGCCAAGTTCCGTGGCGAATTCGAGGAGCGCCTGAAGGCCGTGCTCAACGAACTGTCCAAGCAGGAAGGACGGATCATCCTGTTCATCGACGAACTGCACACCATGGTCGGCGCCGGCAAGGCGGAAGGCGCGATGGACGCCGGCAACATGCTCAAACCGTCGCTGGCGCGTGGCGAGTTGCACTGCGTGGGTGCCACGACTCTGGACGAGTACCGCCAGTACATCGAGAAGGACGCGGCGCTGGAGCGACGTTTCCAGAAGGTGTTGGTCGATGAACCGAGCGAAGAAGACACCATCGCCATCCTGCGTGGCCTCAAGGAGCGCTATGAGGTGCACCACAAGGTGGCCATCACCGACGGCGCGATCATCGCCGCGGCCAAGCTGTCGCACCGCTACATTACCGACCGCCAGCTGCCGGACAAGGCCATCGACCTGATCGACGAGGCGGCCAGCCGCATCCGCATGGAAATCGACTCCAAGCCGGAGGTGCTCGACCGTCTGGAGCGCCGCCTGATTCAGCTCAAGGTCGAAGCTCAGGCGCTGAAGAAAGAAGATGACGAGGCGGCGATCAAGCGCCTGGCCAAGCTCAACGAAGACATTGCGCGCCTGGAGCGCGAATACGCCGACCTGGAGGAAATCTGGAAATCGGAGAAGGCCGAGGTGCAGGGCTCGGCGCAGATCCAGCAGAAAATCGAACAGGCCCGCCAGGAGCTGGAAGCGGCGCGGCGCAAGTCCGACCTACAGCGCATGGCCGAGTTGCAGTACGGCATCATTCCGGACCTGGAACGCAGCCTGCAGATGGTCGATCAGCACGGCAAAACCGAAAACCAGTTGCTGCGCAGCAAGGTCACCGAGGAAGAAATTGCCGAGGTGGTGTCAAAGTGGACCGGTATTCCGGTGAGCAAGATGCTCGAAGGCGAGCGCGACAAACTGCTGAAGATGGAAAGCCTGCTGCACCAGCGGGTGATTGGTCAGAGCGAGGCGGTGGTCGCCGTGGCCAACGCCGTGCGGCGCTCGCGTGCGGGCTTGTCCGATCCCAATCGACCGAGCGGCTCGTTCCTCTTCCTCGGCCCGACTGGGGTCGGCAAGACCGAGCTGTGCAAGGCGCTGGCCGAATTCCTCTTCGACACCGAAGAGGCGCTGGTGCGCATCGACATGTCCGAGTTCATGGAGAAGCACTCGGTGGCGCGGCTGATCGGTGCGCCGCCCGGCTATGTCGGCTATGAAGAGGGCGGTTACCTGACCGAAGCGGTACGCCGCAAGCCGTACTCGGTGATTCTCCTCGATGAAGTCGAGAAGGCTCATCCGGACGTGTTCAACGTGCTGCTGCAAGTGCTGGAGGACGGTCGGCTGACCGATAGCCATGGGCGTACCGTGGACTTCAAGAACACCGTGGTGGTGATGACCTCCAACCTCGGCTCCGCGCAGATCCAGGAGCTGGTCGATGACCGCGAGGCGCAGCGCGCGGCGGTGATGGATGCGGTGAGCACGCATTTCCGCCCGGAATTCGTCAACCGCATCGATGAGGTGGTGATCTTCGAGCCATTGGCCCGCGAGCAGATTGCCGGTATCGCGCAGATTCAGTTGGGGCGCTTGCGTCAGCGCTTGGCCGAACGCGAGCTGAGCCTGGAGTTGAGCGACGAGGCCCTGGATAAGCTGGTGGCCATCGGTTACGACCCGGTATACGGCGCGCGGCCGTTGAAGCGGGCTATCCAGCGCTGGATCGAGAACCCGCTGGCGCAGCAGATCCTGGCGGGCACCTTCACGCCTGGCAGTAGCGTAACCGGCACGGTGGTGGGCGAGGAGATCGTCTTCAACTGAGCCCGAGTGGCCAAAAGCCCCGATCCGGTGTGAGCCGTTCGGGGCTTTTTCATGGCTATGTCCCAGTTATGTGTTGCAGGAGAAGCCGCGCTTTTGTGGGAGCG
>DELY01000011.1:42624-60920 GCA_002354655.1 Pseudomonas sp. UBA2684
CGTGACGGCGCTCTGCATCAACATTTAACGGGTACAGAGCCTTTTTCATGCCTGCGTGGGGTGAGCTGAAGTCCACCCTGCAGCGCCTCGATAGGCCGGTATCACAGGTGCTTGAGCAGCACCTCCAGCGCGGCTGCCTGGTCTTCTGCGAGGTCGATGATATGAAAGCCTGCCCAGCTGTGCTGGCCATCGGCGCCGCGGCGGCTCCATAGGCAGTCGGCGCCGAGTTTGATCTCGCAGACGCCCTCGATCACCTGCTCGCTGACCAGGCGGCATTCCAGCACCGCCTCGGGCCTGTGCGGCACATCGCTGAACAGCATGAAGCCGTCTGCGGAAAGGTCTACTACGCGGCCGAGGCGCTGCCCGGAGTGCAGGTCGAAGACTTCCAGCTGCAGCTCGGTGCTATGGCGGCTGTGCTGACGACGATCTTCCATGGAGACTCCTTAGCTGGTTTCGGTTGCGCGCCCGGTAAAGCGCTGCAGCACACGGTAAATGGCGGTAAGGGCGCGATCCACGAGCGGAGCGCCACGTTCTGGGGTGATGATGCGTGCCAGGCCCTGTTCCATTTCAGTGGCCAGCAGGGTGAGGGGTTTGATCGCCGCGCGCTGGCCACTGTGGTCGACGAACATGTAGTTGCGCGTGGTGGGGCTGAACCAGGAGAGTTTAAGGGCGCGGGTTTGCTCGCCGTTGACGAACTCGAACCAGGTGCCGAATTCGATCTGTCCGAGTTCCTTGGCAAGCATCTGGGCGCGAGGAGACAGCCCGGACTCGCGCGGCGCCAAGGTCGCCAGCGCGGCATCCTCGCCGAGCATCGCGCCCAGCGGGCTTTCCGGCAGGTTCGGGTTGAGCTGGGCGGCCACCTGCGGTTGCTTGGCTTGCACCGCGTGCTGGCAGGCGACCAGATCTTGCAGCAGGCGGCGAATGCCATCCTCGTGATAGCCGCCGAGCAGCTGCAAGCCTTTGCGCAGATCCTCCAGCAGCGCCACGCGCAGGCCTTGCAAGCGTTCGCGCCCAGGTTCGTCGAGCGGTGTGCCGCTCCAGGCCAGTTGCTCGGCCACTTCGCTGGCGCGTTGCCATTCGTTGCTGCGGTCGCCGTGGCGTAGCAGAACGAAGACCAGTACATCGGCCCAGGTCAATTCGAGGAAATTGCGAATGATGTTCGGCGGTTCGCGCTTGCTCAGGCTGCGGGCAATCACCTCGACCGCTTGCTGGCGTGCGCCGAGCAGTTTGTCGCGGCCTTTGGCAGCTTCCACCGCGCGGCGTTCGCGCAGTTCGACCTTGTGCCGCAGGGTGGCGGCGAACTCGTTGAACTCCTCCAGCAGGTTCTCGAACAGTTGCAGCTCGCCGGTGAAACCGTGAATGACCCGTTCGACCACCCACTGCATCTTGGCCAGCAGCCCGCGCTCATCGCCTTCGCCGCCATACAGCACGCCGGCCTGCGCCATGGCATTGAGCAGGCGCCGCGCGGGGTGATGGTGTTGGGTAAACAGTGCCTTGTCTTGCAGGGCGACTTTTAAGTAAGGCGTGTGCAGGTGAGAGAGTGCGGTTTTGCAGTTATCCGGCAGGTTGTCGTCGTCCAGAATAAAGTCGAACAGCATGCCGACCAGGTCGATGACATCGGCTTCCTGGTCCGAGAGTTTTTGCTGGCCGGGGCTGTCGCTGTGCGCCTCGAGTTGTTGCTGTAGGTCGGCTTTCAAGCCTGCAACGGGTTGCGGGTTGTGCAGGCGCTGCGCCAGGTCGTCGGCCGACTGGCGTTGCATACGGTTGAGTGCTTCGAGCAATTCGCTGGCGTTGTAGGTCCGCGTTGCGTCACGCGGGGCGAGGCTGGCGATGCTGCGGGTGCCGCCGAGCAGCGGCGCATTGATGTCACGCTGGCGGTGTTCGCCGAGCAGCGCGGCAAGGCCGTCCAGCAGTACGGCAGGGTCGCTGGGTGGCGGGCCGTTCAGGTCGTGCGCGGCGCGGCGCGGCTGCGCGGGCGCGCTGGCGGCTGGCTGCACGTCTGAGTTGCCAGTTGGTTTGTCGCTGCTGGCGGCCGGCGCCGTGGTGCCTGGGCGCGCCGCGCTGGGGTTGCGTGGCGCACTGTATTTAAGGTTGGGCAGCACGTCGGCATCGATCAGGCGTTGATTCAACGCGCTATAGACGCTGTCCAGGCTGCGCATGACGTGCTGATCGAACAGTGCGTAGAGAACCACCTTGATGCGCAGCGGAAAGGGGCAGGGCGCCAGTGCTTCGCGAAAGGCCTGGGCGATCATCTGCGGGCCGAAGGGGTTGCTGTCCTCTCCGAGCTTTTGGCCGTTGTTGAGCAGTGCCAGGCGTTGCTCGAGCGCGAACAGTGGCTGCGCGCAACGGGATTTGACCCGGCTGACCATATTGGTGACTTGCAGGCTTTCTTCGTACTCCTCGTTTTGCACCAGCGCCAGTTGCTCGGCATCCAGTTCCGTGGTGCTGGCGGGCGGCTTTAGTTTGCCGTCGAGGAAGTCGGAGAAGTTTTGCGAGATTTTCTGGTGATAGCTGCGTTCGATTTGTGGGCGCTGTTTGCGGATCTCGCGCATGTTGTCGAAGAACAGGGTTTGCACCTGATTGTTCTCGGCTTTTTCCGCGCATTCGAACAGGGTGTCGTCAACCTGGCCGAACACGCCGGCCAGGTGCTCGGCGAGGCGGTTCATCACCAGTTTGCGACAGCTCTGCACCAGCTCGCCAAAGCGCGGCTGAATGCCTCGGCTGGCAAGGGTTGCAGTGGGTTTGGGGGGGAATGGTGGCGTGCCCTGGTTGCTCATGGACTTTCCTGGCTGAAGCCTTGTGGCTGACGCGTCCTGCGATGATCACAGTCATAGGAAGATATAGCAGCCCGTCGTTCACCTGCAAAGCATTGTCACAAAAGCAATTTAAGGGGTTGACAGGGCGTTCTGGAACCGTAAAATGGCGCGCCTCTGATACGGGAAACGGTTTAGGCCAAAGCCAGTAACGGAGAACTGAAAGCACGTAGTTCCGCGATAGCTCAGTCGGTAGAGCAAATGACTGTTAATCATTGGGTCCCAGGTTCGAGTCCTGGTCGCGGAGCCAATCTTTCAATCGGGGTATAGCGCAGTCCGGTAGCGCGCCTGCTTTGGGAGCAGGATGTCAGGAGTTCGAATCCCCTTACCCCGACCATTTTTGGGTCGTTAGCTCAGTTGGTAGAGCAGTTGGCTTTTAACCAATTGGTCGTAGGTTCGAATCCCACACGACCCACCATTTTCACCATGGTGGTATGTAGTTCTAGGAAGGGTATTGCAGTGCCGTCTTGCTAGTCTTGCAGCCGTCTGGGGCGAACATTAGATTCGCTCTGGAGTGATGTCAATATGGAACAGCCCGCCTTTTTAGGCGGGCTGTTCTGTTTCTAGTGCTTTATTCCTTTCTGTAGGCGTGCGAAATCGACCCCGATGTGACCGAAAATCACAAGGGTTGCGGCTAGTTGCCTTTTCTTTGAAACGCATTCGCCTTGTCATTGACGCCATTTTTCAGGCGTCAGTCGGCACCATCCCTCGCATCTGTAATGAGATCTCGCGATCAGGCTTAGATGGCGAAGTGCCGTTCGTCGGTAGCTGCGCCGGAAAACAGCCTAGGGAGATGCTCTAGCATTGGCTGTCTGTCCAAATCCCCCTGCCGTGCCGCTGCTGCGACGGCTGAAGGATGGTGCCCTCTGCATATTCGCTATTAGCGTGAACAGCATGTTGGTTTCGAACAGTTCCCCGGGTGGTAAGGGCGGAACCGAATCAACCGACGAGAACTCCAGCAGCATTGCGCTGCGGTCGGTCGGGGCGGTAGGCATTTGCCCTGACTCACACGGCTGTCGATTGGACGTAAGGCGCTCAATCTGTTGAATGGCCTGGTTGGCTGGCTCTCTACTAAGCCTCTGCTCCTGGTCATTTGTAGGCTGGGGTATTGCTCCACTGCTATCTACCCGGCGCACATGCTTTAGAGCGCCTTGGGCAAGGCTACGTTCATGCAGGACAGCGCGCATGTGGTCGTAGTCCGCCTCGATGTAGTTCATCGTTGTAGCAATGTTCGTGTGATTCAACAGGCTCTTGGTCAGGTGGATATTTCGCTCCGGCTGCTTCATTAGGTCCGTGGCCAGCGTGTGGCGAAACCTGTGCGGCGTCATTCTCACGCCGATCTTGTCGGTGAGCTTCCGGTACATCGCTTCCACCTGGTCGATGTTCATTTCCTTGCGGTGGTAATGCCGAGAGAAGCGATTGACGTTGAACAACTGGTCTTCGGGGGCAAAGCCTGCGCCCTTTGCCTCGTCCAGGAGGCGCCTGAGGTGTGGTGCCAGGCCCTCCATGATCGGTACCGAGAATTCACGGTGTGTTTTCTCGGTTTCACCACGAACAAGGATCATCTGCTTGTCCCAGTCAATGTCCTTGTAACGCAGGCAGAGCAAGGCATTCAGTCGGATGCCTGTGTAGTAGAACAATTCGAAGGTAGCCAGCCAGAACCAGGCCGGCGTGATCTTGCTTCTGTCGCCGGTGCATTGCTCTAGGTCCACCAGTGAGGTGATCCAACTCCGTGCTCGTTGAATAGCGTCACCGGCGACTGTCTTGCTCGGTCGCTTGGGCGGTATCACGGTGGTCTTTTTGAACGGGTTGATCGAGGTATGGGTCAGGATTCCATGCTCTAGGCCATACCCCCAGATGGTGCGCAGGTGGTTGGAGTACGTATTCCAGCTCCGTTTGGACAAACCATTTTCCAAGACTTTTCGCCGCCAGGCCAAAATGTTGCGGTGATCGATCGTTTCGACATCGACACCGCCGAAGTGTTTGATCAGTGCTTTGGTTGCGGCCAGGTAGATCTTCGCACTGGCAGCACGAAGGTCATGCGCAAAGATGTATTCCTGGGTCAGCTCAAGAGGCGTCATTATTCAGCCCCCGCTGCTTCGGTTTTTAGCGTCAGGCTAACGTTATCGAACGGGACCTCGGCGAAGATGGTGTGGGGATCACGCAGCAAATAGCCGCGGAGCTGCTTCGACTTGCGGGGACCAACCACATCACACGTCCAGATGTTGAGGCTCTTGTCGGTCTTCCGGTGCAACTTCTGTTTCTCGAAGCTGCGCTGGACGAGCTGCCAAGCATTGGTTTGCTGGACTTTTGCCTGCTGCTCGATCGCGGGAAACTCTTGCACGAACCGCTTGAAGATGCCCGGGGTAACCAGCATCGCTGTACCAGCTACCGTATGTACCAGGGCCTTGGTGTCGTTGATGATTATGCGACGGGAGGCGATGCCTGTTCTAAGCCAGTCAACAAATCCCTGTCCCAGCTCATTCGTACTGCTTGGCATCATTCCTTTGTCTTCGATATATGCTGGAGACCCGTCATCGGTCTCAAAAGGTTCTTGTGGGAGCGCATTCCTCTCTTTTGGAGTGGGGGCGGCGGTCGCTGAGCCTTGGCTAGTGTCTAGCTCTTCTGATGTCGAAGTGATATTACCAAAAAGTGCCAGTAATTCGTCTACTTCGTTGTCACGGTTTGTTGACACCTGTGGTGTGGTCGCAGGGGTGTTCGTGTGTGCTGTGGGGAAGGGGGCAGCGTCCTCAATCTCGGCAGGACTGTCTATTTGTGGACCTGGCTGACCCGCCACGGTTTCCTCCGCCGGCGCGCCTGCCTCCTCGAGCTCGAGAGTGCCTGTATAGCCGGTAGGACGATCCTTTGCGTCTGGCCATATAAGCGATGGAGACAGCTTCAGTACAGTGAGCGTGTTTCTCCATCCGCGGCCATTGTCGATGGTGGCTTTCCAGATCGCCTTGTCCTGGGCGTTCGTCTGGATTACGCCCTGATCCTGCAGCATGTTGAAAAATGGTGCGTTCGAGCTTGGGATACCCTCTATGCCCTGAGCCAGCAGATAGGCTCTCAGCTGGTCCGCTGTGGGTTTGCTGACAAGCCATAGGGCGTCTTGGGCCAGCCAGCCATCCGCCGGACCATCTGGGTGGTTCAGCTTGTACTTCTCGCGCACTAGGTAACGCAGGCCTTCGGCCAGCTGCCGTTGTAGCGATTGCTTCGGCGCCGCCAGCGCGCGCTCGGGGTTTCCTCCCAGCTCTTGAGCAACAGAAGCTTGGTCGGCTTTGATCACGATCTCACCGAGGATGCCAGCGTGCTCGTACTGTCCGGCCAGGATGAAGATCAACTGCGACCACAGCTCAGGGAAACCACTGAGCCAGTCCAGGAGGTTGGGTGTAAGGATCTGCGAGTAGATCAGCGCTGCAGCTGCCCCGTGTAGTTGATAATTACGCCCCTTCACGTACCGGAATCGATACGGGCGACTGATTGGGCCATGCCAAGGGTGCCAGGTCTTCCCGCCTTCCAGTTCCACCTGCACGTCGACGGCGATCTTGCCGAGGTCATGTATCAGTGCTCCGTAAGCTGCAGCAGCTGACCAGGCTTCGGCCTGTGCTGACTGCGATTCAGGCGGAGCCCCAATGGGGAGAAGGTATGTTTGCCGGATCTTCAGTGCATAGGCGACGATTTCGAGGCCGTGATCCAACATTCCACCAGGGTGTGCGTGGTGATGGTTTTCCGAAGCAGGGAGTTGCTGTACCAGTTCTGCGAAGCGCTCAAGCGGGCGGCGATAGAGCTCGGAGAACTGCTGGCGAGACAGCGATGCGCGCTGCCAGATGTTCTCAAGCAGTTTCTGGCGACGCGATGATGAAAGCAGATCCTGGCTGTGCGCGGGTTGCAAGTATCCGCATGGAGAAGGGCCAGCAGAGGGCAGGGCGTTTCTGCGGCGCAGGAAAGAAAACATGGCTTGCTCCATGACGGGGTCATGGGGTGGGTTTTCCGTTATCGGATGGGTGGGTCACAAGGGAAAAGCATTCCTGGCATGGTCGGTGATTTCATGGGCAAAATGCTATCAAGGTGTGGTAGCGGTTCCTGGCTTGGGAAGGCTGCTTTCGGCCAAGAACGGACCCTGGCAGGTCAGACTGAGTTCAATCACTGCAATACTAATCGGGTAGGCTCTAGAATGGTTGTATCAAAGCTCAATCGTTAGGTTTCACGAGTAATATGACGACGAAAAGAAAGCGCTCGCAGGCAACCAGTCGTGATGGAGTCAACTTCGTACAAGGATTGGTTGAGCGCCAGAACTCAACTTTTCAAGAAATTGATCTCCATAACGACTTAGGTAACGACGCCTACGTCGAATTTGTAGTGGAAGAGAATGCCACCGGCTGTTGCGTGGCTTTACAGATAAAATCAGGGGCGTCCTACCGTAGCCTTTCTGGCCGATATGTCTTCCAATCAGACAGTGATCACTTCGAGTATTGGGCGTCTCACACATTGCCTGTGCTTGCAGTGATCTTTGATCCCGAAAGGAAAAAGGCAGTTTGGGTCGACATCACTGATCACCTTCGAAAGAAGCCCTCGGCCATCACAGATGGACCCTACACAATCTATGCGGACCAAGACTTTTCGGAGTCCACATTCCCAGAGTTCCGAAACCATTGCCTGCGGTATCGAGACCAGTACAGTCGCGAACCAAATTTCGGGCGGGCGCTGGAGAGTGTCTCCATTCGAGATGACGTGGAGCGCTGCTTTGACGGCCTACGGGCTCTCTTTGCGTACCATCGAAATCAGTCGGCAACGTGGTACTACCTCATCTCCTGCATTACAAACTACAGAGGGCACGCTCTTCTTCGCACGCTAATAGCGCGGCTTTGCCACATCCCAGGGCATGGCGATATTTTCTGGAGCAAACGAAACATTATTGATGAGGAGGTTCGTCGTGGCGCTCTTCTTATCATGAGGGAGCGATTTGACCGCAGAGATGCTTTAACAATGCTCTCTGCCATAGACGATGCAGGAGTTGACAGGGGAACAATAGGACAATGTGTGCATGTGCTGATCGACACTATGGAGGACACGCAAGGGGTTATGGAGTCCATCGCGATTGATACCAGCCAGGATGAGCGTATCCGTCACAGCGCACTATTGTTCGCCGTGAGTGCTGCGCAGGCTCTATCGGCAGCTAGCGCCCTTGCACTTTTGGATCGAGTTCGACACTCCATCGATGATGAGGAGCTTAACTCTGTAGTCGAGTGGCTTGAGGGGGACCTTCGGCAGTTTGGCTACGTTTCCTTTTACTAGATGGCGTAACCATCAACAAACGGGGACAGACCACGATATTGATGCTGCTGACCTGCCGCTGTGGGCCGGATTCTGCCGTTCGTGCCCGACTTCAACCAGCCAAAATCGGACGGTCTGCCCTACAAATAAATCGTCCCCCTTTCATCTGTCCCCTTTTCATCTTAATGTGGCGACATATTGGTCACACTCGTCAATAACGTACTGTGGTACCGTTTGGTATTTTGCGGGATTTAGCTGATAAATGTAGTCGTTTTCTATGTGAAACGCCTGATTTATAAACTTCAGGACTACATCAGCATGATCGGCGCCTTCAGATATGATTCTATAAATATGTAATTTCTCATAATTATTACCACATGATTGGTAAAGCTCAATCATTGCAGGGGTATCTAGAATCAATTGAATGACATTTGAATAATCGAATTCAGAAATGCGTAATTTAATTTCGGTTTCAGCTTGATTGATTTCGGCTGGCGTCATTTCGCGTGACGTGCTGTTTTCGAATATCAATGGCACTTGTCTTCTATGAAATACATTCGAAACTAACTGGTACGCCACTCCCTTTGAATTGAGTATCTCATAGGTACGGCGCAGGTATACCAGCTTTGCAACCAGACTGGCACCACTCGTGATATTAGATGAGTTAATGTCCACAAAGGTCATAATGTCGCATTTCTCAATCTTTACCTCTTGCAGTTGACCATTATTATTCTGTAGAAAAGAAGCATGTGGCTTTTCGAATCTATCACTATGATGGTATAGCATGTCTACGATCGGTTCGAAATCATGGCTCAGAAGTAAAACCGTTTTTCCTCTAAAAGATTTTTCCTTCCGAAAAAGCATCTCAATAATCGCGTATTTTTTATTTTTGTCAAAGGAGGAGATTGGATCATCCAAAACAATTAAGTCAGGTGACGTCTTCAGAGCATCAAACATAAATAACACCAATGCAAAAGCATTGCGTTCGCCATAGCTAAGCACATTTCTAACACCGGGAACTTCTGCTGAATCTAAATCGGAGTGAGTCAACTTGAGCCTATGCTTACCCGCGTCGTCCTCGATAAGATCTACCGTATATCTATAACCTGCATTACGAAGAAAAGTATTAATATTACTTTTGTTATCCTGAACTACGCGCTCAATATACTTCTTTTGAACGGTTATGCGCCCCTGAAGTTTTCCGGCCTTGGCAATCAGGTTTTCTATTGATTTATTGACATTTGCTATTTTTGCTAACGCTTCTTCTGATTGAAGGTGGCTATACAAGTTTGAATCGACTGTGTATTTGCGCAACTCATCGATTACTTTTTCTACGTCTTTGAACGTAAAAAATCCGATGTTTTTAAGCTGCTTAAACCTACCATTGAACCTGTCTACTTGATCTTTTACTTCAAGAAGGTATCCAACCTGTTCCTCACTGTAACCATCCACACTCGAAACAAACTCGCTTATTATCTCTCTTGTCTGATCTGAGAAATATTTTTCGAGGCGCTGAAATATCTGGACAAGATTGTTGAGATTTTCAATTGATTTTGAATCATAGACATCTCCAACGCGCTTGATCGTTTCTTTTGTATCCTTTACGTCACCAACGCAATAAGGACAGCTGTCTGATCCTTCAATAAATTGTCCGCCATCTAACTGCCACTTGACCCACTTAACATTATTTACTCCTTGAATAAAGTGCTGGTACGCTTCTAGCCCTTCTGGGATATTCGTAACCTTGTTGCCTCCCTTGAAGGCTTTCGCTATTGCACTAGAACCGTGAACCCCTGTTTTTGTAGGCTTACCAAAACTGTTACTTAGTTCATCAAAGTCAGATATTAGAGCCTCAATGTCTTTATCTTCATTAAAATGGTTTTTTATTTGAGATACGAGCTCTTCAATTTCGGCCATTACCGAATCATAATTCTCATCTCGAATAAGAATATCAAAGCTCCCCTTGAGCAATTCATCTGGCTGATAGGTGAAATCATTTATATATGACTCGTCAAATACTTTAACGCTACCGATCGTCTCACAGCCTACAACAGAGGGAAGAGCATTATCATCATTGACAGCCTTGAAGGGCTTAAGCGCTAGTAATTCATTCTTTCCGCTAATTCTTGAGGCAATGGATTTTTGAATTGCTTTTGATACGGTACTTTTTCCAGTGCCATTTATTGCGTATTTAATATTTAGCAAGTGTTCTGCAATAGTAATTTGCCCCTGTTCAATGTTGTTGCAGTTATTTATTTCAATTTTCATTGCATACTCCTTTGCTTGGGTAACTCGGGCATCTAACGTTTAGGTTAAGGGGCTGCGGCACGCAGTCCCAGAGAGCGAAGCGAACGATTTGGACCGCTTGTTTGGCGTTATCCAAAAGAAATGCCAAGTTCGTTTTTTAGGATAATTAGGTGTGTGGGAGTGAGGTCGTCGATAATGTGCCCAAGATGAAACCTGGTTATGGTCTCTATTTGCCCTGGATTGACCTTGTACACTTGAGACAATATATGGAAGAAAGATTGGGAGACTAAATCAGGGTAATCTCCCTCGTGATCGTTAAATACCTTTGTTTGAGCGGAGAAGTAAGCCTTAAATGAAATCATATAAAGCTCTTTTAGGCTGGTGTCGAATGGTGCTCCTTGCGGGTCGTGCAGCTTAGATAACCCAACTTCCAAACCTCTATTAAGTTCAGTGACTATGCTCTCAGGCGCCTTGCTGACCGAAAGCGCGTAAACCCAATAAATTGAAGAGTGCAATGCAATTAGCTGAAGCTCTAGGGGAAATGGATTTTCTCTAATTTTTTTCATAATTAGAGACTGGTCGGGAGACTCGAGTATCGCGCCCATGCTTGAGGGAAAGGCTTGGCAAGCCCATCCAATTACTGCCTGGCCGTATTCTGTAGTGCTCATAGAGGCATCGTTTGCAGCCTTGATGATGAAAACGCCAGGGTGGGCTGCGGTGAGGGTGGGAGAGTTATTTTCTATATTGGCTGGTTTCGCTTCTGGTGAGGTTAAGCGAAATCCGCAAATGGCCCATGCAACGAGCCCCATGAAAACAGTATTCATTGCTGCAATAGAGGGGCCAAATTGGATTCCCAGTAGAAAACCTACGGCTGCTGTTATGTATACCGGAGTGGGCATTGTTGACCTCTGATGTTTGGTTGATGTACGCCCAACCAGTAATTAGGCGACACACCCTGTCGCGTTTTCTGTCGTGACGGCACGTCGCATAACCGTCCTTGTCGTCTTGTAAGTCCTTGTCTAGTTTAGAGGTGATCGCGGAAAACGCGACATTGTTCAGGAAGTGTTCAGGAAGAATCGCGACATGGATGGCGCTACCGCCCTGCTGCCTTCCAGAGTAGAAAGCTGCATCGATGACGCCATCCAATTGCCTTCACCATATCTCGCCGTCCGCTATTGGCAGGCTCCGGTCGTTCGTGACCGGCAGCTACCGGCTGAGGCAGGGTAAAAACGCAGACACCGTTTGAAGTCTGCGTTGCTACGTAAAATCTGCCAGCGTTTGGTTGGTCAGCAGCCCTAAAATTTTCATAGGAACACGTATTTCGTTGCGATTCTGACTGTCAAGCTCGCTCTAAAGCGTTTTGACACAGCCTGGACCAATAGCTGCCGGGCATGACATCCTGAATTCATAGAATAACTGCAACGCTTGAGGCGACAGGTAGAGAGCCAGCAACCGCGGGTACGTAAGAGTGTGTAGCTGATGAAGCCCTGAACAGGGTGGCCTAAGTAGCGGCTGAAATGAGTCCCCAAAATGAACCGAAAAGTCCCTCTTTGGACTTTTCGATTATTTGGTGATTAGTGTGCTGCCTTGAAGGGGTACACCCCCTCTAAGGCGACACCAGCTCCAATACTTTGCCGATGTAGTCCGGTTCCCCGATAAAGAAAACATGCAGCGCATTCAGATCTGGGGTTGGCAGGCCTTGCTGACTCCACAGGTGCTGGATGCGCATACGGTTCGTACTCGGTGACAGGATGACCGACTCCAGCGTGACCCCAGGATCATTCAGGCGCGCCTGCAGATCCTTGATGTTTTGCGAGAGCTGGATCTTGTCGCTGCCGGGGCCTTCGTGTTCCAGTCCGTGCGGGTCGATAAAGCAGATGCGCTGACTGCCATCCGACTTCAGGCACCAGAGGATGAAGTCCGGATAGAAATTGCCGGCTTCAAAGAAACCGACGCCCTGCTTGGCCAGGTTGCGCAGCAGGAAGATGCGCTCTCCACGTTCAGCAAGACTTGCGTCGTTGGCTACCAGCCAGAGACGCAAGTCTTCGACGAATTGAAACTCGGACTTGTTGAGGCCGACGGGCTGGATCTTCACCTTTTCGCTGGAAAGCAGCGGCTCATAGAGGTGAGCGTCTAGCCTTAGGCCTTGGACGTGGCCGTGGTCACGCCAGCCGACTTGCGCCAGCTCTGCCTTCAGCGCTTTGATGTCGTCGATCAGGTATTGCTCGGTAGCCTCGACGATCAACTGGTAGTTGATGTCGTCACCCGGCAGGTTCTCGTTCTCGCGGGTGAGCAGAACCAGTTCCATGCGCGGATCGAGGTATTTGCGCTTTTGGTGATTGAAGCAGCGCTCCAGGGCACCGCAGAGCAGTTCGAAGGCTATCGATTGCCAGTGACGCAGGTTGGCCATCGAAGGTGCCCACCAGTGCGCGGGCACCAGGACGCGATACCAGTCTGGGGTCTCCAGCAGTGGGCGTAGCACTTCTTCTTTGACGATGACGTTGTCCAGGTGTCGCTGGCGGCGGAAGCGCTCCAGATCGAACCACAACTTGTCCCAGTCGAGCATCGACAGGCGCAAGGCATCGAAGTGACGTGGTGGGTTATCGGCTGCCTCAGGAGCCTGGCCCATAACCTCTTTGGCCTGGATCATTTGCAGGCGTGGGAAGCGATCAACCACCAATGGCATTCCCCCCTTGGTCAAACCGGGCGGGAGGGCTCCGATACCGAGATCCACGATGGGGCCGTGTTTGCGGAAGTCGTACTGCTCCTGGGTGTCTTTGCGGAATTTGGAGCGGAGGATCTTCAGCTTCTGGCCAAAGTCGTGGGTGACGTTGAGGGTGATTTCCTCAACATGTGGCGCATCGTTCGGCGGTAGGCCTTCGCTTTCGAGGAAGTCGCGGAAGGTCGCCATAAAGTCAGCCTGCACACCGAACACGTTCAGCGTCTCCAGGAAGTGAATATCCCGCGGTGGGTTCACCGGCTGATAGCGGCTGGTACGCATCAGGCTTATGTCTTTGCCTTTCAGGCGCACGCCGCGCCCGAAAAGCTGAATGATCTGTGCGCCTTCGCTCTGGCCCATACGCATCAGGCCCAGGCTGGATACTCGCCAACAGTCCCAGCCTTCGATGAATTTCTTCGAGCCGATCAGCATGTGAATGGGCGAGGTCGGTTTATGCACGTCACCGAATACCGGCTCGCCAAACTCGCTAGGGCGCACCTCGGCAAGGGAGTGCTTGTCTTCCAGCTCATCCTGCACATGCTTGGCCAGCGCCGCGGCATCGCCGACGTTGATGACACCAAAGGGTTCGTCGGATTCGCCAACCTTCAGCAGCAACTCGCCGCTGTCACCTTTCACACGCTCAACCACCAAGTGACCGCCGCCAGGGGCATGGAACAGACGCTGGCAGATGTCGGAATAGAACTGTGCTGCGCTTTGCTTCAAGCCCTTCAGGTAAGGGAAGGACTGCACGAAGATGTCGCGCCCTTGGGCATCGAGCAGCCCGGTCTGCTGGCTGTTGCCGTTGAGCACAGTATGGATAAGAGTAGTAAAGGCTTCACGGTGGGCGAGGAAGCGCGCCAGGAAGTCGAGGATCTGCGCCACATCGGACGGCTGTACGCTTTCCTCATCGACCTTGCGCCCGGTGACGCTTGCACCGACAAAGACCCACAACGGCTTTTCCAGGTTGTAGCCGGTGTAGCGATTGCCCGCCTCGGTGAACATGCGCAGCTGCTGATAAAACCCCAACAGGGCAGCGGTCAGGTAGGCGTCCTTGTGGGCCAGTTCATCCTTAGGCAGGTTGAAGATGCGGTAGTCCTTGCCATAGCCATCGGCATAGAAGTAGCGGTAGCTGTAATCGAACAGCACCGCTTTGGCGTAGCTCTCGGCCAGCACGCGGTCGTTGGCTGCCTTGACTGCCTGCTTGAAGGTAGCGGAATACTCGAAGGTGAAGCCCTTGGCCGCAAGCTTGTCGCGCTTACTTTTCCAGTCGCTGCCGCTCATGCCACGGTGGCCTTCGTCGACCAGCAGCAGGTTGCCATCGCCAAAACTGTCGACGGCCATTTGCTTGACCTTTTGTTCGTCCGCCAGCTTAGTGATTTCGGTCAGCAGCGGCACATCGAGGGCATTCTGACCGCGTGAGATCAGGTCGCTTTCCTGGCGCAGTGGCTCCGGGTAGAAGCCGTTCTCGCGCAGCTCACGTTCGTGCTGCTCGGACAGGCGTTCGTTCGGCGACAGCACAATGACCCGGCTGAAAGCATCGGCCTGCGCAGTCGCCCGCGCATGCTGGGCAAACTGCAGCAAATTCACATGCATGAGCAACGTCTTGCCGCTGCCCGTGGCGTTCTGCAGGCAGATCTTGTTGAGGTCTTCAACAGTGTAAGCGCCGATGCCCGTTTCGCGCCCTTGGCCTTGATGGTGCTGGTTGAAACGCTCGATAAATTCATTGAGCGCTGCGCACAGACCCTGGCGGTCGTTGAAGTAGCGGTCGAGGTAGATCTCGACAAACAGCAGGGTCAGCCACTGGAAGTATTTCCAGGCGATTTCTCCCTTGTGCTTGCGCCGGGCATTGATAGCTCGTGTATGCGCCACCAGGTTGGCGTCGTAGCGCTCCAGCTCAATCGGGGTCAATGTCGCATTGGCGGGCAGGTGTGAGATCAGCTTGGCCAGAAAGCGGTGCTTGCCGTCCGGGCCGATGCCCGGCTCGGCGCTGCGCAGCGACTTGGCTATGATCTCCAGTGGCCGCACGGGGCGGCCTTCGTCCTTGTGAGTCACCAGCGGATCGATGCCAAACAGGCCGATCAGATACTGATTGAGTACCAAGGCATCCTGAAAGTGGCTGGCTATCAGTGGCGGCTGGACTTTGCTTTTACGCGGGGCGCGAGCCATCTCAAGCGTCCTCCCACATGCGCTGGGCGAAGGTCTCTTCGATCAGGCGCACGCGTGTGGCGGCATCGCCATCGCTGGGCAGGGCATGGTTGCCGTTGACGTAGATATGTTCGAACTCGCTTTCACGTGGGTTGATGCCGCGTTTGTTCAGCCAGGCTTCGAGAGCGGCTTGATCGCGACCGGAGTCGCCGGTCAGCTTGCGCCAGATCACCAGCACACGTTCACGCGATAGCTCGTCTCCCGGTACGCTAAGGATGTGGCCTTCCACAGCGCGGAACCAGAATTCGCCATCGTCACGCTCCTTGATGGCGGTGGAGCGCCATCGTGTATCCTGGTCTTTGGGTAGCTCTGGGTCGGCCTCACGCACCAGCTCAATGGCATAGCGGCGCGGCTGGTCGAGGTGGGCGACATGCAGGCCAATCAACCAGTTGAAGGTTTCCACCAGGTCGATGGTTTTCTCCACCTGGGCATCGCTGCCGGCCTGCTTGACCTTGAGTTTGTAGGACGTGGGGTCGGTAAACTCACGAACATTGAGCAGGCTTGGGCTACCGACGGTTTCAAATTCAAGCCAGTATTTCAGCATATAGTCCCGAGCCATCTCTGCGGACTCAGGAGTGCTGGTGTTCAGACGAGGCGCCTCTGGGAGCTGAAGATTGTTCAGCGTGTCCTCGAAAGACTCTAGGCGTAGATATTTAAAGCAATGGCTATTTCCATTTCTCGAAATCGGTTTCCCGCTTTTCCAGTCTAAGGAATAGGCGACTTTCTGAATTCTTGGTTTTAGGATCTCATCAAAATGTTCGCCTTGTTCGATTAGTATGTATTTTCTATCTTTGCCTTCGGCGGCCCTGTTTATCGTTATAACCGCGTCCGCGGTAGTGCCGGAGCCGCCAAAAAAATCCAATACGACTGTGTTTTTATCGTGGCTCGCTCCGCAAGCACGTAAGGCATCTTCTACGAGTTTTTTGGCTTTCGGGTAGTCAAACGAGTTTGTTTGGAAAAGCTCCTTTAATTCTGCAGCCCCGTAGTTTGCAGATGCATATTCTGGTTTGTCCCACCACGTCACAGGCAAAGCCTCTTCGTCCATGCGGGTTTTGAAATCGATACTGATTTCTCCAGAGCCATTTCGGCGTACTCGGTAATCGCTGTAGTCAGAGTGGACTCGGACATGCCCTCGTTGCCATCTCTTCTCTATTAAGGTTCCATTTACTTCTTTTACTGGAAATACTAGCTGCTCATCAGTCGCTATTTCTTCTTGAAGATCATAGCTCTGGCTTTCTCCGTTCCAAATCATCTTTGGGATGCGTATTTGGTTTTCAGAGTTGACGACGATTGGATAGTAGAGTGTCGGTCTGTCCTGTCGTAAGTCGTTATTTCCAGTCCTAATAAAGTTAAGCCAAGAGTATCGTCCGTTGCTATCTGAGAGCGGGTATCGTGCTGCTTTTGCTTCACTGTATCCAATGGAATATGGGGTTGAGTCCTCGGACTTGCCGTAAAACAATATGTACTCATGCACTGGGGAGAGTTTTCCCGTTGCCTTTCTGCTTTGCGGATTAGATCTCACAACAGCTACACCGAGCTCTTTTTCAAATATTTCACCTAAAATGAATCGTAGGGGCGAAACCTCTTCGTCATCAATGGCGACAGCGATTATCGAGTCGTCTTTCATTAGGTTTTTGGCAAGTGCTAGCCGGTCTTGCATTAGAGTTTGCCAAGATGAGTCTTTATAGTCGTTTTTATATAAAATTGATGATGCATTTGTGTTGTATGGTGGGTCTGTATAGATGCAGCCTACATTTTTTTTGTACTTTTCCTGTAAAAGGCTTAGTGCTTGAAAGTTGTCGGAGTGAAATAGTGTTCCATTGTTGGATGAGTCTAGATCGCTCAGTGTCGCAATTATTCTAGCTTTCGCGTTCTCATCGAGGAATCGGGTGTCCAGTTGGAGATGTGGGTTCTGTTTTAAGAAAGGCGGCGGCAAAAACTGAGTGCAACACCTGACCATTCCGGTACGGTGCTGCCCCTATGTCTTATTCCGAACTCAGCGTTGAAGAGCGCGCCACCATTCAAATCGGTCATGCCCAAGACTTCAGCCTGCGTAGGATTGCCTGCTTGATCAACCGATCCCCTTCGACCATCAGCCGGGAGCTGCGCCGCAATCGAGATGCCTGTGGTGGCTACTCGGCCCGTGTAGCCCAACAGCAGATGCAAGCCCGCCGCCAGGTGTGTCGACCGATGCGAAAGCTGTTGCCGGGTAGCGAGCGCTTTGAGCTGGTGGTTCATATGCTGCGTGAGCGTTTGTCTCCCGAGCAGATTGCCGGCAAGCTGCGCAGCATGAACATTCCCAGCCTCAGAGAGGCCTACGTCTGTCGCGAGACGATCTATAACGCGATCTATGCCTTGCCGGTCGGCGAGCTGCGTAAGGAGCTGATCATCTGTCTGCGCCAAAGCAAGACAACACGCAGGCCGCGCTCTGGTGGCGTGGATCGGCGCGGCCAGATTCCCGAGATGGTCAGCATCCATGTGCGTCCGCCGGAGATTGAAGACCGTCTGATGCCGGGGCATTGGGAAGGCGACCTGATCAAGGGTAAGGCCAACGCCTCGTCCGTAGGCACGTTGGTGGAGCGCACCAGTGGCTACCTGATGCTGGTGAAGATGAATGATGCGACGGCAACCTCGGCGATGGAGGGCTTCAGTGCAGCGCTCAATGGCATGCCGCTGGCAATGCGCAAGAGCATGACCTACGACCAGGGCCGAGAAATGGCGCGGCATGCTGAAATCACTCAGCAGACCGGGGTGGCCATTTACTTCTGCGACCCGCACAGCCCTTGGCAGCGCGGCAGCAACGAAAACATCAATGGCTTGATCCGCCAGTACCTGCCCAAAGGCACAGACCTGTCGGTACACAGCCAGGAAGAACTGGATGCCATCGCACTGCAACTGAACATGCGCCCACGTAAGCGCTTCGACTTCAAATGCCCAATTGAAGTTATGGGCAAAGTGATGCAGGAAGCCATGGCTATGCGGCATGATGCGCCTGCTTCAATTCAATAACCGTGTTGCACTCAGCCCCTGCAACCGCC
>DELY01000014.1 GCA_002354655.1 Pseudomonas sp. UBA2684
GCTGAAAAAATAGGCTATGTCCCAGTGACGTGTTGCAGGAGAAGCCGCGCTTTTGTAGGAGCGGATTTATCCGCGAAAATCTTTGAAAACTGAAGATCTTTCGCGGCTAAAGCCGCTCCCACGTGACGGCGGTCTGTATCAACAGTTAACCGGTACAGAGCCTTTTATTGTGGCGGTGCCGAGGCCAACTACATCCGTGTCGCCCGCTTATGCATATCGCCCGCAATGCAGGGCGCAGCACTCGCATGCTCATTGAATCGGCCTGAAGGGCACAATCTGTAGGCACCCGCTCGTCGCTACACGCCGATTCGATCATTCAATGCCGCGCAGGGCCATGGCACTTTGGTCGCACGCCATTAGCCTGAAAGCCGCGCAGGGGGCGCGTAGCGACGGGGGCGGCAAGCCGGCTAACCGGACAGGCGATGCCGCTGGATAAAGCCCCGGTCCAGATAATCCTTCCAGCGCCCGAACAACTGCCCGCCGGCGCTGTAGCCGTGCCAGTCAAGCAAGGCCCCGCCATCGCCGGTGGCAAGCAGCGCCAGGCTCTGCCGTTGTGGGCGATAACGGCGTAGTGGCAGGCCGCGCAGAGCGGCGTTCAGGTTGGCCGCCAGCACCGGCCCCTGGCGCACCGCGTAGACCCCGCTCTTGCGTGCGCCGGGCAGGCTGGCGCAATCGCCCACGGCGAAAATCGTCGGGTGAGTGTAGCTCTGCAGCGTTGGCGCGATCAGCACAAAGCCCTGCTCATCACCGCCCAGACCGCTGTGCGCCAGCCAGGGCCAGGCTTGCGCGCCACTGGCGAGCAGCAGGCGCTGGCCGCGCCAGACCGGCTCGTCGCCGCTGAGCAGGCAGTCGTCCTCGATCCGGCTGATCGGGCAATCCTCGCGCACCCACACGCCGCGCTGGCGCAAGTGGCCGAGCGCGCGCAGGCGCACGCCAGCAGACAAACCATCGAGCAGGTGGCCGGCGCAGAACAGCGCCAGTTGCGGCACCTGCCCGGCCAGGGCCAGCGCCAGCTCGACCCCCGCCGCACCGCCGCCGAGAATCGCCAGGGGTTGCGGCGCGGCCTGCCACTGTTGCCAGCCGGCGAGGAACTCGGCGAAGGGTTTCACCGCCAGCAGCTGCATGGCCGTGCCTTGTTGCGGCGGAGCAGCCACCTGCGCGCCGACATTCAGCGATAGCCAGCTGGCCGTGAGGGTTTGCCCATCGGCCAGCTGCACCTGTTGCTGGACGGCGGACAGGCTCTCCACCGGCTGAATAATCAGCTCGACCTTGGCCGCCCGGCACAGCGCCGGCAGTTCCACCTGGCAATCCGCCGGGTGCTGTCGCCCGGCCAGCAGCCCCGGCAACATGCCCGAATACCAGGCCGTCGGCCCGGCGCTAATCAGGCCAATGCGCCCCGGTGGGCGTTCGATCATGGCCCAGCGGCGCAGCACGCCGAGGTGCGCGTGGCCGGCGCCGAGCAACAGCAGGTCGTAGTGGTTCATCCGTGTTTGAGCCCTTCGCGGTACTGACTGGGCGCTTGCCCGGTCCAGCGTTTGAATGCCCGGCTAAAGCTGCTGGTGTCGGCGAAACCGAGCAGGTAGGCGACTTCGCTGATCGAGCAGCGCGGGTCGCGCATATGTTGCAGCGCCAGGCTGTGGCGGGTGTCGCTGAGCAGGCTTTCATAGCCGCTGCCTTCGTCGGCCAGATGGCGTTGCAGGCTGCGCAGGCTCAGGTGCAGGGTCTGCGCGATGCCCTCGGCGGAGGGTTCACCGGCCGGCAGTTGCGCCTCCAGGCAGGCGCGCACCTTGCGCGTCCAGGTCGCGGGTTGCAGGTGTTCGAGGGTGCGCTTGAGCACCGTCTCGTTGTGTTCGGCCAACTCAGGGTTGCCGTCGTCGAGGCGCTGCTCGATGGCGGCGCGAGGAAAACGCAGCAGGTTTTCCGTCGCAGCGAAGAACAGCGGCGCGCGAAATACCGCGTGCCAGGGCTGTGGGTCGGCGGGTGCCGGGCGTTGCAGGTACACCGCCAATGGGGCGAAGTCGCGACCCAGGCGATTGCGGCAGCTGCGCACATAGATGGCGGCGAAGGCATCCAGCGCCTCGGGGGCCGGCGGCGGGCTGCCGGGCGGCACGCTGAAGCGGAATTCGTAGGCGTCGGCGCATTCGCGCAACTCCAGCTCCAGCGCATCGCTGACCACCCGGTGATAACGCACGATGCGTTCGAACACCTCGCGCAGGCTGCTGCTGGCGATCAGCGCGTAGCCGAGGGCGTGAAAGGTGGTCGGGCTGACGAACTGCGAGGTCTTCAGCCCCAGCGCCGGATCGCCGCTCGCCTCGACCGCCAGTTGCCACAACCGCGTGGTGACGGACAGCGGGCAGCGCGCATTGGGGTCATCCAGCAGGCTCGGTTCGAGCCCGGCCTGGCGGCACAGGGCGGCGCTGTCGAGGCCGATGGCATCGAGCTGCTTGCGCAGGGCGCGGGTCCAACTGGCCAGCGTGGTGGGTTCGGCGCTCATGCAGGTTGGCGTATCCGGTCAACAGGTTGGCGTTCAGGGTCAGGCGGCCGCCTGGGCTTGGCGGCAAAGTGGCCGCATGCTCAACCAGAGGATGTAGGCATGTCCCATTCCCCCGCAAGTGCCACGGTTATCAATGATGCACAACGCGCCGCCGTGATTCGCCAACAGGTGATGGCTCACGGCGTCGAACTGCGCCAACGCTTTCCCCTGCTCAAGCATCAGGACGCCATCGGTGTCGGCATCCTGAGCTTTGCCCTGGCCGGCATGCTCGGCTCGGCGGCGCTGTATCTCGGTGGCTATCTGGCCTGGTGGGCGTGCCTATTGCTGAACGCCTTCTTCGCCTCGCTGACCCACGAGCTGGAGCACGACCTGATCCACTCGATGTATTTCCGCAAGCAGCGCGTGCCACACAACCTGATGCTGGCGCTGGTCTGGCTGGCGCGGCCGAGCACCATCAACCCCTGGGTGCGCCGCCATCTGCACCTCAACCATCACAAGGTGTCCGGCAGCGAGCAGGACGTGGAAGAGCGCGCCATCACCAATGGCGAGCCTTGGGGCCTGGCCCGCCTGTTGATGGTTGGCGACAACATGATGAGCTCGTTTATCCGCTGGTTGCGGGCGACCAATCCCAAGCATCGGCGGCTGATCCTGAGCCGCACGCTCAAGGTCTATGCGCCGCTGGGCCTGCTCAACTGGGGCACCTGGTATGGGTTTCTCGGCTTCCATCTGCTCGACTTCACGGCCGCCGCGCTGGGCGCGCCCGTGGCCTGGTCGGCAACCACCTTGCAGGTGATGGATGTGATGAATATCGCCGTGGTGGTGCTGGTGGGCCCCAACGTGCTGCGCACCTTCTGCCTGCATTTTGTCAGCTCGAACATGCACTACTACGGCGATGTCGAGGCGGGCAACGTGATCCAGCAGACCCAGGTGCTCAACCCCTGGTGGCTGTGGCCGTTGCAGGCGTTCTGCTTTAACTTCGGCAGCAGCCACGCGATCCACCATTTCGTGGTCAAGGAGCCCTTCTATATCCGCCAGCTCAGCGTGCCGTTCGCCCATAAGGTGATGCGTGAACAGGGCGTACGCTTCAACGATTTCGGCACCTTTGCCCGGGCCAATCGCTGGACGCGCCAGAAGCAGGTTGAGCCCGCCAAGCAGGTTCAGGTCGCCTGAGTTCTGGATGTAGGAGCGGGACGCCCAGGTCCATGCCCGCGAAACTTTTTTTGCGGCGTAGGGGTTCGCGGGCATGGCCCGCTCCTACGTTGTCAGGGTTTTGGCAGCTGCAATTGTGGCGCGGCGAAATAGCTGGTGGCCGACTCGCCGGTGTTGTCGCTGTCGGCGGCAAACACCACGCCGAGGATCTTGCGTGGCGCGCTGCCAAACGCGGCGACGGCGTCCGCGCGCAGATCGCGGGATTCCGTCAGCCATTGCCCCAAGGCGGCCTCCGGGCCGCGCAGCACCAGCATTTCCACCGTCTCGGTGTAGGCGCTGCGGGCATGCGTACCGGGCGCGGCGCGGTTGTCCCAGACGTAACTGAGGGTTGCCGCCGGCAAATCCGGGTCGAAAAAGGTGCGCGCCAGGCGCAGCTTCTGCCGGGTGACAAAGCTCAGCGAGTCCAGCGGATAATCCAGCAGCACATAGACCCGCGCGGCGTAGTCGTCGCCTTCACGGGTGGCGAAGCGCGCCTGCTCCAGTTTCTGCTCGGTGCGCCATTGCCAGCTCAGTTGCCACGGCTGGTCGCCGGGTAGATCCAGCGGATGCAGCAGACCTCCGGCGGCGGCAGCAGCCTGAATGCGCAGCACCTGCTGACCACTCTGCTCGACCAGACTGCGCTCGGACGGCTTGAGTTTGGGAATATCCGCCAAGCGCCAAGGGGCCGACCATTCAGCGTTTGGCGGGCCGGCGGTCCAGGGCGTTAGCCGGTTGTCGGCCTGGGCCAGCGGCGCCAGTACCAGCAGCGCGAGCAATAACCCGCGCATCAGCTTCTACGCCAGGTATGGAAGCGCTCGACCAGGCGCAGCAGCCCGTGTGGCGCATGCGCGCGCTTCCATGCGCCGGCCGCGTATTTATTCGCCTCGGCCATGGTCGGGTAGCTGTGGATGGTGCCGAGAATCTTGTTCAGGCCGAGGTTGTGCTTCATCGCCAGCACGTACTCGGCGAGCAGTTCGCCGGCATGCTCGCCGACGATGCTGACGCCGAGAATTTTGTCCTTGCCCGGGACGGTCAGCACTTTGACAAAGCCATGGGCGGCGTCGTCGGCGATGGCCCGGTCGAGGTCGTCGATACCGTAGCGGGTCACTTCATAGGCGATGTTCTGCGCCGTGGCCTCGCTTTCGCTAAGGCCGACCCGCGCCACTTCCGGCGCGGTGAAGGTGCAGTGCGGGATCACCCGGTAGTCCGCCTTGAAGCGCTTGAAGCCGCGAAACAGTGCATTGACCGCCGCGTACCAGGCCTGGTGCGCCGATACGTGGGTGAACTGGTAGGGCCCGGTGACATCGCCGACCGCGTAGATATTGGGAAAGCGCGTGGCCAGGTACTCGTCGGTTTCCAGGGTGCCGTTGGCCCGCACGGTCAGGCCCAGTTCCTCGACGCCGTAGCCCGTGACATTGGCCACCCGGCCGAGCGCCAGCAGCAGGCAATCGAAGGCGATGGTCACTTCCTCACCGGTGTCCAGGCGCCGGGCGACCATGCGCGACTCGCCGTCGATGCATTCGAAGCGCTCGGCACGGTGCTGCAAACGCACGTCGACGCCATCGGCGCGCAGGCTGGCCAGCACCAACTCGCTGGCATCGCTGTCCTCGCGCGGCAGCAGACGCTCGGCCAACTCCACCTGAATCACCTGGCTGCCGAGGCGCTGAAAGGCCTGGGCCAGCTCGCAGCCAATTGGCCCGCCGCCGAGCACCAGCAACCAGCGCGGCTGCTCACGCAGGCCCCAGATGGTATCCGAGGTGTACCCCGGCACCTGTTCCAGGCCGGGAATCTTCGGCACCAGCGGGCGGGCGCCAGCGGCGATGATCAGGCTGCGGCTGCTCAGCGTCTGGCCATTGACCTCAACGGTCCAGGGCGAGGTGATCGTCGCCTCGCCCTGAATCACCTCGACGCCCAGCTCGGTGTAGCGCGCGACCGAATCGTGCGGTTCGATGTCGGCGATCACCCGCTGGATGCGCTGCATCACCGCCGGGAAATCCACCGCCGCCGTCACCCCGGTAAAGCCCAGCGCCGGCGCCTTCTTCAGCTCGTTGGCCAACTTGGCCGAACGCAGCAGCGCCTTGGACGGCACGCAACCGGTGTTCAGGCAGTCGCCGCCCATCTTGTGCTTTTCGATCAGGCTGACCTTGGCCTTCACCGCCGCGGCGATATAGGCGCTGACCAAGCCACCGGCCCCGGCGCCGATCACCAGCAGGTTGCGGTCGAAGCTGTCCGGGCGCACCCAGCCGGCATACACCCGGCGCGCCTGGATCAGGCCGAGCAGCTTACGCGCCAGCAGTGGGAACAGCCCAAGCAGGACAAACGCCCCGAGCAGCCCCGGCGAGAGGATGCCGCCGAGCGAGTCGAGCTGACCCAGCTCGCGCCCGGCGTTCACGTACACCAGGGTGCCCGGCAGCATGCCGAGCTGGCTGACCCACCAGTAGGTGCGCAGCGGCAGACGGGTCAGGCCCATGGCCAGGTTGATCAAAAAGAACGGAAACAGCGGCACCAGGCGCAAGGCGAACAGGTAGAAGGCACCCTCGCGTTCGATGCCCTGGTCGATGCCGGCCAGGCGCTTGCCAAAGTGCCGTTGCACCCAATCGCGCAGCAGGAAACGGCTGCTGAGCATGGCCAGCGTGGCACCCAGGGTGGAAGCGAAGGAGGCCAGAAGAAAGCCTTCGAGCAAGCCGAACAGCGCACCCGCCAGCAGGGTCATCAACGCCGCGCCCGGCAGCGACAGCGCAGTTACCGCGACATAGACGAGGAAGAACACCCCCGCGGCCGACCAGGGGTTAGCCGCCACCTGGCTATGCAGCGCCGCCTGCTGCGCCTTGAGCGCCTCCAGGCTGAGGTACTGGCCAATATCGAAGACCAGGAAGCTGCCGAGCAGCGCGAGGATCAGGCCCATCAGGGCCAGTTTGCGACTATTCATCCGTTCAGCGCCTCCAGTGCGCAGAGGCTTTGACACAGGCTAAAGCCAGCCAGTAAGGCTGCCTCGGGCCGATCCGTGAGGTGGCCGAGAATACGTGAGCGATAAGACAGCGCCGCCGGACTGTGGGCGGGCCACTGGCGGTCGAAGTCGGCGAGAAAGGCAGCGTGGTCGTAGTTCAGCGGCAGGGCCTCGATAAACAAGCCATCGCGCTGGCAGCGGTACAACGCCGCCGCATGCGGGGTGGTGGCGATGCGGCTGAGCAGGCCGTAGCGGCCGCCGGCAAAATTCGGCAGGCCGGCGGCGCCGTTATTGATCAGCGCGCCATGCGCCAGGTTCAGCGCCACCGCGCTGCACGTGTGACTGGTGGCCAGCACGCGCAGGTCTGTGGCGTGCAGCCAGGCATCCAGCCGTTGCTGACGCTCTGGCTGACTCAGCGACTCACGCGAGCAGCTCCAGCCGGCCAGGGACTGTTCATCGCCATGGCTGATCGCCACGCGCTGGCCGCCGACGCTGACCAGCGCCGTGCTGGGTCGCGCCGCTAGGCGTTCGGCCATACCGGGTAAGCCCTGCACGGTGCTGTTCAATTGCAACTGGATGGCGTTGGAGCGCTCGACCAGCGCGTCATCCACGCTCGACGGGTAGGCGCAACCGCAGCCGGCGCCACTCTCGACGGCGCGGCCCAGTTCGGTCTCGACGTTGCCGCGCAGCGCCAGGTGGGTGCTCAGGCCCTGCTCGATCTGCTGGAAAATCGCGGGATCGCGGTCGAACCAGTGGGCGTCGCCGTTAAACACCACGCGCGCATTGGGTTCGGCGGCCAAGCGCTGTTGCACGGCAGCCAGGGCCTGGCGGTTGCCGTACAGCCCACCGACCACATACAGGCTCTGGCAGTCGAACAACGGCTCAGCGGCGAAGGCATCTGCCGCCAGGCGGTAATCCAGCGGGCAATCGCGGCCGGCGCGGATCATCCGCGCCCCCGCAGCCAGCCGGGGATGACATAGCCCAAGACACACAGCCCCAGGCCATACAGATTGGCGCCGAGCAGCAAGGCATACTTGCCGTCGCCGATGGCCCAGCTTGGCGGAATCCAGCCAACCGTCAACGCCAGGCCGAGAACGATGCCGCACCAGAAACTCAGGTGAAAACCCAGCCGCGTCGGCGTGACCAGACCATGCAGGATGAACACCGGCGCCAGGCCGATGACCATGGTGCCGCTGATGGTGGTGGCCTTGAGGATGTCGGTGCCGGCGATCATCGGCAGATTGCCGAGCAGGGCGAAGATCACCATCACCGCCATGCCCACGCCGATGGCCTTCTGGCCCAGGTCGCGGCCGGCCAGCAGAGGCAGCTCGCGGCCGGCCAACTTGGCCAGGCTGGAGAAAGTCGAATCGAGGGTCGAGCCCGCAGCCGAAACCATCACCACGGTCATCAGCAGCAGCGCGCCGATGCCCATGCTCTTGGCCAGCGCCGCCGGGACGTTGTCCGACGCCGCCAGGCCCGTCAGTTGCGCGTGCACGCCAATCAGGCTGAAGGCGAGGATGGCGATAAAACCGAGCACCCCGGCGATGACAAACGAGCGGCGCATAGTTTTTTCTTCGCTGATGAAACCACGGTCGGTCAGCACTGGATCATGGAAGCCATAGCTGAAGGCTTGCAGCCCGGCGACCAGCAGCAGGTCGACCCCGGCATTCAGCGCCCAGTGGCTGGTGCTGGCCAACTCGCCGGGCGAATGCTGCGGCAATACCAGACCGAGCACCCAGATCAGCGCGACGATAAAGATCGCCGCCTGCGCCGCATCGGTGAGGATCGAGCTGCGCAAGCCGCCGCGCAGGCTGTAGGCCAGGGTCACGGCGGTGAACAACAGCGCGGCGGCGATAAACTCGACGCTGCCGGCGTCGCCGTAGTAACCGCCGACCACCGCGGTGTTGCTCCACACCTCGTTGAACAGGCGAATCAGGATCGCCGCGGAGAAGGCCAGCGCCGCGCCACGGCCGTAGTGGCTGCTGAGAAAGCTGACCAAGCCGGTGGCGGCGAAGCGCCGACGCAGGCGGTAGATAACGAAGCCGGTCAGCGGAATCGCCAGCCAATAAGTGGCATAGGCCAGGCCACCGACCAGGCCATAACTGGCGCCGAGGTTGGCGGCGTTGGTCACCGACTTGGCGAAGATCCAGCTGATGAAAATGCTTGAGGTGAGCAACCAGGGCGCGGCGCTACGACCCTGGCCGTCCTCGCCGTTGAAGAAGCCGCCCAAAGTCACCGCACGCGGCGACAGCGCCACCATCAGCACGCCGTAGACCAGCAGAAACCCCCAGAAAAACAGCCCAACTACGCTGCCAGTGTCCATCGTCGATCCTTAGGAGTGGAGGGCGCCGCCACAGCTGGAACCTTGTCCGGCGGTGCAGGCATAGCAATGGTCGCGGGTGACGATGGGATTGCCGTCCAGCGTCGCCGTCAACAGGTCGCGCAGGTGCGCACGCTCACGGCCGATCAATTGGCCGTGCAGCTCCAGCGGCAGGTCGAGCATCTGGTTGAAGTCGCAGTCGTACAGGTAGCCCTGCCAATCGACGCTGACCAGCGAACGGCACATCAGCGGTTCGAGGTTTTCCGGGCGGTAGCTGTCGCGCAGCAGCTGCATGTAACGGTTGAACTGACCCTTGCTGACCAGGGTGCTGCCAAAGCGCGCAATCGGCTGGTTGGTGATGGTCAGCAGGTGGTTGAAGACGATGCCGAAGTCCTCGGCCAGATGGCGTTTGTAGTCGGCTTCCAGGCTCTGCTGCGGCGGCGGCAGGCTCGGCCCCTGCGGGTTGTACACCAGGTTGAGTGTTAGGCCGCTACCGGGCTGGCCGTAGCCGAGGGCATTGAGCTGTTGCAGGCCTTTGATGCTGGCGTCGAACACGCCGTCGCCGCGCTGCTGATCGACGTTGTCGCGCGAATAACACGGCAGCGAGGCGCTGATTTCGACGCCCTGCTCGGCGAGAAACTGCGCCAGGTCCTCGTAACCCGGCTCGCTCAAGATGGTCAGGTTGCAGCGGTCGATGACCCGCAGGCCTTCGCGCCGCGCATGCCGGACGATCTCGCGAAACCGCGGGTGCATCTCCGGCGCGCCGCCGGTGAGGTCGAGGGTGTGCACCGGATGAGCATCGATCACCTGATGCAGCAGGGCCAGGCTCTCGTCGGTCATGGCTTCGCTGCGGGTCGGCCCGGCATTCACATGGCAATGCAGGCAACGCTGGTTGCAGCGGTAGGTCAGGTTGATCTGCAAGGCTTCCAGCACACCCCGGCGGATGGGCGGAAAAGCCAGCTGATCGAGTAGGGGCAACATGGCGTGCACGGCGAACGTCCTTGGCTTATAGACGCAGATTAGAGCGCGTCGGCGGTGCATTGTTACAGGCAGGTTCGCCGAACAACGGCTATATAGTTATACAAATCTTATACAGGTAAGGCAGAATCGGCCAACGCCCACTGTCGCGGAGGTCACAATGTTACGCCTGAGCCTGTTCTTCGTCGCCGGTTTCCTGGCCGTGCTGTGCTTCCATCAGCCGGTGCTCGGTTTGCTGCATGGCTACGCCGTGGTGCCCTTCGCGCCATTCAATACCGCGGCCACCGTGCCGTTCGGGGTGCCGGCCTGGTTATCCGCAGCGTTCTGGGGCGGTATATGGGGCGTGCTCATGCTCAGCCTGTTGCGCTGGCACGCCGGTCAACCGCAACCCTGGCTCAAGGGCCTGTTGTTCGGTGGCATCGCCTTGACCAGCGTGGCGCTGCTGGTGGTGTTTCCGCTCAAGGGCATGGGTTTCGATCCAAGCCAGCTGCCGGGGCGCTTCCTGATCGGCTTTCTGCTCAATGCCGCCTGGGGCGTCGGCACCCTGATATTCGCCCGCACCCTGCTTTCGCGCTGATCGATAGGAGATCGCCATGCTCGTCCGCCTGACCTACGCAAGCCGCGCCAGCCATTCGGTTTCCGCCGAGCTGATCCGCGAAATCCTCGACAGCTCACAGCGCAACAACCCGGCACACGGCCTCACCGGCATTCTCTGCTGCAACGCCGATGTCTTCCTGCAAGCCCTGGAAGGCCCCCGCGCGGCGGTGAACGCCTTGTACAACCGGCTCGCCGAAGACACCCGACACAAAGACCTGACCATCCTCGCCTACGAGGAAATCAATGCGCGCCACTATGGCAACTGGAGCATGGGCTGGGCCGGTGCCAAGCTGGCCAACCGCGAGTTGTTCCTGAAATACTCCGGCAGCGACCGTTTCGACCCGTTCAGCATGAACGCCGCCCAGGTCGGTAACCTATTGCTGGAGCTGAGTGAGACCGCCAGCGCAATCAAATCCCCGGTTCTCAGCTAAAATTTCGGGGCGTCAGCTCAAGACCCAGGCATCGCCGCCTGTTCATCGAGCATGTTGGCGCCCTCGCAGTTAGGTATTGAGGCGCCAGGATGACCCACGTGTTACGCCACATCGTGCTTGTAGTGCTGCTTGCTGCCTGGCTGCCGAGCGGACAAGCAGCGACCGAGCTACCGCTCTTGCGCCTCAGCGCCGCCCAGCTGGAGCAACCGGCCACAGTCGATCACGTGCTATTGCTGGAAGATCCGCACGCCGAGCTGACTGCGACCGAAGCCCTGCAACGCCTCCGCGAAGTCGGCCGGCCGAGCGCGGGCACACCGCGCATCGGCTACTCGGCAAGCACCTGGTGGGCCGCCTTCAGCCTCGATGCGCCCGCCGCGCAGCGCTTGAACCTGATCATCGCCCAGCCGTTTCTCGACGACCTCGAAGTCTGGCTGTATGACCGCGAACGCCTGATCGCACCGTTGTATAGCGGCGACCAACGGCCCTTTCTGCAACGCGGCGAACCCTTCCCGCACTTCATGCTGAGCCTGCCGCGCCTGGCTCAAGGCCCACATACACTGTTGATCCGCGTGCAGAGCGGCTCGTCGATCAGCTTGCCGATGCAGCTGGTGAGCGCCGAGAAAAGCAGCCTGCTGATTGCCCACAACTGGCTGCAGAGCGGCCTACTGCTCGGCGCGCTGTTGAGCATCGCGCTGTTCTACCTGGTCAGATACAGCACCCTGCGCGAACCGCAGCTGGGCTATTACTGCATCACCGCGCTCAGCGTGGCGGTCTATAACGCCACCCTGCACGGCCCCAGCGGCCTGCTGCTGCCGCAATGGCCGTGGTTTCCGACACTGCTGGCGAACCTGGCCACCCCCGGCATGCTGATCTTCAGCACGCTGTTTATCGCCAGCGCTCTGAAACTCAAGCTCGGACCGTTGCGCACGCTGCGCAATACGCTGTTCCTGGCGATTATCCTGGTGTGCGGCTGGAGCACCCTGAGCAGCGACGATTACCGGGCCTATCAGGTGCTCAATGGCCTGATCCTGCTGACCGGCATCTTCCAGCTGTGGCTGGTGCTGCTCGGCCTCCGCCAACGCCGACCCTATGCCGTCGGCTACCTGCTGTGCTGGAGCGCCGCGCTGCTGCTGATGCTGCTGGTGCCGCTGAGCCGGGCCGGGGTGATTCCCCTGCCGCCTGGCTTCAACTACCTGCACGCCTACCTGCCGGCGATCAGCATGCTGCTGTTCGGCGTGCTGCTCGACAAACAACTCGACCGCGTACGCCGCGCCCTGTTGACCAGCCAGGCCCAAGCGATTGGCAATCTGGAGCAATACCAAGCGCTGTTTCGCAGCGCCAGCGAAGGCATTTTCCGCTGCACCCGTAGCGGCGTATTGCTCGAAGCCAACCCGAGTTTCATGGCCTTGCTCGGCGACTCGAGCGCACTGCATCACCGCACGATCGAAGACCTGCTCGGCGCCGAACAATGGGCCGCACTGGTCGCCCCGCTGCATGCCGCCCAACCGGCCAGCAGCCAGGAATGCCAGCTGCACGACCTCAGCGGTCAGGCGCACTGGATCTACCTGTCGCTGCACCTGCGCCCGGCCCAGGACTGCATCGAAGGCATCGTGGTCGATCTCAGCGAGCGCCGCGCCCTGGAAGAGCGTCTGCACCTGCTGGCGGCGCGCGACTCGCTGACCGGCCTGCTCAATCGCCGCGAACTGGAGCGGCTGCTGCAAGAAAGCCTGAACGGCACCGCCAAGCGTCGTTTCAGCCACCTGCTGTACCTTGACCTCGATCAGTTCAAACAGGTCAACGACCTCTGCGGTCACTCGGCCGGCGACCAGCTGCTGCGGCAACTGTCGAGCAACCTGCAACATCAGTTGCCACGGCATGCCGAACTGGCGCGCATCGGTGGCGACGAATTCGCCGTGCTGCTGCGCGAAGTCGACAGCCCCGCCGCGCTGGTACAGGCCGAACACCTGCGCAGCTGCGTCGAGCAGTTCGTTTTCACCTGGCAGGGCCGGCCGTTTCGCCTCTACGCAAGCATCGGCATGCTGGCCCTGGGTTCCGGGGTGAGCGATTGGGAAACCGCGCTGAGCTGGGCCGACAGCGCCAGCCAGCAGGCCAAACACCAGGGCCGCAACCGCGTGCAGCAGTTCAACCCGGCCGACGGCGCGTTGCTCGAACACCAACGTCAGTTGCAGTGGATCACCCGCCTGCGCGAGGCCATCGAGCACGCGCATTTCGAGCTGTTCTTCCAGCCCGTGTTGGCTCTGCAAAACCCGGTAGCCGGGCTGCACTACGAAGTGCTCTTGCGTTACCGCGACCCGCTCAGCGGCGAATGGATCAGCCCAGGGCAGTTTCTCAGCGCCGCCGAACGCTATGGTTTTCTCGGCGCCATCGACCGTTGGGTGATCCAGCGGCTGTTGCAATGGCTGGCCGACAACCCCGCGCATGTGCAGCACCTGGTGCAGGTCAACGTCAACCTGAGTGCCAGCTCGCTGCTCGATGGCGACTTCCATCAACTGCTGCACAGTGAATTGCAGCGCCACCAGTTGCCGGCCAACAAACTGTGCATCGAAGTGACCGAGATGGTCGCCCTTGGCGAACTGGGTGTGTCGTCGCAGTGGATCAACCAACTGCGCGCGCGCGGCCTGAAAGTCGCGCTGGACGACTTCGGCAGCGGCTTTGCGTCCTATGCCTACCTGCGGCATTTGCCGCTGGATATCCTGAAGATCGACGGCAGCTTTATCAGCGGTATCGAAACCGACCCGATCAATCAGGCGATGGTCCGCTCGATGCAGCAGATTGCCCGCCAACTGGGCCTGCAAACAGTGGCCGAGTTCGTCGAAAGCCAGGCCACGCTGGACTGCCTGCGCAGCCTGGACATCGATTATGCCCAGGGTTATTTCATCGACCGCCCGCAACCCCTGACGCAACTGGCCGATGGCGCATGCGGCAACCCCGCTCAGCGGCCAGTGCTCGACCCCTCAAACTTCTGAGGGTGGCACCGGTAGGCGCAGCAACAGTTCGCCATCGAGCTTGAGCAGGCGCACGCAACGCGCCTCGCGCAGGGTGATTGGCGCCTGGTTGCTGGGCAGGGCCAGCACCTGGCCGGTGAGGTTGAGCACCAATGCCTCACGTGAGAACACACCACTGCTGAGGCTGTAGAACGCCGCAATCAGCTCGCGCAAACCAAACGGCAAGCGCCAGCGAATGCGCAAGGCCGAACCAAAACTGGCAGCCCGCTGCTGCATGACGTGGGTGATTTGCACATCGCTCAGCACCCCACCGGCATCCTGCCAATCCTGCAAACTGCGCAGCAGCGCCAACTCGCCGATGTTGTGCAACAGCCCTGCGGTGAAACACAGCTCGGCATCCAACTGCAACTCGGCAGCCAACCAATACGCCAACTCGGCGCTGCGCCGTGCGCCCTGCCAACTCTGCACGGCCAACTCGGCCAGACGCGGGTCGCTAAGCCGCGCATTGCGTTGCACGGCCATGCCCAGCACCAGGTTCAAGGTGCGCGCGACCCCCAACCGCGGCAAGGCATGCGCCAGGGTCTGACAGAGCGTGCCCTGGTGCTGGGCGGCACTGTTGGCAGCGGCAATCAGCCGCGCGGTGATCTGCGGATCGCGAGCGAACAAACTCTCCAGCTCGCGCATGTCTGGCTCGACACTGCTCAGGCATTGGCTCACCGCGTCGCGTACTGCGGCCAACAACGGCGCCCCCTGCCCCTCCTCGCGCACCGCATCGAGGTAGTCACTCAGGCTGTCGACCAACAATGGCGCAGGCGCGTGGCTCAGCGCCTGCCCATCGCCCTGCAACAAGCCGAGCAAGCGCTGGCGCAGGCGTTCGGCATTGAAGGGTTTGCCCAGGTAGGCGGTGGGTGCCAAGGGCCGCGCCGCACGCACGCTGTTGGCGTCCAGGCGCCCACTGATCAGGATGAACGGCAACACCGGGGTGCGCGGGTGGCGCCGCAACTGCCGCAGCAGCTCCAGACCATCCAGCCCCGGCAACTCCCCGTCGGCGATCACCAACTCCGGCAGGCGGCGCTTGCACTTGGCTAGCGCAGCGTGACCGTCGCCGACCCGAATCACCCGTGCATCGGCGCGCACATCGAGAACCAACTGGGTGAGTAAATCGGCCGTCCAGTGATCGGCATCGGCAATAAGAACCTCAGGAGCACTCGCCGGAACCGTCATGAAAACCTCGAACCTGATAAACGACAATGCGGGTGCGACAGGCTTAACGCGCCGTCCTATGGCACCGTGTGTGGGCAACCGATTACCACCATCACCGCTCTGAGGCTGGCGTCAGCTTTTGCGCCGAACAGTCTAAACCGAGGCTTTGCGCGACGTAAGCCACTCCGCGAAGAGACTGCGCAAAAAATTGCGCAATCGTGGATTGCACGCGGCAAGCCCCCTGCAACCAACGATAGCGCCAATTACGCCAGGCGCACTGAGCCCCGCGCCGAGCAGGCAAAAAAAGACCCGCCGTGGCGGGGCTTTTTGTCGAGCCAGGCGTTAGGCCAGTTCGGCGAAGCACTCGGCGATGATCGCCAGGCCCTTGTCCAGCAGGTCGTCCGCGGCGGTCAGCGGTACCAGCACGCGCAACACGTTGCCGTAGGTGCCGCAGGACAGCAGGATCAGGCCCTTGTCACGCGCCTTGGCCACCACAGCGGCGGTCAGTGCGGCGTTCGGCTTGTGCAGATCGCCGCCTTCGAACAGCTCGACGGCGATCATCGCACCGAGGGCGCGTACGTCACCGATGGACTTGTGCTTGGCCTGGATGGCCTTGAGGCCGGTGACCAGACGCTCGCCCACTGCCTTGCAGCGATCCAGCAGCTGCTCTTCCTCAAATACCTCCATCACAGCCAGGGCCGCGGCGCAGGCAATCGGGCTGCCGGCGTAGGTGCCGCCCAGACCGCCCGGGGCGATGGCGTCCATGTATTCAGCCTTGCCGCACACGCCCGCCACCGGGAAACCGCCGGCGATGGATTTGGCGAAGGTGGTCAGATCGGCGGCGACGCCCATCTGTTCCATGGCGAAGAAGGTGCCGGTACGGCCAGCGCCGGTCTGCACTTCGTCAGCGATCAGCAGGATGCCGTGCTGATCACACAGCGCGCGCAGGCGCAGCATGAAATCTTTCGGCGCGACGTAGAAACCGCCCTCGCCCTGCACCGGCTCGATGATGATCGCGGCGATGTCACGCGGCTCAGCATCATTCTTGAAGATGCGCTCGATGCTGGCGATCGCGTCATCGGTGCTCACGCCGTGCAGTTCACACGGGTACTGGGCGCGGAAGATACCGCCCGGCATCAAACCCATGCCAGCCGAGTACGGTACGACCTTGCCGGTCAAACCCAGGGTCATCATGGTGCGGCCGTGGTAACCGCCGGTGAAGGCGATCACGCCAGCACGGCCAGTGGCGGCACGGGCGATCTTCACGGCGTTTTCCACCGCTTCGGAGCCGGTGGTGACCAGCAGGGTCTTCTTGGCGAAGTCGCCCGGCACCTTGGCGTTGACCTTCTCGCACAGCTCGACGTAAGGCTCGTAGGCCAGTACCTGGAAGCAGGTGTGGGTCAGCTTGGTCAGCTGTTCCTGCACTGCAGCAATCACTTTCGGGTGCAGGTGGCCGGTGTTGAGCACCGCGATGCCGCCAGCGAAGTCGATAAACTCGCGACCTTCAACGTCGGTCACGGTTGCGTTCTTCGCCGACTCGGCGAAGATCGGATGGATCTGGCCCACGCCGCGCGGAACGGCAGCGGTGCGGCGTTGCATCAAGGATTCGTTGGTTTTGCTCATGATGTCCTCATTCGCCGGTTAATTTCGGCGTGGTTCAAGGATGTGTCACCGGCGGCGGCTTGGCAGTATTCGATGATCGACTGTCACAGCACGCTCGGCCACAGCTATGTCCATATAAAAGCCGAAGACGCAGCGCTCTCGTGCGTCTTCGGCGGGGTTACTGCTACGTCGCCGGGATTAGATACCCAGGCAGAGGTATTTGATTTCCAGGTAGTCCTCAATGCCGTACTTGGAGCCTTCGCGGCCCAGGCCCGAGGCCTTCACGCCGCCGAACGGCGCGACTTCATTGGAGATCAACCCGGTGTTGACGCCGACCATACCGTATTCCAGGGCTTCCGCCACACGGAACACGCGACCCAGGTCACGGGCATAGAAATACGAAGCCAGGCCGAACTCGGTGTCGTTGGACATGGCGATCACTTCGGCCTCGTCCTTGAAGCGGAACAGCGGCGCCAGTGGGCCGAAAGTTTCTTCCTTGGCCACCGCGGCGTTCTTCGGCACGTCGACCAGAATGGTCGGCTCGAAGAAGCTGCCGCCCAGGGCGTGCGGCTTGCCGCCGGCGAGCAGGCGCGCGCCTTTGCTCAGGGCGTCGGCGATGTGTTCCTGCACCTTGGCCACGGCCTTGTCGTCGATCAGCGGGCCGGTGGTGGTGCCTTCATCCAGACCGTTGCCGATCTGCAGCTTGGCCACGGCTGTTGCCAGCTTGGCGGCGAAGGCGTCGTACACGCCGTCCTGAATGTACAGGCGGTTGGCGCAGACGCAGGTCTGGCCGTTGTTGCGGTACTTGGAAATCAGCGCGCCTTCGACGGCTTTATCCAGATCGGCATCGTCGAACACGATAAACGGCGCGTTGCCGCCCAGTTCCAGCGACACCTTCTTGATGTCCTTGGCGCACTCGGCCATCAGCTGGCGACCAATTTCGGTCGAGCCGGTGAAGCTCAGCTTGCGCACGATCGGGTTGCTGGTCAGCTCACCGCCGACTTCGCCGGCGCTGCCGGTAACCACGCTCAGCACGCCTTTCGGAATGCCGGCGCGCTCAGCCAGAGCGACCAGGGCCAGGGCGGAGAACGGCGTCTGCGAAGCCGGCTTGATCACCATGGTGCAACCGGCGGCCAGGGCCGGGCCGGCTTTACGGGTGATCATCGCCGCCGGGAAGTTCCACGGGGTGATGGCTGCGGTTACGCCGATCGGTTGCTTGATCACGATCAGGCGCTTGTCCGGCTGGTGCCCTGGAATCACGTCGCCATACACACGCTTGGCTTCTTCGGCGAACCACTCGATAAAGGAGGCAGCGTAGACAATCTCGCCCTTGGCTTCGGCCAGCGGCTTACCCTGCTCCAGGGTCATCAGGCGGCCGAGGTCGTCCTGGTTCTCGATCAGCAGTTCGAACCAGCGGCGCAGCTTGTTCGAGCGTTCCTTGGCGGTCAGGGCGCGCCAAGCCGGCAGCGCACGGTCGGCCGCCTCGATGGCGCGACGGGTTTCTGCGGCACCCATCTTCGGCACGCTACCAATAATTTCGCCGGTGGCCGGGTTGTTGACCTTGATGGTCTGGCCGCTGTCGGCGTCCAGCCAAGTGCCGTCGATATAAGCCTGCTGACGGAACAGCTGGGTGTCTTTCAGTTGCATGGCAGTCTCCTTCATCCCGACACCCAGGCATCGGACGATTGTTAAATAAAGCCGAGGGCCGCGCCCATCTCTGACGATATTCACGCGGGCAATAGCGCGGTTCGCCGCTCTAAGCTTCTGGTGCAGACCACACGCGACATCAGCCGCACAAAGTTCCACACGATTACGCCCGTAGCGTTTGAAATCTCAAACGAATCCTAGGGTCGCGAGGGGTAAAGGGCAATAGGTTGTTCGAAAAAATTAACGAAACATCCGACTAATTGATGTTTTTCCGATCGGTCTTGGACGTTCGTACTCCGCGCGTGCAGAATCACGAACAAGTCGCCAGCATGGACGCCCGCCAGCGAGATGCGTATGATTGCGCCCGCACTGCACCAGTAGCTCAGCTGGATAGAGTACTGCCCTCCGAAGGCAGGGGTCGTGGGTTCGAATCCCGCCTGGTGCGCCATATAAAACAAGGGCTTAGGTGAAAACCTAGGCCCTTTTGTTTTGGCCTGTGCCAGTTCTGTGCCTAAACCGTGCCTTGAGCTTTGAGGCTACATACGAGTACTCCTCAACGCTGAGTACTAGCTATCGATATAGATAGATCGAGCCAAGCCTATTTTGATAGGCAAACTTTGGGTTCTGTTTTAGTGCTCACCCCCGTCTCGTGGCAAGTCGAGCTCTACTTAAAGTGTTATTCCTGCGAAACGCACATGCACATAAAGCATGCATGCGAGTGGTGTTTCGCCTACTGGCCGATAGGATGCTGTCGGCCAGAGCTACGACGGGAAGCCTGCACATTCTGGTCCCTCGATGGGATGCCAAGCTAGGCGACTCGATCGTTTCGTCCTTTTTCTTCCGCGAGGCTCGTAGACTTAATGCCCGGGTAACGACCTAGGCCGGGTGAAAACGTTTTAGAGCAGTTTTGAGCGCCAGGAATGGAACGGAAATCGCGTTCCTACGCAAATTTATGGCCTGGCTGGCTAACAGATTTTACGTAGCAACGCAGACTTCAAAACAGCGTGTGCGTTTTTACACAGCCTGGGCCAAAAGTGGACGCTTACTAAGGACTATCTCGGTCAAGTAATCTCAACAGGCCGGACCTCCAATTGCTTCGCGCCCTAGTCACCATGCAGGTGGGTGGTGCTTGTAGCGAAAGCGGCCTCAATCAACCCCGCTCAACCACTGGCGCATGCTCGGCCATCAATACCATCACCCAGTCGATAAACACCCGTAGCTTGGCGCTAACATGCCGATTAGGTGGAAAGGCCAAATACATCGGCATCGGTGCCATGCTCCAGTCCTCGAACAGCGGCAGCAACTCACCTGTAGCTAGGTGTGGTTTGGCCATGTAGTGCGGCAACCAGAGCACTCCCAGGCCGGCCAGGCCCGCGGCGAGATAAGCGTTGCCATCATCGACGGTCAGTAGCGGGCGGCCCTGGGCCTCGATACGCTCCTCGCCCCGTTGCATCGCGTAGGGCAAGGCCTTGCCTGTGCGTGACCAGAGAAACCCCACCGTACTGTGATTTCCCTCTTCCAGCTCGCGCGGGTGCACCGGCGTACCGGCGCGTTGCAGATAGCTCGGCGCGGCGTAGATCCCGATCTGCAGATCGCCTATATGTCGCGCCACCAGGGACTGATCGGTGATCTCGCCGCCGCGCACCACGCAGTCCACGTTCTCGCCAATGATGTCGACGATGCGGTCGCTCACGCCCATGGTCAATTGGATTTCCGGGTAGCGTGCATAAAACTCCGGCAAAGCCGGAATCAGCAGCATGCGTGCAAACGGACTCGGCACATCCACCCGCAGCCGCCCTCGCGGCGCCATCGACGCACTGGAAAGGCTGGTCTCGGCATCGTCCATATCGGCCAGCAGGCGCACGACGTGATCGTAGTAGGCTGCACCATCGGCGGTGATGTTGACCTTGCGCGTGGTGCGGTTGAGCAGGCGCACACGCAGCCGTGCCTCCAGTTGCTGGACAAGTTGCGTCACGCTGGTCTTGCTCATGTGCAGGGTAGCTGCCGCCTTGGTGAAGCTGCCGGCTTCTACCACTCGGGCAAAAGCCTGCATCGCATCGAAACGGTCCATTTCACGCCTCACTCAGGTCTGGATTGTTTGGATTCTACAAACAGTTATGACCAGAGTTGCTGGTTTATCGATACCGACCGTCTTTTTATAGTGACTCCATCGTAAACAGCCGGCCGCAATGGCCCCGATGGAGGCATGTAATGACAAGCAAACGTGATGTGGTATTCCCACCTAACCGCCATGCACTGTACGAGCTCCATCGCTACTCGCCAGCGATTCGCTCCAACGGTTTTCTGTTCGTATCCGGCCAGGTCGGCAGCCGCGAGGATGGCTCGCCCGAGCCGGACCTCGAAGCACAGGTACGCCTCACCTTCGCCAACCTTAATGCGATCCTGGCCGAGGCAGGCTGCAGCTTCGAAGATGTAGTCGACACGACCATCTTCATGGTCGACCCCGACTCGAAATTCGAGACCATCTGGGACGTAGCGGCCGAGTACTGGGGCGAAGCACCTTACCCGACAGTGACCGCTCTCGGTGTGACCTGGCTGTCTGGCTTCGACTTCGAGATCAAAGTGATCGCTAAGCTGCCGGAATAGCACTTGGCCCAGCACCTCCCCGGCGACAAGGGGGGCTGCGGTGGCTTCATCCACTCCGTCTATCGACTACCGCCCTGCCGCGCCACCCCTAACGTAACTGCGTCGGTAAAGCGCTCTATGCTTTCTACACGGCCGACCTATAGCTGTGCATTCAGCACGGTAATACTGCTGACCACAGTGCCGCTGCCGGCTTGATCCGACGCCAGCCCTCCGCGTATCAGCGTATATAGGGCTCGTGCGTCGTCCGTCATGATCACGGAGTTATGGTTATGAAACTTTTCTATTCGCCCGGTGCCTGTTCGCTCGCCGTGCATATTGTCCTGCATGAGATTGGCCAGCCCTTTACCCTTGAGCGGGTTGATCTGGGCACTCACAAGACCGTCCACCTCGACGATTATTACCGTGTTAATCCAAAAGGTTATGTACCGCTGTTAGCACTCGACGACGGCCAATACCTGAGCGAAGGCCCAGTGATCAACCAGTACCTATGCGACCTCGCCGGGCGCCAGGACTTGATGCCAGCAGCGGGAAGCTTGGCGCGCTACCGGGTGATGGAGTGGCAATGCTTTATCACCAGCGAGTTGCATAAGGGCTTCGGTGCGTTATTTAACCCGGCGCTCGATACCGCGGCCAAAACCATCTTATCCTCGGCGGTGCATAAGCGCCTGCAATGGGTTTCGCAACAGTTGCAGGGCAAGCAGTACCTGGCTGGCGATACGTTCACCGCTGCGGATGCGTATTTGTTCACCGTGGCCAACTGGGCGGGTTATGTGAACTTGGAACTTGTCGATTGCAGCGCACTACAGGCTTATCAGGCCCGCACAACGGCACGTCCTGCGGTACAGGCAGCTCTCAAGGCCGAAGGATTGCTGAGCTGAGCGTTCAGTCGTCGTCTTGCAGCGCTTTATAGGTGGCTGCGAGGCGCTGTTGCATCTCTTGTGGCGCGGCACTGTAGTGATTGAGTAGCAGGTTGTAGGCACCTTGGCCGGCAGTAATCGACTTGAGCCGCCCAGCGTAACCATCCAACTCAGCCAGCGGTACCTGAGCGCGAATCAGCGCCGCTCCGGGCGACAGCGACTCGGTACCGGTGACTTGACCACGGCGCCCAACCAAGTCGGCGGTGATGTCGCCCAACCTGGCCTCTGGCGCGGTGATCTCAATCGCCATGATCGGCTCAAGCACCATACAACCGGCGGCGCTCAGGCCGTCGAGCATGGCCTTACGCCCCGCGGCCTGAAACGCAATGTCCTTGGAGTCGACCGAATGACTCTTGCCGTCGTAAACAGTGACTTTTAGATCCTCCAACGGATAACCCGCGAGAGGACCGCTGGCCAGGACCGAGCGCACGCCTTTCTCAACCGCGGGGATGAGTGACGAGGGAATCACGCCACCCTTCACGGCATCGATAAACTCAAAGCCGCTGCCGCGCGGCAGTGGCTCGATACGCAGGAATACCTCACCGAACTGCCCAGCCCCACCACTCTGCTTTTTATGCCGACTATGGCCTTCAGCGGGGCGGGTTATGGTTTCCCGATAGGGCACGCGGGGCGGCTGGGTTTCTACGTCCAACTTGAAGCTGCTACCAATACGATCAAGCAAGTAACGCAAGTGCAACTCACCCATGCCGCGCAAGACCATTTCCTGGGTTGCCGCTTGGTACTCGAGTTTGACGCATGGATCTTCAGCCTGCAGACGACTGAGCACCTCGGCAATACGCTGCTCGTCACCGCGGCGCTTTGCCTGAATCGCCAGCCCCTGCATGGGCGCCGGGAAGTCCATGGGCTTGAGGTGGATATGATCCTCGTCGTGCGAGTCATGCAGTACCGCATCGAACTCGATGTCATCCACTTTGCTGACAGCGCCGAAATCACCTGGAATCAGTTGGGTGACCTCGTCGTAGCGCTTGCCTTGTATACGCAGCAGATGGCTGAGCTTGAACGGCTTTCTGGCATGACCAATGAAGAGCTGCATATCGCGCAACAAGGTGCCTTGATGAACGCGGAAGATCCCGAGCTTGCCGACAAAAGGGTCGATTACCACTTTGAAGACATGGGCCACCACATGCCGTTGTGGATCTGGCACAGAATGGAAAGGCTTGGCTGTCGGCCCCTCGCCCAAGAACAACAACGGTGAGTTGCCTTCCTGCGGATTGGGTGCGAGCCGCACAAGGATATCAAGCAACTCGCTAACGCCGGCTCCACTACGAGCGGAAACGAAGCACAACGGGATCAGGTGTCCTTCGCGCAGGGCCCGCTCAAAAGGAGCATGCAATTCGTCTGGGCTGATTTCTCCTTGTTCGAGGTAACGCGCCATCAGCGCCTCGTCTACCTCGACCACCTGATCCACCAGGGCCTGATGGGCCTCGCTAACCGAGGAAAAATCAGCCTCTCCAACTGGATTGAAGAAACAATCCACCACCCGACTCGCGTTTTCGGCAGGCAGGTTGAGCGGTAGGACTTCCTTGCCGAATGTTACGCGCAAATCGGCAAGCAGCTGAGACAGGTCAACTCGTTCGGCATCGATTTTGTTAACAATCAATAACCGGCATAACCCGCGCTCGCCAGCCAGAGTCATCATTCGTCGAGTGGTCAGCTCGATGCCAGCTTGCGCGTTGACCACCACCAACGCCGTTTCTACCGCCGCTAACGCCGCAATGGCCTGACCGATAAAGTCGGGGAAACCAGGGGTATCGATCAGGTTGATTTCGGCGCCCGCATAACTGCAATGCGCTAAAGCGGAAGACAAGGAATGGCGGTACTCGCGCTCCAGTGGGTCGGAATCACAGACGGTATCGCCCCGCTCCAGGCTGCCCATTGCGCCAATCGCTCCAGCACGGTGGAGCAGCGCCTCGACCAACATGGTCTTGCCACTATCGCCCTGACCAACCAAGGCAACAGTCCGAATGGACTCAACCGAATAGTTCGCCATGAGCACCTCCGCGCGCCGGATGCTTGCAGTATAGGCAGGCGCCAGGCGAATCGAAGCTCGGCGAGTGCGCGTTGGCGTTGGCGTTGGCGTTGGCGTTGGCGTTGGCGATTATTTTTGCAGTGCAAAGACA
>DELY01000005.1 GCA_002354655.1 Pseudomonas sp. UBA2684
CGCTCTTGTAGAGCGCTGATCATACTTTGAATATCCGTAGTTGACTGTTGTGTGCGTGCGGCAAGACTACGTACCTCATCGGCGACGACAGCAAAGCCACGTCCTTGCTCACCAGCGCGCGCGGCCTCAATTGCTGCGTTGAGCGCTAACAAGTTTGTTTGCTCGGCGATTCCTCGTATAACATCAAGCACTTTTGAGATCTCGTTACTTTGACCTTCGAGTTCATGAATAACCTGTGCAGCTTGCCTAATTTCTCCTTCAAGAGCTGTGATTGACTGGCTTGTGTGCGCTACCAGGCGCTGCCCAGATGATGTCTCACTATCCGCTCTTCCGGCTGCATCTGCGGCATGCTGCGCATTGCTCGCGACCTCTTGAATACTTGCTGCCATTTGGTTTACTGCAGTTGCTATTTGATCTGTCTCTGCTTGCTGCTCAACTGTAAGAAAATTGCTTGACTCAATATCTTTTAGCAGACCTCGGGCGTGCTCACCTAGCCTGTTTGATGCGTCACCTATACGACCAATTACGGCGCCTGTTTCAGCCTGCATCATTCGCAAAGCAAATTCAATTTGGCCAAATTCATCGTTACGCCCAGTATAAAGAATTTGACTTAATGGGTTGTTGGAAATGTTCTTCACTCGCGCCAACAACTTACCAAGTGGGGAGAGCAGAGCCATAATACCAACAGAGCTCAAGCCTCCGGATACCAAGACAGCTAAAAGCAGGTCACTTGGTGATGCACCCGTAAATATACCAGCGACCATAAGGCTTGACAGGGCTGAACCCCATATAAGCAAGAGAATTTTTACGGACAAACTAACAGACCATTTAGGCGTTGCGGACTTTCCACTTCTTAACTGAGCGTAGAGGTTTTCTGCTGCCTGGACTTGTTCAGGGTCAGGCTTGGTTCTTACAGACTGGTACTCAACGGTAGATCCATTCTTTGTTATTGGTGTGACATAAGCACTGACCCAATAGTGGTCGCCGTTTTTACAGCGATTTTTTACTAATCCCATCCATGAACGACCAGCCTTTAATGTGCTCCACATATGCTCAAAGGCCGCAGAAGGCATATCAGGATGCCTTACAATGTTGTGTGGCTGCCCTAGTAACTCTTCCTCGGTAAAACCGCTAATTTTAATAAAATCAGGATTGACGTAAGTTATGTGACTCTGAGGAGAGGTGGTCGACAGGATATTTGCATCCTTTGGGAGCTCGAGGTTACGACCAGTTACAGGTAGGTTTTGGCGCATAAGAGCCTCTATCATGATTGTTTATTTTAATTTTGATCGGCGTAAGGTTGAGTTTCTTTAGCGATTTGAGTAAAGCCCTGCGCGATAATACTAGCCCCTCCGGACGAATCTGTACCGCCGTGATTGTCGGGTTGAGCTATGCCCTAACTGGGCGTCAGGCCGGAACCTTGGGCAGTGTCAGAATAGGGCCGATTCCAGCATTTTCTGACGACTCGCCTGCAACCTCTAGGGCCTCAACCTGACAGGCCGCACGCTTAGCGTACGATTTTGTCCGTTTTCTCTATCGTCCCCTCCATGCCCGACGGACGGTCGCCGGCCCGCCCTGGTCGAAGGCCGCCCCACTCGGCCCGGCGAGGCCCGGCCAAGGTTGGACAGTTGCAGCGGCCAAAATCGCCCCCTGCGGCCTCCTGGGCGCGTTTCTGGTGCCAAGGTAGGCTTGCCCCCTGACTGACAGCTTCCGCGTTGTGTGGGCGATTCTGGAGGCTCTGACGCTGCTCCGGTTGCAGCGCTCCCGCCCCCTCTTTGGCGTTCAACCTGTCGTTTTCAGAAGACGGCTGCACTGAACGTCAGAAGCCGACTGCACTATAGCAGCGGAGGGGTTGGATCCATCAGGCAACGACGGGCTGCTGCCGGCCAATAGCCGACAATGACGACACTGGAAATCCCCGCCTGTGAGCGTCGGCTCAGGGCGGGACAGCGTCATCCAGCTACCTGCGCCACTGACTCAGCCTTGTCCAGCCGGCCGCGCCGCACGAACAGACTGACCAGCCGTTGACGGATCGCCACCTGGAGTTCCGCCAGTTGTTCCGGCGTGATGCGAATTTCACCCGCTCGACGAGCGCAACACCGGCGCCGCCTACGCCAAGAACCGGCGAATCGAACTCAAACTCACGAACCGCTGAGCGCCGCGTCACCGCGCTGCTGCGCCAGCCAGTCGCGCGGGGCGCAGCCCATGCGCACGCGGAAGGCGCGCGCCAGAGCGTTCGGGCTGCCGTAGCCGACGCGGTCGGCCACCACCGCCACCGGCCGCCCCTGCTTGAGCAGGGTGCAACTGACGTTCATCCGCCAGTCGGCCAGATAGTCGCCCGGCGTGACGCCCACCGCGTCCTTGAACGCGGCGGCGAAGCGCGCGCGTGACATGCCCGCCTTCGCCGCCAGCGCCTCGAGCGACCACGCGGTCTGCGGCGCATCGTGCATGGCGGTTATGGCGCGCGCGAGTTTCGGGTCGGCCAGGCCCGCCAGCAGTCCGGTGGCGCCAAGCCGCCCATCCATCAGATAACGCAGCAACTGGATCAGTAGCAACTCGCACAAGCGGTCGATGGCGGCCTGCCGACCGCACTGGTCGCGCTCGGCTTCGGCAAACAGCAACTCTAGCGTCGGCCCGAGGCCGGGCAAGTCCGCCAACGGAATCAGCAGCATCGACGGCAAGGCCATGGCCAACGGATTGCCCGTCGAAGCGCCCAGGTCGACCTCCGCACACAACCGCTCAGCGGTATCGCCGGGGGCGGCGACAAAACGATGCGACGCCACGCGCGGATAAAACAGCAGGCTCGGCTCGGTAACCAGCAGATCTTCATGCACGGGCGAACGCGCCGTAATCGGGCCGCGCCGCACCAGATGGATATAGCCATGCGGCGCCGCGTAATGATGCTGCCCACAGAAGGCGCCGCTGTGAAAAACGCGCGCCGAAAGCGAGTAGTGCCGGAGCAAGCCGGCCAGTCGATCCGCCATTCCACTCTCCATATAAGACGATAGGTTACGTATTTGATACTTTACGTGCCATATCGTACCAAACAAAGGGCGATCATGCCCACGTGCTCTTGCACCTCACCCACTACGGAGATAGACATGACCCAAATCGCCCCCCTGACCATCGACACCGCTGACGCCGCTACCGCTGCCACACTCAAGGCCGTCAAAGCCAAGCTTGGCATGGTGCCGAACCTGTTCGCCACGCTGGCCCACGCGCCGGCGGCGCTCAATGGCTACCTCGGCTTGTCCGAAACGCTGGGCACCGGCCGCCTGAATGCCTCCCAGCGCGAGATCGTTGCGCTCGCTGCCGGTCAAGCCAATCGCTGCCAGTATTGCCTGAGCGCACACACCCTGATCGGCAAAGGTGCCGGACTGTCGGCAGAGGCCATCGCCGCGGCCCGCACCGGCCAGGCGGCCAACGCACTTGACGATGCAATCGCCGGCTTTGCCCGCGCGCTGGTCGAGCAACGCGGCGTGGTGTCGGCCGACGCCATGGCCAACTACCGCCGCGCGGGGCTCGACGACGGCCTGATACTGGAAGTGATCGCCAACGTCGCGCTGAACACGCTCACCAACTACACCAACCACATCGCCGACACCACGGTGGATTTCCCCGTGGTCGCCGTCTGATCTCCATAGGCATATAAGGAGAACACGATGAAAATCGCACTCACCGGCGCTCTGCTCGCCAGCGCCCTCGTCCTGCCACTGGCCGTCACGGCCGGCGACTTTTCGCCCTATGTGGACAGCCAGGGCGGCATCAGCCGCCCCACAGACTTCCGCACAAACTTCGTCCACCTGGGCTCATATGCGGTGTTGGACGAAAAATCCGCCTCTCGCGGCTTGCACGATGTGTACACCGAAAAGGCCTCGGCCGAGCACTACCGCAAGACCGGCAAGTTCTTGGACGGCGCCACGCTGGTGAAAGAGATCCGCAAGCTCGAAACCAGCGCCATGACCACTGGCAACCCTGTGGTCTGGGGTTCCGATGCGGCCGTGTGGTTCGTGATGGTCAAGGACGCCAAAGGCCGTTTCGCCAGCAACCCCTTGTGGGGCGACGGCTGGGGCTGGGCGCTGTTCAAGGCCGACGCCCCCGCCAAGAATGTCGCCGTCAGCTACGAAGCCGACTGCATGGGCTGCCATGTGCCGGCGGCCAAGACCGACCGCGTATTCATCCAGGGCTATCCGACACTGACCCAGCACTGACTTGCTGCCGGGTTACGCTTCGCGCAGGATGGCACCTCCGTCCTGCGCGAGCCACCCTTTCCGGAAGCGCGCCATGCCGACACTCGACGCCTTTCTGACCGACGTCCGCGCCTGCACGCGCTGCGCACCGCATCTGCCACACGGCGTGCAGCCGGTCTTCCAGTTTCACCCGAGTGCGCCCATCCTCATCGCCGGCCAAGCACCGGGGGCCCGGGTCCATGCCTCAGGCGTGCCCTTCGACGACGCCAGCGGCGCGCGTCTGCGCGCCTGGCTGGGCGTGGACCGCGACACCTTCTACGACCCTACCCGCATCGCCATTCTGCCCATGGGCTTCTGTTATCCGGGCACCGGCAAAAGCGGTGACCTGCCGCTACGCCCGGAGTGCGCCCCCCGCCTGGCGCGAAGCCTTCATGCAGCGTTTCGAGCGCCTGTCGCTGGTCATCGTGCTGGGCAGCTACGCCATGGACTACCACCTCGGTACTGGCAAGACGCCGCTCACCCGGGTGGTCGAAGCCTGGCGCGAGCACTGGCCGCAAGCGTTCCCCCTGCCTCACCCTAGCCCGCGCAACAATCGCTGGCTGGTGCGCAACCCCTGGTTCCAACAAGACGTGCTGCCCGCGCTGCAAGCACGCGTCCAGGCAGTCCTCACCGCCAACCCCAAGGAAACCCCATGACCGACGACACCGCCGCCATTACCGAGCTGCTGCACAAGTACTACGACACCCTGGCCTGGGCGAACGGAGACAGGCACCGGCTTTGGAGCGATGAACGACGGCTTCAGGTGCGGTAGCTGACGCCTGGGACCTCAATCACCGTATGACCGGGTCGAAAGCGGTCCTTTCTCTGACAACATCGCCCTAGCCCGCACTCAACCCCCACAACACATCCAGCACATGTTGCGTAGGCCGCTCGACGTCCCCACCACGGTGGGCAATACCAAGTTGACGCCACAATAAGGGCTGTAATGGCCGCATGACGATCCTGGTATCGGGCAATGGCGTGGAGGCTTCATGCGGCAACAACGTCGCACCATAACCGGCCGCCACTAGGCTTTTGATCGCATCGTTGTAGTTCAGTTGAATACGCGGCGTGGGCTGCCGTCCATCACTGGCGAACCACTCCGAGGTCAAGCGCGAAAGCCGAGTAGTTTTGTCATTCAGAATTAATGGCTGGGCGGCCAGCCAACCGGGGGTCACAACATCCGGGCATTCCCAGCGAGCCGGCAAGAAGGCCATGACCGGGTCCCGCCGCCATGGCTCGATCCGCAATTCCTTCACCGGGGTCTGTGGCAGCGCGACCAGACCGATCTCCAAAGAGCCCTCGGCAAGCTTCTTCAAAGTTTCCTGCGACGTGAGCACCGCGACCTGCACATCGATAGCGGGATGGCGTTGGCCCAACGTCTCCAAAGCTTGCGGCATCAACTGTGCGATGGCCCCTGTGGAGGCACCCAGCCGCACACGCCCGGCCAAGCCCTGCACCTGACGCTCCACGTCCTCAAGCGCCTGCTCCGCATCCGCCAACAGGCGCCGCGCGCGCTCCACCAGCGTTTCTCCAATCGCCGAAGGCTGAATGCGCCCACGTGTGCGCGACAACAGCTTTCCGCCAACCCGCGACTCCAGGTCGGCAATATGCAAACTGACCGTGGGTGGCGCGAGGTGCAGCACACGGGCCGCCTCGGCAAACGAACCCAGGTCGGCAATGGCCACCAACGTGCGCAGACGGTCCAGGCTGATTTCGCGCATGAGTCACTCCTTGTTCAGAAAAGCTGAATTTCATCGTTTAGAAATTCAACTTTTCCTATCTTAGCCCCTCACTGAAGATTGGAACTCCTGATTTCCTATGTCCGAGAGCATTCCATGGCAAGTCCTCTTATATTCATCGACGGCGACCAAGGCACCACCGGGTTGCAAATCCATCAACGTCTACGCGACCGGACCGATCTGCGGCTTATCACGCTCAGCCCCGAACATCGCAAGGATCCGCAACGTCGCGCCGAAATCATCAACGCCTGCGACATCGCGATTCTCTGCTTGCCCGACCAAGCCGCACGCGACGCTGTAGCGAGCATCGAAAACCCCGCCGTTCGGGTGATCGATGCGAGTTCGGCGCACCGCACCCATCCAGACTGGACCTATGGTTTCGCGGAGATGAACTCGCAGCAGGCCCAACGCATCGCCACGGCACGGCGGGTCAGCAATCCCGGTTGCTATCCCACGGGGGCGATAGGGCTGCTGCGCCCATTGCTGGAGGCCGGGTTGCTGCCCAGGGACTATCCGACGAACATTCATGCTGTGTCGGGCTATTCCGGAAAAGGGCGCGTTGGCGTGCAAGAGCATGAGGGAGAGGGCGCATCACAGGCGCCCGCGTTTCAGGTTTATGGTCTGGGGCTGGCACACAAACATATTCCGGAGATTCAGCAGCAAAGCGGTCTGATGGAGCGGCCGATGTTTGTGCCGGCTTATGGGGCTTTTCGGCAGGGGATCGTGCTGACCATACCGTTGCAACTTCGCTTGTTGGCGCCGGGCGTGGATGCGGTGCGGTTGCATGCGTGTCTTATGCAGCACTACGTCGATGCGGACCATGTACAGGTGATGTCGATGCAGGAGGCCAAAGGGTTGACGTGCCTTGATCCTCAGGCGCTTAACGGGACTGATAGTTTGCGATTGGTGGTGTGTGAAAATGATGAGACGGGGCAGGTTTTGTTGGCTGCGGTGTTTGACAATCTTGGGAAGGGAGCCGCTGGAGCGGCGGTGCAGAATCTGGATTTGATGGTTGCAGGAACATGACTCCGACTACCCACTGGCTCTAGAGTCTATGGCTCGAATTTTCGAGCGGTTGTTTCCTCTCTGTTTATGGCCTGGCATCGACGGCATTAAACGAGTCGAAAACAGAATCTACGCGTGTCAGCAGTTTGCAATCCAGTCAGGCTTTGAAGTTAAACGGTCGTCCACGACAGGCAGCAATCGGCCAACAGCGGCCGTTTTAGAGTAGGGAAAATAAATCCCCTTTTCTGCTGTCTACGCTTCGCAGCGCCGGTTACCCGGTCACCACGCAAGACTCGCTTCCGGTCGGTGGCTAACCTTTACCGGGCGGGGGTCATACCCGCTGGGTTTCTTACGCCATTTCGTGACGGCTTGCGCCGTCATTCCCAGGCGACCAAGCTTTGCCTGGCGCACATAAATCAGTCCCCTTTTTCTCTTTGCGCAGCAATGGCGTCGATCCTTCGCGCCTGCAAACCTTTGGTGCAGGCTCCAGCTCGCCCATTGCCCCCAACGACACCGCCGAGGGTCGCGCCCAAAATCGCCGCGTTGAAATCAAACTGGTGCCCCGTAGCGGCGCTGTAGCTCAAGGGTAATGGTGCCTTGGTGCTCTTTTCGTCGGATGCCCAGCTATCTTTTAATGGGTTACGGGCGATTTGCAGTGGGCTCCAAAACCTGGCCTCAGGAGGTGCAAGCTCCCGTGGCACCGGCTTTGGACTGGGCAGACCAATACGCCGGCCCATAAGCCCATAAGGATCCCGGCCTCGGCCGGGTTCTTTATGCCCGCTTCGCGGGCTTGAGCCCAGAAGGGAGCGGCGTGCGCCGGATTCGCATCTGCCAGCCAGTACGCAGCCCGTTTGGAACTCAGTTGATCCGTCTTTTTCAACGGTTTAACAGCCAAATCAATACGTTCACAAGTACACTCGCCACCCTAGGGATGGTGAAGCATCCACGAGCGGTACTAGAATTTTCAGCTTTTCGGTGCCGCCGCACGAATTCAAGGGGCAAGCATGGATTACGAACAACTGCCGAGGGCCGCCTTGGTCCGTATGCTGCAGGAGCATGATGCGGCGCTTGCCGATGCTGGCAAGAATGGCATCGTTATGAGTTACACCGGGCGGGCTGCTCCCTGGCAGATCATCCGCCAGGTCAAGCCGAAGCTGCATCGTATTATCAAGAAAGTATCCTTTGGAGAGGAAACCGCCCAGTCAGAGAATGAGATCTGGGACGGTGAAAACCTTTCTGCGATGGTCACGCTCTATAAATATCGTGGTCAAGTTGATCTTGTAGTAACAGACCCGCCGTACAACACCGGCGAGGACTTCCGCTATAACGACAAGTGGGACAAGGATCCAAACGATCCAGATCTCGGCGATGTAGTTCCTAAAGATGATGGGTCCAAGCACAGCAAATGGTTGCGCTTCATGACACCCAGAATCTGGATGATGCGTGAGATGCTAACCCCAGGCGGGGTTATGGCTATCTGTATTGATCATAGGGAACTATTTAGACTTGGCATGCTCATGGACGAAATCTTCGGCGAAGAGAATCGCATTGGCATAATCAATTGGCAGAAAAGCTATTCACCTCGCAGTGATAATAAGGGGGCGGCGGCGAAAACTGAGTGCAACACCTGACCTTTCCGGTACGGTGCTGTCCCTATGTCTTATTCCGAACTCAGCGTTGAAGAGCGCGCCACCATTCAAATCGGTCATGCCCAAGGTTTCAGCCTGCGCGGGATTGCCTGCTTGATCAACCGATCCCCTTCGACCATCAGCCGGGAGCTGCGCCGCAATCGAGATGCCTGTGGCGGCTACTCGGCCCGCGTGGCCCAGCAGCAGATGCAGGCCCGCCGTCAGGTGTGTCGACCGAAGCAAAAGCTGTTGCCGGGTAGCGAGCGCTTCGAATTGGTGGCGCATATGCTGCGTGAGCGTTTGTCTCCCGAGCAGATTGCCGGCAAGCTGCGCAGCATGAATATTCCCAGCCTCAGAGATGCCTACGTCTGTCGCGAGACGATCTATAACGCGATCTATGCCTTGCCAGTCGGCGAGCTGCGTAAAGAGCTGATCATCTGCCTGCGCCAAAGCAAGACGATGCGCAGGCCGCGCTCTGGCGGCGTGGATCGGCGCGGTCAGATCCCTGAGAGGGTCAGTATTCATGTACGTCCGCCGGAGATCGAAGACCGACTGATGCCAGGGCATTGGGAAGGCGACCTGATCAAGGGCAAGGCCAACGCCTCGTCTGTAGGTACGCTGGTGGAGCGCACCAGTGGCTACCTGATGCTGGTGAAGATGAACGACGCGACGGCGACCTCGGCGATGGAAGGCTTCAGTGCAGCGCTCAATGGCATGCCGCTGGCGATGCGCAAGAGCATGACCTACGACCAGGGCCGAGAAATGGCGCGGCATGCTGAAATCACCCAGCAGACCGGGGTGGCGATTTACTTCTGCGACCCGCACAGCCCTTGGCAGCGCGGCAGTAACGAAAACATCAATGGCCTGATCCGCCAGTACCTGCCCAAAGGCACGGACTTGTCGGTGCATAGCCAGGAGGAACTGGATGCCATCGCACTGCAACTGAACATGCGCCCCCGTAAGCGCTTCGACTTCAAGTGTCCGATCGAGGTTATGGACGAGGTGATGCAGGAAGCTATGGCTATGCGGCATGATGCTCCAGCTTCAATTCAATAACCGTGTTGCACTCAGCTCCTGTAACCGCCCACTTTAATGTCAGGAAGCTTAAGCTCTGTTAGTGTTTTGGCTATTCTCTCTCCTCTTGGAAGACTGGTTGAAAGAGCCAGGAATATTTCCAATAACCCATTAAGTCAATCCCTCTACACTGGGCGCACCGATGAGTTTGGCCAAATAGAGTTTGCTTTACGAATGATGCAAGCTGAAACAGGCGCCATAGTAGGTCGCATAGGTGATGCATCAAATCGGCTTAGCGAACACACCCGAGGCCTACTAAAGGATATTGAGTCAAGCAATGTACTTACAGTTGAGCAGCAGGCAGAGACAGATCAAATAGCAACGGCAGTAAACCAAATGGCGGCAAGCATTCAAGAGGTTGCGAGCAATGCACAGCATGCTGCAGATGCGGCCGGAAGAGCAGACACTGAGACGGCATCTGGCCAGCGTCTGGTAGCCCACACAAGCCAGTCAATCACTGCCCTTGAAGGTGAAATTAGGCAAGCCGCTCAGGTTATTCATGAGCTTGAAGGTCAAAGTAACGAGATATCAAAAGTTCTTGACGTTATACGAGGGATCGCCGAGCAAACGAATTTGTTGGCACTCAACGCAGCAATTGAGGCCGCGCGTGCTGGTGAGCAGGGGCGTGGTTTTGCTGTTGTCGCCGATGAGGTTCGCAGTCTTGCTGCTCGCACACAGCAATCGACAACGGATATTCAAAGCATGATCAGCGCTCTACAAGAGCG
>DELY01000031.1 GCA_002354655.1 Pseudomonas sp. UBA2684
ACCAGCACGTCAAAATCGGCACCGGCCAGTTCATCGAAGCCGGCAACGAAATCCATTTATCCAGCGGCCTGAAGGTCGTGCTCGAAGCCGGCAGCGAACTGACCTTCAAAGCCGCCGGCAGCTTTATCAAGCTGGATGCCAGCGGCGTAACCCTGGTCGGCCCCATCGTCAAACTCAACTCCGGCGGCGCACCGGGCAGTGGCTCGGGGGCAGCGCCTATTTTGCCCGGCAAGGTTAAGGCGGCGGATGCGGATAAGGCGGGGCTTACTACCGAGGTCTACCTCAAGCAGGCGGTAGCTGGGCATCTGTTGGTGGCCAGCGGCTGCATTTTTGATGCACAAGGCAATTGCACGCTGCACCAGCACGGATAAGCGACATGACCCAGAGTATTTCTTCACCCTTCGTTGAGTCGCCATCGCCCTACTTACGCTGCGTGATACTCGATGGAAGCGCCGATAAGGACTTGCTAGCCAACCTTTATCAGCTCAGCGGCCAAGGTACTCCAACCTGGGAACCACTTTTTCACGGCACGCCCTATGCCGACTTGGAAGAAAGCGGCCCGATTTTGGTGTTGAGCGACCAACAGGACGCTTGGGAGGCCTACAGCTCAAACCTTCTAGAGCAAAGCGATGCGGGTTGCGTGCTTTATCTGGAAGATCATCGCGACTGGGAGGCTGCGGTCAAGCACTGCAAGAGCCTGCTGACCGTCCGCGTGGAGAACCAGCAGCAACAGCTTATGCGATTCTTTGAGCCTCGTTGGTTGGAGCCGCTGCTCGGTAGCCTTAGCGCAACCGAACGTGAGCAATTCTTTGGGCCTTTTCGCACCATGGTCTGGAGAAACGAGCTGGGCTGGCGCTATGCGCAACCTACGGGTAAGTGGGATGGCAAGGTTCAGGCGGCCGGTTGGCTGTGGCTGGGGCAGGACCTGCAAAAAACCATGGAAATGGCACGGCTGCGCATCATTGCCAAGGAGTTGGCTAATGACTATCAAGTGGCTCTGCCTTCTGCTGAGCCCGAAGATTTTGTCTATGGCGAGCTGCTTGCTGCACATGCGGCTGACTTTCATCAGAAGAGTCACTACGAGCGTTGGCTGAGAATGACCTTGAGTAAACCTCAGGGCTTCTGGTCCCAGGCGTCCACTAACACAGTGCTGGCGCGCGACGACCTTGCTGCAAGTGAAAAATTGGACACATTGGAAGGTCTCTGACTTCAAGGACGACGGACATGACAAGCGGCAAGTCTTATATCGTGCAATCGGGCGACAGCCTCAGTGTGATTGCCCGTGAACAGGGCACTAGCCAGGCTGAGTTGCAGCAACTCAACCCTATTATCCGCGACCCGAACAAGCTTCAGGTCGGCTGGAAACTCAACCTGCCGGCCAAGCCTCAATCCCCTGCAGTTGATAAGCCGGCTGCTTCACCAACTGCAAAGCCAACGCCAGCGGTCCCTGCGCCCGCAGCGCTGCCGCCAGCCAAACACCAGCAGGACACCGCGAGCGCCAAAGCGCAGTGCGCGAGCCAGTGCAGTGATGAGTTGGTAGATATCGTGCATGTAACCGGTGATGAGCATTTCTATGTACTGACGGAAGAGCAGGCCAGCTTATTGAAAGCTGAGATTAAGCGCGTTCAGGTCTTGATGGACGAGTTCAAGCAAATTGTCTCCAGTTCTCCAGACAGCCTGTCGTGCAAGAAGGAAAAGAATCCCCAGGCCAGTTGTGCCTGCACCCGCTGCAAGAAGGCCGAGTGGGGCAAGAAAGCCGAGGTTGCCGGCCTGATCAAACTTGGCCCACCTCCGCCATCGCCAGCCGAACCGCCGTTGGTGACTGAGGAAGACATCCAAGGCAAGTTCCGCGCTTTGCAGCAGGCCCGTGACTGGTACCAGGAATACGAGCCCTCTCTGGTTCGTGACGGCATACTGGGCAACGTGATGGAAAACAACTGGCCAGGTCTGAGGAAAGCCAAGGTTCGTGAGCTGAACGCGGAGATCGGCGTGTTGCGGGCCCGCCTTTCATCCGAGCCAGCGGCCTCCGGAACCACGGCCAGCGGTACGCGCCCTTCCCAGGATCACGGCCGCTCGCGTACCGCTGGGTACGAGCGTGGTCAGCAAACCCGTACAGGGTTTGGCGTTGTCGAGGTTGCCTTGTTTAGTCAGCCGGACCGGCGCTACTACATACCCGTGCGCTACCGCGAGCAGGTGCGTTGGACGCGTAAAGTGCGTAGCGCCGTGCTCAATGGCAAACCGTTCGGCAAGGCATTGGCTGGTGAGCTGATCGAGGACATTAAGAAAGGCGTGGGTGGTGATGGCAAAGCCAGTCCCCTGGGCAAGCTGGAAGCCAAGTTGAAGAGCTGGGATGCACCGGAAGATTGCCTGCTTAATGCCTTGCACAAAGAAGCTGCGTGGTCCTCAAATCCCGACGATTCAGCACCATACGCCGTTCAGGCTGAGGGGCATCTTTTACGCTTTGCGGCCAGTGCGAGCGCCGGTATCAACAGCTGGGACATAAAGAACGGTGAAATTGAAGTGGGCGTGAAAGGCAGTGCGGCCTTTTCCTTGGCGGAAGGTCGCGTCGCCCTTGAATCCTATTTCCCTTCCCAGGGCGGTCGCACTGTACAGATGGCCTATAAAAATGCCCTAGGCAAGACGGTTTATCACCCTTTTGGCAGTTTTCGGCTGCTGGGCAAGGTGGAGTTGTCCTGCTTCGTTGGTACCCATGGCCAGGGTAGCGCGGGGGTGAAGGTCAATTACAAACCCACCGAGCAGCCGGCGGGCGCGACAGCGTTGCTTGGTACGCCCCACGCCGCCACCCAGCTTAGCCGCGGTGGCCAGGTGGGCCTAAAGGCCGACGCCTTCGCTGGCGCGCAAGCCGGCGGTAGCCTGACCGGTGCGATTCAATGGATTGAGCCAAAAAAAGAAGGACGTGGAAAAATTGAAGCCAGCCAGGCGAATGCTTCGTCCAATTGGGGCAGCCTGGCTGAGGTCAAGGCCGAGGGTAACGTCGCGGTCGGTATTGGCGCAGGCTTCGATTTTGGCCTCAGCATCAGCAAGGAGCGCCTAGCAGTGAACTGCAAGGCCAGCCTGGTATTCGGCCCCGGGGCGGGCGGTGGCTTTGCCACAGTGGCCGACTTGGAGAAGGTCTACGAGCTGGCATCATTGCTGTGTGGTGCGCTGGCGGAAGTCGATTACCGGCAGTTGCTCAGTTTCGACCCCGATGCATTCAACTATATCGCTCGGGGCCTCTACCAGGCGGCATCCGCCCCGCGGAATGCCGCGAAGAAGGCCTTCGAGATGGGCTATCTCGAAATGACCCAATGGTGGAGGAACCGCAAAGCCCTGATGGTGGAGGCCGAATGCCTGGCGGCCAGCCTGCTGACGCACCAAGCGGTACTGATAAGCGGCAGGAAGCTGCCTTTGCAAATGCTACCTCCCGAGACTATCGGCCCGATGCTCTATGTATTAAGCGAGAGCTTTGTCGAGAGTCTCGAGAGCGAACAGGAGAAGGCCATCGTCCTGTTGCTATCGCATATACGGCGCTGGCGTCACTTTATCGAGACCCTGGAACATATGTCGCCTAAGGCCACCAAGGTCCGCGCGATGGACAGCCTCAATCGCCTAAATGCCTTTCTGGATCGCAACCAGCAGCAGCAATTCAACCAATTTATCGATCGCCTGGCCATTCTGCAGGACTCACCCGCTGGGACTACGCTGGCCTGGACACCGGTTGCGCCACAGCTCAAGCGCAACGTCATGTTGGCCGCACAGCGCAGCGGAAAATTCGTTGGCCTGGCTTAGATGATGGCCGGACTGCGATCCGGCCTAACCGTTCATTTGAGCGGATGCTCCGACTGGACCGAGCAGCGGAAGCTGGCATACTCGGAATAGCCTGTCTGGTCGGGTGCTTCCGGCCAGCGTATGACGGTATTGGCCCGGATGACCTCGCCCTCGTTCAAGCCGAAGCCTCGCATGATCTTGTAGAACCCCGTTTCGGGCCCCTTGGGGTTATCGAGCGGCGAGTTAGGGTAATAATCGGGGTCGTACCAGTCATTGACCCAATCCTTGGCATTGCCAGCCATGTCATACAGCCCCAGTGGGTTAGGCGCAAAGCTGCCTACTGGGTGCGTTATACCCTGCCAGTCGTCTTCCCGTGGTGGATAGTTGCGGCCGAAATCCAGGGTGCCGGTATCGGTCGGGTAGATAACGTGCTTACCCCGGTTGCGGGCCGCGAACTCCCACTGTGCCTCTGAGGGCAGATCGACTGGCGCACCACTGAGCTCGCCCAGCCATAGGCAGTAATCCTTGGCCTCCTGCCAATACCTAGTCGGGGCGGGTTTGTCCGGTGCGAAATACTCCTGCATTTGCTCGCTGTCGCGGTACTCGGCACTGGAGAGCGGCTTGCCGTGAATAACTTGGAATAGATCGAAGTCGCCCAGGCGGGTCTGGTAGCGAGACAGATGGAAGTTGCTCAGGCGCACGGGGTGAACCCCACTGTCTTCCATGTTTTCGGTAATAACGCAGAGTTGATCGAGTGGTACACCGCACGGCCACTCACATAAATCGGTCAGCGCGCGGTCACACGGCCAACCGAAATCGCCCATATCAAACTCACCGCCTTCGATAAACACCATGTCGTCCAGTGAGCGCACCACGGTGCGCAGCACAGACTCCCGCTGATCGGCTGAGAGATTGGAGTAGCGCTGCTCGACCGTAGCCGCGATGGCCCGCACCTTATCGGGGGCAAGGGCAGTACTCTCAGGCAGATACTGGGAGTGGGCGTCGCAGCCGATAAGGGTGAGCGTGAAAAGAGAAAGGAACACGGAACGATGCATCAGACTGTCCTTGTCAAACGAAGTAGGTCGAACTTAGCAGCCAAGACGGGAAAACCCAATGCCGGCAGATCGCCTTACTGGCGCCCGGCATCAACGCATTGCACGAAATGCTGATCCGCTCACAGCAATCTGTATGGGTTCCCCAGAAGCATCAGATATCGTGGCCGGCCATGGCTATCCACTCGCCGTGTTACGGCGCCTTCAGCCCCAAGAGGCACAACTCAGACTTGATCGGGTCGCGGCAATGGGCTGGCGCTTCGGAAGTTAAGCACCACCACAGCCAACACCAACAACCCGAGCAAGCCCGCGCTCAGAAACAAACCCGAGTAGCCCAACGCCTTCGCCAACACGCCACTCAGCGCTCCCACCAGCCCGCCCAACAGCAACTGCGCCGACGCCTGCAAGGTGAAGTCGGCGCCTTCGTGTTCGGCGCGGCACATGCGCATCATGGCGGCGAACAGGGCGACGGTGGACATGCCATCGGCGGCTTGTTCGAACAGGGCAATCAAATAAACCAGCGGTCGATCTGCGCCGGCGTCGACCAGTAGCGCCATGGCGGCGATACCGGCGGCTTGCAGAGTGCCGAACAGCAGCAGCGCGCGCAGGGTGCCCAGGCGGGCGTAGAGCAGGCCGCCGAGCACAGCGCCGGCGATGCCGACCAGGCTGCTGATCAGCGTCAGTTGACCAAGCTCGGCGTTGCTCCAGCCCTGGTCGACCAGCATCGGTTTGATCATCGGCGAGCCGAGGGCGTCGCCGAGTTTGAAGGTCAGCACCACCGCCAGCCACAGCAGCATGCCAGGTTGCATCAGCAGGCCGCGGTAATGCCGCAGCAATAAACCGGGGCCAGCCGGTTCGGCCAGAGCGGGACGATAGGGCAGGCGCTGCGCCTCGGGAAAGCGCCAGATCGGGATCAGGGTCAGCACCAGCAGGATCACCAGCAAACCGACCGACAGGCTCCAGCCGAAACTGTCGAACACCAGCAGCAGGCCGCTGCCGCTGACCAGCATGCCGATCTTGTAGCCGCCCACTTGCAGGCTGTTACCCAGGCCGCGCCAGCGCTCGGGCAGCAGGCGCACGGTGAGGCCATCGGTGGCGACGTCCTGGGTCGCGGCCGCCAGGTTGACCAATAGCAGCAGGCCCAGCAGCACGGGTAGCTGGCTGCCGAACAGGCTGTCCGGCGCGAGCAGCGCCAGCGCCGTGACGATCAGGGTGATGCCGCCCTGCAAGGGCAAGATCCAGCCGCGGTGATGACCGAAACGCCGCGACGCCAGGCGATCCACCCAGGGCGCCCAGAGCACCTTGAGCAACCAGGGCAGTGCCAGCAGCTTGAGCAGGCCGATGAGCGCCAGGTCGACGCCATGCTGGCGCAGCAACACCGGCAGCGAATGGGCGATCAGCCCCGACGGCAGGCCCTGGGCGCAATACAACGAGGCCAGCAGCACCAGGGTGGCGGATGCGGGACGGGCAATCGACGGGGTGGGTGACGGTGACATGGCGTTCTCTGGGCCGGCAGACGCTGCGACAGTATCCAGAGCGTCGGGGCGAAACAAGCGCAGCGCCGCCAGCCCATGGCCTGGCGTCACATATTCGCTAACAACTCACGGTCGTTGTCGCCGAACAGCCCGACCACGCAGCGGTCTATGCTGGCAACCTTGCCACGCATCCCGAGCGCCTGGGCGCCGTGGCTTAATGCGCGCCGCAGCCCTCTACAGGAGTCGCCATGTCCTCGACCTGGTTACCACGTTTGCGCAAACGCTGGCTCAGCCTGAGCCTGTTACTCGCTCTGGTGCTGGGCCTGCCGATCGGGTGCGCCAAGCTGCAACAGACCGAACGCGAGCTAGTGTTTCGCATCGAGCCGGGCACCGCCCATTGGTTCAGCGGCATGCCGTCCGGTATCGAAGAGCGCGTGCTGCGCGACCCGGCTTTCGGTGCGACGCAGAACATCCATACCTGGTGGTGGCCGGCAGCGCGCAAGGATGCGCCCACTCTGCTCTACCTGCACGGCTCACGCTGGAACCTCACCGGTCAGCTGTTCCGCATCGAGCAGTTGCACGCCATGGGCTTTGCCGTACTGGCCATCGACTACCGCGGCTTTGGCCAGAGCCTCGGTGACTTGCCGTCGGAGCGCACGGTGTACGAAGACGCCGCCATCGCCTGGGCGCACCTGCGCGAGTTGCAGCCCGATCCGGCCAAGCGCTTCCTCTACGGACACTCCCTGGGCGGCGCGGTGGCGGTCAACTTGGCCGAGGCCTTGGCTCAGGAAGAGGACACACCGCAACTGGCCGGGCTGATCATCGAATCCACCTTCACCAGCCTGGCCGACGCCGCCAGCGCGATCAGCAATACCTCGCTGCCGGTGCATTGGTTGCTATCGCAGAAGTTCGACTCGCTGAGCAAGATCGACAAGGTCCAGGTGCCGGTGTTGATTGCCCACGGCACCGGCGACCGCTACGTGCCGGCGCGCTTCAGCGAGACCCTGTTCGCCGCGGCGAACGAGCCCAAGCGCCTGTTGCTGATCGACGGCGCCAACCACAACAACAGCCTGCGCATGGGTCGCCGCGAGTACGCCCAGGCGATCCAGGCGCTGTTCCCCGGCCCGGCGACCCGCGCCCTGAGCCTGAACTGACGCGACCCTACACCGGCTGGGCCGGCAAGCGTTCGCGCAGCCGCGCCGGCAAATGCTCGGCCAAGGCCTGCTCGCTGGCATCCAGCAAGCTGGGCAGCAGCAGACGCAAAGTGGCCGGCCGTAACCCGGCGCAGACATCGGCCTGGCGTGGCAGCGGCAAACCGCCGAGCACCTGCACCGCCACCGCAAGGTTGTCGTCGGCCAGCGCCGCCTCGGTGAGTTTGCCCAGGTAGCCGCTGGAGAAGGTGCGCAAGCTCTGACAGATCAGCGCCATGTCCTGGATATGCCGAGCGATCTGCACTACGTGGTCGACATCGTTGATGCCGAAAATCAGCACCTTGACCTGCTGCGCCGACAGGCACTCGGCGTAGCGCGCCGCCGTGGCGAACGCGCCGTCCGCGCAGAGCTGGCGCGCCACCTCCAGGTGCAGGCTATCCGGCAGGCTGAGGTAGGTATCGAGCACCCGACGCGGGTCGAGGTGGCGGGTGACCTGGGCGACGAACGCGGTCGGCAAACCGAGGATCAGCTCACGCAAGTGTCCGCTGGGCATGTGTGGCGCCAGCTGCGCCGCGCGTTCGGCGCCCAGTTGCTGGACCAACGCCAGCTTCACCGCCAGCGGCGCCAGCGCCTGCGAAGCCAATAACAGGCGCTGGCCCACGCTCAGGCCGGTGGGTTTGGGCATATCGGTCTCCTTCCGTGCGTCATCGATACAGGCTGTAAGCCACGGCCTGCGTGGCATTCAGCATCTATCGCGAGGCCCGCGAAGGCAGCCATCTTTGATTGGGTTAGCGGGCCGTTCGGGCCCCAGGGCAGTGGGAAGGCCGGAAACACTAGCAGGCCGGTACGGCTCGGCCTCAGGCGCTGCGACGCGTTATCGCGGGCTATGCGCAGTATCGGCGCGCGACGGTAAAATCGACGCCGTGGCCTCGCCCGCCCGCTCGGCGCTCAGAACGTGCCAACCTGATCGCGCAGCAGCTCGGCGAACTGCTCGGCGGGCACCGGCGGGCTGATCAAAAAGCCCTGGATTTCATCGCAACGCTGACTCTTGAGGAAATCCATCTGCGCCTGGGTTTCCACGCCTTCGGCGACCACCTTCAGCTCCAGGCTGTGGGCCATGACGATGATCGCCCGGGTGATCGCCGCGTCCTCGCTGCCCAGCGACAGGTCGCGGATAAAGGTCTGGTCGATTTTCACGTAATCCACCGGGAAGCGCTTGAGGTAGCTGAGCGAGGAATAACCGGTGCCAAAGTCGTCGATTGCCAACTTCACCCCCAGGTCGCGCAGCTGCTGAAAGGTGCTGATGACATTCTCGACGTTATCCAGCAACTGGCTCTCGGTTAATTCAAGCTCAAGGAAACGCGGCGCCAGGCCGGTTTCGTCGAGCACCTGGCGCACCAGGCTGGTCAGGTTGCCTTGGCGCAGTTGATGCACCGAGAGGTTCACCGACACGCGAATATCCGCCAGACCCTGACGCTGCCACTCGCGCGCCTGCTGGCAAGCCTGACGCAGGACGAACTCGCCGATCGGCGCGATCAGGCCGGTTTCCTCGGCCAGGCCAATGAAGTCACTCGGCGGCACCAGGCCCAGCTCCGGGTGACGCCAGCGCACCAGCGCCTCGGCGGCATTCAGGCTGTCATCGGCCAGGCACAGCTTGGGCTGGTAGAACACCTCCAACTGGTTGCACTCGATGGCCTTGCGCAGCTGGGTTTCCAACTGCAAGCGCTCCAGGGTGCAGGCTTGCAGGTTATCGGTGAAGAACTGGAAGGTGTTGCCGCCCAGGTGCTTGGCATGTTGCATGGCCATATTGGCCTGGCTGATCAGCGCGGAAATTTCCCGCGCGTTGTCCGGCAGCAGGCTGATACCCAGGGAAGCGCTGACCACCAGTTCCTGGCCGCCAACGGTCATCGGCATGCGCAATTTGGCCAGCAGACGACTGGCCATGCGCGCCAGGCTGGCAAGGCTGCCGTAGGAGTCGAGCAACACGGCGAACTCGTCGCCGGACAAGCGCGCCAGAGTGTCGGCCTCGGGCACCGCCTGGGCCAGGCGGCGGCTCATCTGCCGCAGCAACTGGTCGGCTACTTCATGGCCAAGGCTGTCGTTGAGCAGCTTGAAGCGGTCCAGATCGATGTGCAGCAACGCCACGCTGCGCCCACTCTGCCGGGCGCGCTGACTGGCTTCGTGCAGGCGCTCCTTGAACAGGCTACGGTTGGCCAGGCCGGTCAACTCGTCGTAATGCGACAGATAACGCAGGCGCTCCTCCGCCTCGCGGCGCGACGACAGGTCGGCGAAGAAACCAACGATATGGCTGACATGCCCCCGGCTGTCGCGCACCACATTGAGTTGCAACCATTGCGGGTACAGCTCGCCGTTCTTGCGCGTCTCGATCAGTTCGCCCTGCCAGCTGTCGCGCTGCTCCAGTTCCAGGCGGATGAGTTGGTACTGGCGCCGGGCTTCGCGGCTGCCAATCAGGGTGGCGACGCTTTCGCCGACCACCTCATCCTGGCGATAGCCGGTGACCTGGCTGAACGCCTGGTTGACCGCCAGCAAGCGGTACTCCGGATCGAGAATCACGATGCCTTCGCTGGCCGCCTCGAATACCGTGGCCGCCAGCCGCTGTTGTTCTTCCTGCTGCTTGCGCGCACTGATGTTGCGCCGCGTGCCGAGCATGCGCAGCACCCGTCCGGCGCTGTCGCGCTCCACCGCGCGGCCGCGATCTTCGATCCACACCCAATGGCCTTCGGCGTGCTTGATGCGGTATTCGATGTGGTAACCGTCGGTACGCCCCTTCATGTGCTCGACCAACGCGCGGCGCAGCGCCGGCAAATCGTCGGGGTGCAGGCGCGGTTTGAGGTCGCGCAGCATCACCTGCACGTCGGCGGGCTCCAGGCCGAAAATTTCCTTGAGCTGGGAGTGGTGCACTTGGTCGCTTTGCAGGTTCCAGTCCCACAGGCCCAGCTCGCTGGCCTCCAGCGCCAGCGCCAAACGCGCCTGGCTCTTGCCCAGGGCGTGGGTGGTTTCGTCCAGTTCCAGGGTGCGTTCGGCCACGCGCATTTCCAGCTCGCCGTGGGTACGGCGTAGCTCACGCTCGGCGCGGCGACGCTGCTCGACCTCGCGCGCCAATTCCTCGTTAAGGCCTTCGGCCTGCTGCTTGGCGTACTCCAGGTTGGCGATCAGCGCCTGGTTGTGAAAGCGCTGCAGCAGGCTGCGCTGCACCAGGCGGTTGACCTGCCAGGCCACCACCAACAGCGCCAGCAACAAAATACCGCCCAGCAGGCCCCAGCCACGCAACAGGTGGTGCTCGCTGAGCAACAGGTAAGCCACCGACGGCAGCAGACAGGGCAAGGCAAAGGTCAGGAAAGCGGACAGGCTAACGGCGTAGGCGACGCTGGCGGAGAGAATCGCCGCCGCGATCAGGCCGTAGACCAGTGCCTGCTGATAGAACACATCGGCCGGCACCAGGGCAATGGCGGCAAAGGCCAGGGTCAGCCCCGAAGCCGCCGCGCCGAAGAGGAACAGCCGTTGCCACTGCGCATGCGCCTGATGGCTTGGCAAGGCGCTGGTGAATGCGCTGACCTGCACCAGACGCAGTACCGCCAGTACCACCAGCCAGACCAACCAACCGGACAGCAGCGGGCTGTTCTGCGGTGTCCATAACAAGTAGGCGCACGCCAGACCATTGAGCAACATGAATAGACTCGGCACCCGTGAGCCTTGATAAAGCAGACGGGTACGTTCCACGGCAATATCCGTGGCGAATTGCTGGCGAATCTCGCGGCTACTGCCCAGCGACGATTCGCCGACTACGGCGCTAGTAATGGCGGTCATAGGCGATTTTCTTGTAATGGTTGCCTAGGCGTCGGCGGAGCATACCCGAGCTAGACGCTTCGCCCAACCAACATGTGGGCGAATTCACAGACGTGACGCCTAACTTTCGGCGGGCCGCGGCGCATGTAACAGCGGCATGGCACGGTGACTGGCCAGTCGTCCGTTAAACCCAGCCCTATACGCCGCGACGCACGCGGTTTGCCCTGCCTGCTGCTGCCCCCTAGAATGCCGCGATGCAAAATGACCCCGAACTGCTGATTGCCTCTCTTAATGATGCCCAACGCCAGGCCGTCGCCGCGCGCGTGGGCCGCCAACTGGTGCTGGCCGGTGCCGGCTCCGGTAAAACCCGCGTGCTGGTGCACCGCATCGCCTGGTTGATCCAGATCGAGCAGGCCTCGCCGCACAGCATCCTGTCGGTGACCTTCACCAACAAGGCCGCCGCCGAAATGCGCCAGCGCATCGAGCAGATGCTCGGCGTCAACCCAGCCGGCATGTGGGTCGGCACCTTCCACGGCCTGGCTCACCGCCTGCTGCGCGCGCACTGGCAGGAAGCCGGCCTGGCGGAAAACTTCCAGATTCTCGACTCCGACGACCAGCAGCGCCTGGTCAAGCGGGTGATCCGCGAGCTTGGCCTGGACGAGCAGCGCTGGCCGGCCAAGCAGGCGCAGTGGTTTATCAACGGGCAGAAGGACGAAGGCCTGCGCCCGCAACACAGCCAGCCGGGCGGCGACCTGTTCCTCGCCACCATGCTGAAGATCTACGAAGCCTACGAGGCGGCCTGCGCCCGCGCCGGAGTGATCGACTTCTCCGAGCTGCTGCTGCGCGCCCTCGACCTGTGGCGCAACAACCCCGGCGGCATCCTCCAGCATTACCAGCGGCGCTTCCGACATATCCTGGTCGACGAGTTCCAGGACACCAACGCCGTGCAGTACGCCTGGCTGCGCATGCTCGCCAAGGGCGGCGACAGCATGATGGTGGTCGGTGACGACGATCAGTCGATCTACGGCTGGCGCGGGGCGAAGATCGAGAACATCCAGCAGTTCTCCGACGATTTTGCCGATGCCGAAGTGATCCGCCTGGAGCAGAACTACCGCTCCACCGCCGGCATCCTCAAGGCCGCCAACGCGCTGATCGCCAACAACCAGGGCCGCCTCGGCAAGGAACTGTGGACCGAAGACGGCGACGGCGAGCCGATCAACCTGTATTCGGCATTCAACGAGCACGACGAAGCGCGCTACGTGGTCGAGACGATCGAGGACGCCCTGCGCAAGGACGGTCTCAAACGCAGCGAAATCGCCATTCTCTACCGCTCCAACGCCCAGTCGCGGGTGCTCGAAGAAGCCCTGCTGCGCGAAAAAGTACCGTACCGCATCTACGGCGGCCAGCGCTTCTTCGAGCGCGCGGAAATCAAGAACGCCATGGCCTACCTGCGCCTGCTCGACGGTCGTGGCAACGACGCGGCGCTGGAGCGGGTGATCAATGTGCCGGCGCGCGGCATCGGCGAGAAGAGCATCGAGGCGATCCGCGAATATGCCCGCGGCCATGAGGTGTCGATGTGGGGGGCGATCAATCTGATGGTCGCGGCCAAGGCCCTGCCAGCCCGTGCTTCCGGGGCCCTGGCCGGGTTTATCGAGCTGATCGAAAACCTCGCCGCCAAGGCGCTGAGCATGCCGCTGCACCTGATGACCCAGACGGTGATCGAACAGAGCGGGCTGATCGCCTACCACCAGGCCGAGAAAGGCGAAAAGGCCCAGGCACGCATCGAAAACCTGGAAGAACTGGTCAGCGCCGCGCGCACCTTCGACAACAACGAAGACGACGAGCTGAGCCCGCTGCAAGCCTTCCTCAGCCACGCCTCGCTGGAAGCCGGCGACACCCAGGCGGCGGAAAACGAAGACAGCGTGCAGCTGATGACCCTGCACAGCGCCAAGGGCCTGGAGTTCCCCCTGGTGTTTCTGGTGGGCATGGAAGAAGGCCTGTTCCCGCACAAAATGAGCCTGGAAGAACCCGGCCGCCTGGAAGAGGAACGCCGCCTGGCCTACGTTGGCATCACCCGGGCCATGCGCCAGCTGGTCATCACCTACGCCGAAACCCGCCGCCTGTACGGCAGCGAGACCTACAACAAGGTGTCGCGCTTCGTCCGTGAGATTCCGCCGCCGCTGATTCAGGAAGTGCGCCTGTCCAACAGCGTCAGCCGGCCGTTCGGTGCGGTCAGCCGCAATCTGGGCGGCAACAGCATGAACGGTGACAGTATGTTCGCCGGCAGCGCCGTGCCGGACACCGGCTTCAACCTCGGCCAGCGCGTGCAGCATTCGCTGTTTGGCGAAGGCACCATCCTCAACTTCGAAGGCTCCGGCGCACAGGCCCGGGTGCAGGTGAATTTCGAGAGCGAGGGCAGCAAGTGGCTGATGCTCAGCTACGCCAAGCTGCAGGCGCTATAGCCAAGGGGGAAGGCTATTGTAGGGCGGACATGCCGAAGGCTTGTCCGCCATTGCGGCGCCAGGTGGTGGACAAGGCTATGCCATGTCCACCCTACGCCTACAGCCCGCGATACTCTGTTTGCCGGCACTTGCTGTCACGGCCGTGGGGCACCCCGCCGCGCCTACAGGCGGTCTAGCGTGATTGATCGTCCATTCAAACAATAAGGAGCCTCCATGATTCGCCGCCATCTGTTGCTCGCCAGCGCCCTGTTCGCCGCCATTGGCCTGGCCGGCTGCAAGGACGAAAAAACCAGCACCCAGCAGGCCGCGGCCGAGCCGGCGCAAAGCTTCCACTGGAAGATGGTCACCGCCTGGCCGAAGAACTACCCAGGCCTGGGTACCGCCGCCGAACGCCTGGCCGAGCGGGTCAATGCCATGAGTGGCGGGCGCCTGACCATCAAGGTATATGCCGGTGGCGAACTGGTGCCGCCGCTGGAAGTGTTCGACGCCGTGTCGCGCGGCACCGCCGAACTGGGCCACGGCGCCGCCTACTACTGGAAGGGCAAAGTGCCGGCCGCGCAATTCTTCACCGCCGTGCCGTTTGGCCTGTCCACCAGCGAGATGAACGCCTGGCTGAGCAAGGGCGGCGGCCAGCAACTCTGGGACGAAGCCTACGCGCCGCACGGCGTGAAGCCCGTGGTGGTGGGTAACACCGGCATGCAGATGGGCGGCTGGTACAACAAGGAAATCAACTCGCTGGACGACCTCAAGGGCCTGAAGATCCGCATGCCCGGCCTCGGCGGCGAAGTGCTGAGCAAGCTCGGCGCGACCACCGTCAACCTGCCCGGCGGCGAAGTGTTCACTTCGCTGCAAAGCAATGCCATCGACGCCACCGACTGGGTCAGCCCCTACAACGACCTGGCCTTCGGCCTGCACAAAGCGGCCAAGTTCTACTACTACCCGGGCTGGCAAGAACCGCAGGCGGTGCTCGAACTGCTGATCAACCAAAAGGCCTACGACAGCCTGCCGGCCGACCTACAGGCGATCCTCACGGAAGCCGCGCGCGCCGCCAGCCAGGACATGCTCGACGACTACGTCTACCACAACGCCATGGCCCTGGATGAACTGAAGAAACAAGGCACCCTGCTCAAGCGCTTCCCCGACGAGGTGCTCGACGCCATGCAGCGCGAGTCCGAGGTGGTGCTCGGCGAACTGGCCGCGCAAAGCGAGCTGAACGGGCGCATCTGGGCCTCGATGAAAGCCTTCCAGGCCCAGGTCAGCCAGATGCACCAGTTGTCGGAAAAAGAGCTGTACAACTGGCGCTAAGCCACAGCCGTAGGGTGGGTTGAGCGCAGCGATACCCATCAGATCGCATTGATGGGTTACGCCGCTGCGCGACTAACCCATCCTACGACCTAAACACCCACACACGGAGCCTTCGGCTTCCGTTGGTCGTTTCAGGTCGGTCCTTCTGCGCTCGCCGCCCATACTATTTGGCGAGGTGAGCCGATGAAAAAACCTACCATCACCGCCGAGCAGATTCTCGATGCGGCCTTGCACTTGGCCGATGTCTGCGGCTGGGAACGCTTGCACCTGTTCGACGTGGCCGCACACTTGGACACCGGCCTGGATGCCATCGCCGTGCATTATCGGGAAAAGGATCAGTTGGTCGAAGCCTGGTTCGACCGCGCCGATCGCGCCCTGCTCAACCGCGCCAAAACCCCCGACCTGATCGCTCTGGAGCCCGCCAAGCGGCTGGAGGAACTGCTGGTCGCCTGGTTCGACGGCCTGGCCGCGCACCGCGCGGTGACCGGACAGATGCTGCTGTACAAGCTCGAACCCGGGCACCTGCACCTGCAAGTGCTCGGTTTGCTGCGCGTCAGCCGCACCGTGCAATGGTGGCGCGAGGCGGCGCAACGGGAAACCCTGCACCTGAGCCGTATCGCCGAAGAAAGCCTGTTGACTGGGGTTTACCTGCGCAGCGTCGTGCACTGGTTGCGTCACCCCGAGGAAGGTCCCGCCGAATTCCGTGCGTTTATGCGCCGCCAGCTACGTTGCGGGCCGCTATGCCTGTTGTTGCGTCAATCGTAGGGCCACGAATTACGGTTTCAGCGTCGTCATGGCCTCGGCCAGGCGCCGCTCTGCTGGCCGCGCGGACTGCGCCACGCCGCGCTGCACCCCGGCGAAGTCCTGCGCGTCCTTGTTTTGGCTGAGCTTCCACTTGCCTTCGATACGTGCGATGGGCAGGGCAAAGCCGACGATGGCGCGCAACAGGCTGTCGATATACTCCACCGGGGCATCGCTGACCGCCCAAGGTTGCGCGCGGCCCTGTTCATGCCGCTGGCTCAAGCGACTGACCAGCGCCAGCAGCCGCTCGCGCTCGTCGAACAATTCGGCACGGCCATAGGCATGCACCGCCTGGTAGTTCCAGGTCGGCACCACTTTGCCGTGCTCGGCCTTGCTCGGGTAAAAGCTCGGGCTGACGTAAGCCTCTGCCCCCTGAAAGATCAGCAACGCCTCACCGCCATCGCTGAGCTCGCGCCATTGTGGATTGGCGCGGGCGAAGTGGCCGTAGAGGGTGCCGAACTCGCCCTCCTCGCGCGCCAGCAACACTGGCAGATGGCTGGCCAGCAAACCTGCGTCGCCGTGACTGACCACGCTGGCCAGAGGAGTTTGCTCGATCAAGTCGTGCAAGCTGCGCAGATCGTCCTCGACAAAGGCTTTGGGAATGTACACAGGAAATCTCCAGCTACGGGGGCAGGCGTTGCACCATGCTGCACCGAATCGGCGAAAAAGCAAAAGCTCGAAACATTCTGCGACTGGCCTTCGCCGCCTATGCCGTGCAAGATGCCGCGGGTAGTTCTAACAACTAAGAGACAGCCGACAATGCAGCGTTTCCTCAGTATCGCCCTGGCCATGTGCCTGGGTCTGACCTTCAGCTTCGATGCCGACGCCAAACGTATGGGCGGCGGCAAATCCTTCGGCTCCGCGCCGAGCCACCAGACTCGCCAAGCCCAGTCGCCCTCGCAGCCGGCCGCCGCCGCACCGACCGCCGGTCGTCAGCCCGCTGCTGCCAGTGGCGCCTCGCGCTGGCTCGGCCCATTGGCCGGTTTGGCCGCCGGTGGCCTGCTCGCCTCGATGTTCATGGGTGACGGCTTCGAAGGCCTGCAGATCATGGACATGCTGATCTTCGGCCTGATCGCCTTCCTGCTGTTCCGTTTTCTCTCCGCCCGTCGTCGCCAGGCCCAGCCGGCAGCCGCCGGTGGCGCGCCGTATCAGCGCGAAATGCCTGCCGCACCCAGCTCGATCTTCGGTGGCGGCAGCGCCGCAGCCGCGATCAAACCAGTGATCAATGCCCCGGCCTGGTTCAACGAGCAAAGCTTCGTCAGCGCTGGCCGTGAGCACTTCCTCAGCTTGCAGCAGCACTGGGATGCCGACGAAATGGACAAGATCGCCGAGTTCGTCACCCCGCAGTTGCTGGAGTTCCTCAAGCGCGAACGCGCCGATCTGGGCGAAGGCTTCCAGTCCACCTACATCGACAACCTCGATGTGCAGCTGGACGGCGTCGACGACTTGAGCGACAAGACCGTCGCCACCCTGACCTTCAGCGGCGTATCGAAGACCTCGCGCTTCGACCAGGGCGAAGTATTCAGCGAAAGCTGGCGCATGGAGCGCGCAGTCGGCGACAACCAGCCATGGCTGGTCGCCGGTATTCGCCAGAACGGCTGATTCCTCAGCGTGTCGCAAAACCCGGGCTTGCCCGGGTTTTGTTGTTTCTGCCAGCGCCAATCCTCTTGTGAGGGCGACCCGGGCAGCGTAAAAGGCAGCGCTGTAGGCATGGCGCCGCCGCGCCTACACGCTACCCTGTCATTCTGTTTTGCCGCTGGAGCCTGAACCGTGGAAGAAGTCATCGAACAACTGCGTGAACTCAACGAACCGGTGCCGGTGCCGCTGGAGTTGCCAGAAGAAGAAACCCTGGTGGAAATCCAGGAGCAGATCCTCATCCACCTGCCCTTCGCCCTGCGCGAATACCTGCTGCAGGTCAGCGATGTGGTGTACGGCCGCCTGGAGCCCGTCACCGCCAGCGACCCGCAATCGCACACCTACCTGCCGGAAGTCGCCGCCACCGCCTGGTCCCTCGGCGTGCCGCGCGAGTTCGTGCCGCTGTGCGAAGACCACGGCAACTACTACGTGGTCGAAGAAGACGGCACCGTGCTGCTGTGGGAAGCGGAAACCGGCGAAGTCAACGAAGACGAAACCTGGGAGTCGGTCTGGCACTGGGTGCGCGACGTCTGGCTGGAAAGCTAAGCCACGGCCCAAACCTGCCGCCGTTTCAGCACACATCACGCGGCTGAAACGGCAACAGCCTCAGCGGGGGTGCGTGTCCGCGCTGCCATCCAGGGTTTCCAGCAGGGCGATCTGCATACGCGTGTGCACGCGGATAAACCAGCGCCACAGCAGGGCGATCAGCCCCGACGCGACCAGCGCGATCACCACCAGCAGCTCGCCGGTCGGCAGAATGCTCGCCGACAGCGCCATCAGCAGCAGCATGATGCCCACCAGCGACAACAGCGGAATCACCTCGGCAATCACCCGCCGTACCCGCGCGGTATGCCGGCCGGCGGTTTCCGGGTGCACGCCCATCTCCGCCAGGAGCATGGCCAGCGCTTTGAGCTTGCGGTAGGCGGCGATCAGGAACGGCAGCGACAGCAGCAACGCAGCGCCCCAGATAAGGCCTTTCCGCAGGTTGTCCTGGGTTAGCCAAGGGCTCATGTAGCCGGCCAGGCGGTCGGCGAAGTAGGCGCTGCCGAGGAAGATCGCCACCACCAGCGCCAGGTTGACCCCGACCTGCAGCACGATCTTGCGGATCATGCCCATCAGCAGCGCACTCTCGCCTTGCGGCTGGATGCTGCGCAGCCACTCGCCATACATACTGAACACCCGCGCCACACGACGCGGCATGACCCCGGCCAGCTTGATCGACAGCGGATCGGCGGCGCGAATCAGGTACGGCGTGGTCAGCGTGGTGATCACCGAAACGGCCACCGCCACCGGGTAGAGGAAATCGCTGGTCACCTGCAGGGTCATGCCCAGCGCGGCAATGATGAAGGAGAACTCGCCGATCTGTGACAGGCCCATGCCGACCCGCAGCGAGGTACGCCCGTCATTGCCGGCGATAAAGGCGCCGAGACCACAGGACAGCACCTTGCCGCCGATCACCGCAAAGGTAATGAGGATAATCGGCCAGACATACTCGACCAGCACCGCAGGGTCGAGTAGCAGGCCAATGGCGACGAAGAAGATCGCGCTGAACAGGTTGCGCACCGGCTCCACCAGCCGTTCGATCTGCAGCAGCTGGCGCGATTCGGCCATGATCGCGCCGATCAGGAAGGCCCCCAGCACCATGCTGTATTCCAGCTTGGCGACCAGCAGGCAGAAGCCGAAACACAGGCCGAGCACCGTCACCAGGAGCATTTCGTTGCTCTCGAACTTGGCCACATAGGCTAGCAGGCGCGGCACCAGCAGAATGCCCACCACCAGCGCGACGATCATAAACAGGCTGAGCTTGCCGACCGTGGCGAACACCTGGCCGGTTTCCACCGTGCCGCTCACGGCGATGCCCGAAAGCAGCGCGATAATGCCGATGCCGAGGATATCCTCGACGATCAGCACGCCGAAAATCAGCTGGGCGAAGCGCTCGTTCTTCATCTTCAGGTCGCCGAGGGCCTTGATGATGATGGTGGTCGAGGAAATCGCCAGGATGCCGCCGAGGAACAGCGAGTCCATGCTGCTCCAGCCAAAGAACTGGCCGATCTCGTAGCCGATCCAGATCATCAGGACGATTTCCAAGCCCGCCGCGATAAACGCCGTGGCTCCCACGCTGAACAGTTTGCGCAGGCTGAACTCCAGGCCCAGGCAGAACATCAGGAAGATCACCCCCAGCTCGGCCAGGGTCTTGATCGTGTCTTCGTCGTGGATCAGCCCGAACGGTGGCGTGTGCGGGCCGATGATAAAACCGGCGAGGATATAGCCGAGCACCACCGGCTGTTTGAAGCGGTGAAAGAGGATGGTCACCATGCCGGCCACTAACATGATCACGGCCAGATCCTGAATAAAACTGATGGCATGCATGGCACACGACTCCTGAATCACTGGACAGGCCAAAGGGCCCGCTGGCGGGTACTCGCTTGGCTCCGGGGAGCCGGCTGGGAATGGGGTAATGCCTGTGAGCGGGCACTACGTGGGCAGGTTAGCACTCGTCATAGCACGGCCGCAGCCTGGCAAGCCCCCCCGAAACAATTGGCCAAACGCACCGAACTAGAGGCGCTCAGGCCTGTTCGAGGTCGAGTAGATTGAGCAGAAACTGACCGAAAAAGCTCAGGTCCTGCTCCATCGCCACACGAGCCGCCTTGCCATCGCCGGCCTCCAGGGCCTTGAAGGCGTCTTCGTGGAAATCGTTGAGGCGCAGCGACAGGTCGGCCTCGGTGAACAGCCGGTTGAAGAACGGCCCGACTTGCAGCCACAGCGATTCGATCATGCGCAGCAGAATCGGGTTGGCACAGGCGCGGTACAGGGTCAGATGGAACAGGCTGTTGTCGTTCAGGTAGGCCTGCACATCGCGTTGCTCCAGAGCCACCTCCATGCGTGCGATGCAGCCGCGCAACAACTCGATCTCGGCCCGGCCGATGCGCGGCGCCGCCAGCTCGACGGCCAGGCCCTCAAGGCTCAGGCGCACCTGGAATATCTGCTGGAAGCGGGCACGGGTCATCGCCGGCACGCGCACCGAGCGTTGCGGTTCGCCTTCCAGCGCGCCCTCGACCACCAGCCGCTGCAAAGCGGCACGCACCGGCATCGGGCTGGTGCCCCAGGCAGCGGCGAGGTCGCGGATTTTCAGGCGTTGGCCGGGCTGGAAGCGGCCCGCGAGCAAGTCGTCGCGAATGCGCTGGTAGAGCTGTTCCTGAAGATTGTCCGGCATCGGTGTCTGACCTTTTCTCCCGCCGGCAAGCCGGGCTACGGTGAACAAATGTACGCTGGGCGTGCAGTCTGGTGGGCCGTAGGTCGCCCTGCAAGAGCGGGGAGCGCCCACACCGTCGCCTGCTGGGCAATGATCGCGACAGGCCGCTAATTTGTGATCACAAAATAAAGGCTAGCATAACCGTAGCGAGCTTTATCAAGCACTATTGACAATTTTGTGATCACAAATAGAAGATGTGCGAAAAATTGAACGAGGTGTTCAGGCATGACTGCCAGTGGTATCGCCGAATCGGCCATTGAGGTATTCACCGCCCGCGAGCGGCAGCATTTTATCGCGCGCAACCCAAAATCCGTGGCCCTGGCCGAGCGTGCGCGCCACTCGCTGTACGGCGGCGTGCCGATGCACTGGATGGCCGACTGGTCGACCCCGGTGCCGCTGTTCGTCGAACGGGCCAAGGGCGCGCGCTTCTATGATGTCGATGGCCACGAGTACATCGACTTCTGCCTGGGCGACACCGGCACCATGTTCGGCCACTCGCCGGAGCCGATCGCCAAGGCCATCGCCGAGCAGGGCAACAACGGCCTGACCACCATGCTGCCGGGCGAGGACGCGGTGGTCTGCGGCGAGCTGCTGGCCGCGCGCTTCGGCCTGCCGTTCTGGCAGGTCACCGCCACCGCTACCGACTCCAACCGCTACGTGCTGCGCTGGGCGCGGGCGATTACCCAGCGCAAGACCCTGCTGGTGTTCGATGGCTGCTACCACGGCACGGTGGATGATGTGATGGTGCGCTGTATCGACGGCGAGACCGTGCCGCGTTCCGGCCTGGTCGGCCAGGCCTACGACCTGACCGAGTACAGCCGTTCGATCCCGTTCAACGATGTGGCCGCACTGGAAGCCGCACTGGCCCAGGGCGATGTCTGCGCCCTGCTCTGCGAGCCGGCGATGACCAATATCGGCATGGTGTTGCCCGAGCCGGGCTTTATGCAGCAGTGCCGCGAGCTGACCCAGAAATACGGTGCGCTGCTGATCATCGACGAGACCCACACCATCTCCACCGATATCGGCGGCTGCACGAAGCTGTGGGACCTTGAGCCGGACTTCTTTGTGGTCGGTAAACCGATTGCCGGCGGCGTGCCGTGCGGCATCTTCGGTTGCAGCGCGGCGATGGCCGAGGCCATGACCACCGCGCGCAAACGCGCCAGCGCAGGCAGCCACGGCCACGGTCACAGCGGCATGGGCACCACCCTGTCAGCCAACGCCCTGGCCATGCACTGCATGCGCGCCAACCTGGAACAGGTGATGACCCCGGCCGCCTATGCGCACATGCTGCCGCTGGCCAAACGCCTGGCCGACGGCTTCCGCCGCCTGATCGGCAAGCACGATCTGAAGTGGTCGGTGACCGAGCTGGGCGCGCGCAGCGAGTTCCAATTCTGTCCGGTGTCGCCGAAGACCGGCGCCGAGGCCGAGGCCGCGTTCCACGACGAGCTACAGATGGCCCTGCACCTGTACCTGATCAACCGCGGCATCCTGATCACCCCGTTCCACAACATGACCCTGTGCTGCCCAAGCACCACGGCGGACGATGTGGATCAGCTGATCGGCATGCTCGATGCGGCCCTCACCGAGCTACTGGCCATCCCCGGCGCCCGCGAATAACTCATCGATCAACCTGTGGGAGGGGCTTCAGCCGCGACAATCGCCGCTAAAGCGCCTCCCACGAAATGACGAGTCACTGTGAGAATCACCATGCAATTCGCCAATCCCCAGGAAGCCCGCGACTTTCTTGAACAGCACCCCGAAGTGCGCAGCATCGAGCTGATGCTGATCGACGCCAACGGCATCCCGCGCGGCAAGCTGTTGCACCGCGACGAGCTGCTGGCCATCTACGAGAACGGCCGGCCGTTGCCCAGCTCAATCCTGGCGCTGACCATCCAGGGCGAAGACGTGGAAGAGAGCGGCCTGGTCTGGGAAGTCGCCGACGCCGACTGCTGGACCTACCCGCTGCCCGGCAGCCTGACCCTGCAACCCTGGCGCACCACGCCCACCGGCCAGTTGCAGGTGAGCATGCACCCGACCCAGGGCCTGCCAGCCAGCCCGGCCGATCCACGGCATGTGCTGGTGCGCGCCATCGACCGCCTCAAGGCCGACGGCTACCACCCGGTGATGGCGGTGGAGCTGGAGTTCTACCTGCTGGATAAAACCCGCGACGCCAATGGCCGCCCGCAGCCGGCGCTGCAAGCCAACGGCGTGCGCCCGCAGGCGCCGCAGGTGTATGGCGTGTACGAACTGGAGCAGCTGCAGCCGTTCCTCGACGACCTCTACGCCGCCTGCGAGGCGCAGGGCCTGCCGGTGCGCACGGCGATTTCCGAATACGCCCCGGGTCAGCTCGAGCTAACCCTGGAGCACCGCTTCGACGCGCTACAAGCGATCGACGAGGGCGTGCGCTACAAGCGCCTGGTCAAGGGCGTGGCGGGCAAGCACGGCTTGCAGGCCTGCTTTATGGCCAAACCGTTTGGCGACCTGGCCGGCAACGGCCTGCATATGCACGTCAGCCTGGCGGACGCCGAAGGTAACAACCTGATGGCCTCGGAAGACCCACATGGCACGCCGCTGCTCAAGCACGCCATCGGCGGCATGCTGGCCACGCTCAACGACGCCCTGGCGATCTTCTGCCCCAACGCCAACTCGTTCCGCCGCTTCCAGGCCAACAGCTACGCGCCGCTGGCCAAGAGCTGGGGGGTGAACAACCGCACCGTGTCGCTGCGCGTGCCGGGTGGCCCGGCCAACAGCCGGCATGTCGAACACCGCATTTGCGGCGCCGACGCCAATCCCTATCTGGCGGCGGCGGCGATTCTCGCCGGTATCCACAAGGGCATCCGCGAGCAGATCGATCCGGGCGCGGCCATCGTTGGCAATGGCTACGAGCAGGCCAGCGAGTTCCTGCCCACCGACTGGCTGACCGCCCTGCGCACGCTGGAAAACTCGGCCTGGGCCAAAGAGGCGCTGGGCGAGGACTTTCTCAAAGTATTTCTGGCGATCAAATGGGCCGAGTACCGTCAATTTATGGGCGAGGTCGGCGAGCAGGACTGGCGCTGGTACCTGAGCCACGCCTGAGCCAACGTCGACGCGGCGATGTACCCCATCCTACCGACTGACTGACCCACGCCGGAGGCCTGCCCGTAGCCGAGCATTGGCACCAGTGGCGTCGGCTCGATAAATATCCATGTGGCGACAAGGCGTCGTGCCAGCGTCTACAGTTCTCAGCCCCTGACCAGAAGAGCTCGCCATGGAACCCGGAAACGCCCAGCTGTCGATGACCGTGTTGATGACCCCGGATATGGCCAACTTCTCCGGCAATGTGCACGGCGGCACTCTGCTCAAGTACCTCGACGAGGTCGCCTACGCCTGTGCCAGCCGTTATGCCGGGCGTTACGTGGTCACCCTGTCGGTGGACCAGGTGACCTTCCGCGAGCCGATCCACGTCGGCGAACTGGTGACCTTTCTCGCCTCGGTCAACTACACCGGGCGCACCTCGATGGAGATCGGCATCAAGGTGGTCACGGAAAACATCTGCGAACGCTCGGTGCGCCACACCAACAGCTGCTTTTTCACCATGGTGGCCGTCGACGAAAGCGGCAAGCCCACGGCGCTGCCGCCACGCCAGCCGCAAACCGCCGAGGAACAGCGGCGCGTTGTCCAGGCCGGACAACGCCGGGCGATTCGTCAGGAGCTGGAGCAGCGCTACCAAGCCCTCAAAGCGGATGCCCAGGCAACCGGCACGCACCAGAGCGGCGGCAATTGAACATTTTGTATAAATATCTTTTAGTTATAAGAAACACTTTAATGTAAACTCTTTGGCCTATTTGGCCACGTGTAGGCCATTGCCTACACGACTCTCGGCTGTCTCCCCTCCAGCCTGGGCATACTCTTGGCCATCGTCCCCCTTCGAGTCATCGGGAGAAACCATGCCGCATCACACACCGCTGATCGCCACCATCGCCGCCGGCTTCGTCCTGGCCTTTATCTTCGGTAGCCTGGCCAACCGCCTGCGCCTGTCGCCACTGGTCGGTTACCTGCTCGCCGGGGTTATCGTCGGCCCCTTCACCCCGGGCTTCGTCGCCGACAAGGACTTGTCCCACGAAATCTCCGAAATCGGCGTGATCCTGCTGATGTTCGGCGTGGGCCTGCATTTCTCGCTGAAAGACCTGATGTCGGTGAAACACATCGCCATTCCCGGTGCCCTGGTGCAAATCGCCGTCGCCACCCTGCTCGGCATGGGTCTGGCCTGGACGATCGGCTGGGGCTGGGGCGCTGGCCTGGTGTTCGGCCTGGCGCTGTCGGTGGCCAGTACCGTGGTGCTGCTGCGCGCCCTGGAAGAGCGTCAGCTGCTCGATAGCCGCCGCGGCAAGATCGCCGTCGGCTGGCTGATCGTCGAAGACCTGGTGATGGTCATGGCCCTGGTCTTGCTGCCCGCCTTGTCCGGGCTGCTCGGCGGCACGCCGCAAGGCGATAGCGCCGACGGCAGCATCGCCATGCAGGTGCTGTTGACCCTGGGCAAGGTCATGGCCTTTATCGTGCTGATGGTGGTGGTCGGTCGGCGAGTGATTCCCTGGCTGCTGGAGCGCAGCGCCGGCACCGGCTCGCGCGAGCTGTTCACCCTCGCCGTGCTGGCCATCGCCCTGGGCATCGCCTACGGCTCGGCCAAGCTGTTCGGCGTGTCGTTCGCCCTCGGCGCATTCTTCGCCGGGATGATCCTCAACGAATCGGAGTACAGCCACAAGGCCGCCGAGGATTCGCTGCCGCTGCGCGATGCCTTCGCCGTGCTGTTCTTCGTCTCGGTCGGCATGCTGTTCAACCCGCTGATCCTGATCGAGCAGCCGGTGCTGGTGCTCGGCACCTTCCTGGTGATCGTGGTCGGCAAATCGCTGGCCGCCATGCTCATCGTCATGGCCTTCCGCAAACCGCTGAGCACGGCGCTGACCATCTCGGTCAGTCTGGCGCAGATCGGCGAGTTCTCCTTCATCCTGATCGGCCTCGGCGTCGGCCTCAACCTGCTGCCGGAAGCCGGCCGCGACCTGGTGCTGGCGGGCGCGATTCTGTCGATTCTGGTCAACCCGCTGCTGTTCCTGCTGATCGACCGCCTGCAACCCTGGCTCGACCGGCGCGAACACACCACCCCGGCGGGTGCGCCCCAGACGACCCAGAGCGAAGACAACGACCTGCACCCGATCAGTGAAACCGGCCATGCCATCCTCATCGGCCACGGCCGGGTCGGTAGCCGGATCAGCCAGCGCCTGCGCGCCGAGGGCGTGCCGCTGGTGATCATCGACGACAACCGCACCCGCGCCCAGGAGCTGCGCGAGGAAGGGCATAGCGTGGTGCTCGGCAACGCCGCCAGCAGCCATGTCTTGGAGCTGGCCAACGTGGCACAGGCGCGCTGGCTGATGATCGCCATCCCCAACAGCCTGGAGGCCGGGCAAATCGCCCTGCACGGCCGCGCGGCCAACGCCGGGCTGGACATCATCGCCCGCGCGCACTTCGATGCCGAGGTCGATTACCTCAAGCAGCACGATGCCGACCTGGTGGTGATGGGCGAGCGGGAAATCGCCCGGGTGATGTTCGCGCGCCTGGGGATCGTCACCCACACCGGCTGACAGACGCGTGGATTTTTCCGTGCCAGCGGATCGGGTAAGCTGGCACTCCCCCGATTCGAGCACCCCGGCATGCTGACCCTCGGCAATATGTTCGTTCTGATGCTGCTGACCGCTGCCGGTGCCTGGCTGTGGCATGCCCACGGTTTGCGTGAGCGCGCGCTGACGCTGGTCAAACAGCATTGCGCCAGGGCCGATGTGGAACTGCTCGACGGTAACGTCGCCCTGCGCCGCCTCGCCCTGCTGCCGGATGCCCGTGGGCGCAAACGCCTGGCGCGGGTCTATGGCTTCGAGTTCACCGTCACCGGCGAGCAGCGGCATATCGGCAGCATCGTCATGTTCGGCGCACAACTCGGGCGTATCGAACTGGCCCCGCACCCCTTCCGTCAGCCGCCGGTCGAACCACCACCCGCCCAGGTCATCGAACTCGCGCAGTGGCGGCGCAGCCATGCGCGCCCGGACGAACCGCGCCACGACGACTAACGACTAGGGCTGGACGCCGTCAGGCACTCGTGCCACGGCTCGCAGGCGCACTCACAGCATGTGCATGACGCGCTGCCAGTCCTCGCGGTTGGCGTAAGTCATCGGCCAACGCAACAGCCGGCACTTCAGTCGGTGCCAGCCACCGCGCTGCTGGTTGCGCCGGCACTGGGCAATCAGCCAACTCGGCTCAAAACCTGACCAGACGCCGGCCACGCTCCAACAGTTGGGCCAGACCAGCGGTGCCACCTCAAACAGGTAGATGGCGTTCAGTTCCTCGCGCGACAGGCCGCTGGCGCGCAACACCGCGGCCAGGTGGCGCAACGCCGCCTCGTCCTGCTCGGTATCCAGCCACAGCTCGGCGATGTCCAGCCACAGTCGTTCGCGGTCGATCACCGTTCAGACCTGGCCGGGCAACAGGAAGGCGCTGATCCGCGCGGCGCTGTCCTGCGGTTGTTCCTGCATGAAGCAGTGCCCGCCGGCCACCACCTGAGCATGCACGTGGGCATTGCCGGCGCACCAGCGCGCCACCGACTTGGCGACGAAGGGGTAACTGCGCTGGCCGTAGAGCACCTGGGTCGGGGTAACCACCTTGGCCAGCGACGGCCACAGGCGTTTGGGAAAGGAGGCGAAGATGTCCGCCTCGCGGCTCGGCCGACATTTCAGCTCGACGCCATGCTCCGTGTCTTTCAGCGCATGGGCGATATAGGCGGCAAAAGCCGCCTCGTCCCACCCACGGAACATGCCCCGGCCGTGCAAGGCGGCATGCGCCGCGGCGCGGTCCGGCCACTGCCCGCGCCGTTGCCGCGCCTTGCTCGCCAGGCTGTTGCGCCGGCTCAGGCCGACCACATCGGACAGCGCCATCACGCCGATCATCGCCGGGGTGAACAACACCGGATCGAGCAGCACCGCACGCTGGAACAGCTGCGGCTGCTGAGCCAGCATCAGGCTGCTGAGCACCCCGCCGAAACTGTGGCCAACGGCAAACGCCGGCACCTCGGCAAAGGCTGCGCGGCCAACGGCGAACGCTTCCATGGCCAACTCGGCACTGCGATTCCAGCCATGGAAACGGCCGCCGTGATCGCTGTCGCCATGGCCCTGGACGTCGCACAGCCAGAGGTCGAAATCCTCGACCAAGCGCGCCAGCAACGGTTCGTAAACTCGCCCGCAATAGCCATTGCCATGCAGAAAATGCAGCAGCGGCTTGCCCGAGGGCGGGCTGTGCCAACCGCGCAGGGTAAAACCGCCAGAGCAGGCGTGGGACCAGGATTGTAGGTGCATGCAACGGCTCGCTATCGATCAGGCCAGCTAGTGTACTGCCGGACACCGCAGGCGTCAGGCCGCTAACCAGACGACACAGCGCAGGGGCTTTGCGTAGGGTGGGTTAGGCGCATGTGGCGATAGCGATAAAACCCCACGCCCGCCTTGCGCCGTAACCCGCCATCGGTGCAACGCGAGCTATTGACTGGTGGGTTACGCGGCGCGTCACGATCGCGGCGTCTGATCGTTCGGCGCTTGGCGCCACTAACCCACCCTACGGCTGATCGCCAAGGAGTGCAGAGCACGCCACATCGATGGGGCAGCCCTGCGGCCTATTCGAGCTTGCCTGAAGCGAAAAATCAGCGGTCTGTGCGGCTGCGCAGCCACTCGGCCAGGGCCTCCAGCGCTGGGCGCGTGGTCGGGAAGGTGAAACCGCTGCTGGCCACCGGATGCGAGGACAGCCGCACCATGACCAGGCCCACGGCCGGGTTCACATGGATCATCTGCCCATGCACGCCCAGCGCCTCGTAGGCACCGTCGGGGTTATGGCTGATCCAGAACTAGTTGCGGTAGGAGTAGCCCTCTTGCCAGGTGCGCCCGGCGGCCTTGAACGCCTCGCGGTCGGCGCCCTGGCGAATCGCCGTCAGCACCTCGCGGGCGACGATCTGCTGGCCGTTGAAGTAGCCGTCCAGGCGTAGCATCTCGCCGAAGCGCGCCAGGTCGCGCAGGGTCGCGTTCATCCCGGCGCCGGCCCATTCGGCGCCAGCCGGGTCGACCAGCAGGTAGGCATCCTGTTCGGCGCCCAACTTGCGCCACAGCCGCTCGGCGATCAGCTCGGCGGTGCTTTGCCCGCTGGCCCGGCGCAGCACCCAGCCAAGCACTTCGGTGTGCACGGTGCGGTAGTGGAACTCGGCGCCGTGGCGGCCCTGGCCAGCGATGCTCGGCAGGTAATCGTAGAGGTTGCCTGCGCCCTGGAAACCCGCGGGCGGCGGGCCCATGCCGGCGGCCACGGCGTAATTGACCACATCGGACTGGGCGTCGGCATAGACCTCGCTGTAGTCGATATCCGCGGTCATGTTCAGCAGTTGCTGCACCGTGGCGCCCCGCCAACCGCTGGCGGCCAGTTCGGGCACATAGTCGCTGACCTGGGCATCGGCCTTGAGCAGCCCTTCGTGAATCAGTTGCGTGGCCAGCAGCCCCACCACCGACTTGGTCATCGACCAGAGCATGTGCGGCTGCTCGGCCGACATGCCTTCGTGGTACACCTCGTAAACCAGCTTGCCGTCGAGCAGGATCAGCGTGGCATCGGCATAACTGTTGGTCAGGTACTCGGCGAAACTCAGCTCGCCGTCCGGGCCCTGGAAGCGCAACGCGTCGATCTCTTTACGCAGATCCGCACCTTGCGGCAGCGGGCTGAGCGGGCCGTTGCCACGCGGCACGTTGCGGCTGGGAATCAGCTCGCGCATGTGCTGGAACGCCCAGCGGGCGTGCGGGTATTGGCCCAGGTAGGAAGCGAAGCTGACGCGCTTGTCCGCTGGCGGCGGGAAGCCCTGCATCAGTTGCAGGCGATCCAGGCGCACGCTCTCCGGCGTCGGTAGCGCGGGGCTCTGCGCCAATACCGGCAAACTACCGAGGCTCGCGGCCACACTCAGGGCCAGACAGTTGATCAGCTTCATGGGCTTATCCTGATTGTTATTCTTAGTGCGCCGGCAATCGACCGACAGACTTGCAGCTTAGCCCCGACACCGCACCGGACAGGGCCTTATCAACCGAGCAAATAACTTTGCATAGCCGAGAGACGCTTTAGAATCGCAACCCGGCGCGGCGCACCGCCAGGCCATCCGCTAGCGCACTCAAGGAATGACTGCCGATGTTTGTCTTGCTCGAATCCTCCGACCGCGCCTTTATCGAACACCTGCAGAACCGCCTGAGCGGCAGAGGCATCAATTGCCTGGTCAGCGAGCTCGGCACGACCGCGGATGGCCAGCCACACTTCGCCATTCAGCTGCCGCTGTACAGCCAGATGGCACAGGCGCGCACCCTGTTGTACCGCAGCTGGGCCTTTGCCGCAGATGTGCACCCCGAGTTTCTCGACGCGCTACGCCAACTGCGGCACGAACCGCATAGCCAGCTGATGCGCTGGCTGACCTCACCGTGGGCGCTGCGGGCCAGCGCTATTGGCTTCGGGCTGGTGCTACTCAGCTATGCCCTGGAAGCCTTGCTCAGGTGAACCGGCAGACGCTTATCAGGCGGCTACACCAGCCGACAAGCGTCCAACCCTGTGCGCAGGGCGGCCTCGTTCTGCGCGGTGCTGAAGATCAGCTCCAGCCGCGAGTCCTTGCGCCATTCACTGCTCTGCCAGTGCAGGGGCCGGCCATCGAGGGCATTGGCTGACAGCCAGCCGGCGTTGGTCTGCAACACCAGCTTGGCCCGCCGCCACGGCAGGCTCATCAGCCACTGCTGCACCCGCATCAGTTCGAAACGCTGACTCGGGTGCCAGCGCCAGCCGATGCTCCAGCCCTCGGGTTGATCCTGGATCTGGCAGATCGGCTCTTCTGGCGCACGCCAGATTGCCGCTAACGGCGCACTCGCGCGGGGCAAGCCGTCCAGCTCGGGGCCCACCCCGGCGCGCACGCCGCTACCCGGCAAGTGCGCCAGCGGCAGTGCGGCCTGAGTCGTCCAGTACAGCGGCCGCCCCGCTAACTGGGCGAGCAGCCGGGCTTTGCTGGGCGCGTCGAGGTTTTCCGACTTGTTCAGCAGCAACAGGCCAGCGCTGCCCAGCGTTGCCTGCTGGCTGTCCGGCAACAGCTCGCCGGCCGCCAGGGCGGTGGCATCCAGCACCAGTACCGCGGCCTGGACGGCCAACACGCCGGCCCAGGGCGGCTCGCGCAGTTGTTCCAGCAGTTGCAGCGGGTGACCCAGGCCGGAAGGCTCGATCAGCAAGCGATCCGGCTTGGCCTTGCGCAGCAGGCGGCTCAGGCCGACCTGGAACGGCACGCCGTTGACGCAGCAGAGGCAGCCGCCCGCCACTTCGGCAAAGGCGATGCCGGCATCGTCGCGGCTGAGCAGGGCCGCATCCAGGCCGATCTGGCCAAACTCGTTGATCAGCACCGCCCAGCGCTCATGCGCCGGCCGTTGCGCCAGCAGATGGCGGATCAGGCTGGTCTTGCCGGCGCCCAGCGGGCCGGCGATCAGGTGCGTGGGGATATTGTTCAACATGGGCCTATGGTGCGGGTGGACGGGCCAGGAGAGAACCCCCGGCGAGGGCGCAGACTGAATAAAAGCTGCGTGCTAGAGTCGGCAGCCTGTTTATTGGCCATGCCCCACTCGCTCGTAGGAGCGGCCCATGGCCGCGATAGCGTTTCGCGGCCATGGGCTAGGCGCCCCCGCCGCGCCTACAGAAACCACCTACTCCTGGCCATTGCCTGTTATCGAGGTTTTTAACGATGCGTGTCGTTTTACTGCTTGGCTTGTACCTGTTGTCCGGCCTGGCCTGGGGCGAAGCCTGCGTGGTGCATAGCCAGGCCGAACGCCTGGACGTCAAAGTCTGCCAGCAGAACCGCAGCATTCCGCCCAGCCTGTTTCGCAGCGGTTTCTGCCAACCGCAGCTGCAAGGCCAGAAAGTCGAGGTGGCGTTCGTCGAGCAGTGCCCGATCGGCGCCTTCGGCGTGTGCCGCAACGCCAAGGTCGGTGGCACGCCTTATCAGCAGGACATCCACTACTACGGCGTGGCCAGCGACGCCACCTACCTCAAGCCCTTCTGCGAGCAGCAGAGCAAGGGCGTGTGGATGGCGCGCTAGCCGTCATCAAAGCGTAACCCCGTCTATGTTTTAGTGGTCTTGGGTACCTCACCCCTGCATGCCGGGTCACGCGCTGGTGTGCTTTTCTGGTGCTTAAGGCTGCTTTCTGCGCAGCCTATTTTTTTGCCTGAAATTCAGGCCAGCCAGTCCAGTGTCAGCAACAAGCGCCGCTCACCGGCCGGTGGTTGCGGCGAGCGGTGAATCAGGCCGCCGCCCTCGTTGCCGATCCATTTCTCACCCTTGACCAGCAGCACATGGCCGGTCTCGGCACGCTTGATCAGCGCGGCATCGCTGGGCTCAGCCGCGGGGTCACGCAAACGCCGACGCGCCATCACGCCTTCTTCCAGCCATTCGCTACCAATCCCGGCGTAGCTGGTGATCAGCCGCACCGGCACATGGTCGACGTGAAAACGCGGGCACATGGCCTTGTCGAGAATGCGCAGGCGCAGGCCGATGCGTTTGGCGTCGAACAGGCAGGCAAACGCGCCAACCAGCCAGCTCAGGTCCTGCAGAAAAGCCGCCTGACCCGGCAGATCGCTGTACGCATCGACCAGGCCACTGAGGTTCGGCGCGCTCTCCGGGTTGGCCAGCTCAAGCACGATGGATTGCCCCAGCGGCTCACCCTGGGCCAGCAAGGCGCTGGCGAAATCGCTGATCTGCGCCGGCAACTGGCGCTGCCAGACGGCCAGGTTGACCTCATCACGCAGCACCTCGCCGAGCACCTCGATCTGCTCGCTGCTGACCTGCTGCAACGGCTGACGCAATACAGGTGCCAGCATCAGGCTGCCTCCTCATGCCAGGGGCCGAATGGGTCGGGCAACGCCTGCCAGGCATCTACGCCCAGGGCCATTTCCGCAGCGTCCAATAGACAGCTATCCAACTCGGCGGTCAGTTGCGCGAAGTCGATGTGCTGACCGATAAACACCAGTTCCTGGCGGCAGTCGCCGCTGAGCGCGTCCCAGTTCTGCATGATCGTTTGCCGGTCTTGCTCGTCCTGCGGCCACTGGCTTTTCGGCACGAAACGCCACCAGCGCCCCGCGAAGCCATGGCGCATCAAGCCGCCGGCCTGCGACCAGCTACCAGCCTCCTGGTGCTTGCTGGCCAGCCAGAAGAAGCCCTTGGAGCGCAGCAGGCGACCGTTGCTCCATTCGCGGCTGACGAAGTCGAAGAAGCGCTGCGGGTGGAACGGCCGCCGCGCCCGATACACGCTGGAGGCGATGCCGTATTCCTCGGTTTCCGGCACGTGCTCGCCGCGCAGCTCCTTGAGCCACCCCGGTGCCTGCGCCGCGCGCTCGAAGTCGAAGCGCCCGGTATTGAGGATCTGCTTCAGCGGCACCGCGCCCATGCTCATCGGCAGGATCTGCGCATGGGTGTTGAGGCCGCGCAGGATCGCCGTCAGCTCGTCGCGTTCGGCCTGGCCGATCAGGTCGATCTTGCTGATCAACAGCACGTCGGCGAATTCCACCTGTTCGATCAGCAGGTCGGCAATAGAGCGCTCATCCTCCTCGCCAAGGCTTTCGCCGCGGCTGGCCAGGCTCTCGGCCTCATGGAAATCCCGGAGGAAATTCACCCCGTCGACCACCGTCACCAGGGTGTCCAGGCGCGCCAGGTCGGCCAGGCTGCGGCCCTGGTCGTCACGGAAAGTGAAGGTCTCGGCCACCGGCAGCGGCTCGGAGATGCCGGTGGACTCGATCAGCAGGTAATCGAAACGACCGTCCTCGGCCAGACGGCTGACTTCCTCCAGCAGGTCTTCGCGCAGGGTGCAACAGATGCAGCCATTGCTCATCTCGACGAGTTTTTCTTCGGCGCGGTTCAGGCTGACATCACGCTGAACTTCGCTGCCATCGATATTGATCTCGCTCATATCGTTGACGATCACCGCGACCTTGAGGCCTTCGCGGTTTTTCAGCAGGTGGTTGAGCAGGGTGCTTTTACCGGCGCCAAGAAAGCCGGAAAGCACGGTAACGGGCAAGCGGGTGGGCATGGTCGTGTTCCTCATCACAGGTCGGGTCAGGCGTTGCGCTGGTGGCGTTCGCGCTGTTCTTCGCGCTCTTTGGCTTCGATGCACAGGCTGGCGCTGGGGCGCAGCAGCAGGCGTTGCAGGCCGATGGCTTCGCCGGTCTCGGCGCACCAGCCGTACTCGCCACGGGCCAGGCGCTCCAGGGCGTGATCGAGCTTGTCCAGGAGCTTTTTCTCGCGTTCGAGCAGGCGCAACTGCCACTGCCGTTGCTCCTCGCGGCTGGCCAGGTCGACCTCGTCGGCAGCGCGCTCGACTTCGCGCAACTCACCGAACTCGTCGGCAATGCGCTGTTGCAGTTCGCCACGCTGGCTCAGCAGCAGCGCGCGGAAAAAGCCCTGTTGGGCGCCGTTCATATAGGCGTCGGCGGGCTGGGCCAGCAGTTCTTCGGCAGTCATGGCAGACTCGGTCACGGCAGATTTATTTGTTATAACATAACATTTAAATCCAAACGCAACGCTGAAAAAATGCCGAATGCCCTGAACCGCTCGGGTATTTGCCGCGCAAACCACTCCACGCTGCCGTCGCCCTGGATTGCCTCGGCATGGCGCATCGCCCTGCCCGGGCGGCTCGCTGGTCCATGCGCTGCCCGCGCGCAACGGGCCTGCACGCCACGGCTCATGGGGGTTTCACGTGGAACTACAGGTGACGATCGGCTATGGGCTGCGCAGAAGCCCTGGCGGCTGACAGCTAGTTGGTTAACTCAATACGAATCCGTGGAGCCCTGAGACCAGGCGCCGCGACGAGCCCCAGGCAACCCAATCGCCTACGCCGTGTCGAAGCCTGATGGAATGAGCGACACTGCCTAGACCGGCTAACCGCGCGCGGCAGGCCACTGCCCTCACACGCAGAACAGCGACTCAGCGCCAGGAGCAAGCATCTTTATGGAATTCAGCATCGGCCATTTATTCGCCTACCTGATCGCGCTGATCCACGGCCTGGGCCTTATCGCGGCCGTGCATGCGGTGCTCACCGTGCGCACCGCGCAAGGCGCGATTGCCTGGGCGCTGTCGCTGTTCTTCATGCCCTACCTGACCCTGCTGCCTTACCTGGTGTTCGGCCGCAGCCGTTTCGCGGCCTATATCGAGGCCCGCCGCGAGGTCGACCAGGAGATGCATCGGGCGATGGCGGATCTGGACTGGCGCCCCTGGATCGAGGAAGCCTTGGCCGCCAGCGAGTCCGCCGCCTACCGACAATTGCGCGCCCTGCCGCGTCTGAGCCGCATGCCCTGCCTGGCGAACAACCAGGTGCAGTTGCTGATCAATGGCGAGGAGACCTTCGCGGCGCTCTTCGCGGCCTTGGCCGCGGCGCGTCAGGTGATCCTGATCCAGTTCTTTATCGTCCACGACGATGCGCTGGGCCGGCGCCTACAGCAATTGCTGCTGCAACGCGCGGCCGCTGGGGTGCAGGTGTACTTTCTCTATGACGGCATCGGCAGCCACGCCCTGCCGCGTCATTACACCGAGCGCCTGCGGGCCGGCGGCGTGCAGATTCATGCCTTCCCCACAGGCGGCTCGCTGCTCAACCGCTTTCAACTGAATTTCCGCAATCACCGCAAGATCGTGGTGGTCGACGGCGAGTACGGCTTTCTCGGCGGGCACAACGTCGGCGACGAATACCTCGGCGAAAAACCGCCGCTGGCGCCCTGGCGCGACACCCACGTCGCGGTACGCGGGCCGGTGGTCGCCTGTCTGCAGGAATCCTTCGCCGAAGACTGGTACTGGGCCACGCGCCAGCTCCCGCCGCTGTTGTTGCCGGCAACGTACCCCAGCGACGGCATGCTCTGCCAGGTGATCGCCAGCGGCCCGGCCGACCCGCAGGAAACCTGCTCGCTGCTGTTCGTCGAGGCGATTCACTCGGCCCGCGAGCGCGTGTGGATCACCAGCCCCTACTTCATCCCCGACGAGGCCTTGTCCGCCGCGCTGCGGCTGGCGGTGCTGCGTGGCGTCGATGTGCGCATCCTGCTGCCCTCGCGGCCCGATCACCGCGTGGTGTATGCCGCCTCCAGCCTGTATGCCCTGGAAGCGCTGCGCGCCGGGGTGCGGGTGTTCCGTTACCTGCCGGGATTCCTGCACCAGAAGGTCATGTTGATCGACCAGGACATCTGCGCCATCGGCAGCGCCAACCTGGATAACCGCTCGTTCCGCCTGAACTTCGAGATCACCCTGCTAACGGTTGATGCCGACTTCGCCGTCCAGGTGGCGCAGATGCTCGAAGAAGACCTCAGCCAGTCGCGCGAACTGATCGGCGCGGACCGCAAGAACGTGCACCGCCTGCAACAGCTCGGCATGCGCGTGGCGCGACTGATCTCACCGATTCTGTAAGCGCCCGCAGCACCGTAGGCTGGGTTAGACGCGGGCGCGGTGCTCTGCTCGAGCAGCCAGAACTGGCGCGGCGTAACCCAGCATTGACGGCGCCAGTGCTGGGTTACGCGGCATTCGGCACCTGTGGCGCCTGTACCTCGCTGGCCTACGCCGCTAACCCAGCCTACGAGGTTGCTGCGCTTGCCTGCCAAGCACCGCCTTGTTTCACGCCCGGGAAGAACCTTTTTTAGAGACTGCACACTAGATCGCCCTCGGCGCTTTCGCCGCAGGGCGCGACTGGCTATGGTTAACCTGTCTCACGCGCGTTGTTGTCCGTAGCCTCAGCGAGTACCCGCGATGCACCGCTTATGCCTGCCCATCACCCTATGCTTCAGCTTGTTCACCGCCAACACGGCGCTGGCGCAGACCTTCAAGGTTGGCGTCGAGCTGCAACCCTACCTGCCCTTCTACGCCATGCAGGACGGCGAATACCGCGGCTATGCCCGCGAACTGCTGGATGCCTTCGCCGCCGACCAGGGCCACCGCTTCATCTATGTCGCGCTGCCGGTCAAACGCCTGCTTAGCGACTTTCTCGCCGCCAAGCTCGACTTCAAATTCCCCGACCACCCGCAGTGGAATGCCGAGCAGAAACACGGCCAGCGCATTCACTACAGCCAAGCGGCCGCGCCCTACATCGACGGCGTGCTGGTGCCGCGCGGCCAGCTCGGTAAAGGCCGGCAGCGCATCAAGATGCTCGGTACCCAGCTCGGCTTCACACCCTGGCCGTACCTGGCGGAACTGGAAAGCGGGCAGATGTCGCTGACCCAGAACAACCGCATCGACTCACTGCTGCGCATGGCCTTGTCGGGGCGCGTCGATGCGGTGTATCTGAACCCGCTGGTGGCGCGTTACGCGCTCAGGGCCGAAGGCTTGCCGGACGACGCACTGGTCTTCGACCCGGCACTGCCGCACGTCGACGACCATTACTACCTGTCCAGCCAACGGCACCCTGAGGTGATCGCCGCGTTCGATGCGTTTCTGCGCAGCCAACCGGCGCTGCTACGCCGGCTCAAGCACAAATACGCCATCGACTAGGCGGCATCCCGGCGACCTGTCGCATGCAGAAGTCGTGCGGTTGTCGGAGCGGCTTTTCGGCGAAAAATGTCGAACCCCGAACCGCTTTCGTGGCTAGCCCAGGGAGCCTTGGGCCTCGATGGGCGGGCGGCTGCGTTGCCCGCTAAGCACCCGCGAACGACGCTTCTTCGCCCAGATGATCAGGCCGGTCAGCGACAACCCGGCTACCGCCAGGCCCAGCAACGACACCAGAATGCGCCCCGGCATACCGAGGATGCGCCCGGAGTGCAGGGGGAACTGCGCCTGCATAAAGATATCCCCGGCACTGCCAGTGCCCGGAATCTGCGTGCCCGCCAACGCACCGCTCTGCCCGTCCAGGTACAACCAGGGATTACCCAGGCCGCCATCGCCGTGGTCGTTTTCCGCGGTGTAGAAGCCCACGCCGTAAATATCGAACTCCGGCGAGTAGAACACCCCGCCCGCGGGCTTCTCCACGCCCAGACGCGCGGCCTCTGCGGCCGCCAGACTGACCGCTGCGGCGCGGCTGATGCCGGGCTGCGGCTGCTGATCGAGGCTGACCGGGGTGCGGCTGGCGAACGGGCTGGGGGTCAGTGGCGAGAACAGCTCGACCAGCGGCCGCGTCACCTGCACGTTGAGGTTCATCGACACCGAGGTCACCGCCAGGATCAGCAGCAAGCCCCAGATCCACACACCGCCGGAACGGTGCAGATCGAAGTTGAGTTTGTAGCCACCCTGCTGCCAGCGAAAGGCGAACGACTTGCGCCAGGCCCGCCAGCTGGGAAAGGACAGCCAGAGGGCGATAAAGGCGTCCAGGGTCCAGACAATCGCCACGATGCCGAACAGCAGAATGCCCAGTTCGATACCGAAACCATCGGGGATATGCAGGCTGTAATGCAGCTTGTAGAGGAACGGCATGAGGTTTTCCCGGCTCAGCGACACAGCGCCCCACATCCGTCGCCCCTGTTCCTCGCCGGTTACCGGATCGAGGGCCACCTGATTGAAGTCCAGCTCATAGGCCTTGCCGGTGGCCGGGTCGACCCGTGGGTTGACGCTGACGCCGAAGGCGTGACCGGGCTCGGTATACAGCGGCATAAAACCGACTTGCAGACGCGGGTCACGCGCCTCCAGCTGCGCCGCCAAGGCGTGCGGCGTTTGCGCCGGCCCCTCGCTACGCGCTTCGAACAACTGTGGGTTAAGCCATTCGTCGATCTCGTGATCCCAGGAGATCACCGCGCCGGTGAGCCCGGAGACGAACAGGAACACGGCGATAAACAGGCCGAACCAACGATGCAGATGAACCAGAGTGGAACGCATGGGCTATCTCGTCACGGTATACGACAGCCAGTCCCGGGCGCGCCCGGGCCGGCCGGCTTTCTTAGTATTTCCAGCTGACTGTCATGCTGGCGTTGCGCGGGGCGGCATAGAAACCTTGCTCCCAATACAGGCTGGATAGGTACTTCTCATCGGTCAGGTTGTTAAGGTTGGCCGAAATGCTCCAGTTCGGGTCGATGTCGTAAGCCGCCATCAGGCCGACCAGGGCGTAGTCGTCTTGCTCGATCCGCCCGGCACTACCATCGGGCAGGGTCACGGCACGGTAGATATCGTCCTGCCAGCTCAGGTTCGCGCCCACCTTCAGCTGCGGCATTTGTGGAATGCGGTAGACAGTGGAAGCACGCAGCATGTGCTTCGGCGCATAAGTGCGGCCATGGCTATGGTCCGCATTCTGAATGTCGACATAGGTGTAGCCACCCATGACCTGCAAGCCTGGTAGCACCTCGCCGGACACTTCCAGCTCGTAGCCTTCGCTCAGGTAGTCGACGCCATCGTAGATCTGCTTGCCGCTGACCAGATCGAAGCCTACAGACTCGGCGACGTTGGACTGCTTGGTCTTGAACACCGCAGCGGAAACATTCAGCCTGTCGTCGAGCAACTCACCCTTGATGCCCACCTCGTAGTTCTCGCCCTGGATCGGGTCCAGGCGCTTGAGGCTGCTGCCTTCTTCCTTTTGCGGGTTGAATATTTCGGTATAACTGGCATAGACCGAGTAGTGCTCGGTCAGGTCATAGACCAGGCCGGCGTAGGGCAGGATGGTGTCATCTTTGCGCGTGCGGTCCTGACCGTAGGAAAAGCCTTCGGTCTTCAGCTCGATCGAGCGGGCACCGGCGATAAAACTGAGCTGATCGGTCAGGCTGAAGCGCGCCGCCGAATACAAGCTCTTCTGCTTGTCCTCATACTCGCCGCCGTTTGAGCTTCCCCAGACTGCCGGCTTGGGGAAAGCCCCGTTATAGATGTCATCCGAAGGCACGGCGACGAAGACTCCAGGAATATAGCGCGACAGCTCTTCCACCTCGGACTTGTACCAGTTGGCCCCCAGCACCAGTTCGTGCTCGCGTCCGGCCAGGCTGAACGGGCCACCGATAGACGCATCGACGATCCATTGGTGGATATCGGCCGAATACTGTGACGGATAGCCGAAGAGTCCTTCCCCACTCACCGCATCCGGGGTACCGAAGACGTAGAACAGCTCCGAGTCGCTCTGCTTCTTCACGTAGCTAACACTTCCCTTGGCCTGCCAATCATTGGCGAAGCGGTGAGTCAGTTCGGTGAAAGTGCGCTCCTCCTGATTATTCCACCAAGACCAGTCAGCGGCAGTACTGGTCGAGCGCGACAGATGGGTCGGATTGCCCACCGAGTCAAACAGCGGCAGGGCACCCCACATCGGGCTGTTGGCGTTGTTCTTGTCCAGGCTGTAGCCAATGGAAAACAGCGTGTCGGCGCTCAGGTCGGCTTCGAGTACGCCGTAGAACACGTGCTTCTCTCGCGAGTAGCGGTCGAGGTAGGAGTTCTTATTCTCGTGGGCATAGACCGCACGCCCGCGGATATTGCCCTCATCAGTCAACGCCCCAGAAACGTCGGTCTGGATGCGGCGCTTGTCCCAAGAGCCGGCGGTCAGATCGACACGCGCTTGGGGTTCAAGGGTCGGGCGCTTGCGCACGAAGTTGACGGTGGCGGATGGGTTGCCGCTGCCACTCATCAGGCCATTGGCGCCGCGCAACACCTCAATACGCTCGAACGGAGCGATGTCGACGGCACCATCCTGGTTACCGGAAGAGAACGGGATGCCGACACCGTCGAACTGGAAGTTGGTGATATCGAAACCGCGCGAGGTGAAGTAGGTGCGGTCGGTCTCAATCTCTTCAACGGTGATGCCGGGGGTAAATTTCAGCACGTCGTTGATGCTGTTGAGCTGGAAGTCATCGATCTGCGCGCCAGTGATGGTGGAGACCGACTGCGGGGTCTGCCGCGGCGTCAGCTCAAGCTTGGTCGCGGCACTGCTCGGCGCGGCCTTGTAGCTGTCCGGTTGGTCGCTGTCGGCGCTGCCGATGACGGTTTGCGCATCGAGCTGTACGGCTTGGCTGTCGGCGGCCAGGGCCTGGTTGAAACTGCACGCAGCGGCGACGGCCACCGCCAGATGGGTCTTTCTGGAAAACACGGAACTCTCCCAATTCGCGATCGAATGACCTGCGTTCATCCCTGACTGCAGAGGTGCCTCACTGGCATGCATGGCCATGGGCGGAAACGCCCACATGCAAATGCTAATAATTATCGGATAGATTTTCGCAGCAGAGAAGCGCAGCCGTCAATGCAATTGAGGCTGATTATCATTTAATTTATTCTGATGCGCGCCGCCGCGTGAGCGAGCTCAAGCCGCCGGACGATGGCCCCGCGGGTTTGCCAGCGGCCAAACCGCGCGGCGGCAGATATGCCCTACTCCAGCGGCGCTGGTGCCTACGCCGATCAACGCGCTAGCAGGCCATTTTTAACGCCGTATCGGCAACGTAGGTAGTTTTAGCGCGGTTGCAACGCGCCACAATCGGCCGCGACCCAGTGCGCATGCGACTCCATGCGGCCGCTCTGCTGCCCAGCCGCGGTGGCGAAGGTGCCGCTGACCGTGGTGACAAAGGCTTTATCGCTGACAAACCGCGTTTCACCTTCGCCCTGGGCCTGCGGGCAAGTGAAGCGGAACTTCCATAGCTGCGCGCTGCGCTCGGTGATGGTCTGGCTACAACCGGACTGCGGGTCTTGCAGCGGAATGTCCTGGGCCGCGACTTGCGCCTCGCTCATGCACACCTGCACACCCTGCCCGTGGATCTGCACGCCCTGCTTGGCCATCATCTGCTCCATCATCTGGCGCTGTTCGGCCGGCAGGTTTTTCAGCTGTTCAAGCATCATGTCCATCGCGGGCAATGCCTGACCGTCGACCTGCATATTCTGCGCACGGATCTCCCAGAGACCGGGCTGAATCGGCTGAGCCATGGCGGCAACGGGCAACAGGCAGAGGCCGAGAAACAGCGAATGCACCGATGGATTACGCATGACAACGCTCCCGCCCGACGGCCGATAGTGGCCTGAGCAGTTTAGACCGCCGCACCGCCCCTACAGCGCCGGCCGCTGGTCGAATCGCGCGCTTACTCGCCAGTGCTTTGCTCGTCATACACCCGCAGGCCGCGCGCCTGGTAGTTGGCCAGCGCGCTGGGGTGGTCGAGGCTGCAGGTGTGCACCCAGACCCGCGTGGTGCCCGGCCAGGCCCAGGCCGATTGCAAGGCGTGACTCAGCAGCGGGCCGCCGAACCCCTGGCCGAAGAAGGCCGCGGCCAGGCCGAAATAGAGAATTTCCACCACGCCCTCGGCATCGCGCAGCAGCTCGTAATAACCGGCCACCGCGCCCTGGTGGTAGGCCACCCAGGTGCGGTGCTCGGGTTGCTCGATCAGCTCGCGCCACTGCGCGTCAGTCCAACTCAGTTTGTCGGTCCACTGCCAGGGCTCGCCGACCAGTTGGTAGAGAAAACGGTTGAGCTGGAACTGTTTGAGCTGGCACTCGACCACGCTCAAGTCCGCCGGCAGCGGCTTGCCGCGAATCTGTGTGGGGTCCTGCATATCCAGGTAATAGGTGATGGTGCCGCGTTCGCTCATGACCTTCCCGCCAGCTGCACAGAGGCCCCATAGCCCTCTGCAAACGCCGTAGGCTAAAGGACGTAAGCCCACCCAGCAATAGTCTACAAGCCGTTGCAGCCCTGTGTGCTAGCCGTCGCCGGATGGGTTTCTCAGCGCCAGCAGCGGCTGGCATCCGCTCACCTGACAGCCAGCAAAGCCCTACAACATGAAAGGGACAGCATGCCTGGGCTACCAGGCCAAGAGCAGAAAACAGCTCATTACAGATTGCCGGGATGCGCGTGCAATCATCCTGACAACTTACATTTAGCCGAAGATAAATTTACACATGGACGATAGAATACTTCCATCTGTACGACTGCTTACTTACTCTTGGCCGCATTCCCTCAAAGGCTTCGCCACATGCAATACAGCAGATACTCGGAAGCGGCATTGCGCGAGGCGTTGCAGGACACCCCCGTTGTTCTGATTCATGGCTCGCGGCAGTGCGGAAAAACCACGCTGGCTCAAACAATTGGGATGGAACTGGGCTACCACTACATCAGCTTTGACGACGACAACCAGTTGCAAGCAGCCAAGGCTGACCCGGTGGGTTTTGTCCAGAGCCTGCCGAAAAAAACCATACTGGATGAAATTCAGCGCGTACCTGAACTATTCACCAGCCTCAAAGCCAGCGTCGATCAAGACAGACAACCGGGGCGCTTCATCCTGACCGGCTCTGCCAACGTCCTGCTGCTGCCCAAGCTAGCCGACTCCCTGGCTGGTCGCATGGAAATTCTCCGTCTGCGTCCACTGGCCCAATGCGAAATCGCCGGCCAAAGGCCCATCTTCCTCGAACAGCTATTCCGGGGGGATTTCAGCGCAGCCACCCAGCGCACGGCCTTCCCGCGGTTGGGGGAAGCGCTGGCCGGGATACTCTGCCAAGGCGGTTACCCCGCCGCCATCGCACGCCGCATCGAGAAACGGCGATCGGCCTGGTATCAGGACTACATCACCACCCTGATTCAACGAGACGTGCAGGACATCGCCAAGATCCGCAACTTGGACAGCCTGCCCAGGTTGCTGGCCCTGGCAGCCAGCCAGACAGCTCGGCTGTTCAACTCGGCAGACCTGGCCTCGCCCTTCGCCATCAGCCGCCCGACCATCCGCGAATACCTGGCACTACTGGAGCAGATCTTCCTGATCGAACAGTTGCAACCCTGGCACAGCAACCGACTCAGCCGCCTGATCAAAACACCGAAAATGCACCTGGCCGATACCGGACTGGCCTGCGCCCTGCTGGGCGTGAACAGCAAAACCCTGTGGCAAGACAAAGCCTTGCTAGGCCAACTACTGGAAACCTTTATCTATCAGGAGTTGCGCAAATACGCGGACTGGCACGACAACGACCTGAGATTCCATCACTTCCGCAACAAGGATCAGGTGGAGGTTGACATCCTCATCGAACAGGGTCGACAACTGGCAGCCATCGAAGTCAAAGCTGCCGCCACGATTACCCAAGGCGATTTCAAAGGCCTGAAAAAACTCAAGGACGCCTGCGGGGAGCAGTTCGCAGCCGGCGTAGTGTTCTACGACGGAACCAGCATCCTGCCCTTCGGTGAACGGCTGTTTGCCGTGCCAATCAGCATCCTGATACCACACGCGACCACTGCAAACGCGCCACAATACTTTCACGACAAGGCTTGAGCCCCAGAAGCCAGGCAGGCCGTGAGCTGGGCGAATTGCACGTCGACTATGAAAACGTGCCCATGTATGCCGGTGTGAAAATAGACACCGGCAATAAACCACTAACCGATGCGGACTATCGCGTCGAGCAGATGAAGTACGGCAAAAAGGCTAAAGACAAAGACCTACTACAACTCGCGCATCACCGTCACCGGCATTCCGCTGGCAGCCTACGCCTATGTGGTCAACGGAAAACCGGCGCTGGACTGGGTGGTAGAGCGGCAGTCCGTGAGAACCGATAAGGCCAGCGGTATCGTCAACGACGCCAACGACTGGGCCATTGAAACCATGGGCAATCCTCGATACCCGCTGGAGCTGTTCCTGCGCGTCATCACCGTCAGCCTGGAAACCCTGAAAATCGTCAACGCCCTACCCACGCTGGATATCGATTGAGTACGGGCTGGCGCGCAAGGGCTCGTCTTTGCCAATGCGCCAGGCCAAACGAACAAAACCCCCACCGGCAACGCCAGATGGGGGTTCTCCTCTACAGCAGCCAGGGCTTGTGGCCCGGGAGCGGACGTGGCTTTAGCCGTCGTCCTGGCCGGCAGCAGATGCCGGGGAGCTCAGCTCACAGCTCCAGAGTTCCAACGCCGGCTGGGTCGCTTGTGGCGGGCCGAGCCATTCACTCATCGAGTGGCAACGCTGGTTAAAACACAGTTGATAATCCCCGGCCTCGGGGGTTCGCCCCAAGCGCAAGGGTTGCAGGGGCGGTAGCTGGCGCTGGTAGTGCCAACTGCCCTCACGCAGTTCGGCATCGGCTGGAATTTCCATGCCGGCGCCTGAACCCTTGACCCGCGCCTCGCCGAGCAACAAGCCCTCGGCGCTGACACGGTAATCTTCTTCCCAGCGCACCTTCTCGATGGTGTGCTGCCACGCCAGGGTAAAGGCCGGTATGGGCAGCTCTGCCCATACCGCACCGGCCAACCCCAGGCACAGTCCAATCATGCCGTCGCCACCTGGGCGCGGTGGGCGCGCCAGAAGTGCTGGGCGATGAAGAGCGCCGCCAGGGCGAAGCCGATCTCATCGCTCATCGGCGTAGCCAGGATCAGGCTGGCACCGGCGGCGAAGCCCAACAAACGTTCCCACCAAGCCAACTTGCATTGCAGGAAGCCAGTAAACACCGCGCCCCACAACCCGATGGCCAACAGCGCCTTGAGGAACATGTACAGGCTCGCCAGCAGGCTGTCGCCTTGCAGCATCAGCGCCGGATCGTAGACCGCCATAAAGGGCACGACGAAACCGGCGATGGCGATGCGTACCGCCCAGAAGCTGATCTTCAGGCCCGACTCCTTGGCAATCGGCGCCGCCGCGAAGCACGCCAAGGCCACCGGCGGCGTGAGGTCGGCCATGATGCCGAAGTAGAAGACGAACATGTGCGAGACGATCAGCGGCACGCCCAGTTCCAGCAGCGCCGGTGCGGCAATCGAGCTGGTGATGATGTAGTTGGGGATGGTCGGAATGCCCATGCCCAACACCAGGCAAGTCAGCATGGTCAGCAGCAGCGAGAGGAACAGGTTGTCCTGACCGATGGCCAGGATGTAACCGGCAAAGGTCGATGCCACACCGGTCAGCGAGACCACGCCAATGATCACCCCGACCAGGGTACAGGCGATACCCACGGGAACCGCATGCCGCGCGCCTTCGACCAGCGCATGCAGGCAGATCAACAAGGTGTCGCGACCGCCTTTGATAAACCAGCACACCGCCACCAGCAGCGCGACCACGCCGAACACCACGCCGATGCCGAGCTGGAAGAAGCCGGCACAGAGCAGGCCGAGGGCGATCCAGAAGGCGATGCGCAGGCCGAACGAGGAGACCCGCAGGATGATCGCCGAACCGAGGATCACGATCGCGGTCAACGCCAGACCGACCATCCCGGAGAACAGCGGCGTGCGCCCGGAAAACAGCAGGTAGACCAGGATGAACAGCGGAATCAACAGGTACCAGCGCGCTTTCACCGCCGCCCAGGGGTTCGGGCACTGGTCTTTCGGCAACCCTTGCAGGTTGGCGCGCTTGGCCTCCAGGTGAACCATCCAGAACACCGAACCGAAGTACAACAGCGCCGGAATCAGCGCGGCCTTGGCCACTTCGAAAAACGGCACGTTGATGGTCTCGGCCATGATGAACGCCACCGCGCCCATCACCGGCGGCATGATCTGGCTACCCATGCTCGAGGTGGCCTCCACACCGCCGGCGAAGGCCGGCTTGTAGCCGAAACGCTTCATCAGCGGAATGGTGAACTGGCCGGTGGTGACCACGTTGGCCACCCCGGAGCCGGTGATGGTGCCCATCAGCGCCGACGACACCACCGACACCTTGGCCGGGCCGCCGAGCTTGTGGCCGAACAGGCCCATGGCGAAATCGGTGAACAGCTTGATCATGCCGGCCTGTTCGAGGAAGGCACCGAACAGGATGAACAGGAAGATATAGGTGGCCGACACATAGGTCGGCGTGCCGTACAGGCCTTCAGTGCCGAAGGCCAACTGGTTGACGATCTGGTCGAGGCCATAGCCACGGTGCATCAGGTCGCCCGGCAGGTACTCACCAAACAACCCATACGCCAGAAACAGCGCACAGATGATCGGCAGGGCAATGCCCATCACCCGGCGCGCGGCTTCGAATACCAGGACAATCAACACCAGGCCGATGAGCATGTCGCTGCTGGTCAGGTCGCCGGAGCGCTGGATCAGGTCGGCTTCAAAGATCCACTGGTACGCCGCCGTGGCCATGCCCACCAAGCCCAACAGCCAGGCTAGCGGCTGCCACGGCTGGCCTTTGCCGTTGGCGGGAAAACTGAGGAACACCACCAGCAGCAGAAAGCCGACGTGCACCGCCCGCAGGATCTGGCTGGACACCGGGTGAAAGGCCGCGGTGATGATCTGGAAAGTGGAGAACAGCAGCGCGACATAGAACAGCGCTTTCGGCCAGTCGCTGGGGTTGGCGGCGAGGCCTTGATTATGGTCACTCATGGAGCGGATGCCCTCGTTACAACATCGATAACACCAGAGTCGCCAACAAAACCTGCCGTGGCAGGCACGCCGGTTTTATTTGCAACTCTAGAAATAGAAGGGCCGCGTAGGATGGGTCGGCCCCATCCTACGCGGCAAACCCTTCAGCAGCCTTACAGCGCGCCGGCTTCCTTGTAGAAGCGCTCGGCACCCGGGTGCAGCGGGATCGGCAGGCCCTTGGCGGCGCCTTCCAGTTTGATGTCCTTGGCCGCGGAATGGGCGTTGCCCAGGCGTTCGAGGTTGTCGAACATCAGCTTGGTCATCTGGTAGGCCACCTCGTCGGATACGTCTTCATGGGTCACCAGGATGTTGGTGATGGCCACGGTCGGTACATCGGCATCCTGACCGTCGTAGGTGCCGGCCGGAATCGCGGCGGCCTGGTAGGCGGCACTGTCGATCTTCGCGGTAACCTCGGCCGGGATGGCGACGAAGTTGATCGGCAGGGTCGCGGCCAGGTCGCGAATCGCCGCCATGCCTAGGCCGGAGGACTGCAGGGTGGCATCCAGCTGACGGTTCTTGATCAGCTCGACCGACTCGGCATACGGCAGAAACTCGACCTTGCCCATGTCTTCGTAGCTCAGGCCGGCGGCCTCGAAGATGGCGCGGGCGTTCAGCTCGGTGCCGGATTTCGGCGCGCCGACGGAGATGCGCTTGCCTTTCAGATCGGCCAGGGTGGTGATCCCGGATTCCTTGCTGGCGACGATCTGGATGTAGTTCGGGTACGCGCCGGCAATCGCCCGCAGCTTTTTCAGCGGTGCCTTGAAGCCGGCTTCTTCCACGCCTGCCCAGGCGTCAGCTACCGAATCGCCAAGGGCGAAGGCCAGTTCGCCACGGCCGGCTTGCAGCAGGTTGAGGTTTTCCACCGAGGCTTTGGTCGCCTGCACCGAGGTCTTCGAGCCTTCGATACCGTTGCTGTACAGCTGCGACAAGCCCACGCCAATCGGGTAGTAAACCCCGCTGGTGCCGCCGGTGAGGACGTTGATGAAGGTCGGCGCGGCAAGCGCGGCGGTGCTGGCAGTGAAGGCCGCGGCAGCGGCGAACAGGCTGAAACGCTTAGTCAATCGCATGGAAGAATCTCCGTCGTTGTTATGGCTTTATGCAGAGTTTTTCACTGTAGACGATGCCCGCCCGCCGAAGCGGTCGTGCACGGGGTTACTCAAAGAGGCAGCTGCCCGCGCCCGGCACAAACCTGGCGCGCAAGAGGGGGCGTAGCGGAGCTGGGCGAAACGGGCTGGCAAAGCATGCACGTGACCTCTTGTCTTTTTTATAGTCACCAGGGCAAACAACGCGCTGGGCTGACACGAGCTATAGCAGATGCCGTGCCAGGGCCGGAAAGCCCAGTACTAGAGGGGTTTTGCTAATTGGCCCACGGTGTAGTGAGCGGAAAACCGCTTATTTATGAACAGGTATAAGCGGGATTTCGCCTAAACCATTCGACAGGGTGGGTTAGCGGCGCATCCACAAGCCTTGCAGCCAATGAGCCGCCTGGACGCCGCGTAACCCACCATGGCGTCAAACGGTAGGTTGGCGGCTATTCCTCATCGGGGCTGCCGGCCGGTCGATACGTGCTGCGCTGCAAGCCATGGCGCTGCATCTTTTCGTTGAGGGTGCGCCGCGGCAGCTGGAGCAGCTCCATGACCTGGGCGATGTTGCCCTGGCAACGCAGCAGGGCGTTATGCAGGCATTGCGCCTCGAACGCCTCCATTTGCTCGGCCAGCGATTGGCTATTGAGCGCTTCCACGGGTGCGCTCAAGCCCAGCGCATGCCGCTCGGCGGCGTTGATCAGCTCGCGCACGTTGCCTGGCCAATCGTGGCCGAGCAGCTGCGCCAACTCGTTCGGCGTCAACGGCGGCGCCTCGCGCTCGTGGCGCCGCGCGGCCTGCTGGGCGAAGTGCTCGAACAGCAGCGGGATATCTTCGCGGCGCTCGCGCAGCGAGGGGATCTGCAGCGTGGCGACGTTCAAGCGGTAGAACAAATCCTCACGGAAACGCCCGGCGCGCACTTCATCCAACAGGTCCGGTTTGACCGCGCTGATCACCCGCAGATCGACCTGAATGCTGCGGTTGGAGCCGAGCCGCTCCAGGGTTTTCTCCTGCAACACGCGCAGCAACTTGACCTGCTGCGCCAGCGGCAGGCTCTCCACTTCATCGAGGAACAGGGTGCCGCCGTCGGCATGCTCGATGCGGCCGATGCGCTTGCCCTGGGCGCCGGTAAAGGCGCCGCTTTCGTGGCCGAACAGCTCGCTCTCGAACAGGTTTTCCGGAATCGCCGCGCAGTTCAGCGCGACAAACGGTTTGCCGGCGCGCGCGCTGAAGTCGTGCAGGCAGCGGGCCACGCGTTCCTTGCCGCTGCCAGTGTCGCCGCGAATGAGGATGTTCACCGAAGTGCCGGCCAGTTCGAGAATCTGCCGGCGCAGGTTCTCCATCGGCCGCGACACACCGAGCAACTGGCTTTCGATATGGTCCTTGAAGGCGAACTGCTGGCGCAGTTGGCGGTTCTCGCAGACCAGCCGGCGTTTATCCAGGGCGCGGCGCACGCTGTCGAGCAGGCGTTCGGGGGTGAAGGGTTTCTCGATGAAGTCGTAGGCGCCCTGGCGCAGGGCCTGCACCGCCATCGGCACATCGCCATGGCCGGTGACCATGATCACCGGCAGGTCGCGGTCCAGCTCCAGCAATTTATCGAGCAACTGCAAGCCGTCGGTGCCGGGCATGCGCACATCGCTGACCACCACCCCGGGGAAATCGCGGTCGATCAGCGCCAGGGCTTGCGCCGCGTTGGCGCAGGTTTGCACGCGGAAACCGGACAGCTCCAGCCACTGCTGCACCGCCTCGCGGATCGCTGCTTCGTCGTCGACGACTATCACTTGCCCGGTCATATCACCTCCTCTCTGAACGGCGGCAGTGTAGGGTCGGTTAGCGCCGTAAAACCACCCGCTTGAATACGACCCGGTTCTTGGCGCGGCGGGTGACCCACCAGCGATGGCCAAGCGGAATACGAGCTGATGGGTTACGCGGCGCCCAATCTTCGTGAGTAGAGTCCAGCACAACGTCCGGCACCGCTAACCCCTCCTACGAGTTGTCACGGATTCGGCGCCGCTGGCAGTTTGAGGGTAAATACCGCGCCCGACTCGCCGTTGGCCGCCTCCAGGCTGCCGCCCAGTTCACGGACGATGCCATAGGACACCGCCAAGCCCAGGCCCAGGCCCTGACCCACCGGCTTGGTGGTGAAGAACGGTTCGAACACGCTGCCCAGGTGTTCGGCGGCGATGCCCGCGCCGCTGTCCGCCACGCGGAGCACGCAGCACTCGCCCTGGCGCTGGATCAGGATGCTGAGCACGCGCGGCTCGGCATCCTTCATCGCATCCAAGGCGTTGTGCAGCAGGTTGAGAAGCACTTGCTCAAGGCGGATCGCATCGCCCAATACCTGCGCGCTCGCCTCTATTTCACTGCGTAACTCCACCTGTTCGCTGCGCATTCGTGGCGCCAGCAGTTGCAGCGCTTGCTCCAGCATATCGCCCAGGCGCAGCCGTTCGCTGAGCCCGGCCGGGCTTTTGCTGGCAAAGGTTTTCAGGTGGCTGGTGAGCCCGGCCATGCGCTGCAACAGCGCGTCGATACGCTGCAAACCCTCGCGGGCATCGGCCTGGCGGCCATTGTCGAGGAGCAGGCGCAAGCTGCCCAACTGCATCTGCATGGCGGTCAGCGGTTGATTGATTTCATGCGCCATGGCCGCCGACATCTGCCCCAGGGCGGCCATCTTCGCCGCGTGCACCAGGCCTTCCTGGGCCGCGCGCAGCTCGCTGGTGCGCAGCGTCACTTCGCGCTCCAGGCGTTCGCGAATGCCGGTTTGCAGGCGTTGCGTCTTGCGCCGCTGGGCGAGGAACAGCAACAGGAAGGCCAGGGTCATCCACACCCCGGCAGCGGCCAGGCGGTAACTGCGCACGCTCTCGACCAGGGTGTGCGGCTCGACCAGCAGGTGCAGGGTCCAGCCCTCATCCGGCAGCGGCAGGCGTTGCCAGAGGTAATCGCGGCGCCCATCCGGGCCATCGACGCGGCGCCACTCGGCATCGCTGTCGATGTGCCGGCGCAGCTCACTGGGCAGCGGCTTGAGCGCCTGTTCGGCGTATTTGCGCACCTCGACCAACTCGTCGCGGGCCTGCGCGCTGAGTTCGCTGAGGGCGCGGAAACGCCAGGCCGGACGGTTGCTGAGGATCACCACGGAATAACTGTCGGCGACCAGCAGCACCCCGGCCTGACCGGCCCATTCGCGCTGCAAGTCTTCCAGTTCGAGCTTGACCACCAGCACGCCGAGTACCGTGCCATCGTCGTCGCGCACCACGTGGGAGAGGAAGTAACCGGGAATCCCGGTGGTCACCCCGACCGCGAAATAGCGCCCGGCGGACTGGCGCCGGGCATCCTGAAAATACGGGCGGAAGGCGTAATTGTTGCCGACGAAACTGCTCCAGTCGCGCCAGTTGCTGGCCACCAGGGTCTCGCCGCGGCGGTCGAGCAGGTACAGCACATTGGAGCCGGCCGCCGTGTTGAGCTGCTCCAGGCGACGATTGAGCTTGTCGCGCAGCAGGCGGTCGTCCGGCGCTCGCAGCAGCGACTTGATATCGCTGTCCAGCGCCAGCACCTCGGGCACCGAGCGGAAGCGTTCGACCAGGGTGTGGATCGACTGCGCGTACAACTGCAACTGCCCGCGCGCCTCGCCGCTGCGCTCCAGCCAGACCCGCTGCTCGGCGTAACGCCCGGCCAGCCACATGCTGACGAGCAAGCCGAGGAGGATCGGCAAGACGATCAGGGCGACACGGTATCGCTGAAGGAATGCAGGCATGCACGGCTCGGCTCAAGGCAATTCCGGCATGGTAACAAAGCCCGCGTAGGGCGGGCTCAGCGGTACAGGTCGGCACGCGTCCAGGGCAGCGCATGGCTGCCGTCTTCCTGCGGTTTCACCGCAAGGATCTGGTGCAGGCTCATCCAGCCACGGGCAAAGCCGTAGGCGCAACCGGCCAGGTACAGGCGCCAGATGCGCAAGACCTGTTCCGGCACCTGTTGCCCGGCCTCGGGTAACTGCGCCTCCAGGCGCGCACTCCAGAGCTCCAGGGTGCGCGCGTAATGCAGGCGCAGGTTTTCCACATCGAGCACTTCCAGCCCAGCCTCGCTGAGTTGCGCGGTCATGGTCGCCAGGTGCGGCAGCTCGCCATGCGGGAACACGTAACGGTCGATGAATTCGCCGGCACCGCGCCCGACCGAGCGACCGTCGGTGCTCTTCGCGGTGATGCCGTGGTTCATCACCAGCCCGCCGCGTTTCACCGCGCCGAACAGGCGCTGGCAATACAGCGGCAGGTTGGCGTGGCCGACATGCTCGAACATGCCGACGCTGACCACTTTGTCGAAACGCGCGTCCTGCGGCAGGTCGCGATAGTCGAGCAGTTCGAGCTGCACCTGGCCTTGCAACCCCGCCGCCTCGACCCGCTGGCGCGCCAGCTCGAGCTGAGCGCGGCTGAGGGTGATGCCGAACACCTCGACGCCGAATTCGCGCACGGCAAACCGCGCCAACCCACCCCAACCGCAGCCGACATCCAGCAAGCGCTCGCCCGGTTGCAGCCGCAACTTGCGGCACAGGTGGCGCAACTTGGCCTGCTGGGCCTGCTCGAGGTCTTCCGTACCGGTTTCGAAGTAGGCGCAGGAATAGACCATCTCGCGGTCCAGCCAGAGGGCGTAGAAGGCGTTGGAGAGGTCGTAGTGGTAGCTGATGGCCGCGGCGTCGGTGGCTTTGTCGTGGGCGCGGCGCGGCAGCTCGGCGTTGTCATCGTCGCCCAGCAGCGCCTGGCTGAGCGCATCGCCGACCGCAATCACCTCGCGGATCGGCCCTTCCAGCTCCAGGCGCCCTTCGACGTAGGCGCCGCCCAGGGCGTCCAGGCTCGGGGACGCCAGTTGCGCCACCAGGCTGGGGTCTTTGACCACCAGGGTGACCCGCGGCTGCGGGCCGAGGTCGAGTTGTTTGCCATCCCACAGGCGCACCCGCAAGGGCAGTTGCAGGTCGCGCAGCGCTGGCGGCAGATAGGCGAGCATAGGCACCTCCACCTTTCAACAATCACTGAAAGGTTAGTTCAAATGACCCGCCTATCCGGCTCTCGGTTCCCTCGACGCTGGCTATCCGCCATGCCGCTGCACGATCCCGTCGCTTAGCCACTGGCGCAGCCAGGTCACGGCTTGTTGCGCGGCGTTGTCGCCCAACTCGCTGAGCTGCGCGCAGAGCTCGGCGAAGTTCCAGCCATCCAGCGCCATGCCGCGCAGGCCCTGGGCTTCGTCCGGGGTCAGGCTGCGATAGCGGCTGATCAACTGGTCGCGCCAGATCAGGCAGACTTCCTCCTGCGCCAGCGGCTGGCTGCCCGGGAAGGCGCCCTGCTCCTTGTGTGCGCGCCAGATCGCCAGGCTGTTATGCCGGCACACCTGCCATTGCACGCTGGGCAGCAGGCGTATCTGCAGGGTCGGCCACGCCTCGGCCGCCAGGCCCGCCATCTGCTCCAGGCGCAACGGCTCGCCGGCGGGCGCATCGAAGGCCAGGGTGAACGCCCATTCCAACTGCGCCAACTCGCTGAGCGGCGCGGCTTGTGCGGGCACCAGGTAAGCGTCGATAAAGCTGCCCAGGGCATCGCCCAACCAGCGCAGGCTGTAGTGCCGCGACGGGTGCGCGGCGATATAGGCGCCACCCAGGGCGTCGAACTCCTCGTCGCCCAGCCAGCCATGCAGCGCCGGGTAATCGCCACGCAGGGCTTCGAGCAGGCGCGCGCGGTAGGCGTTGTGGTAGATCGCCAGGCCTTGTTCGACCGCCAGCCCCGGGCTGCCGAGCAGGCTGGCGCGCAACGCCGGATTGGGCGCCGGCTCGGCGCCGAGCAAATAGGCCTCGACCTCGCGCTGCCAGTCGTTCAGGCGCATGCCGGGCCTCCTTGCAAAGCGGCGGCGGCGCAGGCGCGGGCTTTGTCCAGTTCGGCCAGCAGCTCGGCCAGCGGCGGGTAATGGTCGTCGCGTTCGAGCAGGGTCGCCACCGGCCCGAGGTGGCGCAGGGTGCGTTGATACAGCTGCCAGACCGGGTCGCTGACCGGCTGATCGTGGGTGTCGATCAGGTAGCTGCCGTAATCGCTGTGCCCGGCCAGGTGCAGTTGGCGCACCCGTTGCGCCGGCAGGCCGCTGATGAACTCCCAGGGCTCGAAGCCGTGGTTGCGCGCGCTGACGTAGACGTTGTTGACGTCGAGCAGCAGCTCGCAGCCGCTGAGTTCGCTGAGCGCGGCGAGAAATTGCCATTCGCTGAACTGATCGTCGGCGCTGCGCAGGTAACTGGAGACGTTCTCCAGCACCAGCGGCCGCTCGATCACGTCCTGCACCTGGCGCACTCGCGCGGCCACGTGTTGCAGGCTTTCTTCGGTGTAGGGCAGCGGCAGCAGGTCGTGCAGTTGGTGGGCGTTGCCGCGGCTCCAGCACAGGTGGTCGGAGATCCACGCCGGCTGCACCCGCGCGGCCAACTGCTTGAGACGGCGCAGGTAGTCGCGGTCCAGCTCATGCGGACCGCCGATCGACAACGACACGCCATGCATCACCAGCGGGTAGTGTTCGCCGATGGCGTCCAGGTAGTAGAGGGCCTTGCCGCCCTCGACCAGGTAATTTTCCGAGACGATCTCGAACCAGTCGATCGCCGGCCGTTGTTCGAGAATGCTCTGGTAGTAGGTACTGCGCAGCCCCAGGCCAAAACCCAGGCTGTAACGCGCGTCACTCATGGCAGGTTCCTAGGGTGATGCGGGGCGGCCGGTGAACGGCCGCCCCGGTTCACTTATTCGCCAACGGTGCCTTTGGCCGCGTTGCACTCGGCCAGGGTCATCGACTTGAAGCCATGACCTTTGCAGGAACCTTGGCCCTTGCAGCTGTTTTCCGCGGTTTTGCAGTCGTTCTGGCCTTTGCAGGAGGTGACGCCGTAGCAATGCACCTTGGCTTCTTCAGCCACGACAACGGTGCTGGTCATGCCGGCGAACAGGGTAGCAGCGGCGAAAGCCAGGGCAGCGCCAGCAGCGGTAGTCTTGGTAGTCATGCGAGTATCCTCGGGGTCGTCTAGGTGAGCCGGTCGAGCACGGTGTGTTCAATCCGGGCATAGCACTAGAGCGAGGTCGCGCAACGGCGTTACAGGCCTGCTGAAAAATAGTTGCCCGCCTGGCTCACGGCGACTCGCCACGCGGTTGCCGAAAGCGTCGCGGCTCAATGCCGAAGCGCTCCAGACGCGAACGCAGGGTGGTCGGCTTGACCCCCAGCAGACTGGCCGCACCGTCGCGGCCGAAGACCTTGCCGTGGCAGGCGCGCAGGGCGGCCAGCAGGTTGCTGCGCTCGCGCTGGCGCTGCTGGTTGTCGGTGAAAATCCCGGCGCTCTCTTCCAGCGGTTCACTGCCCGGCGACAGGGCCACCGTCCCGCCACCGCCGGGCAGGTCGATGCGCAGGCGGCCGCCGGCGGAGATGATCACCGCGCGCTCGATGACGTTTTCCAGCTCGCGGATATTGCCCGGCCAGGGGTAGGCCTGCAGGCGCTGGATATCCGCCAGGCGCAGGCTCGGCTCGGCGCGGTTGAGCGTGCGGCAGGCACGGCCGATGAAGTGCTGGGCCAGCAGCGGCACATCGTCCAAGCGCTGGCGCAGCGGCACCGACTCGACCGGGAAGACGTTCAGGCGAAAGTACAGATCCTCGCGGAAACTGCCGTCGCGCACCGCCTGGCGCAGGTCGCGGTTGGTCGCCGCGATCACCCGCACGCTGACCTGCCGTGTGTGGTTCTCGCCGACCCGCTCGAACTGCTGCTCCTGCAAGACGCGCAGCAGCTTGCTTTGCAGCTCCAGGGGAATTTCCGCCACCTCGTCGAGGAACAGCGTGCCGCCGTCGGCCAGCTCGAAGCGCCCGACCCGCTCGCTCAGGGCGCCGGTAAACGCGCCCTTGGCATGGCCGAAGAACTCGCTCTCGAACAGCTCGCGCGGCACCGCCGCGCAGTTCACCCGGATCAGCGGGCGCTGCCGGCGCGCGCTGCTGTCGTGCAGGGCACGGGCAATCAGCTCCTTGCCGGTGCCGGATTCGCCGGTGATCAGCACGTTGGCGCTGGTCGGCGCGACCAGCTCGATCTGCCGGACGATCTGCTGAATCGCCTCGCTGCGCCCCACCAGGCTGTGGTGGGCGAACTCGCCGCGAATTTCCTCTTGCAGGTAGGCGTTTTCCAGCTCCAGGCGCTGCTGTAATTCCTGCACCTCGGCCAGCGCCTGGCGCAGGCGCTGCTCGGCCTGCTTGCGCTCGCTGATGTCGCGGAACACCACCACCGCGCCGATCAGCTCGCCGTTGTCGCGCAGCGGCGTGCTGGTGTAGGCCACCGGAATGGCGCTGCCGTCCTTGCACCAGAACACCTCGTCATCGACCTGGTGCACCTCGCCGTCGCGAAAGGCCGCGTAAATCGGGCAATGGCGACCGTGGTACTGACTGCCGTCGGCATGCTGGTGGTGTATCAGGTCGTGGATCTTGTGGCCGATCAGGTCGTGCGCCTGCCAGCCGAGCAAGCGCTCCGCCGCCGGGTTGACGAAGGTGGTCACGCCGTCGCGGTTGACCCCGTAGATGCCCTCGCCAGCGGCGCCGAGAATCAACTGGTTCTCCCGTTCGATCTCGCGGAACACCCGTTCGACGCCCTGCCACTGCACCAGGCCCTGACGCTGGTAACGCTGCGCCTCGGCCAGGCCACGCAAGCCGTCGAGCTGCTGGCGTTGGTGCAGCAACAAACCGAGCAGCGGCCCCTGTTCGCCCGCGACCCGGCTGGCACTCAGCTCCAGCGCCAGCACGCCGTCCTGCGCGCCACTGATGCCCAACTCGTTGCTCCAGGCCTGACCGCGTTGCAGTGCCTCTTCGCTGAACACCAGCAGTTCGCCCAAGGCATGCCGCCACAGTCGGCTGGCGCGCTGCTGTAGCAGTTCCTCTAGCGGCCAGCCGAGCAAGCGCGCGGCCGCAGGGTTGGCGAACAGCAGGCGGTCGGCATACGGGTCGAGCAGCAGACAAGCGCTGTGCAAATCGTGCAGCAGGCGGTCGGCCAGCGTGAAATCGGACATGCGCGGTGCTCACCAGGGCGAAGGTCGTGACAAAGACCTTCAAGCGCTATGCCAACTACGAGTTTTTGCAGTGGCGCACTACGAAATCACGTTAAACACGATATTTCGTAGTACTTAACGGGTGTTATCTAAAAACATAAATATCAATAAAATCATCGTGTTAAATAATTATCACGGTACCTGGCACAGCTCCTGCTCTAGTCCTTGGCAACAGCCGCTGCGTATCAGCGCGGGGCATTTTGCAGGCGGGCGACCCACTGGGGTGCACCGGCCTCGCCACACCGAGAAGGAGTGCCGTGATGAGCAACAGCCTGGGCGACCCGTTCAGCCCCGACAGCAACCTGAACCACAGCGGCGCCTGCAGTTGCGCCACCTGCCAACCCAAGACCAGCGCCCGCCCGACCAACCCAGCGCTGGACCAGGAGGCGATGCTCGACCGGGCGATCGAAAGCGCCATCGTGCGCGGCCTGTTCGGCCACAGCGAAGTGTCGCGGCGCAGCTTCATGGGCATGCTCGGCGGCGGCACTCTGGCGGCGATCCTGGCCAGCATCGTGCCAATGGAGGCGATCAAGGCAGCGGTCAAGGACAGCCTCGGGCCACTGGAAAAGACCAAGCTGAATATCGGTTTCGTGCCCATCACCTGCGCCACGCCGATCATCATGGCCGAGCCGATGGGCTTCTATAAGAAATACGGCCTCGACGTCACCACGGTGAAAACCGCCGGCTGGGCGGTGGCCCGCGACAAGTCGCTGGCCGGCGAATACGACGCCTCGCACATGCTCACGCCGATGCCCCTGGCGATGAGCCTGGGCCTGGGCTCGACGCAGTCGCCGTTCATCATGCCGGCGATCGAGAACATCAACGGCCAGGCCATCGTCCTGGCCAACCAGCACCTCGACAAGCGCGACCCCAAGCAGTGGAAAGGCATGCGCTTCGGCGTGCCGTTCGACTACTCGATGCACAACTTCCTGCTGCGTTACTACGTCGCCGAGCACGGCCTCGACCCGGATCAGGACATCCAGATCCGGGTGATTCCGCCACCGGAGATGGTCGCCAACCTGCGCGCTGGCAACATCGACGGCTTCCTCTCGCCGGACCCGTTCAACCAGCGCGCGGTGTGGGAGAAGGTCGGCTTTATCCATGTGCTGACCAAGGACCTGTGGCCCGGCCACCCGTGCTGCGCCTTTGCCTGTAGCCAGGCATTCGCCACCCAGCATCCCAATACCTACGGCGCGTTGCTGCGCGCGCTGATCGATGCCACGCACTACTCCTCGCAAGCCGAGAACCGCGTGGCGATTGCCGAGGCCATCGCCCCGCGCAACTACCTCAACCAGCCGGTGCAGGTGATCCAGCAGGTGCTCAGCGGGCGCTTCGCCGACGGCCTGGGCAATGTGCGCGACGAGCCGGACCGGATCGACTTCGACCCCTTCCCCTGGCACTCGATGGCGGTGTGGATTCTCACCCAGATGAAGCGCTGGGGTTACCTGAAAGGCGACGTCGATTACCGCGCCATCGCCGAGCAGGTCTACCTCGCCGCCGACGCCGGCAAGGTCATGCGCGAACTGGGCATGGACGTACCGAGCGACACCTACAAGAGCTTCAGCGTGATGGGCAAACCCTTCACCCCGGCAGACCCCGAGGGTTACCTCAACAGCTTCAGCATCCGGAGAACATGATGATCGCCTCAGCCAACCTGCGCGCCGGGGTGCTCTCGACGCTGATCCTGGTGGTGCTGCTCGGGCTCTGGGAGATTGTTTGCCAGCCCCCGGTCAGCACCGCCAGCACCGCGGACGACGAATACGCGCAACTGATGGGCGCCACCAGCCAGGAGGCGCGAGTGCCGCCGCCCTCGGCGATCTTCGCCCATGCACGCAACGAACTGAGTCAGCCGTTCTACGACGCCGGGCCCAACGACAAAGGCATCGGCATCCAGCTCGCGCACTCGCTGTACCGGGTGCTCACCGGCTACTTCCTGGCCGCCCTGGTGGCGATTCCGATCGGCTTCGTGATCGGCATGTCGCCGCTGATGTACCGCGCGCTCAACCCGTTCATCCAGATCCTGCGGCCGATCTCGCCGCTGGCCTGGATGCCCCTGGCGCTGTTCATCATCCAGGACTCGGAGGCCTCGGCGATCTTCGTGATCTTCATCTGCTCGATCTGGCCGATGCTGCTCAACACCGCCTTCGGCGTCGCCGGGGTGCGCAAGGACTGGATCAACGTCGCCCGCACCCACCAACTGAGCGCGCTGCGCACCGCCCTGACGGTAATTCTGCCGGCCGCGCTGCCGACCATCCTCACCGGCATGCGCATCTCGGTGGGCATCGCCTGGCTGGTGATCGTCGCCGCCGAGATGCTCGTCGGCGGCACCGGCATTGGCTACTACGTGTGGAACGAGTGGAACAACCTCGACCTCGCCAGCGTGATCTTCTCCATCGTCATGATCGGCCTGGTCGGCATGCTCCTCGACCTCATGCTTGGCGCCGTCGCGCGCCTCGTCAGCTACCAGGAATAAGCCCATGTCCCGCTATTTTGTTGAAGCCCGCCAGTTGGCCAAGCGCTTCGCGCAACCCGGCGACACCCCGCTGACGGTGTTCGAAAAGGTCAACTTCGGCATCGAAAAAGGCGAGTTCGTCTGCATCATCGGCCACTCCGGCTGCGGCAAATCGACCATCCTCAACGCCCTCGCCGGCCTCGACGAGGTCAGTGACGGCGCGCTGATCATGGCCGGCAAGGAAATCGCCGGGCCGAGCCTGGAGCGCGGCGTGGTGTTCCAGAACTACAGCCTGATGCCCTGGCTCAGCGCCCTGGACAACGTGATCTTCGGCGTCCGTGCGCGCTTCCCGCAGTGGCACCGCGAGAAGATCCGCCAGCACAGCCTCGACTACCTGCACATGGTCGGCCTGCAAGGCTCGGAGGCACGCAAGCCGTCCCAGCTCTCCGGCGGCATGCGCCAGCGCGTGAGCATCGCCCGCGCCTTCGCCACCCAGCCGCAGTTGCTGCTGCTCGACGAGCCGTTCGGCGCACTGGATGCACTGACCCGCGGGGTGATCCAGGACGAGCTGATCAAGGTCTGGGGCGAAACCCAGCAGACCGTGTTCATGATCACCCACGACGTCGACGAAGCGATCCTCCTGGCCGACCGCATCCTGCTGATGACCAACGGCCCCCAGGCGCGCATCGCCGAAGCGGTACGCATCGACCTGCCACGCCCGCGCAAACGTGACCAGATCATCCACCACCCGGCCTTCTACAAGATCCGCAACCACCTGGTGGATTTCCTCGTCAACCGCTCCAAGGCCCTGCAAGGCACGGCGCCGGAAGACGATGGTTTCCCCGCCGAAATCAACCCGGCCCTGAGCCTGGCGCTCGACGCGCTGCACCAGGGCAAACCCTCACCCGCCACCCTTTCCAAGGAGTCCAGTCATGGATAAAGCCAGCATGCAAACCGCCATCCTCGCCGCCAAGGGCCGCCTCGACCTGAGCTGGGCCGCGCTCGCCGACAAACTCGGCATGTCGCCGGTGTGGACCACCTCGGCCTGCCTGGGCATGAACAGCATGCCCGCGGCCAGCGCCGACAAGCTGTGCGAGGTGCTGCAGCTGCCGGCCGAAGTCAGCCAGGCGTTGCAGGCGTTCCCGCACAAGCACTGGGACAAGGCTGTCCCGACCGACCCGCTGATCTACCGTTTCTACGAGATGATCAACGTCTACGGCGACACCATCAAAGCGCTGATCCATGAAGAGTTCGGCGACGGCATCATGAGCGCCATCGACTTCAGCATGGACATCAGCCGCGTCGCCGACCCGAAAGGCGACCGCGTACAGATCGTGCTCAACGGCAAGTTCCTGCCGTATCGCAGCTGGTAAAGCGGCGCACATAGAAAAGCCCGGCTGGATGCCGGGAATTTTTCATGACTGAACCGCCCCCCGGGGCTTCACCGCTCTGTTGCCCGTTGCAGCAACGCTTGTACCTGGGCGGACTGTGGGCTGATGTCCAGCAGACGTTCGGCATAACCCCGGGCGGCTGAGAGCCGGCGATGCTTGAGGCTATAGCTGGCCGCAGCCCACAGCAGATCATGGTCGAACGGATTGCGCTGCAATGCCTGCTCCAGGCGCCAGTCGGTGCCACGCCGCTCGCCGAGTTGCAGTTCTGCGCCGGCCGGGTCCAGTGCAGTTCATCCCGATGACCGACCTGCTCACCCGGATAGAGGTGGAACCAACGCATCGCCGGACGGCTGTCCCAGGCAATGGACAGCGCTTGCAGACGGCCGTCGGCGAACGCCACCAGGTGCTGCTGCAGCGGCTCGATGCCGAAGGTGTACTGGATTTCGAAGTCGGCCAGTTGGCCATCCGGCCCATCGGTGCGTACGAAAAAACGCCAATGGATCGCCGAGCAGTTCGAAAACAGCCTGGACAACATGGGCCGCAAGGGCTCCTACATCGACTATGGCGCCCAGTGGGCGCAGGAGGAGCTGACGTGCACCTTACGCCCGAAGCCGGCGCCGAATAATTTCAGCTGCGGCAAGGCTTGCAGGGTAAAACGGATATGCGTGTCGCCGCGCCCACAGGGTTGCAGGCGGCGCTCCTCGATATGGTTATTGAGCTGCGCCTGGGCCTCGTCCAGATCATCGGAGCTCAGCAGCGGACGCGCGGCGAACGGCAACCGAGCGTGTGTGGCGCCGCTCTCGGGTTGGGCCGAAAGCCTGCGGTGGGCGGAAGGGGTATGGGCGTTCATCATCGGCCGCCTCTTATCGATACGGTTTGCCAAGCCTAACTATAAAAAACGACTTGGCCGCGCATACCGGTCAAACCAACAGCCATCAAAATCGCCAGCAAGGACTGGGCGTCCTCCTAGGTCCTGTGCTGACGCTAATTATTACCGTCCAAGCACGCTAGCGCCTGAGCTTGCTCGCCGATTCGCCACCGATGCCGAAGTGGTTTTTCGGCATTTCGGTGATGATCACGCGCACCCGCTCGATTGGGGCGTCCAGCGAGCGCGACATGGCCTCGCTGACTTCGCGGATCAGGGTTTCCTTTTGGTCGTCGGTGCGGCCTTCAAGAATATACAGCTGAGCGATAGGCATGGCCTCGTCCTCCACAAGTAGCGGCGGCCGGCACGCTGACCGGCCGCACAGGGTCAGATGAAACGCGCGCTGACCGAGCCGAGGCCCTGGTAACGCACGGTGATGTTGTCGCCCGGTGCCACCGGCACCGCCGCGGTGATGCCGCCGGTCATGATGAAACTGCCCGCCGGGATATGTTCGCCGCGTTCGGCCAGCAGGTTGGCCAGCATCGCCACGCTGGAGGCCGGGTGACCGAGCACCGCGGCGCCGGCGCCGAGTTCCACCACTTCGCCGTTCTTCTCCATCACCACGCCAAGGGTGCGCAGATCGAGATCGGCGACATTGGCCATCTGCCCACCGGTGATGAAGCGGGTCGACGAAGCGTTGTCGGCGACCACGCTGATCAGGTCGAACTTGAAGTTCTCGTAGCGCGAGTCGATCACTTCCACCGTCGGCACGACGAAGTCGGTGGCCGCCAGCACCTGGCCGATATGGCAGCCCGGGCCGTGCAGCGGCGCCTTGGTGACGAAGCTGATCTCCGCCTCGATCTTCGGGTGGATCAGTTTGGCGCAATCCACCACGCCGCCGTCGGCGACGCTGAAGTAGTCGGCGAGGAAGCCGTAGATCGGCGTTTCCACGCCCATCTGCGCCATCTTCGCCCAGGAGGTCAGGCCCATCTTCAGGCCAACGATTTTGTTGCCGCGGGCCTCCTTGCGCCGGCGGATTTCCCACTGCACGTCGTAGGCATCGGCGAAGGTCATGTCCGGGTAATCGTTGGTCACCTTGCTGATGTCATGCGCATGCAGCTCGGCGTGTTCGATGTGCTCGGCCAGGGCCA
>DELY01000022.1 GCA_002354655.1 Pseudomonas sp. UBA2684
CGAATGGCGTGGAATCCGCAATACCCATGAAAAAGCCAATCAATACAGTCGCTTTTGCCGCTATCACCGCTACCGTCCTGAGCTTGTCCCTGGCCGGCAGCGCCTTCGCCGATAGCCGTGTCGCTGCGCAGCCAACCATGCTGGCTGCCAACACCACCATGGATAAGGCTGAAGAAGCCGTATCGGATACATGGATCACCAGCAAGGTTAAGTCGACGTTTATCGCCGATGACAGCCTCAGCGGTCTGGACATCAAAGTCGAAACCAATAAAGGCGTAGTCGCCCTTTCCGGTGTCGTCGCCAGCGATGCTGAGCGTGATCTGGCAGTTGCCAAGGCTAAGCAGATCAAGGGTGTTACCGCGGTGTCGGCCGATGGCCTGAAAGCCGCCGATTAAGCCCACGCTCGAAAAACCGGCTCGGCCTAGCCGAGCCTGGTCTCCCGAATGCAGAGGACAACACCATGAATGCCGATGTCATCAAAGGTAAGTGGAAGCAAATCAATGGCCGGATCAAGGAGCGTTGGGGCAACCTGACCGACGACGATCTGGATATTGCCGAAGGCCATAGCGAGTACCTGGCCGGCAAACTGCAAGAGCGCTACGGCTGGACCAAGGAAAAGGCCCAAGACGAATTGCGCGATTTCAGCAGCAAGCTGTAAGCCACTCGTGCGTGTGAAAAGCCCTCGCCCTGCGAGGGCTTTTTTGTGGGCGCCGTCCCGTTACGGGCGCATGCCGAGGGAGGCGGCGTGAGCGCTGCCGTGGGATAAGAATGGCCCGCCGATCCGTTCACCATCCTGGACCAGATACCAGCAGGCGAGCAGGCCGATCGCGCGTAGCGGCGTGGGTACGGCAGAGCCAACAACAGACATGACGTGAACCTTGGGCATAACCGCCTCCAAACTGTCAGTGGCCTTACCCTAAGGCTGTGCACGCGCGAGGAGAAATTAGCTCGCTCAATAGTGCCCATTAGTCTCTGCCATGCGTGGCGGCGATGGATCAGCGTAGGGCCTGCTGCTGAATCAGGCCGATCTGCTGGCTTTGCTCTGCGTCCGGGTAATGCTGGCGGAGAAACTGCGCCAGCTCGGCAAGGCTTTGTGCGTCACGCCGTTGTCCGAGTTGTTTGGCCAGTTGCAGGGTCAGAGCGGGCATTGCCTTGGGCCGCTGGGCGGCGGCTGCCAGTTGGCGCCAGGGTGCCAGGGCGCGGAGCGCATCGTTGCCGCGCAGCAGACGTTGCAGCAGGTGCAGTTGCACGGCGGGATGGCGCAATACCGTCATCGGCGACTCCCGCGCGTCGTCTGCCACGCGTTGCAGCAACGCGTGCGCAGCCTGCTGTTCGGGCAGGGCAAATAGTTGCTTGAGCAGCGCGCTCATCAGCGCGCTGTCCTGGCGACTTTTGGCGATGGGGTAGAGGCGCTGCAATAACGCCAGGCGAGCGGGATGGCGATTGAGCAAGTCGAGACCGCGCGCCGCCGCCTGATCCAACGCAAAACTGCTGATCAGGGCATCCAGTGCGGCCACCTCGCGTTGGAACGGCGCGTCCGGATCTTGCTTGCTCAGGTAGGCTTCATCGACCTTTAACGCGCCGCCCAGGCGCGGTAACCAGACGGCGAGGAAGCCCGCGCCCAGGCCGCCGAGGTGGGCGTAATAGTTGACGTTGTCGTCGGCCAGCAGCACGCCGTAGAGCTCTTTGCCCAGCCATACCGGCAGGATCCACAAGGCCGGTGCGCGGAAGTAGCCGAACAGCGGCCCCAGCCAGTAGAAGAAGTTGATCCGCCGCAGGCCGTAGAGACCCAGGTACATGCCCATCAGCCCGGAGATCGCGCCCGACGCGCCGACCCCGCTGATCCAGACCGGGTCCATGAGCCACCACAGCAGGTGCGAAGCGACCCCGCTTAGCAGGTAGAGGCCGAGGTACAGCCAGCGCCCGAGGGCGATTTCCAGGGCGAAACCGAAGATGAACAGGAACAGCATATTGCCGGCCAAGTGGCCGAAATCGCCGTGCAGAAACATTGCGCCGAACAGCCCTTCGAGGCTGAACTTGGCCGGGATAAAGCCGAAGCGCATGCTGCTGATGCGGTCGCGCGCCGCTTGCGCCTGCTGCCGCGCCGCTTGCCAGGCTGGATCGGCCAGGTAGGCGGAGTTGTGCTGCAGGGTGTGTTCGAAGTGCAGGTCGTAGAGCACCAGCTTGGCCAGGTCGCTGCGGCGCATGGCGCTGACCGCGCGCTGTGCGTCGGCATCCAGCGCGTGGCGTTCGGCAAAGGCCGGCAGAAACAACGCCCGCTCGCGGTTGAGCAGGCCGCCATCGAGGTAGACCTGCACCGCGTGCGCTTCGCGCGCCTGGTCGCCGCCCTGGTAAGCGAAATAGATCAGCACGTTGAGCAGGATCAGCAGCAGGGTTACCACCGGCGGCTTTTGCCAATCCAGCGGGTGTTCGGCAGGAATGATCAGCATGGCGTAACGCGTCCGGCGTCAGTTGCGGGGTGGGCTGGCGATGCCTTGCTCGGCGCGCCGCGCGGCATGGGCGTCGGTGGTGAGTGGGAACTGGCTGAACGAGCGCGCGATACGCGGCATGGCTGGGGCTTCCTTGTCCTAGGGTATAAGCGGCGAGAGGCTAGCAGCCGCCGGGCGGTTTGTCAGTTGCCGCGTTTGCTGTCGATCCTGATCAAGCGATTACCCTCGAAACGCAAGAAGTGGTACATGCCGTTACGCGGGCCGTAGGTCCATTCCTCAACCTGAACTTCGTTGCGAAAGCCGTAGTGATCGACCACTTCGCGGTAGCCGAGAAAGTCGCGGCTCAGCGGTTCGCCACATTTATCGAGGACTTCGCTGGTGTAATCGTCGCGACTGATCAGCGCGCTGCCGCAGCGCAAGGTCGAGGCTTGGGCAGTGCCGGCCAGGAGCAGGAGTAGGGTGACAAGCAGGGTTTTCACGGGGCACGTCCAATGCGGCAGCGATGGCCTTCAGGCTACAGCGCTGCCAGGCGGTTGTCAGCGGTTGCGTCGCCGTTCGATGCGGGTCAGCCGATTGCCCTCGAAAGTGAGGATGCTCAGCATGCCGTTGCTCGGCCCGTAGACCCACTCTTCGACCTTGAACTCGCGCCGCTCATAGGCGCCCAGGGTGTAGCCGACCAGGTCGCGGAAGGCCGGTTCGCCGCATTTCTGTTGCACCTCGAAGCTACGGTCGCCGACGCTGACCAGCTGGCTGCCGCAGCGCAATGTGTCGGCCTGGGCGAGCGCGCTGCCGCAACTGAGGGTCAAGGCCCAGGTCAGGTGGTAAATCCGCATCATCGATACCTGCTCATTCGCTATCCAGGTGCAGTGGCGTGGCCACGCGACCATCCGCTTGTGCCTGGCCCAGGCTGACATCCAGCAGGTAGATGCGCGCATCGGCCAGGCCGCCGCGATCGACCAGGTAGGCTTTGATACTGGCTGCGCGCTCTTGGGCCAGTTGGCGTTGCAACAACTGGCTTTGCCCCCAGGATTGCAGCACGCCATTGCGCAGGTTGTCGATGCGCACCTCATCATCCAGTTCGGCCCACTCGGCCGGTGGCTGCTGTTTCAGACGAGTGCGGTAAATACCTTCGAGCAGCGCGCCTTTTTCGTCTTCCGGCACTTCCATCAGGCGGGCTTCGGCCGGCACCGCATCGCCGCGCCGCTGGAGAATTTTGTAGTAGGTGGCCTGGTATTCACGTTCCAGGCGCTGCTCGGCCAAGGGTAAGCCGTCGCTGCTTTGCGCGCTCATGCCTTCGACTTCCAGGCGCAGTGCCGGGCGTTCTTTCAGCGCCATGGCCAGGGTGTCCAGGGTCGACTGGGCCGCGCTGTCCAGCTCTGCGCTGCCGGCGGCGAAGGGCACGGTGCTGAGGTCCATGTCCGCGCCACCGCTGACCAAACCACCGATGAACTTGAAGGGAGCCTGGGCGGCGCGCAGCACCAGGTTGCGCAGGGTTTGCCAGACGATTGGCATGACGCTGAATTGCGGGCTGTTGAGGTCGCCGTTGACCGGCAGTTCGATGGCGATCTTGCCTTCAGTGTCCTTGAGCAGGGCCACTGCCAGGCGAATGGGCAGGTCGACCGCGCTGGGGCTGTCGACCCGCTCGCCCAGCTGCAGTTGCTCGACCACCACTTTATTCTCGGCGTTGAGCTGACCTTTGCTGATGCGGTAGTGCAGGTCCAGGTTGAGCCGGCCCTTGCGGATGCGGTAGCCGGCGAACTTGCCGGAGTAAGGCGTCAGGGTGGTCAGTTCGACCTGCTTGAACTGGGTGACGATATCCAGGCTGTCGAGTGGGTCAAAGGGGTTCAGGCTGCCCTTGATGCTCACCGGCGCGTAGCGGTCGATCTTGCCGGCGATGTCCACCTTGGCCGGTTGCGGCGCGCGGCTGTCGAGGGTGCCGATGCGGCCGTTGAGCTGCTGAACGGCCGTGGCGAAGTTGGGGGTCAGGCTGAAGTCGGCAAAGTTGGCCGAACCGTCGTTGATGCTCACCTCGCCGATGCGGATACCCAGCGGCTTCTCGGCCGTCGCCGGTTGGGCGGGCGGCGCGTCGGCGGTGGGCTGGGCGATTAGCAGTTCGCTGGCGTTGGTGGTCAGGTCTTCGTTGACGATAAAGCGTGCGTAGGGCTGGTTCAGGCGCACCTTGTCGATGCTCAGGCGGTCGCCGTGCCGATAATCCAATCCGTCCAGATTGAGCTGTTGCCAGCGCACGAAATCGCGCTCCTTGAGCGTGTCGAGGGTGTGCAATTGGTTGACCTGGGCATTGCCGGTGATGCTCAAGGCCAAGGGTTCGGTGCCGCTCAGAGCGACATCCAGGTCGCCGCCGAGCAGGCCGCTGCGCAGCTCCAGGCGTACGAACGGGCTCAGGTAAGCCTGGGCTACGCGCAGGTCGATGTCCTGGGTGACGACCTTCAGCTGAGCACGGGTTGGGGTCAGCTGCACCTGGCCTTCGGCCTGCAACTTGCCCTGTTTGCCCAGGCCGGTGTCCAGCTTGAGGGTGAAGGGCGCAGTACCGAGGCTGTCGAAATTCTGCAGGTCGAGGTTCAGTGGGCCGAGGTCAATCGCCACGTCCTGTTCCGGCACACGGTCGGCCAGGTGCACTTGGTAATCGCGCAGTTGTACATCGCGCAACAGCACCTGCCAGGGTTTGCTCGCTTCGGCTGGCGGTTCGCTCGCGGCCGTTGCGTCTGTGGGCGCCGTGGCCAGCAGCGTTTGCCAATCCAGTTGCCCATCGGCTTCGCGGGCGGCCCAGGTTTCCAGTTGCTGGCTGCGGATCTTGCCGACCACCACCTGTTGCTTGACCAGGTCGAGGCTGGTTTCGCTGACCTCCAGGTTGGCCAGCTTGACCAGTGGACGGCCGTCCGGCGCCTTGATGGCGAAGGGTGCGACCTTGACCTGGATATTGTTTAGCCGCAAATCCGTGCCCTTGGCCAGGCTCAGCTGGTAGTCGGTGCTGAGGTCGATCACCCCCTCTTCGAGCACCAGCGGCACGGCATCGCGTACATAGGGCCAGAAGCTTTTCATCTTCCCGTCAGTGATTTTCAGGCTGCCGCTGGAGCTGATCGGCACCAGGCTGATGCTGCCACTCCAGTCGATGCGCCCGCCGGTGGGGCCGGTGGCGACCAGGGTCATCTCGGCGTTGTCGTCAGGCAGCGTGCTGAGGTTGTGCAGCTCGAAGTTGAGGTCGTCGTAGATGAACTCAATCGCTTCACTGGGGCGCAGGTCCTTGAAATACAAACTGCCGCCCGCCAGCTTGATGCGTTCGATACGCAGTGGGAATGGCTCGCTGGGCGTCTCTGCGGCCGCCGGCTCGGGGCTGGCGGGTAGCTTGAACAGCTGGGTTAGGTTGAGCGAGCCGTCTTTGGCGAACAGTAACTCGGTGTGTGGTTTATCCAGCTCGACATCGGCCAGGCGCAGCGAGCCGCTCCATAGACTGTCGAGTTGCAGATTGGCATACAGGCGTTCGAACGCCACATGCTGTTTGTCCGGCTCGCCGATGCGTAACCCCCACAGGCTCAACTCCAGGCTGAAGGGGTTGAGTTGGATGCGTTGCAAGGTGGCCGGCTGGTTGGCGTAGTGCGCCAGTTGCTGGTTGGCAATGCGCAGCGCGACCCCGGGCAGGATCAGAAAGCCGAGCAGGCTGTAGAGGGCAACGGCGATCAGCAGGGCGCCAGCGGCGCGTTTCATTCCTTTGTGCATGGCGAGGCGTCATCTATCCCGACGAGAAATGCCTTGGAGTATGGCACGCGCGCGCAGTTCCAGACGTTAGCTGTGGCGCGTTTTCTCGAGCGCGGGGTGGTGCCCTAGAATTGCAGGATCAGGGTTTTCAGCGGTGGCTGGCCGTCCAGCGAAGGGAAGTCGGCGGCGGGCGCTACCACCTGGCAATCCCGCAGCGGGCGGCCGAGTTTGCTGGCGCAACGCATGACCTGCTCGCGCCAATCGGCGAGGGCGACTTTCGCCAGGTTATTGCAGCAGATCAGCACGCCATCTTCGGCGGTGGCGAGAATCGCCGGCTTGAGCAGGCTTTGATAATCGCGCAGCAGGTCGACGGTGCCGAAGGCGCTTTTCGCCCACGCCGGTGGGTCGAGAAACACCAGGTCGAACTGGCGCGGCGTCAGGCGCGGGTATGGCGGCAGCTTATGCCCGCGGCGCGCGGCGATGGGTAACCCGGCGAGCTGGCGGATCGCGGGGAAGTAATCCGACTGGATAAACTGCATCGGCGTCAGTTCGGGATTGAGCACGCCATTCTCGCGGCCGACTGCCAGGTTGCCCTCGGCGAAATCCAGGTTGACCACCTCGCGCGCACCACCCGCCGCGGCACTGAGACCAACACCGCAGGTGTAAGCGAACAGGTTGAGCACCGATTTGCCGGCGCTGTGCGCCTTGACCCAACCGCGGGCGTTGCGCAAATCGAGAAACAGCAGTGGGTCTTGCCCTGCATGACGGCCGCGTACGCGGTAGTTGAGGCCCCATTCATGGCCGACCAGGTCTTCCAGCGCGGCGGGTTCAGCCTGGTAGACCGGGTCGCTGCGGTCGATGCGCGAGTTGCCCTGGGAGCGGTCGTTATAGACCAGCAGCAGTTGCTTGCCGAGGCTGGCCTGGCATTGTTCGGCCAGTTGCAGCAGCTCGTCGCGACTGAGGCTCTGGTGAAAGCTCTGTATCAGCAACTGCCGGCCGTAACGGTCGATGGTCAGGCCGCCGGCACCTTCCTGGCTGCCATGGAACAGGCGGTAGCAGTCGGTGCCTTGGGCGTGCAGTTCAGCCAGCAGGTCTTGACGGTTATGCAGTGCGGCGAGCAGCGCCTGGTCGAGAGAGGGCATGCGCGGCGACTCGAAAAAGGAGGGCGCGCAGTTTATCAAGATTCACCTGCCGGGACGCAGGTGCGGCAAAAACAGCAAGGGCACCCTAAGGTGCCCTTTAATTTGCGAGTGACCATGTAATCAGACGATGCGGTTGACGCCAGTACGATCAGCACCATCAGCGGCTACGCGGTTGCCGCCGGTGCGATCTGCGCCGTCAGCAGCGATGCGGTTGCCACCAGTACGGTCAGCGCCATCGGCAGCGATGCGATTGATGTTGGTACGGTCAAAGCCGTCGGCTGCAATACGGTTAGCGCCAGTGCGATCTGCGCCGTCAGCAGCTACGCGGTTGCCGCCAGTGCGGTCAGCGCCATCGGCAGCGATGCGGTTGATGCTGGTACGGTCAGAACCATCAGTGGCGATACGGTTGCTCATGCTGCGCTCTGCGCCGTCTGCGGCGAAAACGTTGCTGGTCAGGCTGGCGGCAAGCAGGGAAGCGATCAGGTACTTGTTCATCTGGGTGTCCTCGGAAGAGTGGGGGTAAGTGGCTACGGGGCTAATGTTGCGCCGCAGCCCGGCTCTTGAGAAACGCAGGCGGTCAATAGCAATCATCACTGCTGTCGATGGCAAATAAAAAAGCCGGCCCTCTGATTGATAGGGCCGGCTTTTTTCTAGCTATGGCTGAGCGGTGTTATCAGGCCCGCTCGATCGCCAATGCCACGCCCTGACCGCCGCCGATGCACAGGGTGGCGAGGCCTTTCTTGGCGTCGCGTTT
>DELY01000046.1:0-7031 GCA_002354655.1 Pseudomonas sp. UBA2684
CGTGTCGTCGTGGTCCTTGAAGGGCATTTCGATGGTGAAGGAGAGGCAGTCGAATTCCATGCCCACCGCATTGCAGGCCAGGGTGGTGTTGGCCTGGCCCGGTTCGTCGCGTGGGTAACCGAAGGCGGTCTGGAATTCGGCGCCGATGCCGACCAGGCGGCTGCGGAACTCTTCTTCCAGTTGTTCCAGGCGCGGGCTGTAGCCGGGGTTGCCTTCGCAGCCGGCGGTGAATACGTAGGGGATTTCCTCGTCGCCGTGGATGTCGAGGAACAGGTCGACGCCGACACGGCGCATCTGCTGCTGGACGAAGAACACCTCGGGGCTTTCCGTCTCGCTGGCCGATTGCCAGGCGCGGTTGAGGTCCTTGCCGGCGGCGTTGGTGCGCAGGTGGCCACGGTAGGCGCCATCGGGGTTCATGTTCGGCACCAGGTACAGGTCGGCGCTGGCCAGAAGGGTATTGAGTTCGACGTCGTCGCGCCGTTGCAGGCGCTCGATCAGCCCTTCCATGAACCACTCGGCCATGTGCTCGCCGGGGTGCTGCTGGGCGATGATCCACACCTTGCGTTGCGCGTCCGGGGTGCGGCTGATGCGCAGCAACTGGATGTCGCGGCCTTCGATGCTTTTGCCGATGGCGAACAATTCGGCATCGGCCTTGCTCAGCGCCTGGTCGATCAGCCAGTCGTGGCGCGCGCGGCTGTAGGGTTCGAAGTAGGCGAACCAGACCTGGGACGCACTGGCGTCGAGCTCGAAGTTCAGCGCGCCGTCTTCGAAACGGCTGGGCACGCGAAACCAGTTGCTCTGGTCGTATGAGGCGGCGGCGTTGTAGCCGGTCCACGCATGGCTGTAGGCGGACTGGCCGGCGTTGGTCAGGCTGAAGCCATAGCGCTGCCCCGCTGTCAGCCCGTCGACTTTGAAGTGGAACCACTGGAAATGGTGGCTCTTGAGGTCCGGGCGCATGGCCAGCAGCACGCGGTGCGGGTTGCTGGCATCGATAACCTCGATATTGCCGCTGTCGAAGTGGGAGCTGATCTGCATACGGGCCTCGGGGCTGATGTGTTGCCCGCGAGCATCGCAGTTACGCCCGCCGCTGAAAACGCCCGAAGCGACAAACTGCTATGCATTCGGGCCGCGCACTCAGGTCTCGACGCCCGTAGCGGGTGGCAGCATGTCCTGTGGCGGCTGTTCTTGCTGCTCTTGCTGCTCTTGCTGCTCTTCAGGCTTGCCGAGCATCTGGTCGGCCGACTGCTGGATCTCATCCACCTGCTTGTTGAACTCGTCGACGGTCTCGCTGAGTGCCTCGCGGGCCACCTCTTGCACCGCCTGTTCGGCTTTTTCCGCCAGTTTCTGCGCGGATTGCTCCGCCGCATCGCAGCCCGCCAGGCCGACCAGCACGGCAGCGGCCAAGCACATCGAGGTAATCGGTTTCATCGGATGTCGCTCCTTGGATAAAGATGTGCGCCGCCCACAAGGGCGGCGCATCACTACAGGCGCCTGTGGCTATGACAGGCAAAACCGGGGGATTACTCAGCCATTACGCGGTTTCATCGGGTACGACCGGCGGGTCGTTGCGGGTTTTCCACAGCGACAGCAGCACGCCACCGAGCAACAGACCGAGGGTCACGCTCAGCGAGATCACTGGCGGAGTTTTGCCGATGATACCGACCAGGAAGATCTTGCAGCCGATAAATACCAGCACCAGGGCCAGGGCGTACTTGAGGTAGGCGAAGCGATGGATCATTGCCGCCAACGCGAAATACAGGGCGCGCAAGCCGAGGATGGCGAAGATGTTCGAGGTGTAGACGATGAACGGGTCCTGGGTGATGGCGAAGATCGCCGGCACGCTGTCCACCGCGAACACCAGGTCGGCGCACTCGATCAGCACCAGCGCCAGGAACAGCGGCGTGGCCCAGCGCACCGAACGCCCGCTGGCATCGGGCTGATGCACGAAGAAGCGGCCTTCGTGCAGGCGGTCGGTCACCCGCATGCGCTTGCGCAGGAAGTTCACCAGGACGTTCTTGGACAGGTCGGGGTGATCGTCGACCTTGCTGAACAGCATCTTCACCCCGGTCAGCAGCAGGAACGCGCCGAACACGTAGAGAATCCAGTCGAACTCGGCAATCAGCGCCGCGCCCAGGCCGATCATGATCGCGCGCAGCACGATCACCCCGAGGATGCCCCAGAACAGCACTTCGTGTTGGTACTTACGCGGGATGGCGAGGAAGCTGAAGATCATCGCCATCAGGAATACGTTGTCCATCGACAACGATTTTTCGATCAGAAAGCCGGTGTAGAAATCCATGCCGGCGTCGCCGCCCTTGACCTGCCAGACCCACAGGCCGAACAGCAGACCCGCGGTGATGTAGCCGGCCGACAGCAGCAGGCTTTCCTTGACGCCAATTTCGCGATGCTCACGGTGCAGCACCCCGAGGTCGAAGACCAGCAGGCTGATAACGATGGTGATGAAGGACAGCCACAACCAGGTGGCGGTGCCGAGAAACTCGGCCATGAAGAACGGTTCTAGGGCAGTCATGAGCCCCTCCTCTTAGTGTCGAAGTTGTACAAACTGCAACTCCGACATGGCAGCGGGTAGCTGTCAGAGGGGCCCGGCGTTGCGGGCGCTAATGTAGGTATCTGCACGGCTTTGCTCAACCGTGCAGAGGTTGCAAAGTGTTTCCTAACGCCTATTGGTCCGGCCCTTTAATGTCTTTATTTCCAAGACATCCATGCTGGATTACGCCGCTAAGCGGCTAACCTGCGCGGCCCGACCGGCCCACCGACGGTGGACTGCCGGCTGAACGTTCAAACTTCAGAGGAACCAGCGGTACTCGCGCGCGCTGACTTCGTGCATGAACGCCAGGTGGTCCTGGCGCTTGTTTTCGCAATAGACCATGACAAATTCCTCGCCCAGGCCCTGGTTGACCAGCGGATGGTCACGCATGGCGCTGACGGCGCTGAGCATGTCTTGGGGGAAGTCGATGCCGCTCTGGCGGTTCTCGTTGAGCGGGGCAATCGGCTCCTGACCGGCATCCAGGCCATGTTCCATGCCCGTGAGGATCGCCGCCAGCACCAGATACGGGTTGGCGTCGGCGCCGGCCAGGCGGTGTTCGATACGCAGGTTCTTGCCATCCGATTCGGGAATGCGGATGCACGCATCGCGGTCCTCGAAGCCCCAGCTGGCGCGGCTGGCGGCGTTGACCATGGCGCCGTAGCGGCGGAAGGCGTTGTGGTTGGCGGCGAAGATCGGCATGCAGTGCGGCAGCAGTTCCAGGCAGCCGGCCACGGCGTGGCGCAGCGGGCGCTGGTTGTCGGCGTCGAGCAGGTTGTTGCCGGCCTCGTCATACAGGCTGACATGCACGTGCATGCCACTGCCCGGCGCGTGCAGGTAAGGCTTGCTCATAAAGCTGGCGCGCTGGCCGTGCTTGAGCGCCACGCCACGGGTGCTGCGGCAGAACAATGCGGCCCAGTCGGCGGCGCGCAGGCCGTCGTCGCAATGGCCGAAGTTGATCTCGAACTGCCCAGGGCCGAGCTCGGCGGTGATCACGTTAGCATCGACGCCCTGCTCGTTGGCAGCGTCGACGATCTCGTGGAGCACATCGGCGAAGCGCGACAGGCGTTCGATATGCATGTTCGGCTGGTCGTCTTCATCGCCGCACAGCGGGTCGCGAGGGAACTGCGGCAGGCCGTCTTGCAGCTTGCGATCAAACAGGTAGAACTCCAGTTCGAAGGCCACCACCGGGCGAATACCGCGCTTGGCCAGGCGCTGCAGCACGCGGGCCAGCACTTCACGCGGTTCGAACTCAATGGGTGCGGCGGTGCCGTCGGAGCTGATCAGCATCTGCCCCAGTGGCTGGCTTTCCCAACGCACCGGCTTCAGCGTGCCGGGGATCAGGCGGCGCGGCGCGTCCGGGTCGCCGTCGTTGAAGCAGTAGTCGCCAATCGGGTGCAGGCCGCCCTGCACGCCCAGCAGCACGCAGTTCTGCGGGATTTTCAGCGGGCTGCCGGCGGCGACTTTTTCGAGCATCTCGATGGGGTAACGCTTGCCGTAGAAATGCCCGGGAATGTCCAGGCTGATCAGGTCGACGTAACGCACCTGCGGGTACTCGGCACGAAAGGCGCGCACTTCACTGAGCAGGTCGAGAAAACGATTGGTTGTTGTCATGCGGAGTAGTCCTGCGGGTCTGGGTGATGTGCAGTGCGATGTTCAACGGACTCAAAGCGCTGGCTCCTACGAAAAGCACCGCTGCGCGTCCATTGCTGATACATGAACTACCTAAACACCCAAAGTACCCGAGTGGGTTGGTCGGTCAGGTTGGCGTAGCGAAACTGGGAATGCGGCGGTAGCTGGAAGCTGTCGTTGGGGCCAAGGGTGACCGGTTCTGCGTCGCCCTCCAGCCAGATGCTCAGCTCGCCTTCGAGCACGAAACCGCCCTGCTCCGAGCTGTCGTCCAGGTGTCCCTCGCCACTGGTGGCACCCGGTGCCAGGTGGCTTTCGAGCATGGAGAAACCGGCCGACATGCTCGGCGACACCAGCACATCGGTGATCCCGCCAGCGTAATAGAGGGTGCGCCGCTCGCCGGGACGGGTCACCCAGGGCAAGGCGCGCGGCTTGCTCAGGCTGTAGAAATAAGTGGTCGGCACGCCAAGGGTTTCGCTGATGGCGGTGAGGTCGGCCACGGTCGGGCGCGACAGGCCGCGCTCGACTTGGGACAGGAAGCCCACCGAGCGGTCGATCCGCGTCGCCAGCTCGCCCAGGGTCATGTTCTTGTGTTTGCGCAGGTCGCGAATCAGGATCGCCAGACCTTCGACTTCATCTTGCATGTCCATGTTGGTGCCCCTGATCGAATCCGTAGGAGCGGCCTTGGCCGCGATGGTGTCGCGCAGATCGCGGCCAAGGCCGCTCCTACACCAGATGTCTAAGGTTTAAATCACATCGCGTAGCCGATACCAGGCCTTGCCGACCGCTTCCAGCGGTGCCGCCAGCAGCGAGCCGCCGGGAAAACGCGGGTTGTCGATGCCCTGGTACAGCGCCAGCAGGTCGTCCTCGCCGAGAATCGCATCGGCCACCGCGCGGGCACCGGCCAGGGTCGGCAGGATGCCGTGACCGGAGAAACCTTGCAGCCAGTAGCGCTGGCCCTGGCAGCCGATGTCCGGGGTGCGCTTCATGCTCACGTCGATGTGCCCGCCCCAGGCGAACTCCAGCTCGACGCCGCGCAGTTGCGGGAACACCCGCTCCAGATACGGGCGAGTGGCCGCCGCGACATCCTTGGGAATACCGCCCAGGTAGGTGCAGCCGCCGCCGAACAGCAGGCGGTTGTCCGGGGTCAGGCGGAAATAGTCGGGGACGAACTGGTTGTCGATCACGCAGCTGTTGCGCGGCAACAGCGAGTGGGCCAGGTCGGGCGCCAGCGGCACCGTCGCCACCTGATAGGAACCCACCGGCAGCAGGCGACTCGACAGGCTGCGGTCGAGGCCACCGATGTAGGCGTTGCAGGCCAGCACCAGTACCTCGCTGCGCACCTCGCCCGCGGCGGTGCGGGCCACATAGCCCTGGGCGGTCTGCTGATAGGCGAGCACCTGGCTCTGCTCGAAAATCTGCCCGCCGGCCTGCTCGATGGCCGTGGCCAGGCCCTGGGCCAGTTTTAGCGGGTTGAGGTGCGCGGCCTGCGGGTCGTACAGCGCGGCCAGGTAGCGCGGGCTGGCGATCCACTCGGGCAGCTCTTCGCGGCCGATAAAACGCATCTGCTGGTAGCCCCACTTCTCCACCAGGTCGCGCTGGGCGTCTTGCAGATCGCCGACGCGACGCTGCTGCACCGCGGCCCACAGGCTGCCGACGCGGTAATCGATGTCGAAGCCATGGCGCTGCGGCAACTCGCGCATTTCCTCCGCGGCCCAGCACATGCTGTCCCACAGACGGCGGGTGCGTTCCTGACCGAGCGCGGCTTCCAGCGGCGGCATGTCGCAGGACCAGCCCAGCAGCGCCTGGCCGCCATTGCGCCCGGAAGCGGCCCACGCCACCCGGCTGGCTTCCAGCAACACCACGCGCTTGCCGACCAGGGCCAGGCGCAGCGCCGTGTGCAAGCCGCTGAAACCGCCGCCGATAATCAGCACGTCACAGTCGAGGCTGTCCTCCAGGCGCGGGCGCAGCGGCACCTGCCCAGGGTAGGTGCCGGCGTAGTAGGTGCCAATATGCTGGGCCGATTGCTTGAACATACGCGCCTCATGAAATTTATAAATTGAAATTTCATGAAAAAATACACAATTAAATTCACAAAGCCAAGCCCTATCGCACGCACATCACTGCGCCATGCCGACACGCGAACCCTGGCGGTCCTTATCGGTCAGACACTCGCAGACGGCCTTGCGCTAAGGTAAAGGCCACCGCCCACCGCACAGGAGCAAAGCCCATGACCACCGCCCACCCATCGCACCAGGCAATACTCAGGGCGCCGCTGGCCGTGCTGCTGTGCGCGCTCGCCCTGCTTGCCGGCTGCGCCAGCCGCGAGGCCGATACCCCGGCGCCAAGCACGCCGCCGGCACAAACACCGGTGCCGGCGCCGGTCGATGAGCAGGCACAGCTGCGCCAACAGGCCAGTCGCGGCGACCTCGACAGCCAGTTCCAACTGGGCAGCGCCTACTTTGTCGGCAAACCGACGAAAGACCTCAAACAGGCCGAGTACTGGTGGAAGCAGGCCGCCGACAAGGGCCACGCCATGGCTGCGGTCAGCCTGGCCTACCTCTACACCGGCCGCGACGACCCCGCCTTCGCCAACCAGCAAGGCATGCTCAAGTACCTCAATCAATCCGCCGCCGCCGGCAACCCGATGGCCCAGCACATTCTCGGCAACCTCTACCTCAGAGGCACTCAAGGTGTGGCACGCGACCCCAACCAGGCCAAAACCTTGTTCGGCAGCGCCTGCGCCAAGCAGTACGCCGCCAGTTGCGAAGCGCTGAAAGCGCTACCCTGAACCGCCGACAGCGCCACATGAAAAAGGCTCTGTACCCGTTAACTGTTGATGCAGAGCGCCGTCACG
>DELY01000046.1:7151-49327 GCA_002354655.1 Pseudomonas sp. UBA2684
TTCAAAGATTTTCGCGGATAAATCCGCGCCCACAACAGCGCGGCGCCTCCTGCAACACAGAGCCATGAAAAAGCCCCGCGGGCACAACCGGCGGGGCTTTTTTGCGACGCGGAATCAGGGCCGAGCTTCCGCCACGGCCTTGAGTTGCGCCAACCCCCGCTCGAAATCGCCGCCGCATAACGTGTCCATGTCCATCACCAGGTGCACGGCCTTGCTGATGAAGGTGTTGCGCCCGCTCATGCTCCAGCTCACCCGCGTATCGGCGCCTTCGGCGATAAAACGAAACAGCACGTCGTTGTTGGCCTTGAAGGGTCTGAGGAACGTCAACTGAAAGCGGATCTGCTCATGCGCCTGGCTGTCGACGATGCTCAGGCTGCCCTCGCCGACCTCTTTGTTGCCGGCCCACCGATAGAGCGCACCGACGCCCGCGGGCGGCCCCTCGTAAACCTTGAGCATCTGCGGATCACGCTTGGCCCAAGGCGACCATTGCTCCCAGTTGTGCAGGTCGTTGACCTGGGCGAATAGCACATCGACCGGCGCCGCCACCTGGAGCGAGCGCTCGACGCGAAAGCTGTCCGGCTGCCGAGCGATCAGCAGCACGGCGACGACGATCAGCACCAGGCCGATCAAGATCAAACTGAGCATGCGGCGCACTCCTGTTGAGTGGTTGCGTTAACCGGTCGGATCAGGGTTTGAGGTCGAACAGCGCCTTGCCGCTGTCCATCTCGAACGGCGCGGAGAAGTGCTCGTGGACGATCAGCCACTGCCCGCCGAGCTTCTGCAAGCACTGGGTCACGCGCATCCACGAGCTTTGCAGCTCGCCTTGCTCATTGCTGCCGCCGCAGTGAAACAGGTAATGCACCACGCCCAGCTCGCCACTGAGCAGGAAGGTCGGCTGGTGGATCTCGAACAAACTTGGCCCCGCGCACATCGACATGCAGAACTGCCAGTGCGCCTTGTAGGCTTCGCGACCCTGGAAACGCAGCGGGCCAATCGCGTCGTAGGCGACGATATCTTCGGCGTAGTGGCTGACGATGCGCTCGACGTCCTTGTCCCGCGAGGCTTGCACCCAGCTGTCCAGCACGCGCTGCAACGGTGCCTGTTGTGCTGCCGTGGCAATGGTGGTGTTCATGGCGTTCTCCTGTTTGTCGTTGGGTTCCAACTGGCTGTCGGGTATCAGGCGCTCGGCACGTCCAGCTCGCGCACCGGCCGCACTTCGATGGAGCCCACCCGCGCCGGCGGAATTTTCCCGGCGATCTGGATGGCTTCGTTGAGGTCGCGGGCATCGATCAGGTAGAAGCCGGCGAGCTGTTCCTTGGTTTCGGCGAACGGGCCGTCGGTGATCGACAGCTGACCGCCGCGCAGGCGCACGGTGGTGGCGGTGCGTATCGGTTGCAGGGCTTCCCCGGCGACCATTCGGCCGCTGGCGGCCAGCGACGCGGCATAGGCGTGGCACTCCTCGTCACGCGGGCTGTCCGGCGAGTGGTGCAGGGCATGCTCGTCGCTGTAGACCAGGCATAGGTATTTCATAGCGTCCTCCAAAAACAGCAGTCGTCACCGTGGGTACTGAGTAGTCGCGCGGCCAACGCCGAATTCGACAAGCCCGCGAAAAAATTTTCGATTGAGTTATAGACCGCTGCGGGCGACCGCGTAGCAATGGCAGGTGAACTACGGGTACGTAGGGTGGACATGGCGCCGCCTTGTCCACCATTTGTGGTCTAGGCGCCTGTCGGACTTAACGCTGCTCTACTGCGGAAAAGCCTTTGGCATAAGGATGGGAAGCGATCGAACGAAAAAAGGGGCGCTTGTGGCGCCCGGTAAAGCTTTAAGGAGAGACGCCGCGGAGCTTGTGGCCCATGGCGGCGGATAAGCGCACCAGCGAGCGCTGGAACGCCTATACGGTGGCGCGGCTCAGAGCGGGGTGAGCAGTTCGCCTTGTTCGACAAACGCCTGCAAATTGGCCAGCAACAGCGCTTCCATCTGCAAGCGGGTTTCTTCACTGCCGCTGCCGATGTGCGGCAACAGCACCACGTTATTCAGCTCGCGCAGGGCCAGCGGTACCTGGGGTTCGGCCGCATATACATCCAGCCCGGCGCCACCGAGGGCGCCGCTGCGCAGGGCGGCGATCAGCGCGGGCTCGTCGACCACCGAACCACGCGCGACGTTGATCAGGATGCCGTCCGGGCCCAGGGCTTCGAGCACCTCGCGGCCGATCAGCTGCTGGGTGGCGGCGCCGCCCGGACAGGTCAGCACGAGAAAATCCGCCCAGCGTGCCAGTTCGACCAGGCTCGCCTCGTAACCATGCGGGCAATCGGCGAGCGGCGTGCGGTTGTGGTAACGCACGGCCATGGCGAAGCCGCTGGCGCGCTGCACCACGGCCGCGCCGATGCGCCCGAGGCCGACGATACCCAGGCGCTTGCCGCTGACCTTGCGCGCCAGCGGAAACGCCGCACTCGGCCAGCTCCCGGCGCGCACGAAGCGGTCGCCCTCGGACAGGCGCCGCGCCGTGTCGATGATCAGGCCCATGGCCAGATCGGCGACGCACTCGTTGAGCACATCCGGGGTGGTGCTGACCGCGATACCGCGTTCACGCAACAACTCCAGCGGATAGGGATCGTAGCCCACGCCGAAGCTGCAGATCGCCCGCAGGTTTGGCAGGCATGCCAGCTGCTCAACGCTGCAACCAAAACGCGCCGAAGAGACCAGCAACTCGAACTGCTCGCCCTGCTCACGCAGAAAAGCCTGCGGGTCGGCTTGCAGCCAGAGCGGCGTGACCGCGTAACGGGCAGCCAGGTTGGCGTTGAAACGTGCGGTCAGCGGGCCGATTTGCAGAATGTGCGGGCGGCTCATGGCAATCCTCGATCAATGACGGGTGGCGATGTTCCGTTCGGTGGAGTCGCGGCTAAAGCCCCTGCCACGGTAGGCGGGGCCTTTAGCGCGGAATGCCTCCCTCAGGTAATCGGTGCCGGGTTGAACAGCACAATGTCGTTGTGCAGCTGGTGCCGTTCGGCCCAGGTCTGCTGGCGGCCGCTGGCCACGTCCAGGTAATAGTGGAACAGCTGCCAGCCGAGCTCCTCGATGCTCGCCCGGCCGGTGGCAATGCGCCCGGCATCGATATCGATCAGGTCCGGCCAGCGCTCGGCCAGTTCGGTACGCGTGGCCACTTTGACCACCGGCGCCATGGCCAGGCCGTAGGGCGTGCCACGCCCGGTGGTGAACACGTGCAGGTTCATCCCGGCGGCCAGTTGCAGGGTGCCGCAGACAAAATCGCTGGCCGGCGTGGCGCAGTAGATCAGGCCCTTGCGCGAGACCCGCTCGCCAGGGCCGACCACTGCGTTGATCGCGCTGCTGCCGGATTTGACGATGGAGCCCAGGGATTTTTCGACGATATTCGACAGCCCGCCCTTCTTGTTGCCCGGCGTGGTGTTGGCGCTGCGGTCGGCCTCGCCCTTGGCCAGGTAGCGGTCGTACCAGTCCATCTCGCGCACCAGGGCATCGGCCACTTCGGGGGTTTCGGCGCGGGCGGTGAGCATATAGATGGCGTCGCGCACCTCGGTGTTTTCCGAGAACATCACCGTGGCGCCGGCGCGGATCAGCAGGTCCGAGGCGAAACCCAGGGCCGGGTTGGCGGTGATACCGGAAAACGCATCGCTGCCGCCGCACTGCATGCCGAGAATCAGCTCGGAGGCCGGCACCGTCTCGCGGCGGCGCTGGTTCAACTTCTGCAAACGCGCGTCAGCCATGGCCATGATCTGTTCGATCATTTCGCCAAAGCCGCTTTGCGATTCCTGCAAGCGATACAGCCAGGGCTCGCGCAGGTCCACCGAGGCATCCCCCTCGTGCATCACCTGCTCGGCCTGCAATTTCTCGCAGCCAAGGCCGATCACCAGCGCCTCGCCACCCAGGTTGGGATTGCGCGCCAGGTTGCGCACGGTGCGGATCGGGATATAGGCGTCCTTCGCGGTAATCGCCACGCCGCAGCCGTAGCTATGGGTCAGCGCCACCACGCCATCGACATGCGGGTACTTGGGCAGCAGCTCGCTGCGGATGCGCGCCACCGCGTGATCGAGCACACCGGTGACGCACTGCACCGTGGTGCTGATGCCAAGGATATTGCGCGTACCCACGGTGCCGTCGGCATTGCGGTAGCCCTCAAAGGTGTAACCCTCCAGCGCCGGCAAAGCGGCCGGCACCGCATTGGCCATCGGCAGGCTGTCCAGCGCGGGGGCGGACGGCATCTGCAACAAGGTTTCCTTGACCCAGCTACCGCGTGCGATGGCCTGCAAGGCGTAGCCGATAATCTGCCCGTAACGCACCACCATGGCACCCTGGGCGATATCGACCAGCGCCACCTTATGGCTTTGCGGGATGCCTTCAAGGGCTTCCAGGCCGTCGGGAAAACGACTGCCGGCGGCGACGCCCTGATCGTTGACCACCACGGCGACATTGTCGGCCGGGTTGAGGCGGATATAGCGCGGCGAATCTTGGTGTTGAATCAGCTCCACGGTGTCACCTTTGCTGCGGGTTATAGACCCCGCTCTTGTTGATTGAACGGCAAGGCATTTGTTCGCGGCTAAAGCCCCTCCCACAGGCTCCGCGGTAGTCTGCAGGATCCGGCATACAGCAGATCATGTGGGAAGGGCCGGGTGGCGATCCGCTTTAGCCGCGATGCTTTTGATCTTTGCAGCTTGGTCGCGGCTAAAGCCCCTCCCACACTGGAGTCTGGCAGTACTAAAGCTGGCTAAAACCCACCACGCTCAGCGCACCATGCACGGCCGCTTGTTATCGAACTGCCAGCCGGAGATCAGGTACTGCATGGCCACCGCGTCGTTGCGCGCGCCGAGGCCCATGCCTTGGTACAGCTCGTGGGCCTTGGCCAGGGCATCCCAATCCAGCTCCACACCCAGGCCCGGGCTCGATGGCACCTGCACCAAACCGCCTTCGATCTGCAGTGGGTTGTGGGTCAGGTACTGGCCGTCCTGCCAGATCCAGTGGGTGTCGATGGCGGTGACTTTGCCCGGCGCGGCGGCGGCCACGTGGGTGAACATCGCCAGGGAAATGTCGAAGTGGTTGTTGGAATGCGAGCCCCAGGTCAGGCCCCACTCGTTGCACATCTGCGCCACGCGCACCGAACCCTGCATGGTCCAGAAGTGCGGGTCGGCCAGCGGGATGTCGACCGACTGCAACTGGATGCAGTGGCCCATCTGCCGCCAGTCGGTGGCGATCATATTGGTCGCGGTCGGCAGGCCGGTGGCGCGGCGGAACTCGGCCATCACCTCGCGGCCGGAATAACCGTTTTCCGCGCCGCAAGGGTCTTCGGCATAAGCCAGCACGCCATGCAGATCACGGCACAGGTGCACGGCTTCGGCCAGCGACCAGCCGCCGTTCGGATCGAGGGTCACCCGCGCCTCCGGGAAGCGCTCGGCCAAAGCGCGAATCGCCTCGACTTCCTCGGCGCCGCGCAGCACGCCGCCCTTCAGTTTGAAGTCGTTGAAGCCATAGCGCGCATGGGCTGCTTCGGCCTGGCGGACGATGGTTTCCGGGCTCAGCGCCTGCTCGTTGCGCACGCGGAACCAGGCGTCGTCGGCGTTGCGCTCGTCGCGGTAGCCGAGGTCGGTCTTGCCCTTGTCGGCGATGTAGAACAGGTAGCCAAGCATCTCCACCGCATCGCGCTGCTGGCCTTCGCCGAGCAGGGCGGCCACCGGCACGCCGAGGTGCTGACCGAGCAGGTCGAGCAGCGCCGCTTCCAGGGCAGTGACCGCATGAATGGTGATACGCAGGTCGAAGGTCTGTAGGCCACGGCCGCCCGAGTCACGGTCGGCGAAAGCCTGACGCACCTGGTTGAGCAGGCCGTTGTAGTTGCCGATGGACTGGCCGACCAGCAGCGCGCGGGCGTCTTCCAGGGTCTGGCGGATGGCTTCACCGCCGGGCACTTCGCCGACGCCGATGCGGCCGGCGTTGTCTTTGAGAATCAGGATGTTGCGGGTAAAGAATGGGCCGTGGGCGCCACTCAGGTTAAGCAGCATGCTGTCATGGCCGGCAACCGGCACGACCTGTAGCTCGGTGATGATCGGGGCACCTGAAAAGGCGCCTTGCTTGGATTCTGTTTTCATAGCTCTTGCCCTGTTGTTGTTATCCGGGTCTGAACGTTTGCCAATACACCGCGCCGTCGGCGCGTTCACGCGGTTGTGGGAGGGGCTTTAGCCGCGAAAGGCCGCGACAGCTGAACAGCTGTCGCGGCTAAAGCCCCTCCCACAAAAAAACGATTACAGCCGTAGGGTGGATGACGTTTTTTCATCCACCGTAACGACGCCAGGGTGGATCGGTGAAGCGTGATCCACCCTGCGGGCACTAGCCGATATAGGTGGTTTTCACCGTGGTATAGAACTCCTGGGCGTATTTGCCCTGCTCGCGGCTGCCGTAGGACGAGCCTTTGCGGCCGCCGAACGGCACATGGTAATCGACCCCGGCCGTCGGCAGGTTGACCATGACCATGCCGGCCTGGGCATGCCGTTTGAAGTGGTTGGCGTGTTTCAGCGAGGTGGTGCAGATACCCGCAGACAGGCCGAACTCGGTGTCATTGGCCATGGCCAGTGCCGCCTCGTAATCGGCGACTTTGACGATATTCGCCACCGGGCCGAAGATCTCTTCGCGGCTGATGCGCATAGCGGCGGTGCTGTCGGCAAACAGCGTCGGCGCCAGGTAATAGCCGTCCTGCGCGCAGGAAACCCGCTCGCCACCGCAGACCAGGCGTGCGCCTTCCTGCTTGCCGATCTCGATGTAACGCAGGTCCTGTTCCAGCTGCGCCTGGGACACCACCGGGCCGATGTCCACGCCTTTTTCCAAAGCATTGCCGACCTTGATCGACTTCATCCGCTCGGCCATGGCCGCGACGAACTGGTCGTAGATACCGGCGGTGACGATCAGGCGGCTGGAGGCGGTGCAACGCTGACCGGTGGAGTAGAAGGCGCTCTGCACCGACAGCTCGACAGCGGTTTTCAGGTCGGCGTCATCGAGGATCACCTGCGGGTTCTTGCCGCCCATTTCCAGCTGCACCTTGGCGCCACGCGCCACACAACTGGCGGCGATGCTGCGGCCGACGCCAACCGAACCGGTAAAGCTGACGCCATCGACCTCGGTGTTCTGCACGATGGCTTCACCGACCACTCGGCCGCTGCCCATCACCAGGTTGAACACCCCGGCCGGGAAGCCCGCACGGGAGATGATTTCGGCAATCGCCCAGGCGCAGCCCGGCACCAGATCGGCCGGTTTGAGCACCACGCAGTTGCCGTAGGCCAGCGCCGGAGCGACTTTCCAGGCGGGAATGGCGATGGGGAAGTTCCATGGGGTGATCAGGCCGATCACGCCCAGCGGCTCGCGGGTGACTTCCACCGAGACGCCAGGACGCACCGAGGCCAGCAGTTCGCCGGCCTGACGCAGGCATTCGCCGGCGAAGTACTTGAAGATATTGCCGGCGCGGCCGACTTCGCCGATGGCTTCGGGCAGGGTCTTGCCCTCTTCGCGTGCCAGCAGCGCACCGAGTTCCTCACGACGGGCGAGGATTTCGCTGCCGACCTTATCCAGCGCGTCGCTGCGTGCCTGGATACCCGAAGTCGACCAGGCCGGGAACGCGGCACGGGCGGCATCGATGGCCTGGTTGACCTGCTCGGCATCGGCCTGGGCGTACTCGCCAACCAAGTCGGACAGATCCGACGGGTTGATGTTGCTTGAGTAACGGGCAGCGGCGACCCATTGGCCGCCGATGTAGTTGTCGTAACGCGGTGGATTGGCCACGAATAGCCTCCTGTTGCGAAGCGGCGCGCCAGGCGCCGCTATGTAAATGACGGGGTTATTGCGCGCCCTGGGCTTCGATCAGCGCAGCGAGCATTTCGTACTCTTCCGGCAGCAGATCGGTCAGCGGGGTGCGCACCGGGCCGGCGTCATGCCCAACAATCTTGGCGCCCGCCTTGATGATGCTGACGCCATAACCGGCACAACGATTGCGGATGGCCAGGTACGGCAGGAAGAACTCGTCGATGATCTTGCCGACGGTGGCGTGATCGTCACGCGCCATGGCGTGGTAGAAATTCATCGCGGTTTTCGGGATGAAGTTGAACACCGCCGAGGAGTACACCGGCACGCCCAGCGCTTTATAAGCCGCGGCGTAGACTTCCGCCGTTTGCAGGCCACCGAGGTAGCTCAGGCGATCGCCCAGGCGACGGCGGATGGACACCATCAGCTCGATATCGCCGATGCCGTCCTTGTAGCCGATCAGGTTCGGGCAGCGATCCGCCACCTGCTCCAGCAGCGCCGCGTTCAGGCGGCAGACGCTGCGGTTGTACACCACCACGCCGATGTTCACCGATTTGCACACGGCTTCCACGTGCAGCGCGACGCCTTCCTGGCTGGCTTCGGTCAGGTAATGCGGCAGCAGCAGCAGGCCTTTGGCCCCCAGGCGCTCGGCTTCCTGCGCCATTTCGATGGCCTGACGGGTCGGCCCACCGACGCCCGCGAGGATCGGCACACTGCCGGCGCAGGTGTCGACGGCGGTCTTGATCACCGCCGAATACTCTTTGCCAGTCAGCGAGAAGAATTCACCGGTACCACCGGCGGCGAACAGCGCCGACGCACCGTAAGGCGCCAGCCATTCCAGGCGGCGGGCATAGGTATCGGCGCGGAAATCGCCGGCAGCATCGAAATCGGTCACGGGGAAAGACAGCAGACCGGAAGAGAGGATGGACTTCAGTTCTTGTGGATTCATTGTGCGAACACCCTGTAAAGCAGTTGTGAGGGAAAGCGTCAGCCGCAGCTGTAGAGTTACGTTATCGTACAACTAAAAACAAAACCATATCTTTTTCATGCCCCGCACATGCCATCGGTCACTCCCAACAACGCCCCTTTACAGCCCCGCCGCCCATGGCAATAGGTCCCTTCAGATTTTCACGCGCGCTCTATGCCGGCAAACATACTGTTTAATTGCGGCACTCAACAACCGCCGGTGCACCGTCGAAACCCAGACACCAGCGTTGACAACACGATAAAAGGCTGCCGATAATCGAGAAAAGTCGTACGACAACGTATGACAAATCATAACAATAAACAGCGTTGCAGGCCCTGCCATGATCCCGCTATCACAGGCCACATTGCCGCCATTGCACACCGGCCTCGCCACGGCGACGCCCCCTCATGCCGGTGCGCGCCTTTCGCCTGGCCTGAGCCGATCATGCGCAACGACTCGCCCCGCACCCCGCCATTTCTCCCCCGTCACGCTTGCCGCAAGCGGCCCTCTGCCAGGTACGGCCATGCATGCAGCGGCAAGGGCGCGTAGCGCACGGCGTCACCCACAATCGACCACCGGCCGCATCACTGGAGCGACATCGTAATGGCTGAACACACGCACACCGCGACACCGACAGTAGTGGATATGCAGGTCATCCCGGTGGCGGGCCACGACAGCATGCTGCTCAACCTGTGCGGTGCCCACGCGCCCTTCTTCACGCGCAACCTGGTGCTGCTCAAAGACAGCGCTGGGCGCACCGGGATGGGCGAGGTGCCAGGCGGCGAAGGTATTCGCCAGGCACTGGCGCGCACCCGCAGCCTGGTCATCGGCCAACCGCTCGGCCGCTATAACCGCACGCTGAATAACCTGCGCCAGGCCATTGCTGGACGCCAGGGCGACGGCCCGCAAGCCACGGTGCATCAGGTCACTTCGGCGTCGGAAGCGGCGGTGCTCAAACAGCCCCATGAAATCAACCTGCGCCTGGATAACGTGATAACCGCCGTGGAGGCCGCCCTCCTCGACCTGCTTGGCCAGCACCTCGAGGTGCCGGTGGCCGAGTTGCTCGGCAGCGGCCAGCAGCGCGCCAGCGTGCCGATGCTCGCGTACCTCTTCTATATAGGTGACCGCCGCCGCACGGACCTGCCTTATCTGCCAGGCCACAACGACAGTCATGCCTGGTATCAGGTGCGCCACCAGGAAGCCGTGACGCCAGCGGCTATCGTACGCCTGGCCGAAGCAGCCAATGCCCGCTACGGCTTCAAGGATTTCAAGCTCAAGGGCGGGGTGATGAGCGGCGCCGAGGAAATGCAGGCCGTCGCCGCAATCAAGGCGCGCTTTCCTGAGGCCCGCGTCACCCTCGACCCGAACGGCGCCTGGTCCCTGGCCGAAGCCATCGAGCTGTGCACAGGTCAAAGCCATGTCCTCGCCTATGCCGAAGACCCCTGCGGCCCGGAGAACGGTTTTTCCGGGCGCGAAATCATGGCCGAATTCAAACGCGCCACCGGCATCCCCACCGCGACCAACATGGTGGCGACCGACTGGCGGCAGATGGGCCATTCATTGCGCCTCGAAGCGGTCGACATCCCCTTGGCTGATCCGCACTTCTGGACCATGCAGGGCTCCGTGCGCCTGGCGCAGATGTGTGAAGAGTTCGGCCTGACCTGGGGCTCGCACTCGAACAACCACTTCGATATTTCCCTGGCCATGTTCACCCACGCCGCCGCCGCAGCACCTGGCCGCATCACCGCCATCGACACCCACTGGATCTGGCAGGAAGGCCAGGAACGCCTCACGCGCGAGCCGTTGCAGATCGTCGACGGCCAGGTTCGGGTGCCGCAGAAACCGGGCCTGGGCATTGAGCCGGACCTGGAGCGGATCATGGCCGCCCATGAGCTCTACAAGAAAGTTGCCGGCACTGCCCGCGACGACGCCATGGCCATGCAATACCTGGTGCCTGGCTGGCAGTACGACCCCAAGCAACCGAGCCTCGGTCGCCAGCCGGCTTGATTGATCAACCCCCTCACCGCACCGCACGCCACCAACCACCGGAGACTTAACAATGAAAAAAACCCTCTGTGCTTCTCTGATGTCCGCATTGATGACCTTTACTGCCGGCAGCGCACTCGCTGCAGACGCCCCCAACTGGCCGACCCGCCCGGTACAGGTGGTGGTCATCGCCAACGCCGGCGGTGACACCGACTTCAACGCGCGGATGATGGCCAAGTACTTCAACCAGATCACCGGCAAGAACATGGTCGTGACCAATATGGCCGGTGGCGGTGGCACCCTGGCCGCCGAGCAGGTCAAAGGCGCCGCGCCGGATGGCAACACCATCCTGTTCACCCACACAGGCCAGTTGATCGTCAACGAAGTCGCCGGCCTGTCCGAAGACAGCTTCGAGGCCTTCGACATCGCCTGCATCGCCGGCGTGGACAAGGGCGCCATCTTCGTCGCCAGCCAGGATGCGGGGGTTAACAGCCTGCAACAGCTGATCGACAAAGCCAAAGCCAACCCCAACAGCGTCAGCTATGGCACCGAGATGGGCAGCTTCTCGCACATCCAGGGCCTGATGTTTGAACAACTGGCCGGGGTGAAGCTGAAAATGGTCGATGCCGGCACCGTTTCCGAGAAGGTCGTTGCGCTGCTGGGCGGCCGTATCGACCTGGGTGCGATCAGCTACGGCTCCGTACAGGACTACGTCACCGGCGGGCAGATGGCCGCGCTGGGCCAGCCGAACCAAGAGCGTAACGCGCTGCTGGGCGAGGTGCAGACCTTCAAAGAGCAAGGCGTCGACTTCACCATCGACAAGCCCTACGTAGTGGCCTTCCCGAAAGGCACCGACCCGGCAATCGTCGAGAAGATGGCCGGCATCATGAAGCAGATCACCGAACTGCCTGAATACGCCGATGAGCTGAAGAAATCCTTCAAGCAGCCGGTTGCCTACTACGGCAGCGAGGAAGCGGTTGCCGTGCTGAGCAAAACCCGCGACGACTTCATGCAATACCAAGGTGCCCTGCGCCAGTCCAACTAACGCCAACACCAGCCGGCCCACCACAGCCGGCTACGCCTTCGTCCATCCCGCGAGGTTCCCTGATGGCTACCCGTAATACAAAGGAACTGCTGATCGGCGTCGCCATGCTTGGCGTCGGCCTCGGCTACCTGCTCATGACCAGCCAACTGCCCCGGCATGCCGGCATCGACGTGGCCTTCGTGCCCTATCTGCTTTCGGCAATGCTCTGCCTGCTTGGCGCCATACAACTGGTCAGCGCATTTGCCGCGCCCAAGGCGACTGAGCAGGGGCTCGACGAGGAGGCGCAGACAACGCTCGGCAGCATCGACGTCAAGACCGTGATCAAGACCCTGGCGCTGATCACCGGCTACATCGCGCTGTTGAAAACGGTGGGTTTCCCGATCATGACCGCGGTCTACCTGTACCTGCAGTTTTGCGTCCTTACCCCAGTCGGGCAGAAGGCCAACCACCTCGTCTACGGCCTGATCGCGCTGATCAGTTCGGCGACGATCTACCTGCTGTTCCGTGAGGCTTTCGATCTGATGCTGCCATCCGGGTTACTCGGCCTTTAGGAGAATCGACCATGCTCGAATTACTGCAGCAAGGCTTCGGTGCCGTGTTTTCGTTGAACATCCTGTTGCTGATGGTGATCGGCGTGGCCGTGGGCATTGTCTTCGGCGCCGTGCCCGGCCTGTCGGCGACCATGGCGGTGGCCCTGTGCCTACCGCTGACGTTCACCATGGGGCCGCAAGCCGGTCTGTCGCTGCTGGTGGCGCTGTTTATCGGCGCCACCTCGGGCGGACTGATTTCCGCCATTTTGCTGAAAATCCCCGGCACGCCCTCCTCCATCGCCACGGTATTCGACGGCGGTCCGCTGATGGAGCAAGGCCATGGGGTCAAGGCCCTCGGCGTCGGCATCGTGTTCTCCTTCCTGGGCACCATTTTTAGTATCGCGGCATTGATGTTCATCGCCCCGCAACTGGCCAAGGTCGCCCTGCGCTTCGGCCCCCATGAATACTTCGCCATCGCGGTGTTCTCCCTGACCCTGATCGCCACCCTGTCCGCCGGCTCCATGGCCAAAGGCCTGTTCGCCGGTGCCCTGGGCTTCGCGGTCTCCACCGTGGGCATCGCGCCCGTGGAAGCGGTGCGCCGCTTCACGTTCGGCATCACCGAACTGAATGGCGGTTTCGCCATGCTCACGGTGATGATCGGCATGTTCGCTGTCGCCGAGATCATCAAGGTGGCCGAGCGCGGCCGCACGGCGAGCCAGGGCAAGGCGCAGTCGGTGAGCATGAAGAACATCAAGGGCTTCGGCTTCTCGCTCAAAGAGTTTCGCGAGCAGATTCCCAACGCCTCGCGCTCCGGCCTGATCGGCCTGGCCATTGGCATCCTGCCAGGTATCGGCGCCGGCACCTCGAACCTGGTGGCGTACATCATTTCGAAGAAGCGCGCGAAAAACCCGGAAACCTACGGCAAAGGCAATATTGGCGGCGTGGTCGCCAGTGAGACGGCCAACAACGCCGGTATCGGCGGCGCCATGCTGCCGCTGATGACTCTGGGCATTCCCGGCGACACGGTCACCGCGATTCTGCTCGGCGGCTTCCTGATCCACGGCATCCAGCCCGGGCCGCTGCTGTTCATCAGCCAGGCGCCGTTGGTGTACACCATCTTCGCGGCACTGATCGTGTCCACCGTCCTGATGCTCTTCATGGAGTTCTACGGCCTGCGCCTGTTCATCAAGCTGCTCGACGTGCCCAAGCACATCCTCCTGCCGATCATCCTGGTGCTCTGCGTGGTGGGGGCCTTCGGCCTGTCCAGCCGCCTGTTCGACGTCTGGTCGATCCTGATCTTCGGCCTGCTGGGTTACGTCTTCGTCAAAGCCGGGATGCCGGCAGCGCCCTTTATCATCGGCTTCATTCTCGGGCCGATGGCGGAAACCAATCTGCGTCGCGGTTTGATGCTGTCGGATGGCAACTTCGGTGCATTCCTCAGCAACCCGATCGCGGCGTCGTTCCTGGGGCTGGCCCTGGCGTTCGTGATCTGGCAAATCGTCAGCTCGCTGCGCACCAAGAAAAGCCCCATGAATGAAATCCTCCGCACCTGAGCCCAGCCTCAGCCTGAGCAGGCCGGCAACCAGTGCCGGCCTCGCGCGCTCAAGCGCGCGTGCCGCAGGTCCAACTCGCCAGCGTCCAGGCCTCGACTTGCTCACTCAGGGTCAAACCCAGGCCTGGCCGCTGCGGGACCAGCATCAGGCCGTCGCGGATGTCCAGCCGTTCGTTGAACGCCGGCTCCAGCCACTCGAAATGCTCAACCCAGACCTGATGCTCGTAGGCCGCAGCCAGGTGCAGATGGATTTCCATGACGAAATGCGGCGCCATGATCATGCCGCGACTCTCCGCCAGACTCGCCACTTTGAGAAACGGGGTGATCCCACCGATGCGCGGGGCATCGTGCATGATCACATCGACCGCCCCGCTCTCCACATAGGCCGCCACATCGGCCGCGCTGGTGAGCATCTCGCCCGTCCCTATCGGCGTGTCCAGTTGCGCGGCCAGCGCCGCATGGCCTGCCAGGTCATGGGCAGCCAGCGGTTCTTCGATCCACTCCAACCGATACTGCTCCAGGGCTCGGCCCATGCGCAGTGCCGTGCTGCGATCCCACTGCTGGTTGACATCGACCATCAGCGGCACCTGCTCGCCAAAATGCTTGCGCAGCGCCTCGACACGTCGCAGATCGAGCTGACGATCTGGCTGGCCAACCTTGATCTTCAGCCCGCCGATCCCTCGGGCGCGGGACTGCTCGGCCCTGTCGATAACCTCTTCGATCGATGCCTGCAAGTAGCCACCCGAGGTGTTGTAACAAGGCACGCTATCGCGCTGGGCACCGAGCAATTTGGCTAAAGGCAACTTAGCGCGACGCGCCTTGATATCCCACAGCGCAGTATCCAGCGCGGCAATCGCCTGCACCGCGACCCCACTGCGACCGACCGAAGCGCCAGCCCACGCCAGCTTGCTCCAGAGCCGAGCAATATCATTGGGATCTTCGCCGATAAGCAACGGCGCGACCTCCATCGCGTGGGCGTATTGCGCGGGACCGCCAGTACGCAGGGTATAGGTGAAACCCAGCCCCGCATGCCCTTGCTCGGTCTCGATTTCAGCGAACAACAGGCTCACCGCGTCGAGGGCTGGCTGCCGACCGGTGAGCACCTTGGCATCGCTCACCGCGTGCTGTAGCGGCAGCCTCACCGAGCGCAGCTTTATCCAACGGATACGGTCGCCGACGAGGCCGGCATTGCGGTTTTCCATAACGTTATCCCTCGCGGTGCTCACCGCTGATCATGTACCGCACCGCGCAGTACTGGTGCCTCATCATGGACGGCGAGATTCACCAAGGTCTAATCTAATCAGGTACCGTATTGATACCCGGATTGAATCAATGTTCGAGCTGTCCCAACTCCGCTGCTTTACCACCGTGGCCACCGAGCTGAACTTTCGCCGCGCAGCCGAACGCCTGAACATGACCCAACCACCGCTGAGCAGGCAGATTCAGTTGCTGGAGCACAGCCTGGGGGTCAGCCTGTTCAACCGCAGCACGCGCTCGGTCACGCTGACGGCGGCGGGCCGTGCGTTTTTCATCGAGGCCCAAGCCGTGCTTGAGCACGCGCAGAATGCCGCCAGTGCGGCACTTCGCATTGCCCAGGGAGACCTGGGCTCGGTGACCATCGGCTTCGTCGCCAGCGCGGTGTACGACTTTCTCCCGCATGTGGTGGCGCAGGCCCGCAGCGAACGCCCGGGGATCAATATTGCGCTGCACGAGATGAACACCGTCGATCAACTCGAAGCCTTGCGCGCACGACGGATCGACGTGGGAATTGTGCGCGCGCCGATGCACCAGCACGGCTTCAACAGCGAGTGCCTGGTGCGTGAACCCTTTGTGCTCGCCCTGCCCAGCCACCATATGCTGGGCCAGCAAACCACCCTGGACATCTCGGCGCTGGATGGGCAGCCATTCATCATGTACGCCCACGCCGCCTGGCAACCGTTCAATGAGTTGCTGACCGGCATGTTCCGCTCCGCACGGGTAACCCCCGACTACGTGCAGTTTCTCGGCTCCACGCTGACCATCCTGGCCCTGGTGAATGCCGGCATGGGCCTGGCCCTGGTGCCACGCAGCGCCAGCATGGTGCAGTTCGAGGGGGTGCGGTATCGCCCAATCGGATTGCCGTCAGGCATTCAAAGCGAGCTGCACCTGGTCTGCCGCGATGACAACGACAACCCGGCAGTCCTGTTGCTGCGCGACGCCATTCGTCATGCGGCGGGCAACGCGCAGCCGATGGATTGACGCTCTGTCAGCACGCAATGTTGTCGTACAACTAAACCGTTCATCACATGCCGATTGCGGCACTCGCGTCGCCCCTCACCACGGGCGACTCCGCGAACCGCGTTGACACACCGACAAACCCTCGATATAGAGCCTTGGCACGCGCTAAAAAGCACGCCACGGCAGGGTTTTTCGCATGCCCACAAGCCGCTATAACCGCGTAGCGGCGGCACAAAAAACTGCAATAGTCGCGTTGACAAAAGCAAACGAGGCTGATGATAATCGCTGCAAGTCATACGACAACAGATGACACTTCCAATAACAACAAGCAGAGAAGCAGACCCCTGCCATGACCACGACCTCCAACGCCCCAGCTCCCTTCAATCGCCTGCTGCTCACCGGTGCCGCAGGCGGTCTGGGCAAGGTCCTGCGGGAAAGCCTGCGGCCCTATGCCAATGTCCTGCGCGTCTCCGATATTGCCGCCATGAGCCCCGCCACGGGCGCCCATGAAGAAGTCCAGGTCTGCGACCTCGCCGACAAAGCCGCCGTGCACCAGCTGGTCGAAGGCGTGGATGCGATCCTGCACTTCGGTGGCGTATCGGTGGAGCGGCCCTTCGAGGAAATCCTCGGCGCCAACATCTGCGGGGTGTTCCATATTTATGAAGCCGCGCGCCGGCATGGCGTGAAGCGGGTGATCTTCGCCAGCTCCAACCATGTCATCGGTTTCTATAAGCAAGATGAAACCATCGACGCCAACTGCCCACGTCGCCCGGACAGCTACTACGGCTTGTCCAAGTCCTACGGCGAAGACATGGCCAGTTTCTACTTCGACCGCTACGGCATCGAGACCGTGAGCATCCGCATCGGCTCCTCCTTCCCCGAGCCGCACAACCGCCGAATGATGAGCACCTGGCTGAGCTACCGCGACCTGACACAGCTGCTCGAGCGCGCGCTGTACACGCCGAACGTCGGCCACACCGTGGTCTACGGCATGTCCGATAACCAGAACGTCTGGTGGGACAACCACCTGGCCACGCACCTCGGTTATCAACCCCAGGACAACTCCGAAGTGTTCCGCGCGCAGATCGACGCGCAACCGCTGCCGGCCGCCGATGACCCGGCGATGGTCTACCAGGGTGGCGCCTTCGTCGCCGCCGGCCCGTTCGGCGACGCCTGAACACCGCTCAGCCCAATCAGAGAACCGAGCTGCCATGCACGCTGAATTGATTCTCGACGCCCGCAATGCCACCGGCGAAAGCCCGGTGTGGAGCGCGGCCGAACAGGCGCTGTACTGGGTCGATATCCCGGCCAAGCGCCTGCACCGCTGGAGCGCCGCCAACGGCCAGACGCAGAGTTGGGCCGCGCCGCAGATGCTCGCCTGCATCGCCCGTTGCCGTGACGGCGGCTGGATCGCCGGCATGCAGAGCGGCCTGTTCCACCTGCAGACCCAGGCCGATGGTCAGCTCAGCAGCCGCTTGCTGGCCGGCGTAGAACACGCCCGCCCCGATATGCGTTTCAATGACGGCCGCTGCGACCGCCAGGGCCGCTTCTGGGCCGGCAGCATGCTGCTCGACATGAGCGCGGCAGCGCCAGTCGGTGCCCTGTACCGCTACGGCGCCGACCAAGCCGAGCCGCTCAGCGCGCAACTCAATGACTTTATCGTGCCCAACGGCCTGGCGTTCAGCCCGGACGGCCGCACGCTGTACCTGTCCGACTCGCACCCGTCCGTGCAGGCGATCTGGGCGTTCGACTACGACATCGACAGCGGCACGCCGCATAACCGCCGGCTGTTCGTCGATATGCAGGCCCATCCCGGCCGCCCGGATGGCGCAGCAGTGGATGCCGACGGCTGCTACTGGATCTGCGGCAACGATGCCGGGCTGATCCATCGCTTCACCCCGCAGGGTCGCCTCGACCGCTCCCTCGCCGTACCGGTGAAGAAGCCCGCCATGTGTGCCTTCGGCGGTCGCAACCTGGACACCCTTTATGTCACCTCGATCCGCCCGGATGGCGTCGACCTCGCCGACCAGCCATTGGCCGGCGGCGTGTTTGCCCTCAACCCCGGCGTCACGGGCCTGGAGGAACCTTATTTCAACGGCTGAGACGCGCTTGCTTCGTCGTCGCCTTAGCTCTCGCAACGCTGCACTCCCAACAACAACAAAAGACTGGAGCTTCACCATGAACTTCAAACGCAAGTTGCTCATCGCCGCCCTGCCCTTCGCCTTCTGCCTCTCGGGCCTGGCCCAGGCGGCCGTTACCCTGAAGATCGCCGAAATCCACCCGGCCGGTTACCCAACCGTGGTGGCCATGGAAAACCTCGGTAAGAAACTCGATGCCGCGACCAACGGCGAAATCAGCTACCGCATGTACGCCGGCGGCGTGCTCGGCTCGGAGAAGGAAGTGGTCGAACAGACCCAGATCGGCGCTGTGCAACTGACCCGCGTCAGCCTCGGCACGGTCGGCCCGGTAGTGCCAGACGTCAACGTGTTCAATATGCCATTCATCTTCCGCGACCATGCGCACATGCGTGCGGTGATCGACGGCGACGTCGGCCAGGAAATTCTCGACAAGATCACCGAATCGGAATTCAACATGGTCGGCCTGGCGTGGATGGATGGCGGCACCCGCAACATCTACACCAAGAAGCCGGTCCGCACCCTCGAAGACCTCAAGGGCATGAAAATCCGCGTGATGGGCAACCCGCTGTTCATCGACACCCTCAACGCCATGGGCGCCAACGGCATCGCCATGGACACCGGCGAAATCTTCAGCGCCCTGCAAACCGGGGTGATCGATGGCGCGGAGAACAACCCGCCGACCATGCTCGAGCATAACCACTACCGCAACGCCAACTACTACAGCCTCACCGGTCACCTGATCCTGCCCGAGCCGCTGATGATGTCGAAAACCACCTGGGAAAAACTGACCCCGGAGCAGCAAGCCCTGGTGAAGAAGTTCGCCCGTGAAGCGCAGATGGAAGAACGCGTGCTGTGGGATGCGAAGAGCGCCAGCAGCGAAGCCAAGCTCAAGGAAGCCGGCGTCGAGTTCATCGAAGTCGACAAGAAGCCCTTCTACGATGCCACCGCCCCGGTACGCGAGAAATACGGCGCGCCTTATGCCGAGCTGATCAAACGTATCGAAGCCGTGCAGTAATCCGCTCTCTCTGAATAACGTCGTGGCAACGGCTTAACCGTTGCCACGTGCGTGGTGAAGCCTCATGAAAAACACGCTGTTACGCATCAACGACGTGATCTACCTGGCCTGTATCTGGCTCGCTGGCCTCGCGGTCGTGACCATGGCGCTGATCATTCCCTGGGGCATCTTCGCCCGTTACATACTGGGCAGCGGGGCCGGCTGGCCGGAACCGGTGGCCATTCTGCTGATGGTGGTGTTCACCTTTATCGGTGCCGCCGCCAGCTACCGGGCCGGTGCACACATGGCGGTGACCACGCTGACCGACCGCATGCCAGATAACTGGCAGCCCATCATTACCCTGTTCGTGCAGGTACTCATGGCGGTGATCTGCCTGTTTATGACGATCTGGGGCACCAAGCTGTGCATCGCTACCTGGAACCAATTCATGAGCACCCTGCCGACCTTGCGTGTAGGCGTCAGCTACGCACCCATCCCGATCGGCGGTGCAATAACCCTGATCTTTATTCTCGAACGCCTGTTTTTCGGCGACCAAAGCCACAGACGCGCGGTCAACTTCGAGCTGCTCGAAGACAGTAAGGAGGCCGTGTAATGGATGCGCTGATTCTGCTGGGCAGCTTTCTCGTCCTGATCCTGCTGCGCGTGCCGGTAGCCTACTCGCTGGGCCTTTCCGCCCTGGCCGGGGCCTGGTACATCGATATTCCGTTCCACGCCATCATGATTCAGATCAGCGGCGGCGTGAGCAAATTCTCCCTGCTGGCCATTCCGTTCTTCGTCCTCGCCGGTGCGATCATGGCCGAAGGCGGCATGTCGCGGCGCCTGGTCAACTTCGCCAACGTGCTGGTGGGTTTCGTGCGTGGCGGGCTGTCGCTGGTCAACATCCTCGCCTCGACCTTCTTCGGCGCGATCTCCGGCTCGTCCCTGGCCGATACCGCCTCGGTCGGCTCGGTGTTGATTCCGGAAATGGAAAAAAAGGGCTACCCGCGTGAGTACTCCACCGCCGTCACCGTCAGCGGCTCGGTACAAGCGCTGCTGACCCCGCCTAGCCACAACTCGGTGCTGTATTCGCTGGCGGCTGGTGGCACGGTATCGATCGCCTCGCTGTTTATCGCCGGCATCGGTCCGGGCCTGCTGCTCAGCGCGGTGATGATGTGCATGTGTCTGTACTTTGCACGCAAGCGCAACTATCCCAAGGGTGAGGTGATTCCGCTCAAGCAGGCGCTGAAAATCTGCGTCGATGCACTGTGGGGGCTGATGACCATGGTGATCATCCTCGGCGGCATCCTCTCGGGCGTGTTTACCGCCACCGAGTCGGCAGCCATCGCCGTGGTGTGGGCGTTCTTCGTCACCATGTTCATCTACCGCGACTACAAGTGGCGCGAGCTGCCCAAGCTGATGCACCGCACGGTGCGCACCCTGTCGATCGTGATGATCCTGATCGCCTTCGCCGCCAGCTTCGGCTACATCATGACCCTGATGCAGATTCCGTCGAAGATTACCGCGCTGTTCCTGACCCTGTCGGACAACCGCTACGTGATCCTGATGTGCATCAACTTCATGCTGCTGGCCCTCGGCACGCTGATGGACATGGCCCCGCTGATCCTGATCCTCACCCCAATCCTGCTGCCGGTGGTGGTGGATATTGGTGTCGACCCGGTGCATTTCGGCATGATCATGCTGGTCAACCTGGGCATCGGCCTGATCACCCCGCCGGTGGGCGCGGTGCTGTTCGTCGGTGCGGCCATCGGCAAAGTGACCATCGAGAACACCGTCAAGGCGCTGCTGCCGTTCTACGCTGCGCTGTTTATGGTGCTGATGGCGGTGACCTACATTCCGGCAATCTCGCTGTGGCTGCCGAGCGTGGTGCTGTAACGCTCAGAACGCGTCACGATCCCCTGGAGCCGCCGACCTGGCGGCTCCTTGCTTTATAAGGACATAGCATGTCTGCCGCGCCCTTCCCCCGGCACATCGCCGTGCTGATTCTGGCCACCCTGGCCTGTTCGTTCGCCGGCGGGCATATCGCCGCCCGTATCGCCTTCGACCACGACACCGGCCTGCTGCTGGCGATGCTCTGCCGCTCGGGCGTGACCATGCTGGCGCTGATCGCGCTGGTGCTGTGGCGCAGCGAATCACTGCGGCTAAAACCGCAAACCTGGGGTTGGCAACTGCTGCTGGGGCTGCTGATCGCGGTGCAGAGCTTCTGCATCTACTCGGCGGTGGCGAGGATTCCGGTGGCCCTGGCGCTGCTGGTGGTCAACCTCGCGCCGATCCTTCTGGCACTGCTGACCTGGGCCCTCGGCGGGCCACGCCCAACCGCGCGGGCGGCGCTGCTGATGGGGCTGATTCTGTTCGGCCTGGTGCTGGTGCTGGACCTGCCGGCGCGGCTGTCCGGCGAGACGCAGATCGATGCCAGCTGGATCGAGGGCGTGCTGTTCGGTTTGACCGCGGCGGCCGTTTTTGCCTGCGCGCTGTGGGTGACCGAGCATCGCCTGAGCGCGATGCCGGGTACGGTGCGCAGCATGCTGACCATGCTGGTGGTGTTCGTCGCCTCGGCCCTGGCCGGTGCCGGCGGCTTGCTGCCCGGCGGCATGGGCCTGCCGTCGGCTGGCGTCGGCTGGGTCGCCCTGGCCTGCCTGGTGCTGCTTTACGGCACGGCGTTTTCTACCCTGTTTATCTTCGTCACCCGGCTGAACATCGCACGCAATGCCCCGGTGATGAACATGGAGCCAGTGGCCGGACTGCTATTTGGCTGGCTGATTCTGGATCAGCTGCTCGGCGGCATGCAGATTATCGGCGGGCTGATCGTGGTCAGCGGCATTGTGCTGCTGACCTACCGCCGGCCGGCCTGAAGCATGCCTAGCCGGCGCGGGTCAGGCCTGCTGAGCTTGCGCTTCGGCGGCTTCGTGGGCCTGACGCAGACGCTCGCGGCTGTTGGTCAGGTGCAGGCGCATGGCGGCGCGCGCCGCATCGGAATCCTGGCGGGCGATGGCTTCGAAAATCTGCTCATGCTCGCGGCTCAGGCGCGCCTGGTAATGCGCCTGATCGTCGTGGGCGATGCGTGCGGAATTCAGCCGGGTACGCGGAATGATGCTGGTGCCCAGGTGACTCATGATGTCGGTGAAGTAGCGGTTGCCGGTGGCCTCGGCAATCAGCAGGTGGAACTGGAAATCCGAGGCCACCGCATCGCCGGAATGCGCCGCGTCGTAGCCCAAGGCGTCCAGAGCTTCACGCATGGCCGTCAGTTGCTCGGTGCTGCGCCGCTGCGCCGCCAAGCCAGCCGACTCAACCTCCAGGCTGATGCGCAGTTCAAGAATCGCCAATACATCGCGCAAGGTGACGATGGTCGCCGGGTCGATGCGAAAACCGCTGGGGCTCGGCGTATCCAGCACGAAGGTGCCGATGCCATGGCGCGTCTCCACCAAGCCGGAAGCCTGCAAGCGCGACAAGGCTTCGCGCACCACGGTGCGACTGACGCCCTGCTCTTCCATGATCGCCGACTCGGTCGGCAACTTGTCGCCCCGTTTGATCACCCCATCACGAATACGCTGGGAAAGCTCGGTCACCAGCTCCTGGGCAAGGCTGCGGTGCTTCCTACGGGCGCGCGGCGGGGTGTTCTGGTTATCCATATCGGCGGTCTTTCTCGGCTAACGGCTAAGCCGCCATCATAGCCCAGGCGGTTGTACGATGACACATCCCATAACGCATAAGCGATTTGCACCGAAGACTCTGGAGCCCTGCACATGACCCCAACCCTGCTGACCCTGGAAGATTCGTTGACCCGTCTGACACTGGCGCCGGAGCTGGGCGGTAGCATTGCCAACTGGACGGTACGCGCCAGCGGCCAGCCGTTGCTGCGCCCTAGCGATGCGCACGCGCTCAACGCCGCCACCGCCCGCCGGCTGGCGTGCTACCCGTTGGTGCCATGGTCCAACCGGATTGCCCAAGGCGGCTTCGCCGTGCCGCATGGCTGGCTCGCGCTGCCGGCCAATACCGCAAGCGATCCCTTGCCGATCCATGGCAGCGCCTGGCAGCAGCCCTGGCAGGTGATCGAACACAGCGCCACGGACATCCGCCTGCAGTTGGACAGCCAACTGCCCTTCGCTTACCGCGCCCAACAGCACATCCACCTCAGCGCAGGAAAGCTGCGCATCGGCCTGCACGTCACGCACTTGGCGCCGCATGCCGCCTGGCACGGGCTGGGGCTGCATCCGTACTTCCCACGTACCGCGCAGACCCAACTGTGCGCCGCCGCGCAACAGGTCTGGCAATCCGATGCCGCGCGCCTGTCCACTCACCTGAGCGAACTGCCGGAAGCCTGGAACTTCCAGCAGCCACGGCCGCTGCCTGAGGACCAGATTGATAACGCCTTCAGCGGCTGGGACGGCCGGTGCCGGATCATTCAAGCCGATGCCGGCTACCAACTCGATTGCCAGGCTGGTGGCAGCGCTTACTACCTGGTCTATTGCCCAAGCGGGCAGGACTTCTTCTGCTTCGAGCCGGTCAGTCATCCGGTCAATGCACACCACCTGCCCGGCCGCCCAGGCCTGCGTCTGTTGCACCCGGGGCAATCCATCGACATGCACTTCAGCCTGCATTACCAGCCGCTGCGTTAATACCTGGGGTGAATACGCCGTGTAGCACAGCCGCTTTATTTAGGCGCTGTACCCGCTATATGGTGAAACGTGAGGTCGGCTAGACAATGCCTGGAGCGCGGTAATGCGTAGGGTGAGTTCGGCGCATGACCGCGGACTCTCGGCCGCTGCATCGCCCGTTACGCCGTAACCCACCAGAGGGGCTAGGCCGATTAGCGCTTGGTGGGTTACGTGGCGCTCTATTGCGCAGTCGCTTTGCCAGCCCGCCTCAGCGCCACTAACCCACCCTACAGAATCTGCGTACGCACAGTTAACAGGAACATAGCCTTTATTTATCCGTAATCACTACGCTATGTGCAGCGGCACGCTAAACACGCGGTTAATCGGCGCTAGACTTTTATCGAGGGTTCGCCATAATCGGTGCGCGTTGTTATCCGCAACGTCGTTTAAAAGCCGTTACGCATACAATAAGTAACTGTTTTTAATCGGGGGATTATCTTCAAGCATGATGCTTCGCCAGCCAATCCCCACACTATAAAGCGGCTCAGGCTGCATATTAATCGGTAACCGTAGCAGTAAGGCCGGGCGCCTTACGTTGTCGCCGACGCATTTTTAAGACCATGGGTAATCACGTGACGAAAGACGAACTGCGCGCCGAACTCGAGCGCCAGGCGCAGCGTTACAAGGATGTATACGGCGGGGAAGTCATCACCTACGCCGCTCAACCGGATCCCGAGCGCAAGCCGTGGCGCAAGAAGGCCAGCCTTCTCGACCAAGCGTTTGAGAAAGAAATCGAAAAGATTGAAAAAGACCTGCAAAGCAAAACCGATGGAACCACCGACTAACGCCTCAAGGCCGCACTCTCCTCTGTAGGAATAGCGCGGTCACTGTATTAATCCTGGCGCGTTAATACGTCGGAAGTTTCTTCGCGCGTCTGCTTAGATCTGGGCAATTGCCACGCACGACACGCTCACTGGCCTGGCTAACTAAATAGCAAGGCCAGTGCAGAGTGAAGTAGCGGGCCGTTGAAAAACGCTACGGCGTTAACCACGGCGCTATTAGCGTCGTTTGCTGCCCAGTAACGAGCCCAGCAACCCCCGCACCAACTGCCGACCGATCTGGTTAGCGGCTTGGCGCACCGCCGTTTTCATTACTTGCCCGGCCAGGCTGCCCAGCAAATCGCCCGCCATGCCGCCAATGCCGGCTTCGGCTTTGCCGGCCTTGCTGGCTGTCACCTCATCAACCTGCTCGGCGGCGTCGGCACTGGCTTTGGCCGCACGGGCGGTGAGCAGCTCGTAGGCCGACTCACGATCCAGCGGTTTGTCGTAGCGCCCGAGCAGCGGCGACTGGCGAATCAGTGCCGCCCGTTCGCTGTCGCTGAGCGGGCCAATGCGCGATTGCGGCGGCGCGATGGCCACGCGCTGCACCATGGCCGGCGTGCCCTTGTCTTCCAGGGTGCCGACCAGCGCTTCGCCGATCCCCAGTTCAGTCAGCACCGCAAGCGTGTCGAAGGCCGGATTGGGACGGAAACCATCGGCTACCGCACGCAGGGATTTCTGCTCCTTGGCGGTGAAGGCGCGCAAGCCGTGTTGAATACGCAGGCCCAGCTGAGCCAGCACGTCATCCGGCAAATCGCCAGGCGACTGAGTGACGAAATACACCCCCACACCTTTCGAGCGAATCAGTCGCACCACCTGTTCCAGGCGCTCCTGCAAGGCTTTCGGGGTGTCGGCGAAGAGCAGATGCGCCTCATCGAAAAACAGCGCCAACAGCGGCTTGTCGGCATCGCCACGCTCCGGCAGTTGCTCGAACAACTCGGCCAGCAGCCATAGCAGGAAAGTCGCGTAGACCTTCGGCGCTTCGTGCACCAGGCGGCTGGCATCGAGCAGGTGAATCCGCCCACGGCCGTCACGGTCGGGCTGGAGAATGTCTTGCAGTTGCAGCGCCGGCTCGCCGAACAAGGCTTCGGCGCCCTGTTGCTCGAGGCTCGATAGCCGCCGCAGCAGCGCCTGCGACGAGGTATTGGTGAACAGCGCACTGTCCTCACCGAGCACCTCGGGGTGGTCTTTGAGGTGCGTCAGCAGCGCTTTCAAGTCCTTCAGGTCGAGCAGCAGCAAGCCTTCGCGGTCTGCCACCTTGAAGGCGGCATACAGCGCGGCTTGCTGGCTGTCGGTCAACTCCAGCAACGCACCGAGCAACAACGGGCCCATTTCACTGAGCGTGGTGCGCAGCGGGTGGCCGCTTTGGCCATGAATGTCCCACAGCGTCACCGGGTAGGCGGTCGGCTGATGAGCGAGCCAGGGCATGCTGGCGATTCGTTCGGCGACCTTGCCCTGCGGCGCACCCGCAGCGCCAAGACCACACAGGTCACCCTTCACATCGGCGGCAAACACCGCCACGCCGGCATCGCTGAACGTCTCGACAAGACGTTGCAGCGTCACCGTCTTGCCGGTCCCGGTAGCGCCCGCCACCAGACCATGCCGATTGGCCAACCGCAGCGCCTGGCCGACTGGCTGACCGGAAAGGTCAGCGCCCAAAACAAACTGATTCGATACAGGCATCTTTGCCATCCCCTGGGTTAGCAGGCCGTTGAAAAATGTAGCGAGCGAAGACTAGGCAAGGCGAAATCAGGCGAAAAAGCGCAGTGTACGAGTTGTACATGAGCATTTTGACTGGGCTCGCATTCGAGGCTGAGTTCAACGCGGCATAGTCGAGCGCAGTAGTTTTTCAACGGCCTGTTAAAGCTTTACTGCTGATATGCCGACATATCGAGCATCGCCGACTCACAGGCGCAAACTGTGCCCGACACCAGCCTAAGACTGGTGCCAGACCTCACCGGACGCAAGAAACCATGACCAATAACCTGAAGTTCAGCCACAAGATTTTGCTCGCGGCCTCTCTGGTGGTGATCGCCGCCTTCTCGTTATTCACCTTGTACAACGATTATTTGCAACGCAATGCGATCCGCGCTGACCTGGAAAGCTACCTGCACGAGATGGGCAACGTGACGGCGGGCAACATCCAGAACTGGCTGTCCGGGCGCATTCTGCTGGTCGAAAGTGCCGCGCAATCGATCGCCAGGAACGCCGACGCCGATCAAGTGGTCGGTCTGCTGGAACAGAGAGCCCTGACCTCGACCTTCGCCTTCACCTACCTGGGCAGCGCAGACGGCGCCTTCACCATGCGCCCGGACAGTGCCATGCCGGACGGCTACGACCCGCGCAGCCGCCCCTGGTACAAGGATGCCGTCGCCGCTGGCGGCACCACCCTCACCGAACCCTATGTGGATGCCGCCACCAGCGAGCTGATCATCACCATCGCCACCCCGGCACAACCGGCCGGCGTGGTGGGTGGCGACCTCAGCCTGCAAACCCTGGTGACGATCATCAACTCGCTGGATTTCGACGGCCTCGGTTATGCGTTCCTGGTCAGCGCCGACGGCAAGATTCTGGTGCACCCGGAAAAAGACCTGGTGATGAAGTCGCTCACGGATGTGTACCCGACCAATACACCGCGCATCGGCAGCGACTTCAGCGAAGCCGAATCGAATGGCGACACGCGCATTCTCACCTTCGCCCCGGTCAAGGGCCTACCGTCGGTCGACTGGTACGTCGGCCTGTCGATCGACAAGGCCAAGGCCTACTCCATGCTCAGCGAGTTCCGCGCCTCGGCGATCGTCGCGACCGTGATTGCGGTGGTGTTGATCATCCTGCTGCTGAGCATGCTGATTCGCGTGCTGATGCAGCCGCTGAACGTGATGGGTAAAACCATGCAGGACATCGCCCAGGGCGAAGGCGACCTGACCAAGCGCCTGGCGATCCAGTCCAACGACGAATTCGGCGAACTGGCCAAGGCCTTCAACCGCTTCGTCGAGCGGATTCACGGCTCGATCCGCGAAGTATCCTCGGCCACCAGCCAGGTCAACGAAGTGGCGAAACTGGTGGTCAACGCCTCCAACTCGTCGATGCTCAACTCCGACGAACAGGCCAGTCGCACCAACAGCGTGGCGGCAGCGATCAACGAATTGGGCGCTGCCGCCCAGGAAATCGCGCGCAACGCCGCGGATGCCTCGACCCACGCCTCGGATGCACGCCAGCAAGCCGAAGATGGCCGTCAGGTGGTGGAAAAAACCATCCATGCGATGAACGACCTGTCCGGCAAGATCCGTGCGTCCTGCAGCCATATCGAAACGCTGAACGGCAAGACGGTGAATATCGGGCAGATTCTCGAAGTGATCAAAAGCATCTCCCAGCAAACCAACCTGCTGGCGCTCAACGCGGCGATCGAAGCAGCACGGGCCGGGGAAGCGGGTCGCGGTTTTGCCGTGGTCGCCGACGAGGTGCGCAACCTGGCGCACCGCACCCAGGAGTCGGCGCAGGAAATCGAGAAGATGATCGAAGAGCTGCAAATCGGCTCGCGTGAGTCGGTCACCACCATGACCGAAAGCCAGCGCTACAGCGAAGAAAGCGTGGAAATTGCCAACCAGGCGGGCGAGCGACTGGGCAGCGTGACCCAGCGCATCGGCGAGATCGACGGCATGAACCAGTCGGTGGCCACCGCCACCGAAGAGCAGACCTCGGTGATCGAATCGCTGAACATGGACATCATCGAAATCAACACCCTCAACCAGGAAGGCGTGGAAAACCTCCAGGCCACCCTGCGCGCCTGCGGCGACCTGGAGCAGCAGGCGTCGCGACTCAAGCTACTGGTGGACAGCTTCCGCATCTAAGACGCGGGCCGGTGCAGTCGGGTGGGTCGGATGGCGGCCCACCCGACTCGTCTATTTCTCCGGCGGACTTTCCGGCTTATCGCCAGTCGTCCGTTGCAGTTGCTGCCACAACTCGGCGGCACCGGGAAACTCGGTGCCATTCTCCGGGCTCAGAGCATCCGGGTCGTAGCGCCTGACACAGCCCTCACCCAAGGTCGGCGGTGGAGTCGAGGTGACGCGGTCGAGTGGATCACTCATCAAACACTCCTCTTGCTGGCAATGCCGCGGCCTTCAATCACTCGCGCCCGCCGCTCAATTGACTGCCAAGTGGCCCTGTTCATGCTGGGCGAATTCCTTGACGGCTCGCAGCACATCGCTGCGGCTGATCTGGCCGATCAAGCGGCCCTCCTCGATCACCGGCATACGCCGCCGGCGGCCACGCAAAAACCGCTCGGACACCTCGATGATGTCGGTCTCGGGCGAGATGGTTTCGACTTCCGTGGTCATGTACATGCTGACATTGCCACCAATGGCCTCGTAGTAGGCCCCGGAGAGTATCCCGCGCAGGCAGTCGCCTTCGGAAAGCAGGCCGATCAGATGACCTTGGGCGTCGACCACCGGAGCGCCGGAAATCCGGTGCTCCAACAGCCGATTGATGGCGGTGAACAGATCCGTATCAGCGCGGAAGGTCACCAGGTGGCGGGTCATGTAGTCCCGTACTTTGATTGACTTGAGCATGAGTGAACTCCTGTGTCGTGCACCAGGCCGGAACACGACAAGGCGATCAGTCGAACACCACCGTCTTGTTGTCGTGCACCAGCACGCGGTCTTCCAAGTGATAGCGTAGCCCACGCGAGAGCACCATCTTCTCCACGTCCTTACCCAGGCGCACCATTTCCTCGATGCTGTCGCGGTGGCTGACGCGCACCACGTCCTGCTCGATGATCGGCCCGGCGTCCAACTCCTCGGTGACGTAGTGCGAAGTCGCGCCGATCAGCTTGACGCCACGCAGCGAGGCCTGGTGATAGGGCTTGGCGCCGACGAAAGACGGCAGGAAGCTATGGTGGATATTGATCACCCGCTGAGCGAAATCACGGCATAGCTGCGGCGGCAGGATCTGCATATAACGCGCAAGGACAATCACATCGGCCTGGTGGCTTGCGATCAGCCGCGCCACTTCATCGAAGGCCGGCTGCTTGTTCAGCGGATCGACCGGCACGTGGAAATAAGGAATACCGTGCCACTCGACCATGCTGCGCAGGTCGTTATGGTTGGAAATCACGCAGGGAATATCGCAATCCAGTTCATCGCTGTGCCAGCGGTGCAGCAAGTCCGCCAGGCAATGCGATTCGCGGCTGGCCATCAACACCACACGCTTTTTCTGCGCCGAATCGGTGATTCGCCACTCCATGGAAAACTCGCGCGCGATCGGCGCGAACGCCTGGCGAAAGCCGTCCAGATCAAATGGCAAGGAGTCGGCGCGAATTTCGTGGCGCATAAAGAACCAACCACTTTGATTATCCGAGTGATGACTCGCCTCGGTAATCCAGCCGTTATAGGTGGCCAGAAAGTTACTGACCTTGGCCACGATACCGACGCGGTCTGGACAGGCTATGACCAGCCGAAAAGTGCGCATGGGAAACTCCAGAAAATTCGCAAAGTCGGCCATTTTAGCCACAGCGCAGGAAAACTGCAGTATTCCTGCTGAGCCGCCCCGCGGCCTAAAGCCGCGGCCCCACAAATGGGTGCACAACCCGGCACTTGCCCGCGACGTTTTAGCCCACACGGGCAATGCGGTTTATTGACGATGCAAGGCCAATAGAAGACCTCTGAATTAATTCAATATTTACCCACAGCGCGGCATCCTGGAGTTAATTCGCGGCAGCCTGCACAACTTTAATTTGCCCAACCGTGGCAAATTCTTACAAAGCGGTTTACTTGTCAAAAGTGCCTGACTATTATTGCTAACACTTAGCCATCACCTCATCTGCAGATTAAGGTAAACCACATGTCGCTGATCAATGAATACCGCGCTACCGAAGAAGCCATCAAAGAACTGCAAGAGCGCCTGAAGAACCTGTCGCAAGACGACAAGCTGAAAAAAGAGCTGGAATTCGAAGGTAAACTGCGCACGCTGATGGGTGAATACCAGAAGTCCCTGCGTGACATCATCGCCATGCTTGACCCGGAAGCCAAAAGCAATAAGGCCCCGCGTGCCGCCAAAGTGACCGGCACCAAACGTGCCCGCAAAGTTAAGCAGTACAAAAACCCGAACACCGGTGAAGTGATCGAAACCAAAGGTGGCAATCACAAAACCCTGAAAGAGTGGAAAGCCAAGTGGGGCGCCGAGGTTGTAGAAGGCTGGGCCACCCTGCTGGGCTAAGCCCCGCCGCGTCGCCGCCACTCAGCGAATAAAAAACGCCAGCATTGCTGGCGTTTTTTTATGTGTTGCAGTTATGACAGCCCGCGGGCGAGGCAATGGACTGCAACCCAGCCCATGCCATGCGCCGCTGTTTATTCAGGCGCCACGGCATAGCGCTGACGCAAGCGCACAACATAGTCGCGCCACTCGGCCAATACCGCCTGCTGCGCCGGCGTTGCCGTGACGATTATTTCACCCAGGGCCGCCTCGAAACTCGCCACAGTATTCGGCGCACCATATGCCGGCAGCATTAAGCGTTGCTGACAGAATGCCCACCAACGCTGCTGCTCCTCGGGACTTAAGCTCGCCGGGAAGTTGCGCGCACGATAACGAAATAATAACTCCGGTAAGCGCCCATCATCGAATGGCCATACATCTTCGGCCAGGCGCGCCGGTTCGGCACGCCGCACTTGCTCGCATAAACGCCGGTCACGATCACCGATAAAACCGTCATACAACTGTTGTTCCGGATCTTCGCCAGGGGCGAACTCGTCTGCGCCATACACCTGGGCGAGTTTGTTCTGCCATAGCCCTTGCGCGGCAATCAAGCGATCTGCGCGCGCCTGATAATCCGTAGTATCCAATTGCAACCGCTGCATATCCTCGGCCCGTAATACCGTCAGCGGCGCTACCACCGGGCAGCGGTTGATATGCAGCAACTTCAAGGGCACGGGTAACTCGCCATCGGCCAGTTGCTCGCGGCGGGTATACAAGCGCTGACGCAACGTTTCGCCGTCTTCGTCGAGCAACGGCGTCGGGTCGGCATGCAGGTCGCAGACAATCAACGCGTTGCGATTGCGCGGGTGCCACGCCAGTGGCAGAACCAGCGCCAAGTAATGCCGCGAACCGGCGAAGCGCCCGGAGATATGTACCAGCGGCTGCAACAGTTTTATCTGATCGAGCACCCGCTGTTTGCTGCGCAATTGATAGAGGTAGTCGTACAGCTTGGGCTGCTTGCTGCGGATCAAGCGCGCCAGGGCGATGGTCGCGCGTACGTCGGACAGCGCGTCGTGGGCCTGGCCGTGTTCGATGCCGTTGGCGGCGGTCAGCCGTTCGAGCTTGAGGCTGACGCGACCGTCCTCCTCCGGCCAGACCATCCCTTGCGGGCGCAAGGCATAGGCGGTGCGCACCAGGTCGATCAGGTCCCAGCGGCTGTTGCCACTCTGCCACTCGCGGGCATAGGGATCGTAGAAATTGCGGTAAAGACTGTAGCGCGTGACTTCGTCGTCGAAGCGCAGGCTGTTGTAGCCCACCCCGCAGGTGCCTGGCTGAGCCAGTTCGGCATGCACCCGCGCCATGAACGCGGCTTCGCTCAGGCCCTGGGTCGCCAGCCGGCTCGGGGTGATGCCGGTGATCAGGCAGGCGGCCGGGTGCGGCAGGATGTCGTCGCTGGGCTGACAATAGATATTCAGCGGCTCGCCGATTTCGTTGAGGTCTTCATCGGTGCGAATCCCGGCGACCTGCACAGGGCGGTCGCGGCGCGGGTCGATACCGGTGGTTTCGTAGTCGTACCAGAACAGGCTGGAGGTCACGGCGGTTTCCTAAAAACAGAATACGACGCCAGTCTAGCACTGCCCAACCGAGCACCTGAGACGGCCCCCGTGTGGATCTAGCCGCAGATTGCCGCTAGTGGCCTGTACGGCTAGTTGGTTAACTCAAGTTCGGATGGCCGAGGCTCTGAGACAAGGCGCTGCGACGAGTCATAGCTGGCTATGGCGAGGAGCAGCAACGCAGTATCGAAGCCTCGGACGCCGAAATTGACTAATTGAACTAGCCACACAGGCCACCAGACGGGTTGCTTCGCCGCTGGCCGCTGGCTAGCATCGGGGTTTCCCCATCGCAGTATGCTGATGTCGCCTACCGCCACCCCGCCTCATCCACACGATCCTCGCGCACCGGCCACGCTGCTGGATACGCGCTATCAGGTGGAAACCCCTGAAGGGATCGACCTGATCCTGCGTCCTGCCGGCCTCGTGCCGCGGGCGCTAGCCTTTACCATCGATCTGCTGATTCGCGGCCTGTTGCTGCTGGCGCTGTATGTGGGCCTCGGGATGCTCGGGCAATTCGGCATGGGCCTGGCGACCATCCTGCTGTTCCTGGTCACCTGGTGGTACATGGTGCTGTTCGAAGTATTCAACCAGGGGCGCTCGCCGGGGAAACAACTGCTTGGCCTGCGCGTGGTGCACGATGACGGCACCCCAGTCGGCTGGGCGGCCTCGCTGACCCGCAACCTGCTGAGGTTCGTCGATATCCTGCCGTTCGCCTACACCCTGGGTATTCTCAGCTGCCTCAATCACAAGGCGTTCAAACGCCTGGGCGATATCGCCGCCGGAACGCTGGTGGTCTATAGTGACAGTCCGCCGCTACGCCCCAACCTGCCGGCAGCACCGGCCTTGCGCGCGCCGATGGCACTCAGCCTGCGCGAACAACGCGCACTGCTCGGTTTCGCCGAGCGCAGTGAAACGCTCTCCGCCGCACGTCGCGCCGAATTGGCGGGTATTCTTGCCGAACCCTTGCAGGTCGCGCCGGAACAGGCGGAGCAGCGCATCCACGGAATCGCCCGTGGGCTGCTGGGGCCGACATGAAACAGAGCCTGTTTGAAAGCCGCCACCAACGCGACTGGGAGAGCTTCGCTGCGCAACTCGATGCACTTGAGCGCGGCAAGGCCGACAGCCAACAGTGCACGGGCTTCGCCGCCGATTATCGGCGCCTGTGCCAGCAGTTGGCCCTGGCCGAAGCACGCGGCTACAGCAATCACTTGATCGAGCAACTGCAGCAGTTGGCTCTGCGCGGCCATCAGCAGTTCTATCGCCATCGCAGCCCGCTCGGCGCCCAGTTAATCGGCTTTGTGCTCAGCGGCTTTCCGCGTCTGGTGCGCACCGAATGGCGTTGCGTGCTGGCCGCCAGCCTGCTGTTTTTTGGCAGCTTGCTGGGCATGGGCGTACTGGTTTACCTGTTTCCCGAACTGATCTACAGCCTGGTCGACCCCGCTCAAGTGGCGAGCATGGAGCAGATGTACGACCCCGACGCGCGGCGTCTCGGACGCTTTGGCGAGCGCGACTCGGGCGACGACTGGATGATGTTCGGCTTCTACATCATGAACAACATCGGCATCGCCTTTCAGACCTTCGCCAGCGGCCTGCTGTTTGGCCTCGGCAGCCTATTCTTCCTGCTGTTCAACGGCCTGATGATCGGTGCGGTGGCCGGTTACCTGACGCAGATCGGCTACGGCGCAACCTTCTGGTCGTTCGTCGTCGGCCACGGCGCCTTCGAACTCACCGCCATTGCCCTGGCCGGCGGCGCCGGCTTCAAGCTCGGCTGGGCGCTGCTCGCCCCCGGTCGTCTGCCGCGCGGCGAGGCCTTACGCCTGGCCGCTGGACGCAGTGTGCGGTTGATCGGCGGGGTGATTCTGTTCCTGCTGCTGGCGGCCTTTATCGAGGCCTATTGGTCGTCGATGACCTTTGCCAGCCCAACCATCAAATATGTCGTCGGCGCGGGGTTGTGGTTGTTGGTACTGGCCTACCTGCTGCTCGCCGGACGAGGTGCGCATGCGCCTGACTGATGCCAGCGTGGCGATTCGCCCGCGCAGCGCCTGGGAGGCGCTGGACCTCGGCGTGCTGCTCGCCCGCCGGCATGCCGGTCTGCTGATGGCCAGCTGGGCATTGGTCACCCTGCCGATCTTCGCCCTGCTCTGCCTGCTGCTGTGGGAGTACCCCGGCTGGGCGGTCTTCGCCTTCTGGTGGCTGAAACCGGCCTACGAACGCCTGCCGCTGTATATCCTCTCGCGGGCGCTGTTCGGCGATACGCCCACCCTCAAGCAGGCGCTCAAGGCGCTGCCCGGGCTGCTCAAGCCGCAGCTGCTGGCCAGCCTGACCTGGCGCCGCCTGAGCCCGACGCGCAGTTTCGACCTACCGGTGCTGCAACTCGAAGGGTTGTCCGGCGAGGCGCGCAGCCAGCGCCTGGTGGTGCTCGGTCAACGCGATGCCGGCGGCGCCACCTGGCTGACCCTGGTCGGCGTGCACCTGGAAATGGCCCTGTGGCTGGGCCTCGCCAGCCTGTTTTATCTGCTCTTGCCACAACAGATAGAACTGGATTGGAGCTGGCAAAGCCTGGTCAATGCGGCAACTGGCGACTGGCTGTGGTTGGAGCATCTGTCCAACCTGCTGTATGTCCTGGCGTTGATCGTCTGGGAACCGGTGTATGTCGCGTGTGGCTTCACCCTCTACCTGAACCGACGCACCGCCCTGGAGGCCTGGGATATCGAATTGGTGTTCCGCCAGCTGCGCCAACGCCTGAGCGGCGTGGCCTATGCGCTGCTGCTCGGCTGCGGCCTGTTGTTGCTGCAAGCGCCGACGCCGGCCATGGCCGCTGCGGCGGTAGGCACCAGCAGTTGCCCGCTTCCCGTCGAAGACCCACTTGGGCCGCAGGCCGCCCGCTTGCTCCAGCAACCGCTGAACAGTCAGGCCGCACAGCAGAGCATCGGCCAACTGCTCGATCAAGCGCCATTCGAAAACCGTGAAACCGTGACCCGCTGGCGCTTAGGCGACGCAACGCCGACCGAAGAGCTGAGCGAAGACGAGCTCAAGAGCCTGCTCGAACTGATCGAGAAATTCTTCACGCTGGCCCAGTTCTGGAAGAGCATCGACGGCGTCGCGCTGTTTTTCGAGGCGCTGCTCTGGGCTGCCGTGCTCGGGCTGGCGGGCTTACTGATCTGGCGCTACCGCGACTGGCTCGGCGCCTTCACCGGGCGCCTGGGGTTGCCGGCGCGGCAGAAGCCCGTAGCGCCGCACCAGCTGTTCGGCCTTGAAGTCGCCCCGCAAAGCCTGCCCGATGACGTCGCCGGTGAAGTCGAGCGGTTATGGGCCGAACACCCGCGCGCGGCCCTCGGCCTGCTCTACCGCGCCCTGCTCAGCCGTTTGCTGCACGACTACCGACTGCCGCTGAGCAACGCCCACACCGAAGCCGAAGTGCTGAACCTGGTGCACAGCCTCGACCAGGAAGAACTGGCCCGCTTCACCCAGGTGCTGACCCGTCACTGGCAGAACCTCGCCTACGGCCATCGCCTGCCGCCGGAAAACCTCAAGCATGGCCTCTGCGAAGGTTGGCGGCGCCTGTCCGCGAACGGAGCACGCGGATGAGCCGGCGTATCCTCTTTATCGGTGCTGGCGCACTGTTGCTCGGCCTGGGGCTGCTCGGCGCCTACCTGCTGAGCCGCGCCGTGCCCTACCAAGAGACCGTCGAGCACGGGCCCGCTCCTGAGGTCCGCGCCAACCCGTACCTGGCCGCCGAACACTTCCTGCGTCAGCAAGGCCTGCCGGTGCAGCGCGCCGATGGCCTGGAGGTACTGCCCACTCTGCCCAGTGCCGGACAGACCCTATTGCTGCTCGGCGATCGGCAGCGCATGAGCCCACGGCAAACCGAACACCTGCTGGCCTGGGCCGCCAAGGGCGGGCACCTGCTGTTTGTCGCCGAACGCCTATGGGACGAGGACCAAGGCCAAAGCGGCGACCTGCTGCTCGACAGCCTGGGCATCCAGCAATACCAAAGCGACGACCTTGATGAAGCGGCGGCAGACACCGATATCGAAACACCGCCCGCAGAGGCTGCCGAGCCAGACGAAGCAACCACGGCCTACCCCGAACTGACCCAGCTCTACCTGGAAAACGAAGAGGCGCCGGCCTACTTCGGTTTCGACACCGACTTTCACCTTTACGACGCCAACAACCGCGCGCATGCCTGGGCCAACAGCGGCGCCGCCACGCACCTGCTGCAGCTCTATCACGGCGACGGCTTGATCAGCGTGCTGAGCGACAGCTGGATCTGGCAGAACGAGCGCATCGCCGAGCACGATAACGCCTGGCTGCTCTGGTACCTCAGTCAGGACAGCGCCGTGACTCTGCTCTACCGCGCCGAGCGCGACGATCTGTTCAGCCTGCTGCTGCGCCACTTCCCCGAAGCGCTGGCCGCCCTGGCCCTGCTGATCGGCCTGCTGCTGTGGTCCGTCGGCATGCGCCAGGGCCCGCTGCAAATGCCGGCCAGCCTAAGCCGCCGGCAGTTGCAGGAACACCTGCGCGGCAGCGCCGATTTTCTCTTGCGGCGCAGCGGCCAGCAGCCACTGCTGCAAGGCTTGCAGCAGGACATTCAACGCCGTGCGCGGCACCGTCACCCCGGTTTCGAACGGCTCGGCGTCGCCGAGCAGTGGCAGGTTTTGGGTCGCTTGACCCGTCTGCCCTCCAGCGCCATCAGCCAAGCCATGCGGCCGTTGCCCAAGCAGCGTCTGGCCGCCGCCGACTTCACCCGCCAGGTCGCCCACCTGCAAACCCTTAGGAATGCCCTATGAGCGAACACACGCCCGAACAGCCGAGCACGCCCATCGACGAGCCGACGACCGCCAGCTTGATCGCGCCGGCGCCAGCAGCCGCGCCGCCCGCCGCCAACCCCGCGGTACAACGCCAGCGCGCCAGCCAACTGGCCCAGGCCCTGCGTCTGGAGTTGCAAAAGGCGCTGATTGGCCAGAACGCGGTAATCGATGACGTGCTGACTGCGTTGATCGCCGGCGGCCATGTGCTGATCGAAGGCGTACCCGGCCTGGGCAAAACCCTGCTGGTACGCGCCCTCGCGCGCTGCTTCGGCGGCGAATTCGCACGCATCCAGTTCACCCCGGACCTGATGCCCAGCGACGTCACCGGCCACGCCGTGTACGACTTGCAGAGCGAACAATTCAAGCTGCGCAAAGGCCCGGTGTTCACCAACCTGCTGCTGGCCGACGAAATCAACCGCGCCCCGGCGAAAACCCAGGCGGCGTTGCTGGAAGTCATGCAAGAGCGCCAGGTCACCTTGGAAGGCCGCCCCCTGGCGGTGCCGCTGCCATTCATGGTGCTGGCCACACAGAACCCGATCGAACAGGAAGGCACCTACCCGCTGCCCGAGGCCGAGCTGGACCGCTTCATGCTCAAGCTGCGCATGGATTACCCCGCGCAGGATGAAGAGCTGAGCATGGTTCGCCAGGTCACCCGCTCAAGCAAAGCCGACATGCTCGACGTCGCGCCGCTACGCACCTTGTTGCAGGCCAAAGACATACTGGCCCTGCAAAAGATCGCCAGCGATTTGCCCCTCGACGAACAGGTACTCGACTACGCCGTGCGCCTGGCCCGCGCCACCCGCACCTGGCCGGGCCTGACCATTGGCGCCGGGCCGCGCGCCTCGATCGCCTTGGTGCGCGGCGGTCGCGCCCGCGCCCTGCTGCGCGGCGGCGACTTCGTCCTGCCCGACGACATCAAGGGTTGTGCCCTGGCCGTACTGCGTCATCGCGTACGCCTGGCGCCGGAGTTGGACATCGAAGGCCTGTCGGTCGATCAGGTGCTGCAACAACTGCTCGCACAGGTGCCGGCGCCGCGTTTATGAGCCCATCGATGCCCGCAGGTGCCGCATGAAACCGTCACGCGCGCTGCTCACCCTGCTCGCCGGCCTGCTCGGCCTGGCCATTCTGCTCGGCGCCCTGAGCGCCCTGGGCGTGCGTTTGCCGCCGGCGCTCCAGGCGTTCTGGTGGGGCCTGCTGCTGGCACTGCTGGGCGCCGCGCTGGTGGATGCCGGGCGCCTGCGCCAAGTGCCCACACCGCGCATCGAGCGCCAGTTGCCGGGCAACCTGCCGCTGGGGCGCTGGAGCGAGGTACGCCTGACCGTGCACCACGATTACCCGCGGCCGCTGCAACTGCAGGTATTCGACCACCTGCCCAGCGACATGGCCTTCGAGCATTTACCGCAGCGCGTCGAGCTGCATCCCGGCGAACAGACGCAATTCGCCTACCGCGTACGACCGCTGCTGCGCGGCCACTTCGTCTTCCCGCAGTGTGAAATCACCCTGCCCAGCCCGCTGCGCCTGTGGCGTGCCCGGCGTTACCTGGACCTGCCCCAGGCAACCCGGGTCTATCCGGACTTCGCCCGGCTGTACGGCGCGCAACTGATGGCGGTGGACGACTGGCTCAGCCAGCTCGGCGTGCGCCAGCGGCCGCGTCGCGGCCTGGGCCTGGAGTTTCACCAACTGCGCGAGTTCCGCGACGGCGACACCCTGCGGCAGATCGACTGGAAAGCCACCGCGCGCAAACGCATGCCGATTGCCCGTGAGTATCAGGACGAGCGCGATCAGCAGATCGTCTTCCTGCTCGACTGCGGCCGGCGCATGCGCAGCCAGGATGGCGAGCTATCGCACTTCGACCACGCCCTCAACGCCAGCCTGCTGCTCAGCTACGTGGCACTGCGCCAGGGCGATGCGGTCGGCCTGCTGACCTTTGCCGGCGAACACAGTCGCTTCCTGCCGCCGGTCAAAGGCCCGGCGCAGTTGAATGTGCTGCTCAACGCGGTGTACGACCTGCACAGCACCCAGCAACCCGCCGACTTCGCCGCAGCCGCCGATGCCCTGCTTAGCCGTCAGCGTCGCCGCGCCCTGGTGGTGCTGGTGAGCAACCTGCGCGACGAAGACGACGAGGAACTGCTCGCTGCGGTGAAACGCCTGGGCCGCCAGCACCGCGTGCTGGTCGCCAGCCTGCGCGAAGAAGTGCTCGACAATGTGCGCCAAGCCCCGGTGCAGGACTTTGAGTCGGCTTTGACCTACTGCGGCACCGTGGATTACCTGAACGCCCGGGCCAACCTGCACGAGCGCCTGAGCGCACACAATGTGCCGGTACTCGACGCGCGCCCCAGCGAACTCGGCCCGGAGCTGGTCAGCCGCTACCTGGCCTGGAAAAAGGCCGGAGCGCTGTAGGGTGGGTTAAGCGCACGCCGAAACGTCAGTCATGCCGCAGGGCTCAGCGCTGCGGTGTCTGTGCCGACGCCACGCCGGGTTACGCGGCGGTCGAAGACAGCGGTCCGCAGCTCAGCGGCAGGCGCCGCTAACCCAGCCTACAGAACGGCGTGACTCAATCAGCCGCGGGCGGCGTTGATCACGTCGATATAAAGCTCGGCCTGGCGCTGATCCTGGATCAGCGCAATGAAATCGTGGCCCTGGGCATCCTTGGCATCCAGGTCATAACCAGCGGCAACGAAAAAGCCGACAAAGCGCTCGAAGTCATCGATGCGCAGGCCGCGATAGGCCTTGATCAATTTGTGCAGCGACGGCGGCGTGGCGTCGGCCGGCTCGACGGCGAGGAACAGCTTGATCGGCTCGTCACCAATCTCTTCGCCAATCACCTGTTTCTTGTCTTTACGCATCGTTCACTCCAGCTAACCAAGCCACACGGGGCCGGCAGTGTAACTCCGGCGCGCCCCGGCGCTCAACGCATCCACCGCCGCCCCGGGGCAAGCAGCCGGACTTTTTAACACGCCGCCCGAGCGCGCCGACACCCGACTTAGGTCAAGACTGCCGCCACGACCCACGCCCTATACTCGGCCCAGCCATTACGGAGCCACCATGCCTTTGCCCCTCCCGCCGCTATTCGCTGCCTGGCGTCAGAGCCTGCGGGCCGGCTACGCCTGGAAAAGCCTGCGCGGCGACCTGAGCGCAGGCCTTACCGTCGGCATCATCGCCATTCCCCTGGCCATGGCCCTGGCGATTGCCGTCGGGGTGGCGCCGCAACACGGCCTGTACACGGTGCTGGTCGCCGCGCCGCTGATCGCCCTGTGCGGAGGTTCGCGCTTCAATGTGTCCGGGCCAACCGCCGCCTTCGTGGTGATCCTGCTGCCGATCACCCAGCAATTCGGCCTCGGCGGCCTGCTGCTGTGCACCCTGATGGCCGGGCTGATTCTGATCGCCCTCGGCCTGTTGCGCGCCGGGCGGCTGATCGAGTTCATTCCGTACCCGGTGACCCTGGGCTTCACCGCCGGTATCGGCATCGTCATTGCCACCCTGCAACTCAAGGACCTGTTTGGCTTGAGCCTCGCCGCGCAGCCGCACAATTATGTCGAGCAACTGAGCCTGCTGCTGCACTCGCTGCCCAGCCTGCAAGTGGGCGATAGCCTGGTGGCCGTGGTTTGTCTGGCGGTGCTGGTGCTGTGGCCGCGCTGGGTTCCACGGGTGCCGGGGCATCTGGCGGCACTGGCGGTCGGCGCCGGGCTGGCGCTGTTGCTGGAGCGCGCGGGCCTGCCGGTGGCCACCCTCGGCGAACGTTTCAGCTATCACCTGGACGGCATCGAATACCCGGGTATTCCGCCGTTTCTGCCGAGCCTCGCCTGGCCCTGGCAACTGTCGGGCGCGGACGGCCAGCCGCTGCAACTGTCTTTCGAACTGATCCGCCAACTACTCGCCCCGGCCTTTGCCATCGCCATGCTCGGCGCCATCGAATCGTTGCTCTGCGCCGTGGTGGCCGACGGCATGACCGGCAGCAAGCACGACCCCAACGGCGAGCTGATCGGCCAAGGCATCGGTAACCTGGTGGCACCGTTTTTCGGCGGCATCACCGCCACCGCGGCCATCGCCCGCAGCGCCGCCAACGTACGCGCCGGGGCCTGCTCGCCGTTGGCGGCGATTATCCACGCCGGCGTGGTGTTGATCGCCATCCTCTACCTCGCGCCGCTGTTCAGCTACTTGCCGATGGCGGCGCTGGCGGCACTGCTGCTGATCGTGGCGTGGAACATGAGCGAGGCGCGCCATGTGCAACACACCCTGCGCATCGCCCCGCGCAGCGATGTGCTGGTGCTGCTGACGTGCCTGATCCTCACCGTGCTGTTCGACATGGTGCTGGCGGTCGGCGTCGGCCTGTTGCTGGCCGCTGGCTTGTTCATCAAGCGCATGAGCGACCTGACCGACACCGCCGCCCTGCCTAAGCACTTTCACCACGCCTTGAGCGATCTGCCCGAGCATGTGCTGGTGTATGCGATTCGCGGCCCGTTGTTCTTTGGCGCGGCGGAGAAAGCCCTCAGCGTGCTACGCCGCTTGAGCCCCGGCGTGCAGGTGGTGATCGTCGACATCAGCGCCGTGCCGCTGCTCGACATGACCGCCCTGGCGGCACTCGCCAACGTGCTGCGCGACTACCGCGCGCAAGGCGTAGGGCTGGTGCTCAGCGGGCCCACCGCGCAGGTGCGTCTGCAACTACGCCGCGCCGGCATTCAGCGTGTCGACGGACAACTGGCCTATGTCCGCGACCTGCCACAAGCGCGGGTGAAAGCCCTGCGCTGGGCAGGCGGGAGCAAAACGTAGGGCGGACATGCCAACGGCTTGTCCGCCATTACTCACCCCTGGTGGACAAGGCTTCGCCATG
>DELY01000046.1:49380-80134 GCA_002354655.1 Pseudomonas sp. UBA2684
CACATGACCCGCCGATGGCGGACCAGGCGGCGCCATGTCCGCCCTATCCGGCACCAGACTGGCTTGATCGCGGGTGGGCGGTGCGTTCACGCGAACTGCGCGCGCATCCAGGCGAGGTAGTCGGCAACGCCGGGTTGGCCTTCGCGCGGCGCCCAGCCAGCCTGCTCGCCGTCACCGACGGGCTGGTAGGGCCCGGCCTTGCACTCGAACAGAATGCTATCGGCGTCCAGCACCACCAGCGCGTGAAACACCCCGGGCGGCAGGTCGACGCCGACACATTCGCCGCCAGCCGCCAGCACGCGGGTATCCAACAACTCGCCGTTATCGCTGAACACCAGCAAACCCAGGCGCCCCTTGAGCACCAGCAGCGCCTCGGCTTTATCGGCCGAGAGGTGACGGTGCGGCGGGATGTAGGTGTCCACCTGCAAGCCAACCGCCAGGCGATGGCAGGGCTCGTGCATCTGGTGAAAGTTGTGATGTTGGCGCTGACGCGGGCTGGCCGCCGCTTGCTCGGCCAACGTGGCGAACAGGTGCTGATCGAGAAAGCGCGGCCCGCTCATGGGTTAAAGCCCCTTCACCGCGTAGATGCCCGGCGCGTTGCGCCAGTAGCCTTTGTAGTCCATACCGTAACCGAAGATATAACGGTCGATGCACGGCAGACCAACGTAATCGGCCTTGAGGTCCGGGCGCGCCTTGCGCTGATGATCCTTGTCGATCAGCACGGCGGTGTGCACCGCACGGGCGCCGGCATGCCGGCAGAAATCGATGATCGCACCCAGGGTGTGCCCTTCGTCGAGGATGTCGTCGATGATCAGCACGTCGCGGTCGATGAAGGAGATTTCCGGCTTGGCTTTCCAGAACAATTCGCCGCCGCTGGTTTCGTTGCGGTAGCGGGTGGCATGCAGGTAGGACAGTTCCAGGGGAAAGCTCAGCTTGGGCAGCAGCTTGCCGGAGAAGATCAGGCCGCCGTTCATCACGCAGAACACCACCGGGTTGCAGTCGGCCAACTGGCCGTTGATCGCGCTGGCGACCTGGTCGATGGCCGCTTCCACTTGGGCTTCGGTGTACAGGCAGTCGGCTTGCGCCATGACTTGGCGAATGTGCGCGAGATCGGCGGACATGGTCTTTCCTCTTGAATGAGCAAACCCTGCGTGATGCAGAGAAGCTGATCGATGCGTCAAAATAAAAGCCGGCAAAGGTACGCATCTGCCCCGAACAGGGCAAGCCCCAGCGGACCAACGTGGCGTTCTTCAAGCGCGACCTCGCGGCAATCCGGGGGAAAACTGCCGCTAACTGCGTGGATTTTGCCACAGCGCGGTCGCGCACCCACATATGGCGTTACGCCACGCACCACTTGGCCCGCTCAATGCTTTAATCTAAACCGAATTTTTCGCCAGCCCCGCCGGAGACCCCCGCCATGCCTGTCCTCGAGATCCGCCACCCGCTGATCCGCCATAAACTTGGCCTGATGCGTCGCGCCGATATCAGCACCAAGAACTTCCGCGAACTGGCCCAGGAAGTTGGCGCCCTGCTGACCTATGAGGCGACCAAGGATCTGCCCCTGGAAAACTACGAGATTCTGGGCTGGTGCGGGCCGGTACAGGTCGAGAAAATCTCCGGCAAGAAAATCACCGTGGTGCCGATCCTGCGCGCCGGCATCGGCATGCTCGACGGCGTGCTCAGCCTGATTCCCGGTGCCAAGGTCAGCGCCGTGGGCGTGGCGCGCAACGAGGAAACCCTGGAAGCGCATACCTACCTGGAAAAACTGGTCCCGGAAATCGACGAACGCCTGGCGATGATCATCGACCCGATGCTCGCCACCGGCGGCTCGATGGTCGCCACCATCGACCTGCTGAAGAAAGCCGGCTGCAAGGAAATCCGCGCGATGGTGCTGGTCGCCGCACCGGAAGGCATCCAGGCGGTCAATGCGGCGCACCCGGACGTGGTGATTTTCACCGCCTCGATCGACGAACGTCTCAACGAACACGGCTACATCATTCCGGGCCTGGGCGATGCCGGCGACAAGATTTTCGGCACTAAGCAAAAGGACGCTTGACCCATGCACGATGAATTCAACGACCCGCAGTGGCGCCAGGTGCTGTCCGGCGCGCAGATGCTCTTTGTGGCCTTTGGCGCGCTGGTGCTGATGCCGCTGATCACCGGCATGGACCCCAACGTGGCGCTGTTCACCGCGGGCGTCGGCACGCTGCTGTTCCAGGCTGTGACCGGGCGTCAGGTGCCGGTGTTCCTCGCCTCCAGTTTCGCCTTCATCGCGCCGATCCTCGCCGCCAAGGGCGAGTTCGGCCTGCCGGCGGTACTCGGCGGCATCGTCGCCTCCGGCCTGGTCTACATCCTCTTGAGCATGGTGGTACGGGTCAAAGGCGCCGGTTTTATCGACCGTCTGCTGCCACCGGTGGTGATCGCTCCGGTGATCATTTCTATCGGTCTGGCGCTGTCGCCGGTGGCGGTGAACATGGCCATGGGCAAAGCGGGCGACGGCAGCGCACAGCTGGTGCCCTACGAAACCGCCATGCTGATTTCCATGTCGGCGCTGATCAGCACCGTACTGGTAGCCTCCCTCGGGCGCGGCCTGCTGCGCCTGGTGCCGATCCTCGCGGGGATCATCGTCGGCTGCACGGTCGCCGCCTTCTGCGGGGTGATCGACACCAGTAACATCGCTACCGCGCCTTGGCTGGCGCTGCCGGCCTTCGTCACCCCGGAACTGCACTGGGGCGCCATTTTGTACATCGTCCCAGTCGCCCTGGCGCCGGCCATCGAGCACATCGGCGGGGTCGTCGCCATCGGTAGCGTCACCGGCAAGAACTTTGTCCGCAAGCCCGGTTTGCACCGCACCCTGCTCGGCGACGGCCTGGCCACCTCGGCCGCCGGCCTGTTCGGCGGCCCGCCGAACACCACCTACGCGGAAGTCACCGGCGCGGTGATGCTGACCAAGAGCTACAACCCGAAGATCATGACCTGGGCGGCGGTATTTGCCATCGGCCTGGCCTTCATCGGCAAGTTCGGCACGGCCCTGCAAAGCATCCCGGTGCCGGTGATGGGCGGCATTCTCTGCCTGCTGTTCGGCTCCATCGCGGTGGTCGGCTTGAATACCCTGATCCGTCATCAGGTGGACCTGTCCGAGGCGCGCAACCTGATCATCGTCTCGGTGACCCTGGTGTTCGGCATTGGCGGCATGGTGATCGGCAACAGCGAATTCGCCCTCTCCGGCATTTCCCTGTGCGCCATCTGCGCCCTGCTGCTCAACCTCATCCTGCCGGGCGGCCAAGGCTGGCAGAACAAGGCGCTGACTGACGAACCAACGCCTTAGCGCCAGCCTGAATAGAACAAGCCCCGCCACGTGCGGGGCTTTTTATGGTGCCAATCACCTGTTGCATGGACGGTCCGGCTGTTGTGGCAGCGGTTTAGGCCGCGCGCTCATGACCGCCCAAAGAGCTAGCAGCCAAGGCCGCGCCTAGCCGATCAGCGCCCGGCGCCAACACCTAGGGCGGCTCAGGCTGGGTTGGCGACCCAGCCCTGCAAGCGCACCACACTCTCGCGGTAGGGCTTGAGGCCCATGCTCAGCAAAATGATCGAGCTGAACACGGCGAGCGCGGTGACGATCAGCAGCGAGTAACGCAGCGCGTTGTCGTCGGCGAACACATAGTCGGTCACCAGCGCCACCGCGGTCGGGCCAATACCCAGGCCGATCAGGGTGATCACGAACAGGTAGATTGCCGAGGCCTGGCCGCGCATCGAGTTGGGCATGATTTCCTGGATCGCCGCCGGCGCCACACCGAAGGGCATGCTCAGGCAGAACACGGTCGGCGCCATCAGCACCGCCGCCCACAGCGCGCTGTCCATCAGCGGGAACGCCAGCACACAGGGCACCGCACCGACGGCGGCGTAGAGGCCGACACGCATATTGGCATCGCTGCTGCCGCGCTTGGCCATCCAGTCCGCCAGGCGTCCGCCGAAGACGATGCCCAGGCAACCGAACACCGCGACGATGCTGCCATAGACAATGCCGACCTGGCCGGCGTCCCAGCCGTAGGTGCGGATAAAGAAGGTCGGCACCCAGGCCGCACTGCCGTAGCCGGCAAAGGCCAGGCCAGCGAAACCGAAGTTGTGGCACAGCACGGTGCGCCGGTTGGAGCGGATATACCGCCCGACATCCGCCAGCGGCACCGCCACCCCGGCACCCACGCCACGCCGCGCAGGCTCCTTGACCGCCAGCATCAGCAGGGTAAACAGCACCCCGGCCGCGCCGAGAATCAGGAAGATCAGCTGCCAGGGGCGCACCTCACCGAACACCGGCAGCACCACATCGCCTTGCGCCGAGGCAAACTGGATGACCAGACCGCCGAGCAGGAAAGCCAACCCCGAACCCAGATAGACGCCCATCGAATACACGCTGATCGCCGTGGCGCGGCGCTCGGCGGGAAAGCTGTCGGCGATCAGCGAATAGGCCGCCGGCGACAGCGCTGCCTCGCCGACCCCGACGCCGATGCGGCAGAGCAGAAACTGCCAATACAGCTTGGCCATGCCGCAAGCCGCCGTGGCCGCACTCCAGAACAAGATACCGACGGCGATCAGCCCGCGCCGGCTCTTGGTGTCGGCCAAACGCCCCAAGGGAATGCCGCAGACGGTGTAGAACAAGGCGAACGACAAGCCCATCAACAGGCTCATCTGCGTATCGCTGATCATCAGATCGCGACGGATGGGGCCGACCAGCAGGTTGAGAATCTGCCGGTCGATAAACGACAGCACGTACGCCACCATGAGGATGGCGACAGTTACCCAGGCGCGGGTACTGGAGGGATAGCCGTTATTGTTGTTGGACACTGGCAGTCTCCTCGGCACCGTTGGTGCGGTGCACGACGGTTGAAAGAGCTGCCAGCTTAGGCCGATATACAGAGCGATGAGTATCGCCCGTAGGTGTTATCACGCAGGCGAATGCAACGCATCCTTTTGAACGAATGACAGCCGCGCCGTGTTCGGTTAAAGCATTAGTGGTGCACGCTCACTGAGGGTTTTCAGCGCCGCCACCCAGCTCGGGTGATCGTTCAGGCACGGCACCAGTTGCAGGCTCTCGCCACCGGCCTCGACAAACTGCTCGCGGCCACGGTCGCCGATTTCTTCCAGGGTCTCGATGCAGTCGGCGACAAACGCCGGGCACATCACCAGCAGCTTCTTCACGCCTTGCTTGGCCAACTCATCCAGACGCGCTTCGGTGTAGGGCTCAATCCACTTGGCGCGGCCCAGGCGCGACTGGAACGACACCGACCACTGCTCCGCACGCAGGCCCATGCGCGCGGCAAACGCCTCGGCGCTGCGCAGACATTGCGCGCGGTAACAGCGGGCCACGACCTCGGGCGCTGCGGTGCGGCAACAATCCGCCCCCTTCAGGCAATGCCCGCTGGGGTCGAGTTTGTGCAGGTGGCGCTCCGGCAAACCGTGAAAGCTCAGCAGCAGGTGGTCGAAATCCTGCGCCAGGTAAGGCCTGGCGCTGTCGACCAGGGCGTCGAGGTACTCCGGCTGATCGTAGAACGGCGGCAGCACGGCAAAACGGATACCCAGGCTTTTCTCGCGCACCGCCCGCTTGGCTTCCTCGATCACCGTGGTGGTGGTGCTGTCGGCGAACTGCGGGTACAGCGGTGCCAGGGTGACCTGCTTGATGCCCTGGGCGGCGAGACGGGTCAGCACCGTCTCGATCGACGGCTCGCCGTAGCGCATCGCCAATTCGACCGGACCGTGCTGCCACTGCGACTTCATCGCCTCATGCAGGCGCTTGCTCAACACCACCAGCGGCGAGCCGTCCTCCCACCAGATCGAGGCATAGGCGTGCGCCGATTGCGCCGGGCGCTTGACCAGGATCAACGACACCAGCAGGCGGCGCAGCGGCCAGGGCAGGTCGACCACATAAGGGTCCATCAGGAACTGATTGAGGTAACGCCGTACATCCGCTACGTCGGTCGACGCCGGGGAGCCCAGGTTGACCAGCAACAAGGCGTGATCGGTCATGCGTATTCCTTATTAATGGCGGCCAAGCAAATCAGCGAGGGCCGCATCCAAATCGGTGAAACGAAAACTAAAACCGGCGGCGCTCAAGCGCGTCGGCAGAGCGCGCTGGCCACCCAGCAGCAACCCGGACAACTCGCCCAGGCCGACCCGCAGGACAAATGCCGGGGCCGGTAACATCGCCGGCCGATGCACGGCACGGCCCAGCGCACGGGCGAACTCGCGGTTGCGCACGGGCTGCGGCGCGCAGGCATTATAAGGACCGCTGGCCTGCCCTCGCTGTAAGAGAAAATCCATCAGGGCGATTTGATCGGCCAAATGAATCCACGGCATCCATTGCCGGCCATTGCCCAGCGGCCCACCCAGACCGAGTTTGAACGGCAGCAGCAAGCGCTTGAGAAAGCCGCCGTCGGTGGCCAGCACCAGACCGGTGCGCACCAGCACCACACGGATGCCCAGCGCCTCGGCACGCTGTGCGGTTTCTTCCCAGGCGCTGCACAACTGCGCGGCAAAATCCTCGCTGACCGGTGGCGAATCTTCGTGCAGCTCACGCTCGCCGCCATCGCCGTACCAGCCCACCGCGGAGCCGGACAACAATACCTGCGGCTTCTGCGCGCGCGCCTCCAGCCAGGCCAGTAGCTGCTCGGTGAGGGTCACCCGGCTGGCCCACAGCAGGCTTTTACGCTTGCTCGTCCAGGGCCGGTCGGCGATCGGCGCACCCGCCAGATTGACCACCGCATCCAGCGCCTCTTCGCCCAGCTCGTCGAGCCGAGCGATGCCACGCACCTGGCTGCCGCATAGCGCGGCAACGCGCTGCGGGCTGCGGCTCCACACCGTCAACTGGTGGCCCTGCTGCGCCCAGTGACGGCACAGGGCGCGACCAATCAATCCAGTACCGCCGGTCAGCAATATATGCATGGCATCTTCCTCGCATGGCGTAACGCGACCTGAACGCCCTAGTCTGATTTATGACGCAACAACGTGTCTTTAATCGAACTGCGCGTTGTCCTAACTATAGAAAGGCGCGATTGAAACCGATCAAGCCTATACATAACAACAAGATTGTATAGCTTTTGTCTAAAGCGTAGCCTAACGCTCTGGAACATGAGGTAGACCATGACAGCAACAGCACCCATCGCCATCATCGGCACCGGTATCGCCGGACTGTCTGCCGCGCAAGCCCTGCATGCGGCCGGACAGCAGGTTCAACTGTTCGACAAAAGCCGCGGCAGTGGCGGGCGCATGGCCAGCAAACGCAGCGACGCCGGCGCCCTGGATCTCGGCGCACAGTATTTCACCGCCCGCGACCGGCGCTTCGTCGAAGTGGTGCAGCAGTGGCAAGCACGCGGCTGGGTCGCCGAATGGACGCCCAGCCTGTACCACTTCAAGGACGGTCGCCTCAGCGCCTCGCCGGACGAGCAGGTGCGCTGGGTTGGCAGCCCGCGCATGAGCGCAATCACCCGCGCCATGCTCGGCGCCCTGCCGGTGCACTTCTCCTGCCGCATCACCGAGGTGTTCCGCGGTGAACAGCACTGGAGCCTGCAAGATGCCGAGGGCCAGAGCCACGGCCCCTTCAGCCACGTGGTGATCGCCACCCCGGCGCCGCAGGCCAGCGCCCTCTTGGCCGCGGCACCGAAGCTCGCGGGCGCCGCGGCCAGCGTGGCGATGGAGCCGACCTGGGCAGTCGCCCTGGCATTCGCCGCACCGCTGGAAACCAAGGTCGAAGGGTGTTTCGTGCAGGACAGCCCGATCGACTGGGTGGCGCGCAACCGCAGCAAACCCGGGCGCGACAGACTGATGGACACCTGGGTCGTACATGCCAGCAGCGCCTGGAGCAAGCAGCACCTGGACATGCCCAAGGAAGCGGTGATCGAACACCTGCATGGCGCTTTCGCCGAGCTGATCGGCTGCGCCGTGCCGGCCCCGGCCTTCAGCCTGGCGCACCGTTGGCTGTATGCGCGCCCGGCCAGCAGCCACCAGTGGGGCGCACTGGCGGATGCCGACCTGGGCCTGTATGCCTGTGGCGACTGGTGCTTGTCCGGCCGCGTCGAAGGCGCCTGGCTGAGCGGCCAGGACGTTGCGCGCAAGCTGCTCGAACACCTGCAATGAACCCGGCCACGAGCGGCAGTCCGGCCAAGCACCGCCTCAACCCGCGCAAACTGCTGCTGTCGAAGTGGACAGCAGCACAGCCGCGCAACCGCGAGAAACACTTTCTGGTCACCGAGCTGTTCTGCGACGACGCCGGCAACGTGCTGGAAATCGAACTGCAAGCGGTACTCAATCAGCGCAGCCAACGCCTGGACTGGCGCGTGTTGAAGGACGCCGAGCACTGGTTACTGGGCTGGAAATAAGCCCTGCACACGGGGCCGGCTGGCGCGCAAAACTCATTACCAAAGTTGTACAAAGTGTTTGACTTGTACAATCTCGCACCTATGATGAACACAAGTTGTACATAGCCTCGATTATGTACAAGTCGTCATCAGAGGTTGCCGCATGAATCCATCGCAAACCGCCCCCAGCAAACCCAAACTCGCCATCAGCGCCTGCTTGCTGGGCGCCGAGGTGCGCTACAACGGCGGGCACAAAGAGTCCCGACTGTGCAGCCGGACGCTGAGCGACTACTTCGAATTCGTGCCGCTATGCCCGGAAGTGGCGATTGGCCTGGGCATCCCACGCCAACCCATCCGCCTGGTCGGCGACCCCAGCGCACCGCGCGCGGTCGGCACCGTGCACAGCGAGCTCGATGTCACCGAGCCGCTGGCCCGCTACGGCGAACGCATGGCCGGCGAGCTGGACGACATCTGCGGCTATATCTTCATGCAGCAGTCGCCGTCCTGCGGCCTGGAACGGGTCAAGGTCTACCAGGACAACGGCCGTCCCAGCGAACCCAAGGGTCGCGGGATTTTCGCCGAGGCCTTCTGTGCACGCCGCCCGGATTTGCCGGTGGAAGAAGACGGCCGACTCAACGACCCGATCCTGCGCGAGAACTTCCTTACCCGTGTATTCGCCTACGCCGAATGGCAACGCCTGCTGCGCGAGGGGCTGACGCGCAAGGCCTTGATCGACTTCCACTCGCGTTACAAGTACCTGCTGATGGCCACCCATCCGCTGCAATACAAGGCGCTCGGCCGCTTGCTCGGCAACCTCGGTCAATACGACTTGCAGGAACTGGCGCCGCGCTACTTCAGCGAACTGATGGCCGCGTTGAAAAAATGCGCGACTCGGCGCACCCACAGCAATGTGCTGCTGCACCTCAGCGGCTACCTCAAGCAGGCCTTGAGCAGCGATGAAAAACAGGAGATGCAGCAGCTGATCGGCCAATACCGCCATGGCATCGTGCCGCTGGTGGTGCCGCTGACGCTGCTCAAGCACCACTTCCGCCAGCACCCGGATCGCTACGTGGCGCAGCAGGTTTACCTGCAACCGCACCCGGAAAACCTCAGCCTGCGCAACGCCCTATGAACTCGCCCGATCCCGCTGCCGAGGCGCTCGGCGACGATTACCAAGCCGCCCTGGCGCAAGGGTTCTTGCCGATCCGCGAGGTGGCGCGGATCACCGGGGTCAACGCCGTGACGCTGCGCGCCTGGGAGCGACGCTACGGCTTGATCGTGCCGCACCGCACCCCCAAGGGCCATCGCCTGTATTCCGACGAGCATGTCGCACGCATCCAGACCATTCTCACCTGGCTCAACCGTGGCGTGTCGGTCAGCCAGGTCAAAGGCCTGCTGCGCAGCAACCAACCGGCCTTTGCCGAAGCCACCTCGCAATGGCAAGAGAAACGCCAGCGCCTGCAAGAGTCGATCTGCAACCTCGCCGAGCGACGCCTGGACGACAGCTTCAACAGCGAACTGGCGCTCTACCCACCGCATACCCTGTGCCAACAACTGCTCCTGCCATTGTTCGAAGAACTCGAATTGCGCTGGCGCGGCCAGTTCGGCGCCCAGGCCGAGCGGGTGTTCTTCTACTCCTGGCTGCGCAGCAAGCTCGGCGCCCGGCTTTACCACAACAACCGCCAGCACAGCGGCGCGCCCCTGCTGCTGATCAACCTCTCCGACCTGCCGATGGAGCCGGGCCTGTGGCTCACCGCCTGGCTGGCCAGCAGCGCCAACTGCCCGGTGGAGGTCTTCGATTGGCCGCTGCCACCAGCGGAATTGGCCATGGCGGTCGAGCACATCCAGCCCCGTGCGCTGCTGCTGTATTCCAGCCAAGCGCTGAATACCGCGCAATTGCCGCGGCTGGTGACGGGCCATGACTGCCCCTGCCTGATTATCGGACCGACGGTACACATCCACCGGCACGAGTTGCGGGTAATGACTGAACAGCACACTGAGTTGCGCCTGGCAGAAGACCCGCTGAGCGCCCTGCAACTGCTTGCCGATCTCAACCTGTTGGCTGCGCACTAAGGATTTTCATGCGTCAATTGATGTGGTTCCGCACCGACTTGCGGGTACAAGACAACACCGCGCTCAACGCCGCCATGGCCGCCGGACCAACCCTGGCGGTGTTCCTGCTCAGCCCGGCGCAGTGGCTGGCGCATGACGATGCACCAAGCAAAGTCGATTTCTGGCTGCGTAACCTCGGCGAACTGTCGGCCCGGCTGGCCAGCCTGAATGTGCCGTTGCTGGTGCGTCAGGCGGATGACTGGAACGCCGCGCCGCAGGTGATCGGCGAACTGTGCCAGCAGCTGCAGATTGGCGCGGTGCAGGTCAACGAAGAATACGGCGTGCATGAAAGCCGCCGCGACCAAGCAGTGGCGCAAACCCTGGATGGGCTGGGGATCAACCTGCACAGCCACCTCGACCAGATTTTCTTCAAGCCTGGCAGCGTGCTGACCCAATCCGGCGGCTACTTCCAGGTCTACAGCCAGTTCCGCAAGGTCTGCTATCAGCGTCTGCACAGCGCTCTGCCCGGCCTGATTGCGCTGCCGGCGGCCCAGGCGCCGACGGGGATCGCCAGCGATGCGCTGCCCACAACGGTCAGCGGCTTTGCCCCGCCCAGCGCAGCACTGCGCCAGCTCTGGCCGGCCGGCGAAGCGGCGGCACACAAGCGTTTGCAAGCCTTCGCCGAGGAGCAGATCGGTTATTACCAGGACGAACGCGATTTCCCGGCCAAGCCCGGCACCAGCCAGCTGTCCGCCTACCTCGCTGCCGGCGTGGTTTCGCCGCGCCAGTGCCTGCACGCGGCGCTGCAATTCAATCGAGGCGAGTTCGACAGCGGCAACAACGGCGCCATCACCTGGATCAACGAACTGCTCTGGCGCGAGTTCTACAAACACATCCTGGTCGGTTACCCGCGCGTTTCCATGCACCGGGCGTTTCGTCAGGAAACCGAAGCCTTGCCCTGGCGTGCGGCGACGACGGAGCTGACCGCCTGGCAACAGGGCCGCACCGGCATCCCGATTATCGATGCGGCGATGCGCCAACTGCTCGCCACCGGCTGGATGCACAACCGCCTGCGGATGGTCGTGGCGATGTTCCTGACCAAGAACCTGCTGATCGACTGGCGCGAGGGCGAACGCTTCTTCATGCAGCACTTGATCGACGGCGACCTGGCGGCGAACAACGGCGGCTGGCAGTGGAGCTCGTCCACCGGCACCGATTCAGTGCCGTACTTCCGCATCTTCAACCCGCTCAGCCAATCCACGCGCTTCGACCCAGACGGACGCTTTATCCGCCAATGGCTGCCGGAGCTGGCCGGCTTGAACAACAAGGACATCCACAACCCACCGAGCATCGGCGGGTTGTTCGGTACTGCGGCCGATTACCCGCGGCCGATCGTCGACCTGGGCAAGAGCCGCGCACGTGCGCTGGCGGCCTTCAAAACCCTGCCGCATCTCGCGACGAAGGCCGCGTCATGAGCGACTTCCTGCGCCAGTTCGCACACACCTTCGCCACGCTGAATAAAGACAACCTCGAACGTCTCGGAGAGTTGTACAGCGACGATGCGCTGTTCTGTGACCCACTGCATGAGGTACGCGGGCTGAGCAACCTGCAGCGCTACTTCGCCGAGTTGTACGCCAACGTCAGCGAGTTGCGCTTCGACTTTTACGGCTTCGATCAGGTCCGCGAAGGCGAAGGCTACCTGCGCTGGACCATGAGCTACCGCCACCCGCGCCTGGCGGGCGGTCAGCTGATCCGCGTGGAAGGCTGCTCGCACCTGCTGTGGAACGGCAAGGTGCACCGCCACCGCGATTACTTCGATGCCGGCAGCTTGCTGTATGAACACCTGCCATTGATGGGCTCGGCGATTCGCTGGCTGAAACGGAGGCTCGCATGAGCAGCAGACGTATCTGGCTTACCGGCGCCAGCAGCGGCATCGGCGCCGCCCTGGCGCAACACTTGCTCGACAGCGGCCATCGCCTGGCGCTCAGCGCGCGCACCGTCGGCCCGCTACAAGAACTGGCCAAGCGCTTCCCGGAACAGGTCCTGGTAGCGCCCGGCGACCTCAGCGACGCGGCTCAGGTCAAGGCCATCGGCGAACGCATCGCCCAGCTGTGGGGCGCGCTGGACACGGTGATTCTGAATGCCGGCACCTGCGAATACGTCGAGGTGCAGGCCTTCGAGGCGGGGATGATCGAGCGGGTGGTGCGCGCCAACCTGTTTTCCGCCAGTTACTGCATCGAAGCGGCGCTGCCGCTGTTGCGCCTCGGCAACGCGCCGCACCTGGTCGGCGTTGGCAGTTCGGTGACGTTCTTCGCCCTGCCCCGCGCCGAAGCCTACGGCGCCTCGAAAGCCGGCCTGCGCTATCTGCTCGAAGCGCTGCGCATCGACCTGGCCGGCGAAGGCATCGACGTCACCCTGGTCAGCCCCGGGTTCGTCGACACCCCGCTGACGCAGAAGAACGACTTCCCCATGCCGATGCGCTGGCCGGTGGACAAAGCCGCCCGGCACATTGCTCGCGAGCTCGACCGGCGGCCCTTCGAGATCGCCTTCCCCGGCCCCTTCATCGCCGGTCTGCAACTACTCGCCCACCTGCCCAAACGCCTGCAAGTGGCCATCGGCAAACGCCTGGCCCGTACGACCAAGGACCGCGCATGAGAATCGCCATCATCGGCAGTGGTATTTCTGGCCTGACCAGTGCCTACCTGCTCAACCGCCGCCACGACATCACGGTGTTCGAAGCCAGTGACTGGATCGGCGGGCACACGCATACCGTGGACGTCGAAGTCGGCGGCCGTCAGTACGCAGTCGACACCGGCTTTATCGTGTTCAACGACTGGACCTACCCGAATTTCATCCGCCTGCTCGATCATCTCGGCGTCGGCTTCAAACCCACCGAAATGAGTTTCTCGGTGAGCGACCCGGTCAGCGGCGTGGAGTACAACGGGCACAACCTCAACAGCCTGTTCGCCCAGCGCCGCAACCTGCTGTCGCCGAAGTTCATCGGCATGGTGCGCGACATCCTGCGTTTCAACCGCGAGGCGCTGGACGACCTCAACCACAACCGCATCGCCGCCAGCACTACGCTCGGCGACTACCTCAAGCTCTGCGGCTACGGCGAGCGCTTTATCCAGCATTACATCGTGCCGATGGGGGCGGCGATCTGGTCGATGTCGCTGGCCGACATGCTTAACTTCCCCCTGCAATTCTTCGTGCGCTTCTTCAAGAACCACGGTTTGTTGTCGGTCAGCGATCGCCCGCAGTGGTGCGTGGTCGAAGGCGGTTCACGCAGCTATGTAGCGCCGCTCAGCGAAGCCTTCCGGGACAACATCCGCCTGAATTGCCCGGTGCAGCGGGTCGAGCGCGACGAAGAAGGCGTGACGGTACACAGCGCGGCCGGCAGCGAGCGCTTCGACAAAGTGGTATTCGCCTGCCACAGCGACCAGGCACTGGCTTTGCTCGCTCAACCGAGCGCCCTCGAGCAGGACATCCTCGGCGCCCTGCCCTACGCCGATAACGAGGTGGTGCTGCACACCGACACCCGCCTGCTGCCACAGCGCCGCCTGGCCTGGGCCAGCTGGAACTACCGTCTCGGCGGCGCCCTGCAGCAGCACGCCGATCAACCGGCGGCGGTCACCTACAACATGAACATCCTGCAAGGCATCGACAGCGACAACACCTTCTGCGTCAGCCTCAACCAGAGCGCCGCCATCGACCCAAACACGATTCTCGCCCGCTACACCTATGCCCACCCGCAATACAGCCTGGCCGGCATGGCCGCGCAGGCGCGCTGGGAAGAGCTGCTCGGCGCCAACCACAGCTACTTCTGCGGCGCCTACTGGGCCAACGGCTTCCATGAAGACGGCGTGGTCAGCGCACTGCGCGTGGCACGCGCCTTCGGTGAGTCGCTCTGATGAACAGCGCCCTGTACAGCGGCTGGGTGCAGCACCGGCGTTTTGCGCCCAAGGTGCACAACTTCCGCTACCGCATGGGCCTGCTCTACCTGGACCTGGCTGAGCAGGAACAGCTGTTCGGTCTGTCGCCCCTGGCGGGCCGTGGCCGCTGGGCACCGTTCGCCTTCCGCGAGACCGACTTCCTGCCCGAGTTCACCCGCCACGGCGTGACGTTGATCGAGGCCGTGCGCCAGCGGGTCGGCGTCGCGCTGGGGCATACGCCGCAAGGCTCGGTCTGCCTGTTGGCGCAGCCACGCAGCTGGGGCCTGGCCTTCAACCCGGCGAGTTTCTTTTACTGCCATGAGGCCGACGGGCGCCTGGCGGCGATTCTCTGCGAGGTCCGCAACACACCCTGGCACGAGCGCTATCACTACGTGCTGCCGGCCACCGGCGAAGGCCATCAGCACTTCGCCGTGGCCAAGGCGTTTCATGTCTCGCCGTTTTTGCCACGTGAACTGGAATACCGCATGGCCTTCAGCCCGGCGGGCGAACGCCTCGGCGTGCACATGGCCGACTGGCAGGGCGAAACCAAGCTCTTCGACGCCAGCCTCAGCTTGCAGCGCAGCGAACTCAACCGCGCCAGCCTGCACCGCTACCTCCTGAGTTTCCCCTGGATGACCGGCAAAACCCTCGCGGCCATCTACTGGCAATCCCTGCGCCTGCTACTCAAGCGCGTCCCACTGTTCAACCATCAGGCCGCGGACGATGAGTTCCGCGTTGCCCGTTCAGTATCAAAGGAAGTGCCCCATGAAAAGCTCTAGCCTGACCTCTGCCAAAGACTCTGTACGTGCCGGCAGCGGCATTGGCGCCAGCCTGTTGCGCCGCGCAGTGCTGCGTCAGCTGAGCCAGCTGCGCCATGGCCACCTGGTGATTATCGAGGGAGACGAGCGCCTGGAGTTCGGCGATGTGCACGCCAGCCTGTGTGCCGAAATCGAAGTGCTGGATGCCGCCGTCTGGGGCCTGGTCGCCGGCAACGGCTCGATCGGCGCTGGCGAAGCCTATATCCATGGCCACTGGAGCACGCCGGACCTGACGGCGGTGGTTCGCGTGTTCGTCAGCAACCTGGAACTGCTCGACGCCATGGAGCGCGGCCTGGCTCAACTCGGACGCCCGCTGATTCAGGGTCTGCACTGGCTCAACCGCAACACTCGCAAGGGCTCGCGCAAGAACATCGCGGCGCATTACGACCTCGGCAACGACCTCTTCGAGCAATTTCTCGACCCGACCATGATGTATTCGGCGGCCATGTTCGCGCGCCCGGAAGACAGCCTGGAACAAGCGCAGCTGAACAAACTGGAGCGCATCTGCCAGAAACTGGCGCTCAAACCCAGCGACCACTTGCTTGAAATCGGCACCGGCTGGGGCAGCATGGCGATCTACGCCGCCAGCCATTACGGCTGCAAGGTGACCACCACCACGCTGTCGCAAGAGCAGTACGCCTACACCGCGCAACGCATCGCCGAACAAGGCCTGCAAGCGCGCATCACCCTGCTGCTGGAGGATTACCGCGACCTCGACGGCCAGTACGACAAACTGGTGTCGATCGAAATGATCGAGGCGGTCGGCCATCGTTTCCTGCCGACCTACTTCGAGAAATGCGCACAGTTGCTGAAGGAGGACGGCCTGATGCTGCTGCAAGCCATCACCATTCGCGACCAGCGCTACGAACAGGCGAAGAACAGCGTCGACTTCATCCAGCGCTACATCTTCCCCGGCGGGGCGCTGCCCTCGGTCAACAAGATGCTGGAGATCGTCAGCGCCAAGACCGACATGAACCTGCACCACATGGAAGACTTCGGCCTGCACTACGCGCGCACCCTGCGCCTGTGGCACGACAACCTGCGCCAGGCGCGGCACAAGCTTGAGCAACTCGGCTACGACGATTACTTCTATCGGCTGTGGGAGTTCTACCTGTGCTATTGCGAGGGCGGCTTTATCGAGCGCACCATCGGCACCGCACAGCTGCTGCTGGCCAAACCGGCGGCGCAACCGCAACCGTTACTGGGACGCTTCAATGCCTAAGCTCATCGTCAACGCCCTGCTCTTTCAGCTGGGCTGGTTCGCCTGCGTATTTGGCGGCGACAGCCTGTGGCTGCTGATCGTCGGCGTGGCCGTGGCGGTCCACCTGTGCTGGACCAGCAGTTGGCTGGCCGAAGGCAAGCTGCTGCTCAGCGTGTTCCTCGCCGGCAGCGCGCTGGACAGTTTCCTGCTCAACCTCGGGGTATTTGACTTCGGCGAGCCGCGCACCCTGATTCCACTGTGGCTGGCGCTGCTGTGGCTGTTGCTGGCCACCACGCTCAACCATTGCCTGGCCTGGACCGCGCAACCCTGGTGGCGCGGCAGCCTGCTTGGCGCCATCGGCGGGCCGCTGTCCTACTACGGCGGCGCGCAGATCGCCGGCGTCGGCCTGCCCTACGGCACCTGGCCGACCCTGCTGTTGCTGGCGCTGATCTGGGCGGCGGTCATGCCGCTGCTGTATAGCTTCGCCGCGCTCTATCGCCGCCAACACGAACAGGCCCTGCGCACGCGCCAACCACTCTAGGGTGGACATGGCGAGACATGGCGGACAAGCCTGGCGGCATGTCCGCCCTACTTTTTTTATCGAAGCCATCCAACGCACGCGCCAATCGACGTAGGGTGGACATGACGAAGTCTTGTCCGCCACCTGCCCTGCGTTGGTCAGCCCACTCCCCCTCGCTCCCGCGCCTGGCTTACACTGCGCCCCATGACCGACAGCGCCCAGATTGCCCACACCCAACTGCCCAGTGAGCCAGCCGTCAGCTGCTCGACCTGCGCGGCGTGCTGCTGCCAACTGGAAGTCATGCTGATCACCGATACCGGCGTGCCACCGCGCTTCATTGCCACCGACGACTGGGGCGGCGAAGTGATGCTGCGCCTGGACGATGGCTGGTGCGCGGCGCTGGATCGCGACAGCATGCGCTGCACCATTTACGAGCTGCGCCCGTTGATCTGCCGCGAATTCGAGACCGGCTCGGCCGAATGCCTGGACGAGCGCCAAGCCATCGGCCACATCTACCGCTAGCCCTGGCCAAAGGCGCAGCCCAAAAAGCGCGCGACCAACACTGTCTTAGCGAACGCCGGTGGGCGGAATGAGGCGCTGGGGCGTATCAACAGTGAACGGATACAGAAAGAACCGGGCATTGCCCGGTCCTCTGGAGGGAGTGTGCCGCTTAGAAACTCAGGCGGTAATGCAGGGTGTAGGTCTCGACGCCATCGTTGGGGTTCTTCAGCCCGGCATTCGAGTAATGCAGCGCACGCACGCCAACTTCCTGCTCGGCGAAGCGCAGGCCGAGACCGATGCGATCCTCGAACTGGAAGGACGAACCAAGGTCGTTGTCTTCCAACTCGGTGCTGGCGAATACCGCCACGCCGATACCGGCCTCGACATACGGCCTGACCGTCTCGCCGGCGAATTCGTACACGAATACCGGAGCGAACGACAGGCTGTGGTTGCTCGCCGTTTCGTCGCCTTCCCAGAAGGTGTAGCCGGCATCCCAATAGCCGGTCAGACGCCCCACATCGCTCTGAAACCAACTGCTGCTGAAGTCGAACTGCGTACCCACGCGGTAGACCATGGTCGAGTCACCGGTCTGGCCGATGGCAAAGGTCACATCAGCCGCTTGCACGGCCCCTACTTGCCCCACAGACAAGGCCGCAAACACAGCCAAACCAAACAGTTTCTTCATGGGAATATCCTTTTTTCACCAGTGACATGACAACCGAGCGTCGTTGCCTGAAGTATAGAAATCTTCGCTCTAAATAAAAGTCGACTAATGCATAACAGCACTGAGTTTTTACCCTGTCAAAACGCCTTGACCTCGGCCGGCTCCGCCCACAGCAGCGGCAACACCGCCTGCATCTGCTGCGGCGCACCGCTCGACCAGAAGCGCCCGGCCTGGGCCGGCCCGCGGGCCAGTAACTGGCGCTCGTCGAGCAAGCGTTGCAGTTGCCGCGCTACCGCCGCGCCGGTGTCGATCAGGCTGATCGAGTCGGGCACCAGGCTGCGTAACAGCGGCTTGATAAACGGGTAATGGGTGCAGCCGAGAATCAGCGTGTCGCAGCCCTCGGCCAGCAACGGCGCAACAAAAGCATGCAGCAAGGCACGGGTTTCGCGGCTGTCCAGATCACCGGCCTCGATACGTTCGACCAGGCCCGGACACGGCTGGGTGATCACCCGTACGTCGCTGGCGAAACGGTCGAGCAACGCGGCGAACTTGGCGCTCTTCAGGGTGCCGGTGGTGGCCAGCACGCCGACCACGCCGCTGCGGGTCGCCGCGGCGGCCGGTTTGACCGCCGGCTCCATGCCGACAATCGGCAACTGCGGGTACAGCTCACGCAACTCGGCGACACCGGCCACCGTGGCGGTGTTGCAGGCCAGCACCAGCGCCTTGGCGCCTTGCGCGAGGAGGAACGCGGCGATCTGCCGACAGCGCTGGCGAATGAATTCCGGGCTCTTCTCGCCGTAAGGCACATGGCCGCTGTCGGCCACATACAACAGCGACTCGTTGGGTAACAGGGTACGGATTTCATGCAGTACCGAGAGCCCACCGACGCCGGAGTCGAACACGCCAATCGGCGCGTTATTGCCCATGAGTCGCTCCACAGACCGCACAGCCCGGGTCACGCTTGACCCGCAGCTCACGGAAACGACTGCCGAGCGCATCAATCAACAGCAAGCGCCCCACCAGCGGCTCGCCGAACTGCGCCAGCAGTTTCAGCGCCTCCAATGCCTGCAAACTGCCGACCAGGCCAACCAGCGGACCGACCACCCCGGCTTCGCTACAGGTCAGTTCGGCCTCGCTGCCGTGGCCATAGATGCAGTGGTAGCACGGGCTATCGGCACGCCGCGGGTCGAACACCGAGAGCTGGCCTTCCAGGCGGATCGCCGCGCCGCTGACCAGCGGCACCTTGGCCGCGACACAGGCGGCATTCACCGCCTCGCGGGTGCTGAAGTTGTCCGAGCAATCCAGCACCAGGTCCACCGCCGCCACGGCGGCGGCCAGCGAGTCGCTGTCCAGCCCCTGGCGATGGGCCTGTAGGCGAATCTGCGGATTGATCGCCAGCAGGCGCTTGCTCGCCGAGTCTACCTTGCTCTGGCCAATGCTCTGGGTGTCGTGGGCGATCTGCCGTTGCAGGTTGGTCAGGTCGACCGTATCGAAGTCCGCCAGATGCAACTCGCCGACCCCGGCCGCCGCCAGGTACAGCGCCACCGGCGAGCCCAGGCCGCCGAGGCCGATAATCAGCGCGCGGCTGTGCTTCAGGCGCAGCTGGCCGGCGATATCGATCTGTTGCAGGAGGATCTGCCGGCTATAGCGCAGCAGTTCCTCGTCACTCAGCATGTTCTGCGGGGTCATGGCGTCACTCATCATCGAAACGTCCCAGGCTGATGCGCTGATGGCCGCCCAGGTCACGCCGGCTTTCCACCGCACTAAAGCCGCGGGTATTGAGCAGCTCGCGCACCGCCGCCGCCTGGTCGAAGCCATGTTCCAACAGCAACCAGCCGCCTGGTTCAAGATAGTCCGGGGCCTGCTGGATAATCAGGCGAATATCATCCAGACCGTCTTGCCCCGCCACCAGGGCGCTGCTCGGCTCGAAGCGCACGTCGCCCTCGGCCAGATGACGATCATCGGCGGCGATATACGGCGGGTTGCTGACGATCAACCGATAGCGCTGGCCAGCCAGGGCGCTAAACCACTGGCTCTCCAATAATGTGGCATTACCCAATTTGAGGCGGCCGCGATTGCGCTCGGCCAGCGCCACCGCCTGCGGCACTCGATCCACGCCAGTTAACCGCCAGGCCGGGCGCTCGCTGGCCAAGGCCAGGGCAATCGCCCCGCTGCCAGTGCCCAGATCGAGTACCTGCGCAGGCGTGGCCGGCAGCAGCGCCAGGGCGGTTTCCACCAACAGCTCGGTATCCGGGCGCGGAATCAGGGTGTGCGCGGCGACTTCCAGCTCCAGACTCCAGAAACCCTGCTGGCCGAGAATATAAGCCACCGGCTCACCCGTCTGACGCCGCGCCAACGCCGCCTGATAACGCTCAAGCTGCGATGCATCGAGCTCGCGCTCCGGCCAGGTGTGCAGGTAACTGCGCGACTTGCCCAGGGCGTGGGCGAGCAACAGCTCAGCGTCCAAGCGCGAGGTGGGCGAGTCGGGTAGCTCGGCGCTGGCGAGCAGTTGTTCGATGGTGGTCATGCGGTGGCGATCTCTTTGTAGGGTGGCAAACCGCGCAGCGTTTTCCACCGCTGGTGGTGGATGGAAACAGCGCCATCCACCCGACACTCTCGGCGACAGCCGTATATCTGGCGATCAATCGCCCAACGCGGCCAACTGATCGGCCTGGTACTCGGCCAGCAGCGGTTCGATCACCGCGTCCACACCGCCGGCCATGACCTCATTGAGCGAATACAGGGTCAGGTTGATGCGGTGATCGGTGACCCGGCCCTGCGGGAAGTTATAGGTGCGAATGCGCTCGGAGCGATCACCGGAGCCCACCAGCAATTTGCGCGTATCGGAGATTTCCTTGTGCGCCGCGGCTTCCTGCTGGTCTTTCAGTTTGGCCGCCAGCCAGGCCATGGCCTTGGCGCGGTTCTTGTGCTGCGAACGCTCCTCCTGACACTCGACCACCGTACCGGTGGGAATGTGGGTGATGCGGATCGCCGAGTCGGTGGTGTTGACGTGCTGCCCGCCGGCACCGGAGCTGCGGTAGGTGTCCACGCGCAGATCGGCCGGGTTGATGTCGATGGCCATCTGCTCGTCCGGCTCCGGCAACACCGCGACGGTGCACGCCGAGGTATGGATGCGGCCCTGGGATTCGGTTTCCGGCACACGCTGCACGCGGTGGGCGCCAGACTCGAACTTCAGTTTGCTGTAGACGTTATCGCCCTCGACCCGTGCGATCACTTCCTTATAGCCACCGTGCTCGCCGTCGCTGGCCGAGAGAATCTCAACCCGCCAGCCACGCCGCTCGGCGTAACGCGAATACATGCGAAACAGGTCGCCGGAGAAAATCGCCGCCTCGTCGCCACCGGTGCCGGCGCGCACTTCGAGAAACACGTTACGCCCGTCGTTCGGGTCTTTCGGCAGAAGCATGCGCTGCAGGTTGTCTTCCAGCACGATCAACTGCTCTTTGGCCTGGGCGACTTCTTCCTCGGCCATCTCGCGCATGTCCGGGTCGCTGTCCTTGAGCAGCGCCTGAGCGCCTTCAAGGTCGGCCTGGACTTTGCGAAACGCGCGAAACGCCTGGTTCACCGGCTCGATCTCGGCGTATTCCCTGGAATAGGCGCGAAACTGGTTCTGGTTGCTGATCACTTCGGCATCGCCAAGCAGCGCCGTCAGTTCTTCGTAGCGATCCTGCAGCATGTCGAGTTTGTTGATCAGTGACGCTTTCATTGCAGGCCTTTGTTGGACGGCACGCCCTCATCGAGGGCAAAGAGTTCCTGGGCCACGCCTAACGCATCGACGCGGCCGTCAGCAGAGAGTTTTTTCAGTTGTACGCTGGGGGCGTGCAGCAGTTTATTGGTCAAGCCGCGCGCCAGCAGCGCCAGCACATCCTCGGCAGAGCTGCCGTTGTTGAGCAGGCGCATGGCCTTGGCCAACTCCTCGTCGCGCAGGCGTTCGGCCTGTTGACGGTAGGCCTTGAGCACATCCACGGCGGCCAGCTCGCGCAAGCGCAGCATGAAGTCCTCGGCACCGGCACTAACCAGTTCCTCGGCGGCTTGCGCGGCGCCCTGACGGCTTTTCAGGTTCTCGGCGATCACGTCGTGCAGGTCGTCGACGGTATACAGATAGACGTCACCCAGCTCGCCGACCTCGGGTTCGATGTCGCGCGGCACGGCAATATCAACCATGAAAATCGGTTTGTGCCGGCGCTGCTTGAGGGCGCTCTCCACCGCGCCCTTGCCAAGAATCGGCAACTGGCTGGCCGTGGAACTGATGACGATGTCGCTGTTGACCAGCTCCTGGGGAATATCCGAGAGCAGCACCGCATGCGCCCCGAACTGCTCGGCCAGGCTGCTGGCCCGCTCCAGCGTGCGGTTGGCCACGACGATGCGTTTGACGCCCTGATCGTGCAGGTGCCGCGCCACCAGGCTGATGGTTTCGCCGGCGCCGATCAACAACGCCTGGCTGCGGTGCAAATCGCTGAAAATCTGCTTGGCCAGGCTGACCGCGGCAAACGCCACGGACACCGGGTTCTCGCCAATCGCGGTGTCGGTGCGCACCTGTTTGGCCGTGCTGAACGTGGCCTGGAACAGGCGTCCGAGCAACGGCCCCAGGGTGCCGGCCTCCCGCGCCACGGCAAACGCCGACTTCATCTGCCCGAGGATCTGCGGCTCGCCGAGCACCATGGAATCCAGCCCGGAGGCCACGCGCATCATATGCCGCACGGCATCATCGTCGGCGTGGATATAGGCGCAGGCGCGCAACTCCTCGAGGCTCAGCTGATGATAATTGGCCAGCCAGACCAGCACTTCGTCGGCGCTCAGGCTGTCCTGCTCGAGGTACAGCTCACTACGATTGCAGGTCGAGAGAATCGCCGCCTCACGACTGCTGGTGCGCTGACACAGCTGCTGCAAAGCCTCGACCAACTGCTCAGGCGTGAAGGCCACGCGTTCGCGGACATCCACCGAAGCGGTTTTGTGGTTGATACCGAGGGCAATAAAGGCCATGCAGGGTCGCTGACAGGAAAGGTAAGCGGGCAATTGTCCTACTTCGCCAGATTCAGAACAACCACCGCTGGCTGTTGTCCTAGGCCAGTACGGTCAGTCGGTGATCGCCGAGGTTCGGAGACCAGACGGCGCGACGCGCCATCTCGGGCGATGGCGAGGGGCGCCAGCGCAGTCTCAGGACCGCGGACGCCGCAATTGACTAAATTGAACCAACCACACAGCCCCTAGGTGTCCAAGATTCTCGCGCATTTAGCTATCGAGCCATGCCCCATGGGCTTGCCCAACGGCTTGTGTCATGATGCCCCGACCGCAGGTTAGTCGCATTTCTCTCTATGAATAGATCCTTCGCGTTGCTGACCGCCCTCGCTTTTTTAGGCGGCTGCCAGACATTTGCTCCTTCTGCTCCAGACGGTACGCCGCCGGTGGAAGAAGCCTCTCCCGTCGCGCAAGCGCCGAAGCCACAGGTCTATGGCGCATTCAGCCAGGAGACCTTGCTCGCCCTGCTCACCGCCGAACTGGCCGGGCAGCGCAATCGCTTCGACATCGCCCTCGGCAACTACGTGCAACAAGCCAACTCGACCCAGGATGCCGGCGTTGCCGAGCGCGGCTTTCGCATCGCCGAATACCTCGGCGCCGAGCAAGCGGCGCTGGACACCGCGCTGATCTGGGCACAGAACGCACCGGACAGCCTCGACGCCCAGCGCGCTGCGGCAGTGCAGTTGGCACGCGGCGGGCGTTATGACGAAGCCATGGTCTACATGGAGAAAGTCCTGCAACGCCAAGGCGACACGCATTTCGACTTCCTCGCCTTGTCCGCCGCGGAAACCGACCCGGATACCCGCAACGGTTTGCTGCAAAGCTTTGATCGCCTACTGGTGAAATACCCGGACAACGGCCAGCTGCTGTTCGGCAAGGCCTTGCTGCTGCAACAGGACGGCCACCCGGAAGAAGCCCTCGCGCTGCTCGAAGCACAAGCAGCCGACACCGATGAAATCGCCCCACTGCTGCTGCAGGCGCGCTTGCTGCAAAGCCTCAAGCGCGGCGAGGAAGCGCTGCCGCTGCTGGAAACAGGTATCCGTCGGCATCCCGAAGACAAACGCCTGCGCCTGACGTACGCGCGCCTACTCGTCGAGCAGGACCGTCTGGAAGAGGCCAAAGGCGAGTTCGCCTCGCTGGTGCAGCAGTTCCCCGAAGACGACGACCTGCGCTTCTCGCTTGCCTTGGTCTGCCTGGAAGCCGAAGCCTGGCGCGAAGCCATCGTTTACCTGGAAGAACTGGTTGAGCGCGGCAACCATGTCGACGCCGCGCACTACAACCTGGCGCGCGCCTACGAAGCCCTGGACGAGCCGGAAAGCGCCTTGATCGAATACGCCCTGGTCGGCCCCGGCAATGACTTTCTGCCGGCCCAAGCGCGTCAGGCCGAACTGCTGTTCGATAGCCAGCGCAGCGAGGAAGCCTCGGCGCGCCTCGGCAAAGCCCGCGAAATGCAGCCCGACTACGCCATCCAGCTGTACCTGATCGAGTCGGAAGCACTGGCCAAGCAACAACAGCACGAGCGCGCCTGGCTGCTCATTCAACAAGCGTTGGGGCAATTCCCCGACGACCTCAACCTGCTGTATACCCGCGCCATGCTCGCCGAAAAACGCGACGACCTCGGGCAACTGGAGCAGGACCTGCGCTTTATTCTCGAACGCGAGCCGGACAACGCCATGGCGCTCAACGCGCTCGGCTACACCCTGGCCGACCGCACCACGCGCTATGCCGAAGCCAAGACGCTGATCGAGCAAGCCCACCAACTCAACCCTGAAGATCCGGCGATTCTCGACAGCCTCGGCTGGGTCAATTACCGCCTGGGCAACCTGGATGAAGCCGAACGCTTCCTGCGCCAGGCCCTGCAACGCTTCCCCGATCACGAAGTCGCCGCCCACCTCGGCGAAGTACTGTGGGCCCAGGGCAAACAGCGCGAAGCCAGAAAGGTCTGGGCCAGCGCCCTCGAAGAGCAACCCGACAGCGCCATTGTGCGCAGCACCCTGCTGCGCCTGACCGGATCGGAGACGCTTTGATGCTTGTGCGCCACTTACTCGTTTTCAGTTTGATCGCCCTGCTGGCCGGCTGCGCCGGCCTGACCTCCCGCGAGGCGCTGGAGGGCGAAGGCAGCCCCGCCCGCTGGCAAACCCACAAACAGAGCATCGCCACCCTCGATGCCTGGCAGATCAGCGGCAAGGTCGGCATCCGCGCGCCGAAAGACTCCGGCAGCGGCACCCTGTTCTGGCTGCAACGCCAGGACTACTACGACATTCGCCTGTCCGGCCCACTGGGCCGCGGCGCCGCACGCCTGACCGGCCGTCCCGGGGAAATCCTCCTGGAAGTGGCTAATCAAGGCCGCTACCAGGCCGAATCGCCGGAAGAATTACTGCAACAGCAACTGGGCCTGAACCTGCCGGTCTCGCACCTGCTCTGGTGGATTCGCGGCCTGCCCGCCCCCGACAGCAAGAGCCGCCTGATCCTCGACCACGACAGCCGCCTGGCGCAACTGACCCAGGACGGCTGGCACGTCGAGTACCAGCGTTACGCCGAGCAAAACGGCTACTGGCTGCCCGAGCGCCTCAAGCTCAGCGGTCACAACCTGCAAGTGACCCTGGTGATCAAGGACTGGCAACCGCGCCAGCTTGGCCAATGAGCCGCGCGGCAATGCCCGCCGGCGCGCGCCTGAGCTTGCCGGCGCCGGCCAAACTCAACTTGATGCTGCATATCCTCGGCCGCCGCGCCGACGGCTACCACGAGCTGCAAACCCTGTTTCAGTTTCTCGACTACGCCGATGAATTGCATTTCGCCCTGCGTGACGACGGCGAGATTCACCTGCACAGCGACATACCGGGCGTCCCCCACGACAGCAACCTGATCGTGCGCGCCGCTCGTCAGCTGCAACAACAATCGCAGTGCACGCTCGGCGCCGACATCTGGCTGGACAAGCGCTTGCCCATGGGCGGCGGCATCGGTGGCGGCAGCTCGGACGCCGCGACCACCCTGCTCGGCCTCAACCACCTCTGGCAGCTGGCCTGGGACGAAGATCGCCTGGCCGCGCTGGGTCTGAGTCTGGGTGCCGACGTGCCGGTCTTTGTGCGCGGCCGCGCGGCCTTTGCCGAAGGCGTCGGCGAACGACTCACACCGGTCGCGCTGACAGAGCCCTGGTTTCTCGTCGCCATTCCGCAAGTCCTTGTCAGTACAGCGGAAGTTTTCTCCGACCCTGAGTTGACACGGGATACGCCGCCCATTAAAGTTCGCAGCCTTCTTGAGGGGGGTGGTCGTAACGACTGCCAACCGGTCGTTGAGAAGCGTTATCCAGATGTTCGTAACGCTTTGATCTTGTTGAACAAATTTGTTCCAACCAGATTGACCGGCACTGGGGCTTGTGTGTTTGGGAGCTTCCCAAACCAGGACGATGCTGATAAAGTCGCCCGCCAACTTCCAGCCACTCTGCCGAGCTTTGTCGCTCAAGGTCGTAACATCTCGATGTTGCACCGCAAGCTCCAAGCACTGGCAAAGAAGTGAATGCGTAGCATCGGTTACAGGGGCGTCGCCAAGCGGTAAGGCAGCAGGTTTTGATCCTGCCATGCGTTGGTTCGAATCCAGCCGCCCCTGCCATTACTGCCCTCGGGCAGTGGGATAACTGACAAGCAGCATTGGGTTACACACACGATACAGGGGCGTCGCCAAGCGGTAAGGCAGCAGGTTTTGATCCTGCCATGCGTTGGTTCGAATCCAGCCGCCCCTGCCATTTTCTATACTCATCCAGGTATACCCTCAGCCGGCAGGTACTGCGCGTGTCCAAGATGATGGTCTTTACGGGGAACGCTAACCCCGATCTGGCGCGACGTATCGTACGTCAGCTGCACATCCCCCTCGGCGATGCCTCTGTCGGTAAATTTTCCGACGGCGAAATCATGATTGAAATCAACGAAAACGTTCGCGGTAAAGACGTCTTCCTGATTCAGCCGACGTGCGCGCCAACCAACGACAACCTGATGGAACTGGTAGTGATGGCCGACGCCTTCCGCCGCTCCTCAGCCACTCGAATCACCGCTGTCATCCCCTACTTTGGCTATGCCCGCCAGGATCGCCGTCCGCGCTCCGCTCGCGTGGCAATCAGCGCCAAAGTCGTGGCCGACATGCTCACCGTGGTAGGTATCGACCGGGTTCTTACCGTCGACCTGCACGCCGATCAGATTCAGGGCTTCTTCGATATTCCGGTAGATAACATCTACGGCTCCCCCGTATTGGTGGACGATATCGAAGACCAGCGCTTCGACAACATGATGATCGTCTCACCGGATATCGGCGGCGTAGTGCGTGCACGCGCCGTGGCCAAATCCCTGGGTGTTGACCTGGCGATCATCGACAAGCGCCGCGAGAAGGCCAACCAATCCGAAGTGATGCACATCATCGGTGACGTCGAAGGCCGTACCTGCATCCTGGTCGACGACATGGTCGATACCGCCGGCACCCTGTGCCACGCGGCCAAAGCGCTGAAAGAACATGGCGCCGCCAAAGTCTTCGCCTATTGCACCCACCCGGTACTCTCGGGTCGCGCAATCGAAAACATTGAAAATTCCGTACTGGACGAACTGGTGGTGACCAACACCATCCCGCTGTCCGCCGCCGCGCAATCCTGTTCGCGTATTCGCCAACTGGACATCGCCCCGGTAGTCGCTGAAGCGGTGCGCCGCATCAGCAATGAAGAATCGATCAGCGCAATGTTCCGCTAACCCGGGCATTACGCTGAACGCAACGCGCCCTGCTATTTTGAGCAGGGCTTTTTACCGAACCGTCCGGTCGCTGGTCGCAAGCGTGAAGGACGGTTTGGTTATTTTGGAGAAGTGAAATGACTGAATTTGCCCTGAATGCCGAAGCGCGTTCCGACCTGGGGAAAGGTGCGAGCCGCCGCCTGCGTCGTAACGCCAGCCTGGTTCCTGCCGTAATCTACGGCGGCGAGAAAGCCCCGCAATCCATCAGCCTGGTTGCCAAAGATCTGGCCAAGCTGCTGGAAAACGAAGCAGCCTACAGCCACGTGCTGAGCCTGACCGTCGACGGCAAGAAAGAAAACGTTCTGATCAAAGCCCTGCAGCGCCACCCGGCCAAAGGCTTCGTTCTGCATGCTGACTTCCTGCGCGTTATCGCTGGCCAGAAGCTGACCGCACTGGTTCCCCTGCACTTCATCAACCAGGAAACCTCGGTTGGCGTGAAGCAGCAAGGCGGCGAAGTGTCCCACACCCTGTCCGAAGTCGAAGTATCCTGCCTGCCGAAAGACCTGCCGGAATTCATCGAAATCGACATGGCTGCCGTTGAAGTTGGCCAGATCGTTCACCTGGCTGACCTGAAACTGCCGAAAGGCGTTGAGCTGGTTGCACTGGCTCACGGCAACGACCTGGCCGTGGCTAACATCCACGCCTCGCGCGTAGCTAAAGAAGAAGGCGAAGGCGCTGCCGAGTAATACTCGCACCGCCGGAAAACAGCCCGAACGCAGCAGCGCCCGGGCTATTTTCATCAAAGGGCTCCTGTCATGACTGCCGTACAACTGATCGTTGGCCTGGGTAACCCCGGCCCCGAATACGACCAGACCCGGCATAATGCAGGGGCCCTTTTCGTTGAGCGCCTGGCCGACAGCCAGCGCATCAGCCTGAGCGTCGACAAAAAGTATTTTGGCCTGGTGGGCAAATTCAGCCATCAGGGCCGCGATGTTCGTCTATTGATCCCCACCACCTTTATGAATCGCAGCGGCCAGGCCGTAGCGGCACTGGCGAATTTCTTCCGCATCCCCGCGGAAGCCATTCTGGTGGCCCACGACGAACTCGACATGCCCCCCGGCGTCGCCAAACTCAAACAGGGTGGCGGGCACGGCGGGCATAACGGGCTGCGCGACATCATCGCCCAGCTCGGCAATCAGAACAGTTTTTACCGCCTGCGGCTTGGCATCGGCCATCCGGGGCACAGCAGCATGGTCTCCAACTTCGTGCTCGGCCGCGCCCCGCGCAGCGAGCAGGAACTACTCGACACCAGTATCGACTTCGCCCTCGGCGTGCTGCCGGAAATGCTCGCTGGCGACTGGAGCAAAGCGATGCACAAGCTGCACAGCCAGAAAGCCATCTCTTAATTCTTTACCGCCATATCGCGCGAGGGACACACCATGGGATTCAACTGCGGCATCGTCGGCCTACCCAACGTCGGCAAGTCCACCCTGTTCAACGCCCTCACCAAATCCGGTATTGCGGCAGAGAACTTTCCGTTCTGCACCATCGAACCGAACAGCGGCATCGTGCCGATGCCCGACCCGCGCCTCGCGGCGTTGGCCGCCATCGTCAACCCCAAGCGCATCCTGCCAACCACCATGGAGTTCGTCGATATCGCCGGCCTGGTCGCCGGCGCCTCCAAGGGTGAAGGCCTGGGCAACAAGTTCCTCGCCAATATCCGCGAGACCGATGCCATCGCCCACGTGGTGCGCTGCTTCGAAGACGACAACGTGATTCACGTATCCAACAGCGTCGACCCGAAACGCGACATCGAGATCATCGACCTCGAACTGATCTTCGCCGACCTCGACAGCTGCGAGAAACAACTGCAGAAAGTCACCCGCAACGCCAAGGGCGGCGACAAGGATGCAGTCGTACAGAAAGGCCTGCTGGAGCAACTGATCGCTCACTTCAGCGAAGGCAAGCCAGCGCGCAGCCTGATGAAGAACATGAGCAGCGACGAGAAGACGGTTATCCGCGGCTTCCACCTGCTGACCAGCAAGCCGGTGATGTACATCGCCAACGTCGCCGAAGACGGCTTCGACAACAACCCGCTGCTCGACGTCGTGCGCGCCATCGCCGACGAAGAAGGCGCGATCGTGGTGCCGGTGTGCAACAAGATCGAAGCGGAAATCGCCGAACTCGACGACGGCGAAGAGAAAGACATGTTCCTTGAGGCCCTGGGCCTGGAAGAACCCGGCCTCAACCGCGTGATCCGCGCCGGTTACGACATGCTTCACCTGCAGACCTACTTCACCGCAGGCGTCGAAGAAGTCCGCGCCTGGACCGTCCGCGTCGGCGCCACCGCGCCCCAGGCTGCTGGCGTGATCCACACAGATTTCGAAAAAGGCTTTATCCGCGCCGAAGTCATCGCCTACAACGACTTCATCCAATACAAGGGCGAAGCGGGCACCAAAGAAGCCGGCAAATGGCGCCTGGAAGGCAAGGACTACATCGTCAAAGACGGCGACGTCATGCATTTCCGCTTTAACGTGTAAGCGCTTGATCGCGCGCAGAAATTTTCACTCACCAGGGTTGACAGCCAACCCCAAGACGCGAATAATGCGCGCCACTCGGCTACGTAGCTCAGCTGGTTAGAGCATAGCATTCATAATGCTGGGGTCCGGGGTTCAAGTCCCTGCGTAGCCACCAAACACCTGTTTCTACCTGTCTCTGACAGTCTACGAAACAACCCAAGAAGCCCGCCTTGTGCGGGCTTTCTTGTCTCTGGCTGTTTATCCCTGCCTATCCCTACACCTTCCAACCGTGTATGCCCCTGTGTATGCTTCAACAAAAGTTGAACCGAGGGCATACACGAAAATGAAGCGTTCAGAGATCAAACGCCGCCCCCTGGCTGATACCACCCTTGCCGGCCTAGAACCGGAGGCCACGGCCTACCGTGAATTGGACTGCGGATTCCACGCCATTCG
>DELY01000009.1:0-29918 GCA_002354655.1 Pseudomonas sp. UBA2684
CCGAGTCAGCGTGGAATCCGCAACCCTACGCGATGAACTGCTGGCCACCCTGGATGACGAATTCGCCTTCGTCGCACGCACCAATCTGGGCGGCGAAGCCATGGCCGATGCCGACATCGCGCGCCTCGACAGCATTGCTGCACGCACCTGGACACGCACCCTCGACGACCGCATCGGGGTGGCCTGGGAAGAGGCCAAGCGCCAGGAACGCAGCGCGGCGCCGAGCCTGCCGGCCGAAGAGCGATTGCTGGCCGACAAGCTCGAACACCTGATCGAACGGCCACCCGCCGAAATCATTCCCGCCGACAATCCCTGGGGCTTCAAGCTGGATGTGCCGCAGCACAAGTTCAACCGTGGCGAACTGCACAACCTGCGCATCGGCCGCGGCACGCTGACGGCCGAGGAGCGTTACATCATCAACCACCACATCGTACAGACCATCCTCATGCTCAGCCGCCTGCCCTTCCCGGCGCATCTACGGCATGTCGCGGAGATCGCCGGTGGCCATCACGAGAAAATGGATGGCAGCGGCTATCCGAAACGCTTGCTGCGCGAACAGATGAGCCTGCCGGCCCGCATGATGGCGATTGCCGATATCTTCGAGGCGCTGACTGCGGTCGATCGCCCCTACAAGAAAGGCAAGCTGCTCTCGGAATCGCTGAACATCATGGCCGGCATGTGCAAGGGCGCGCACATCGATCCCGAACTGTTCGGTTTATTCGTGCGCACAAAAATCTATCAACGCTACGCCGAGCGCTTTATGAAAGCCGAGCAAATCGATGGGGTGGATGAAGCGAGTGTGCTGAGCAAAGCCGGATTGACGGGCTGATCAAGGTGAGGGGTTAAACAACGGTCGGGCATGCGTTGCGCATGCCCGACCCGTAGACATCAGGCCGGATTGATCGCGCTTTCCGGGTACCAGACGTCCATCAGCGGGCTGGCGGTGAAGTCGACCAACTCACTGCGGCCTTTCAGCCAGGCGTCGACCTGGGTACGCTGCTCTTCGCTGACCGAGCCACGCTTGGCCAGGCAGACCAGGCCGTAGTCGTCGCCACCGACATAACCCAGACCGTTGGCAGTCATGGCGTCGCTGAGGAACTGATCGAGAAAAGCGTCGATGGCCTCATCGCTCAGGTCTTCTTTAAAATTCATGTTCAGCTCAAAACCCAGCTCTTGGAATTCATCCACGCAGAGTTTTTTACGCAGACGGCGGGAACGGTTAGTAGCCATGGAGCAATCCTCAAGAGTGATAACGCGCGGCACTCTAGCAGTTTAGCGACCACTTTGCCCGACTCTCTGCCGGCGGCCATGCGCCCCCAGCACCCCATCCGGTGCCATAAAAGCCCATGGCTACTGGCGCCGCGCGCAATGCGTCGGTCGTAGAGCGGCGCAGAGCGACTCTGCTTGGGGCATAATGCGCGGCAAACCGCTGTGGGACTCATTGCACATGTCACGCGTTATCTTCAGCCCTCGCTCGGAGGGTGTCCGCCCATGATCAAAACCTTACGTCAGTTGGCCATCGCCAGTTTGTTGCTGCCGCTCGCCCTGCCCCTGCATGCCGCCGTCAACGGCAGCTTGTCGCCCAAGGTGCAGCAGGCGCTGAAAGCCAACAAGATCAGCAGCCAATCGCTTTCCCTGGTGACGGTGCCCCTTACCGGCCCCGGCAACAGCACCTATTTCAACGCCGATATTTCAGTCAATCCGGCGTCGACCATGAAGCTGGTCACCACCTACGCCGCGCTGGAACTGCTTGGCCCGACGCACAAGTGGAAAACCGAGTTCTATGCCGACGGCCCGCTGAAAGACGGCGTGCTCAACGGCAACCTGTTTCTCAAAGGTGGCGGCGATCCCAAGCTGAACATGGAGAAACTCTGGCTACTGCTGCGCGACCTGCGTGCCAATGGCGTGCGCCAAGTGACCGGCGACCTGGTGCTCGACCGCAGCCACTTCGTCCAGCCCGCATTGCCAGCCTTCAATGACGACGGTGGCGATGCCAACAAACCGTTCCTGGTCACCCCCGACGCCCTGCTGGTGAACCTCAAGGCGCTGCGCTTCATCGCGCGTAACGAGGGTGGCAAGGTACACATCGCCGTCGAGCCGCCGATTGCCAGCATTCGCATCGACAACCGGGTGAAGGCGCTGAAAGCCGCCAAATGCCCTGGCTGGCCGGATGTACGCTACAACCCGGTGACCGAGTTCGACGGCACCACGGTGATCGTCAGCGGCCAACTGGCCGAAGGCTGTAGTGCGCAGACCTACCTGTCGCTGCTCGATCACCCGAGCTACGCCGCGGGCGCCATCCGCGCGATCTGGCAAGAGCTGGGCGGCAGCATCCTGGGCAAAGACCGCATGGCCGAGGTGCCGAAAAGCGCCCGCCTGCTGGCCCGCACCTTCTCTCCCGATCTGGTGGAGATCATCCGCGACATCAACAAATACAGTAACAACACCATGGCCCGGCAGCTGTTCCTCAGCATCGGTGCGCAATTTCGCAACGAGGCCGACGGCGACGACGCCAAGGCCGCGCAACGGGTGATCCGCAGCTGGCTGGCGCGCAAGGGCATTACCGCACCGCAGTTGGTGATGGAGAACGGCTCCGGTTTGTCGCGCGCCGAACGGCTCAGCGCGCGCGAGATGGCGAAGATCCTGCAAGCCGCCTGGAAAGGCCCTTACGCCGCCGAATTCATCAGCTCGATGCCGCTGGTGGCGATGGACGGCACCATGCGCAAACGCTTGCACCGCACGGCACTGGTCGGCGAAGCGCATATCAAGACCGGTACGCTGAACAATGTGCGTGCCATCGCCGGTTTCAGCCGTGACAGCAACGGCAACAGCTGGGCCGTGGTGGCGATTCTCAACGACCCAAGACCGTGGGGCGCCTCGTCGATTCTCGACCAAGTGCTGATCGACCTGTATCGCCAACCCAAGGCCGCCGCTCAACCCTGAAGCACCTGCACGCCCCCTTCAGCGCTGCGTTGCAGCGGCGCTGAAGGGGTTCAAAGCACCGCGCTGCGTACCTGATCCCGACCGTTCTGTTTTGCCAGATACACCCCGGCATCCACCCGCCGCAGCAGGTCGTCGCTGGTTTCGCCAAGCCGCCAGGCGGCCACGCCGAAACTGGCCGTCACGTTGCCCACGCCCTCCACCGGCTCACGCCGTAAGGCTTGCTGCAAGGCCTCGGCGAGCAGCTGCGCCTGCTCGACGCTGGTATCGGGGCACAAAATAATGAATTCCTCGCCACCCAAGCGGCAGAACACGTCGGCACGCCGCAACCGCTGACTCAAGCGCTGGCACGTGACAGTCAGCACCCGGTCACCGGCCTCGTGACCAAAACGGTCGTTGACCTGCTTGAAGTGATCGAGATCGAGCATGATCAGCGCCAGCTCGCTCTGATTACGCCGCACGCGGGTAATCTCCACCTCCAAGCGCTCCTGGAAGTAGCGCCGGTTGTAGATGCCGGTCAAGGCATCGGTGATCGACAGCTCGCGCAACTCATGCTCAACCAACTTGGGCCCGGTGATATCGGTGAGGTAGCCATGCCAGAGCACCGCGCCATCGGCCATGCGCTCCGGCACAGCCTCACCGCGCATCCAGCGCAACCCGCGCTGCGGCAACAACGCGCGATACTCCTCGCGCCAGACGCTCAGCTGCGCGCCCGACTGCTGGATCGATAGACCGATACGTTCCAGGTCATCCGGGTGAATGCGCTTCAGCGCGGCAGCGGCATCCTCGCGCAACTGCAATGGATCGACCTCGTAGATATCCAACATGCCAGCGCTGGCATACGGGAAACAGGAGCTGCCGTCCGGGTTCAACTGGTATTGGTAAATAGCGCCCGGCACCCGCGCGGTGAGCTTTTCCAACAGCCGATCGCGCGCCGCCAGCACCTCATGAATGCGCTTGCGCTCGGTGATGTCGATGGCGATGCCGAGGAAGCCGATCAGCGCGTTCTGCTCGTCGCGCACGCCGGTGATGATCAGGTTGACGGTAAGTTCGCTGCCATCGCGCCGCACATAGGTCCACTCGCGCTCTTCGTGGCTGTCGCCCTCCACCGCCTCGGCCACCAGGGCAGCAAAACCGACCACCGGACGCCCGTAACGGCGACTCAGTTCAAGCTGGCGAGCGTCCAGTTCATCGCGGCGGTGGATGTATTCGGGGGTGCGCAGGCCAATCATCTCGTCTGCGCGATACCCCAGCATGCGCTCGGCACCGGCATTGAACGTGAGAATCAGGCCATTCAGGTCGGTGGCGATGATCGACACCTGCGTGGCGGCATTCAACAGCCCATGCAACTGGCCATTGACCCGCGCCAACTCAAGCTCGGCCGCCTTGCGCCAACTGATATCGGTATGGGTGCCGATGACCCGCAGCGGTTGCCCATCGGCGGCGCGCTCGACGACCTTGCCGCGACCGAGAATCCACTTCCAGCTGCCGTCCTGACAACGCAGGCGGTGTTCGTTGCGGTAGAACTCCAGCGCACCACTCAGATGCCCCTGCAAATCTGCGGCGCAAGCATCTTTGTCACACGAGTGGATACGGCTGTTCCACTCGTCCAGGGCATCGCCAATGTCATCCTCGTGGTAACCCAGCATGCGTTTCCAGGCTGGCGAGAAGAACACTCGATTGCTCGACACGTCCCAGTCCCAGACACCGTCGCCGGCACCGTCCAGGGCAAAGCTCCAGCGCTGCTCGCTGACCGCCAACTGTTGCTCGCGAGCGCGCAGCTCGGCGGTGCGCATCTCGACCAAGGTCTGCGCCCGCTGGCGCTGACTGACCAGGCTGAACAGCAACGTCGCGAGCATCGCGCTGAGCAAAATGCCCGCGCTGACGGTAATCGCCAGGCCCGGCAGGCGATTGGCCGCGAGAAAGGCATCGGTGGGGTAGATAGTCAGTCGGTAGGTGCGATCGGCCAACTGCACATCGCGGGAAAAGTGCAGCAGCGGATGGGCGGCCAATTGCGCTGAGCGGTAGACCAGTGGCGGCGAACTTTCATTCGAGGCATCGAGCAGCTCAAGTTCCAGGGTGTCGGCACGCTCGCCACTGCCGCCCTCTTCGAGCATCTGGTGCAGGCTGACCGCCGCCAGCACGAAACCACGCAGCTGGCTGCGGCGCAACGCCGGGTCGGCAGGCACCTGCTGCGTGGGGTAGACCGGCGCAACCAGGAGCACACCACGACTGTCCTCGGGGCTGGTGCCAATCAGTTGCAACACCTCAGAGGCCGCCATGAACCCATCCAAGCGAGCCTTGTCCAGGGTCTTCAGACGCGCCGCGTGGGAGGCTAGATCGAAGCCCAACGCCAGCTGCTTGACCCGCCGTGAAACGGCATAGAGCACCGGAAAATGCTCCAGACGACCGGCCGAACCAACCAGTTGACCCTCGTTGTTCAAATCACGGATCACGAACGCCTGAAACCCCTCGGCACGTACCCGCTGCTCAAACGCCGGGCGCTCAAGCGCGGTAACCCGTGGAATCCAGGAAAACGCCAAAGTGTGGTTGAGCAGCGGCTCGCTGTACCCGCGGAACTCCGCCCGGCTGATCTCGTCGGCATTGATGAAGAAACGCCGCACGCCATCGAGATCACGCATATAGCCATCGAAGCTCGCCTGAATCGCCGCGGCTCGCTTGTTCGCCGCCGACTCGAAACGCTGCTGCAGTTCGCGCTGGTTGGAGCCCTGCGTCACGGTGGCGATCAATGCCGTCAGCACCAAGCCAATCACCGCGCTACTCACGGCGACCAGCCAGGCGGCTGTCGTCTCGCTGAGAAAACCACGAACCAGGAACGGCACCTTACGCATTGAGGGCATGTTTACAGCTCAGAAAGACACCCTCGCGGGCTTATAGCGCCGGGTCGTAATACCCAGGGGCCTGTCGGACTTAACGCTGTTCTAATGCGGAAAAGCCGGACTCGGGCTTTCCCTCGCAACGAACGCTCAAGTCCGACAGGCTCCTAGCTGGCCATTATTCGCCAAGCGCGGTGAATCTTCGGATTACGCGCGAAATCCGCATCCAAGGTTGCCGCACTGATCTCCTCCAGCGCGTAACGCGCCGCGAGGCTGTCATCGAGATGGAATTTACGGAAATTGTTGGAGAAATACAGTACTCCGCCCGGCGCCAGGCGCGCCATGGCCAGGTCGAGCAGCTGCACATGGTCGCGCTGGATGTCGAAGATGCCTTCCATGCGCTTGGAGTTGGAGAACGTCGGCGGGTCGATGAAGATCAGCTCGTATTCACCGCGATCTTCGGCCAGCCAGCCCATCACATCGGCCTGTTCCAGCTTGTTCTTGTCGGAATAACCGTTGAGCGACAGGTTGCGCCGCGCCCAGTCCAGGTAGGTTTTCGACAAGTCGACGCTGGTGGTGGTGCGCGCGCCGCCCTTGGCCGCATGTACGGTGGCCGTGGCGGTGTAGCAGAACAGGTTGAGGAAACGCTTGCCGGCGGCCTCTTTCTGAATGCGCATACGCAGCGGACGGTGATCGAGAAACAGGCCGGTATCGAGGTAATCGGTGAGGTTGACCAGCAGTTTGACGCCGCCCTCGCTGACTTCCATAAACTGGCCCTGCGTCGCCTGGCGCTGGTACTGCTTGGTGCCGCTCTGGCGTTCGCGGCGCTTGATCACCACTTTGCTCTTATCGACGCCCAGCGCCTGCGGAATCGCGGCGATGGCGTCAAACATACGGGCTTTGGCTTTCTCAGGATCAATGGACTTGGGTGCGGCATATTCCTGCACATGCACCCAGTCACCATACAAATCCACCGCCATGGAATATTCCGGCATATCGGCGTCATATAGGCGGTAGCACTCAACGCCTTCCTTGCGCGCCCACTTACCCAGCTGTTTAAGGTTTTTTTGCAGACGATTGGCGAACATCTGCCCGCCTTCGCTCAGGCGCGCCTGCTCGACCACCGGAGCAGGTGCCGGAGTCGGTTTGATCGGGTTGCCGTTCTTGTTGTACTGGCGCTCCAGCGGCTCCAGCGGGGATTTATCAGCTTCGGCCTGCTCACGCTCACGTTCACGCTGCTCAGGGGTGCGTCGCTCGCCAGTGACGAACTGCTCCGGCTGCACCTTGATCAGCAACAACTTGCACGGCAATGCACCGTTCCAGAACGCGTATTGCTTATGGCTGCGAATGCCCATGCGCTTGCCCAGGTCCGGCGCGCCGGTAAACACCGCCGCCTCCCAGCCCAGGCAGGCCTGACGCAGACGCTCGCCAAGATTCTGGTAGAGGTACAGCAGGCTGGCTTCATCGCCCAAACGCTCGCCGTAGGGCGGATTGCAGATCACCAAGCCTTTCTGGTTCTGATCCGGGCGCGGCTCGAAGGTCGCCACTTCGCCCTGGTAGACCTTGATCCAGTGACCCAACCCGGCGCGCTCGATGTTGTTGCGCGCCGGCTGAATCAAGCGCGGGTCGGCCTCGTACCCACGAATCCACAGCGGTGGTTTGGCCATGCCGTCGGTGGCGCGCTGCTGCGCTTCAGCCTGCAATTTTTTCCACAGGGCCGGCACATGCCCCAGCCATTGGCTGAAGCCCCACTGCTCGCGCGTGAGGTTAGGCGCAACGTCCGCGGCAATCATCGCCGCCTCGACCAGGAAGGTGCCAACACCGCACATCGGGTCCGCCAGCGCGCCACCTTCGGCGGCAATCCGCGGCCAGCCCGCGCGAATCAGCACGGCGGCAGCGAGATTTTCCTTGAGCGGCGCGGCGCCTTGCTGCAGGCGGTAACCGCGCTGGTGCAAGCTGTGCCCGGAGAGGTCGAGGGAAAGAATCGCCTCACCACGATCCAGGCGCAGGTGCACACGCATATCCGGGTTGAGCTTGTCGACCGAGGGCCGCGTGCCATCCTTCTGGCGCAGCTTGTCGACGATGGCATCCTTGACCTTCAGCGCGCCGAAGTGGGTGTTGTCGATGCCCGAGCCATTACCGCTGAACTCCACCGCCAGGCTGCCGGTGGGTTGCAGATGCTCGAACCAATCGACCTCCAGCACGCCCTCATAAAGACTTTCGGCGTCCTGCACGTTGAAGCGCTTGAGCACCAGCAACACCCGGTTGGCCAAACGCGACCACAGGCACAAGCGGTAGGCGGTTTCCATATCGGCCAGGCCACGAATGGCCGAGGTGTGCTCACGCGCCTCTTCAAGCCCCAGGTTGCTGGCCTCTTCGAGCAGCAAGCCTTCGAGACCCTTGGGGCAAGTGAGAAAGAGTTCGTAACGATCCGACATGGGAGTTTCCAGTGCCTAAGGCAATAAACGGCGTGAGAACGAATCAACACGGCCAAAATAAGTGACAAAAAGTCACAGCGCGACCCTTCGTCGGAATAAATAATGCTCGCAATCGCGAGCCATTCGCGGTGGCACAACACCAGTACAAACCGCGCAAACGCCCACACCATCAGCGCTTGCCCGCACGGCGCGCGGATTTTCCCGCCGGCCTTATGGCCTCACCCGCAAAAGCGTTACGCCCTTATGACAAAAAGATCATTCACAGGCTTCCGAGCATTCGATAGAAATCTACCTAGGCCGTCGCCGCAAGGGTGATGGCGCAGGAGGCTCGCGACGCCGGCAGCGGACTCCACCAGCAGAACCTTTTCTGCTTGATCTCGCTACGAGGTCTACGGGACATAACAGTCAACATTGAGGGCAACACCCTATGAGAAGACTTAAGCGTGATCCGTTAGAAAGAGCTTTTTTGCGCGGCTATCAGTACGGCATCAATGGTAAATCCCGCGAAATGTGTCCTTTTACTCTTCCGTCCGTTCGCCAAGCCTGGTTAAACGGCTGGCGCGAAGGTCGCGGTGATAACTGGGACGGTCTGACCGGTACGGCCGGTATCCATCGACTCAACGAACTTCACGCTGTCGGCTGAAACAAGGAACCCACCGACTTCACCAAGCACGCCCCAATTCGGGCGGCGGGCGCAAGCCCAGGGGCTCCCTCAGGGAGCCCTTTTTATTGCACTCATGCGTTGTTACGCGGCAACCCGGCAATCGCATCCACCGCTTCGCGGATCAACGCCGGGCCCTTGTAGATAAATCCCGAATAAACCTGCACCAAGCTCGCACCCGCGGCGATTTTCTCGGCAGCGTGCTTGCCCTCGGTGATGCCGCCGACGGCGATGATCGGTAAACGCCCGGCCAACTCGCTGGCCAGCACCTTCACGATATGCGTGCTCTGCTGGCGAACCGGCGTGCCAGACAAGCCGCCCGCTTCATCGGCGAACTCCAGCCCTTTAACGCCCTCACGGGCCAAGGTGGTATTGGTCGCGATCACCGCGTCCATACCGGTGTCCAGCAGCGCACGCGCTACCTCGCAGGTTTCCTCATCCGTCATGTCCGGGGCGATCTTGATCGCCAGCGGCACCCGCTTGCCGTGCTGCTGGGCCAAGTCTTCCTGGCGCTGGCGCAGGGCTTCGAGCAATTGCTTGAGTGAGTCGCCGAACTGCAGGCTGCGCAGCCCCGGGGTGTTTGGCGAGCTGACGTTGACGGTGACATAGCTGGCGTGGGCATAGACCTTGTCCAGGCACAGCAGGTAATCGTCCACCGCGCGCTCGACCGGCGTATCGAAGTTCTTGCCGATGTTGATGCCCAGCACGCCCTTGTATTTGGCCGCCTGCACACGCGCCAACAGATGATCGACGCCATGGTTGTTGAAACCCATGCGATTGATGATCGCCTCGGCCTCAGGCAGCCGGAACAGCCGCGGCTTGGGGTTGCCCGGCTGCGGACGCGGGGTCACGGTGCCGATCTCAACAAAGCCGAAACCCAACTGGGCAAACCCATCGATGGCAGCGCCGTTCTTGTCCAACCCGGCCGCCAGCCCGACCGGGTTGGCAAACTCCAGGCCCATCACCTTGACGGGCAGCGCAGCAGGGCTCTTGCTCAGCAAGCCATTGAGCCCGAGGCGACCGCCCGCACCGATCAAGTCGATGGACAATTCATGGGACGTTTCAGGAGACAGTTTGAACAGCAGCTCGCGGGCCAGGGTATACATGGGCAGGCTTAGCTCGATAATGGCGAAGTCGAAAGGCCGCGATTATAGCCGCCCAACAGGCCGGCACGCGAGGCGCACGGCCCGCTTCAACTCAAACGGCGCAGGCTCAATAATTCGCCGGCCGCGCTAAACTCCAGCGCGAAGGAACCGTAGACCCCGTCGTGAGTCAAAAACGGCCGGAAATGGTGGGCCGGCACACTGACCCGCCGACCGTCGCGACTCTGCACCAGAATACGGTTGGCACGCCCTTGATAGACCGCGCGCAAACGCTCGGCAGATAGCGCAATATCCAGCACCAGACTGGGCATGGAGGCACCCTTGCAAATGAATGCGGCAATTTTGCCACACACGGCGCGTTTACCACGCACTAACAGGCCATTGAAAAACGCAGGCGAAGCCGCCGAGCCTGTTTTTAACGCCGTATCGGCCACCCAGGTAGTTTTTCAACGACCGGCTAAACAGCGCGTTTTACCCGGCAAAGCGTGTGCAGCAGGCGCCGCCCTCTGCCACACTGGCAGCAGTGATCATCGAGTTCGTACCCGGCCATGAGTCTGTCCGAGCAGCCTTCCACTCTCAGTTCACGCCTTGCCGCCCTCGCCCAGCGCCTGGGCTTGATCGGCCGTGTGCCGCGGCAGATTCTGGAGCGCGCCAGCAGCCTGCGCCTGGCCTTCAAGGCCCTGCCCAACACCCGCGACAGCATCAGTTGGCAGGAAGGCCCGCCCCTGCAACGCCTGGTCGAGCTACCGCGCAGCGCCCTCTCAGGCCCCGTGCAGCAAGACAAGGCGCAAGCCCACGCGGTGCTGGTACGCGTCGTCGAGCTGCAAGAACAACAGCTGACCTCGTTCGACCTGCGCCTGATCGACGGCCTGTCCAACGGCGAACCCGAACAAGCCGGTTTCAGTACCCTCGAGGCCTATGCCGCCAGCGAGCGTTGCCGCCAGGTGCGCATCATCAGTTACAAAGACTTCGTCAAAAGCATCAGCCTGGCCTTACCGCGCTTTCTCGCCGGTGAAACCATCAACCTGCGCCAGGCCAGTTGGCATGGTGCGCGTGTGTTCTGGGCCGGAGAACAGCACAGCGAAGCGTTCGCCTGCGCGGTGGCCTATGCGCGCCGCCGCGAACTGGAAATCACCCTGCCGGCAGAACTGGCCAGCTATCGCTTGAGTGTCAGCGGGCTGGCGGAGCTGCAACGCGGCTACCATGTTCTGGCAATGCCCGGCGCCGCCTGGAGCGACCCTACGTTCATGAGCCTGTTGCTGGATAACGGCCTGCCCTATGCGCGCCTGGCGCTGCTGCGCACCCCCGGCGCACCGGAATTTCTACTCCTGCCGAAACACTCGGCCGAAGCCACCGCGCTGGGCGAAGGTCTGCGCCTGGCTGGCGCGCCGGATGTCGTAAAACACCTGCAACAGCTGGCCAACGCGCACGCATAGTTGCCACACGCCAAAAGCCCCCTGCGAAGTGCCCGGGCACTGCATAAAAATTAAGACGGGTTACCTGTACGGTTATGCGCAATGGCTGCGCCACGTAAGCCACCCAGCGTTAATCGGCCTACCCGCTCTGGTGAGTTACGGTGCAACCGAAGCTGCAGCAGCCAATAGTCCGTGGTCATGCACCTAAGCCACCCTACGAATTACCGCGCTCCAGGCAGCACCTCATGCGGCTGTAACCGTGAAAGAGCAGTTGGTTCACCCAGACGCCTTGTACTGGCTGGGCAGGAGGGGCTTTGGCCACGAATTTTTGGGGCTACCTTGAGCACGCGGCCTGAACAGCTCGCGGTCAAAAGCGCGCCTATAAAAGCCTGACGGCTCATGTCACACGCACTAGCGCCATAAAAAATGCCGCTCACTTGAAACAAGTGAGCGGCATGCTCAGCACCCGCGAGAACGCGAGCGCATTATCGGACGGTCAGGCTTGCCCGCTTTGCGCCAGGTCCATCAGCTCGCGGTTGGCCACGGAGTACATGGCGTAGTCGGTGCCGGTAGCGGCACGCAACTCGCCGAGCATGGTCTTCCAACGCTCGACCAGGCGGCGCCGCTGTTCCAGCCAGACCACCACACGCGCCTCGATATCCGCCGGCCCTTCGACCATTTGCAGCACCGATACGGTGATGGCCCGCTGCTGCCAATCGAGATCGTCGCGGAAGGCTTCCCGCGCCAGCGCTTGCCAGTTGTTTTCCACCGTCAGGCTGGTGATCTGCTGCAAGTACCATGACAGTTCCAGCGCGCCGCCGACGGCGAAGTACGCCGCGGCGACCTGGTCCGGTTCCTGGCCGGTGACATCCGACGCCTCGATGATCGGCAACAAGGTGTACAGGTGACTGGTGCCTGCCACCACGCGGGCCAACACCTCAGGCACACCGGCTTCGACATAGGCTTGGAAGCGTGCCAACCACTGCTCGCGAGCCGGACCTTCGAGCAACTCGTCCAGACGCAAGGCCAAAGCCTCGACGCGCGGCGCGAAGTGCGCCACATCACGCGCGGCATCCAGCTCGTTGCGGCGGCTGCGCAGGAACCAGCGGGTGGCCCGGCGACCGAGGCGCATCAGCTCATCCATCAGCTGCAATTGCAGCTCGGCCGGCACTTTGTAGTCCAACGCTTCGATCTGCTGCCACCAATGCGGCAAACGGAATACGTCGCGCACGATCACATAGGCCCCAGCGACATTCGCCGCGCTCATGCCGGTGGACTCCTTCAAGCGCTGCACGAAGGTGATGCCCATGTGGTTGACCAGATCGTTGGCGATCTGCGTGCTGACGATTTCGCGCTTCAGGCGATGGCGACGCATCGGCTCACCGAACTTCTTCGCCAGTAACGGCGGAAAGGCCGTTTCCATCTCGCGGGCCAGGTAGTCGTCGTCCGGCACCAGGGATTTCAGCAGCGATTCCTTCAAATCGATCTTGCTGTAGGAGATCAGCACCGACAGCTCCGGGCGGGTCAAGCCACGGCCATTGGCGGCGCGCTCGTTGAGCTCCTCGTCGGACGGCAGAAACTCCAAGCCACGGTCCAGTTTGCCCGCCGACTCCAGCGCCGCCATCAAGCGCTTGTACTCGCCCAGCCGCTCGCGGGCACGGCGTTCGGCCAGCGACAGCGCCTGGGTCTGCTTGTAGTTGTTGCCCAGCACCAGGCCGCCCACCGCATCGGTCATCTCGGCCAGCAGCTTGTTGCGCTGCTTGCCGGTCATGTCGCCGGCGGCGACGATCTCGTTGAGCAGGATCTTGATGTTCACTTCATGGTCGGAGCAGTCCACGCCACCGGCGTTATCGATGAAGTCGGTGTTGCTGGCGCCGCCATTGAGGCCGTACTCGACGCGCCCCAGTTGGGTCATGCCGAGGTTACCGCCCTCGCCCACCACCTTGGCGCGCAACTCGCGACCATCGACGCGCAAGGCGTCGTTGGCCTTGTCGCCAACGTCGGCATGGCTTTCCTTGCTCGACTTGACGTAGGTGCCGATGCCGCCGTTCCACAGCAGGTCGACCGGTGCCTTGAGCAACGCATTGAGCAGCTCGGTGGGCGCCAGTTTGTTGGCACTGATGTCGAAACGCGCTTGCATTTCCGCGCTGATGGCGATGCTTTTGGCGCTGCGCAGGAAGATGCCGCCACCGGCGGAGATCAATGTGCTGTCGTAATCCGCCCAGCTGGAGCGTGGCAGGTCGAACAGACGCTGGCGCTCGACGAAGCTGGTCGCCGCATCTGGGTTGGGGTCGATAAAGATGTGCATATGGTTGAACGCCGCGACCATTTGCAGTTTGTCCGACAGCAGCAGACCGTTGCCGAACACGTCGCCGGCCATGTCGCCGATGCCGATCACCGTGGTGTGATCCTGCTGCACGTCGATGCCGCGCTCGCGGAAGTGACGCTGCACCGAGACCCAGCCGCCCTTGGCGGTGATGCCCATGCCTTTGTGGTCGTAACCGGCCGAGCCGCCGGAGGCGAAAGCATCGCCGAGCCAGAAACCGTACTCGCCGGCAATGCCGTTGGCGATGTCGGAGAAGGTCGCAGTGCCCTTGTCGGCGGCGACCACCAGATAGGGATCGTCCGGGTCGTGGCGCACCACGTTGGCCGGCGGCACGACGGCGCCTTCCTTGAGGTTGTCGGTGATGTCCAGCAGGCCACTGATGAAGATGCGGTAGCAGGCAATCGCCTCGGCCTGGATCTCGTCACGCGAGCCGCCGATCGGCAAGCGCCGTGGCACGAAACCACCCTTGGCGCCGACCGGTACGATCACCGCGTTCTTCACCTGTTGCGCCTTGACCAGGCCAAGCACTTCGGTGCGGAAGTCTTCCTCGCGATCCGACCAGCGCAGGCCGCCGCGGGCGACCTTGCCGCCGCGCAGGTGCACGCCTTCGACGCGTGGCGAGTAGACGAAGATTTCGAACATCGGCACCGGCTTGGGAATCTCCGGAATCAGCCGTGGGTTGAGCTTGAAGCTGAAGTAGGCCTTGTTCTGTCCTGCCGCGTCGGCCTGGTAGAAGTTGGTGCGCAGGGTGGCCTTGATCAGGTCCAGGTAGCGCCGCAGGATGCGGTCCTCGTTGAGCACCGCGACGTTGTCCAGGGCACTGAGAATCGCCTGTTCGAGCTTCTGCTGCTTGTCTTCCAGGTCCTCGGCGCCCAGCTTGCGGGCCAGGTAGAAGCGCGTCTTGAACAGGCGCACCAGCTCCTTGGCGATGTCGGCATGGTTGACCAGGGTGCCGGCAATGTAGCTCAAGTCGAAGCCCAGGCGAATCTGCTTGAGGTAACGCGCATACGCGCGCAGCAGCGCCACGTCGCGCCACGGCATGGCGGCGGTCAGCACCAGGCGGTTGAATGCATCGTTCTCGGCATCGCCGCCAACGATGTGTACGAAGGCGTCCTGCAAGGTGTCGTTGAGTTGCTGGATGTCGACATCCAGGCCTTCGGCGTAGGTGAAGGCGAAATCGTGAATCCAGAACTCGCGGCCGTTCTGCTGGTGCAGGCGATAGGGGAACTCGCCGAGTACGCGCAGGCCGAGGTTTTCCAGGATCGGCAGCACGTCGGACAGCGGCAATGGCGTATCGGCGTGGTACAGCTTGCAGTGCAACTGCTGGCCGTCCTGGGCCAACGGTTGGTAGAAACTCATCACCAGTGGCCGCGCGCTGCTCAGGCTGAGCAGGTGCTGCATGTCGACCACCGCCGAATGCGGGGCAAAGCGCTCGCGGTAACCGGCCGGAAAACCGCCGGGGAAATCCGCCAGAACATTGGTGCCCTGGGCTTCGCCGAAGCTTTCCACCATCAGGCCAACGTAGTCGTCCTTCCACGAGCGGCAGGCCTGGATCACTTCTTTTTCCAGGCGCGCGGTATCGATTTGCACCTTGTTCTTCGGGTCCACGCGCAGGATGAACTGCACCCGCGCCAACACGGATTCGGAGAAGAAGGTCCAGAACTCGCAATCGGTGGCTTGCAGGCGCTCCATCAGCACCTGCTGGATTTTCAACCGGGTTTCGGTGGAGTACACGTCGCGCGGCACGTAGGCCAGGCAGTAGCAGAAGCGCCCGTAGGGATCGCGGCGCAGGAACACGCGGATCTTGTTGCGCTCCTGAATCTGCACGATCGACATGGCGGTGTTGAACAGCTCGTCCACCGAGGTCTGGAACAGGTCGTCACGCGGCAGCACTTCCAGCACCTGGGCCAGTTCTTTGCCCAAATGCGCCTTGCTGTTGAAGCCCGAGCGTTGCTCGATCACCGCGACCTTGCGGCGGATATACGGGATGTCCCAAACGCTCTGGGCATACACCGCCGAGGTGTACAGGCCCATGAAACGGCATTCCTTGACTACCCGACCCTTGCTGTCCAGCTCGCGCACGGAGACGAAATCCGGGTACGCCGGGCGGTGCACGCGGCTCGGCACAGCGGCCTTGGCGAAGGACAGCAGCAGCGGCTCGCGCAGGTAGCTGACGGCTTCCGGCTCGATGTGCAGCTCATCGCTTTTCAGCCCACTACGCAGGCGCTTGGACAGCCCCAGCAGGGACTTCTCGTCGTAAACGATGCTGCCGCCATCCGGCGCATCGGCCACGCTGAATTCTTCATAACCGAGAAAGGTGAAGTGGTTGTCCAGCAACCAGGTAAGGAACACCTTGATCTCGTCCAGCTCGGCGCCTTCGACCTTGAGCCCGGCCTTGCCTGGCTTGGCCTTGTCCAGCCAGGCCAACAATTCCTGGGCCTTGGCCTTCATCGGCTGAAAGTCAGCAACGCTCAGGCGCACTTCTTCGAACACTTCGTGCAGGGATTTTTCCAGGGTCTTCAGCTCGCCAACGCTGGCGCAGCGGTCGATTTCCAGGAACATCAAGGCTTCTTGCAAGATGTCCTTGCCCTGGGTGCCTTTGGGCAGGATTTCCAGCAACTCGCCCTTCTTGCTACGGCGCACGCTGAAAACGCTGTTTTGCAGGGTGTGGATGCTGTAACCGCGACGGTTCAGCTCCATGCGCACCGAGTCGACCAAAAACGGAATATCGCTGTGGAGGATTTCCACGGCGGTGTGCGTGGACTGCCAGCCGTGCTTTTCGTAATCCGGGTTGAACACCCGCACCTCAGGCTTGCTCTGTTCGAAACGCTCCAACAGGCGCCAGGACGACAAGGTGCAGCCGACCAGGTCGGAGAGCCGACGCTGGGTGAGTTCCTCCAGGGCGATGATGCCGAAGAATTGCTCGGCGAACAGGGCCACTTGTGGCAATCCCTGTTCACTGACGTGCTGCGCCAGGGCCGCTTGCAGTTGATGCTGGAAGTCGGCTTTACTGGCCGCCGTAAAGAACGCCATGGTTGTGCTCCGTTTGGCTTGTGATTCGACTAGGGCAGTCGCGAGACGAGACCGGCGCCACACCGTTGTCATTCAACGTTAGTTCATCAAGCGGCGATTACCTGCGCCGGACTTTTCTGAACCCTGGCGATAGCTTCGACTCGCTGGTCACATTTGCCGGATGAGCTTAACGATGGAAGCGCATGCAGCGCTTGCCGCGCTGCGACATTTTCTTTCAAGGCTGCCCCGCGACGGGGCAAAACTCGACCAAAGCGCAGCAATTGCATGGCGCTATGTAGCCGCCAAGCGGCCAAGTGCGCCTCAGCGCCCTTGGCCGACGCGGCTCAAGCGCCAGTTATCGCCTGCGGCAGAAGCAGCACGATCTGCGGGAAAGCGGTGATCAGAATCGCCGCCAGCACCAGCAACAGGAAGAACGGGAAGCTGGCCTTGGCCACTGTCCACATGTCATGGCCGGTGAGGTTCTGAATGACGAACAGGTTGAAGCCAACCGGCGGCGTGATCTGCGCCATCTCCACCACCAGAATGACGAAGATGCCGAACCACAGCAGGTCGATACCGGCGGCCTGGACGGCTGGCAACACCACGGCAGTGGTCAGCAGGATGATCGAGATACCGTCGAGAAAGCAGCCCAGCGCAATAAAGAACACGGTCAGAGCCAGCAGCAGCACATAAGGCGACAGCTGTTTGGCGATGATCCAGTCCGCCAGCGCCGACGGCAGCCCGGTAAAGCTCATCGCCGAGGTCAGGTAGGCCGCGCCCAGCAAGATGAAGAAGATCATGCACGAGGTGCACACCGCGCCCATCAGGCTGGCCATAAAGGTCTCGCGGCTGAGCGAGCCGGAGCACAGGGCAATCAGCAAGGCACCGACCACGCCCACTGCCGCCGCTTCGGTGGCGGTGGCAAAACCGGCGTAGATCGAGCCGATCACCGCAACGATCAACGTCACCACCGGGATCAGCAGCTTGGCCCGGCGCAGCTTCTCCATGAACGGCAGGGCTTCGCTCTCCTCCGGCAGCTTGTCACGATTGAGCATCGCCCAGATCATCAGGAAACCGCTGAAGATCGCCAGCAACATCAGCCCCGGCAGAATACCGGCGACGAACAAACGCGAGATCGACACCTGCGCCGCCACGCCATAGACGATCATCATGATCGACGGCGGAATCAACAGCCCCAGGGTTCCGGCACCGGCCAACGAGCCCATGGCGATGCTGTCCGGATAACCGCGCGCCTTTAATTCGGGTAACGAAATGCGCCCGATGGTCGCCGCGGTGGCCGCCGAGGAACCGCTGACGGCGGCAAAAATCCCGCAGCCGAACACGTTCACATGCAGCAGACGTCCCGGCAGACCACGCATCCACGGCGCCAAGCCGTTGAACATGTCTTCCGAGAGGCGTGTGCGGTAGAGAATTTCGCCCATCCAGATAAACAGCGGCAAGGCCGTCAAGGTCCAACTGGCGCTGGAGGCCCAACTGGTGGAGGCGAGAATAGAGCCGGCTGGCGCACCGCCGAACAGCTCCATGCCGATGATGCCGACGCCAAGCAGCGACAGTGCAACCCAGACGCCGCCACCGAGCAACGCAAACAGCGCCACCAGCAGGGTGATGGTAATAATTGTGTATTCCACGGCTAACTCACTGATGCGATGCGGCCGCAGCCGCTGGAAAAAGGAACACTCCGGCTCGGGCTTATTCGCTCAGCGTGGCGCCGACATCGGCGACCTCGAAGCGGCGCCCTAGGCAAACCAGCACCAGGCGTTCGGCCATGGCAACCACCAGAATCAGGGTGCCGAGCAACATCGGCAGTTGCGGAAGCCACATCGGAATCGGCAACAGACCAGACGACACCTCACTGAACTCATACGACTCGATCACAAACAGCGCGCAGTACCAAGCCAGGTACGCGGCGATCGCCAGCCCGATAAACGTGCTCAACACATCGGCGACGAAGCGCCCACGCACCGACAGCAGGCGATACATCAACTCGACGCGGATATGCGCGCCACGCTGCAAGGCATAGGGCAATGCCAGGAAGCCGGAAGCGGCCATGGCATAGGCGGCGAATTCGTCCGCAGAAGGCACCATCGTGCCCAGTTGGCGCGCGACGATCTGGGCGACCACCAGCAGGCAGATCAGCACGAGAAACACACCGGACAGCCATCCGGACAAGGTGTAGAGCTTATGCAGCGGCGTCATGGGCTGAAGACTCCCTGATTACGAACAGTGGCCGGGGCATGGCGGGATGCCGCGTGCCCCGGCAGCACAAAGGTGGCGGGGTCAGTTCTGGTAAGCGTCGATGATCGCTTTGCCATCGGCACCGGACTTTTTCAGCCACTCGTCGACCATGGTCTGACCGATTTGCTGGAAGCCTGTCTCCACGGCTGCCGGCGCCGTATCGGCGACTTGCATGCCTTTGTCCGCCAGGGTTTTCACCAGCTCGCCGGTTTTTTCCTGGGCAATCTCCCAACCGCGCTTCTCGGCACGCACGGCAGCGTCCAGCACCGCCTGCTGCGCGTCTTGCGGCAAACGATTGAAGGCGCGCGCGTTGACGATCACGAAGTTCTTCGGGATGAATGCCTTGACGTCATAGTAGTAGGTGGCGAAGTCCCAAGCCTGGGAGTCCACCCCAGTGGTGGGCGAGGTCAGCATGCCGCTGATCATCCCGGTGCTGAACGCCTGGGGGATTTCACCGGTCTGGATCACCGTCGGAATCGCACCCATCAGTTCGGTCATGCGCGAGGTCGCGGGGTTGTAGGCGCGAAATTTCATGCCCTTGAAATCATCCATGCTGCTGATCGGCGTCTTGCTGAAGATGCTCTGCGGCGACCAGGGCATGGCGTACAGCAGCTTGATGCCCTGCTTGGCCAAGCGTGCCTCTACGGCCGGACGACTGACTTCCCAGAGCTTTTGCGCCTCGCTGTAGTTGCGCACCAGAAACGGCACGCTATCGACTTCATAAATCGGATCTTCGTTGCCCAGCACCGACATCAGTACATCGCCGACCTGCACCTGCCCAGTCTGCACCGCGCGTTTGACTTCCGGGCGTTTGAACAGCACCGAGTTGGCATGGATGCGAATCTGCAATTCGCCGGCGGTGGCGGCCTCGACATCCTTGGAGAACTCCTTGGCCACCGTGGTGATGAAGTTGCCGTCAGGCTGCTCGACCGTCATGTTCCAACGCTCGGCGGCCTGAGTGGAGAGTGCGCTGAAACCAAGGACGCAGGCCATGGCCGACAGTGCGAAGCGAAACGAGGTGCGGGTGCTCTTCATGGTGTTCTCCTGATCATTGTTCTGGGCGCAAGGGACGGCGCCGGTGTTGAGGGAAGACGACCCCGAGTCTCAGTGGATAGGCAAAGCCTGTCCAACTAGAAAAACCGGGAGCGCATGATCGGAAATCGTTATGAGACGAAACGAGGCGACAGTGCGCCACACGCACCATAAGCGCGCAGCACAACCTAGTCGCAATAAGCAGTCAGGCTGTTAAAAGCACGCGCGGCCAAGGCCCCTCGCGCAAGGGCTGCCGTCCATTGGATGATTGGTCAGGTGCTGTTGCCAGGAGACCGTTCACGCCAGCGCTAGCGTCTGGCGCAGGCAGGTCGCGACCGAGGGTCTGTTGCCGTTTCAGGCGGTTTTCTGCTCAGTGCCCGGGATCGCCAGCGCCAGCATGGCTTCGCCCATCTGTTCGCCGTACTCGTAGAGCGCCTCGCAGGCGAGCGCGATGATGTCCTCGCTCAATTCGAGGCCGACGCCGTTACGCCAGGTGGCGACAACCCCCAGCGATGGCGGCTGCGGTACGCCTTCGAGGAGGGTCAGCACGCCCTGCTTCAGCTCTTCGCTGACCAGGGCGGCCGGCAGTGCGCCAATGCCAAAGCCATCGCGGATCAAGCGCGTCATGGCCGCCACCGAGTTCACGCAGCTGATACGTGGCGCGCAGACGTTGCCGGCATGTAGCAAGTTGAGAATGTCTTGGTGCGGGCGGGAGTTCTTCGAAAACGTGATGATGCGCTCTTTGGCCAGCTCATCTATCGAGGCGTAGCGGCGGTGGTACAGCGAGCCGGTCGGCACGATCCACTGCACCGGGAAACTGCCCAGCTCCAGGTTGCGCACGCTGTCGCCATGGACCATATCGGTTTGAAAGATGATGTCCAGGTAACCCTTCTGCAATTGCTCGCAGAGGTTGCGCGCGGTGTCGGCCGTCAGCTCGATTTCCACCCCCGGGTAGCGCTCCATGATCTTTGTTACGAACGGACTCAGCCAGGTGTGAATGACGGTATCCATCGCGCCAACCCGGATACGCCCCTGGATGTTGCCGGTGTCGCTGATCGACTGCTTCAGCGCCTGCATGGTATCGATCATGCGTTCGGCGTATTCGAGCACCTTCTGTCCTTCCGGCGTCAGCGATACGCCTTTCGAGTCGCGCAGGAACAAGCGCGTGCCCAACTCGTCCTCCAGCGCGGCAATCCGGCTGGAAATGGAGGCCTGGGTGCTGAACAGTTTCTCCGCAGTCAGGCGAAAACTCTTCAGCCGCGCCACCCAAACGAAGGTCTCGAGAAATCTCAGGTTCATGGCCGACTCGACCCTCTGGGGAGTGAAATATGCCGCCTGCCGAAGCAAGCCGTGTGTGTCCTGCAAAGCAGATTGCATGCCAGCGCTGGGCGCGAGCACGCGCCGCGCGCATCGGATTTTCTTATGTACCGCCCCTGCTTTTTCTCGTTGGACGCGTTGTCTTTGCACTCCCAAGAATGTGCCGGCGGTACCCGAAGCCCAATAACAACAGACATAACTCGCGCTCTGCCAAGCAGCCGGCACTGGCCGCTGTGCGCTCCCCCATCAGGAGACACTCCGCATGACCCCACGCAACCATATGGCTGCCCTGCTGATATTCAGCGGTAGCCTTCCCAGCCTGGCCAACGCCGATTTCATCGACGACAGCAAAGCCAGCCTCGAACTGCGCAACTTCTATTTCAACCGCGACTTCCGCCAGGACAATGCCCGCGACAAAGCCGAGGAATGGGCGCAGGGCTTCCTCCTGCGGCTGGAGTCGGGCTACACCGAAGGCACCGTAGGGGTTGGCGTCGACGCCATTGGCCTGCTGGGCATGAAGCTCGACTCGGGCGACGGCACCGCCGGCAGCGGGTTGTTGCCGGCCGATGGTTCCGGCGGCTCGCAGGACGAATACTCCAAGCTCGGCCTGACCGGCAAGGTCAAGGTGTCCAACAGCACCCTCAAGGTCGGTGCCCTGCACTTTCGCAGCCCGATCGTTTCGGCCAACGACTCGCGCCTGCTGCCGCAACTGTTCCAGGGCGCCCTGCTCAACGTGCAGGAAGTCGATAACCTGATTCTCCAGGGCGGCCAGATCAACCGTATCAAGGCCAATAGCTCCACCGATTACACCGAGATGACCGGCAACCGCATCGGCGGCGACAGCGACTCGTTCGTCTTCGCCGGCGGCGACTACAAACTCACCCCGGCACTCACCGCCGGCCTGCATTACGGCAAGCTCGAAGACGTCTATCAGCAGTACTACGGCACCCTCACCCACCTCTTGCCGCTGGGCGAAGAACAGTCGCTGAAGAGCGACCTGCGTTTCGCCAAGAGCCGGGAAGACGGCAACTTCCGCGCACTCGACAACCAGGCCTTCGGCGCGATGTTCACCTACACCCTGGGCGGCCATGCCTTGGGGGCCGGTTACCAGCGCATGAGCGGCGACGATCCGTTTCCGTATATCGCCAGCAGCGACCCGTTCCTGGTCAACTTCGTACAGATCAACGACTTCGCCAACACCGAGGAGCGCTCCTGGCAGGCGCGCTACGACTATAACTTCGCCGCCATCGGCATCCCCGGCCTGACCTTCATGACCCGCTACATCTCCGGCGACAACGTGCAAGTCGGCGCCGGCAACGATGGCCAGGAGTGGGAACGCAACAGCGATATCGCCTATGTGTTTCAGCAAGGCGCGCTGAAGAACGTCGGCGTCAAATGGCGCAATGCCACGGTGCGCTCCAACTTCGGCAACGACCTCGACGAGAACCGCCTGATCCTCAGTTACAGCTTGCCGCTCTGGTAACGGGCATGGCCCCTGGCCGACGGTTGAAAACCACCGGCCAGGGGTTTGCGGGGTCGCTCAAGAGCAGGATTCGGGCGATCGATTCAAGTTGTACGACAACCTGCCGATGCCTGTGGCTCAAACCCTGAAGGTGGTGAGGAGTTACCATGCAGTTCTTCCTATCCTGGAAACAGAAGTTCCGCCTACTGATCGGCATCACCCTGCTGAGCCTGGCACTGATGGCGGCCTCGTCGTTTTGGGCAAGCCTGCAACTGAGCGCTTCGCTACAAGCCCGCGAGGATGCCAAAGGCTATGCCAGCGCCTCCATCTCACTGATGAACGACTGGTTGAAACTGGGAGCCCAACGCCAAGCGCTCAGCCCCGCAACCCAGGACAACTTCCAGCAACGCTTGAGCGCGCTCGAACAACTCGCGAAACAGTTCGTTGTCCAGGCACAAGGGCTTGGCGATGCATCGATCAGCCAGAGCGCCCGACAGATTGAAGAGTTGCTCCTGACCGAGACCGCCTTGCAAAGAGACTGGCTGGAGCTCAGCCAGCAACTCGGCCTGCCCCCCTTCGAGGGCATGCGCCAGACCCTCTCGACAAGCGCGCAGAGTCTGGAGCCGATCAACATCGGACTGATCCAGCCCTTCATTGCCGCGGCCTTGCGCAACCAGCGCGACTACCTGTCGACCTTCGATAGCGGCTACGCGGACCAGACCCAGAGCGCCATCGACGACATGCAGGCCAAGATCGAGGAGCTGGACTGGCAGGAGAACCAGATCGGCCAGGCGGTCAGCAGTTTCAGCGCGGCCTTCAGCCAGGCACACGCGCTGATCCTAAAGATCCGCGAGGCCGAGCAGCGGATCGCCAGCCTGGGGCAGCAGATCGAACAGCGCATCGATGAGCAGAACGTCATGCTGCAGGACGGCATCCTCGCCAGCACCGCGCGGCAAGCGCAGCAGGCCAGTCGCTCGTCGAACTGGATAATGGGACTGAGCTTTACCGGCGTCGCGCTATTTCTGCTGCTGACCCTGAGCCAGGCCTCGCGCACCCTGATGGCGCAACTGAACAATGTCACCCAGATCCTCAGCCAGGTCGCCTCCGGCAACCTCACCGGCACCCTGACAATCGGGCGCAACCCGAAAGACGAGTTCAATCAGTTGGCCGAGGCGTCCAACCGGATGATCGAAGGTATCAGCCGGATCGTTCGCCAGGTGATCGACGCCAACCGCGAACTGACCGAGCTGCACCGTTACCTGAGCGAATCGATGCGCCGCCTCGGCGATAACAGCAGCCAAGTGGAAATACAGACCGAGCAGGCCGCTTCGGCATCCCAGCAAATTTCGGCGACCATCAACGAGATGGCGCAGCGCACCTCCGACGTCGGCAACGCCACCCACACGGCCTACGACTCGGCACGCATGGGCAGCACGATCATCGACGCCAGCGTCGCGAGCATGCGCCGGCTGGCGCAGTTGATCCAGGCAACCCACGCCCAGGTCGCCCTGCTCAGCCAATCCAGCAGCAAGGTGGCCGGGATCATCGATGTGATCAACAGCCTGGCGGACCAGACCAACCTGCTCGCCTTGAATGCCGCCATCGAAGCCGCGCGTGCCGGCGATGCAGGGCGGGGTTTCTCGGTGGTGGCCGACGAGGTGCGCTCGCTGGCCCTGAAAACCGTTGCCGCCACCACCGATATCGCCGGCATCGTCGGCGAGTTCAAACAACAGACGCAGCGCATGAACGAGCTGATGACCAGCGGCCTGTCCCTGGCCGCGGAAAGCGAGCGACATTCCAGCCAGGTGGCGGAAACCATCGATGAGATCACCCGCTCGATGGAGCAGCTCAGCGGCGAGATGAATCAGGTGGTCGTGGCCATCGAAGAAATTTCCAGCACCACCGAGGACATCGCCGGCAAGATGGAGGACATCAACCTGCACACCGGCGAAACCAAAGGCCTACGCGTAACGCTGGATCAACACACCCATGGTTTGTCCGTCCAGGTCGAGGCCTTGAGCCGCAGCGCCCGGCAATTCCAGGTCAGCTGAATAACGCCTGCCGCCTGGCCGGCGGCAGGCCTGTCAGGCGCGATAGTCGTAGTCGTCGAGCAACTCCTGCGCCGCCACCGAATGGAAAGCCGCCACGACCCAATCCTCGGCGCCACTAACCCACCCTAGCGAATCTGCGTTCAACAGTTAACGGATACATCGGCCACGGCCCGCATACCGACCAACTGCACGCATAGCGCAGCCATCTCCAGATCTCGACGTTTCAGGTGCGCAATGCGAGGGGCGTAGAATCTCGATGACTTTCCGCGGCGAGGCTGGGCTTGTCCAACCAGAAAAACTGCGCGCTGATCGGCAAACCTTATGCCCGCCAGCACCCAGGCACCGGCTGCCGCTGCGCCAAGGCGGTTGACCGCGATGGCGACATCACACCGTGGCAGCCATCGACTTTTCCTATCTCCGGCGCACATTTTTATTAGTTGGACGCGCCCGGTGGCCCGTTCAAGAATGCAGCACGGGTCATGTTGCGCACCTTGCCTGTGCAGTGACCGCTCCACAGCTGTCGCCAACCTGCGTTTAACCGACGCAGCCAAGGCGCCCCGCCCAGAGGAATACCTGCGTGAACAGCCTGCTCCTGAACTGCGATATCGGCGAAAGCTTCGGCGCCTGGACCATGGGACTGGATGCCGAGGTCATGCCCTACATCGATTGCGCCAACATCGCCTGCGGCTTCCATGCCTCCGATCCCAGCACCATGCGCAAGACGGTTGCCCTGGCGGTCGAGCATGGCGTGCGCATCGGCGCGCACCCGGCCTACCCGGACCTGGTCGGTTTCGGCCGACGCTCGATGGACTGCACCCCGCAGGAGGTCGAAGACCTGCTGCTCTACCAGATCGGCGCCCTCGAAGCGATGTGCCGCAGCCACGGCAGCCAGGTCAGCTACGTCAAACCGCATGGCGCGCTGTACCAGGACATGATGCGCAAGCCGCAAATTCTGCGGGCGGTGATGCGCGCCGTGGCCAGCTACGACACACGCCTGCCGGTGATGCTGATGAGCACCCGCGACAACAGTCAGGCCCAGGCCATCGGCGACGAGTTCGGCATCGCCCTATGGTTCGAGGCCTTCGCCGACCGCGCCTACGACGCCGCCGGCTTTCTGGTGGCGCGCAGCCAGCCAGGCGCGGTGCACCATGACAGCGAAGTGATCGTCAACCAGGCCATCACCCTGGCCAAGGGCGACGCCTTGATCGCCAGCGACGGCAGCGTCCTGCCTTTGCACGCCCATACGCTGTGCGTGCATGGCGACAACGCCAGCTCGGTCGCCGCGGTGCGGCACATCCGCAGCGCCTTCGCCGCATTGGGTCAGGCATGACCACGCGCCCCGTTCCGCGCCTGGAAGTCGCCGGGATCGACAGCCTGATCCTGCGTCTGTTCGAGCACATCGACGAAAGCAACATGCCCTGGATGCTGGCCGCCAGCCAGCGCCTGCGCACCAGCTTCGGTGCCGCGCTGATCGACCTGGTGCCGTCCTACACCACCCTGCTGCTGCACTACGACCTGCAACGCATCAGCGCGCCGCAGGTCAGCGCATTGATCGCCGAGGCGTTCCGCGACCTGCAACCGGCCGACAACAGTGGCGGCCGCTGCCACGTCCTGCCGACCTGGTACGACCGCCGCGTCGGTCCCGAACTGCCGCTGCTGGCACAACGCAGCGGCCTCAGCGAAGCCGAGGTGATTCGCCGCCACAGCAGCCACCAGTACCAGGTATTCGCCCTCGGTTTCGCCCCGGGCTTCGCCTTCATGGGCCTGGTCGAAGAAGCCCTGGCCGCGCCGCGCCTGAGCACCCCACGCAAACGCATCGCCCCTGGCAGCGTGGGCATTGCCGAACGGCAGACTGCGGTCTACCCAGTGGTCTCGCCTGGCGGTTGGAACCTGCTTGGACGGTGCCCGAGCAAACTCTTCGACCGCAGCATCGACGGCTACAGCCTGCTGCAACCAGGCGACCGCGTACGCTTCGCCGCCATCGATCACGCCGAATTCATCCGCCTCGGCGGCGACGACAGCCCGCTGGAGATGACGCCATGAACCGCACAGCGAACCGTGGCGGCTTGCGGGTGGAGCGCAGCACACCATTTATTCAGGTGCAGGATGCCGGCCGCTTTGGCGTTCGCCACCTGGGCGTGACCCAGAGCGGCGCCCTGGACTGGATTTCCATGTCGTGGGCCAACTGGCTGCTGGGCAACGACCTGGGCGCCGCCGTGGTGGAAATCACCCTGGGTAATCTCAACCTGCTCTGCGAACAGGACGCCTGCCTGGCGCTGGCCGGTGCCGACCTCGGCGCCACGCTGGATGGCGAAGCGCTGGCGCCCTGGCGCAGCTTCAACGTCCGCCAGGGACAACGGCTGAATTTCGCGCAACCGCGGCAGGGCGCACGCGCCTACCTGGCCGCGCCTGGCGGTTTCGACGCCCCGAAGGTGCTCGGCAGCTGCGCCAGCATCGCCCGCGAAGAACTCGGCGGCCTGCACGGTAACGGCAAGCCACTGGCCGCCGGCGACCAACTGAGCTGGGCCGGCACGCGGGCCGCGCCACGCGTCATGGCCGCGGCATCGATTCCGCTGTTCAGCCCGTCGCCGCGTCTGGACTTGATCCTGGGCGCGCAGATCGGCAGCTTCAGCGGGCAGAGCCTGTTCGATGTATTCAACAGTGACTGGACCATCGACTCGCGGGCCGACCGCATGGGCGTACGCCTGCTCGGCCCGCAGTTGCACTGCCAGGGCGCCGCCATGGTGTCGGAAGGTATCCCGCTCGGGGCGGTGCAGGTGCCGCCGGATGGCCAACCGATCATCTTGCTCAATGATCGCCAGACCATCGGCGGCTACCCGCGCCTCGGCGCCTTGACGCCGCACGCAGTGGCCCGCCTCGCGCAATGCCTGAGCGGCGAAACGCTGCGCCTGGCGCCGGTGTTGCAGGAGTCGGCGCAGCAGACCCACCTGCAACTGCTCCGCCAATGGCAAACCGGCTGATCGCGGCTTTTCAGGACACATCGCCGGCCACCGGGCGGCTGGCGAGAATGCTACCCCGCGCATAGCCTGGCCTTCCCCTTATGCATTAAAGTGTCCCGCGGCTGTGGAGCCAGCCCGTCCCGACACGCCAAGCCCGCCAGGAATAGCCAACGATGGAACACCGTGAAGCGCTGATTGCGCTGCGACACTTTCTTTCAAGCCAGATTCTCGGCCAGGAAAAACTCATCGAACGGCTGCTGATCGCGCTGCTCGCCGACGGCCACATGCTGGTCGAGGGCGCTCCCGGCCTGGCCAAGACCAAGGCAATCAAGGAGCTGGCCGAAGGCATCGAGGCCGAGTTTCACCGCATCCAGTTCACCCCCGACCTGCTGCCCGCCGACATCACCGGCACCGAAATCTATCGTCCGGAAACCGGCAGCTTCGTGTTTCAACAGGGACCGATCTTCCACAACCTGGTGCTAGCCGACGAGATCAACCGCGCCCCGGCCAAGGTGCAGTCGGCCCTGCTCGAAGCCATGGCCGAACGCCAGGTCAGCGTTGGCCGCAGCACCTACGACCTGTCGCCGCTGTTTCTGGTGATGGCCACCCAGAACCCGATCGAGCAGGAAGGCACCTACCCGCTGCCCGAAGCGCAGCTCGACCGTTTTCTGATGCACGTGAAAATCGGCTTCCCGGATGCCAACGTGGAACGCAAGATTCTCGCCCAGGCCCGTGGCGAGGCGCTCAATGGCGAATCCAAGCCCGAGCACCGGGTCAGCCAGCAGGCGATCTTCGCCGCGCGCAAGGAAATTCTCGGCCTGTACATGGCCGATGCCGTGGAGGAATACCTGGTGCAACTGGTGATGGCTTCGCGCACGCCGGGCAAGTTCGACCCGGAGCTGGCCGAGTGGATCGCCTATGGCGCCAGCCCGCGTGGCTCGATTGCCCTGGACCGCTGCTCGCGGGCGCACGCCTGGTTGGCCGGACGTGATTTCGTCAGCCCGGAAGACATCCAGGCGGTGCTCTTCGACGTGCTGCGCCACCGCATCATCCTGTCGTTCGAGGCGGAAGCCGCCGGTATCGACCAGGACCGGGTGGTGCAGCGGATTCTCGACGTGGTCGCCGTCGCCTGACGCCCATGCACGTACTTCCCACGCAACCCGGTGTACGCGTCAATCTCGCCGAACTGATCGAGATGCGTCACCGTGTGCGCGAGGTGCAACTGTTCTCCACGCCAGCACGGCGCAGCCCGCTGATCGGCCTGCACCACTCCAAATTGCGCGGCCGCGGCGTGGATTTCGATCAGGTGCGGGTTTATCAGGCCGGCGACGACGTGCGCACCATCGATTGGCGCGTCACCGCACGCACCCAAGAGCCGCACACCAAGCTGTTCCATGAAGAACGTGAGCGACCGATCTACATCCTCGTGGAACAGAGTCAGCGGTTGTTTTTCGGCTCAGGCCTGATGTTCAAATCGGTACTCGCCGCGCAGGCCGCCAGCCTTATCGGCTGGGCCGCCCTGGGCCACAACGACCGCATCGGCGGCCTGGTATTCGGCGACCAGGAACACCACGAAATTCGTCCACGGCGCAGCAAGCAAAGCCTGCTGCAACTGCTCAACCGCCTGGCGCGCGCCAACCAGGCGCTGTCCAGCGACGCCCAGGCCAACCGCGACAGCTTTGGCCTGGCCCTGCGCCGGGCCCGTGAAGTGCTGCGCCCTGGCAGCCTGGTGATTGTCCTGTGCGACGAACGCACCCTCGGCGACAGCAGCGAGCAGCAACTGATCCTGCTGGCGCGGCACACCGACCTGCTGCTGCTGCCACTGTCCGACCCGCTCGACCATGCCCTGCCCGCCGCCGGCCTGCTGCGCTTTGCCGAACGTGGCGCGCAGCTTGAACTCGATACCCACAACGCCGACCTGCGCCAGGCCTACCGCGCTCAGGGCGAAGCGCGTCAGGCACGCTGGCAGCGCCTGGCGCAGAAGCTCGGCGTGCCGTTGCTGCCACTGAGCACGCAGACCGAAATGATCGAACAGCTGCGTGACCACCTCAATGCCCAGCGGCCCAGGAAGCACTCATGAACCCGCTGGATCGGCTCGAGCCGCTCAT
>DELY01000009.1:29983-79963 GCA_002354655.1 Pseudomonas sp. UBA2684
GCTCATCGCACCCGCCCCGATCGGCTGGTGGCCGCCCGCCCCCGGTTGGTGGCTGCTCGCAGTGTTGCTGGCGCTGCTGCTCTGGTGGCTCCCCCGACTGCTCAAACGCCTGCCACGCAAGGCCCGCTCAAACGACCGCGAACAGACCCTGGAGCCGCTGCGTCAGGCCGCCCTTAATGAGCTTGAGCAGCTGCGCAAACCCTACGACGGCGTACCCGCCGGGCTGTGGCTGCAACAGCTCAACGGGGTGCTCAAACGCCTGTGCCGGCAACGCTACCCGGAAAGCCACAGCCACACGCTGAGCAGCCGTGCCTGGCTGGCGTTTCTCGACAGCCGCTGCCCGGCGGCGGGGCTGACCCGCTGGATGATCCTGGTCGAAGGCGCCTACCGCCCGCACTGCACCCTCGACGACAAAGCCATCGAAGGGCTGCATCAGGCCGTGGCCATCTGGATTCGCAAACATGTTTGAATTCACCTGGCCCTGGCTGTTCTTGCTCGCCCCGCTGCCCTGGCTACTGCGCCTGGTGCTGCCGGTTGCGGACAGCGGCGAAGCAGCCTTGAAAGTCGGCTTCCTCAACGAACTGGAGGGGCTGGCGGGACGCCGCGCCCGCGCCAACTTGCCGGCCTGGCGCCAACAAGCGCCGTTCGCCTTGCTCTGGTTGCTGCTGCTGTGCGCCAGTGCACGCCCGGAGTGGGTCGGCGAGCCGTTGCCGTTACCCGCCAGCGGCCGCGACCTGCTGGTCGCCGTGGACGTCTCCGGCTCGATGGATTACGCCGACATGCGCTGGGAAGACCAGGAAGTCAGCCGCCTGACCCTGGTCAAACACCTGCTCGGCGACTTCATCGAAGACCGCCAGGGCGACCGCGTCGGCCTGATCCTGTTCGGCAGCCAGGCCTATCTGCAAGCACCACTGACCTTCGACCGCAAAACCGTGCGCACCTGGCTGGATGAAGCGCTGATCGGCATCGCCGGGAAAAACACCGCGATTGGCGATGCCATTGGTCTGGCGGTCAAACGCCTGCGCCAGCGCCCAGCGGATAGCCGCGTGCTGGTGCTGGTCACCGATGGCGCGAACACCGGCGGTGAGATCGAGCCGATGACCGCCGCGCGCCTGGCGGCCGAAGAAGGGGTGAAAATCTACCCGATCGGCATCGGTGCCGACCCACAACAAAGCGGGGTCATCGGCCTGTTCGGCCTCAACCCCGGGCTGGACCTGGATGAACCGACCCTGCGCGCGATCGCCGACCTGACCGGAGGCGAGTACTTCCGGGCGCGCGACAGCGAAGAACTGCAAACCATCGACGCCAGCCTCGACCGCCTGGAGCCGGTGGCCCAGCAACCGACCCTGGCGCGCCCGGCACAGGCGCTGTATCCCTGGCCACTGAGCGCCGCCCTGTTGCTCAGCCTATTATTGGTGCTGCGCGAACTCTGGCCGCAACTGCAACAGCAGCTACGCGGCCTACTCCCGCGCATCTGGCGGAGGCAGCCATGACCGAACACACGCTGCTCGCACTCTGGCCCCACTGGCTGCGGCCTTACTGGCTGCTCCTGCTGCCGCTGCTCGGCTGGTTGATCTGGCAGCTTTGGCACCGGGAAAAACGCAGTGGACGCTGGCAGCTACTGCTACCGGCGGCGTTTCATGCCGCGCTGCTCAGTGGCGGCCAAGGGCGGGCCAGCCGCTTGCCGTGGATCGCCCTCGGCCTGGCCTGGTTACTCGCCCTGCTCGCGTTGCTCGGCCCCAGCTGGCAACGGATCGAGCAAAGCAACCTGAAACCGGCCGACCCGCTGGTGGTACTGCTCGAACTGACCCCCGACATGCTCGCCAGCGACGCCTCGCCCACTCGCCTGGAACACGCCAAACGCAAGCTGCTCGACCTACTCGAAGCGCGCCGCGATGCGCAAACCGCCATCGTCGTGTTCGCCGGCAGCGCACACACCCTGGTGCCACTGTCCGACGACCTGGCCACCAGCCGCAACCTGCTCGAATCGCTCAAACCCTCGATCATGCCCGAGCCAGGCCGCCGCGCCGATCTGGCCGTGAGCAAGGGGCTGGAGCTGCTCGAACAAGGCGCCCAAGGCCAGGGCCGACTGTTGCTGATCGGCAGCACACTGGATGAACCAGAGCGCCTCGGCATCCGTCAGGCCCTGGGCAAGCGCGGCGAACGCCTGAGCATGCTCGGGATCGGCAGCGCCCAAGGTGCGCCGATCATTCAGGAAGACGGCGGTTTTCTCAAAGATCAACACGGCGCGATCCTGATTCCACGCCTGGACAGCGCCGGCCTCAGCCGCTTCGCCCAGGAGCTCGGCGGGCGCTATCGCCAGGCCAGCGTGGACGATCGCGACCTGCGCAGCCTCGGCCTGCTCGATGGGCCGCAGCAATTGCGCAGCGACGGCGAGCAGACACGCCTGCAAGCCTGGGCCGACCAAGGCCACTGGCTATTGCTGCCGCTGCTGTTACTGGCGGCCTGCGCCGGGCGGCGCGGTTGGTTGTTTTGCCTGCCGCTGCTCCTGCTGAGCCTGCCGCAGCCCAGCTATGCCGTCGAATTCGCCGACCTCTGGCTGCGCCCGGATCAACAGGGGCAACGCCTGCTCGACGCACAACGCCCGGCCGAAGCGGCCCAACGCTTCGACGATGCGCAGTGGCAAGGCCAGGCCCTGTACCAAGCCGGCGACTATGCCAGCGCCGCCGAACGCTTTGCGCTCGACGACAGCCCGAGCGCGCACTACAACCGCGGCAATGCGCTGGCCCGCAGCAATGAACTGGAAGCCGCAGTGGAGGCCTACAGCCAAGCCCTGGAGCGTCAACCAGACTTGACTCAGGCGCAGAGCAACAAAGCCCTGGTCGAAGAACTGCTGCGGCAACGCCAGGAGGAACAAGCTCAGCAGCAAGCCGAAAACAGCGCAGAGGAAAGCTCACCGCCGGCCTCCGAACCACCCAGCGCCGGCCAACCGGGCAGCGAATCCAGCGACCCGACAGCGCCCAGCCAACCCGCGGGCGACAGCCAAGAGCCGCCGAAGGCTCCAGCACCTGGCGAGGACAGCGAGACGCCACCCGCCACACCAGGCACCCCTGCGGAGGATGGCAACGGCGAAGAACAGATCGCCACAGCCGAAGAAGCCCTGGATGGCGAGCGGCGCCAAGCCTTGGAACAATGGCTGCGACAAATCCCCGATGATCCGGGTGAGTTGCTGCGGCGAAAATTCTGGTACGAACAGCAACAGCGTCAGGAACAGACCCGATGACCCGCCTGCTCTGCACCCTTCTCCTCGGCTTGCTCGCACTGCAAGCCAGCGCCCAGGGGTTTAATGCCAGTGTCGACCGCACACGCCTGAACGCCGGCGAAACCGTCGAGCTGATTCTCGAATCGGACGATGTCACCCTGTTCGGCAAGCCGGACTTGAGCCCGCTCAACCAGTTGTTCGAGGTGATCGGCACGCGCCAGGTCAACCGGCTGACCACTCTGGACGGCGAATCGCGCGCAACCACCCGCTGGATCGTCACCCTGCAGCCGAAACAGAGCGGCTACGTGGTGGTGCCCCCGATCAACCTGGGCGACCTGCAAACCCTGCCGCTCACCCTGCATGTGCAAGAAAACAGCGCCAGCGCAGCGGACAACCAGCTGGCGCCGGTGTTCATCGACGCCAGCCTGGATCAGGAAAGCGTCTACGTGCAGGCGCAAAGCGTCCTGACCCTGCGCATCTACCATTCCGTCTCGCTGTACGACGACAGCAGCCTGACCCCGCTGGAAATGCCCGAAGCACGTATTGAATCGCTCGGCGAACCACGCACCTACGAAAAAGACATCAACGGCATCCGCCATGGCGTGATCGAACTGCGCTATGCGATTTTCCCGCAACAAAGCGGCGAACTGACCATCCCGGCCCAGGTGTTCAGCGCCACCCTGGTCGAGCGCTCGCGCAGCAACGACTACACCCCGTTCGGCCCGCGCCCCGGCAAAGTAACCCGGGTGAAATCCCCGGAAATCCCACTGACGGTAAAAGCCAAACCCGCCAGCTACCCCAGCAATGTTCCCTGGCTGCCCGCACGCGCCCTAAGCCTGGCGGAAACCTGGAGCCCGGAGCCAGAACAGGCCAAAGTCGGCGACTCGTTGACCCGCAGCCTGCTGCTCAAGGTCGACGGCCTCTCCAGCGCCCAGCTGCCGCCCTTGCCCGCCACCGATGTCGAAGGTCTGCGGCGCTACCCGGATCAACCGCAACTGGCCAATCAGACCAGCGAGCGCGGCATGATCGGCAGCCGCGAAGAGCGCGAAGCACTGGTGGCCAATCGCGCGGGCCAGTTCGCATTGCCCGCGGTCGAGGTGGTCTGGTGGAACACCCACGACGACCGCCTGGAGCGCACCAGCCTGCCAGCCCGCAGCCTCGATGTCGCCCTCAACCCCAGCTTGACGATCGAACCCATCGCCGCTGAAACGCCGTCATTGCCCAGCGTGCAAGGGGCGCCACTGTGGCCATGGCAATTGAGCAGTGCGTTGCTGACACTCACCACCTTGCTAGGCTTTGGACTGTGGTGGCACGCCCGCCGGCAACCGGCGATTCTGCGCGCCGCGCAAACCGGACCTAGCCCGCGCACGCTGCTCGACGACCTCAAGCGCGCCTGCCTGGCCAATGACTCCCTGACCACACGCCATGCACTCGACGCCTGGGCGCGGCAACAGCCGGAAACCCTGGCGGACATGGCGGCCCGCTTCGTGCCGCTGTCCGATGCCCTCGACGGCCTGAACGGCACGCTGTACAGCGAAACCGGCCAACAATGGCAGGGCGAAGACCTCTGGCGCGCAATTCGCACCCTCCCCGCCGCCCAGACCGTCGAAGGCGGCGCCCCCCAAGAAACCAGCCCGCTGCCGCCGCTTTATCCGCGCTGACACTCATTCAGAGCGGCAAAATCTGACTGGCAACTGCCACGCACAACTTCGGGCCCAGAACGATCTACGCTGCCGATGTGTTGCGAGCGTTTTTGTCTTGTCTCGGCACTCTCGCCTAGGTTGTTCAACGCGCCACAGCCCGCCGCCCCTGCAAAGCTATGACGTACAACGTTGCGTGGGCATGCGTCTTCACCTGGCAGCAGGCTGGCGTAAATGCGCCCCACGAAGACTCGTCCACCCTGCCACACCTGAGCATTTGTAGCTGGAAACGCCTCACTGCCGATCAACGCTAGCGCGATGATGGGATCGACGAAAACAAAACACCCTGCGAAAGCAGGGCTCTCGCAGGGTGTCGGGTGAACCGCGGCCAGGCCGCGGTTTTTGCTGTCGTTGCTGCGCCCTGAGTTAGTGGGCGAACATCGAGTTACTAGCTTTGCCCGCCAGTTTCTCGGGTTTGATCAAGAAGCGCGCCAGGGCCGGCAGCAGCCAGAGGGCGCCGAACATGTTGACGATGAACATGAAGGTCAGCATCAGGCCCATGTCCGCCTGGAACTTGATCGCCGAGAAGATCCACGTGGCAACCCCGATCGCCAGGCACAAGCCGGTGAACAGCACGGCTTTACCGGTGGACTTCAGCGTCTGGTAGTAGGCCTCCTGCAACGGCAACCCAGCACGCAGGAAGCTTTCCATACGGCTGTAGATATAGATGCCGTAATCGACACCAATGCCCACGCCCAGGGCGATCACCGGCAAGGTGGCGACCTTGACGCCGATACCCAGGAACGCCATCAGCGCATTACCCAGGATCGAGGTGAGGATCAGCGGCAGCACGATACAAATGGTCGCGGCAAACGAGCGGAAGGTGATCATGCACATCACACCCACGCACAGGTAAACCAGAACCAGAATGAGCAACTCGGACTTGCCGATCACCTCGTTGGTGGCCGCTTCGATACCCGCGTTACCGGCCGCCAGCAAGAACTCCAGACCGTCCTTGTTGTTCTCGGCAGCGAAGGCCTGAACCTCGGCAACCGCGCGCTTGAGCGTCTCGGCTTTGTGGTCCTGGAGGAACACCAGCACCGGCGCCACGGAGCAATCGGCGTTGTACAGGCCATCGGCACGGGCGATCGAATTGTTCAGCACGTCCTGGTTACGCGACAGGGTTTCCCACTTCAGGTTGCCCTCGTTCATCCCTTTGATCACCTGGCGCGACACGCTGACCATGGAGATCGCCGATTGCACACCAGGCGTGTTCTCCATCTTCCACATCAGCTCATCCATGGCGGCCAGGGTTTCGAACGTCGAACAGCCTTCCGGTGCAGTCTTGACCATCACCACCAGCACGTCGGAACTGGTCGAGTAGTTCCTGATGACGAAATCGTTGTCCTGGTTGTAGCGCGAATCCGGACGCAGCTCCGGCGCACCCTGATCGAGGTCGCCGATCTGCAGGTGTTGCTGCTGGTACCAGAAACCACCTACGCCGGCCGCCAGGGCGATAACCACCGAGATCGGCGCCACAACGGGATGGGCGAAGTTGGACAGCAAGCGCCAGAACGGGTGATCGCGCACGGCATCGCGCTTGCTGCGCTCGATCGCTTTCTTGCTGATGCCGACATAGGAGATTGCCACCGGCAGCAGGATCAGGTTGGTGAACACGATGACCGCGACACCGATGGATGCACCGATGGCCAGTTCGCGAATGACCCCGATGTCGATCAACAGCAAGGTGATGAAGCCCACGGCGTCGGCCAGAATCGCGATCATCCCCGGCAGGAACAGTTGGCGGAAGGTGCGCCGCGCCGCCATCAGGGAGTTCTCGGCTTCGCTCGACTGCAGGGCGATACCGTTGATTTTCTGCACCCCGTGAGAGATGCCGATGGCAAAGATCAGGAACGGCACCAGCATTGAGTACGGGTCGAGCCCGAAGCCCACGGTGTGCATCAAGCCCAGCTGCCAACCCACCGCAATCAGGGTGGTGAACAGCACGGCGATGGTGCTGCGGATACACCAGGTGAACCAGTACAGCAGGACAAAGGTGATCAGCAAGGCGACGGCGAAGAACATCACCACCATGATCAGACCATCGATCAGGTCGCCGACTTTCTTGGCGAAACCGATGATGTGCACCTGAACATTAGGGTTTTGCGCCTGGTACTTCTCGCGGATCTTCTCTTCCAACTGGTGGGAGAATTCTTGGTAGTCCAGCTTGATCAGCTTGCCCTGATCGTTGGGGTCCGGGTAGGACTCCAACAGCGGCACGTCGACGATGCTCGACTTGAAGTTGTTCGCCACCAAACGACCGATTTGCCCGGACTTGAGCACGTTACTGCGCAATTCCTCGATGCTGCCTGGGCTACCGTCGTACGTCTGCGGAATCACTTCACCACCGGCAAAGCCCTCCTCGGTCACTTCGGTCCAGCGCACGCTGGGGCTCCACAGCGACTTCAGACCGGAACGGTCGACACCAGGAATGTAGAACACTTCGTCGTTGATCTGACGCAGCGTCTCCATATATTCCTGGGTGAAAATGTCGCCCTCTTTAGCCTCCACCGAGATGCGCACGGTGTTGCCGAGGTTAGCCAGATCGTTGCGGTGCTCCATCATCTTCTGGATGAAGGGATGGGTCAGGGGAATCATCTTCTCGAAGCTGGTCGACGGGCGCACCTGAGTGGCCTGGAAGAACAGGAAGATGCTGACCAGCAGGCAGATCAGAATGACCGCAGGGCGGTTGTTGAAAATCAGACGCTCGAGAAAACTCGCCTTGTCCTGGTGATGGTTACTCATCAAACACTACCCCAGCTTGTTATTGTTGGCCCAGCTTGGCGCCAGTCGGCGAGGAAACATGCACACCGCCCTGCCCCACGAGGATCAGGCGACCATCATCATCCGCAGTCACGCCTGCCAAAGACAAACGATCGGAACGATTCAGCACGCTGAAGGTGCGGCCGTTGTCGGTGCTCTTGAGCACGCTGCCACCATGGCCAACGACTACGATGGTGCCGTCGGCCAACAACTTACCGTCAGCCAGACCGAACTCCAGCGGACCGTTGTTTGGAGTCTCTAGCACGATCTGCTCCCAACTCGTGCCAAAATCGGCAGAGCGGAATAGGTGACCACGCAGGCCATAGACCAGCAGGGTGCCAGCTTCTTGGGTGCCCAGCGCACCGAACAGCGAGCCTTCGTATGGGCCTTGGAGGGTTTCCCAGGTCTGCCCCCAATCGAGCGAACGGAACATGCCGCCCAATTCGCCAACGATAAATAGACCGGAATCCTTGACCTCAACGATAGCGTTCAGGTGATAGCCATCTTCGTTATCCAGGCGTTCGCTGACGTCTTCCCAATTTGCCCCACCATCAGTGGTTTCCAGCAGGGCACCATAGGCGCCTACGGCATAACCGTTATTGAGATCCTTGAACCAGATGCTCAGCAACGGCGCCTCGCGCTCCAGGTCTTCAAATTGCTTGACCCACGTTGCTCCGCCATCTTTGCTGGCGAGAATCTGCGCGTCGTGGCCAACCGCCCAGCCATGCTGATCATCGACAAAAAACACGGACGTGAGCATTTGCTTGGTCGGTACTTTGGCCTGCGACCAATTGGCACCGTTGTCATCGGAATAAAGGATATGACCACGATCACCCACTGCGATCAGGCGTTTGCCAACCTTAGTGACATCCAGGAGCAGGCTTTCCAGCGCCTTGGGCGACTCAATGGCATAACTGGCAGCTGAATCGGTGGCGGCTTGCGCATGCAGTGGCGCAACGGTCAAAGTCAGAATGGATAGCACACTGCACAGCGAGAGCGCTTTAGCCAGCGGCGAGTGGACGCGGAACGCCGGTGCGCGGAACAGTCCCGCGACAGAACCAGCCTGGGTGCGCCGCATGACGGGCTCACTCATATACCTTCCCCCTTATTGTTATAGGTGGTACTGCCTTGTAGCAGAACCCTATGCTATCGAGCTTTCGAAAGACCTGACAATCGGCGTGACGTTATGTTTTGTTAAGGCAAACCCGCGTGATTGACCGGTTATTCGACGGACTAATACGAAAAGGCCGCTACTACTGTAGCGGCCTTTTGCTCAGACTACATAACGATTAACGCGTACCGCGGCGACGCAGAGCGGCTGGCTTGAAATAGCCATCGTCTGGAATCGGCTGACTGAAGTCGATGGTGCTCGACTCTTCGTTATCCAGGTTCTGCACGTGGTAACGACGCGCTTGCAGATCATGGAACGCATCGAGCGCAGACCAGGTGGTCGGCAGGTCGTAGTAGTTCTTCAGGTAAGCAATCGATACACGCCACAGCTCGCCACGACCGTCGTACTGGTCAACCACGGCCGCCTGCCAGCTGTCCTCGTCGAGGAACAGGGTGCGCTTGGAGTAGATGTGCCGAGCGCCGGATTTCAGCGTGCCCTCGACGACCCACACGCGGTGCAGTTCGTTACGGGTGAGCGCCGGATTCAAGTGCCCCACTTGCAGCAGATCCTTGTACTTGACGTCCGGGCTGGTGACTTTGTAGTTGTTGTAAGGAATGTAGATTTCCTTCTTGCCCACCAGCTTCCAGTCATAGCGATCCGGGGCGCCGTTGAACATGTCGGTGTCGTCAGCGGTGCGCAGGCCATCGGCCGCCGCGATTGGCGTGTCATACGCCAGGTTCGGTGCACGACGCACACGACGCTGACCAGCGTTGTAGCCCCACGCCTGGCGCGGTTCCTTCACCTGATCGAGGGTCTCATGGACCAGTACCGCACCGCCGGCCAGACGCGCCGGGCTCTTGGTGAAGGACAGGTAGTAGAACATGATGTTGTTCAGGTCCGCGGCAGTGCCCTTGGGGTTGTAGAACTTGAACAACGCTTCCTGCTGCGAAGTCACCAGCGAGAAGGCGCCGTTACGCTGCACGGCCACTTCCGAAGCACGGCGTACGATGTAACTGCCGCGGTAGCGCGCAATGTGGTTCCACAGCGCCTCGACACCGTTCTCCGGTATCGGGAACGGGATACCGCCGTAGGCATCGGAGAAACCGTTGCCACCGTCCAGCAGCTTGGCAGTGCTGGCGTTCTTGATGGTGTTGTCATACACCCACTGCGGCGCCGAACCGGAGCGGCGAGTCTGGTACACCGGCATCTGGTAGCTGTTCGGGTAAGCGTTGAACATGGCAATCTGACCCGGGGTCAGGTTGTCCTTGTACTGATCCAAGTTGGCCTTGGTGATGGTGAACAGCGGCTTGTCGTCAGCAAACGGATCGACATGGTGCTGACCTGGCGTCTTGTATGCGGCTGGCGCCTGGGTGATACCGCCGGTCCACTCAGGGATGGTTCCTGCGGCGTTACCCGCCTTCTCGGCACCGAAGGGGGTCAGGCTGGTGCCCAGTTTGGCCGCCTCTTGCGAGGAAACCGCCGCCAGCGCGCTACCGGCAGACAGTGCCAACACAATGGCAGCACCGATCAGCGTGTGCTTTTTCAGCATTGTATTTCTCCGTGATAAATCATCCATCAGGCGCCCACAGGCACCTGGGATTTTTCTAGTTTGGTTTAGAAGGAGTACTTGACGTTGACGCCGATGTTGTCGCGGTCGGAGCCCGAATTGTTCTGGCCAGCGCCATAGAACTCGGTGTACTGCAGCTCGGTTTCCAGGCTATTCAGGTAGCTGGCGCGCATGCCAACGGTGTAAGCCTTGCGCCCTTCGACGAAGTTGCCGGTCTGGTGCGAGTTGCCCTCGAAGTCATGCTTGTAGACGGCGAATGGCGAAACGTTCACGCCGGCGTACACATCGTTCCAGGTGCCGGACAGCACCAGGGTATAGCCGTAAGCGTTCTTGTTGATCTGCGCATCACGCTCATACCCAGAGACATAGGAACCGTTGGGGCGACCCGAGTAGTAACGGTTGCTACCGTCATAAGCGGTGTACTGCAAACTGTCGCCGCGAATGTGCTCGGAGGCCAGCTCCGCCACCCCGAACAGCGAGTCGAAGCTCAACGATGGGCCAAAGTTATAAATGGTGCCCAGCGAGGTATTGAAGGCTTCGACGCGAGTGGCGTTATGAATCTCGTCGGTGATCACCACGTTCTGTCCACCGATATTCACCGGTCGACCGTCCGCCAGCAGAGCCGCCTGCCCCAGCAGATCGCCGAGAAGATCGTTGGTGGTGGCAATGCCAATCGGCAGGTTCGGACGGTAAGACAGTTCGCCGAACACCGAAGCCAAGCCAACCGTGGTGTTGAAGCTCATGCCGTACATACGGATGTCTTCGGCGTACTCACGACGGGCATTCACCTGGTTCGCCAAATCGACCGCAGAGGCACCGTTCACCAGGCCCAGCACCTGCTCAGCGAGCGGGTTACCCGCGGCATCAGCAGCAACCAGATCGTCATAGCTGGTGAAACCGCCGAGACCAGCCAATTGATCGATATTCAAACCGGCATAGCTGCGGTTCACATCGGCGTAAATAGTCGGTTCTTTAGCGTGGTAATTAACGAAGAAGAAACCGAACTCCGTGGAATTGAGCTCTTCTGCGATGTAGCGGAAGGCAACGCCGAACTGGCCATCATTTTTAGCATTGATATCCGAACCGACACTGGCAACTTTAAATACGCCGTTCGAATCAAGGTACTGCGTACCCTGCAAACCACCGAAATTACTGCCCGCCAATGTCGGATAGAGCGACTGAAAGGTCGGGCTGCTCAGCGCTTCGACGGTTGTGTACGCGGTATTGCCACCCTCGGCGAACAAGTCGGTTTCCGAGAAGAACGTCCCGACCGGATCGATGGCAGTCTCTTTCCAGTTCCACTGGTAGAAGGTTTCCATCGACAGGTTGTCGGTCAGGCCGATATTGAAGTTCAGCGCCTCGACCGGCACCAACACCTCTTTCAACTCAGCACCCGGCAGGCGGAACTTGCCGGCATCGACCGGGTTAGTCGTATTGATGCCACCGCGATAGAACAGCCCCTCGCCCCAGTTGAACACCTGGCGACCAGCGCGCACCGTCAACGGCATATCGCCGACATCCCAGTTGCCATAGATATAGGCATCGAGGATTTCCGCATTACGGCCCGCCGAGTGGCGCGTCTCGTAGGTGAAGCTATTCGGGTTGTTCGGATTTTGATTCGGCTGAGCCGGGTCGTTATTGCTCAGGTAATCGTTGCGCTTGTCCATGATCTGCGTGTCATAGAACGCCGTGCCGCGCACAAACACGCCGTAATTCTGGTAGGTCGCTTCCAGGTCGGAAGTGATCTTGTAAACCTCGGAAACCAGCCCGGTATCGAAATTACGATTGCCATCATTGGTGTTGATATCGTTCTTGGTCTTGTCACGACCCTGAACGCGCCAGAGCTGACCGTAGGACACGGTGGTATCGATCGAACCGCTAATTTCATTGTCTGCAAAGCTGAACTCTACCGCCTGAGCTTGAGCCGCGACCAACAAAGGCAAAATACCGGCAAAAGCAAAACCGGCAGCAGCTGGCGCAAAACCCAACTTAGGCTTACGGGACTTAATTTCCATCGAGACTTCACTCCGTGGACAGATCATTCTTTTTTGGCATACCCAGATACGGGCACACGGCTAAGCCACACTTGGCGGCGGCTTTTATCGTTGACTGGAAGCAGTTTTCCAACGCGCCTACTGCGCACTGCCTCGCGAGGGGCGCACCATTACGGGGCCGAATCGACTTGAGCACTGCAACCATAGTGCCAATTCAAACAAGCGTATAAAAACTTGTGCTGGCGACACCGAGAACCAGGCGTTTCTTTTCGTGACTGAGCGTCCACCGAACAATTGGCAGGCTAATCATCAAAGAACGGCCGATCTTGTCCTACGATCCGACGTTACCGGCCCCTCTAGAACGAGACATGCAGCAAGTTTTGCCCAGGTAAATCGCGCCCCGTCAAGCCACCCGGCGCAATCTTAAGTAAGCAAATGCATAAGCAGCTGTGCCGGATATTCCTTTGGGTAACAAAAAAGTGTTACCCATCAAAGACGGGTAACACTTTCAAGGATGGAACCGGCTTTAAGCCAGGCTTTTGCTGACCACTTCGAAGACGTCGCTGGACAGCTCGCCACAAGCCAGAATCCGCTCTAGCTCGGCCCTCATCAGCGCTTGGCGGGCGCTGTCGTATTTACCCCAGCGGGTTAGTGACGAGAGCAGCCGGGAGGCGACCTGCGGGTTCAATGCGTTCAGGGTGATGACCTGATCGGCGAGGAAACGGTAACCACTGCCGTCGGCCTGGTGGAAGTTGAGCGGATTTTGCCCGGCAAAGGCACCGATCAGGGCGCGGATTTTATTGGGGTTTGTCAGGGTGAACGCCGGGTGCTGCATCAGCGCTTGCACCTTGGCCAAGGTGCCCGGCAAGGCACTGGCCGCCTGCACGCTGAACCACTGATCCATGACCAACGGGTTGTCCTTGAAGAATTCTGCGAAACTGGCCAAGGCCCTGGCTTTTTCTTCCTCGAATGGCGAGTTGACCAGTACCGCCAGCGCGGTCAGGCGCTCGGTCATGTTGTCGCTGCTTTCGAATTGATCCAGACAGGCGGCGAGCACCTCGGGCTTGCCGCTGAGCATCAGGTAGGACAGTGCGATGTTCTGCAGGCTGCGCCGAGCGAAATGCGCCGCTTCGGCGACGTAAGCAGTGCCGCGCGACACCTCGCGGTTAGCCTGATAACGCTGCCACAGCGGCGCGTGCAGCGCTTCGGCCAGCTGCCGGCGAGCGAATTCGCGGGCCGCATGGATGGCATCGACATCCGCCACCTCACTGATTTCGGTGAGGTAGCCCTCGCCCGGCAGCGAGAGCATTTCGGCGACCATGGCCTGATCGAGCTGAGGGTTTTCCAACACGCTGCGCAGCGCCGTCACCAGCCGCTGATCCAGCACCAGCGCTTCGCCACGCTGATGCTGGCCGATCAACTCCTGCAAGACCTGCACGGCAAGTTGCTGGCCGGCATCCCAACGGTTGAAACCGTCGCTGTCGTGCTGCATGAGGAACATCAGTTGGTCGCGGCGGTAAGGGAAGCTCAGCTTCACCGGCGCGGAGAAACCACGCAGCAACGACGGCAGTGGATGCTCGTCGAGATCGACGAAAGTCACCGTCTGCTCGGCTTCGGTGATCGAAATCACTCGCGAGCAGGCGCCAGCGGCGGCCTCACCCTGCACGCGCAGCGGCAACGCCTGCCCTTCGGCACCCAGCAGAGCCAATTCAACCGGGATCACGAATGGCAGTTTTTCGCCCTGGCCGGGCGTGGCCGGGCAGCTTTGCTTGAAACTCAGGCTGTAGGTCTTCGCGGTCTCGTCGTAGCTTTCGCTGACCGCCAAACGTGGCGTACCGGCCTGGCTGTACCAGCGCTTGAACTGGGTCAGGTCGATGCCATTGGCCTCTTCCATGGCCTTGATGAAGTCATCGCAGGTCACCGCCTGGCCATCGTGGCGTTCGAAATACAGGTCCGAGCCCTTGCGAAAGCCTTCGGCGCCAACCAGGGTCTGGATCATTCGCACCACTTCCGAGCCTTTCTCATAGACGGTCAAGGTGTAGAAGTTGGAGATTTCGATAAAGCCTTCCGGGCGCACCGAGTGCGCCATGGGGCCGGCGTCTTCGGCGAACTGGTGGGTGCGCAGGTAGGCGACATCTTCGATGCGCTTGACCGTGGCCGAGTTCATGTCGGCGCTGAACTGCGCGTCGCGGAACACCGTGAAGCCTTCCTTGAGCGACAGCTGGAACCAGTCGCGGCAGGTCACCCGGTTGCCCGACCAGTTGTGGAAGTATTCGTGAGCCACGATCGCCTCGACACGCTGGTGCGCGGCGTCGGTGGCGGTCTCGGCCTTGGCCAGCACGGCGCTGGAGTTGAAGATGTTGAGGCCCTTGTTTTCCATGGCGCCCATGTTGAAATCGTTGACCGCGACGATCATGAAGATGTCCAGGTCGTACTCACGCCCATACACCTCCTCGTCCCACTTCATGGATTTCTTCAGGCTGTCCATGGCGTGCTGGCACTTGTCGATGTTTTCCGGCTCGACGTAGATGCGCAGCGCCACCTCGCGCTGGCTCAGGGTGGTGAAGCTGTCTTCCACGCACCACAGATCGCCGGCGACCAGGGCGAACAGGTAGGCCGGTTTCATGAACGGATCTTCCCAGGTCGCCCAATGCCGAACACTCTTTCCAGGGGCAGTCTCGTCCGGGCCGCTGGCAATCGGGTTGCCGTTGGACAACAGCACTGGGTAGCGGTGCTGCTCGGCGCTGAGCGTGGTGGTGAACTTGCTCATCACGTCCGGACGGTCGAGGTAATAGGTGATCTTGCGAAAGCCCTCGGCCTCGCACTGGGTGCAGAACATGCTGCCAGACTTGTACAGGCCTTCCAGCGCGGTGTTGCGTTCCGGGTGGATGCGCACGCTGGTGTCGATCACGAAGCTCGCGGCCGTGGGCTGCAACTTGAGGTGGCTGTCACTGAGCTGATAGTCCGCCGCCCCCAGCTCCACACCGTCCAGCGCCACCGACAGCAACTCGAGCTGCTGGCCATCGAGCGCCAGCAACGGTAAAGCACTGCCACATGCCGGGTTGCGACGCATCACCAGTTGCGCATGCACCAGGGTGTGGTCCTCGAACAATTCGAAGGTCAGGTGCGTCTCGTCGATCAGGTAATCGGGCGCCTGGTAATCCTTGAGGTAGATCATTTTCGGTTGTTCGGTGCGCATGGCTTGTGGCCCTTTGTGTTCAGGGCCCTGTCAGGCCCGGTTCGCGGAAGTCGGTGAATACAGCTTATTCATGCACGGCGAGTTGGTAGGCCGTGTACTTGCGGATATTGATCACGCCGGTGTCGAACATCAGGTACTGGCCCTTGATGCCGAGCAAGGTGCCCTCGGCGATCGGGTTCTTGTCCAGGTTGAAACTGCTGATCTTGGCCGGGTAGGCCTCGATCGGGTAGCGGATTTCCACCGGCACTTGATCGCTGAGCGGCTGGATCGCCTGCAGACCGAAACGCTGTTGCAGGCCAAGCAGGCCGTCGGCGCAACTGGCGAACAGCTGATCGCGAATCGCCGCCAGGTCGACCGGCGCAGCATCGCCCTTGAGCAAGGCGCGCCAGTTGGTCTTGTCGGCCACTTGGCTGCGCAGCAGGTCCTCGACGAAACCGGACTGCTGGCGGGTGGCGACGCGCAGGATCGGCAAGGCCTGGCTCGCGCCTTGATCCATCCAACGTGTGGGAATCTGCGTGGCGCGGGTGATGCCGACCTTCACTCCCGACGAATTGGCCAGGTAGACGACATGGTCGGTCATGCAGAACTGCTCGCCCCAGCTCGGCTCGCGGCAGGTCCCCGCGTCGTAATGGCAGCGTTCCGGGCTCATGATGCAGATGTCGCACTGCGCCAGCTTCTGCATGCACGGGTAGCAGTAGCCCTGGCTGAAGCTGCTTTTGGTCTTGCGCCCGCAATGGCTGCAATGGATGGCGCCAAGAAACTCCAGGCGCAATGTCTTGCCGATCAGCGGGTTGACCGGCACCTCGGTGTCGTCCAGACGAAATGCATACTGCACCGGCGCGTCGAGGCGCGCCGCCATCTTGCTCAGCGAGCCACGTGCCAACTCAGCCATCAGTGCAGGGTATCCGAGGATTTGAACAGCAGGTTCGGCACCGGCGCGGACTTCGAGCTGCATTCCTGCGGCCCCATGTAACCGATGCGCTGGTCTTCCGGAAGGTTCTGGATCTCCCAGGCGATCAGCGCCTGCAACGTGAGTTCTTTCTGTTCCTGGGTCAGCTTGCGGCCATCCGGCCACTTGCCGATTTCTACCGCCAGCTTGAGGCTCTGGTAGATCTCAGGGGTGATGTGTTCGATAGCGTGGAGAAAGGACGACATGGGTACCTCCGAATACGAGGCGGCAGTTTACCAGCCCAGTGAAATATCTAGTGGCCTGTATGGCTAGTTCACTTAGCCAATGTCGGCGCCCGAGCTTGGGTCAACCAACTAGCCGCACAGGTCACTCGCAAGACGCGCCATCACCCGCGCCGACGAGCCAGCAGGCCGCCCACCAGACCAGTGAAGCAGCCCGCGACCAGCCCGCCGACATGCGCCGCATTGGCGATCGAACCGAATTGCAGCAGCTCGAAAACCCCGGTCATGCAGATCACCAACCAGGCCAGCATCATCACCAGCACGCCGCGCGGCAGGCGATACGCAGGGTTCGGCGCCATGCGTTGGAATATCCAGCAATGCCCCAGCAGGCCATACAGCACCCCGGACAAGCCGCCGAACAGCGCCGGGCCGGCAAAACTGTATTGCGCGACATTCGAGGCCAGGCTGAACAGCACGCTCAGCCCCAGCAGCATCAGCGCACCTTGCCGCGCCTCGATGCGTCGCCCCAGTTCCCAGTACCACAGGCTGTTCATGGCCAGATGGAGAATGCCGAAGTGGATGAACATCGGCGTGATCAGCCGCCACCATTGCCCGCCTTCGAGGGTCGCAGTGAGGTAACTGAGGTGGATGTATTGGCCGTCGATGCGAAAATCGCTAAAGCTCAGCCAGCGGATCACCGCATAGTTTTCACCGCCCCAGGTCAGCAACGCGACCAACAGCGTCAAGGCCAACATGACGGCAGTCAGCGGACTGCCCTTCAACTGGCTAACCAGCCCTGCGGGGCGCGGCTCTGCGGGCAGCGTCAACTGAGCCGCGGCGCCGCCCTGTGGATAACGCGCATAGAGGTCGCGGACCTGTTCGGCGAGCTGCTCGCCGGGCACCCACAGCACCTGCTCGCCGGCCTCTTCCGAGACCCGATGCGGCACCTGCAAGCGCTGCAACAAGCCGACAAAACCCGTGAGATCGGTCTGCACCGGCAAACGCAAAACGGCTACCGCACTCATTGTGGATTCTCCGGCCGTGCCACTTCGACCCAGACGAACTTGTTGGCATCCAGGCGTGTTTCCTGGTCCAGACGGTATGCCACCAACTTGCCGTACATCACCGCGCTGTAATCCAGGCACGCCAAGTTGGGGCGAATCGGCGCCGGCTTGCCGCTGCGCCAGTAGTGCCCCACGAACAACAGTGGCTGGTCAGCGGCATATTTCAACAGTTCGGTCTTTTGCAGTTCACTCAGCGGCGTTTGCGCGGCCAGCTCCGGCAAGGCGTCGGGCTGGAAAACAATATCGCCGTAAGTCTGCGGGTTCTCTTCCCAAAACTTGGTGCGGAAGAAGGCACGGGTGAAGCCATCGTCGCTGGTCAGGGTCAGGCCATGCGGCAGACGCATGTCGGTGCCGCGCAGCAGGCGATCCAGCGCGGTGTTGGCAAAGCTGCCCGGCACGGCCGCCGCCTGGAGAAAATGTTCATCGATACAACCATCGGGGAATTGCCCGCGCAATGACTCGATCAACTCCGCGTCCCAGCAGGCATGCACGACACGGAACCGCCCGGCATCGAGAAACAACGGCAGCTCATAAAACCAGTCGAGAAATTCGCGCCATTCGCTGGGGTAGGCCTCGAACTGCTGCAAGGTTTCCTGAATCAGCCGAGCATGCCGCGGCGTGTGTTCGCGCACGAAGTGCCGGCCGCTGCCGGGGGGCGCCGGCGTGCTCCAGGCCAGCGCGTTGAGTTCGTGGTTGCCCATGAGGCACAGCGCTTCGCCGGCCACCACCATGTCGCGCACCAGGTGCAGGGCTTCGCGGATGCGCGGACCGCGATCGACCAAGTCGCCAAGAAAAATCGCTTTGCGTTGCGGGTGCCGCCAGACACCGCCTTGCACGCGGTAACCGAGGGTGGCGAGCAGCCGTTCCAGGGTATGCGCGCAGCCATGAATGTCGCCAATCAGGTCGTAGCCACGCTCGGCTTCAAGAAACATTCAATCACCCCCGCCACCGAGCCGACTGCCCCAGCCCAGCTTGGTGCGGCAGACCTCGTAGTAATTGTGGTCGAGCGGATGGATCAGGCAGAGCTTCTGCGGCCTCTTGCTCACCGTAATGGTGTCGCCGGGCGCGCAGGTAAAATGGTTTTGCCCGTCACAGGAAACCTGCGGATAAATCTGCAAATCCTTGGACACGACGATTTTCAGTTCGCTGTTGCCATCCACCACAATCGGGCGGCTGGACAGGGTGTGCGGGTACATCGGCACGATGACGATGGCATCCAGCTTGGGGTGCATGATCGGTCCGCCAGCGGACAGCGCATAGGCGGTCGAGCCGGTCGGGGTGGCGACGATCAGGCCGTCGGCCTTCTGGCTGCAGACGAACTGGCCGTCGATATACAGCTCGAACTCGATCATCCGCGTCGATTTGCCGGGGTGCAGCACCACATCGTTGAGCGCATCGCCCTGGCCAATCGCTTCGGCATGGCGGCGCACTTCGGCTTCGAGCAAGAAGCGGTTTTCGGTCAGGTAATTGCCTTCCAGCACCTGGGCGACTTTCAGCTCCAGCTCATCCGGGCGGATGTCGGTGAGAAAGCCCAGGCTGCCGCGGTTGACCCCCAGCACGGGCACTTTGTGCCGCGCCAATGCGCGCGCGGCGCCGAGCATGCTGCCATCGCCGCCCACCACGATCACCAGATCGCAGACCTCACCGAGGATCTTCCGCGAAGACGTCTGCAGGCCATGGCCCGGCAGCACTTCGGCGATGGTCTCCTCAAGGATCACATGCAGGTGACGGTCGAGCAGAAACTTCTTCAGTCGGCGAATGGTGTCGAGCACCTGGGTACTGCCCAGGCGGCCGATGATGCCGATATTACGAAATTGCTCCATGGTGCTCCCGCAAGGCTCTGGGTCTAGAGAGGCTCGATTATGGGCGAAAGCCAAGGACAGCGGCAAACTTGAGCCCGCGGCGCTATGCTCGCTGAATGACTCCTTTTGCCTCGCTGACCGACCTGCCCCAGCAATTGCGCCACCCGGTGGTGCGCGATTTGGCCTGGGTTCTGCTTTCGCCGCCGATGCTCAGCACAACGCCCTGGCCACAGCGCCACCCACTGAACGCCAGCCCCTGGGCACGCATGCCCGGCACCCTGGCCGACTGGCTGACCCAGCTTGACCGCGACCACAGCCCGTTGCTGGATTGGCTGGCGCAGAGCTCGGTGCGGCGCCTGGGGCTGTATTACGAACGGCTCTGGCAATTTGCCCTGCGCGCCGCACCGGGCATCGAGTTGCTGGCGGCCAACCTGCCGATCCGCCAGGCCGGGCATACCCTTGGCGAGCTGGATTTGCTACTGCGCGACGAAGAAGGCGTGCACCATCTGGAACTGGCCATCAAGCTCTATCTAGGCCCCGAACAGGCGAGCGGCGAACACCCGGCACACTGGCTCGGCCCCGGCAGCCATGACCGCCTGGATATCAAACTCGACCACCTCGGCCACCACCAACTGCCGCTCTCCGCCCGCGGCGAAGCGCGTCCGGCCCTGGCCGAGCTGGAGCTGGTGGATGCCCAGGCGGCACTGTGGATCGGTGGCTATCTGTTCTACCCCTGGCCGAAACACTGCGCGCCGCCGCAAGGCGCCAACCCCCATCACCTGCAGGGCCGCTGGCTGCACCGCCGCGACTGGCCAAGCTTCCTCACCCACAGCGCTGACGGCTGCTGGCAGCCGCTGCCGCGCCAAGCCTGGCTGGCACAGGCACGCCTGGCGCACCGCGAACTGTGGTCCGCGGCCCAACTGCACGAGTGGTTCAACGCGCTGGAGCCTAACGCCAACGCACAGTTGCTGATCCGCCTGGAGCACGGCACTCAGGGTGACTGGGTCGAGGCTGAGCGCTTGTTCCTGGTCAGCGACGACTGGCCCCAGCGAACCGAGCGCTAGGAGCCCGTTGACTAGCTAGCTACTCGCCTCGAAAGATCAAAAAAACTGATTCGAACCGGACTTCCCTCACTACGAACGGTCAAGTCCGACAGGCTCCCAGTGCGCACACATAGGCAAACGTCAGTGCGCCCAGGCGAAATGGGCTCACCAGAACGGCGCGCAGATTTTCCGCGACAGATTCACATCAACAGACTTTCAGCGCACATGACCCGGCCTACGCTCAACGACTGCGTTCGGTACGCCCACCGGAACGCGCCAGGTAGCCGGAGCCGCTTTCACACAACAAACCGTCGCGCTGCACCGCCGGTAATGCATCCAGCCCGTCACGCAAGGCATACGCGCTAAAGCCCAGCTGCGACAACAAAAATACCGCGCTGGCACTGCGCTTACCGCTGTCGCAGTAGCACAGGTAAGTGCGATTTTTATCCAGCAAGCGCGCCTTCAAACGCAACAACTGCAATGGCATATTCAGCGATTCCAGCGCATGAGCCCGCTCGTACTCCTCCTGCAAGCGCACATCCAGCCACTGCGCGCCGGAGGCGAGCAAACGGGCGCCTTCGCCCAGCGACACTTCATCCACGACCGGCGCTTTAAGCAGAGAGAAAAACGCCTGGCGCTCCAAACGCAGCACCACGCCGTCTTCGAGCATGGTCACCGTGGCGTTGCGTGGCCGGTCAGCCAGCAACGCTTCTTCGCCAAAACAGGCGCCCACGTCCAACTCGGCGAGAACTTGCTTGTCGCTGTCGGCGCCGCGAATCACTTCGGCCCGACCGCTGTTGAGGAAATAGCAGCAATCGCCGACCTCGCCTTCGCGCAAGACGGTACTGCCCGCCGCCAGCTCGACACGCTGCAAGCACTCAAGCATGGCGCGCACATTGGACGGCGGAACCTTGGCGAACAGCGGATTTTCCAGCAGCCGCTCCAACCATTCCACGTCGTCGTTCTGGCCAAGCGCCAGGAGCAAATCCTGGTAAGCCAGACGCCAGGTCAGCAAACGATTCAAGGTCGCGCTGTCCAGCGCCAACACGCTGGCATCGCTCAACGCGCGCGCTTCATGCAGACGCGGCAGGCTCGGCGACAACGGATGACAACTGGCCTCGCTACCGGCGAGCAAACGCTGCTGCTGGCCATCGTGCGTCTGGAGCAATAATTCGCCGGCCAGCAGGTAGTAGGTCAGCCGCGCCTGATCGCCCTGACGGAACAGCAGCTGTCCGGCCAGCAAGGGTTGCGGCACCAATTGACTGCGCAACTCGCGCCACTGCTGTTCGGACAGCACATTCAACGGCGTCAAACTGCGCAATTGCTCGGGATTGAGGGGTTCACTCATGGAAATATCCAGGCTCCGCTGGTCAAGAGTCAGTGTAGCCGGCTGAAAGGGGCGAGCTCGCCTGTGAATGTGTGCGCAAAGCCGCGCTACGCCCCTGCAAACCACCCGTATGGATGAATACCAAGCGGCTGCCGCGAGCAAAGTAACCGGCCTCGACTTGCTGGCGCAATGCCATTAACGCTTTAGCGGTATACAGCGGTTCCAACGGCATACCGGTGGCCGCTTCGCTGGCCAACAGGAACTCCGCCAACGCCGTATCGACCCGGGCAAAACCACCGCGACAGGCCTCCAGCAAGTGGTAGCCGCTATTCGCCACAGCAGCGGCGGCGAGAGTCGCTTGCACGTGCTGCGCCACCCCGTGATCCGCGGGCACCGCCAAGGCGCCATAAACCGGATGCTCGCCGGCTTCGCCGAGCACCAGGCCGGCCAGGGTCGTGCCCGTGCCAACTGCCAGCCACAGCCCGTGGTAATCCGGCCAGCCCAGCGTTACCAACTGCTCGCGCACCTGAGTCAGCAACTCGATGCAGCCCGAGGCCCCCAACAATCCGCCGCCGCCTTCGGGCACCGGATACAAGGCCGGATAGCGCTCGCACCAGGGTGCCCAGAAGCCTGGCTGATGCCGCGCACGATAACCGCCATACCCCAGCCAGTGCAGCTGCATGCCCAAGCGTTGCAAGTCACGCACTGTCGGTGTGTCCTGGGCGGTGCCGCGCAATAAGCCGACGGTGGGGAAGTTGAAACGCTGACCGGCGGCAGCCAGCGCGTGCAGATGATTGGAGTGCGGCCCACCTAAACTGATCAGGCCGTCCGCTCCGGCAGCGGATGCCGCCTGCACGTGCGGGGCAAGCTTGAACCACTTGTTGCCGCTGAGCAGCGGATCGATCAGGTCCAGGCGCAATACCGCCAATTCGACACCGGCAGGCACCAGCCAGGCAAACGCCAGCCGTTGCAGCGGCGCCCTGGGTAACCAGTTGGGAACAACGAGCGACAAGGGTCAGCTGACGGTGCGTAAACGGCTGCTGGCCTTGTGCCGCGCGCAGCAGTTGGAATCACCGATGGCGAAACGGCTCGGGGTGTCGACACGGTCGATCGGGATGGCGCAGCGCTCCCCGCTGGGCAGCGAAGCTTCGCAGCTCGGCTGCTGGTAATGCGCCAACCAATGCCGGTATTGCAGCTCGGAGACAAAGCATTTGGCCGCGGCATAGGCCATGGGGTTGTCCTGATAACGCGCAATATCCTGCAAGGGAATGGTCAGGTGCCCGGCACCTGGGTGGTACACCACGAAAACCACGCCAAGCTTGGCCAAGCGCTCAAGAATCTGCTCGCCGCCCTGGCTCGCCAATTCAGCGCGCTCGCGCGTCAGGCGCTCCAGTTCCTGCTGCAACTGCGCATCTTGCTCGTTGCGGTAAGCCAGCTCGACATCGCGAATGGCGATCTGTTCTTTGTACTCGACCACCGCCGAGGCGATTTTCGCCTGCATCTCGCTCTCGAACTGGGCACGTAGAATATCGCCCTCGGTACGTCCATGCCGTTCCAGGGCGCGTAATTGCTCGGTCATCTCTTCGCGTGAGGATTGGAAGCTGGCCGCCTGCGCCGCCAGTTGCGCCTTGAGGGTAGCGTTCAGTTCCTCCTGCTGACGCAGGGCCTGATGCAGGCCATGAATCTGCGCTTGCAGGTTCTTGCTTTGTTCTTCAGTGGCCAGCTTGAACTTGGCCAGTTCTTCGTCGTGCTGCTGGCCCAGGCTACTGATGCGCAGGCGCTGCTGCTTGATCAGTTGCGCGGTTTTCAGGCGATGTTCCTGATCCAGCTTTTGCGCAAGCTTGTCCGCCGCGTCCGTGGACGGATCGGGCGCATACCATTTGTCTTCCGAGGCCATCTGCAAGCGCTCCGGAGCAACGGCTTGGGCGCTGTCGTCCTCGACCAGCAGGCCGAGGCTGTTGCGCTTGGCCGCATCACGCAGCAGCACCAGGTCATTCTGCCCAGGCGCCAAACTCGGGTCCCACAGGTGCATCTGGTGCCAGGACACCGGACACTGGCTGCGGCACGCCAGACGAATCGGTCCGGCGCCCAGGTCGGGGCCACGCCCGGCGCGCTCGGACAGGTGCTGCAAGGGGATGTTCCAGCCCTTGTCGGGAGCGCCTTTTTCGTCAAAATCCAGGTAAAAGAACACCGCCGATTTGATCAGCAAGCGTGGGTTGATCACCACATAGGCAACGCGCATCTGCGCGTCGGCAAACTCCGGCATATTGACTACGCCGTCGAGCAGGGCCTCGAACTCGGGAAAGAACATTTGCTTGCAGATGCCGCCACGTTCACTGAAGAACATCACGGCCTCAACCATCTGCGGCTTGTTCTGCATGCTCATCGGTTTCCCTCTAGGCCAACACGGTGGAATCCGCTCAGGCGAGTGACAGGCCTGACAGGTCAGGCAAGACCTGTATTTCAGGCGCTATCCCTTTGTTTAGGCAAGTCTAGGGGAAAAACTAAAGCCAGCAATGTGACTGGGTTGGCAGTCGCTCTGCCGCCAGGCCCGCACGGACCGGCGGCAGAGCGAAACTGTGATGGGCTTGGTGCACCGGTCGGCGATCAGTGCTTGGCCGCGGCGAGGAACGGCGCCAAACGTTTGGCCATTTCTTCTCCCAGCGCCTGCAAACCGCTCATCGGCCGAATCATCACCTCGAACTCGACGATCTTGCCGGCCTCATCGAAGCGAATCATGTCGATACCCTTGAGCTCGCGCTCACCGACCTTGGCACTGAATTCCAGCACCACGTTGAGACCATCGGCCGTGGCCAGTTCGCGGTGATAGGCGAACTCGACGAACACCTTGCTCACGGTATTCAGAATCAGCGACACCATGGGCGCACCGGCATAGGGCTTGAACGCCATCGGCGAACGGAACACCGCCTGCGGATGCAGCAATTCCGGCAGGCTACGCAGGTCGTTGTTCTGCATCAGGCCATGCCACTGCGCGAGCGTGGCGGCCGCTGCCGGTTGAAGTTGGGTGTTGCTGGACATGAGCGTCTCCTTATTATTGTCGGCCACATGCAAAACGCCCCGCACAAGGCGGGGCGTTGACTGCTTAGAGTTCGGCGGCGAGGCGCGAGCCCTGGTTGATTGCCCGTTTGGCGTCCAGCTCGGCGGCGACATCGGCCCCGCCAATCAGGTGCACGCTCTGCCCGGCATTTTCCAACCCTTCCTGCAGTTCGCGCAGCGGGTCCTGGCCAGCACAGACAATCACGGTGTCCACCGGCAATACCTGCGGCTCGCCACCGGCGATGCTGATATGCAGGCCGGCGTCGTCGACCTTGAGGTACTCGACCGAGTTGAGCATCTGCACGTTCTTGTTCTTCAAACCGGTGCGGTGAATCCAACCGGTGGTCTTGCCCAGGCCATCGCCAACCTTGGATTTCTTGCGTTGCAGGAGGAACACCTGGCGCGCCGGCGCATGCACTTCGGCCTTGATCCCGGCCACACCGCCACGGGCTTCCAGCTCGGCGTCGATGCCCCACTCGTGCCAGAACGCTGCGCGGTCCTGGCTGGTGGCAACGCCCTGGTGAATGATGAACTCGGATACGTCGAAGCCGATACCGCCAGCACCGATCACCGCCACCGTCTGGCCCACCGGTTTGCGCTGCAGAATGGCGTCCAGGTAGCTGATCACCTTAGCGTGCTCGATACCCGGAATGGCCGGGGTGCGCGGGGCGATACCGGTGGCCAGGATGATTTCGTCGAAGCCGCCCTTGGCCAGTTCGTCGGCCGACACACGGGTATTCAGGCGCAGGTCGACGCCGGTGGTTTCCAGCTTGCGCTTGAAGTAGCGCAGGGTCTCGAAGAACTCTTCCTTGCCCGGCACGCGCTTGGCGACGTTGAACTGGCCGCCAATTTCGCTGGCCGAATCGAACAGGGTCACGCTGTGGCCACGTTCTGCGGCCACGGTGGCGGCGGACAGGCCAGCAGGACCAGCACCGACCACGGCAATCTTCTTCACTGCGGTAGTCGGAATGTAGTTCAGCTCGGTCTCGTGGCAGGCGCGCGGGTTGACCAGGCAGCTGGTCAGTTTGCCGCCGAAAGTATGGTCCAGGCAGGCCTGGTTGCAGCCGATGCAGGTGTTGATCTCATCGCTGCGGCCTTCGGCGGCTTTATTGACGAAATCCGGGTCGGCGAGGAACGGACGCGCCATCGACACCATGTCGGCATCGCCTTCGGCCAGGACCTGCTCAGCCACTTCCGGGGTGTTGATGCGGTTGGTGGTGATCAGCGGAATGCTCACCTCGCCACGCAGCTTGGCGGTGACCTTGGTGAACGCGGCGCGCGGCACCTTGGTGGCGATGGTCGGGATACGCGCTTCGTGCCAACCGATACCGGTGTTGATGATGGTCGCGCCGGCCTGCTCGATGGCCTTGGCCAGCAGCACGATTTCGTCCCAGGTGCTGCCGCCCTCGATCAGGTCGAGCATCGACAGGCGATAGATGATGATGAAATTCGGGCCAACGGCTTCGCGCACGCGGCGGACGATTTCCACCGGCAGACGCATGCGGTTTTCGTAGCTGCCCCCCCAGCGATCGGTGCGCTGGTTGGTGTGGGCGGCGAGGAACTGGTTAATGAAATAACCTTCCGAGCCCATGATCTCGACGCCGTCGTACTCGGCCTGCTGGGCCAGCAACGAGCAGTTGATAAAGTCCTGGATCTGCTTCTCGATGCCCTCCTCGTCCAGCTCGCGCGGCTTGAACGGGTTGATCGGCGCCTGGATCGCACTCGGCGCTACCGATTTCGGGCTGTAGGCATAACGGCCGGCGTGGAGAATCTGCATGCAGATTTTGCCGTCCGCGGCGTGCACCGCTTGGGTGACGATCTTGTGCTTCTCGGCTTCTTCGACGGTGGTCAGCTTGGCCGCGCCGGAATACACGCCGCCCTCTTCGTTCGGACCGATGCCACCAGTGACCATCAGGCCCACGCCGCCACGGGCACGCTCGGCGAAGTAAGCCGCCATGCGCTCGAAGCCGCCCGGCTTTTCTTCCAGGCCGGTGTGCATGGAGCCCATCAGGGTGCGGTTCTTCAGGGTGGTGAAGCCCAGGTCCAGCGGGGCGAGCAGGTGCGGGTAATGAGCGGCGGCCATGGAGTTCTCCACATCGAGCAGGGCATTTCACGGGAATGCCGCGGTCTCAGCTGGACCGCGGTCGGTATGCGCTAGACGATAAAGAGCCGGACAAGGCGCCTCAATGACCTAAAGTGACAACTTATTGATCCAAATGCACACCACTGCTTGGCAAACGCCCAACCACCCACCTACCCTATGACCCCATGATCCGCACACTTTCGCTACTTTTCGTCACGCTGATCGTCGGCAGTTGCCTGGCGGCATTCCTGATCTGGGCCGAGCGGCGCCCTGAGGCGCATTACCTGTCGGATCTGCGCAGCTCGATCAGCAGCGAACCGGCCCCCGCGCAAGTGCGCGGCAACCTGCTGCTGATTCGCCCACAGCTCTACCCATCGGATTACCAGAGCCCGGCCCATCTGCGCCTGAAGCTCACCGCCGCGCTGGATAACGCTCGCGACGCGGGCCTGCTGGGGCCGAATACGCTGGTGGCACTGCCCGAACATATCGGCACCTGGCTGCTGGCGCGCGACGAAAAAGCCGAGTTCTACCAGACGCGCAGCCGCCAGGAAGTGCGCGACTGGCTGCTGCTGGGTAATCCACTGCTGGCCATCAAGGCGCTGCTGCTCAACCTGGATGCCGATCGGCTGGACGAAGCCCTGCTGCGCATGAAAGCCGCGCAGATGGCCGAGGATTACCAGAGCCTGTTCGCTGGGCTGGCCCGCGACTATCGGGTCACCCTGCTCGCGGGCTCCATCCTGCTGCCCGAGCCACGTGTGGAAGACGGCCAACTGCACAGCGGCGATGGACCGCTGCGCAATCTCAGCCTGGTGTTTTCTGCGCAAGGCCACATTCAGGGTCAGCCCTACAGCGAGCCATGGCCCTGGCGCCCCGCTGGCAGCCCGGCGCAACGCCTCAGCGTGGGCGCATTGCAGTACCAGGTCGAACGCGATTGGCGTCCCGGCCACCCACAAAGCAGCCTGCGCCTGATCGACCACGGCATGCACAGCCCGCCGCTGTTCCTGCGCGGCAAACTGGACTGGCCGGTAGGCGGCGCGTCTCGGAAAACCCAGCTGACGCCACTGAATGTGCCCCAGGCCAGTCAAGCCGCAGGTAGCCACCTACTGAACCTCTGGATACCGGCACAGTGAAACCGCAGCGGGTTCGTCTCGGCGATCTCTCGGTCGGTTTCGTCCATGGCCTGGCCGATGCCACCCGCCAGCTCGGCCAAGACCCCGCCGCGCTGCTCGATCATTACGGCCTCGACGCCGCGCGCCTGGCCGAACCCAGAGCACGCTTGTCGATCCCCCGCTACATGCGCCTGGGGCACGCGGCGATTCAACTGACCGGCGAGCCCGGCCTCGGTTTATTGATGGGTCAGCTGAACCGTTTGAGCCAGGTCGGCCTGGCCGGGGTCACCGCCGCGCAAGCGCCCACCGTGCGCGAAGCGGCCCGCGCGCTGATCCGCTTCGAACCCTTGTATGCCGCCAACTACCGTGGCCAGTCGAGCCTGCACGAGGATGCCCAGGGCGCCTGGCTACGCTTCTACTCGATCAGCCCCTACAACGCCTACAACCGCTTCGTGGTCGACTCGGTATTGTCCAGTTGGCTGCAACAACTGGGCAGCCTGGCCAAGCAGCGACTGACGGTGGAGAAGGTGCAAATCGAGTTCCCGCCGCCCAGCTACAGCGCGCAGTACAGCGAACTGTTCGGCTGCGCCATGGAGTTCGCCGCCACCCACAACCAACTGCGCCTGAGCCAAGCCACGCTCAACCTGCGCAACCCCGAGCACTGCCCGAGCACCTGGCGCCATCTGCTGGAAATTTGTGAAGGGGAACTGCAACAACTGACCCGCACCCGCAGCCTGCGCGAGCGCATTACCCTGCTGCTCGGGCCACTGCTGCACGGGCGCGAGCCGGACCTGCAAGAAGTTGCCGCGCGCCTGCAACTGCCAACCTGGACGCTCCGGCGCAAGTTGCACGAAGAAGGCACACAATTTCGCAGCATCCTCAACGAAACCCGTCGCGACCTGGCCATGGCCTACATCCGCGACACCGAACTGGCCTTCGGCGAGATTGCCTACCTGCTCGGCTTCGCCTCGGCCGAGGCGTTCCAGCGGGCCTTCAAACGCTGGAACCAACAGACCCCAGGCGAATTTCGCCGCAGCCAACGCAGGCCAGGCTAAGCGGCCTGCCAGGAGCGCGGCGATTACCCGCCCCGCCGCCTTAATCCGGCGTTTGTCGGTACGCGGCGGTCACATTAAAGCTCGGTGGCGTCTTCATCCCACTCCGGCAAGTCCTGCTCGATGGCGCGCGATTCGAGCAACTCTTCTTGATAATCATCCATCGGCGATGCCTCCCGCGTGTGTCCCTGAGAACTGTTCCAGGCTTACCAAGAGCCTGCCAACCAGGCTAGATGAGGCAGATGAAGGCAAGATGACAGGCCGCGCTCAGCGTCTGCAATCGCTGGCCAAGGGTTCAGCAAGACGATTCCGACAGCCGACGAGCGTTAACTTTCAGCATGAGCTCGTCCCTGCGCATCTGGTCCGCGTGCTCCTTTGCCAAAAGTGCGGCAAGCAAGTCATGCGCTTGCTGCGCGGCCAGGATAAAGACGCCGTCGTCATCGCCAATGGCCAGATCCCCTGGCTGCACCGGCACCGCACCGACCCTGACCGGCTGATTGACTTCCCCACGCACGCCCAGGCTGCGCGTGGTCAGCGCGCTGACGCCCTGGCAAAAGACCGGCAACCGATGCCGACGCAGGGCACCGACATCGGTGACGGCACCCGCCACCACCACCCCGGCCAGCCCTTTGGCCAGGCCGGCCAGGGTGCGCAACTCGCCCCAGCAGGCACAGTCTGGATCGCCCACGCACTCGATGACCAGAACGTCGCCCGGCTCGCTCGCCAACAGCGCTTCGCGAATAATGCTGCCGTCCGGGGTGAACAGCTTGACCGTGACGACAGGGCCGAGCATGCGCATGCCATCGGACAATGGCCTGATACCGCGCAGGTAACCGCTGTCGGTCAGGTGGCCAATGGTCGAGGTCGCGATCGTGCGATAGGCATCCAACAGGTCTTGACCGACGCCCGGCCGGCGCGCGGCAATCCGATAGCTCACCGGCACTTCCTCGGACGCAACAGAGGACAGGTCGAGCAGTATTCGACGGGCTCGGAGGCTTGGTAATAGAAGCAGCAGGTGCGCCGGAAGCGCACGCTGCGCTGGCCATCGTCGAGCAGCGTCAGGGGCCGGCGGAAATGCCGCAGCGGGTTGTAATCAAGGCCGAACAAGGCCGGTTCCGCTACGTTCAGCAGCCAGGCGAAATCCGCGGCGCAGCGCTCGCGCACCGCCGCCGACTGGATTTTCGCCATGCGTTTCTCGTACAGCGAATACACCCGCGCGGCCGTGTTGTCCCAGAGAATTCGCAAGGAAATACCGCTGACCCGGGCGAAGCTCTGCCACAAGGGTTTCAACAGCCCGGCGAATAGCGCGGCGACGATGGCTTGCCGCCAGGCGTCGCGCTCGCCGGCGGCATAGGCAAAAGGCTGGGGCTGGTGCAACGGCAGCGCAGACGTCCACCGCCCTTCATCGTGGCCGTATTCGATCACCGTGTTGTCCAGTGACAGCTGCAATCCCTTGTCGTACACCGACATGGCATACAAACAGGCTCCGGTGGCGAGGAACGCCAGGCGTTTCGCCAGCAGCGAGGCGGTGACCGCCGGCGAGGGTGAACCGATGACCGGCGTCAGCAGGTCCAACAGCCGTGCGCACACCTCTTCCTGCAACAAATCAGATGCCGCCAGGCAGCGTTGCAGGTCCCGCTCGGCAAAGGTCTTCAGGCGCAGCGGCCCGGCGAGCAGCGCCCATTCCTCTGCGGTGAACGTGCAGGCCGGGTTCATTGCGGCAGTTCCCGACCGAACGGAATGCACATCGGCGTGCCGAAGAACGGATCGGGGACAATCCGGCAGTTAAGGTCGAACACCGTTTTGACCAACGCCTCGGTCAGGATCGCCTCGGGCCTGCCCTGGGCAAACGCGCCACGCTCATGCACTGCGATCATGTGGTCGGCGTAGCGACAAGCCAGATTGAGGTCGTGCAACACCATGACGATGGTCTTGTTCTCGCGCCGGTTGAGTTCGCGCAGCAGGTCGAGCACCTCGATCTGGTGCGCCAGGTCGAGGAAGGTCGTCGGCTCGTCCAGCAGCACGATATCGGTGTCCTGCGCCAGGGTCATGGCGATCCACGCCCGTTGCCGCTGCCCGCCGGACAGCGCATCCACCGGCCGCTCCGCCAGGGCCTGGATACCGGTCTGCAGCAGCGCCCGCTCGACCATCGCCTCATCCTCGGCCGACCACTGCTGCATCCAGTTCTGGTAAGGATAACGGCCCAGCCCCACCAGTTGGCGCACGCTGATGCCCTCCGGCGCCATGGGCATCTGCGGCAGGATCGCCAGCTCCCGCGCGACGGTTGCCGTGGGTTTGCGCTGAATATCCGCACCGTTGAGAATCACCGCGCCGTGCTGCGGCTTGAGCAGGCGGGCTAAGGCTTTCAACAGGGTGCTTTTGCCGCACCCGTTACTGCCAATCAGCACCGAAATCTTGCCCGGCGGCAGGTGCAGATCCAGCCCGTCGATAATCACCTGACGCTGGTAGCTCAGGGTCAGGCTGCGTGTGGCAATGGACGCCATGAATAGGGTTCCTCAGTGACGCTGTTTGATCAAAAGGTAGAGAAAGAACGGCGTGCCCAACACCGCGACAAAAATCCCCGCAGGCAAATCCAGCGGCAGAAACAGCGTGCGCCCGGTCAAATCCGCCAGCATCACCAGGTTCGCCCCGACCAGGGCGCTCATCGCGGCCTGGCCGCCGAAGCCGGACGCGACCAGGCGTTTGGCAATGTGCGGCGCGATCAGGCCGACAAAGGCCATGGCGCCGCCCCAGGCAACGGCCGCGCCGGCCAGCGCCACGCTCACCAGCAGCAGCCCGGCGCGCAGCCACTGCACACGCACGCCGATGCCCTGCGCCAGGTGGTCGTCCAGTTGCTGCACCCGGACATGGCGGGCAACCAGCAGCAACAGCGGCAGGATGGCCAGCAACCAGCCGGCCAACTCGCGCGGCTCCGCCCAACTGGCGCCATAGACGCTGCCGGTCAGCCAGACATAGGCCGACAGGGTGGTGGTCAGCGGGCTGAACACCAGGATGAAGGTGGTCACGGCGGCCAGCATCGCCGAGACGCCCACGCCGATCAGCACCAGACGCAGCGGTGAGGTGCCCTGTTTCCAGGCCAGCAGGTAGATCGCCAGGGCCGCCAATCCGGCACCGAGCATCGCCGCCAGGGGCAGCCAGTGCGGGCCCAATACGACGGAGAAGAACGACAGGTAGAGCACCGCCGCGGCACTCGCGCCGCTGCTGATGCCGAGCAAATCCGGCGAGGCCAGCGGATTGCGGATGATGCTTTGCAGGATCACCCCGGATACCGCCAAGGCGGCCCCGACCAGTGCCGCCAGCAACATACGCGGCAGGCGTAGTTGCTCGACGATGAACGCCAGGCTGGTGTCCTCGCTGGAGAACAGTATGTGCAGCACCGTCAGGGGCGACAGCGGCACTTTGCCCAAAGACAGCGAGCCCAGCATCAGCAACAGCGTAATCGCCAGTGCCAGCGCCAGGCGCAGCAGCGTGGCGGTATTGATCTGCCGGGAAAACCTCGCCGTACGCAGGGTCAGCAGCTTATCCATGGCGGCCTCCACGGCGCGCCAGGAGGATGAAGAACGGCGCGCCGAACAGCGCCGTCATCACCCCCACCGGCACCTCCTGCGGCAGGATCAGCACGCGTGACAGCATATCCGCCAGCAACAGGACTACCGCACCGACCAGCGCGCAGCCCGGCAGCAGCCAGCGATGGTCGATGGACAGACCTTTGCGCACCATATGCGGCACCAGCAGGCCGATGAAGCCAATGCTGCCGGCCAAGGCCACAGCGCTGCCGGCCAGGCAGATGATCAGCACGCTCAGCAACAGACGAATCAGCCCGGTGCGCTGGCCAAGGCCGGTGGCAATCTCCTCTCCCGCATTCAGCACATTGACCTGCCCGGCCAGCAACAGCGCACCGAGCAGCGCGCACAGCGAACACAGCAACAGCGGGGCAGCGGTCGTCAAGCTGCGTTCGGTCAGCGAACCGGCCAGCCAAAACAGCACGCTATCCAACCCCTCCTGATTGACCACCAGCAACGCCTGGCTGAAGGCGGAGAACAAGGCCGCCATCGCCGCGCCCGCCAGCACCATGCGCAGCGGATTGAGACGGCCCTGGCCCATATTGCCGATCAGCCAGACCAAACCGCCAGCCAGCGCGGCGCCGGCGAAGGCACACCACAACCACTGTTCGGGCGCAGACAGGGAAAACAGCGAAGACGCCAGGATGATGAAAAACGTCGCCCCGGCATTGATGCCGAACAGCCCCGGCGAGGCCAGCGGATTGCGTGTCAGCGCCTGCATCAGCGCACCAGCCACGGCCAGGCTGGCGCCCACGGCGACAGCGATCAGGGTGCGCGCCAGGCGGGTGCTGCTGACCAGCGTCTGTTCGACACTCGCGGGGTCGGGCTGCATGAACGCCGCGACGATCTGCCCGAACGGAATCCACATGGCGCCGACAGCCAGGCTGGCCATACAGCAAAACAGCAACAGCAGAAACACCAGAGCCAATTTCACCGACACACTCATGGGCCAACATCCGCCCTGACCAAGCGAGCGATGTCATCGAGCATCAGGTTGGCCCCCAGAATCCCTGCCGACATGCTCCAGGGCACGCCATCGACCTGCCACACCTGCTGCCGCTGTGGGGCGCGCATCTGCTGCCACAGCGGGTGCTGCACCAGGCTGGCATAGTGCCGTTGCACGGCCTGGCTGTCGGCACGCATGAAGATAAAAAAGATATCGGCATTGACCACCGGGAGGCTCTCTTTGCTGGTGATTTTCAGCGATGCGCCAGATGCTGCCTGGCTGGCCTCGTTCCACCGGAACCCCAGCTCATTGAGCACCGAACCGGCGAAGCTGGCGGGCAGATGGCTGCGCACATGGTCTTCGCGAATCTCCAGCACCGCCACCGTGGGCGGCCAGTTGGGGGCGAACGTGCGCTGCAATTGCTCACGCAGCAAGGCGATGCGCTGCTGCCACTGCGCCAGAAGCGCCATGGCCGCTTGCCGACGCTGCAAGGCAATGCCCATCTGCAGCAGGGTCTCCTTGAACGCAGAAACCTCTTCAAGCATCACCACCGGAGCGATGCGTTCGAGCAAGGGCGCAATGCGCTGATGACGAAAGCGCGAAGCGACAATCAGATCGGGCTTGAGCAGGACGATATCTTCCAGACTCGGCTGGGTCTCCAGCCCGACATGCGGCACGCTCGCCAGGGCGCTGCGCAAATAGCGGTACATCGGCTTTTCGCTCCAGGAATCGACGATGCCAGAGGGCATCACGCCCAGGGCCACGGCGCTGTCGGTAGCGCCCTGGAACAGGGTCACCAGCCGCACCGGGGCCGCCGCCGCTTGCGCCGTCGCCGCGTGGAATGGCCTGACCGCCAGCAAGCCGAGGGACAGGCGCAACAGCGTGCGCCTGGAGACGTGCGTGAATGGCTCAGGCTTCACGCGGCAACCTGTGGAAGGGGTTGACCACCTGGCCCTTGCCGAACGGCATGCTGCCTGGGCCACCGGCCCGCGCGATCATGGGTGTCAGCAGCAGTTTCTGCGGCCAATGCGGTAATTCGAATAGCTGGCGCTTGAGCATGGCGCGGGTGTCGTCCTCAAATTCAATGGTTTCGATCAGCTCATCCAGCACCGCGCGCAGACTGCTCCACAAGGTTGTGACTGGCAGTGCGTAGACCTGCGCGAGGGTGTCGATGATCGCCCGGAAATTGACCTGGATAGCCAGCGTCTGCAGCCAGAACAACAGGTCTTCGGGGCACTCGTGGTAAAGCGTGTTGGCGTGGCCTTGCTTTAGCCGATAGCGCGGATCGGCCATGCCGTTGCGCTCCAGCCAGGGCACGAAGATACGCAAAGAGTCGTGATCGCGCAGCAGCAAACCGTGAACATGCCCGGCTTTCCACACCAGCACCGCATTCTGCCCGTGTACTTCACCGAGCATGCCGAGGCGGAACATGCGCAGGTTGATGTCGAAAAAGCTGTGGCTCAGCTCGCCAAACAGCGTCAGCACCGAGGGCGCATCCACTGGCAGGTTGCGGTAGCGCAACCAGTCATCGAAGAAGTGCCGGGCGCTGCCGGGCAAGGGCGTGCCCAGCGCGGCCATGGGCAGCAGACGGCAATCGGCATCCGCGAGCAGCTCTGGCGGATAGCCGCGCACCATCGCCGCCAGGTGCCGCGGTGCTTCATCGAACAACGTGGCGTCTGCCGGCATGTAGGCCCACCATCTGCCCTCGTCGCACAGGTGCAGCGATTGACGCAGGCTTGCATCCTTGTCCAGCGCCTGGCGCAGCAAGACCTCGCTCAGACCGCCATTGAGCATTTTCACCGCGGGCAAGTAACGCGAGGCGCCCAGGGAATAGATCGCCATCGGCAACTTGAGGTAATCGGCGCTGTTGAAGCACGGCGTCATCGAGCGCAGCGACGAGGTGGCGAAAAACTGCCCGGCGTTGAAGTCCAGGCGCTGGCAGTCGCCACTGGCGAAGGCGGCGCCGAGCTGGACCGGCAACACATGGTCGAGCTGCCATGGGTGAACCGGCAGCGCGACATGGCTGTCGGCCAGGCCGCGCGCGTGCATCTCCTGTTGCAGATCGGCGTGCAGCGCTGGCGGCAGCAGGTAGCGCGCAGGCGCACTCTGCCGTGGATCGACGACGCCCTCGCCGTATTGCAACTGCGCTGCCGCCACCGCAACCCAGTTGAGCGCCACCGGCCGGGCGAACTCCGCCTGGTACTGCTGGTACTCGGCGTCGCTCAGGCCCTGCTTGGCCTTGGCCAGTGGATGGTAGGGACGGTCGCGCAGCGAGGCCCACTGCTCCATGGTCAGGAAGAACGCCGCATTGTCCTGTTCCAGCAGGTCCTGGTGATCGACCCGGTGCGCCAGCGACAGCGCGGTTTGCCTGACGCTGATGGCGAGGACTTCCTGAAACAGGCTCAAGCCTTTTGCATTGCCCTGGTGACGCTCGGCGGTGCCCTTGAACACCAACGCCATGAAGTCCTGGGGCGCCAGCCTGATCCAGTTGTCGCCCTGACGGGCCAGCACCGGCGTACCCGGCACTTTCTCCCATTGCTGAGTGATGCCGGGGCGCAGCGCGACGACGATGAAGCGCTGCTCTTGCGGCTCGCAGCACCATTGCCAGATGCGCTGCTCGGCGCCCAGCTCGCCGAACGATGGCGCCTGTGGATGCAGCGCTTGCCAGTGCGCGGCCGCCACCAGTTGCAGGGGCGCGCTGCCGAAGAACGCCTCGGCCAGCAAGCAATCGAGCAGGTCTTGCAGCACCGCATCGGCGGCCATGGTGGTGATGGTCATCGGCTTATTGTCCTTCTGCTGAAGTGGCGGCCAATCTGGCCTGAAGGGCGCGAAAGGCGATGCCGCGCTCGTCGCCCAAAACAAAGCTGTTCACCCCGCGTGTCTGCCAGCGCGCTTGGTCGCCCGGCTGACGTGGGATGGCGCAGTACGGCACGCCCGCGGCATGGGCGGCCTGCCAGGTGGCCAGCAGCGCCTGCTGCACCTCGGGCTGGTCGATGCGCCAGGGCACGCCCAGCGATTGCGACAGATCGGCCGCGCCTTCGAGGATCATGTCCAGGCCGGGCACCGCGGCGATCTCGGCGGCGCGGCGCACGCCCTGCGCGCTTTCGATCATCGCCACGACCATGATTTGCGCGTTGGCCTGCTCGACGTAGTGCGCCAGGCTGTGCTTGCCGAATGCGCCGGGACGCCCGGCATTCAGGCTGCGCGTGCCCAGCGGGTGGTATTTGCAGGCGGCAATCGCCGCTTCGAGCGATTCGGGGTCTTCGATCATCGGCAGGACGATGCCCTGGGCGCCGCCATCGAGCAGGCGCAGCAGGGTTTTCGGGTTGAGGTCGGCGACCCGCACCAAGGGCGTGATGGCATAGCTTTCCGCCGTGCGAATCATGTTCTCCACGGTTTCCGGATTGATCAGCACGTGCTCCATGTCGATGATCACGAAATCGAAACCGGCTTCGCCGATCAGCTCGATGGCCGCCGGCGACGGGATCGAACTGATCAGCCCGTAGACGGCTGCGCCACTGCCGAGCTTGGCCTTGAGTTGGTTGTTTCTCAGCATGCTGACGACCGGTACGGGTGCAGCGGGTTGGCCACGGACTTGAAGCGACGTTCGCCATCGCCCAACAGGCGGCGCTTGGTCAATTCCTCCACCTCGTAGGTCGGCGCGAACACATCGAACAGCGCATAGCGCTGGCGGTGCTGCGGGTGAGCCTGCTGATAAGCGTGGATGACCGCGGCAGTCAGCTGCCAGAAACGGCTTTCCTCCAGCCGGTAGTGCTGGCTGAGAAAGATCGCCAGCTCGGCCAGGGCGATGAAGAAGAAACAGTCGCAGGTGAAGTCGCGCACCGCCTCGACGTCGTCGGTGAGGATGAACGAGTTGCGGTTGAGCGCGGCGTGGCTGGCCGGCAGTGGCACCAGGGTCGGGCACAGCTCGGGGCGCGCCAGGTGCGCCGGCGAATAGCGCACGCCGTCATGGAAATCCTTGAGGGCGATGCGCTGCGGCCAGCCCTGCTTGACGATCAGGACGATGTTCTGGCCGTGCGACTCCATGCCAATGCCCTCGGCATAGAGCATGTGGATGATCGGTGTCACCGCTACCTGTAGCAGCTGCCGGGTCCAGGCCTCCAGACCATAGCGGGCGATCCAGGCGTCGATGAAGGGCGTCTGCTCGCCCGGCGCATAACGATTCTCCACATGGCTCAGGCCGTTGAAGGGCACCGCCTGCTCATCCTCGCGCAAATAGCCGTGGAGGCTCTCGCGCCAGATCGCCCCGAGGGTGCCGTACAGCTGCGGCATGCGCGTTGCCGGTAGGCGGTCGTAGTCGAAGCTGACGCCGGCCACTTCGCCGAGAATCACAAAATCCAGGCTGCGCGCCGTGGCATCGCTGGCGATCAGCTGTTGCAGCCAATCGGTAATCAGCGGCCCATTCATCACCGTATGCCGGGCCAGGATGCGCGTGCTGGACGTGTTGGTCATGCTCATGGCCAGCTTGACGTATGGCCGCTGCTTGTCGCTGGCGTTGGCCAGGGTGCGAATCGATTGCTGGGCCAGGTAGCGATCCGCCGAGGCGCCCAGGTAGATCAGTTCGCCACGGCTCAATTCGGGATAGAAGCGCGCCAGGATGACGTTTTGCCACTGCCACGGGTGCACCGGAATCAGCCAGTAGTCCGCCACTGCCCGGCCCTGGCGAGCCAGCTGCATGGCCAGGTCCTGCCAGTGCTGCGCACCCATTTCCTGCTCGATGAAGGCCGCGAAATCCAGGTGCCGCGAATGGTTGATCGCCCCGCAGGATTTGCTCAGCGCCAGCCAGACCACGGCAATCGGCGCGGCGAACTCGGGGCCGAAGCGTGCGTTGTCCGTCAGCGAGAAGCCGATGCGCGACTTGTAACAGGGGTGGTAGCTGTGCGCGTCCATGAAGTGCTGCTCCAGGGCATCCACATCCAGCTCATGCGCCGGTTTCGCCGCCTGGTAGGGCTGGCTGCGCGCTTGCAGATCCTTGAGCAGGGTCTGTTCCAGCTCATTGATAAAGCGCGGCAGGTGCGCGCTGTCGTGGAACTCGCCCAAGAGTTCCGCCAGCGCCTGGTGCAGCTGCGGCTGGCTGCGCTCGCCACGGCTATTCACCCGCTCCAGGCTGGCATGCTCAAGACGAATCAGCTCGAAGCTGAGACTGAGCAGGCCATTGCAGTGGTACTCCACCCACTCCTGCTGCGCATCGACGCCGCGGACGATAAAGCGCTGTCGGTGATCGTCCAGCGGCTGCTGGCGGTAAGGCAGCACCTGTTCATATAACAACGTTTGCAGCAGCTGCCCGACCACACGCTGCTGGACCTGCCGATAACAGCCGGCGTCGACACTCGCCAGCCAGGTGTCAGGCGTGGCGTCCGGGGCCTGTTGTGTTGCCTGTAAGGGGCTTGTCATGTGGCTACCTTGTCAGTGAAAAAATTAACGCTGCTCGAGGGCCGCTGGCGGCGCCTCGGCCGGTTCATCGGCGGCGCCGGCGGGAAAACGCCAGGCACAGGGCAAGGCCAGCAGCGTGAGCAGGCCGGTGGCGAGGAACACTTCGCTGATCGCCACGAGGGTGCCGGCCTGCTCGACCGCCGCCCCCATCTCGGCCCCCAGGCGCCACTCCAGCCAGAGCGAGGCGATCACGATCGCCAGGGACGCCACCAGGCGCCGCGAAATGTTGTTCATCGCCGCGCCCTGGGTCACCATCGCCTCGGGCAGCGCACTCAGCCCGGCGGTGGTCACGGGCAGGTACGAAAGCCCCAGCCCGGCGCCGCGCAGCATCATCAGGAGGCACACCAGCCCGATCGAGGCTTGAGCCCCAAGCAGGCCCAGCGCCAGCGTGGCGACACCGGTCAGCAGCAGGCCACAGGACACCACGCCGCGCGGCCCGTAGCGGTCTAGCCACTTGCCGCCGAAGTGGCCGAACAGGCTGGCGAAGACTGCCGTGCAGAGCAGCGCCAGACCGGTCCAGATGGCGCTGTAGCCCAGCACCAACTGCACCAACAGCGGCAGCAGGACCAGGCACTCGAACATGCCAACCGACTGCACCACGGCAATGATCACGCTCAGGCGGTAACCGCGCAGAGCAAAGAGGCGCAGGTCGAGCAGCGGTGCCGCGAGGCGCAACTCCAGCCGCACGAAGGCCAGCAGGCAGAAAATCGCCAGCAGCAGCAGACCGATGTTCAGCGGTTCGAGCAGAGCCTGGGCGTGGTGCAGGCGGCCAATCACGATCATCAGCAGGCCGATGCCCGTGGCGATCAGCAGGTAGCCCGCCAGGTCGAACGGTTTGCGCTCTGCCGCTTCGTCGGCCGGTAATACGCCAATGCCGAGGAGCAGCGCCAGCACGCCGATGGGCACGTTCATCAAAAACAGCGCGCGCCAACCGAACCCTTCCAGCAGCAGGCTGCCGCACAACGGCCCCAGCGCCGGCGCCAGCATCACCGCCGCGCCCCACAAACCGGTGACCCTACCCCGCTCACCCTTGGCATAGACCGAGAAGATGATCGCCAGCGACAGCGGAATCATCAGCCCGCTGGCAATCCCCTGCACCACGCGGGCGGCGATCACCAGCGCGATGGAGGTGGCCAGCGCGCCCAGCAGCGAGCCGCCGACGAACAACCCGACGCCGCCAAGATAGAGACGCTTGCGCCCCACGCGCTGGCTGAGAAAACTGGTCAGCGGCATGCTCATGCCCATGCTCACCATGAACGCCGCAACGATCCAGGTGGCCAGCAGCGGGCCGATGGCGAAGGCGTCCATGAATGCCGGCAGCGCCGGATTCAGCGAACTATTGTTCAGGCTGACCGTGAGGGTGCCGAGCAGAACATTGACCACCACCAAGCCGCGCGCCGTCACTCGCACCGCACGCCTCCCGCGCCCGAGGCTTCGGCCTGGAGGAACACCTGTGCTGGCCGTGGGTGGCAGAGGAAGTCGGCATGCGAGATGTTGTAGCCATAGGCCCCAGCCAGCGGCAGCACCAGGATATCGCCGATGCCGACGCCTCTGAGCAGGCAGTCCCGACTCAGCACATCCTTGGGCGTACAAAGCTGCCCGACGATGGTCCAGGCCTGTGCCGGCGCAGCCCGCGCCGGGGCATGCCGGGGCAAATGGATGACCGGGTGATCGTGCCCCTGCGCCACCGGCAGGCGAAACTGGTGGGTCCCGCCCCGGCACACCAGAAAGTGCTTGCCGTGACTGGTTTTCATGTCCAGCACCTCGATCGCGTAATAGCCGCAAAAGGCGCTGATAAAGCGCCCAGGCTCGAAGCGCACGACAGGCGCCTCGCAGTTGGCCGCCAGGCGCTGCGCCAAGTGGCGACACAGCCGCTGCCAATCGAACTGCTGCGTAGCGAGGTAATCGACACCAATGCCACCGCCCACATTGAGGTGGCTGATCGACTCCGGCTTGCTCGACAGCGCCCGCCACTGCGGCCAGCGCTGCAGATAGAAGTCCAGTAATTGCTCATGGCGCTCCACCCGCAGTTGATGCGACATCGCATGCACGTGGAAGCCCTTGAGTTGCAGGTGGCTGGCGTTATCGACCAGTGCCACCGCGTGCGCCAGTTGCGACTCGTCGATGCCGAACGGCGTGGCCGTGCCGGCCATCGCCAGCTTGCTGGACAACGTGGGCGGCAGTTCCGGGTTGATGCGGAGGAACACCGCCTGCACGCGACCGGCCTGCTGCGCCAGCCGCTGCAGGCGCGCAATTTCATTCAGGCTTTCCAGGTGAATGGCCTCGACCTGCCGATGCAGCGCCGCGCGCAGGTCGGAATCCAGTTTGCCGGGGCCGGAGAAGACGTAGGGCTTGCGGGTCGGGCAGGCCAGCAGGCGCTCGATCTCGCCGCCGGACGAGATCTCGAAGCCATCGACCAACGCGGCCAGTGCGCTGAGCATCTGCGGCTCGCTGCTGGCCTTAATGGCGTAGTACAACTCCACGCCAGCTGGCAAGGCCGCCATCAACTGGCTGACGTGACGCTGCAAGGCGTCCAGGTCGTAGATGAACAGCGCCAGCGGATCGGAGCTACGCTGCCGCGCCGTCTCGATGGCGGCCACTACGGCTGCCGGTAGCTCACGCACAGTTGGCCTCCTGGCCCCAGGGGGCGACCAGTTCGACGTAGCTGGCGTGGCGATCGGCCTTGGCGGCCAGACGCACTTTCAGGTTGGTTTTGCAGGCAATCGGCTGGCCGGCGATCAGCGCGTCCAACTCCGGCGCGACGCGGCTCAGCTCGGCCCGGATGCTGCGCAACTGCTGCTCGACGCGCTGCCACATCAAAGGAGCCAGGTGTGGGCGCTCCCAGCTCAGGGCCAGCACGGCTTCCGAAAGGTTATTGACCAACAGGCAATAGACAATGCGGTTCCAGCCCTGCGCGCGGGAATACAGCAGCGACTCACGCACCCGTGGATGCACATCGGCGTCGATCTGCGCGATGCCCAGTTCAGCGGTCAGTTTCACGCCTTCGAAATCGCGCAGCAGCAACTGCTGCGGGCGGCCGTTGTCATGGCTGAGCACGCAGTTCTGCAAATGCGGCTCCATGACGATGCCGTGGTTGAAGAACAGCGCCAGCACCGGGCGCAGCAGCAGCGCCTGGTACTCGCCGAACCAGCTCAGCAGGTGCTGATCGCCAATGGCGTTGCCGTTGAACCTGCGCAGGAACTCATGCACCAGCGGGCGCAAGTGTGTGCCACGAGCGAATAGCGTGCCGGCCATAACACTGCAGTCGGTGCCCGTCGCCAGGCAGAAGTTCTCGCGCAGGATCGCCCCGGTTTGCTCACGGAACCATTTGCCGTCGGCTTCGCTGGCCTGCGGCGGCGCCCAGCTCGACAAGCCAGGCTCGGACACCACCGAAAGCCCGCCCAGGCTACTGGCCTGGGTAAGTTGCAGGCGCCGGAACAGACGGTCGACAATCAGCGCGCTTTCCAGCTCATACCAGGCGTTTTTCCTGACGCAGTTGGTGATGCGGACATTCAGCGAGCCCTTGATGAAATAAGCATGCCCTTCGACATACCAGGTGCGGATGGAGGCCGTGGGGCTGGCCAACAGCCCCGTGGTGCCGCGGTCGACAATCACGCCGCCGGCCAGCAACCGCTGCACCCGGCCATCCTGCATAAACAGCTGCGCCTGCACCGGGTGCATGCAGATGATCGCGTGGCCTGAGCGGGCCTGTGTCTGGTCGGCAAAGCCGGCCAGCACCTGCGCATCGCTCAAGCCATTACCGGCGACGTTGAGCCCCTGCAACGGCACCTCGAACTGATGCAAGGCGGTACGCGCCTGGAACTCCGGGGCATAGGTTTCCTGGGCCAGGTGCACGGGCCACAGGCGGGCCTTGGGGGCCGGGTGGTTCGGGTGGCCAAACCAGAGGCCCTGTTCGCTGGCCAGGTAGTTGCTGAGCGGCTCGGGCTGCCGCGCCGCGGCGTTGTGACCGACGATTGCGGCGGTCAGGCACTGGCTCTGCATGATCTGCTGTTGCAACTCATCGTTTTGCGCACAGGTCATGTGCTCGCAGGCCGCCAGCAGCTGCTCGACAAAGGCTGGAAAATCCACACAGGCCCACGCGCCGTCGCCACGCCGCGCGTAGACATCGGACAGATAACGGTGGCTGCCGAGCCTGTCGCGGCGGTCGACCAGAACAAAAAACTGCTGCTGGTTAGGCAGGCTGATGGTCAGCGGAATCCCCTTCCAGTTGACCCCGTCGAAATAACTTCCCGGGGCAATACCGTTCATGTCTTTCGGCCACGCATAACCCAGGCAGTTTTCCGGCAGTGCGAACTCTTTTATCAAACAATTGAGCAAGGCATGCGCGGTCGCCAACTCACTGACCATCTTGGACAAAACCGCAGGTTCGGGATTATTCATATCAGCTCCGTACTAGCATTTGAGAACACCGGTTACGGCTTTTTCGCGGTTAATATTAATTTCTCTGCACATTGGCGCTGGCAATCGCCAAATAGCGCTAGTTACCCAGCAACTAACTGAAGACGCACATGCAACTTCAAGGCACTTATGCGCAATGACATTAATAGGCCATGTCATATTGAATTCATGCGCGCCGTACAACACGGACTTAACCCGACGCGCCAGTGACCGTGAACAACAACAATCCAGTTAAAGCATCCATCATGCCGCCCGTAGTTGCGCCAGCGCCGCCACCAACGCCCTCTCGAAACGCGCGATAACCAGCGCGCACTGCTCGTCGTCGATGATCAGTGGCGGCAACAGGCGCACCACGTTGCCGTTGCGTCCGCCGCGTTCGAGCAATAACCCCTGGCTGAAGCAGTGTTGCTGGATAGCCGCCGCCAATCGGCCATCCATGGGGTAGCTGTGCAAGGCGTCCGGAGGCTGGCGTTCGTCGACGATCTCGATGCCCAGCATCAAGCCGCGCCCGCGCACCTGCCCCAGAGCCGGATAGCGCTGCTGCAACAGGAGCAGTTGCTGTTGCAACCAATTGCCGCGCCGTGCGGCCTGGGCCGCGACTGCCTGCCGCTGCAGCACCTGTAGCGTCGCCATGCCGGCAGCCATGGCCATCTGGTTGCCGCGGAAAGTACCGGTATGCGCTCCCGGCGCCCAGGCGTCGAACTGGCGTTTGATGCCCAGCAGCGCCAAGGGCAATCCGCCGCCGACCGCCTTGGACATGACGATGATGTCCGGCTCGATGTCGGCATGCTCGAAAGCGAACATCTTGCCGGTGCGCGCAAAGCCCGCCTGCACCTCATCGACAATCAGCAGAATGCCGTTTCTGCGCGTGACCTCGCGTATGTTGCGCAACCAGCCGATAGGCGCGGGATTGACTCCGCCCTCGCCCTGCACGGCCTCCAGGATCACCGCAGCGGGCAACGCAACGCCGCTTTCGACGTCTTCGATGAACTGGGTGAAATAACGGCTGAGGGCCTGCGTCCCCGCATCGCCGCCGATGCCCAGCGGGCAGCGGTACTCATGGGGATAGGGCAGGAACTGCACGCCCGGCATCAGCGTATGGATGGCATGTTTCGGCGCGACATTGCCGGTCACCGCCAGGGCGCCATGGGTCATGCCGTGGTAGCCACCCGAGAAGCTGACAATGTTGCTGCGCCCGGTAACGGTTTTCGCCAATTTGAGAGCGGCCTCCACGGCATCGGCGCCGGACGGGCCGCAGAACTGCAGGCAGTAATCGCGCCCATTGCCCGGTAATAACGCCAGCAGTGTTTCGCTGAAGGCATCTTTTAGTGGCGTGGTAAGGTCGAGGGTATGCATGGGCATGCCCGACGCCAGGAAGTCGTTCAGGCTGGCCACAACCTCAACGTGGTTGTGGCCCAAGGCCAACGTGCCCGCCCCGGCCAAACAATCGAGGTAGGTCTTCCCTTCGACATCGGTCACCCAAACACCCGCGGCCCTGGCAATCGCCAATGGCAGTTTGCGTGGGTAACTGCGGACATTGGATTCAAACTTTCCCTGACGCGCCAAATAGTCCGCGTTACTTCGATAAAGATGATCAGACTGTATGGAATCGGCAATAAGCATCTATTCAACCCCTGTAAGATCGAGAAGGTGTGCTGCGATGTAATCTGATATCAGCGAGCGCGTTATATATGTCTATATCGCGGCATTAATAAAGCGGAAGGCCGGTCATCAACCAAGGCACTCGCCATTACTGCGGCCTTCCGCCGTTTCTTCGAAACGCTTTAGTGTTTCTTCAAAAGCCCATGCACAAGTCGCTGGCCACTAGAAGCCGACGGTCGTCGACAACAGCCAGGTTCTCGGCGTCGACATCGTCAGCCCCGGCTCGCTGTCATCTGAAGCGCCGGCCGAAGCCCAGTAGCGGTCATCCAGCACATTCTCGACACTGGCGCGCAGGGTGACGTCGTTGCCATCGACCTTGAAGGCGTAGCGCACCCCGAGATCGAGTCGCTCCCAGCCATCGATCTGCTTGCTGTTGGCCTGGTCCAGGTACTGGGAGCTGGAATGAATACCGCGCGCGGTCAGGGTCACCCCCGACAGGGCCGGCACATCCCATTCGGCGCCGAGGTTGACGTTGTACTCGGGCGTGGCCGGGGCACGGTTGCCGTCCGAGACACCGCCGACCGTATCGGTCAGTTCGCTGTCGATGAACATCACGCCACCGAGCAGACGAAAGCCCTTGAGCGGCTCGCCGAATACGCTCAGCTCGACGCCCTTGTTCTCCCGCTTACCGTTCGGGCCGAATACCCGCGAGGTAGCGTTGGTCTCGTAGGCCGGCTGCTTGATGCGAAAAGCGCTGGCGGTAAGAGCGACAGCGCCCAGGTCATACTTGGCGCCAACCTCGACCTGGCGGCTGGTGAACGGCGGGAATATCTGGTCTTCGTTGATCGAGGTCGACGGGGCGATCTTGCCCTGGCTCAAGCCTTCCATGTAGTTGGCGTAGAGCGACAGCTGGTCGGTCACCTTGTACAGGATGCCCGCCGATGGCGAGACCTTCTCCTCGTCGTAGGCCGTGTCACCTTTCACATCATCGCTCCAGTCATCGACCTTGACCCGCTGCCAGCGGGCGCCCAGGGTCAGCAGCAGGCGATCATCGATAAAGCCGAGGGTGTCTGACAGCGCCACCCCGCTGAAGCGGTTCTCGGTGTAGACCTCGGAATCGAAGCGTGTGGGCGTGGTGGGTGTGGGGGTTGGCACCGGGTCGTAGAGGTTGCTGGGGGCCGCAAGGTAACGAGCGCCACCATTGGTGAAGTCCATGTAGAAATAACTGGCGGAGAGGTTCAGCTCATGGCTCACGGAGCCGGTGTCGAACCAATTGCGCAGGCCCGCCATGGCGGTTCGGACCGTCTCGTCACGGGTAAAATCACGGGGCTGGACGCTGAAGTCTCCAGCATCGTTGGTGATTGAGACGTTATGCCGGAGGAATTCATGGTTGCTCTCGCGAGCGCCGACCGCGCCATAGACCATAAGTGAGTCGCTGACATCAAACTCGCCATTCAGCGCACCGAAGGTATCCTGGGTACGCGCCTTGCTCCAAGCCTGCGCATAGTTGCGACGCACCTGGTCGGCATCCGGCACCTTGGCATTGGCTCCCACCAGTACCCGCTCCTGCGGGGCATCGGTATCGCGTTCGGTATGCCCGACATCCGCCGAAAGCCGCAGCCGCTCACCGTGAAAATCCAGGCCCAGCACGGCCATCTCGCGGCCGACACTCTGCTGGTCCCACTCGGTGTCACCGGACTGCTTCACGCCGTTGAAACGCAGGCCGAACTGGTTCTCGTCACCGAAACGCCGGCCGATATCCACTGCACCGCCGACCTGGCTGTCCGCGGCGTAGCTGCCGGTGAACTCGGTGATCGGCTTGTCGCCTGCTCGCTTGGGCACCACGTTGATGCCGCCGCCAACGCTGCCCCGCGGCGAGATGCCGTTGACCAGTTGGCTCGGCCCCTTGAGGATGTCCACGCGCTCGGCCATTTCCATGTCGATCGAATAGGTCGGCAGGATGCCGTAGAGGCCGTTGTAGGCAACATCGCTGTTGAACAGACTGAGCCCACGGATGGTGAACTGCTCGAAGCGTCCGCCCGCCGGGTTGGTCGCACGCACCGACGGGTCGCTGGCAATCAGGTCGCCCAGGGTACGCGCCTGCTGGTTCTTCACGGCTTCACTGGTATAGGACGTCAGGCTGAACGGGGTCTCCATGAAATCCCGATCGCCGAGCATGCCCAAGGAGCCTTGGCGGCTCACCTGACCACCGGCATAGGCCTGCTCGGCGACTGCCTCGTTGGCGCCGACGACCACAGTCGCAGGCAGTTGGTGCACGTTGTCGGCCTGTGCCGGAACGGGAGTCACGGTATAGGCCTGCTCACCGACGACCTGCAATTGCAGACCGGAATCCTGCAACAACCGGGCGAACCCCTCTTCAACCTGGTATTCGCCGGACAACCCGGCACTGTCGCGACCGCTGACCAGTGCCGGGTCCACCGACAGATCGACTCCGGCCAAACCAGCAAAGCGCGTCAGCGCAGCGCCGAGGCTCCCGGCAGGCACCTGATAGCTGCGTTTGGCGGCGTCGTCTGCCCAACTGGCGGAAATCAGCAATGGGCTGGCGCTCAGGCTCAGCAGCAGGCTCAGGTGCAACAACGGGCGTAAGCGGTAAGGCAGTACTACGTGCATTGAAGGCGCTCTCTTTTTTGTTCACTTACTGGCAATGACCAGTGAGGCGAAAAAAAGGGACAGGCTTCAGCCAACATTTTTTTTACGCGGCAGTAACGTGACCCAAAAACGCGTACGCGAATGCACCTCCAGCGGCAGGCTGGCAGCCAGCAACGCCAGCACACGATCGGTATCTTCCAGGCGAAAACTCCCGGTAACGTGCAGCGACTCGAGCTCCGGCGCCCAACGCAGCACACCCGGCCGGTAGTTGCCGAGCTCCCGCAGGAACTCGCCCAGCGGCTGGTTTTGCGCCAGCAACACGCCCTCGCGCCAGCCCGGCTGCAGCACATCGAACGGCTCCACCGCACCTACGCCCGCGGCCTGCAAGCTGACTCGCTGACCGCCACGCAAGGTGACTTCTGGCCCCTGCAAAAGCTGTACGCCCACCGTGCCCCCATACACCGACACCCGACAGCCGCGCGGCTCCTGGCGAACACAGAGCTCGCCATCGCTGACGCTGATCTGCCCATGGCGGGTATGAATGGTTAACGACGACGCCCGGGGAACCTTCAACGCCATCTCGCCCTCCACCAGCGTCAAGCGCCGGCTCGGCAGATCCACATCGACGGCACTGGCGGTGTTCAGTTGCAAAGCGCTGCCGTCGGCCAGCATTACCTGTTTGCGCTCCCCAGTGGCGGTATGCAGGTCGGCGCGCCAGGCCTCCAGGGGTAATTGCCGACTGAGCAGCCAGGCGCTCGGCAGCACCGTCGCCGCCCCCAATACGCACTTGAGCACCGCACGTCGACCTGGCTGCGGACGATCCAGACTGGCCAGGGCTAGCGCCGAAGGCAGTTCGGCAAAGCGCTGACGCAAGACCTCAACCTGCTGCCAGGCCTGTTCGTGACTGGCGCAACTGGCGCGCCAGCGCTGCAGATCGGCTCGATCCTGCTCATTGGCGGCGCCGGACTCCAACAGCGCCAGCCACTGCGCGGCGGCCCGCGCCACCTGACGAGCTTCGAGCGAGGGCCGCGCCCCCATCACAACGCCGCCAACAGGCAATGCTCGTAGGCGTGCGCCATGTAGCGCTTGACCGTGCGCTCCGACACCCGCAAACGCTCGGCGATCTGTTGATAACCGAAACCCTCCAACTGGCTCCAGAGAAACGCCCGGCGCACCGCCGTCGGCAACCCGTCGAGCAATTCGTCCAACGCTTGCAGGGTTTCCAGCAGCATCCAACGCTGCTCGGGAGACGGCACACTGGCCTCAGGCAGCGCCGCCAGCGCATCCAGGTACGCCTGCTCCAGGCTGCGACGTTGGTAGAAGTTACTCAGCAGGCGCTTGCCCACCGTCAGCAAATAAGCTCGCGGCTCATGCAAGTCGGCGATCGGCTGAGAGCTGGCGAGTACCCGCAGGAACGTATCCTGACTGAGGTCCGCCGCATCGCAGCGATTTCCCAGGCGGCGCCTCAACCAGCCCTCCAGCCAGCCACTGTGGTCGCGGTACAGGTCGTGGAGGGTTTGCTCCGTCGCCATCGCCGTATCACTCATATCGGGAAGCCTTGCACCAAGAGTAATTTAAATGAGATTCATTCTAATTACTGTTAGTCCTGCAAACCAAGCTCTTTATGCAGCCAGAGCCCGGAACACCCAGTTCGCCGATGGCGACCAGCGAGAGCACAAGCGCGCCACCTGGCGCCAATTCAGTGGGGTCGGGCCAAAACCAACGGGCGCCGCAGGCACGACCTGCCCGTGTGGCAGCCGAAGGAAATAGCTATTTTCTCGAATTGAAAGGCCGTGTCGGCGCAGAGGCCAAGCCAGGTTTACCGGAGAAGGGCCGATCGCCGAGGAGGAAGCGGCCTTGGCGGCCCGGCGGAATTACCGCTGAAACGCCGAAAATGGACAATAAAAAACCCTCAGGTATTGCTACCTGAGGGTTTCGTATATGGCGCAGCGGACGGGACTCGAACCCGCGACCCCCGGCGTGACAGGCCGGTATTCTAACCGACTGAACTACCGCTGCGTGTCGGTGGACTTGCGTCCATACAACTCTTGCTTCATCTGGCAGAAGCGCTCAAAGAGCTTTTCTGCCTCATGCCAAGCGAACTCGACATGGAAAATATGGCGCAGCGGACGGGACTCGA
>DELY01000009.1:80041-159038 GCA_002354655.1 Pseudomonas sp. UBA2684
GGACGGGACTCGAACCCGCGACCCCCGGCGTGACAGGCCGGTATTCTAACCGACTGAACTACCGCTGCGCGTCGGTCGGACTTACGTCCGAATTCACAAAGAGTGGTGGGTGATGACGGGATCGAACCGCCGACCCTCTGCTTGTAAGGCAGATGCTCTCCCAGCTGAGCTAATCACCCATCGCTTTGCGAGGCGCGCAATTTACGTTGGCACCTAAGCTAAGTCAATACTCTGCTTCAGTTTTTTCTCACACGGCAGGAAAAATAAAGACTCTGTAGCCGTTAACTGTTGATGCGCTGCAGCGCCTCAGGGGCGTGGCTGTAACCGCGAAGAGCGGCAGGTTTGGCAGTGTTGTAGATAAACCCACACAGCGCCGCTGTGCGCTGGCTGGGTAGCAGGGGCCTTGGCCGCGCGGCCTGAACAGCTCGCGGTCAAGATCGCCGCCACACAAGCTTGACTGCTCATGCGCCACGTCATGGCGACAGAGCCCAATAAATCCCCCGCGCCCCACGCGCCGGCATCTTGCGCCACATGGAGCAAACCCTGCGGCCAATCCCGCATCGGCGCTGTAGGGCTACAACTTGCTACAGCGGCACACGCAAAGTCAGCCGGGCCGCCACCCGATTCTCCTCGTCGCGATCCAGCCCTGCCTCGGCGATCTGCACCCCCTGCTGTTCCAGTGCCGCGAACCAGCGCAGCAGTTGGACGAACGGCGCCGGTTGCAGGCTGACTTGCAGCGAACCGTCGCTGTCGCTGTCCAGTCGCTCGACCGCCAAACCCTGTTCGGCGGCGCTGGCCGTCACCAGCCCTTGCAAACGCGCCGGATCGAGACTGACCTGCGGCGCACTCGCCAGGCTGCGCGCCAAAGGCGCCTGGGCTTGCAGGTAGGCATGCAGGGCGCGCTGCTGCTCGAACGCGCTACGTGCGGCGGCTACGCCCTGTTGCGCCGGCTGCCAAAGCAGCAGGTACAGCAGCACCAGCAACAGAAACAGGCCCAACAACCCCAAGGCCAGCTGTTCACGCGCCGCCAAACCACGCCAACGTTGCAGCAATACCGAGCGCTGCCACTGCGCTGCCAAGGGGCTCTTCAATTCATTCAGGCTGCTCATGTTCATCCCCCAATCACCAGTCGCGCGCTGACCCCGGCCGCCTCGCGACTGGCCGAACCCAATTGCACCGCCAACCCGGCCTGCTGCAACCGCTCGCGCAAACGCTCCAGCTCACTAAAGCCGGGCGCACGCACCTGCATGGCCAAATCGCCGCGGGCCTCGCTGAAATCCAGTTGCTCGACCTGCACTGGTGCGCCCTCCGCGACCATCGCCTGACTCACCTCGGCCAGCATGCCGAGCAAACGGCTTTGGCCACCGCCCCCTGCCGCCAGGTGCTGATCCAGTTGCGCACGCAAATTGACCAACTTGCGGTCCTCGGGAAACAGCTCTTGGTACAACGCCGCGCTGGCCTCGGCATAGGCATCGGCCTGGCGCTGCAAATGCCAACCCTGGGCCAGATTGAAGCCCCATTGCAGCACCAACCAGAGCCCGAGCAACCCCAGCAGTGGCCGCCAGCGCTGCCATTGGCCATTGCTCACCTGGGTGGCAAATTCGCCCTGCGCCAGGTTGCTCTGTACGCTCTGCTGCGCCAGCCAGTGGTAGGCGTCGACAAGCTCCAGGCTGTCATCCAGCGGCGCCAACCCAGCCTGCGACGCGGCGCGATAAGCAATATGTGGATGCGCACAAGCGCCGGCCAGCGCCGGCCACGCCTCGGCGCTCAAGGCTAAACGCGCGACCTCGGCGCCGCCGAGCAACCAGCGCGACTCCAGGTACAGCAACTGCGTGCCTTCGCGCGGTAGCAAATCGGCATCGATGGTAATTGCCTGCGGCGGCGTAGCGCATAGCGCCAACCAGCTCGACAGCCAACTGCGGCGCACGGCAAACACCCGATGACGGCCGTCGGGCAACTGTTCGCCCAGCGCCAGGTGCAACTGCTCGACATCCTCGGCCAGCAACTCCTCCACCGCGAACGGCAACGCCTGGCGCAACCAGCGGGCTTTTTGCGTTGGCAGGCGCACTGCGCAGGCGGTTACCGCCTCGACCGGCAAGACCAGGGTCCAGACCCCAGTTGGCTCGGCCAGCGCGGCGGCGAATGGCAAACGCTGGCTGTCGCCCTGACGCACCCGCCACACCGGCAATGCCGCGTCGGCGCCGGCACAGGCCGCAGGCGGCAGAAACACACACAACTGACTCATGGCTCGACTTCCTCGACGGGCGCGGGCGCTTCACCGCTCTGCCCCAGATCACGGGCTAAGACATACACCTTGCCATCGCGGGTGCGTTGCAAGGTACTGCGTAGAACCTGACGGCGATCACCGACGCTGACTTCGCTGATCGCCTGAAAATACTGGCTACCGACACCCAAGGCCTGGCCCTGCACGGGCAAACCGTTCAACTGGCGAGTGAAGCTCTGCACATCGCTGTAACCCTGGCTGCCGCGCGCCGCCACCAGGCCTTGCGCGGCGCTGAGCGACAGCCCCTCGACCAGGCTCGCCAGCACCCAGGCATTGGCGGTGTTGACGTTCAAGGTCGCGTCTTCCGGCAAGGCGGTAACCAAGGGCAGCAGGCGCTGGTAATCGGCTTCGTTCATGTCCAGTAGCAAACGCAATTCCGAGACATCGGTCAGCGCCCGATTGGCCGTGCGGTAGGCCGGCTGTGCCAGTAAGTATTGATTATCTTCGGCGCCATAGCTGCCGCTCGGCTGCTCATCGACATCCAACCAATCGAGCAGGCGCTCGGCATACGGGGTGTCGATTTGCACGTTGAGCAGCAGACGCCGAAATTGCGCCAGCGCCGCATCATTGGCCTGGCCCTGACGCACCAGGCTGTTGAGGTTGAACCGCCCGCTCGGATCGATCAGGCGCACGCGCAATTCACCGCCTTCGTCCAGCGCGAATGGCGCCTGGGGCCGCGCCCACGGTTCGCCCAGGTGATCCACCGAGGCCTGCGGGTTGCCCTGCTGCAAGTCACGCTGCAACACCGCCTTGGCCAAGGTTTCACCGCCCAGCGCATAGTGCCAGGCCTGGCGCACATGCAGCTGGTTGGCACTGCTGCGAATCGACAGCTGCTGGCGGGCGATAATCCCCGCGCAGACCACCGTGACCACTGCCACCACCAGCAGCACGGTGATCAGCGCCATGCCCCGCTGCGCCCTCATGATGTGGGCTCCGTGGCGCCCGCGCCTTCGTCCGGCGGCACATCGCCAGGTGTCTGCCCAGCTTGCTCGGGCAGCACGTCCGGCAGACGTAGCAGGCGCCGCACCGCGCCATAACGGCGATGTTCCAGCAGCAGTTCGACTGCCTGCGGCAAGGCTTTCAGCTGTTCGTCAGCACTGCTCTGCACTGGCGGCCAACTGCTTTGCCACGCGCCGTCGCCATCCAAGTAACGCAGTTGCAGGCGCGTCACCCCCTCCAGCGCTTGCTGCACGTTGGGCTGGCTGTCCTGAGCCTGGTCGAGCACCGTCCAATAGTGCCGCTGCCATTGCTCGCCGCTCAACTGCCAACGTACCCGCTGCACACTGGCCCGCGCCTGCCCCAACGGATTACGCCAGCCAACACGGCTCAATTCCACAACCGCACTGTCAAGCGTCTCGCCCAGCAAGGCCGGGCGCGCCTCGCCAAACGGATCGCGCACAGGGCGCACCGTCACTTGCAGCAGATCACGCTCGAACGCGGCGATGGCACGCACCAGCTCGCGCAACTGCTGCTCATGCGCGCGGGTGCTGCTGTCGGTGCGCAACACACTGTCGAGCATGCGGTAGGTGCCAAGGCCAAGCAGGGCGAAAATCGCGATGGCAATCAGCAGCTCAAGCAGGGTAAACCCGCCCATGCGCCTCATGGCGAGGCCCCAAGAAAACCGCTTAGGCTGACCGCCGCGCGCTCGCGCAGGTCGCCACTCACGCTACGTTCCGGGCGCGGCGCCACCCACAACGTGACTCGGCGCATGCTCGGTTCGCTGGTCGCCTGGATTTCGCTCTGCCATTGCCAGCGCCGCCCGGCGAACTCCAGCTCGCCCTGGTCGCGGCCATCGCCGGGCGGGGTGTCGGCCAACTGCAACTCGGTCAGGCGGTTATCGGCGATCCACATCGCCAGGGTCTTGTCTTCCAGGCGTGCGGCGGTTTGCAGGCTGCGCGCACTGGCGGTCAGCACACTGGCGGCGACCAGGGCGAAAATCGCCAGGGCGACCAGCACTTCGAGCAACGTGAACCCCGCAGAGCGCTTCATCCGGCAGGCCCCTTGGCGGGGCCAACGGCAACCTTGGGCAAGCGAAAGCCATCGCTGGACAATTGCAGGCGCAAGCCGTCTTTCCGGCGCTCGCTCAAGTGCAGGCGAAACGGGCTGAGTTCGCCACTGGAGAGAATCAACAGCTGCGGCACGCTGTGCGCCGCGCCGCGTTTCTCCCCCTCTGGCAGTGGCAATTGCAGCGCGGCACCGTCCAGCTCGATGCTCAACTGCGCCCAGCCGGGCAGGCGGTGGGGTTTGCCTGCCAACGCCTGCCAACGACCGCTGGCCGGCTCATAGCGCAGCACCTGATAGGTATCGTCGGTGAGCTGCAAACCGTATTCGCGGTTATCCAGCACCGCCTCTTCGGCCAGCACGCCAATCAACCCGGCCAGGCGTTCGGCTTCGTTGTGCAACTCGCGCGCCGGGCCGGCGATGCCGGTACTGAGCATGGCAATGCCGATCAGGCTGCCGAGAATCACCAGGACCACCAGCAGTTCGATCAGGGTGAAACCGCGGGCCTGGCGCATGATTGATCAGAGGTCCCAGTTACCGATATCGCTATCCAAATCGCTGCCGCCTTCCTTGCCGTCAGCGCCCAGCGAGTAGAGGTCGAACGCACCCTTGGTGCCCGGCGCCAGGTATTGGTAGACATTGCCCCACGGGTCGACCGGCAGACGCTTGAGGTAACCGTCCTTGTTCCAGTTTTTCGCCTGTGGATTGCCCGACGGTTTCTGCACCAGTGCTTCGAGGCCCTGCTGGGTGCTCGGGTAGGCGTGGTTATCCAGTTTGTACATGTCCAGCGCGGCGGCGACCGCCTTGATATCGCCCTTGGCCACGGTGACCTTGGCCTGATCCGGGCGACTCATCACCTGCGGCACCACCAAGGCGGCGAGAATGCCGAGAATCACCACCACCACCATGATTTCGATAAGTGTGAAGCCCGTTTGACGCTTACCGAACCGTCGCAAAGGTATCTGCGTTGCCGGTCGTGCGCTTTTCAACGATCCGCTATTCACCTAATTACCCCACCAACTGATTGAGAGACAGAATCGGCAGCAGGATGGCCAACACGATGACCAACACCACTGCGCCCATAAACACCAACATAAACGGCTCGAACAGCCCGACCAGCAGCGCCACCTGGGCACCCAGGTCGTTTTCCTGATTGCGCGCAGTGCGTGCGAGCATCTGATCCAGCTCGCCGGAGCGCTCGCCGCTGGCGATCATGTGCAGCATCATCGGCGGAAACTGGCCGCTGGCTTCCAGCGCGCGGGTCAGGCTGCCACCTTCGCGCACCTTTTGCGCCGCCACCACCACTTGCGCGCGAATCACCCGGTTGGCGATCACTTCGGCGCCGATGCCCAGCGCCTCCACCAGCGGCACGCCGCTCTGGGTGAGAATCGCCAGGGTCGAAGCGAAGCGCGCGCAATCGGTGGCGCGGATCAACCGGCCAACCAGCGGCACGCGCAGCAGCAAGCCATGCCAACGCAGCTTCACCGACTCGTCACGCAGCGCCCAACGCAGGGCGAAGAAGCCCAGCACGGCCAGAATCGCCGCCAGCCATCCCCAACCCTTGACCCACTCGCTCAAGGTAATCAGGCCGCGGGTCAGCGCCGGCAGGGTCTGCCCGGAGTCGACAAACACCCGCACCACGTCCGGCACCACGTAACCGAGCAGGAAGCCGACGATGAGCAAGGAGGCGCACATCAGGATCAACGGATAGAGCAGCGCCAGCTGGATCTTCTGCCGCGACTGCTGGCGCTGTTCGGTGTAATCGGCCAGTTGTTCCAGCACCGGCCCCAGATGCCCGGCGTGCTCGCCAGCCGCCACGGTGGCGCGGTACAGCTCGGGAAAGGCCGCGGGAAATTCCTTCAGGCTGCCGGCCAGGTCATGCCCTTCGAGCACGCGCGCCCGCACCGCCAGCAGCATGCTCTGGATGCGCGGCAAACGCGCCTGGGCAGCCGCCGCGCGCAGGGCTTCTTCGATCGGCAACGCGGCCTGCACCAGAGTCGCCAACTGCCGGGTGAGCAGCGCCAGATCGCGCGCCGAAAGTCCGCGGGCAAAGCTGAAATGCCCGCCGCCACTGGCCTGTTCGCGGGTGCGCGTGGCCTTCACATCCAGCGGCGCCAGTTGCCGTTCGCGCAGCAACTGGCGTACCTGACGCGCACTGTCGGCCTCCAGCACGCCTTTCTGCTGGCGACCGTTGGCGTCGAGGGCGAGGTATTCGAAAGCGGCCATGGTTGTCCTAACTCACTCTTCCTGGGTCACGCGCAGCACTTCTTCCAGGCTGGTCGCGCCTTCCAGCACCTTACGCCGGCCATCCTCGCGGATGCTCGGACCGAGCGTGCGGGCATGGCGGATCATTTCCTGCTCGGACGCGGCACTGTGAATCAAGCTGCGCAAGCGATCGTCGAACACCACCAGCTCGTAAATCCCGGTACGCCCGCGATAGCCCTGCTGATGGCACTCGTTGCAGCCGCGCGGGTGGTAGAGGGTCGGCGCCGTGGCAACCGCCACGCCGAGCAAGGCGCATTCGGCGGCATCGGCCTGATAGGCCTCCTTGCAATGCGGGCAAAGCACCCGCACCAGGCGCTGGGCCAGCACGCCGAGCAGCGAGGACGACAGCAGGAACGGCTCGACGCCCATATCCACCAGGCGGGTGATGGCGCCAATCGCGCTGTTGGTGTGCAACGTCGAGAGCACCAGATGCCCGGTCAACGAGGCTTGCACGGCGATTTCGGCGGTTTCCTTGTCGCGGATTTCACCGACCATCACCACGTCCGGGTCCTGGCGCAGAATCGCCCGCAGGCCACGGGCGAAGGTCATGTCGACCTTGGTGTTGACCTGGGTCTGGCCGATGCCTTCGAGGTGGTATTCGATTGGGTCTTCGACCGTGAGGATGTTGCGCGTGCGGTCGTTGAGGCTGACCAGGCTGGCGTACAGGGTGGTGGTCTTGCCGGAGCCAGTGGGACCGGTGACCAGCAGAATGCCGTGGGGCTTGCGCACGGTGTCTTCCATCACCTGGCGATCGCGCGTGCACATGCCCAAATGTTGCAGGTTCAGGCGCCCAGCCTGCTTGTCGAGCAAACGCAGCACCACCCGCTCGCCATTGGCCGAGGGCAGTGTCGAGACGCGGATATCCACCTCGCGGCCGCCAACCCGCAGGGAAATCCGCCCGTCCTGCGGGATACGCTTCTCGGCGATGTCCAGGCGCGCCATGACCTTGATCCGCGACACCAGCAGCGCCGCCAGCTCACGCTTGGGCTCGAGCACCTCACGCAGGATGCCGTCCACGCGAAAACGCACGACCAGGCGTTTCTCGAAGGTTTCCAGGTGAATATCCGAGGCATTTTCCTTGATCGCCTCGCCAAGGATGGCGTTGATCAGGCGAATGATCGGGGCGTCGTCTTCCTGCTCCAGCAGGTCTTCGGTTTCCGGCACCTGCTCGGCCAGAGCGGCCAGATCGAGGCTGCCGCCAAGCCCCTCGGCCAGTTGCATGGCGCCCGACTCGTGCTGGTAAGCCTTGGCCAAGGCCTGCTCGAACGCCTCACCGGTCAATGCCCGCAACGGCAGTTGGCGGCCGGCAAAGCGCTGCGCCTCAGCCAGCGCCACCAGTTCGACCGCCGGCCGGTGCGCCAGGCAAGGCGGAGTGGCGTCGATCAACAAGACCACCCCATGGCGCTTGGCGAAGCTGAACGGCAAGCGGCGCAGTGGAGCTTCAGTAAGCAGAGCGTTCATCCTAAGCGTGCCTTGAAACGGTAACCTGACATGAGTATCACGGCTAATTTTGGCCGCCGTATGTCTGCCTGGTTCCGTCGGTTAATTGTTATGGGGTTCCCGCCGTAGAGCGGGAGCTCTGCGCTATCTTTAGCACATCGCACGGCGCGACACACCACCCTGAAGGGGGGCTGTCAAATGCTCGCTAACTGTCTATGATCGGCGCGCGATCCACGCCACATAACAATAATTTTTCGGAGTGACGCCTTGCCTCTTTCGGCTCCCCAACGCTGGATGCAACTGCATGCCACCACCCTGGTCGGCGTCGCGGTAATTCTGGCCATGAGCGTCAGCTTGGCCTGGCAAGCCGCAGACTGGCTGCGCGTCGTGCGCACACCGCCAGTCGCCAGCGCGCCAAACGCCGACCCAGAGAGCAGCCATGCCTCCAGCCAGCACCTCGATCAGCTGTTTGGCAGCAGCCGCCAGGACAACAACGCCCCGCCGCCAGTCACCACCCTGCGTCTGACCCTGCTGGGCAGCTTCGTGCACGCCGACCCTAAACGCTCCAGCGCCATCATCCGCAGCGAAGGCAGCGAGCCACAGCGCTACGGCATAGACAGCGAGGTCAGCAGCGGCGTGCGCCTGGATGCGGTCTACGCTGACCGAGTAGAGCTGTTGCGCAATGGCCGCCGGGAAAGCCTGGCCTTTCCGCGTATCCCGTCCAGCGATAACAGCCAGATTTACACGCCCACCGAGACCGCGACGGATGCCCTGGACCAACTCAACGAGCTGGAAGCCGACAACCTTGCGCAACTGCGCGAACGCATGGACGCACTGCGTCAACAGATGGAGGCGTCCGGCACCTTGCCGGCCGACGCCGAACCCACCGAACCGCCTACGGAAAGCGACTGACACGATGCTCCCGATCTTCTCGCGCCTCACCTTCGTCCTGATTGCCGCCGGCCTGGCCGCCGCCCCACTGCCGCTGATGGCGGCCATCGACCCGGTAACGCCCAGCGCCAATCAGCAACAAGACAGCTGGACCATCAACCTGAAAGGCGCCGACATCCGCGAATTCATCGACCAGATCGCGCAGATCACCGGTGAAACCTTCATCGTCGACCCGCGCGTGAAAGGCCAGGTCAGCGTGGTGTCGAGCACGCCGCTGGCCCTTAGCGAGGTCTACCAACTGTTTCTTTCGGTGATGGCCACCCACGGTTTCAGTGTCATCACCCAGGGCGATCAGGCGCGCATCGTGCCCAATGCCGAAGCCAAGGCCGATGCAGGCGCCGGCCGCGCCGCGCCGGATCGTCTGGAAACCCGCTTGATCCAGGTGCAGCACAGCGCGGTGTCGGAACTGATCCCGCTGATTCGCCCCTTGGTGCCGCAATACGGCCACCTGGCCGCGGTGACCTCGGCCAATGCCATCATCATCAGCGACCGCAGCGCCAATATCGCGCGCATCGAAGACCTGCTGCGCCAGCTCGACCAGAAAGGCGACCACGACTACAGCGTCTACGACCTGCAACACGCCTGGGTCATGGATGCCGCCGAAGTGCTCAATAGCGCCCTGGAGCGCGGCCAGGCCAAAGGCGCCTCCGGCACCCAGGTGATCGCCGACGGACGCACCAACCGCCTGATCCTGCTCGGCCCGCCCGCCGCCCGCGCCAAACTGGTGGCGCTGGCGCAATCGCTGGACACGCCCACCAGCCGCTCGGCCAACACCCGGGTGATTCGCCTGCGCCACAACGATGCCAAGGCCCTGGCGGAAACCCTCGGGGAAATCTCCGAAGGGCTGAAACCGCAGGAAGGCAGCGAAGCGGCCGGCAAACCGCAGAACATCCTGATCCGTGCCGACGAAAGCCTGAATGCCCTGGTGCTGCTGGCCGAACCGGACCTGGTGGCGACCCTGGAAGACATCGTCCGTCAGCTCGACGTGCCGCGCGCCCAGGTGATGGTGGAGGCCGCCATCGTCGAAGTCTCGGGCGATATCACCGACGCCCTTGGCGTGCAGTGGGCGGTGGATGCGCGAGGCGGCACCGGCGGCCTCGGCGGGGTGAATTTCGGCGGCACCGGGCTGTCCGTCGGCACCGTATTGCAAGCCATTCAGGACCAGCGCAACGACATCGATAACCCGGTGCTGAACAACCTGCCGGACGGCGCCATCATCGGCCTTGGCACCGACAGCTTCGGCGTGCTGATCACCGCACTGTCGGCCAATGCCAAGAGCAACCTGCTGTCGACGCCCAGCCTGCTGACCCTCGACCACCAGAAAGCGGAAATCCTGGTCGGGCAAAACGTGCCGTTCCAGACCGGCTCCTTCACCACCAGCGCATCCGGCGCGGACAACCCCTTCACCACCATCGAACGGCAGGACATCGGCGTCACGCTCAAGGTCACCCCGCATATCAACGAAGGCTCCAGCTTGCGCCTGGAAATCGAACAGGAAATCTCCTCCATCGCGCCAAGCGCCACCTTGACGGCCCAGGCGGTGGACCTGATCACCAACAAGCGCTCGATCAAAAGCACCATCCTCGCCGAAGACGGCCAGGTCATCGTGCTCGGCGGCCTGATTCAGGACGACGTCACCCAGACCGACTCGAAAGTGCCGCTGCTCGGCGACATTCCGCTGCTCGGCCGGCTGTTCCGCTCGACCAAGGACACCCGCATCAAACGCAACCTGATGGTGTTCCTGCGCCCGACCGTAGTGCGCGACGCCGCCGGCATGGCGGCTCTGTCCGGGAAGAAGTACAGCGATATCCGCGTACTCGGCGATGTGCGCGACGGCTACCGCCCAGGCATCCTGCCGAGCGACCCGACCAAGCTGTTCGACCGCAGCAATCCGGCGACCATCGACCTGCGCGAATAGCGCTCCAGCGCAAAGCCAAAGGCCTCGGTGTTCACCGAGGCCTTTTTTATTCAACGACGCCGTGGAAACGCCTACTTGTCCTCATGCCGCTGGTGCTTGAAGAACACCCCGCTGTCGCCGAAGGCCGAGGCAATGAACGCCGACGTCAGCTGCAACTCGCCGATCTTGCGTGCACTGTTGCGCCGCTGGCTGGCGTAGCTGCGACTGATCGAGGGGAAGATCGATGTCTTGATCTCCATCGATGTGGCATACACGTCGTAGACCTTGGTGCCGGCCTGCAAGGTCAGCAGGTCGGTACGAAAATCGTGCGCGGCACTGCTGAAGCGGTTGCGCAGCTCCGGGTGCGGCACGAAATAGACCTGCGTCGGCGCCTTGACCTGACTCACCGCTGCGCCGGCCTGGGTCACCTCGGCCATGTCGTTGAGCAACAGCAGGGTCGGCTTGCTGCTCACGGCCGCAAACAGCAAGGTGGTCCCGAGGGTTTCGTTGGCCTCCGGCAGCACGTACTGCGACAACTCGTTGGCGAAGAAATTGTGGTTAGCGCCCTGCCCGCTCAGGGTGTACAACGCCGAGACGTTTTCCGACGGTTTGCCGTCGATAAAGGCCTTCCAGGCCAGCCCCGGAGCAAAACCGCGATCCGCCGGGTCACCGGTCACCGACAGGCGCAGCAAGCCGTGCTCGGCGCCCTGGAACAGGCCGCTGTATCCGTTGCCGGGGGTCGCCACGAACTTCACTTTGGCCATCGCCGCGTGCGGATGGATTGGTTTCTGGTAGTCCGCCGGCGCCACGTCGGTGCGCGCGCGCACCTTGTTCCACAGGATCGACCCGATCAAGCCGCCCACATCCACGGGTTGCAACGCCGGCAACTGACCTTCGCCGTACTGGCTGCGCAGCGCACCGTTAACCCAGAGGTTTTCCTGCTTGTTGGCCGCCGGCCAGCTTTCGTAGTCGGCCGGAATGTTCAGGCCCCAGGGTTTGAAGGCATTCTCCACACCGACCAGGCTGGCCGCCAACTGCGGATTGTGGCGTTTGAGCACGTCGACCATGGTGGTGTTCTCCACCCAGTCCAGGCCCTCGGCAGTGTACACCTCGGGACGGTAATCCTTGGTGAAGAAGCGGTCGGTCATCAGTCGACGCGAGGCGTTCATGATGAAAATCTGGAAGGCCGTTTCACCGAAGGCAAAACCCTCCGGGCGCACGGTTTCCGCGAGTTGGCCGACCAAGGTGTCGATCAGTTCGATGTCGTTGTTGTACAGGCGCTTGAGCTCGGCCAGGGTGTGCGGGTCCTTGGTCAGGTCCTCGAACTTAGTAATCGGCTTGAGGCCGATCTGCCGACGAAACTCGTTGTAGCGCGGCACCCCGCGCTCGCGGTCACGCAATACGTCGATGGTCGCCAGGTCGATGTTGCCGACCAGCGGCATGGACAGGTTGCGCAGAACGTTCGGGTAATTGTGCAGGGTCAGCGAGCCCGGGTTGGTGATGCCGAAGGAATACCACAGGCGCTCCGGACGCTCGTCGTTGAGCAGGTGTTCGGCGTCGCGGTCGCGGGTGTCCTGCAAGGCGATCGAACGCGAGACGCTGTTCGAGCCGATGTCGTAAACGTCCACCTGATCGCGCATCAGCGGGTGCATGCGGTACACCGCGACGAACTCTTCGGTGAGGGTATAAGGCACACCGTAGTTGTTCGGGCTGGCCGAACCGACCAGACCGGCCAGGGCATGGTCGAGCGCCGAGCTGCCGACACCGTTGCCCAGGCTCGGATCGAAACCGAGGATGCGCTTGACGAAGGAGTCCGAACGCAGCAAGTCCTCCTGCAACATGCGCACTTCGGCCTGGTACTTGTCGCGCGGCCCGCGCGAGCCGAGCAGCCCCCACCAGTTGGCATACATGGCGCGCTCGGTGATCGGGTTGGCAATCACTGCCGGCGTCCACTCCACGGTGTGGATCTTGGCCATCAGCGCCGAGTTGACCAGCCGAGCGCGGTCGTACAGCCACTGGTCGCTCTGCTCCGGGTACTTCTGCTTGAGCTTGCTGGCGATGGCGTTGTGCTCCAGGGTGAACAGCTGGTGCAGCATGCTCAGGCCGAGCCACCAGTTCTCGTTGAAGCCGGTCACCGGCTTGCCGCTGAGCAACTCGGTCGGCAAGCGGTTATCGGCATTGAGCTTCAGCTTGCCGTCGACGAAGGCACGCACCTTGTCGTTGCTCTCCTTGCTGCTGCCATACAGCTGCGAGCCATCCCACCAGTGGGTGTTGTGGTTGCGATAGGTCTGCGGCTTGCCGGCATCGTCGGCGCCCCGAGTCGGATCGGGCTGAGTGCGGCGCACCGACAGACTGCCCGCCCCCAGCGCATCGCCAGCCGGCAGCGGCACCTGGATCGGATCGTCGACCGCGTTGGGGCCATGGTCCACCCAATCGTGGATCATGAACTGAATCCAGGCGGCAGCGATGAAGTTGAGGCTGGCCGCCGGCTTGAACTCCTCGCGCGCCATCAGGCTGTTACTGACCTCGCGCGGGTTGGGCGTGAGCAACGTGTCGGCCTCGGTCTCGCCGCGCGTCAACGCCGTGTCGACGTTACGCCCGAAACGCCGGTACACCGAGCCTTCGGCCGGATTGGCGAGGATGTTACAGGTGCCGTCTTCGGTACGCGCCGTCAGGCTGCGTGCGTCACAGAGAATGTCGGCGTTGTGCCGCGCATAGTCCTCGACATCGAAGAGGTTGTTCTCGAACAAGGCTTGTCGTTCCATGCTCAGCACGAGCAAGCCCGACACAATGCCTAAGGTGCCCAGCTTGGTCAAAGCTGGCCAGGTAACCCATACCGACATGGCGTTTTCTCCCGATTTTTATTGTTGTGCTCACGAGGTGGATGCCGACACTGCACGGCATCGCGGAGCTTATCGGGGGCCTGGCCAGCCCTGCCCCCTTCCCAGGGAGGGGCTAAGGGCGATCCATGCCGGGGTCAGCCGGCAACTAAGCCAGAGGCGCGCGTGGGTGGGCGGCCAGAATCGCTTCGGTGCGACTCGAAACATTGAGCTTCGAATAGATATTCTTCAGGTGCCATTTGGTGGTGGACAGGGCGATGCCGGTCTTGTCGCTGATTTGCGTGTTCGACAGACCGCTCAGCAAGCACTCGAAAACCTCCGCTTCCTTGTCGGTCAGCAGGCTGACCGGGGTGACGCGGCCATACGCCGGGATGTCGGCGTCCTGGAGAAACTCGGCATAGAAGGCTCGGTACTTCTCCGGCAGGTGCAGCAGGCCGGCGTGTGCCAAGCCCAACACCCCGGCACCAAAGCCTGGCGCCTCGTCGAACACCGAGCGGTTGATATTGACGATGCCGTACTCCTCGACCAACCGGCGCAGCGCGGCTAGTTGCTGATCCTTACTCTGCGTCGGCGCATCGAGCACCAGTAGATTGGCCTCGACGATCAACGCGCGGGCACGCATCTCGCTACGCCGCAGCGATGTGGCCAACACCTTGAGAATCCGCCCGGCGCGGCCCTGCGCGCCGCGCGCCTGCAGCCAGTAAACTGCGGCCAACCCCAGGCGCTCCCAACTCTCGTCGTAACGCTGCGCACTTTCCCAATCGCCGGCAGCCAGGCGTTCGCCCAGGCAATAGCGCTGGGCGATAGCGTCCAGCGCGCCGAGTTTGCCGCTCACATAGGCCTGGCGCATGCTCTCTTGAGCCACCTGGCTGACAAACCGCGCGTAGTTGCCCACCTGCAAGATGCACGACAGCTGATCGAGCAGGCGCCCGGCGCGCACCGCTTGCTGGCGCCGATGCAGCAAGCGCGACAAGGTGATGTACACCGTGGCGATGGCTTCGGTCGCCGAAGACGCATTGACCATCGCCATCAGGTCTTCGCAAAGCTGTTGCGCCTCATCGAGCTGGTTTTGCTCGTACAACACCACCACCATGGCCGTGGCACGGTTGATCCAGGCCGGCGAGGCCGTGTCAGTGTGCTGGTAGTCGTGACACACGCCCTTGCGTGCATGGGTGGCGCGCCCGGCATTGCGGTGGCAAAGCGCGATGATCAGGTCGGTGTAACTTTGTAGAAAACTGTGGCCGCTTTGCCGCAGCAACTCCTTGGACTGCATGGCAAAACGGATCGCGGCCTGCAACTGGGCATCCAGCAGATAGTGATAGGCAATCACCGTCAGGGTGCAGGCACGGACTTCCAGCCCCACGCCGGGGCCCAGCAACTCGCGCCAGCCAGGCGCGGGAGTAAAATCCTTGTCGTGTTGAAACAAACCGAGTTGCAGCAGCAGAAACTGCCGGGTAATCGGAGTGACGAGCGCCGCGCCTTGTTCTTGCTCCTGCGCGTGCAGCGCATCCAGGTAGTAATGCGCCTGGTGAAAGCGCCGCGACAGGGTCAACGCGCCGATCAACGGCGCCAGCAAACGCGAGTTGCCGAGCACCACGCCCTCCGGTAACGGCTCCAGCCAGCGCAGGATGTCGCTGAATTGCCCCGTGCGAATCCATAGCGCACAGCCGCGCTCCAGCAGGTCACGAAACAGCACCTCATCGGCACTGCGCTGCGCGTGCAGCAAAGCCGGCTCATACTCGCCCTGGCCCAGGTAATAATCCGCCGCGCGCTGGTGCAATGCGGCGACCATGGCGTGCTTCTCGATCGCCAGACGGCTGCTGAGAAAGTCCTGCAACAAGGCGTGGTAGCGGAACCAGCCAGGCTGATTGTCCACCGGCAGCATGAACAGTTGCCGCGCGGACAGTTCTTCGAGTAGCAGCGCCGAACCACTGCGTTGCAGCACGTGATCGCAAATCGCCCCGTTGAAACGCTCGAACAGCGCACTGCAGAGAAAAAATTCGCGCAGGCTGGGCGATAGCTGTTCGAGCACCACGTGACCGAAGTAGTCGACGATTTCCGGCTGCGTGCCGTTGAAACGCTCTAGCGCACTGGTGCCGAACCGCGCGTAGGCCAGCAACGCCACCTTGACCCCAGCCACCCAGCCTTCGGTCATGGCGATCAGCGTCGAGACATAGGCCTCGCTGAGGTTACCGCCGCCCAGGTGCGCATTGAGCTGTTGGATCTGCCCTGCAGACCAGCGCAGATCATGCTGATCGATGCACAGCAGGCGGCTTTCCAGCTTCAGTCGGCTGAGGGAAAAACCCGGATGATTGCGGCTGGCGAGAATCAGCCGAACATTGTCAGGCAGCGTCTCCAGCAGCGCCGCCAGCACCTCGCGGATGGTTGGCGCACTGATCCACTGAAAGTCATCCAGCACGATGTACAGCGGCGCCTCGAGACGCGCCAGGGCATCGCTCAGGTAGCCGCTGACCGCCACCGGCGACAAACCCAGTTCGGCACCAAACGGGTTGAACCAGGAGGTATCGAAATCGGCAACCTGGCCGCGAATGTGCTCGATCAACCGGCGGAAGAAGCGCACCGGCTCGTTATCGCGCGCCTGCAACGGGTAATGCGCCACTGCCCGGTGGGCATCGCGGGCCAACCAATGCGCCAGCAGGGTCGACTTACCCGAGCCTGCCGGGGCCAGCAGCAGCGTCAGCGGCACGTGCTCGCTGCGCCCCAGCAACTCCAGCAATTCTTCACGCAGCACACCACGCGAAAGCGTGACGAGCGGATCTTGGCTGTCCATGCGCAAGCAACCTGTCAGGCGTTATTTTTATTGTTTTACGCTTAACTGCAGAGCGTTCGGCGCTGGATGTTAGCGCCGGCCTGCGGCAATGCTTTGAAGTCGGTCATGCTTTGCCTGCCTCCCCATCAAAGGTTGGGCTCACGCGTGCCCAGACGGGCAAGGCGACAAGCGGGTCAGGCGAGGTAATGCATCTTCTTGCTCATGCCACCGTCGACCACGAACTCCTGGCCCGTGACGAAACCGGCCTGGGACGACAACAACCAGGCGACCATGGCCGCCACGTCCTCGACCTTGCCGATCCGCCCAACCGGGTGCTGGGCATGCTCCTGGGCAGAAAATGGTGCCGCGCTGCGCGCGCCAAGATCGCGCGCATCGATCCAGCCGGGGCTGACCGCGTTGACCCGTACATCCGGGCCAAGACTGATCGCCAACGCATGGCTCAGCGCCAGCAAACCGCCCTTGCTGGCGGCATACGCCTCGCAATCCGCCTCGGACTGCGAAGCACGGGTCGACGTCAGGTTGACGATGGCGCCACGGTGGGCACGCAGGTAGGGCGCGCAATGCTTGGCCAGCAACATTGGCCCGCTGAGATTGACCGCCAGCGTGCGATTCCACTGCGTCAGGTTGAGGCTTTCCAGGGGCGGGTTATGCGGCTCCGCCAGCGCGGCGTTACACACCAGCGCATCGAGCCGACCGAACTGCCCGAGCACCTCGGCCACGCCCAGCGCGACCTGGCTTTCGTGGGCAACATCCATGGCCACGAACCAGGCGTTGTCGCCCAACGCTTTCGCCACTTTCGACCCGCGCTGCCGATCAATATCGGTCAACACCACCTGCCAGCCCTCGGCGATCAGCCAGGCCGCAATGCCCAGACCAATCCCCCGGGCCGCACCGGTCACCAGCGCCACCTTGCCGTTGGATGGGCTGGCGCGCGGCGGGCTCCAGTCGATCTGGCCCTGCTCGCTCAAAGCGCAGCGAGGCCGCGAGCGAGATCGGCTTTCAGGTCAGCGATATCTTCCAGGCCCACCGCCACCCGCACCAGGTTGTCGCGGATACCGGCGTTGGCCCGCTCCTGCGGCGACAGGCGACCATGCGAGGTAGTCGCCGGGTGGGCGATAGTGGTTTTGGTATCGCCCAAATTGGTGGTGATGGAGATCACCCGCGTGGCATCGATAAAACGCCACGCCGCCTCTTTGCCGCCCCTGACCTCGAAACTCACCACGGCACCGAAAGCACGCTGCTGGCGCTTGGCCAACTCATGCTGCGGATGGCTGGGCAAACCGGCGTAGTACACATGCTCGATGCCCGGCTGCTGCTCCAGCCACTCGGCCAGTTGCTGCGCGCTGGCGCAATGCGCCTGCATGCGCACGCGCAAGGTTTCCAGTCCCTTGAGGAAGATCCAGGCGTTGAACGGGCTGAGGGTCGGCCCGGCGGTACGCAGGAAGCCGACGACCTCCTTCATCAATTCCGCCTTGCCCGCCACCACACCGCCCATGCTGCGGCCCTGACCGTCGATGTACTTGGTCGCCGAGTGCATGATGATGTCCGCCCCCAGGCTGATTGGCTGCTGCAGTGCCGGGGTGCAGAAGCAGTTGTCGACCGCCAGCAGTGCGCCTTTGCCGTGGGCAATCTCCGCCAAGGCGGCGATATCGACCAACTCGGCCAGCGGGTTGGACGGCGATTCGACGAATAACAACTTGGTGTTGGGCTTGAACGCTGCCGCCCAGGCGTCCAGATCCGCCAGCGGCACGTAGTCGACCTGCACGCCAAAACGCTTGAGGTACTTCTCGAACAGGCTGATGGTCGAACCGAACACACTGCGCGAGACCAGCACATGGTCGCCAGCGCTGCACAGGCTCATGACGATGGACAGGATCGCCGACATCCCGGAGGACGTGGCCACGGCCTGTTCAGCCCCTTCCAGGGCGGCAATCCGCTCCTCGAAAGCGCGCACCGTAGGATTGGTGTAACGCGAGTAGACGTTACCCGGCACTTCGCCGGCGAAACGCGCCGCGGCATCGGCTGCGGTGCGAAAAACGTAGCTGGAGGTCGGGTAGATCGCCTCGCTGTGCTCGCCTTCCGGCGAACGGTGCTGACCGGCGCGCACTGCCAGGGTATCGAAGCCCACGCCGTCGAGATCGCTGTCCAGACGCCCGGCTTGCCATTCAATCGTCATTGCCAATCCCCTCAACCGGCCCGCCGCAACGGGCCGGGCTGCAACCTAGTTGTTGTACAGGTCGATAATCGCACTGACCGCCTGAGACTTGACCTTGGACACATCGTTACGCGCCTGCTCGATCTTGTTCAGGTAGACCTCGTCGACGTCGCCGGTCACGTACTTGCCGTCGAACACCGCACAATCGAAGTGCTCGATCTTGATCTTGCCGCCACCGACCGCCTCGATCAGATCGTGAAGATCCTGATATACCAGCCAGTCGGCACCGATCAGCTCGGCGACTTCCTCGGTGCTGCGGTTGTGTGCGATCAGTTCGTGCGCGCTGGGCATGTCGATGCCATACACGTTCGGGTAACGCACTGCCGGCGCGGCCGAGCAGAAATACACGTTCTTCGCCCCGGCTTCGCGGGCCATCTGGATGATCTGCTTGCAGGTCGTGCCGCGCACGATCGAGTCGTCCACCAGCATCACGTTCTTGCCGCGGAATTCCAGTTCGATGGCATTGAGCTTCTGCCGCACCGATTTCTTCCGCGCCGCCTGGCCGGGCATGATGAAAGTGCGGCCGATATAGCGGTTCTTGACGAAGCCTTCGCGGAATTTAACGCCCAGGTGGTTGGCCAACTCCAGCGCCGAGGTGCGGCTGGTGTCGGGAATCGGGATGACCACATCGATGTCGTGATCGGGGCGTTCGCGGAGAATCTTCTCGGCCAGCTTCTCGCCCATGCGCAGGCGCGCCTTGTACACCGACACGCCGTCCATGATCGAATCCGGTCGCGCCAGGTAGACATGCTCGAAGATGCACGGCGAGAAATGCGGGTTAGTCGCGCACTGACGGGTCGACAGCTTGCCATCTTCGGTGATGTACACCGCTTCGCCCGGCGCCAGGTCGCGGATCAGGGTGAAGCCGAGCACGTCCAGCGACACGCTTTCCGAGGCGATCATGTACTCCACGCCTTCGTCGGTATGCCGCTGGCCGAAAACGATCGGCCGAATGCCGTTGGGGTCGCGGAAGCCGACAATGCCGTAGCCGGTGATCATCGCCACCACCGCATAACCGCCACGGCAGCGCTTGTGCACATCGCTGACGGCGGCGAACACATCATCCTCGGTGGGCTGCAACTTGCCGCGCTGGGCCAACTCGTGGGCGAACACGTTGAGCAGCACTTCCGAATCGGAGTTGGTGTTGACGTGGCGCAGGTCGGATTCGTAGATTTCCTTGGCCAACTGCTCGACGTTGGTCAGGTTGCCGTTGTGCGCCAGGGTGATGCCATACGGCGAGTTGACGTAGAACGGTTGCGCCTCGGCCGAACTGGAGCTGCCGGCGGTCGGGTAGCGCACATGGCCGATGCCCATATGGCCGACCAGGCGCTGCATGTGGCGCTGCTGGAAGACATCGCGCACCAGGCCATTGTCCTTGCGCAGAAATAGCCGCCCATCGTGGCTGGTTACAATACCGGCAGCATCCTGGCCGCGGTGCTGGAGGACGGTGAGGCCGTCATACAGCGCCTGATTGACGTTCGATTTACCGACGATACCGACAATGCCACACATGTGACGCAACCCCTACTGAGTGAAACAGGATAATTCCGAACGCTCTTACGGCAGTTTAGGCTGCAACAGCGCGTCTTTGAACGGCAGCTCAGCGGGTGCGCTGATGCCACTGGCAAGCCACTCGCTGGACATCCCCAGAATGAGGTTTTTCGACCAGTCTGCGACCATTAAAAAGTGCGGCAGCAGCGTCGACTGCTGCCACCATGGATCTTGTTGCACCGGCGCCAGGCTGAGCAGGCCGACCAACACCACGACCAACAGGCCGCCACGGGCGGCGCCGAAGACCATGCCGAGAAAACGATCGGTACCGGACAAGCCGGTGACGCGAATCAGCTCGCCGATCAAGTAATTGATCAACGCGCCAACCAATAGAGTCAGGACAAACAGCAACGCACAGGCCGCAATCACGCGCGCCGACGGTGTTTCGATAAATTCGCTGAGGTGCTGCGACAACGCGCCGCCAAACATCCAGGCGACGACGCCGGCAATGATCCAGGTGAGCAGCGACAGGGCTTCTTTGACGAAACCACGGCTCAAGCTGATCAGACTCGATATGGCGATGATGGCGATAATCGCCCAATCAACCCAGGTGAATGCCACGATTCAGGCTACCGACGGAAAAGGCGCTGCATTTTAGCAGAGCCCTTGCCATCGAGTAAGCAGAGGATTTAGCCGCGCTCCGGCTGAAAGCGCACGATGAAGCCGTTGAGCTTCTGCTGACGATTCAACTGATCACGCAGGCGATCCGCTTCGGCGCGCTCGATCAACGGGCCGACAAACACTCGATTCATTCCGTCAACGCTACGGATGTAGGCGTTGTAGCCCTGGCTGCGCAAGGTTTTCTGCAGGGTTTCGGCACCACTGCGGCTGGACAGGCTGGCCAGCTGCACCGACCAACTGACCGGCAAGCTGTTGGCATCCAGGCGACTGGCGGGCGTTTGCGTGGGTGCCGCAACTTGCGCAGGGGGCGCGACAACAGGCTCGGCCGCAGCGACTGGCGCTTGCTCGTTAGCCGCGGCTTGGTCAGGCACAGCAGCCATGGGCTCGCTCGGCACGGGTTCTTGCGGCAAGACCTGCGGCTCGGGCACCGTCACCGGCTGCATGTCAATCTGCGGCATCGCCGGCGCTTGCGGCATGGCCGGCGCATCGACCACCACTCGGCGCAACTCGTCTTCACGCGACAGCAACATGGGCAGGAATATCACCGCCAGCGCCACCAGCACCAGGGCACCGACCATGCGCTGCTTCAATCCTTTATCCAGCAAAGCCATCCTGCACTTCCCCTTTGGCATGGCGGGCCAGCCAGTCCAGGGCCTCGGCCACGCAGTAAAAAGATCCGAACAGCAGAATTTCATCTTCTGCGGATGCCTGCACGCATTGTGCCTGCAAGGCTGTCGGCACATCGATATAGGCCGTCACCTGCGCGCCACGCTTGTGTAAATACGCCTGCAACTCGGCCGCCGGCCGCGTGCGGCTGGTTGGCAACGCAGCCACCGCCCAGTCAGCCACCTCCGCCAACAAAGGCGTGACCACGCCGGCCAGATCCTTGTCGGCCAACAAGCCGAACACGGCAAGGCGCTTGCCTCGCGGCGGCCGCGCAGCCAAGCGCTGAGCCAGGTACTCGGCAGCATGCGGATTATGCCCAACATCCAGCAGCAGCGTGAGTGACTTACCCTGCCAATTCACCGTTCTGCGATCCAGCCGCCCCGTAACCCGGGTCGCCGCGAGCGCGCGAACAATCTGCTCTTCACGCCAGGGCAGATTGAGCAAGGCATAAGCCTGCAAGGCAAGTGCGGCGTTCTCCATAGGCAAATCGAGCAGCGGCAAGCGCTCCAGGCGCAATACCTGGCCTTGCTCATTCAGCCCGTACCAGGACCAACCGTGCGCATCGATGCTCAGGTCATAATCGCGGCCCCGCAGGAAAAACGGTGCATCCAGCAAAGCCACCTGCTCCAGCAAAGGCTGCGGCGGTTCGAGGTCGCCACACAGCGCAGGCTTGCCGGAGCGAAAGATCCCGGCCTTTTCAAAGGCCACCGATTCGCGGGTGTCACCCAGCCAATCGGCATGATCGAGACCAATACTCGTCACCAGCGCCAGGTCGGCATCGATCAGATTGACCGCGTCCAAGCGCCCGCCCAAGCCGACTTCCAGCACGACGGCATCCAGGGCCGCCTGCTGAAACAGCCAAAAAGCCGCCAGAGTCCCCATCTCGAAATACGTCAGGGAGGTCTCGCCACGCGCCGCTTCCACCGCGGCGAACGCTGCGCACAACTCGGCATCGCTGGCTTCGACGCCAGCCACTTGCACCCGTTCGTTGTAACGCAGCAGGTGAGGCGAGCTGTACACGCCGACCTTAAGGCCCTGCTCTTGCAGCAGAGAGGCCAAAAACGCGCAGGTAGAACCCTTGCCGTTGGTGCCAGTAACCGTAATGACCAACGGCGCCGGCTTGCCCAATCCCAAGCCCTGCGCCACCGCCCTGGAGCGCTCCAAGCCCATATCGATGGCGCTAGGGTGCAATTGCTCCAGGTACGCCAGCCAATCGGCGAGGGAACGCTCAGTCATGCCGTTGCCGGTAGCGCAGCAGCCGGTGCAGGTCGACCCATCAACTGAGCCAACAGGCGGGCGAGACGCGGACGCAACTCTTCGCGGTGAATGATCATGTCGATAGCGCCATGCTCAAGAAGAAACTCGCTGCGCTGGAAACCTTCCGGCAGCTTCTCGCGCACGGTCTGCTCGATCACGCGCGGGCCGGCAAAACCGATCAGCGCCTTGGGCTCGGCGACGATCACGTCGCCCAGCATCGCCAGACTGGCGGAAACACCACCATAGACCGGATCGGTCAACACCGAGATGAACGGGATGCCTTCTTCGCGCAAACGCGCCAGAACGGCAGAGGTCTTGGCCATCTGCATCAAGGAAATCAGCGCTTCCTGCATGCGTGCACCACCCGACGCAGAGAAACACACGAACGGGCAACGCTGCTCCAACGCCACGTTCGCGGCACGCACGAAGCGCTCACCGACGATCGCCCCCATCGAGCCACCCATAAAGGAGAACTCAAAGGCGCAGGTCACTATCGGCATTTTTTCCAGGGTGCCGCGCATAGCGATCAATGCGTCCTTTTCGCCGGTCTGTTTCTGCGCCGCGACCAGACGATCCTTGTACTTTTTGCTATCGCGGAATTTCAGGCGATCCACCGGCTCCAGGTCGGCGCCGATTTCCTCACGCCCCTCGGCATCGAGGAAGATATCCAGGCGCGCACGCGCATCGATGCGCATGTGGTGATTGCACTTGGGGCAAACATCCAGGGTCTTTTCCAGCTCGGGCTTGTACAGCACCGCATCGCAAGACGGGCACTTGTGCCACAAGCCTTCCGGCACCGAACTCTTCTTGACCTCGGAACGCATGATCGATGGGATCAGTTTGTCTACCAACCAGTTGCTCATGCTCTTCATTCTCCAACGCTGTAGGTTCGAACAGGCGTGCGACACAAGGCCACTCAGCACATTCAAACGAATTCATGAGGACAGCTTCCGCAGGGGCCGGCACCTATAACCGGAAAAACCCGCCACCTCGACTTCGACTGCCAAAAGCCATCACCGCAGTACGTGCAACAGGTTTATGGACGGCCATGCCCACAGCGCCGTCACATCAGCGCCCGATCAGCTAACCGCCAGCCCTGACCGCCCGCGTGAATGCGCGAATCTTTTCCGCATCTTTTATGCCTTTACTCGCCTCGACCCCACCACTGACATCCACCGCATAAGGCTGCACTTGCTCGATGGCGCAGCGCACGTTATCCGGCGTCAAACCGCCCGCCAGAATGATCGGCATGTTCAAGCCGCGCGGCACCAACGACCAATCGAACGCCTCACCCGTACCACCCGGCACACCCGCGACAAAGGTATCCAGCAACACGCCAGCCGCTGCGCTATACAAGGCGATCTGCGCAGCGAGATCAACACCGGGCTGGACCCGCAGCGCCTTGATGTACGGACGCTGGAAACGCTCGCAGTCATCAGGCGTTTCATCACCGTGAAACTGCAGCAAGTCCAGCGGCACAGCATCAAGAATTGCGCTCAACTCACTACTGCTGGCATCGACAAACAAGCCAACCGTGGTAACGAACGGCGGCAATGCCGCAATGATCGCCTGCGCCTGCTGCAAGCTCACAGCACGCGGACTTTTGCCATAGAACACCAAGCCGATGGCGTCCGCACCGGCATCAGCGGCGACTAGGGCATCTTCTATGCGGGTAATTCCGCAGATCTTGCTGCGAACGACTGACAACGGGGGAATACCTCTCGCAAAGCCCGGATGGTAACAAATGACGTTCTAGGCGTCAGCCGACATCCGGCAGGCCAGAAAGGAAATGCGGCCCAAGGTAGCGCGTGGGCAGATCGAACTCGTCGGGGTAGTCGACCTGCACCAGATACAACCCGTACGGGTGCGCAGTCACGCCACCGGTACGCCGCACGCCGGCCTCCAGCACCTCGCGCGCCCACTCTACCGGTCGCTCGCCCGCACCGATGGTCATCAACACACCCGCGATATTACGCACCATGTGGTGCAAGAAGGCATTGGCGCGAATATCCAGCACGATAAACCGGCCATGCTCAAGCAACTGCAAATGATGCACGGTCTTGATCGGTGACTTGGCCTGGCATTGGCGCGCCCGGAATGCACTGAAGTCATGCGTACCGACAAATGCCCTGGCCGCTTCACGCATGCGCGCGACATCCAGCGGCCGGTGATTCCAGGTGACTTCCTCGGCCATGTGCGCGGGACGTATCTGATCGTTGTAGATCACATAGCGGTAGCGCCGGGCCATGGCGCAGAAACGCGCATCGAAATGTGCCGGCATGAGCTTTGCCCACGCCACACTGATGTCCGCCGGCAGATTCATGTTGGCGCCCATCACCCAGGCATGCATGGAACGCTCGACCGGCGTATCGAAGTGCACAACCTGGGCACTGGCATGCACCAGGGCATCGGTACGACCGGCGCAACTCAGGGTGACCGGCACACCGCCAGCGACTTTGCCCAAGGCCTTTTCCAGCGATTCCTGAATCGTCGGCACACCTGCCCGCTGGCGCTGAAAGCCACGGTAGCGTGAACCCTTGTATTCAACGCCGAGGGCGACTTTATAAAAGCCAACGGCAGCCGAGTCGGCTGCCGCTGTAGGTAGAACATCAGACATGTATCAAACCAGTTTGCCGATCAGCTCTCGCGCTTCCTGCTGCTGACCATCGTTACCTTCGGCGATCACTTCATCGAGGATGTCACGGGCACCCTCGGTATCGCCCATATCGATATACGCTCGCGCCAAATCCAGCTTGGTCGCGGTTTCATCGGTGCCGGAGAGGAAGTCGAAATCATCATCGCTATCCAGACCCGCAGTGTGCGGCGTGCTCAGCGCAACGGACTCGTCGAACTCACCCGGCTGATCCAGACTATCCGCCAATTGATCCAGCTCAGCAGTCACTTCATCGAGCTGAGCGGCAAAACTGTCACGAACCGACTCCGCTGGAGCCTCATCATTCAGCGACAGGTCGAAATCGGCCGGCAAGTCAAACTCGCTCGCGGACGCATCGCTTGGCAGATCGAGCGCCAGATCCGCCAGCTCATTGCTAATCGGGGCAGCGTTCGGCTCATCATCCAGGCTCAGCAGGAACTCATCATCCTCGGCAACTGACTTGCTTTCGCTGTCCAGATCCAGGCTGAAATCCGCCAGGTCATTGCCCAATTCCAGGCTATCGCCGGCAGCATCATCCAAACTCAAATCGAACCCCAGGTCATCGTCTTTATTGGCGAGCGGCGCAGCGGGAGCTCCCAGATCGAGATCACTGTCCAGCGACAGGCTATCCAAATCAGTCAGCGCGGCATCAGCCTGCAGATCACGATTCAGATCGGACTCCAGATCATCCAGGCTCAGGTCGAATGCATCATCATCCAGATCGCCTGCTGCCGCAGCCGGCTGACTTGGCTCATCCAGGGTCAGATCGTCAAGACTGAAACTGTCCAGGTCATCGTCAGACGCCACCGCCGCCATACCTGCCCCGACGAACGCAGCCATGGCTGGATATTTAGCTTTGAGCAAATCAGTTTCAGCGGCAGCACCGCCGATTTCACGCAGCTCGTTTTCTTGGCGGGCAAAGCCTTCGCGATCGCCCAGCTCGGCATACACTTCCATCAGTTTCAAACGCAGATCGCCGCGCTGAGGTTCGTCGTTGATGGCGTTCTGCAGTAGCTCGGCAGCCTGATTGAAACGGCCGTAGGCAATATAAATGTCCGCCTCGCCCAATGCGTCGCCCGTTTGCGCGGTCACACGCTCTTCGCTGGCCGCTGCTGTGCTGGCATGGTCATCAAGCTCCTCGGGGAAACTGTCGAAGCTATCGGACTGCAGCTGCATATCGTTATCAAAGGGGTTGTTGCCACTCTCGGCGGCCAGGCTCTCTTGTAGCTCCGCTTCTTTCAGCGCATTACGCCGCGACAACATCATCAGACCGATCAACAACACCAGCAACGCACCACCGCCGGCGATACCCAAGAGCATCGGATTGGCCAGCAAATCATCCAGGGTGTTGAGCTGCGGTTGTTCGGCAGCGGCCGGAGCAGCCGGTTTTGGCGCGACCTGAGCCGGCGCCGCTGGTTTTTCAGCAACAGCAGGAGCCGGTTCAACGGCTACAGCCGGCTCAGAGGCCGGCTGCTGGGTATTGGCTTCGGGAGCCGGGGCTGGTTTAACCGCTGGTTCCTCGCTGTAGTTGTAATCCGGCGCCTCGGCCTCCGGCGGTGTAGCCGGTGGCGCTGCCACGGGTTCCGGGGCCGGCGCCGCAGCTTTTTCAGGCTCGGCTTTCAGCGGCTCGGCGACTGGAGCAACAGCAGGCGCCTTACCTTGCGCGGCAAGATCGGCCTGTAGCTTGGCCAGTTGGTCATCTTTCAGTTGAATCAAGCGCTGCAACTTGTCGAGCTGACCTTGCAGATCACCCATGCGGCCTTTCAGCTCGTCATTCTCACGACGCGTCGAGTCCAGGCTTTCCTGGGTAACAGCCAGCTTATCTGTCAGCACCTTGCTGTCAGCGGCACCCTTATCGCTACCGCTGGTGGCTTTGCCGGTATCGGCGGAAACCAGTTTCAGGCTGTCCTGGGTTTTCACCTCGGCGGGGGCGGCGCCGACCACACTGCGTTTGGTTGCATCCAACTGACGAGCACTGGCAGCGACACTACGCCCTTCACGCCACGCCGCATTTTGCTCGGCCACTTGGGCAATGGCTTCCGCCCGAGCACGGCTATTGATTTGTTGCTCTTCTGGCAGACGCAGTACCTGGCCGCTCTTCATGCGGTTGATATTGCCGCCAATAAAGGCATCGGGATTCAGGTCCTGAATGGCCAGCATGGTCTGATGAATGCTGCCACTACCGCGCACGCGCTGAGCGATTTCCCAGAGCGTGTCATTCGCCGTAGTTTTGTATTCGTTACCCTGCAAAGCTGCGGGTGCAGCGGCAGGTGGACGCGGCGCGGGTGCGCTGGGTTGTGGGGCCGGACGCGGTGCAGGCGCCTGAGCAGCCGATGGACGCGGCGCTGGCGCGGCAACCGGCAGTTGCGGCGCGGCAGCGGCGGCAGCGGTTTGCGGCGAGTACAGCGGCGGGTCGAGCAGCAGGGTGTACTCACGCAGCAAGCGACCGTTCGGCCACAGCACCTCAACCAGGAAGTTCAGGTAAGGCTCACGCACCGGTTTGTTCGAGGTCACCCGGATGACGCTCTTGCCGTTTGGCTTGAGCACCGGGGTGAACTTCAGGTCGGTTAGAAAGTATTGGCGGTCGACGCCAGCCTTGGTGAACTCTTCAGGGGAAGCCAGGTTCGGCAGCACTTCCGTGGAGGCCAGGTCGCGCACCTCCAGCAATTCGATCTCAGCCACCAACGGCTGATTCAGCGCCGATTGCAGGGTCATTTCACCCAGCCCCAGCGCGTGCGCCATACCGGAGGACAGTGCCGAAGCAGCTGCGATTGCCAGCACCAGTTTGCGAACCCGAACCATAGCGTTATCCCTTGTTTTATCTTTTTTTCTCGGCATGCGAGAGGGTCTTGATAACTGCTGCCTGCATCCACCCGAAGGCGGTTCCCCATTCAGCAATCAACTTAGCCAGTATTGCCAAGCTCGAAAGATTCTTCAAATTTCTAGGTAAGTATCTTTTACAGATAGTGTTTTATCAATAACTCGGCTAATTGCACAGCGTTCAAGGCAGCGCCTTTTCTCACATTATCAGACGTAATCCACAAATTGAGTTCTGTCGGGTCGTCCAGTCCGCCACGGACGCGACCGACATACACCACATCCTGGCCGACGGCATCGCCTACCGCCGTCGGATAATCGCCCGGTTCGATGTATTCGAGGACGGTCGAACCCTGCAGCGCCGCACAAACAGCCGCCACCTCGACCGCATCTTCAGCCTGCAACGACACACTGATGCTGTCGCCAAAGAACACCGGCGCCTGCACACATGTGGCCGAGACCTTTAAGTCTGGCGCCGCCAGCAACGCCTTCAGCTCACTGGCCAAACGTCTCTCCAGCGCACCATGCCCGCTGCTGTCCGGGGCATCCACCTGGGCCAACAGATTAAAGGCTATTTGTTGGTCGAATAACCGCGGCTCCAGCGGACGCGCATTGAGCAGCTCGGCGGTTTGCCGCGCCAACTCGGACACCCCTTCCCGCCCGCGACTGGACACGGCCAAACACGCGGTGACCGCCAGCCGCCGCACCTTTATCTGCTCGCGCACAGCCGCCAACACCACGGCCACGGCAATGCTCGGCGCACTGGGACTGGTCAACCGATAGGGTGCGGACAGCGTTTTGAGCAGCTCAGGGTTCACTTCGGGCACAACCCGTGGCGCTTGCTCGGCGGGCAGGGCCGCGGCCAGATCGATGAGCGTGCATCCTGCGGCATGCACCTGATCGGCATAAGTACGGGTAACCGCTTCATTGGCGGCAAAGAACACCAGATTGACGCTGGCAAAGTCGAACGACTCCAGCGTGCGCACTCGCAGGTTCTTGCCCTTGAAAGACAGCGCCCGTCCAGCCGACTCGCCACTGGCCAGTAGGTGCAGGTTGCCCACCGGAAAATCGCGCTCTTCGAGCAGTTGCACGAGGGTTTCACCGACACTGCCGGTGGCGCCAATCACGGCAATATCAAAGGTACGGGTCATGAGCATGCTTCTGACGAAATAAGCCCAGCACTCTATAGGGGAGGCCCACAAATGCATAGGAGCGAGCCGGCCGGCGATCGGCCAGATGACCCATCGCGAGCAGAACTCGCTCCTATTGATTAGTGCACCCAGCGTTCAGACAAAGCTGACCGCTTGGGTTTTTAACGCTCCAGCAGAATCCGCAACATGCGGCGCAGCGGCTCGGCCGCGCCCCACAGCAGTTGGTCGCCCACGGTGAAGGCGCCGAGATACTGCGAACCCATGTTGAGTTTGCGCAGACGCCCCACTGGCACGCTCAGGGTACCCGTCACTGCTGTCGGGCCCAGCTCGCGAATGCTCGCTTCGCGCTGATTCGGCACCAACTTGACCCAAGGGTTGTGCTGGCTGATCAGCCCTTCGATGTCGGACAGCGGCACGTCTTTGTTCAGCTTGATGGTCAGCGCCTGGCTGTGGCAGCGCATGGCGCCGATGCGTACGCACAGACCATCGACCGGAATCGGGTTCTTGAACCGTCCAAGAATCTTGTTGGTCTCAGCCTGGCCCTTCCATTCTTCACGGCTCTGCCCATTCGGCAGTTCCTTGTCGATGTAAGGAATCAGGCTACCGGCCAACGGCACGCCGAAGTTGTCCACGGGGAACGACTCGCCACGCATGGCTTCAGCGACTTTACGGTCGATATCCAGAATGGCGCTGGCCGGATCGGCCAGTTCGTCCGCCACGCTGGCGTTGATCGCGCCCATTTGCTTGATCAGCTCGCGCATATTCTGCGCGCCGGCGCCGCTCGCCGCCTGATAAGTCATGGCGCTCATCCACTCGACCAGGCCGGCCTCGTAGAGACCGCCCAGAGCCATCAGCATCAGGCTGACGGTGCAGTTGCCGCCGATGTAGTTCTTGGTGCCGGCATCCAGTTGCTGATCGATCACCTTGCGGTTGACCGGGTCGAGCACGATCACCGCATCATCGGCCATTCGCAGCGACGACGCGGCGTCGATCCAGTAACCCTGCCAGCCGGCTTCGCGCAGCTTGGGGAAGACTTCGCTGGTGTAGTCGCCGCCCTGGCAGGTGAGGATCACGTCCAGACCTTTCAGCTCGTCGATGCTGTAGGCGTCCTTCAGCGGCGCGATGTCCTTGCCAATGACCGGGCCTTGGCCACCGACATTGGAGGTAGTGAAAAACACCGGTTCGATCAGATCGAAATCCCGCTCTTCCAGCATGCGCTGCATAAGCACGGAACCGACCATGCCACGCCAACCGATCAGACCTACACGTTTCATAACGACTACACCTTTATAAACAGTGCGCCGGATTCACCCCGGCGGACCTGGAAGATTACAGACTACGCAGCGCGGAGGCCACCGCATCGCCCATGGCGACGGTACCGACCTTAGTGGTGCCTTCGGACCAGATGTCGCCGGTACGCAGCCCCTGATCGAGCACCTTGCTTACCGCCAGCTCGATGGCATCGGCGACCGCGCCCTGGTTGAAGCTGTAGCGCAGCATCATTGACACCGAGAGGATGGTCGCCAGCGGATTGGCAATACCTTTGCCTGCGATATCCGGCGCCGAACCGTGGCACGGCTCGTACATACCCTTGTTGTTGGCATCCAGAGAAGCCGACGGCAGCATGCCGATGGAGCCGGTGAGCATGGAAGCTTCATCCGACAGAATGTCGCCGAACATGTTGTCGGTAACGATCACATCGAACTGCTTGGGTGCACGCACCAGCTGCATGGCGGCGTTGTCGACGTACATGTGGCTGAGCTCGACGTCCGGGTAATCCTTGGCCACTTCTTCGACCACGGCGCGCCACAGTTGACTGGAGGCGAGCACGTTGGCCTTGTCCACCGAGCACAGCTTCTTGCCGCGCACGCGGGCCATGTCGAAGCCGACACGGGCAATGCGGCGCACTTCGCTTTCGCTGTACGGCAGGGTGTCGTAGGCCATGCGCTCGCCGTTCTCCAGCACCTTGCTTTCGCGCGGCTGGCCGAAATAGATGCCGCCGGTCAGCTCGCGAACGATGAGGATGTCCAGGCCAGCGACAATTTCCGGCTTCAGGCTGGAAGCATCGGCCAGTTGCGGATAGAGGATCGCCGGACGCAGGTTGCCGAACAGGCCGAGCTGCGAACGAATCTTCAGCAGACCGCGCTCCGGGCGCACGGCCGGGTCGATGCTGTCCCACTTCGGTCCACCGACCGCACCGAGCAGGATCGCGTCGGCGGCACGCGCCCGCGCCAGGGTTTCGTCGGCCAGCGGTACGCCGTATTTGTCGTAGGCCGCGCCACCCAGTTCGTCGAAGCTCAGCTCGAAGCCCAGGTCGTACTTGTCGTTGGCCAGTTGCAGCACCTTGACCGCCTCGGCCATGATTTCCGGGCCGATGCCGTCGCCGGGGAGAACCAGAATCTGCTTGCTCATTGCATCCTCAATTTTTCGTAGGGTGGATGACGCTGTTTTCATTCACCGAAACTCCGCAAGGTGGATGGATGAAGCGCCATCCACCCTACCTTCATGTATTACTTGATCGCACCGAACAGCCACGGGCTGGTCGGCTGGTAATGGGCTTCGAAGGCCTTGATCGCGTCGGCATCCTGCAGCGTCAGGCCGATGTCGTCCAGGCCGTTGAGCAGGCAATGCTTGCGGAACGCGTCGACGTCGAAGCCGTATTGCTTGCCGTCTGGACGGGTCACGGTCTGCGCAGCCAGATCGACCGTCAGTTGGTAGCCTTCGCACGCTTCGCTTTGCTGGAACAGTTCATCCACATCGCTTTCCGCGAGGATGATCGGCAACAGGCCGTTCTTGAAGCTGTTGTTGTAGAAAATATCGGCGTAGCTCGGCGCGATGATGGCGCGGAAACCGTACTCCTCCAGCGCCCAGGGCGCGTGCTCGCGGCTCGAACCGCAGCCGAAGTTCTCACGCGCCAGCAACACGCTGGCACCCTGGTAACGCGGGAAGTTCAGCACGAAGTCAGGGTTGACCGGGCGCGTGGAGTTGTCCTGGTTCGGCTGGCCGACATCCAGGTAACGCCACTCGTCGAACAGGTTCGGGCCGAAGCCGCTGCGCTTGATCGACTTCAAGAACTGCTTGGGAATGATCTGGTCGGTGTCGACGTTGGCGCGATCCAATGGAGCGACCAGGCCGGTATGTTGGGTAAAGGCTTTCATAAGTCGCTCTCCTTAAGGCCGGATCAATTCACGCACATCGATGAAACGACCGGTCACCGCCGCTGCCGCGGCCATCGCCGGGCTGACCAGGTGAGTACGCCCACCGGCGCCCTGCCGGCCTTCGAAGTTACGGTTGGAGGTGGACGCACAATGCTCACCGCTGCCCAACTTGTCCGGGTTCATCGCCAGGCACATGGAGCAGCCTGGTTCACGCCATTCGAAACCGGCCTCGATGAAAATCTTGTCCAGGCCTTCTTTTTCCGCCTGGGCTTTCACCAACCCCGAGCCTGGGACCACCATGGCTTGCTTGATCGTCGCGGCGACCTTGCGGCCCTTGGCCACCTCGGCGGCGGCGCGCAGGTCTTCGATCCGCGAGTTGGTGCAGGAACCGATGAACACGCGATCCAGTTGGATATCGGTGATCGCCTGGTTCGCCGCCAGGCCCATGTACTTGAGTGCACGCACGATCGAGTCGCGCTTGACCGGATCGGCCTCGACCGCCGGGTCCGGGACGTTCTGATCGACCGCCAGCACCATTTCCGGCGACGTGCCCCAACTGACCTGCGGCTTAATGTCTTCGGCTTTCAGCTCGATCACGCTATCGAAATGCGCGTCGGCATCCGAGACCAGACCTTTCCACTGCTCAACCGCCTTGGCCCAATCCGCTCCCTTCGGGGAAAACGGACGACCCTCGACGTAAGCGATGGTCTTGTCGTCCACCGCCACCAACCCGACCCGGGCACCGGCCTCGATCGACATGTTGCAGATGGTCATGCGCCCTTCCAGCGACAGCTCGCGGATCGCGCTGCCAGCGAACTCCAAGGCATGGCCGTTGCCGCCGGCGGTACCGATCTTGCCGATAATCGCCAGCACGATGTCCTTGGCGGTCACGCCGAACGGCAGCGTGCCTTCGACGCGCACCTGCATATTCTTCATCTTTTTCGCCACCAGGCACTGGGTCGCCAGCACATGCTCGACCTCGGAGGTGCCGATGCCGTGGGCCAACGCACCAAAGGCGCCGTGGGTGGAGGTGTGCGAATCGCCGCAGACCACGGTCATCCCCGGCAAGGTCGCGCCCTGCTCCGGGCCGACCACGTGAACGATGCCCTGGCGGATATCGTTCATCTTGAATTCGAGAATGCCGAAGTCATCGCAGTTTTCGTCCAGGGTTTGCACCTGAATCCGCGAGACTTCATCGGCGATGGACTCCAGACCGCCCTGGCGTTCGGCCTGGGTGGTGGGCACGTTGTGGTCCGGGGTGGCGATGTTGGCGTCGATGCGCCACGGTTTGCGCCCCGCCAGACGCAGCCCTTCGAAGGCCTGTGGCGAGGTCACTTCGTGGAGGATGTGGCGATCGATGTAGATCAACGACGAGCCATCGTCGCGGCGCTTCACCTCATGCATGTCCCAGAGCTTGTCGTAGAGCGTTTTGCCGGCCATCAGCGTGTCCCTCTCATCAGCGTATTTCTATGCCTGGGCGAATAGCCCTTGGGCTTATGGGGTGATCCTATTGGCTTGGATTCAATTACTCAAATTCATATTTTTTATCCAAAGCATTCCACTTAGGAATAGAGCTAAGCTGCACGTTCACGCCGCGACATGCCATTCGTTTCCTTGCCCCCTGGAGCTACCGTGGACCTGGCCACCCTGAATGCCTTTATCGCCATTGCCGAGGTCGGCAGCTTCTCCGAAGCGGCGCAGCGCCTGCATTTGACCCAGCCGGCGGTGAGCAAACGCATCGCCAGCCTGGAACAGCAATTGAGCGTGCGCCTGTTCGACCGCCTCGGCCGCGAAGTCAACCTGACCGAGGCCGGGCGCGCCCTGCTGCCGCGCGCCTATCAAATCCTCAATGTGCTGGACGACACCCGCCGCGCCCTGAGCAACCTCAACGGCGAGGTCAGCGGCCGCCTGACACTGGCCACCAGCCACCACATCGGCTTGCACCGGTTGCCGCCATTATTACGCGCCTTTACCCGCACGCACCCGCAAGTCGCACTGGATATCCAGTTTCTCGACTCGGAAGTGGCCTATGAGGAAATCCTCCATGGCCGCGCCGAACTGGCCGTCATCACCCTGGCTCCAGAGACCCGCGAACCGGTGCGCGCCGTGCCGGTATGGGACGACCCACTGGATTTCGTTACCGCACCGGAACACCTGCTGGCACGCCAGGGCGACGTTAGCCTGGCCGACGTCGCGCGCCATCCGGCGGTATTTCCCGGCGGCAACACCTTCACCCACCACATCGTCCAACGCCTGTTCGAAGCGCAAGGGCTGACGCCGAATATCGCCATGAGCACCAATTACCTGGAAACCATCAAGATGATGGTCTCCATCGGCCTGGCCTGGAGTGTGCTGCCGCGCACCATGCTCGACGAACAAGTGGCGCGCCTGCCACTGCCAGGCATCCAGCTGTCGCGGCAACTGGGTTATATCCTGCACACCGAGCGTACGCTGTCGAACGCCGCACGGGCATTCATGCTGCTGCTCGATGCGCAACGCGACAGTCTTGCACTGGCGCCCGCGCAGAGGCTAACGTGAGTCGCATAACGATAAGAAAGGCTTTTGCATGACTCAGCCACCTCGACACCCCCAGGGCCGCTCGCGCTCATCGCATACAGGCAGGGCCGACCATGGCCAAATCCAGTAGTCGCCTGCCCCCGCTGCCGTATATTCCGGCACTCGACCCCGCAGAATTCGAAAAAACCTGGGACGATGCCCCGCGCCTGCTGGCGGCCCTCAACGGCGCGCAACTGGGCGCCTGGTACTGGGACGTGGAAAGCGGTCGGGTTAGCTGGTCGCGCGGCGCCCAGGCACTGTTCGGCCTGGACCCGAAGCTGCCGCTGCGCACCCGCATCGACTATATCGAGCTGATTCCCGAGGAAGATCGCGGCGAAGTGCTGCGTCTGTTCCACCAAGTCCTCGCTGGTACCCCGAGCACCCGCGCCTTTCGCCATCGCATCCGCTGGCCAGACGCCAGCCTGCACTGGCTGGAAATCAGCGGCAGCCTGCAACTCGACGCCGACGGCAAGTCGCGAGTGATGGGCGTGATCCGCGATATCTCCGCACAACAGGAACGTGAGCAGGCGCTGTCCAATTCCGAACAACGCTTCGCCAACCTGTTCCACCTGAGCCCGGACGTCATTCTGCTGGTGCGCTTCGAGGACGGCGTGATCACCGAAGCCAACCAGCACTTCAGCAGCACCTTCGGCTGGTCGAGCGACGAGCTGATCGGCACTTCGACCCTCGAATTGAACCTCTGGGTGCACAGCCAGCAACGCGACTACCTGCGCCGTACCGCACCGCGTACCCACGAACCGGTGATCCAGGAAGTGCAACTGCGCACCCGCGACGGGCGCATCCTCGACGGCGTGATGTCCAGCCAATACATCGAACTGGACGAACAAGCCTTCCTGCTCGCGTCGTTTCTCGACACCACCGAGCGCAAGCGCGCCGAAGCGGCCCTGCGCAACAGTGAGGAGAAATTCTCCCAGGCATTCCAGCACACCCCCGATGCGGTGGTGATCACCGAAAAAGCCAGCGGCCGCTTTATCGAGGTCAACCCCAGTTTCGAGCGGCAATTCGGCTGGAGCAGCGCCGAAACACTCGGTCGCACATCGTTGGAGATGGGTATTTGGGCCGACCTGAACGACCGCCAACGAATGATCGAAGCGGTGCAAGGGGACAGCCTGAACGAACTCGAAGTGCGCCTGTACAGCCGCGACGGCACAGTCAGCAACAACCTGCTGTTCGGCGGTGAAATCGAGCTGGACGGCCGCACCTGCCTGGTGCTGACCGTACGCAACATCACCAAGCAGCGCGCCCAGGAACGAGCCCTCAAGGACAGCCAGGAACGCCTGAGCCTGGCCCTGGAGTCCGCCGACCTCGGCACCTGGGACTGGCACATCCCCAGCAACATGCTCTTCGGTTCGCCACGTGCGTCGATGCTGCATGGCCTGGCCCGCGAACCCTTCCATGGCGACTTCCGCGAATTCTTCGGCCATGTGCCGCTGGAAGACCGCCACGCCATGCGCAATACCTATAACGAGCTGGTGCAGGGCATTCTCCAGGACTATCAAGTCACCTACCGCAGCGTCTATGCCAACGGTGAAGTGCACTACCTGGAAAGCACCGCCAAGCTCTACCGCGACGAGCAAGGCAAGCCGCAACGCATGGCCGGCATCCTCATCGACATCAGCGAGCGCGTGCTGCGCGAACAGCACCTGAAAGCCTCGGAAGAGAAATTCGTCACCCTGTTCCAGGCCAGCCCCGATCCGGTGGCACTCACCACGCTACCCGACGGCCGCGTACTGGAAATCAACTCAAGCTTCAGCCAGGCATTTGGCTGGCAACTCGACGAGATCGTTGGGCGCAGCGTGCTGGACTTCAACTTCTGGAGCAGTTTGCAAACCCGTGCCGCGCTCTACGCAAAGCTTGAGCATGAACATGGCCTGGACAACGAAGTAGCCGATTTTCTCGACAAACAGGGCCGCACCATCACCTGCGTGGTCTCCAGCCGGCCTATCGAGATAGACAAGCAGCACTGCATCCTCACCACCTTCCGCGACATCACCGACCGCCAACAAGCCGAGGCCGCACTCAAGGCCAGCCAAGAAAAGTTCTACAAGGCATTTCAGTCCAGCCCGGACGCCATCACCATCACCGTGCGCGACAGCGGCCGACACATCGAGGTCAATGAGGGCTTTACCCGCCTGACGGGTTACAGCGCCGAGGAAGTCATCGGCTGCACCTCGGCCGAGCTGAACATCTGGGCCGATGCCAGCCAGCGACAATTGCTGCTCGACACCCTGCACAGCCAAGGCCGCGTACATCGCCTGGAGCTGCTGGCGAAAAACCGTCACGGCAAGTTGTTGAATGTCGAGGTGTCGGTCGAGCAGATCGAGCTGGACGAGCAAGCCTGCCTGCTGCTGACCGCCCGCGACATCGGCGAACTGAAGGATGCTCAAGCCCAGGTTCAGCACCTGGCCTACCATGACTCGCTGACCAATCTGCCCAACCGCGCCCTGCTGATGGACCGCCTGACCCAGCAGATCGCCCTGCTCAAGCGCCACGAGCTGCGCGGCGCCCTGCTGTTCCTCGACCTCGACCACTTCAAACACATCAACGACTCGCTCGGCCACCCGGTCGGCGATGCCGTGCTCAAGCTGGTGACTGCGCGCCTGGAAGCCAGCGTGCGCCTGGAAGACACCGTGGCCCGCCTCGGCGGCGACGAGTTCGTCGTGCTGCTTTCCGGCCTTGAAGGCAAGCGCTCGGAAGTCACTCGCCAGGCACGCACCGCCGCGGAAAAGCTGCGCAAACTGCTGGCCGAGCCCATGTTGCTCGATGGCCATCGGCTGCAAGTCACCCCGAGCATCGGTATCGCCCTGATTCCCGACCACGGCGCCACTCCGGCCGACCTGCTGAAACGCGCCGACATCGCCCTGTACCGCGCGAAAGACTCGGGGCGCAACACCATCCAGTTATTTCGCAGCAGCATGCAGGAAGCCGCCAGCGAACGCCTACGCCTGGAAAACGACTTGCGCCTGGCCCTGGCCCGCGGCGAATTCGAACTGTATTTCCAACCCCAGGTGGATGCCCGCAACGGCCAGATCATCGGCGCCGAAGCCTTGCTGCGCTGGCTGCACCCAACCCTCGGTGCACAATCGCCAGCGCTGTTCATCCATGTGCTGGAAGAAAGCGGGTTGATTCTCGAAGTCGGCGGCTGGGTACTCGCCGAGGCCTGCCATGTGTGCGCACAGTTGCTCGACGAAGCGCTGATCAACGAACAGGATTTCAGCCTGTGCGTCAACATCAGCCCCCGGCAGTTTCGTCAAAATGACTTTGTCGAGCGCGTGGAAAGCAGCCTGCGCAACAGCAAAATGCCCACCGCCATGCTCAAGCTGGAAATTACCGAAGGCATCGTGATTCAGAACATCGAAGACACCATCGCCAAGATGAACCGCCTCAAACGCCTCGGCGTCAGCTTTGCGATGGACGACTTCGGTACCGGCTACTCCTCGCTGACCTACCTCAAGCGCCTGCCGGTGGACGTGCTGAAGATCGACCAATCCTTCGTCCGCGATGCCACCCACGACGCCAACGATGCGGAAATCATCCGCGCCATCGTCGCCATGGCCCGCAGCCTGGGCCTGGCGATGATCGCCGAGGGTGTCGAACAGCAAGACCAACTGGACTTCCTCGAACAGCAAGGCTGCCACCTGTACCAGGGTTACCTGTTCAGCAAACCCCTGCCGCTGGCCGAATTCCGCGCCCTGCTGGCACACACTCCGCAACGGCCACTGACCGTCTGAAACGCCAAGGGCGGCCCCCGCCTATGCAGGGGCCGCCCTGCAGGGGCCATTCGCCATGTTTTAGGGGTGCAACACACCAATCGGGACGCGCTGGGCCTCTTCCGGCACGATGCGCATGACCGACTCGAACACGTTATTGAAGCGGTCGACGTCGATTAACTGACGCAAAAACGCAGTGCTCATGATCCCGCTGCTGCGACAGGCTGCGCCACGCGCGTGCTTACGCGCGCTGCGTTGCACGGCCGGTAAAGCGCGGGACCCGACTGCGGCATTCAGCGTGATTGAAAGTACGGATACTCAAGGCGATTTCAAACGCCTGAAAATTTTCTTACCGGGAGAGCCGCGATGCATAACAAGGTCATGCTGATCACCGGCGCCAGCCGTGGCATCGGCGCCGCCACCGCCCGCCTGGCCGCCAGCCAGGGCTATGCCGTGTGCCTGAACTACCGCCAGCAACGCAGCGCGGCCGAAGCGCTGGCCGCGGAAATCGTCGCCGCCGGCGGCCAGGCCATCGCCGTGCAGGCCGACGTCGCCGACGAGGCCCAGGTGCTGCGCTTGTTCGCCAGCGTTGAGCAACACTTCGCGCGCCTCGATGTGCTGGTCAACAACGCCGGCATGCTGGAGCCACAGATGTGCCTGGAGCAGATGGACATCGCCCGCTGGCAACGGGTGTTCGCAACCAATGTGTTCGGCAGCTTCATGTGTGCCCGCGAGGCGGTGAAACGCATGTCGACCGCGCACGGCGGGCGCGGCGGCGCCATCGTCAACGTCTCCTCAATCGCCGCCCGCCTCGGTGCGCCGGGCGAATACATCGATTATGCGGCGGCCAAAGGCGCCATCGACAGCCTGACCATAGGTCTGGCCAAGGAAGTGGCCGCCGTCGGCATCCGCGTCAACGCCGTGCGCCCCGGAGTGATCGACACCGAGATTCACGCCAGCGGCGGCGAGCCGGCGCGCGTGGCACGGGTCAGTCAGAACGTGCCCATGGGCCGTGGCGGCCGCGCCGAGGAGGTGGCCGCCGCGATTCTCTGGCTGGCCAGCGAACAGGCCTCTTACACCAGCGGCGCGTTGCTCGACGTCGGCGGCGGGCGCTGACACAGCCGCTGGCACCCATAGGGTGAACATGGCGCAGCCTTGTCCAGCAAAGGCCCTTACCGCTCAGGCAATCGATAAGCGCTGGGGCACGGGAAATTCGATTCCCAGCAGCGCATCAATGCGCTCGCAGTCGTTCTCGCGACGCAGCAGGTTGAACAATGCCGTCGCCTCGGGGTAGCTGCGCGTCAGCATCGCCAGCCACTGCTTCAGTCGCCCCGGCGCGTAGCGAGGCGACATCTTGCGCCGCGCCTGCAACCAGAAATCGGCCAGCAGCGGTTGCAGTGCCAGCCAGTCCATCGGCGCCAATACCTGCCCGGCGCGCGCCGCTGCGATCTGCCGCGCCAGGTCCGGCCGCGCCACCAGGCCACGGCCGAGCATGATGTTCTCGACGCCACTGACCTCCCGACAGCGCTGCCAGTCGTCGAGTGTCCACACCTCGCCATTGGCGAACACCGGCACCCTGACGGCTTCTTGCACCCGCGCCACCCATTCCCAGTGCGCCGGCGGCTTATAGCCCTCCACCTTGGTCCGTGCGTGCACGACGATCTGCGCCACACCGCCTTCGGCCAATGCCTCGGCGCACTCCAGGGCGTAATCCTTGTGATCGAAGCCCAGGCGCATTTTCGCCGTCACGGCAATCGCCGCAGGCACCGTGCGACGCACCTCGCGGACGATGGCGTGGAGCAGCTCAGGCTCTTTGAGCAGCACCGCGCCGCCCCGCGACTTGTTCACCGTCTTGGCCGGGCAGCCGAAGTTGAGGTCGATCACCGGCGCCCCCAGGGTGCAGGCAAACGCCGCGTTATCCGCCAGGCACTGCGGATCGGAGCCGAGAAACTGCACGCGCACAGGCGTTCCGGCGGCGGTCTGGGCGGCGCTGAACAACTCGGGGGCGAGTTTCTCGTAGGTCGATGCGGGCAATACCCGCTCGGTGACCCGAATGAATTCGGTCACGCACCAGTCGATGCCACCCACCCGGGTCAACACATCGCGCAGGATTTCGTCGACCAACCCCTCCATGGGCGCTAGGGCGATTTGCATAGACAGGCTCTCGGAAAAACGGCGCGTAGTGTACGCGGCGCAGCACGTTGGATGAAGCGTCCGCCATCGCCTGTCAGCCGCAACAGGGAACGCACACCGGCTGATGGCAGTCAACACTGGCACAGACCACTACGCCATGGCGGCCCGCAATGCCCATCCTGCGATTACTCGGCAGCCTGTTCGTGAGCCTCGGCCTGGGCGGCGCCATGAGCCACGCCGCGTCGGCGCTGCCTGCTACGCCAAGTCTGCAAACCGAGCCCGCAGGCATGGCCCGGTTGATTATCAGCCGAGACCGTACGGCCCCGAATGCCTGTGATGTGGAGTTGAGCCTGGGCGCGCAACTGGTTGCACAACTGCCGGTCGGCGAATCGGTGACTCTGCAAGTGCCGGCTGGCGAACTGACCCTCGGTGTAGCCCTGTCACGTGCCGGCTACTGCGCTGAAATCGACCTAGCCAGCAGCCAGTCGATACTGATTAGCGCGGGCGAAACCCGTCGCTATCAGGTGATGCTCAGCGACGAGGCGCTGTTCCTCGCCCCTCGGCTGGAATGAGCAGCGCTTATAACTCCAGAGGATATGGCGGCTGCAGCGCACGCCCGTAGCCCTCGACAAACTCGACCGGCATGCGCTTGGGCTTGCCAGTGGACAGTTCGATGCAGACAAACGTGGTTTTAGCCCGCAGCAGGGTCATACCATCCTCCGGACGCACCAACTGAAAACGCCGATCCATCTTCAAGCGCTGGTCGGACTCGACAATCCAGGTGGCCATTTGCAGCGCCTGGTCTTCATAGGCGCTGGCCAGGTAATCGATCTCGTGGCGCAGCACGGCCATGGCGCGGTCAAGCCGTCGGTATTCGACCAGATCGAGCCCCAGGTACTGCGAATGGCGCCAGGCGCAGCGCTCCAACCAACTGACATAGACCGCGTTATTGGCGTGACCGAGGCCGTCGATATCGTCAGCGCTGACGTTGATGTCGATGACAAACGGATTGGCAATATCCCAATTCATGCATGCTGCTCCAGGCGGCCGGTCAATGGGCGAAGTACGCCGCCAACCGGCGTAGGCGATCCCGCAGGCGCAACGTTACTCGGCGCACCGCTCGAAGGGCCATTCTAGGCGCTAATAGCCTGTCACTCCATGAGCCAGGACTGTCGAAATCGCCACGCGAACACATTTGCTTATAGTCACGAACCACTACGCTATCGGTATGTCATGAGGGCGCGTAATAATGCCCCCCCTGCAACGTCATCACCTGAACACTCCCGAGAGCCTAGCGCTTGATTGCCGTATTCCGCGCGCTGTTATTGGTATTGCTGCCTGCACTGAGCCAAGCGCAGGTTTTGTCGTTGCCGGCGACCGACGATACGCTGCTGCCCGGCCCCTTTATGCAGGTCTGGCAGGACCCCGCCGGCCGGGCTGACATCGACACGGTGCGCGCCCTGCCAGCGACGGCCTGGCAGTCGGTCGGGCGCCGCGACGCGAGCTTCGGCTACAGCGGCAGCGCCTATTGGTTGCGCCTGACGCTGCACAACCCGCAACCGCGCACCATGAACTGGGTCATGCTGATCGGCAATCCGCTGCTCGATCACCTGGAGGCTTACGGCCTGGACGGTGACCGCGTTTACCGCGCCGGCGACCAGCACCCCTTCGACGCGCGCTGGATCGAGCACCGCCAGTTGCTGCTACCCGTGCAACTCGCCGCCGGGGAAAACCGTGAACTGATCCTGCGCATGCAGACCAACGGCTCGGCCAACCTCAGTGCCAGCCTGATGACGGCCGAGGCCTTCGCCCACACCGAACAGCGCATGCTCCTGCTGCAAGGCCTGTTCTTCGGCGCATTGGCGGTGATGATCGTTTACAACCTGTCGATCTTCCTCATCACCCGCGACCGCAACTACCTCTGGTACAGCTTGTTCGTCGCCAGTTTCAGCCTCTATCAGTTCATTCAGCTGGGCTTTGCCCTGCAGTGGCTGTGGCCGCAATCGCTAGGCTGGCACCAGCTGAGTTTCCCCCTCAGCTCGGCCGTGGCCACCTTGTTCGGCATTCTGTTCACCTACGGCGTGCTTGACCTCAGGAACGGGCCCGCCTTCTACACCTGGATCGTCCGCCTGCTCCTCGGCTGCACCCTGCTGGTGATTGGCCTGGCATTGCTCGGCCCTTATAAAGTGGCACTGCTCGGCAGCTTTGCCCTGGTCATCGCCTGTGCGGCCTTCGCCTGCCTGTTCACCCTGCTGCGTTGGCGGGCGGGCTATCAACCCGCGCGGCTATTTGCCATCGGCTGGTTCGTGCTGATCGGCGCCAGCCTGTTCAGCATCCTCAGTGGCACCGGCCTTATTGCCTATTCGCTGATGACACTGCACGCCCAGCAGATTGGTGGCCTGATCGAGCTGGTGGTCTTCTCCATCGCCCTGGCCGCACGCATCCGCCAGGCCCAGGCCGCCCAGCAACAAGCCCAGGCGCGTCTGTTTGTCCAGGAACACCAGTTGCGCCTGGAGCAGGCCAAGAGCCTGGACTTGCAAAAGCAGGTCAACGAAGGCCTGGAGATCCGCGTCAAACAACGCACCGCCGCCCTGGAGCAAGCCCTCAAGGAACTTTCCAGCGCCAATCGGCAACTCTCGGAGCTGAACCGCCGCGACAGCCTTACCGGGCTGTTCAACCGCCAGACCCTGAGCGAAGAACTTGATCGCGCCACGGCACGCGCAGAGCGCAGTCGGCATCCGCTGGCCATCCTGATGATGGACCTGGACTACTTCAAACAGGTCAACGACCAGTATGGCCATCTGGCCGGCGATGTTTGCCTGTATCACGCGGCCCAGCGCATGCAGCAACGCCTGCGCAGCGGCGATCTGCTGGCACGCTTCGGCGGTGAAGAATTTGTCGCCGTGCTGAGCGATACCGATCTGGCAGGCGCCCGCGACCTAGCGCAACAGCTGTGCGCCGACCTGGCACAAACCCCCTGCGGCTACGAAGGACAGAGCATCCAGCTGAGCCTGAGCATCGGCATCAGCAGTGGCATTCCCGGCGCCGGCCTGGACAGCGCACAGCTGCTGCGCCAGGCCGACCAGGCCCTTTACCGGGCCAAGGGTGCCGGCCGTAATCGCGTGGAAAGCTACGAGGCCAGCGCACTCGATGGGGTATGACGCACCTCCCCAAGCAACTGCAGCACCGCTTGCAGCAAACGCGGATCGGCCAGAACCCGCTGATGACCGCCCTGCTCCAAACGCAGCAATTGGCTATCGAACCACGCCTCGTGAATGGCCTCGGCTTCGCTGAACGGCACCAGCGGATCATCCACCGCGTGTACGATCAAACCGGGAAAATCCAGCTGATAACGCGTCACGTCGAGTTGCCCCGCGGGCATACCGGCTTTCTCTTCGACCAACCGCACAAAATGCGCCCGCGCTTGGGCCGGCAGCCCCATATAACGGGCGAATCGCCGCAGCATGGTGAGAATCCGGCTCGGCGCGGCGATGCTTATCAGCGCCTCGGTGCGCAAACCCAGCTGCGTCGCCAGCAACGCACTGGCGCCGCCCATTGAGTGACCGATCACCGCTTTGAGCGGCGGCAATTCGCTGGCCGCCTCAAGCAGCGCGCGGGCGAACAGCACCACATTCGCCTCTCGCCCCGGCGAGCGGCCATGCGCCGGCGCATCCAACGCCACTACGCCATACCCCGCCTGCACCAAGGCCTTGATCAATTCGGCGAACTGCGTCGGCCGCCCTTCCCAGCCATGCATCAGCAGCACCGCCGGGCCACTGCCCCAGCGCAGCGCCGAGAGCCCAAAGCGCAAGGTGACGCGCTCGGCCTGCGCCAACAACGGCAGCTCCCAATCACGCGGCGGCAGCTCACGCGGGGTCATGAACTCGCGGCGCAGCTTGCTCGCCACATGTTGAGGCGCTACCCAGCCCACAGTTGCATTGAAGCCACGCACCCAATTCATGCTGTTCATCGTCACTCTCCTCACACGATTGCCGACTTGGCGGCACGCAAGACGCGGTCGGACAACTCACCAGGACCCAGCGCCCGCGCCAGCGCCAGCCCTCCTACCATCAAGGCAATATCGGCGAGCACGCTGGTGGTCTCTTCGGGGCTCGCCGCCAGCTGCGCCATCATCAATTCCAAGTGTTCGGCCAAAGCCGTGCGAAACCCCTCGGGCAACCGCGCCAACTCGCTCAGCGAACTGGGCAATGGGCAGGCCTGCTCAGTCGCATCGCGGTGCTTACGCGACAGGTAAAACGCCGCCAGCAATGCGCGGCGCTCGTCGGCCGGCAACGCGTTATCCATCTGCTGGATCAACTCGCGGCGCTGGCCGAGCAACTGCTTGAATGCCTCCAGCATCAGCGCATCCTTGCTCTCGAAGTGCGCATAGAAACCGCCCACTGTCAGCCCGGCAGCGCCCATCACCTCACCGACGCTCGGCTCGGCGGGACCGCGCTTGACCAAGGCCGAGCTGGCGGCGGAGAGAATGCGTTCGCGGGTCTGGGTTTTCTTGGCGTTCATGCTCGGCTCCAAATATTACAACCGTAATATTATGCTCGTAATAAATTTACGCAAGCGCCGGCCACGACCATTGGTCGGCTGCATTCGGGCAAAAGGAAATTTTCAGGTTGAAAAAACAAAAGGGCCATTCAATTAAGAATGACCCTTCAAAATCCCGCAGAACGGGCAAAAATGGCGTCCCCTAGGGGACTCGAACCCCTGTTACCGCCGTGAAAGGGCGGTGTCCTAGGCCACTAGACGAAGGGGACGAAACCTTCGAAAAACAAGGCCAGCTTTACGCTGGCCCGTGGCAGTTACTACTGCAAAGTTGGTGGAGATAAACGGGATCGAACCGTTGACCTCTTGCATGCCATGCAAGCGCTCTCCCAGCTGAGCTATACCCCCAGATTTATCGCCTCTCGGCTCACAGCCCAAACCGGCACTGCTTTTTGAAACTGGCGTCCCCTAGGGGACTCGAACCCCTGTTACCGCCGTGAAAGGGCGGTGTCCTAGGCCACTAGACGAAGGGGACGTAACCCTTCTACAACGCAATCAGCTACAAGAGCTGATTGTGGCAAGCCTTACGGCTTTGAAGATGGTGGAGCTAGACGGGATCGAACCGTCGACCTCTTGCATGCCATGCAAGCGCTCTCCCAGCTGAGCTATAGCCCCATCTCAAGGACGGGGCGCATGTTAAAAGCGCGCCCCACACCTGTCAACAAGATTTTTACCGAGACCTGCATTCTTTATGCTGACAGAACAACCACTTACCCCATCCAAGCGCGCCAAAACGACAGCCGGACGGGACAATCCGCTACTTAAGCAATGGCCGCCAGCAGCTTCTCCCACTCCTTGTTTTCCTTCTTCGACACACCACCGAGCAGCTCGATGGCCTGACGCAGACGGAAGCGAGTGAGGTCCGGGCCAAGAATTTCCATGGCATCCAGTACCGATACCGAGCTGGCATGCCCGGTGATGGCGGCGAACATCAGCGGCATGGCATCGCGCAGCTTCAGCTCCAGGTGTTCGACCACAGCCTGGATGCAGCCAGTGATCTGGTCTTTTTCCCACTGACACAAGGCTTCGAGCTTCCACAGGATCAGCTGCATAAGCTGGCGCACCTGCTCGGCCGAGAGCTTCTTGTGCTCGAACAGCGCGGCATTCGGGGCCACTCCGCCGGCGAAGAAGAAGCTGGCCAATGGCGCGATCTGGCTGAAGGTCTCGACCCGACCCTGCACGTGCGGGGCGATCTGCATCAGGTAGTCGCTGTTAAACGCCCACTTCTGCGCGCCAGCGGCGAATTCCTCGACGCTCAGCTCACGCATCCACTGGCCGTTGAGCCAGGACAGCTTCTCCAGGTCGAAGATCGGACCGCCGAGGGAAACCCGGTTGATGTCGAAGTGCTCAACCATCTCGTCGAGGCTGAACTTCTCGCGCTCGTCCGGCATCGACCAGCCCATGCGGCCGAGGTAGTTGAGCATCGCCTGCGGCAGGAAACCCATGCGCTCGTAGAAGGTGATCGAGGTCGGGTTCTTGCGCTTGGACAGCTTGGATTTGTCCGGGTTACGCAGCAGCGGCATATAGCACAGCTGCGGCTTGTCCCAGCCGAAGTATTCGTAGAGCAGGATCAGTTTGGGTGCCGACGGCAGCCACTCTTCACCGCGCAGTACATGGGTGATGCCCATCAGGTGGTCGTCGACGACGTTGGCCAGGAAGTAGGTCGGCAGGCCATCGGTCTTCATCAGCACCTGCATGTCCATACGATCCCATGGGATTTCCACTTCGCCACGCAGCATATCCGGCACCACGCAGACGCCTTCAGTCGGCACCTTCATGCGCACCACATTCGGCTCGCCAGCAGCCAGACGCTGCTGCACCTCGGCAGTTGGCAGGTGCATGCAGTGACCGTCGTAACGCGGCGTCTGCTTGGCTTCCATCTGCTCGGCACGCAGCTTGTCCAGGCGTTCGGCGCTGCAGAAGCAGTGGAAGGCATGGCCTTTGTCCACCAGCTCGGCGCTGTACTTCTGGTAGATATGACCGCGCTCGCTCTGCCGATACGGGCCGTGCGGGCCACCGACATCCGGGCCTTCGCTCCACTCGATACCCAACCAGCGCAGGGCGTCGTAGATCTGCTGTTCCGACTCGCGGGTCGAGCGGACCTGGTCGGTGTCCTCGATACGCAGGATGAACTCGCCACCGTGCTGACGGGCAAAACACAGGTTGAACAGGGCGATATAGGCGGTGCCTACGTGCGGATCGCCAGTCGGCGATGGCGCGATACGGGTACGGACGGTGGTCATGGAAAGTCTCGACGAAATGAAGCGAAAACCAATTAACAGGCATGCCGCGCACTCGTCGCGGCATGCCCCTTCGCTCATCCGGCGCGGCGCGCCACCTTCTCTCGGAGGAGAAGCAGACAAGGAAGGCGTCGCTGCGCGACGGTCACACTAAGGTGGCGATGTTAACAGCCCCACCGCTGCCGGCTCCAGCAGCCGGCCATCCTGAAACGGCAGACTGTGCATGAGGAAGTCGAGGAAGGTTTTTACCTTCATGGCCTGGAAACGCCGTGAAGGATAGACCGCATACAGTTCGCCAACCGGTAAACGCGCCTCGGGCAGCAGCTCGACCAGGCGCCCATCGCGTACCGCGCGCTCGCTGATCATGATCGGCAGACCGGCAATCCCGGCGCCGGCCAACGCCGCCTCGCGGGCAAAGGTGATGTTATTGCACGACAGCACGCGCTGGCAGCCGATATTCTCGCCGAGCAGCGGCCAGTAACGTGGCGAATCGTGGGGCAACAGGATCGCCCGGTGCGTCGCCAGCTCGGCGACCGACTGCGGCGTGCCATGCAAGGCAAGGTAATCGGGACTGGCGCACAACCAGCGACCGCTCTCGAACAGCTTGCGCGCGATCAGCGTGGAATCCTGCGGCTGGCCAACCAGGATGACGATGTCGACGCCCTCCTCGACCGGGTCGACATTACGCGAGGTCAACTCGACTTCGGCGTTGATCTGCGGGTACTGGCGCATGAAATCACCCAGCACCCGGCCGAGGAACAACTGACCAAACTCAATCGGCGCCGTGATACGCAGCAGGCCGGAGGGCTCCTGCTGCAACTGCATCACCGCCTGCTCGGCCTCGGCGAAGTCGAGCATGATCTGCCGGCAGCGCTCGTAATAGGCCTGGCCAACCTCGGTCAGACGCAACTTGCGCGTGGTGCGGTTGAGCAGGCGCACGCCGAGGCGCTCTTCGAGCAAGGCAATGCGCCGGCTGACCGTCGACTTCTGCATACCCAGGCCCTGGGCCGCCAAGGTAAAGCTGTGGCACTCGACCACACGGGTAAAAATCAGCGCGTCATCCAGCCCCATGATTGTTCCCCATAAGCAACAAAGTTTCTGAATTCTAGCGGCTACAGACTAGAAAGGAACACTGTTAAATTTGCTTACACTTTTGCCAGAGCTTCGAGCGCCTGCCATGCCCGCCCAATTGCAACGTCGCCTGTTTGTCTTCCTGGCCATCCTCGGCCTGATCATCGCGGCCGTCTTCGGTCACTGGCTACTGATCGGCCGTTATCTGGAAAGCACCGACAACGCCTATGTGCAGGGCGAGATCACCCGTGTGTCGAGCCAACTGGGTGCACGGATCGACCAGGTATTGGTGCAGGACAACCAACACGTCGAGCAAGGCGAGTTGCTGCTGGTGCTGGAGAGCGCCGACTTCGAACTGGCCAAGCAACGCGCCCAGGCCACCCTGGCCACCCGCGAGGCCGAGTTGAGCCAGGCGCGCAGCACTCTGGACCAACAGGACAGCCTGATTGCTGCCAGCCGCGCCGATGTCTCGGCCAGCGAAGCCACCCTGGGCCGCACGCAGATCGACCTGTCCCGCGCACAGACCCTGCGCAAGCCCGGTTTCGTCTCCGAAGAACGCGTCACCACCCTGGCCGCCGACAGCCGCATCGCCCGCTCGCACGTGAGCAAAGCGCTGGCCGACCTGCAAGCCCAGCGCCAGCAGATCAGCACCCTGCAAGCCGAGATCAAGCGCCTCGAGGCGCAGATCAGCAGCGCCCGCACCGACCTGGCCCAGGCCGAGCTGAATATCGCCCGCACCGAAATTCGCGCGCCGATCAGCGGCTTTATCGGCCAACGCGCCGCACGCCACGGCCAGTACGTGCAGACAGGTGCCTACCTGCTGTCGCTGGTACCGGACCAGAACATCTGGATTCAGGCCAACTTCAAGGAAACCCAGATCGGCCATATGCGCCCCGGGCAAAGCGCCGAGCTGACCTTCGACAGCTTCCCCGACACGCCGATCGAAGCGCAGGTCGAAAGCCTGTTCGCCGCCTCCGGCGCACAGTTCAGCCTGCTGCCGCCGGACAACGCCACCGGCAACTTCACCAAGGTGGTACAGCGCATTCCGGTCAAACTGACCTTCGCCGCGGACAACCCGCTGAAGGGCCTGATCCGTCCGGGCATGTCGGTTGAGGTCAAGGTCGACATCGCCAGCGCAGCACAACATGGCGGCTGATGCGCTGATTCGCCCCACCGGCGAGCCGAGCCGGCGCGACTGGATCGCGGTGATGAGCGTGATGCTCGGGGCCTTTATGGCCGTACTGGACATCCAGATCACCAACTCGTCGCTCAAAGACATCCAGGGCGCGCTGTCGGCCACCCTGGAGGAAGGCTCGTGGATTTCCACCTCCTACCTGGTGGCGGAAATCATCATGATCCCGCTCACCGCCTGGCTGGTGCAGCTGCTCTCGGCACGCCGCCTAGCGGTGTGGGTGTCGCTGGGCTTCCTCGCGTCATCGCTGCTCTGCTCCATGGCCTGGAGCCTAGAGAGCATGATCGTGTTCCGCGCCATGCAGGGCTTTACCGGCGGCGCGCTGATCCCGCTGGCCTTCACCCTGACCCTGATCAAGCTGCCGGAACACCACCGCGCCAAGGGCATGGCGCTGTTCGCCCTGACCGCTACGTTCGCCCCGTCGATCGGCCCGACCCTGGGCGGCTGGCTGACCGAAAACTTCGGCTGGGAATACATTTTCTATATCAACGTGCCGCCTGGCCTGCTAATGATCGCCGGGCTGATGTACGGCCTGGAGAAGAAATCCGCCCACTGGGAATTGCTGAAAAGCACCGATTACGCCGGCATCGTCACCCTCGGCATGGGCCTGGGCTGCTTGCAGGTGTTTCTCGAGGAAGGCCACCGCAAGGACTGGCTGGAATCCAGCCTGATTACCGGGCTGGGCAGCGTGGCGGCAATCAGCCTGGTGCTGTTCGTCATCCTGCAATTGTCGCGACCCAACCCGCTGATCAACCTCAATGTGCTGCGTGAGCGCAACTTCGGCCTGTCGAGTATTTCCAGCATCGGCCTGGGCATGGGCCTGTATGGCTCGATCTACGTGCTGCCGCTGTACCTGGCGCAGATCCAGGGCTACAACGCCCTGCAGATCGGCGAGGTGATCATGTGGATGGGCGTGCCGCAGCTGTTTCTGATTCCGCTGGTGCCGCTGTTGATGAAAGTGGTGTCGCCGAAATGGCTGTGCGCCCTGGGCTTTGGCCTGTTCGGCGGAGCCAGTTTCCTCTCCGGGGTACTCAACCCGGACTTCGCCGGCGAGCAGTTCAACCATATCCAGCTGTTGCGCGCGCTCGGCCAGCCGCTGGTGATGGTGACCATCTCGCTGATCGCCACCGCCTACACCCTGCCGCAGGATGCCGGCTCGGCGTCGAGCCTGTTCAACATCCTGCGCAACCTCGGCGGAGCCATCGGCATCGCCCTGCTCGCCACCCTGCTCGACAGCCGCGCCAAAGTGTATTTCGATTACCTGCGCGAATCCCTGGTGCCGAGCAACCCGCAGGTCGCCGAACGCCTCGCGCTGCTGGCGGAAAAGCTCGGCAGCGAGCAGGCGGCGCTGGCCAAGCTCAGCGAGATCGCCCATCAGCAGGCGGCGATCATGGCCTACAATGACGCCTTTCACTGCATCGGCATCGCCCTCGGCATCAGCATGCTGGCCGTGCTGCTGACCCGCAAACTACCCGTCGGCGCAACTGGCGGTGCCGCGCACTAATCCACCCTGCGCGCCGTTAAACGGCGCGTTGCTGCTTCAGGTCACCCATGCTCGCTTCTGCTTCGCGCACCCGCACATTGCTGCTGATCGGTGCTTTCGCCACGATTTATATCGGCTGGGGCACCACCTACCTGGCCAACCACTTCCTCCTGCTGGAGGTGCCGCCCTTCATCATCGGCAGCCTGCGCTTCTCGATTGCCGGGGCGCTAGCCCTGGCCTGGGTGATTCTCAGCCGGCAATTGCAGATCCAGCGCAGCGACTGGGGTGGCGTGCTGATCGGCAGTCTGGCGCTGATTGCGGTCGGTCAGGGCGCGCTGATCTACGCCAACCAGTATTTGCCGACCGGCATGCTGGCGATGCTCTACACCACCTTGCCGCTGTGGAGCGTGGCGCTGGAATGGCTGCTCGGCGAGCGCCCGCCACTGTGGGTGATGGCCGGCCTGGCGCTGGCCTGCGCGGGCATCGTGCTGCTGATGAACAACGGCCTGGATCACCGCGCCTCGGCGGAACAATGGTTCGCCGGCCTGCTGGTGGTGTTTGCCACGCTGCTCTGGGCCGGCGGAGCCTGGCTGATGCGCCAGCGTCCGCCGTTTCGCTCCAGCTGGCTGGGGCTGAGCCTGCAAATGCTGATCGGCGCGCTGCTGCTGGCACTGTTCGGCTGGTGGCACGGCGACTGGCAGGCGCTCGACCTGCGTGCGATAAGCCAGCAGGGCTGGCTGTGGCTGGCGTATCTGGTGCTGCCGGTAAGCCTGGGCGTGTACCCGGCCTACTTCTGGCTGCTGCGCGAGGTGCGACCGAGCCTGGTGTCGACCTTCGCCTTCGTCAACCCGGTGGTGGCCCTGCTGCTCGGTTACCTGCTGCTGGGCGAACGCCTCAGCCTGCTGGCGATGCTGGCCTGTGGCATCACCCTGGGCGGGGTGGTGCTGATTATCTTTGGCCGCCGCTGACAGCAAAACCGCGCAGAAGCGGGCCATGCCCGCGAAACACATTCGAGAGACTAACGCGCGCGGTCTTGGGAACAGTGGCGGACAAGGCGATGCCATGTCCGCCCTACGATTGACCAATATCTGTGGGAGGGGCTTTAGCCGCGATAGCGCGACCAGCCTTTCGCGGCTAAAGCCCCTCCCACATTCAGCCAATCACACCTGTAGTAAACGTTCGCGCAACTTGTGGATCTCGTCGCGTAGCTGCGCGGCGGCTTCGAATTCCAGGTCGCGGGCCAGTTGGTACATCTTCTCTTCCAACTGACGAATACGCTTGGTGATCTCGCTCGGTGAGCGCAATTCGTTCTCGTAACGCGCGCTTTCTTCGGCGGCCTGGGCCATGCCCTTGCGCTTTTTGCTGCGCGAACCCGGCACGGTCGCGCCTTCGAGGATGTCCTGAACGTCCTTGAACACGCCCTTGGGCGTGATGCCGTTGGCTTCGTTAAAGGCGATCTGTTTGTTACGCCGCCGCTCGGTCTCGCCGATGGCCCGTTCCATCGAGCCGGTCATGCGATCGGCATACAGAATCGCCCGGCCGTTTAGATTTCGCGCGGCACGGCCGATGGTCTGGATCAGCGAGCGCTCGCTGCGCAGAAAGCCTTCCTTGTCCGCATCGAGAATCGCCACCAGCGACACTTCCGGCATGTCCAGGCCTTCGCGCAGCAGGTTGATGCCCACCAGCACGTCGAACGCGCCGATGCGCAGGTCGCGGATGATCTCGACCCGCTCCACGGTATCGATATCCGAGTGCAGGTAGCGCACCTTGACGCCGTGATCGGCCAGGTAATCGGTCAGATCCTCGGCCATGCGCTTGGTCAGGGTGGTGACCAGCACGCGTTCCTCGATGGCCACGCGCTTGTGGATTTCCGACAACAGGTCGTCGACCTGGGTCAGCGCCGGGCGCACCTCGATCTGCGGATCGACCAGGCCGGTCGGCCGCACCAGCTGCTCGATCACCCGCCCGGCATGCTCGGCCTCGTAGTTGCCCGGCGTGGCCGAGACGAAGATGGTCTGCGGACTGGCCGCCTCCCATTCCTCGAAGCGCATCGGCCGGTTATCCAGCGCCGAGGGCAGGCGAAAGCCGTATTCCACCAGGGTTTCCTTGCGCGAGCGGTCGCCCTTGTACATCGCGCCGACCTGCGGCACCGAGACGTGGGATTCGTCGATCACCAGCAGCGCCTGGTCCGGCAGGTAGTCGTACAGCGTCGGTGGTGGCTCGCCAGAGTCGCGCCCGGACAGGTAGCGCGAGTAGTTTTCGATGCCGTTGCAGTAACCCAGCTCGATGATCATCTCCAGGTCGAAACGGGTGCGCTGCTCCAGGCGCTGGGCTTCCACCAACTTGTTATTGCTGCGCAGGTAGTCCAGGCGCTCGACCAGTTCGACCTTGATCTTCTCCACGGCCTCCAGCAGCACCTCACGCGGGGTAACGTAGTGGCTCTTGGGGTAGAAGGTAAAACGCGGCAATTTGCGGATCACTTCACCGGTCAGCGGATCAAAGGCCGAAATGCTTTCCACCTCGTCGTCGAACAGCTCGATACGGATGGCTTCCAGGTCGGATTCGGCGGGGAAGATATCGATCACATCGCCACGCACGCGGAAGGTGGCGCGGGCGAAATCCATGTCGTTGCGCGTGTATTGCAGGTCGGCCAGGCGGCGCAGCAAGGCGCGCTGGTCCATTTTGTCGCCACGGTCGACGTGCAGCACCATCTTCAGGTACGACTCGGGGCTGCCCAGGCCGTAGATACACGACACGGTGGTGACGATGATCGCGTCCGGCCGTTCCAGCAGCGCCTTGGTCGCCGACAGGCGCATCTGCTCGATATGGTCGTTGATCGAGGCGTCCTTCTCGATAAAGGTGTCCGAGGACGGCACATAGGCTTCCGGCTGGTAGTAGTCGTAATAAGAGACGAAATACTCCACCGCGTTGTTTGGGAAGAAGCTCTTGAACTCGCCATACAGTTGCGCGGCCAGAGTCTTGTTGGGGGCCAGCACCAAGGTCGGGCGCTGCACCTGGGCGATCACATTGGCAATAGAAAAAGTCTTGCCGGAGCCGGTCACGCCGAGCAAGGTCTGGTGCGACAACCCGGCCTCCAGCCCCTCGACCATCTGCCGAATCGCCTCCGGCTGATCGCCGGCTGGCTGGAAACGCGTGACCAGTTGAAACTCGGACATGACGAACCTCGACAAGCGGTTGTGACGCGGCCCGAAAGCCTACGTCAAAACCGGTGAAAAGCGTGCGCGCGCTGTCGCGGCACGCGATATGGGTCGTTATACTACCGGCCCACTTACGCAACCCCTAGCAGACTGTCGAAAAACTGCCTTCACTGCGTTTTTCAGCGGCCTGCCGGCTACCGTCGTAGCGGGTTTGCTTGACACCCACCTCTCCTCTTCCGAGCTGCCGCATCCATGAGTCTGTTCTCTGCCGTCGAAATGGCTCCGCGCGACCCCATTCTGGGCCTCAACGAAGCATTTAACGCCGATACCCGCACCACCAAGGTCAACCTCGGCGTTGGCGTGTACACCAACGAAGAGGGGCGAATTCCGCTGTTGCGCGCAGTGGCAAAAGCAGAGGATATGCTCGCCTCCGCGCACGCGCCACGCGGCTATCTGCCGATCGAAGGCATCGCCGCCTACGACCAGGCCGTGCAAACGCTGCTGTTCGGCGCCGACTCGGCGTTGATTCGTGAAGGCCGCGTGATCACCACTCAGGCGCTCGGCGGTACTGGCGCACTGAAGGTCGGTGCCGACTTCCTCAAGCGCCTGCTGCCTGACGCTACCGTCGCGATCAGCGATCCGAGCTGGGAAAACCATCGCGCGCTGTTCGAGTCCGCCGGCTTCCCGGTGCGCAACTACCGCTACTACGACGCCTTCAGCAATGGCGTGAACCGTGGCGGCCTGCTGGAAGACCTGAAAAATCTGCCCGTCCGCTCGATCGTGGTACTGCACGCCTGCTGCCATAACCCGACCGGTGTCGACCTGAACATGGACGACTGGAAAGCCATTCTCGAGATTCTGCGGGAACGTGAACACGTGCCATTCCTCGACATCGCCTACCAGGGCTTTGGCGACGGCATCGAAGAAGACGCCGCCGCGGTGCGCCTGTTCGCCCAGTCCGAGCTGACCTTCTTCGTCTCCAGCTCGTTCTCCAAGTCGTTCTCCCTATACGGCGAGCGGGTCGGCGCACTGTCCATCGTCACCGGCTCGAAAGACGAGACCGGGCGCGTGCTGTCGCAGGTCAAGCGCGTCATCCGCACCAACTACTCCAACCCGCCGACGCATGGCGCCAGCGTGGTTGCCGCGGTGCTCAACAGCCCTGAACTGCGCGCCATGTGGGAAGCCGAATTGGGTGAAATGCGCGAGCGCATCCGTGGCATGCGCCTGGCCATGGTCGAGCAATTAGCTGCGCTGGGGGCCAAGCGCGACTTCAGCTTCGTTGCTCAGCAACGCGGCATGTTCTCCTACTCCGGCCTGACCACCGAGCAAGTGGAACAGCTGAAAAGCGAGTTCGGTATCTATGCCGTCGGCACCGGGCGCATCTGCGTCGCGGCGCTCAACCAAGGTAATTTACCGGCGGTTACGCAAGCGATCGCCAAGGTTCTCTGAGACGCCCGGGGAAGCTCGGCCAAGGCTTGACTTTCCCTTGTTAATCAGTAGGATACGCGTCGCCGTTCCGCGATAGCTCAGTCGGTAGAGCAAATGACTGTTAATCATTGGGTCCCTGGTTCGAGTCCAGGTCGCGGAGCCAAATTCAAAAGCCTCGGTTAATACCGGGGCTTTTTTGTGGCTGCCGGACTCTCACCAGGGACTACGTCCCAGGTTATTCGCTAACGCTCACCCCTTCGGGGCCGCGCTGAAGCGCGTTCAGCTAACGCTGTCGAGTCCAGGTCGCGGAGCCAAATTCAAAAGCCTCGGTTAATACCGGGGCTTTTTTGTGGCTGCCAGGCATTCCCTCCCCCATACCCAGCAGACGCAAAAAAGCCGGTCATCGACCGGCCTTTTCGTCGCGCTTTTGCGTCAGTTAATGCTCAGCTTGTCGCGATTTTTCTCCAGAATCGATTCGCCAATGCCTTTGACCTCAAGCAATTCGTCGACCGAGGCGAAGTCACCGTTGGTATCGCGATAAGCCACGATGGCCTTGGCCTTTACTTCGCCAATCCCACTCAGCTCACGCTGCAGGGTCGCTGCATCGGCGCTATTGAGATTGACCTTGGCGACTTCCGCCATTTGCACAGACTCGGTTTTGAGCGGAGCGGTTTTGCCCGCCTCAGCGGCGGAGAGCGTGAGAGATGCGCTAGCCAGGACGGCAAACAGGACGGCGGAGAGGTAATTTTTCTGCATAGTGGACATTCCCTTGTGATTGAAACTGCGTAAGCGACGCGAAGGCGGTACATCCATGCGCCGCGCCTTTGAAACTAGCTGCTGTCATCGCTTTGTCAAACGCAGCAGCGCGTGCCAGCGCCGGGCACAATCATCCAACAAAACTATCGAATCGATCCATAAGCAATATTTTATCAATCAAAGATCACCGCCTACTCTCAGCCTTCAGACGTAGCGATTTTCATTTGAGGTGCAGCATGTTCAAGACCCTGACCTTCACCGCCATGCACTTTTGCATTGCCTTCGCGGTGACCTATGCACTGACCGGTAGCGTGGCCGCCAGTGGCTTGGTGGCGGCCATCGAGCCGCTGTGCAACTCCGTCGGGTTCTACTTTCACGAGAAAATCTGGCAGCGCTTCGAGAGCGGCAAAACATCTAAGGCAGAGCGCCCGACACATGCCTGGCTGCACCACCAAGCCTGAGGGTGTCGACCTGCGCATTAATCGACGCCGTCTATCCCTTACCCCCGACCAATCCGCTAAGATGCGCGGCTTCGTCACCACGCGCATCCCATCATGTCCGCTATCGCTCGCTTTCCCGTTGCCGCTTATCTTTTCAGCTGTCTGCTGGGGCTGCTGGCACTCACCGGCCTCTGGTATGGCATCGGCCAACCGGTGCAACTGGCCGACGCGGCGACGCCAACGCACAAACTGCAGTGCGCCTCCTACACCCCGTTCGATAAGGATCAATCGCCCTTCGATCAGCCCATCAACCTGCGCCCAGAGCGCATGGCGGCTGATGTGGCGTTGCTCGCCGAGCGTTTCGAGTGCCTGCGCACCTATTCCGTGACCGGCCTGGAAGCGTTGCCCGAGTTGGCCCGCAAACACGGCCTGAAGCTGATCGTCGGTGCCTGGGTGAGCCGCAATCCGCAAGACACGGCGGTTGAAATCGACGGCCTGATCAAAATTGCCAACGCCTACCCGGATGTCATCGATGCGGTGATCGTCGGCAACGAGGCGCTGCTGCGCAAGGAAGTCACCCCGCAGCAACTGGTGGCGCTGATCAAGCGGGTCAAATCGCACATCGCGCAACCGGTGACCTATGCCGACGTTTGGGAGTTCTGGCTGAAACACCCGGAAGTCGCTCCGGCCGTGGATTTTCTGACCATCCACCTGCTGCCCTATTGGGAGGATGACCCAGCGGGGATCGACACCGCACTGGCTGAAGTCGCCCAGGTGCGTCAGGTGTTCGGCAACAACTTCGCCCCCAAGGACATCCTGATCGGCGAAACCGGCTGGCCCAGCGAAGGCCGGCAACGCGAAACCGCCCTGCCCAGCCGCGTCAATCAGGCCAAGTTCATTCGCGGGTTCGTGGCCATGGCCGAACAGAATGGTTGGCGCTACAACCTGATCGAGGCCTTCGATCAACCCTGGAAACGCGTCAGTGAAGGCGCCGTCGGTGGTTACTGGGGTCTGTACGACGCCGACCGCCAGGACAAGTCGATCCTTGCCGGGTCTGTCTCCAACCTGCCGCTGTGGTCATTCTGGCTGGCCGTCAGTGGGCTAATTTTCGTGGCCACCCTGCTGCTCGCCGGGCGCCCTAGCTCGACGCGCACAGCCTTGCTCCTACCGCTACTGGCAGCGCTCGGCGCCGCCTGTATAGCGCTGTGGAGCGAGTTGGCCTGGGTCACCAGCCGCTTTGCCGGCGAATGGCTGTGGGCTGCCGCGCTACTTGGCTTGAACCTGCTGGCGCTCAGCCATGCGGCCCTGGCGCTGGCGGCCAAAACGGCGTGGCGTGCACGCCTGTTCACCTGGCTCGACGCTCACGCCGGCTGGTGGCTGGTGGCCGCCGGCTTTGCCGGTGCGGTGCTGATGCTGGGCTTGGTAATGGATGCGCGTTATCGCAGCTTTCCCAGCGCGGCCTTGTTGCTGCCGGCCCTGGTGTACCTGTGTCGACCGGTCGCCGGCCCACGCCGGGAAATTGCCGTACTCGCCCTGTTGATCGGGGCCGGTATTCTGCCGCAGCTGTATCAGGAAACCCTGAGCAATCTGCAAGCACTGGGCTGGGCACTCACCAGCGCGCTGCTGGTTGGCGCCTTGTGGCGCAGTCTGCGGGTCAAGCCGGCTTACAACGCCTGAGCCGGCTGCGGCGCACGCACCAACCGCAGCAGCGCCAGCACCACGGCAAACGCCGCCAGGCTGGCGCTGTACAACACCAAGGCCGGCAACCCGAGCAACAATGCCGGTACGGCTAAACGCCAGCCCCAACGCCCCGGCAGCACAAAGGCCAGCACGGCGCTCAGCAACGCCGCCCAGGCCAGCACACGCAGATGAATCAGCCAGCCCAGGCCGGCGCGGATTTCACAGGCCAGGCGTTGCGGCGCCTCGACACACAGTCCCACCCACTGCTGGCTTTCCATCAAGCTGAAACGCAAGCCATAACTGGCTGCCAGGCAGAGCGACGCGGCGATCAATACGCTGATCAGGGGTAAACGGCGGGACATGCGACACTCCGGTCAAAGAAAACGCCGCTCAGAATAATCCTCCCCCTGGCGGATGCAAGCCTCGCAGTTGCCTAATACCGCGCTGGCACGGCATGCTCGCGGCCACCGTGTGTTTAAGGAACGACGATGCCAACCCTGCAGATACGTAGCGCCCAGCCTGACGACGTTGCGCTGATCCTGGACTTTATCCGTGAGCTGGCCGCATACGAGAAACTCGCCGAGCAAGTAGTGGCCGATCCCGCGCAACTAACGCAACACCTGTTCGGCGCGCGCCCTTTCGCCGAGGTGCTGATTGGCGAAGTAGACGGCCAAGCCGCAGGCTTTGCGCTGTTCTTTCACAACTTCTCGACCTTCCTCGGCAAACCCGGCATCTACCTGGAAGACCTCTACGTACGCCCGGCTGCACGCGGCGCCGGATTGGGCAAGGCCTTGCTAGGTAAACTGGCAAGCCTGGTGGTCGAGCGTGGCTGCGGTCGCCTGGAATGGTTGGTGCTGGATTGGAACGAGCCCGCCATCGGCTTCTACCAAACGCTAGGCGCCCACCCACTGAAGGACTTGACGGTGTATCGTTTGACCGGCTCGGCGTTGCATGAGCTGGCTAAAAAATCGGTTTGACCGGCACTCGCTACGTGTTCTGCTGTCATAAATCGCCTATTCACTCAGCACGTTCTCTTCTTAAAGGGACTTAGTCATGCCGTTTTTCCCCCGCTTCGCTGCTCTGCTGTGCGGCCTAATTCTCGGTGGGCCGCTGTTGGCGGCCGATATCGATGCACAGAGTTACGGTTACCCGCTGACCAACCCGTTCGAGGCAACCATCGCCACCACGCCACCGGAGTTGCGCCCGGCATTGCCGGCCGACGCGGACATCGACCAGGACGACTACCAGGTCAAACTGCGTCCAGAACGTGAATTCGAGCTGCCGGATAATTTCTGGTCGGTGACCAAGCTGCGTTATCGCCTGGCCGAACAAGACGGCGAAGCACCGCTGATCTTCATCATTGCCGGCACTGGCGCGCATTACGCCAGCAGCACCCCGGAATACCTGAAGAAGCTGTTCTACGGCGCGGGCTACCACGTGGTGCAACTGTCCTCGCCGACCAGCTATGACTTCATGACTGCGGCCTCGCGCTTCGCCACGCCGGGCATCACCAGCGACGACGCCGATGACCTGTACCGGGTCATGCAAGCCGTGCGCGCCCAGCACCCGCGCCTGGCCATCAGCGAATACCACCTCACCGGCTACAGCCTCGGCGCCCTGCACGCCGCCTTCGTCAGCCAGCTCGACGAAACCCGGCGCAGCTTCAACTTCAAGCGTGTGTTGCTGCTCAACCCGCCGGTCAACCTGTACACCTCGATCACCAACCTCGACCGCTTGGTGCAAACCCAGGTCAAAGGCATCGACAACAGCACCACCTTTTATGAGCTGGTGCTGGCCAAGCTGACCCGCTATTTCCAGGAGCGCGGCTACGTCGACATCAACGACGCGCTGCTCTACGACTTCCAGCAGTCCAAGCAGCATCTGTCGGACGAGCAGATGGCCATGCTGATCGGCAGCGCGTTTCGCTTCTCCGCCGCCGACATTGCCTTCACCTCGGACCTGATCAACCGGCGCGGCCTGATTACCCCGGTGGAATACCCGATCGGCGAAGGCACCAGCCTGACGCCCTTCTTCAAACGGGCGCTGCAATGCGACTTCGACTGCTACATCACCGAACAGCTGATTCCGATGTGGCGCGCGCGCTATGACGGCGGCAGCCTGGCGCAACTGATCGACCAGGTCAGCCTCTATGCCGTCGAGGATTACCTGAAGAACAGCAGCAAGATCGCCGTCATGCACAACGCCGACGACGTCATCCTCGGTCCGGGCGACCTTGGCTTTCTGCGCCGCACCCTCGGCGATCGCCTGACCGTCTACCCGCTGGGCGGGCACTGCGGCAACCTCAATTACCGCGTCAACAGCGACGCCATGCTGGAGTTCTTCCGTGGCTAAGACGTTCAGCAAAACCCTAGTGCTCGCCATGCTGCTCGCCAGTGGCTGGGCGCAGGCGCAAAGCGAGGCCAATGACGACGGCTTCAAACGGCCGCTGCAACACCTGCAATTCAACCCTGGCCTGGATCAGCGCGAGTTCGAGCGCTCCACCCTCGGCGCGCTGAACGTCTACGACCCATTGGAATCGTGGAACCGCCGCGTCTACCACTTCAACTACCGTTTCGACGAGTGGGTATTTCTGCCCTTGGTCGACGGCTACCGCTACGTCACGCCGAACCTGGTGCAGAGCGGCGTGAGCAACTTCTTCAGCAACCTGGGCGACATCCCCAACCTGCTCAATAGCCTGTTGCAGTTCAAAGGCCAGCGCTCGATGCGGACCAGCGCACGCCTGCTGCTCAATACCACCCTCGGCGTGGCCGGGCTGTGGGACCCGGCCAGCAAGATGGGTCTGCCGAAGCAGCGCGAAGACTTCGGTCAGACCCTGGGCTTCTATGGCATGCCCGCCGGGCCTTATCTGATGCTGCCGGTACTCGGCCCATCCAACCTGCGCGACACCGGCGGGCTGGTGGTCGACTTCAGCGCGAAGAGCCAGATCAACTTCCTCAACGTGGCCGAAGTCAGCAGCAACCACCCGGAAATTTTCGTGCTGGAAACCATCGACCAGCGCTCCACCGTCAACTTCCGCTACGGCCAACTCAACTCGCCGTTCGAGTACGAGAAGATTCGCTACTTCTACAGCGAATCGCGCAAGCTGCTGATTGCCGAATAGCCCTACGTGCTTGACCCGAAGGCCGCGCCAAGCTGTATCGATGGCGCGGCCTTCGTCGTTTCAACACAGCAAAACCGCGCTCGGCCGCTGGTGATGAACTCGCAAGAAGCGATCAAGCAGGTGCTGTATGACTTTCGCGATGGCGCAACGAGGCGCAAACGCAGGCAGGGCTTGACGATTGGCAGGCTGAGCCTGCACTTACGGCGCGTAACGGCGGTACAAGCCAGGCGGTACGCCGCTGCTGTCGGTCGGCTGCCAAGGGCCTTGCGGGTTAGTGGCCCAGCTCCAACCGCCGCTCCAGCGGTAATAGGTGCGTTCGCGGTAGTACAGGTCTCGGCTGCCATCGACCACGTACACCCCCAGGCCGCCGTCCCAGTGGCTGTCGGCCCCCGGCGGCGGCGCGAAACGCGGATGCGACTTGCTCACCGGCAGCTGGCTGATCGGTGCGCTGCTCTGCACCGCACAACCGGCGAGGGTCAACAGGCCGGCGAGCAGGGCCAGCGGCAATAAGCGCTTCATTGCGTCTGGCCATCCGCGCTGTCGATGGTCAGCTGTTGCGGCTCGCGGGTGCTGCTGGGCAACGGCTGGCTGCGGCCAATCCACTCCCCGGCAGTGGCATTACCGCTGCGCGAAATCCGCGCAACCAACTGGACTTGCGCGAAACCAGACAGCTTCAATTGCGGCATCATCGCATCGCTGTCCGACAGGCTGACTTGCGCCGGCAGGTCGGCCACGGTCAGGCGCTTGACCGCCAATGGCATCGGCGGGCCAGAGGCCGCCCGGGCGAACACGAAGACGCTGTCGTTCGGCTGCACTTTATCTTTCAGTGCAGCCGCCAGGTCGACGGTAACGGTTAACTGCTGCGCCACTGCCGGGGCTTGCGCGCCAGCCGTTTGCGGAGCGAGGCGTTCTTTAGCCCGCGCGATGCCACCCTGAATCGCCTGCCGCGAAGGATCTTGCTCCGGCAACACGGCGACCAAACGCTCCCAGAAGCCAATCGCCTCGTTGAAGCGCCCGTCTTCGAACGCGGCAATGCCGAGCAAGCCCAGGCTGGTGACTTCGGCCGGATCGGCCTGCAGCGCTTCATCGGTAAGCGCCTGCAACTGCTCGTTCCACTGTTTGTTACCGGCGAAATACAGCGCTTGCGCCCACTGGCCGAGCAACTCGGGCTCGCGCCCAACGACCCCAACTGCACGCTCGAAGGCGGCAGCGGCATCACCCGCGCGCTCCTGGGCCATGTAGGTACGGCCGAGGAAGTACCAGCTTTCGGCTGACTCCGGGTTGGCCTGCACCGACGCTTCCAAGCGCGCGGTCATCTCCTCGATGCTTTGCGGCTGTTCGGCGAAGATTCGCGCGCGCTCGACATCGTCGATAGCGCCCCAATGCAGGTAGAGTCCGTAGCCCAGCAGCGGCATCAACAAGGCCGCAGCCAGCGGCACCTTGCTGCCCAGCACGCCGAGCTTGCGCGCGGGCTGGTTGCCCTCGGTATCGGCCAACAGCTCACGGGCCGCTTCATCGCGACCATTCTGCATTTGCTCGTCGCTGAGGATGCCGGCGAGGCGCTGGTTTTCCAGCTCCTGGATGCGCTCTTGGTAGAGGGTGACATTCAGTGCGGTACGGTCTTCTTCCGCCTGCGCTTTGCGCGCGCGCAACACGGGAATCAGCAGAAAAGCCAAGGCAGCCAGCAACAGCAGGCCGGCGGAGAGCCAGAATTCGATCATCAGTCTTTTTTATCCACAGGCGTTTGATTTAGCAGGGCAGCCAGGCGTTGCTGTTCATCGCTTGTCAGGCCGCTCGGCACCACGCTTTGCTTGCCGCGACGACGCAGCACGATCACTCCGAGCAGCACGAAACCACCCACCAGCAGACCCGCTGGCCCGTACCAGAGCAACAGCGTGCGCGCCGTCACCGGAGGCTTGTAGAGCACGAAATCGCCATAGCGGGCGACCAGGAACTCGATGATCTGCGCGTTGCTCTGGCCCTCTTCCAGCATGCGGTAGATTTCCGCGCGCAGGTCCATGGCAATCGGCGCGTCGGAATCGGCGATGTTCTGGTTCTGGCACTTCGGGCAGCGCAGTTCTTCGATCAGGTTGCGGTAGCGCTCACGCTCGGCCTCGCTGGCGAACTCATAGGTGTCGATCGCGGCCTGGGCGCTGCCCAATACCGCCACACCCAACACGACGGCGGCAAGCAAACGTTTCATTGCACGCCCTCGTCGACCAGTTCCTGATACAGCGGCGCCAGCTGCTCGCGCCAGACGCGTTCATCGATCACCCCGACGAACTTGTGACGGATGATGCCGGCCTTGTCGACAAAGAAGGTTTCCGGTGCGCCGTAAACGCCGAGGTCGAGACCCAGGGAGCCGCGTTCGTCGTTGATGTTCAACTGGTAGGGGTCATGGAACTCGACCAGCCACTTCTGCGCGGCGGCGTTGTCGTCCTTGTAGTTGACCCCATAGATGTTCACGCCCACAGCGGCCAGCTTGTTCAGCACCGGGTGCTCGACACGGCAAGCCACGCACCAGGTCGCCCAAACGTTAACCAGCGCCGGCTTACCCTGGAGATCGGCTTGGGTGATGGTCTTGCCGCCCTGCACCGCCGGCAGGGAAAACGCCGGAAACGGCTTGCCGATCAGCGCCGAGGGCAACTCGGACGGGTCGAGGAACAGGCCGCGATACAGAAACAGCGCGATGCCGAGGAAAATCGCCAACGGCAACAACAAGATCAGGCGTTTCATGCTTGCGCTCCGGCCAGGCCCAGCGCGTCACGCACGCGGGTTTTCACTTTCACCCGGTAGCGCTTGTCGCTGGCCGCGAGGAAGCCGCCCAAGCCCATCAACAAGGCCCCGAGCCAGATCCAACGGACAAACGGCTTGATATGCACACGCACCGCCCAGGCACCATCTTCCAGCGGCTCGCCCAAGGCGACGAACAAGTCACGGGTGATGCCGGCGTCGATACCGGCCTCGGTCATCACCGACTGCTGCACGGTGTACAGGCGTTTTTCCGGGTGCAGCACGGCGATTTGCTTGCCGTCTTCAAACACCCGCACGGTGCCTTTGTCCGAGGTAAAGTTCGGTCCTTCATGGTGTTCGGCACCGTCGAAAGTGAACTGGTAACCGCCGATTTCCACCGACTCGCCAGGCGCCATGCGCATGTCACGCTCGAAGCTGCCCATGCTGGTGAGAATCACCCCCAAGGCGCACACCGCCATGCCCAGGTGCGCGGTCTGCATGCCCCAATAGCTGCGTGTCAGCGTCGGTAAACCTTTGAGCAGGCCTTTGTGGCGCGTCTTGTCGTGAATATCGCGCACACCGGCCAACACCACCCAGGCAGACAGCAGGCATACGCCAAGCACCGCCCAGTTGAAGTCGCCCACCAGGAAGGTCGCGATCACGGCCAATAACACGCTGCCGATCAGCACCGGCGCGAGCATGCTCAACAGCCACTGCAGCGGGGTGTCTTTCCAGCGCACCAGCACACCCACCGCGATCATCGCCATCAACAACCCCATCAAGGGTACGAACAGCGCGTTGAAATACGGCGGGCCAACCGACAGTTTGGCCCCGGTCATGGCATCCAGCACCAGCGGGTAGAGGGTGCCGAGCAGGATCATCGCCGCGGCCACCACCAGAATCAGGTTATTCACCAGCAACAGGGTTTCCCGCGACCACAGGGCAAAACCAACCTGGCTTTTGACCACCGGCGCGCGAATGGCAAACAACACCAGTGAGCTGCCTACCACCAGCAGCAGGAAGGCCAGGATGAAGACGCCGCGCTCAGGGTCGCTGGCGAAAGCATGCACCGAGGTCAGCACACCGGAGCGCACCAGGAAGGTGCCCAACAGACTCAGGGAAAACGCGGCGATGGCCAACAACACGGTCCAGCTCTTGAATACGCCACGTTTTTCCGTCACCGCCAGCGAGTGGATCAATGCCGTACCGACCAGCCAAGGCATGAACGAGGCGTTCTCCACCGGGTCCCAGAACCACCAGCCGCCCCAGCCCAACTCGTAATAGGCCCACCAGGAGCCCAGGGCGATACCGATGCCGAGGAACGCCCAGGCGACGATGGTCCACGGCCGCGACCAGCGCGCCCAGGCGGCATCCAGCTTGCCGCCGAGCAAGGCGGCGATGGCGAAGGCGAAGGCCACGGAGAAACCGACATACCCCATGTAGAGCATTGGCGGGTGGATGATCAGGCCGAAATCCTGCAACAGCGGGTTGAGGTCGCGGCCATCGGCCGGCGTATTTACCAGCAGGCGCTCGAAGGGGTTGGAGGTGACGATCAGGAACAGCAGGAAGCCGATGCTGATAATGCCCATCACACCGAGCACCCGGGCGAGCATCTCTTCCGGCAATTGCCGCGAGAAGATCGACACGGCGAAGGTCCAGCCGGCGAGGATCAGTGCCCACAGCAGCAGCGAGCCTTCGTGGGCGCCCCATACCGCGCTGAATTTGTAATACCAGGGCAAGGCGCTGTTGGAGTTGTTGGCCACGTAGGCAACGGTGAAATCATCGACCATAAAGGCATAGGTCAGGCAGATGAAGGCGAACAGCAGGAACGCGAATTGCCCCCACGCCGCGGGTTGCGCCAGGCTCATCCACTGACGGTCGCCGCGCCAGGCGCCAATCATCGGCAAGGTAGCCTGCACCAGGGTCAGGCACAGGGCCAGAATCATCGCCAGGTGGCCAAGTTCGGGAATCATTGCGCACCCCCTTGTTTCGCAGCTTGGGCGGCGTCGTGTTGCTGTTTCATTCCGCTTTGCTCCAATGCCTGCATGACTTCCGGCGGCATGTAGTTTTCGTCGTGCTTGGCCAGCACCTCATCGGCAATCAACACGCGGTCGCTGTCGAGCTTGCCCATGGCGACGATGCCCTGCCCTTCGCGGAACAGATCCGGAAGGATGCCACTGAAACGAATGGTCACGCTTTTCGCCCCGTCAGTCACCACGAAATCGGTTTCCAGCGAGTTGCTCGAGCGTTTTACCGAACCGTTCTCCACCAGCCCGCCCGCGCGGATGCGAGTGTCCTGGGGCGCATCGCCATTGGCGATCTGCGTCGGCGTGTAGAACAGGTTGATGTTCTGTTGCAGTGCGCTCAGCGCCAACGCCACGGCGATGCCGCCACCGGCGAGAATCGCCAGAACGATAAACAGGCGCTTCTTGCGGACAGGGTTCACTTCGACTCCTCCCGGCGCAAACGACGCGCCTCGTCTTGCAGATAACGGCGGCGCGCCAGAATTGGCAACGCGATATTCAGCGCCAGCACAGCCAGGCTGATGGCGTAGGACGACCAGACATACACGCCGTGGCTACCCATGGCGATAAATTCGGACCACGACGCAAAGCTCATAGGCCCTTCTCCACCTGGCTCTTGGCTGCAACCTTGATGGCGGCCTTGGCCCAACTGCTGCGCGCTTCGCGTTTGAGCACATCGAGGCGCATGCGCAGCAACAGCACCGCACCGAAGAAGCAGTAGAAACCCAGCACCATGATCAGCAGCGGCAACCACATCTCCAGGGGCATGGCCGGTTTTTCGACGATGCTGAAGGTGGCGGGCTGGTGCAGAGTGTTCCACCACTCCACCGAGTATTTGATGATCGGGATGTTGATCACCCCGACGATGGCCAGTACCGCACAGGCCTTGGCCGCACTGTCGCGGTTGCTGATGGCCTGGCCGAGGGCAATCACGCCGAAATACAGGAACAGCAGAATCAACATCGAGGTCAACCGCGCATCCCAGACCCAATAGGTGCCCCAGGTCGGCTTGCCCCAGATGGCGCCGGTAACCAAGGCGATAGCGGTCATCCAGGCACCGATCGGTGCGGCCTGCTGCAAGGCGACATCCGCCAGTTTCATCTTCCACACCAGACCGACCACACCGGCCACCGCCAACATGACGTAGATCGACTGGGCGAGAAATGCCGCCGGCACGTGGATATAGATGATGCGAAAGCTGTTGCCCTGCTGGTAGTCCGGCGGCGCGAAGGCCAGGCCCCATACCAGCCCGACCAGCATCAGCGATACAGCGGCCACGGTCAGCCACGGCAACCAACGACCGCTGATCTCGTAAAACCACTTGGGCGAGCCCCATTTGTGAAACCACGTCCAGTTCATAAAAACTGCCTCAAAACTACTGCGCTTGCTGAGACTGCGTTGAAAACAGGCTCGGGCTGCTCATTTACAACTCGTAAACTCCGCGCCCTCGCCTGTTTTCGCTTTGTCTCAGCGGCGCTCGCTACGTTTTTCAACAATTTTTCGATCATTTTAAAGTCCGTCACTCGGCGACGCTGATCGTAAGACCGGCGGCGATGGCAAAAGGTGTCAAGGTCACCGCCAGTGCGGCGAGGCTGGCCAACCACAACAAATGGCCGACCGCCGGTAATCCTTGCAAGCTGGCTTGCAGCGCACCGCTGCCCAAAATCAGCACCGGGATATACAGCGGCAGAATCAGCAGCGCCAGCAGCAAGCCACCGCGCTTGAGGCCAACCGTCAACGCCGCGCCAACCGCACCCAACAGGCTCAATACCGGCGTGCCGAGCAACAGTGAGAGCAGCAGCACCGGCAAACAGCGTCCCGGCAACCCGAGCATCAGGGCCAGCAACGGCGCCAACAGCACCAACGCCAACCCGGAAAACAACCAGTGTGCCAGCACCTTGGCTAATACCAGAAGAGGCAGGGGGTGCGGCGAAAGGACCCACTGTTCCAGCGAGCCGTCCTCGAAATCACTGCGAAACAAGCCGTCCAGCGAGAGCAGTACGGCCAATAGCGCCGCAACCCATACCAAGCCGGGCGAAAGGGTTTGTAACAACTGTGTTTGCGGCCCGACGGCCAACGGAAACAAGGCGATGACGATAGCGAAGAACACCAACGGATTGGCCAACTCGGCCGGGCGGCGGAATAACAGCCGCGCTTCGCGAGCGACCAACAAGCTGAAGACATTGCTCATAACGTGCGCTGCCCCAGGTCAAGTTCGCGGTAACCGGCGGGTTTGACCGACAGCAGGTGGTGAGTGGTCAATACCACCAAGCCGCCGCGTGCGCAGTGCTGCGCCAGGTGCTGTTCCAATTGCGCGACGGCCTGCTTGTCGAGAGCGGTGAACGGCTCATCGAGAATCCACAGCGGCGGCCCGTCCAGGTACAGGCGCGCCAGTGCTACGCGCCGCTGCTGCCCGGCAGACAAGGTATGGCACGGCACATCCTCGAAACCGCGCAGGCCAACGGCGGCCAACGCCTGCCAGATGGCCTCGCGCGGCGCCGGGCGATGCAGGGCGCAGAGCCAGGCCAGGTTTTCTTCGGCAGTCAGCAGGCCCTTGATGCCGGCGGCGTGACCAATCCACACGAGGTTGCGCGCCAGCTCGGCACGCTGGCCACTCAAGGGTTGAGCATTCAGGCGGATTTCTCCGGCGCTGGGTTGCATCAACCCCGCCAGCAAACGCAGTAGACTGGTTTTACCGCTGCCATTGGGGCCAGAGACTTGCAACATCTCACCGGCCGCCAGACGCAGCTCCAGACGCTCGAAGAGCACGCGCCAATCTCGCTCACAAGCGAGCGCCACGGCTTCGAGAAGGGGGCTGGTCAAGGCATGCGTACCTAAAGCGGTTCAAGTCGGCAGTCTCCTGGCCGCTATACTGATGCACGTTGAATGCGTAGCCGGCCCGGACGGGGCGGCATTATACATGCCACGCCCTGCCCCCCGCAGTCGGCATTTTCGACAGGTTGTAACCCGTCAATGAGCGAAATCAGCAGCCCTCGCCCGCTTCCACCGACCCCACCGAGCAGTCGCCCGAACGCGCAGGTCAACGATCTGGCGCTAAAACTGCTACAGCCCTTGCAAGGCTTGCTGGCCAGTGGCGAGACCGCCAAAGCCGAAGTGATCGCTCTCAAGGAGGCGGCGCAGAATTTTCATCTACTGCTCAAGCTGACCCTGGAGAACGGCCGCCAAGCCACCCTGCAAGCCAGCAGCACACGCCCGTTGGCGCAAGGCACTGCGCTGGCCGTCACCGCGCTCTCGGAAACACGCCTGGCGGTGGTCCTGCAAGCCGGTGGCGACAAAGCCCTGACCAGCCTGGATTTGCAACAACTGCCAATCGGCACGTTGTTGCAAGGCAAAGTCGTGGCCAGTGAGCCAATGCTCCAAGGCAAATCACCGCAAGCGCTCTACAAGGTGCTGGTCAGCCTGTTGAATACCCCGCTGGCCGGCAGCAAGCTGGCGCTGGAAACCCCACTGGCGCTGCCCCTGGGCAGCCTGCTCAGCGCCCAGGTGCAAGGCAGCCAGGCATTGAACTTTCTTCCTCTGAGCGGCCGCCTCGACCAACTGGAGCTCAGCCAGCAACTGGCCAACCAGCAGAATCGCCAGGGCTCGCTGGAGGGCTTATTCAAGGCATTGCAGGGCTTGCGCGGCCAAACAACGCTGCCGGAAGGCCTGCGCGGCAGCATCGACAAACTCTTTGCCGGAATGCCTGACGCCAGCCAACTGAGCAGTGCCAAAGGCCTGAGTCAGGCGCTGGAAAACAGCGGCCTGTTTCTCGAAAGCAAGCTGCTCAGCGGCCAAGGCAATGCCCTGCCGGCCGACTTGAAAGCCAACCTGCTGCGCTTGATAACCCAACTGCTTCCCAACCTATCGAGCACTGCACCGCTGGCGGCAGCCAATGCCGGCGCAGCGCTGGCCCAGGCCCTGCCGGCATTTGCGCGCAACGTGCTCGGCACCCTCGGCCAAACCAGCGCCCGCCAACAGGCCCTGAGCTTTCCATTGCCATCGCGGCTGCTACAGGCCATGGAGGGCGAAGCCGATCTGGAAACCCTGCTGAAGCTAGCGGCGGCGGCTGTCTCGCGCCTACAAACCCACCAGCTGTCGAGCCTCGCCCAGAGTCAGGTCGGCCCGGATGGCAACCTGCTGACCACCTGGCAACTGGAGTTGCCCATGCGCAACCAGCAGGAGCTGGTGCCGCTACAGATCAAGATCCAGCACGACGAGCCGCAAAAAACCTCGAAAAACGAGCAAAAAGAAACGCTCTGGCGAGTCGAATTGGCCTTCGACCTGGAACCCCTGGGACCCTTACAGGTACAGGCACAATTAGCCCGCGGCAGACTCTCCAGTCAGCTCTGGGCAGAGCGCGCCAGCACCGTCAGCTTGATCGATGCCGAACTGGGCAACCTGCGCGAACGTCTGTGCACTGCGGGCCTGACTGTCGGCGAGTTGGCATGCAATCAAGGCACGCCACCGCAAGGGCCGCGAACCACCCTGGAACAACGCTGGATCGACGAAACCGCATGATTCCAGCGCTCTTTCATTCGTATAACTTTGTCGGCTGCGCTGCTCGCTTGCCTTCGCGCTCTACTTCTGAAATAAAACTGGAATGAAAAAACAAGCACCGCGCCAAGCCATTGCCCTGACCTACGACGGCAAAAACGCACCAAACCTCAGCGCCAAGGGCGACGACGAACTGGCCGAAGCGATCCTGGCGATCGCCCGTGAGTACGAAGTGCCGATCTACGAAAACGCCGATCTGGTGCGCCTCTTGGCAAAGCTGGAATTAGGCGAAGCAATTCCCGAACAACTGTACCGTTGCATTGCCGAAATCATCGCCTTTGCCTGGTACTTGAAAGGCAAGTGCCCGCCGGGTTTCGCCCAGTACCGCGACGTCACCCCACCGCTGCCGTTGCTCGAGGGGCCGACTCGCTGAAATACCGCCGCTAAAAGCGTTGCGCTTTCGCTATTGATCACCCTGAAGGCCATCGGGTGGAAGCGTCGCGAACCTGAAGATCCTATGTGCGTCTGCAAGGCCTGCAACATCGTAGGGCGGACATGCCGAAGGCTTTCCCGCCATTTAGGCCGCCGAATGGTGGACAAGGCTTCGCCATATCCACCCTACAAAAGCGCGGGAAACTAACGGGTTTTGGACTGGTGCAGTTTACTGACCAGTTCGGCTTCGGCCTTGGTCAGGCCACAGGATTGTGTCAGGTCGTCGACGCTGGCCCCCAGGCCAACCAACCGCGCCGCCTGGGTGAATGACAGGCTGCTGGGGTCACGCTGTTCCATCTGGTTCAACTTGTCCGGCAACGGCGCGACAGTGCGCCGTAGCTCATGCAGCTCCTCACCCATGCGGATGCTACCGGTGAGGTAGGCATCCAGGCGTTTACTCAACTCTTTGATCCGCAGATCGCGCGCCGCGTCGCGCTCGGCTTGTAACTGCAGCGCATGCCGCTGCTGAGTCGCCAGCCAAACACAGGTGCCGATCAAGCCCAGACACAATAGGGCGATGACGATAAGCGCGATCTCGAGCATGGCTCAGATGCTCTCCAGCTCAGACCACTCTTCCTCACTCATCATCTTGTCCAGCTCAACCAGAATCAGCAACTCGCCGTTCTTGTTGCACACGCCCTGGATGAATTTGGCCGACTCGTCGTTACCGACATTCGGCGCGGTTTCCACTTCGGATTGGCGCAGGTAAACCACCTCGGCCACGCTGTCGACCAGAATCCCCACCACTTGCTTGTCCGCCTCGATGATCACGATGCGGGTGTTGTCGGTCACCGGCGCCGAGTCCAGGCCAAAGCGCTGACGCGTGTCGATCACCGTCACCACATTGCCACGCAGGTTGATGATGCCCAGCACATAGCTCGGCGCGCCCGGCACCGGCGCAATCTCGGTGTAGCGCAGCACTTCCTGGACCTGCATCACATTGATGCCATAGGTCTCGTTGTCCAGGCGAAAGGTCACCCACTGCAGAATGGGATCTTCGGCACCCTGTGCAGAACTTTTCTTCATGTCCCTAGCCTCGTCATAAGCCGCGCGGTGCGGCGTGCGCGGTGCAACCCGCTTGTCATTACTGGCTGAGCCCGCCTAGCGGCGAGCCCATCATCACTCAATGCAACTGGCCGTTGACCATGCGCTTGGCCGCGCCGCTGGCAATCAACTCGGCCAACGCCGAGACATCCAACAGTGCGCACATGTGCTCGATCACCGTACCCGCCAACCAGGGCCGTTGCGTACGCTGGCTACGCCACTTGATTTCATTCGGATCGAGACGAATCGAGCGGCTGACCTGATGCACCGCCAACCCCCACTCGTAGCCTTCCACGGAAATCACGTACTGCAACCCCTGGCGAAAATCGTCGCGGTAGCGGTCAGGCATGACCCAACGCGCCGTGTCCAACACTTTCAGGTTACCGGCCTGGCACGGCAGTATGCCGAGAAACCAGTCCGGCTGGCCAAACAATGGGGTCAACTCCTGCCCAGCCAGCGGATAAATAGAACCCAGGCAGACCAGCGGCACGGCCAGAGTCAGGCCGGCGACATCGAACAGCAGGCATTCGAATGGCTCTTGCGCCCACTCCGGTCGACCTTGCAACTGCAGCTTGGGGTTAAGCGTTGCCGGCGGCGCGGGCAAGTGCACCTCGGCCAGCGGCTCGATCAGTAGCGGCGGCGTTTCCACCTCGGGCAACACCGGTACGAGCGTCGGCAACACCAGCGACTGCGGCTCGGTCAGCAGTTGCGCGGGCGCAATGGACGGCGGATGGGCATCGCGCACCTGCTCTTCCAGCACCGCTGCCTCGAACTCATCCAGACTGGTGCTTGTGGCCAACTCGACCGCCGCCTCTTGCAGCAAGCCATCCAGGTAAGACTGCAAAGCCAACTGGGAACGGGTAGCGGTGGCGACGGGACGGCTCATAGGTGGAATCCGCAAAAATAACCTGTATCCCTTATCGGCCACAGCAGCGGCAGACTTGAGCGATTTCGCTCAGCATAGACGCCCACCTCAAGCCACCTGCGCCGCCGGCAATTGCGCCAGCAGGTGCTTCAGCAACGCGCGATAGGCCAGCACACCACGGCTGTTGTGGTCGAACCGTGACGGCGTCAGCCCCGCCCGACTGGCATCGCGCAGACGCGTATCGACGGGAATATAGGCTGGCCACAGGTGTTCCGGGTAGTCATTGCGCAGCACCCGCAAGGTGCTCATCGACGCCTGGGTGCGGCGATCGAACAGCGTCGGCACGATGGTGTAAGGCAGCGCCTGCTTACGCGAACGGTTGATCATCGCCAGGGTGCTGACCATGCGCTCCAGGCCCTTCACCGCGAGGAACTCGGTCTGCACCGGAATCACCAGTTGCTGGCTGGCCGCCAGCGCGTTGACCATCAGCACCCCGAGCAACGGCGGGCTATCGATCACCGCATGGTCGAACTCCTGCCACAGTTGCGCCAGGCTCTTGGCAATCACCAAGCCCAAGCCACTCTGCCCAGGGGATTGTCGCTCCAACGTGGCCAGTGCGGTGCTCGACGGCAACAGGGCAATCCGCTCATGGCTGGTGGGCAACAGCAACTGCTGCGGCAACCCCTGCGGCACAACGCCCTGATGCAGAAACAGGTCGAAGCTGCTGCGCTCCAGCGAATCCGGGTCATGCCCAAAATAGCTGGTCATTGACCCATGGGGGTCGAGATCGACCACGACCACACGCTTGCCGGCATCGGCCAGCAGGCCCGCTAGAGCGATGGAGGTGGTGGTTTTACCCACGCCACCTTTTTGGTTGGCTACTGCCCAGACTCTCATCTTCTTCATCCTCCCGACCGAGGGGCTACCTGGCCGAGAACTGGCGCCGCCCTTATGGGGCCGGCGACGGGGGATTGACGGCACCCGCTTGCGGGGCCTGCGCTGTTGGCGCCGGTGCAGATTGCGTGCCAGCGCGCTGCAAGGCGCCATCGGGCCTGGCATTGGCGCTGCCGACACCGCTGACACTGCGTCGTACATCCAGGTTACGCGAAATCACCAGGATTACCCGGCGGTTGCGCGCCCGGCCTTCGGCGGTGGCATTGTCCGCCACCGGCTGAAACTCGCCATAGCCTACCGAGGCCAAGCGCCCCGGGTTAACGCCATCCATGGCGAGCATCCGTACGATGCTCGCAGCCCGTGCCGCCGACAGCTCCCAGTTGGTCGGAAATTGCGCCGTTTGAATCGGCAAGTTATCGGTAAAGCCCTCGACATGTACCGGGTTCTCATAAGGCGCCAGAATTTTGGCGATCCTCTCGATAATCTCGAATGCAGCGTTGTTCGGCAGCGCATCGCCGCTGGGAAACAACAGGCTGGAGCTGAGTTCGATCTCGATCCACAACTCGTTGCCACGCACTTTCAGCTGCTCGCTTTCAATCAGCTCGCCGAAGGCCTGGCGCACACTGTCGGCGATGTTCTGCAAGTTATCCGCCGCTGCTTGGTTCAGATCCTCGTCGACCATCGAGCGGTCGGGTTCGCTGGTACGCGGCCGCTCATCGCCCACCGGGATCGGCTTGATCGAACGATCCGGCTGGTTGAATACCCCAGTCAGGGTTTCCGAAAGGATCTTGTACTTGCCTTCGTTGATCGAGGAAATCGAATACATCACCACGAAAAAGGCGAACAGCAAGGTAATGAAATCCGCGTAGGACACCAGCCAACGCTCGTGATTCTCATGTTCTTCATGCCGGCGTCGACGAGCCATGGCTCACTCCATCAGTCCATGAAGCCTTGCAGCTTCAGCTCAATGGAGCGTGGGTTTTCGCCTTCGGCGATGGACAGAATGCCCTCCAGCAACATCTCCCGGTAACGCGACTGACGCATGGCGATGGCCTTGAGTTTGTTGCCGATGGGCAATAACAACAGGTTGGCGAACCCAACCCCGTAAATCGTCGCGACAAATGCCACGGCGATACCATTGCCCAGCATGCTCGGGTCGGCCAGATTGCCCATCACGTGGATCAGGCCCATCACCGCCCCGATGATGCCGATGGTCGGCGCATAGCCGCCCATGCTTTCGAAGACCTTGGCGGCCTGAATATCGCGACCTTCCTGGGTGTAGAGATCGACCTCAAGGATGCTGCGAATCGCTTCGGGCTCGGCGCCATCGACTAGCAACTGCAAGCCTTTGCGCGCGTACGGATCGGCCTCGACATCGGCCACCGCTTCGAGACCAAGCAAGCCCTCTTTGCGCGCGGTCATGCTCCAGCCGACCACGCGGTTGATACCGCCCGCCAGATCGATGCGCGGTGGGAAGAAAATCCAGCGCAGAATCGCCAGGGCGCGCTTGAACACGCTGACCGGTGCCTGCAAAAACGCCGCACCCAAGGTGCCGCCAATCACAATCAATGCCGCCGGCCCATTGAGCAACGCCGCAGCATGGCCGCCTTCGAGGTAGTTACCACCCAAAATGGCGACGAACGCCAGGATGACCCCGATGAGGCTCAGTACATCCATTAAATACAGGCCTCGGCCAAGTGCCTGCCGATATCGTCAAGTGGGTATATGGCATCCGCCAGGTCGGCTTTGACCACGGCCATGGGCATACCATAGATCACACAGCTGGCCTCGTCTTGCGCCCACACCTGGCTGCCGCCCTGCTTGAGGAGGCGCGCACCTTCGCGGCCGTCGGCGCCCATGCCGGTCAAAACCACCGCCAAGACCTTGTCGTGGTAGGACTTGGCCGCCGAACCAAAAGTAATGTCGACGCAGGGCTTGTAGTTCAAGCGCTCGTCGCCGGGGAGGATTCTGATCGCACCACGCCCGTCGATCATCATCTGCTTGCCACCTGGCGCCAGCAGGGCCAAGCCTGGACGCAGCAGATCACCGTCCTCGGCTTCCTTGACGTTGATCCGGCAGAGTTTGTCCAAACGCTCGGCAAAGGCTTTGGTGAATGCCGCCGGCATATGCTGGATCAACACGATTGGCGCAGGGAAATTGGCCGGCAGCTGGGTCAACACCCGCTGCAATGCCACCGGGCCACCTGTCGAGGTGCCGATGGCCACCAGCCTGTAGGCTTTGCGTTTGGGCGCAGTGGAGCTCACATGTGGAGTGCTCGCTGTCGTTGTTGGCGCACTAACGCTCGGGCGGCTCAGGCTGCTGCTCGGCGCTGGCGACTTTCCCAACGGCGCGGGGGCCGCCACGGGTGCCGTAGCGGGTGCAGAACTGATACTGCGGCGGTTGCTGCGGGCGATGCTGTGCACCTTCTCGCAGAGCAGTTGCTTGACCTTTTCCGGGTTACGCGAAATATCTTCGAAATTTTTCGGCAGAAAATCCACCGCGCCGGCGTCCAGGGCATCCAGGGTGACGCGGGCGCCCTCGTGGGTCAGTGAAGAGAACATCAGTACCGGGGTGGGACAGCGCTGCATGATGTTTCGCACCGCGGTGATGCCGTCCATCATCGGCATCTCGTAGTCCATGGTGATCACATCGGGCTTGAGCGCCAATGCCTGATCGATGGCCTCGCGGCCGTTGGTGGCAGTACCGACCACCTGGATATTCGGGTCGGCAGACAGAATTTCCGATACGCGCCGGCGAAAGAAGCCGGAATCGTCCACCACCAATACCTTGACAGCCATAAACACTCCTAAGCGGCGCAGGCAGAGCCTGCACCGCTAACAATCAGATGCGCCGTGCGTAGCGCTTGAGCATGCTCGGCACGTCAAGAATCAGGGCGATGCGCCCATCACCGGTGATGGTAGCGCCAGACATGCCCGGAGTGCCTTGGAGCATCTTGCCCAGCGGTTTGATCACCACTTCCTCCTGGCCGACCAGCTGATCGACGACAAAACCAATGCGCTGGCTGCCAACCGTGAGAATCACCACGTGGCCCTCGCCCTGCTCCTCATGAGCCGCGCTGCGCACCAGCCAGCGCTTGAGGTAGAACAGCGGCAAGGCTTTGTCGCGCACGATCACCACTTCCTGGCCGTCGACCACGTTGGTGCGCGACAGGTCGAGGTGGAAGATTTCATTGACGTTGACCAGCGGAAAAGCGAACGCCTGGTTGCCCAGCATCACCATCAGAGTCGGCATGATCGCCAGGGTCAGCGGTACCTTGATGACGATCTTCGAGCCCTGACCCTTGACCGAGAACACGTTAACCGTGCCGTTGAGCTGGGAAATCTTGGTTTTCACCACGTCCATGCCGACCCCGCGGCCGGACACGTCGGAAATCTCGGTCTTGGTCGAGAAGCCTGGGGCGAAAATCAGGTTGTAACACTCGAACTCGTTGAGGCGGTCGGCCGCGTCCTTGTCCAGCAGGCCCTTCTCGACAGCCTTGGCGCGCAGTACATCGGCGTCCATGCCCTTGCCGTCATCGGAAATCGACAGGAGGATGTGATCGCCCTCCTGCTCGGCCGACAATACCACCTTGCCGCCGCGCGACTTGCCCGCCGCTTCGCGCTCTTCGGGTGTTTCGATGCCGTGGTCGACGGCGTTGCGCACCAAGTGCACCAATGGATCGGCCAACGCCTCGACCAGGTTCTTATCGAGGTCGGTTTCTTCACCGACCAGCTCCAGGTTGATCTCTTTTTTCAGGCTGCGGGCCAGGTCGCGAACCAACCGCGGGAAACGCCCGAAGACCTTCTTGATCGGTTGCATGCGGGTTTTCATCACCGCGGTTTGCAGATCGGCAGTGACCACATCGAGGTTGGACACCGCCTTGGACATGGCCTCATCACCACTGTTCAAACCCAGGCGCACCAGGCGGTTACGCACCAACACCAGCTCGCCGACCATGTTCATGATCTCGTCCAGGCGCGCGGTATCGACGCGCACCGTGGTCTCCGCCTCACTCGGCGCAGCCGCTTTCTCTTTGTCCGCAGCCACCGGCGCGGGAGCCGCTGCTCTCAGCGGCTCGGCCTTCGCCACAGGCTTGGCCGGCGGTTTACCAGGCGCCGCCGGTTTAGCCACAGGCGCTGTGCTGGCCGTGGGTTCGACAAACTTGCCTTTGCCATGCAACTGATCGAGCAACGCTTCGAATTCATCGTCGGTGATTTCGTCGCCACCAGCCGCAGCCGGCGCTGCAGCCATTGGCGCTGCTGCCGGCGCAACGGCCTCGGACGCAGCGAACTGCCCCTTGCCATGCAACTGATCGAGCAAGGCTTCGAATTCATCGTCGGTGATTTC
>DELY01000009.1:159129-159420 GCA_002354655.1 Pseudomonas sp. UBA2684
TCGAATTCATCGTCGGTGATTTCATCGCCCGCGGCTGCCGGCGCGAGGCTCACCGCCGCACTTGCCGTAACGACTGGCGGCACGAACTGGCCCTTGCCATGCAGTTGATCGAGCAGCGACTCGAACTCGTCGTCGGTAATTTCCTCGCCCGCTGCGGCCACGCCGCTCAACTGCGCTGACGGTTCGCCGAGCGCATCGAGCAACTGCTCGAATTCAGTGTCGGTAATATCGCCGGATGCGCCACTGACGGCTTCGGCACTCGGCGCCTCGACAACGGCTTCGGCGGCGCCC
>DELY01000051.1 GCA_002354655.1 Pseudomonas sp. UBA2684
GAGTCAGCGTGGAATCCGCATCGTGACCATGAACCATCCTTTCTAGTCGTGGCATTGAAGAATTTAGCGGCTAATTTCAGATAGCTCGATTTTAGCCGCTAAAATTTTCAGATGGCCGATCCGCGATCACGATTCACGAACTCGGCTATCTCGTCGTCCATGTCGCTATCGCCCTGCCCCGCTGCTGACAGGCTGTCCCCGTCGAAAGATGGCTCTCCCCGAATAATCGATGCGAGCTGACCGCCGAGAGTTTGGCCGGCTTTCTCTTGGAATTTGATGGCGGCCTCGCTGGCTTTTTCTTTGATCAAGCTACCTGCCCCTTTGGCCAACTCGGAGGTAGTCCCTACCGCCAGGCTGGCGGCTTTCTGCATCATGCCGCCTGATTGGCTGCTCGGGTTGAGCCCCATAGCCGCGTGGAGCGCGCCAGCCCCAGTTTCTGAGCCGTGGGATGACGAGGATGCGCCGAGTGACGACATACCAGCACCGCTCTCCATCGTGCCCTGAGCCCTCTGCATAGCGGCCTTAATCGCGGATGCGCCCCCTGCGATATTCTGCGCACCGCCCATAACGGCTGAGCCAGCCATGCTTGCTGCGGCGGAAGCAGTGCCAACAGCACCGAACGCCGCGCCTGCAATCGCACCAGCCCCGAAGCTACTAACGCCTGCGCTCCCGCCGCCCCCACTGACGATGCCGGCTACCATCTTGGGCACTTGATTGGTCAGGATCAGCAGCGCCAGGCAGAAGACCAGCATCACGCCGAGCTCTTCAAAGTTGAGCGTGGCCTTACTCATCTTGCCGTAGAAACTGGTGAGCAAGTCGTTGCCAATACCAACCAGCAAGATCATTACCAGTAGTTGAACGGCTAATCCGAGAACTGTCTTGAAGTAGTTGATGGCCATGTCGGATGTCCACCTGGAACCGCCAAAGCCCAGGAAGAAGATACCGGCGTACATCAAGATCCAGCCTGAGATCAGAAGCAGCAGCATGTTCACTGCGATGATGGCGAGTACCAGCAAAATGCCCGCACTGAGAACCACCCCGACAAAACTGTCTATTGGACTCCAAGCCGATAAATTGGACACGGCCTGCTTCCAGATCATGAAGCCGATATCGACAACACCCGAGGGAGACAGGCCAGTAGTTCCCGCAGCTCTGTCACCGATCTGGCGCAAGGAGCTGATGATGGTTTCCGCAAAGTAGGGGCCGTTCTGTAGCAGCCAGTAGAAAAAACCGAAGAACAAGGTGAAGCGAATAAATTCGCTGAAGAAATCGCCAATGTCGGCTTTGCGCAGTGCCAGCATGCCCATCGTCCAGGTAAAGCTGATGGTGCCGAGCGTCCAGAAGAGCCAGGTGGCTGCGGCCATAATCACGCCTTGCCAGGCAGCCGCCCGGGTGACGAACTCCTGCACAACTTGATCCAGGACGCCCACCTGAGTGGCTGGGTCATGGAACGCTAGCTCAGCCGATGCACCAACCGAGTAGAGCGACAAAATCAGGCTCAGCAGCAGAATGCTTTTAATGGTTCTCATGGGATCACCACTTCTTCGGGTTGGCTGGCAGGGTGTCGGGGCCGCGTGGCTCCGCAGAGGCACGATGCGCACAATCCTGCCTCTGCTGCTGGCTCTGTGGGTCAGTGCAGTCCAGGGGTGATGGCTCGCAACCAGCCAGGGTTCCGGCAAGCAGCGCAATCGCGAGGGGAATGGTCTTGGTCATGGCGGTGCTCCTCACCACTTCTTCGGGTTAGCTGGAAGCGATTCCGGCCCGCGAGCGGCAGTAGATACCTCATGCGCTGCCAGCTCCTTTGCAGCCTGGTCAGCATCTGCCTGACTGCGAACAACCAGGGCATTCTGCTGGGCGAGCATCAGGCCGCGAATCTGTAAAAGTTGGTTCGATTGGTGGCTGGCCAGCTGGTTGGCATATTGAATGGCTTTGACTTGGCCATCGGCGGTGGACGCAGCCGATTGCAGGCGCTCCAACTGACGGGCGTCCGCTGCCATATTTTCCTGCTGCTGAGCGATGGCCTTGAACAAAGCATCGTTGGCCTGCTTCTGCGACGCAGAGGCCAGACGGCGATTCTCTGATATCGCTTCGCGCTCACTTGGCGTACAACCTCCACCGCTAAAGCATGACGAGCTGCGGTAGTAGGCGGCGTCCTGGTACTTGGCCAAATAGGCATCCAGGCTGCCAGCCTGGCGTTGGTAATACGCCAGCATGTCCTGCGCTTCGATCAGCTTATTGATCGTGCGGCTGGCCTGATCCCAAATGTAGGCCGCAGGCGCGGCCGTGTTCTGGAGCTGATTTTCATACTGCTGCAGCTGGGTCGAATACTGCTCCACCTGCTTGGCATATTGCTCAACCTGCTTGAGCGTCTGCGCAACACTCTCAATAGCTGTCAGCACGTTCTGGGTCAGGTTGCCCCCATCGATCACGGGAATACCTGCGTAGGCCAGCTGACCGCTTAACGAACAGAGCGCCAACGCGATGAAGCCAATTTTTTTAGCCGCTAAAATTTTCACATCACTCTCCCTGTACCTTGATTACCAGATCCAGCATTGCTTGCTGCGTCTGCTGAATCCTCGACAGAACAACCTCAATGGTTCTGCGCATCTGCACCCCGTCGAAACCGGCAAAGCGCTCATCGTTGGTCAGCCACATCTTGAGCAAGCCACCCAACCGTCCCTGATCGCCGTTAATCTTCGCCAGTTCAAGAATCATCTTGCTGTCGAGAATGCTGGGGGGCTGATGCCCCATACCCAGGCAGCGCAATAGCGACGACATGCTGTGCCCTGTCTGCTGAGCAAGCGCATCAATCTGTGCCTTCTCCTCTGGCGTAACCCACACGTTTATGGGCGTGGTTTCTTTCCTGGTTATCGCTCTCTGCTCAGTCATCAACTGCTCCTGTAGCGGCGGCAGCCGCTTGCCCCGCAGGGCAAGACACCCGTTGAGCGCGTAGCGCGAATAAGGGTGCAGTGAAGAAACTGTGCCGGCTTGCCGGTACAGGTACTTCACCTATCTTGCCCTGCATACAAAGCCGATTTATTCAGTACAAGTACCCGATTCTTTGCCGATTAAAGGCCGATCGGATATCGATTCCATGCCGTTACTACACCGATCAAAATCGCCGTTTAGCAACGCAGCAACTGCGTCCGTGGGAAAGTAAATCCTTCGACCAATACGGCGCTTTACCCGATTAAGCTCAAACATCCAGGGCTCCGTTGGTTTCTGTAACACTCCGCGAAGCCCTGAACCTTTGCGGCTCAGAACCTGAGCCAACTGCTCGATAGTGATCAGCGGGCCATATTTTTCTAACAAATGATCAGATGTAGTTTTCATGAACTTCGATATATCCAAAAAATTTAGCTTCGGTATATCGAACACACCAAAGCCAGAAGCACGAGATGAAATTTAGACATGTACAGATTAGCGATAATTGGTATAGATTCGAGCCTAACAAAATCCAATTAATCACCATTGACAAAATAAAATGGCCAGAACAGCGCGCACAGAAATACAGCAGCTTGAGGAAGCTGGACGAACCAAAGCACTACTCAAACAGATGTTATTAACTACAGAGTCAGACAGCTGGGATTTTTTATACAAAGCACTTTTAGACCAGCTTCACTTTGAGCTATTCAGCCCAACGGAGTGGCGTCATTTAATAACAGGCCAAAAAGCACTGACACCGTACAAATTGAACTGGATTGAACAGGCCTTTTCTGGAGCGCGAGATTTCTATGACGACGGCCCCTGGGGAATATGGCGGGCTCTATTTTCGCCTGAACGTGAACTGTGGGCTCTACACCACGGGGGAAATAGCTCTGTAGAACAAGCGATACATGGGTTCGAAAAAAGACTGTTAACCTCAAAGAAACAAATAGAGCCAGAAGATTTCGTCGAAGCAATAGCTCTATATCGACTACACGCCACCCTCAGGGATTTGGCACCTTTAGATGTAGACGTGAAAGGCGTTTACAGGTGTGTCCGCGTCTGCCAGCAAGACTGTAGAGTGTCTGCACTGCTTGCGCATTATGGAATTGAGTACGAAGTTATATCTATTCTAAGCGAGCAAGAGATCAACAGACTAAATAGTGACAAGCAATACAACGATGCCATTGGCATCAAGGATATTGCACACTCAGTTTTCATGAGAAACCAAATCATCACTACTGAGCAACGAGTAGCCGCCCTTAGGCAAAATGAGCAGCGGGAGCTCAGCATGACGAAGATTCGAAAGAATCCCCCAAGTGTCAACGAAGATTGGTAGCTGAACATAGGCCGGGGGTCTACCAGTGTCCCGGAGCGGGAGCAGTCCACAGAGACACGGCATGCCACCCCAACAGCGCAGCCGACTGCGTGACTGCTGAAACGAAAAAGGCAGCCGCGCTGGACTGCCTTTTAGGGTTAGATACCTGATATTCGCCCCTTCACGAGGGCTGGAGAGGTCTCACCCTACGTGAACGTGCCAGCCGTTTACGGGGTTCCTACGCCGGTTATAGCTGCCGGAAGCAACCGGTTTCGCGCTCTCAGTATCTAAACTATCAATGGCTAGATCACTAAACAAGTCAAAATTGATTCAACCCCCGTAGTAGCGGGTTTTCGGATGGGCTACGGTAGCCATGGCCTCCCGCCAGAAGGCCAACCGCTAGCCGCCCAGAGATTTAACGTACGGCTTTCCCCGAACTCCGTGTGCTCCCCGATTTGGCACGCACATTGACACTTGAGGGATCGACCAACGCTCTATTTGATTAAATAAGGATTATAAGAAGATTAGCGCCATTTAACCGAATCTCGCTATCCCTTGCAGCACTAAGCCTCCGACCATAACGAGCCTGTGGATAGCGTGCACCGTATCCCATATGCCAGTGCACCGTATCCCATTATTCAGTGCACCGAATCCCACTTCGCATGCACCGTATCCCACGGAGTAGTGCATCGTATCCCACCCTGGCTCATGCGGGAGAACGCCTACGCTTTGCAAGATGCCGCTGCTGGCTTGTGCTAGGGGTTCGCTGAACCATGACACGCTGGCCGCTTAGCTCCCATGACGTCAAGGCGCTGACTGAAACCAGGTCGTCCAGCGCTTTTATCAACTGCCTTTTGAAACTTCCGGGGTGCGAATTTGTACTGCCGCTCAGCCTCTGAATAGTTTCAATAGTCATCGGAAACGGTTCGGCATGGCTGCAAAACCATCCGTGCAGCCACTGCGCAAGAGGCTTTCGACGTAACATCTGCCTCTGAGCCCAATCAATCTGCGTCCAGCCTGTCATATAAATGGCTTCCAGCAGCGGCTCCAACTCAAGAGAGTACGTTCGACTAATACCATTCCGCTTCCCCTTTAACATTGCTCCGAATGCTTCATCTGATCCAAATTTCAGCTCAACACAGGCTGCTGCAAGCCGAATAAATGACTCTTTTAACCAGCAACGGTCACTCGACCCAGTTGATCTGCGCAGCGATTTTAAAATCTGAATTTCACTAAGCACCACGCGGTTACCAGTCCGAAACTTTCTCGCCAAATGAATCAGTGTCTCCCAAACATCCAAATCGGACTGATCAAGCTGCCGGCCAGTGAATCGAATTTCCAAGCCGTCGATAGATGCCAAAATCGCCCTATCCAGTACCTGACGATCCTTGCCTTGAATTGCAGCAAATAAAGACCCACGAACTAGAGCATTTGGAATTCCACGAGTCGACTCTGGCCATAGAGGAAGCTGTACATATAGCGCCCCAGGAACACATGCGGCTGTATCAGCGCTGTCGCCAGATATTTTTGCAACCCGAAGTGCTAGCTTACTAAGCGACGTGGACGGGACGTGGCTTGTCACTATTAAGCCTCGATAGGCCCATTGCGTTTTGACGGGCGTAACTTCTGCCGTTTGACTTGTTCTGCCTTTGTCGGTCTACCCGGTTTGGTATTCGCAGCGATGAAAGCTCCCGCCGCATTACCAGCAGAACTGACCATCACATGATCTGCCAACCAGAAGTCGACATCCTCTCTACGCCAAAGAAGACGCTTGGTGCCCGGAAGGCGGCAGATCGGAGGTAATGACTGTGGGTTGCGTGTAACGTCACTGCGAATACTTGAAACGGACTTGTGAAGGTAACTGGATAGTTCCTCAACAGTTAGCAGAACACTCATCTGACCTCCTGATCGCACGCCCTTTACGACATGCCTGTGCACTTATTGGATGCACTCAGGTTCCAGGGATCAGTGGATGGTTAGAAGGTTGAAGATTACTGATTCTTTTACCTTGACAACTGCACAACATTGATTAGAAACGCAATATATTGGGTATACGGCGCAAAGCACTGCATCACAAATGGTATGTATTGATTACTCACGAACTGCGCTCAGCCAAGGCTTACGTTGAGTTCGCTAGCCTGGCTGCGACCCAGAAGACAGGACCAACCATCGAGCGCGTCCCTTGCGGCGCGACCTACACGGCATTACTGAATGGGTAGCAGGTATTGAATACTCGGGCGTGGCCGGGAATCCAATGGCATCTGAGCATATTGATGTCGCCACAGCCTCCATGGAGAGGAACCATCGGCACAAATTTGGCACAGTAAACATGCAAAATACTGCAAACACGCGCCTCATGATGCAAACCATTGCAACGCCACAACTATCTGAAATTTAAGGACTTATTAATAAAAATCTTTAAATTTCATAAACCTAGCTCACCACCATTTATTGCAGTTGCACTGCCAAGGCCCGACCGGGAAGGTTTCGCAGATCAGGCTGGCGGGTGCGGTCAGTCCTCGGTGCGATAATCGCTGGGTAGCTTACCCGTCCATTTTTTGAATGCACGGCGAAAGTTGGACGGGTCGCTGAAACCCAGTAGGTAGGCGATCTCGTACAGCGGTAAGTGAGTGGTGGTGAGGTATTGCAGGGCCAGTTTTTTACGCACTTCGTCGAGTACCTGTTGATAGCTGGTGCCCATGCACGACAGGTGGCGGCGCAGGCTGCGGCCACTGGTATGCAGGGCCTGCGCGGCGCTGTCCAGGTCGGGAAAATCGCCGGGGCGCGCCAACAACAAACGCCGCACGCGGGTCAGCAGGCCGTCCTGCACATCCAGGCTGGCCAGCAGGGCTTCGCACTGTTGCTCGCACATCTGCACGGTCGCCGGATTGGCCAGGGCCATCGGGCGCGCCAGGTAAGAGGTGGGCATGCTCAGGCGATGGTAGGGCTGATCGAACGCCACCGGCACGCCGAAGATGCCGGCATAACGCTCGGCATAGTTCGGCGCCGCGTGAGCAAAACCGACGTCGACCTCCTGCAGGCGCTCGCCCACGAGAAAGCGTGCGATGGTGTAGAGACTGGTCAGCAGCCCCTCGGCAGCGAAACGGCTGAGGGCGCCAAGCGGCAGGGTTTCGCTGGCACGCAACTCGACGCGCTCGTGCAACTCGACCATTTCCAGCTCATAGGTCAGCCCCAGCACCCGGTAGTACTTGAGGGCAAATTGGATGGCCTTACCGAGGTTGGCACTGGACAGCACGGCATAACCGAGAATGCCATGGGTCGAGACGTTCAGGCGCTGGCCAAGCAACAAGCCCAGAGCCGGCTCGTCGCAGCGCAACAACGCGCAACTGGTCAGCTGGTTGAAGTCGAGAAACGACAGGCGCCCCTGCGGGTTGCCCAGCACCTCGGGACGGACCCGGGCCTCGGCGAACAGCTCAGCGCGCGGCACGCCGAGCTCCTCGACCAGATCCAGCAAGGCTGCGGCGTAGGCGACGGGGATCAGCTCGGCAGTGAAGTTGAGCGATGGCTTCATGGGTTTCTTGTTGTGCGTGATGGCCATATATGACCCATTTTTTAACGAACGATAACCTTGTCCGACAAAACGCAGCAAGTCCATAGTTGCACTATGGTTCTAATCGCTTGGGCCAGTTCGCGGCGCGCACACGTCGCCTTGCCGACAAGCGTCATGCATGCTCAGGGAGGCTCTATGCCCAGTACCACCCCCAAAGGTTTGGCGATCCGCCCGCGGCAGCTGGACGCTGCGCTACCCGAACAGATGCCACGCCACTGGCATGCGGGGGATGCCTTCAAGACTCACCTGTTCAATGCCATGTCGGTGCTGTTCCCCGATGGCGAACGCTTTTTCATCGACTCGGTGCGCTTGTTCCGCGAGCAGATCGACGACCCGTTGCTGCAAGAGCAGATCCGCGGCTTTATCGGCCAGGAGGGGCACCACAGCCGTGAGCATCAGCAGTACAGCCAGCGCCTGCGCGCATTGGGCTACGACGTCGATTACCTGGAGCGCGGCCTGAAACGGCGGCTCGGTATCGTGCAGAAGCACCTGTCGCCGGAGCTGCAACTGGCGGCGACCTGCGCCGTCGAGCACCTCACCGCGATCATGGCCGACGCCGTGCTCAAAGACCCGCAGTGGCTGACTGGTGCCGATCCGCAAATGGCCCGATTGTGGCGCTGGCACGCGCTTGAGGAAACCGAGCACAAAGCCGTGGCCTTCGACGTGTTCATGCAGGTCAGTGGGAGTACCTGGCTGCGCCGTCGGGCGATGCTGCAAAGCACCTTCTTCTTTACCCTCGATACGATCAAAGGGCTGGTGCACATGCTTAAACACGACGGCCTGCTGTGGAACTGGCGGGTCTGGCGCGACGGCCTGACCTGGCTCTGGGGCAAGAACGGCATCTACCGCAAACTGATACCGGTGTATTGCGACTTTTACCGCAGCGCGTTTCACCCCTGGCAGCATGACAATCTGTACCTGGTCGACCAGTATCGCCAGGAGTTCGACGCGCCAGCAGCAAGCGTTTAAACGCCGCCAGGCTTTACAGCCAGGGGGCGCTGACTCGGCTATATGCCGCGACTCATGGCGGCACCGGGCCCATGCCTGCCGTCATTCAAGGCAAGGGCACAAACGTGCAAGTGGCCGTAAATGACCGACATATTGGCTGTTGTTAACCTTTGCCACCCCGCTCCGGGAACCCATAGTGCAGGCATGCTTAAGTCACGGACTCAGGGAGTCAGCATGGTCAGCACTACCCCGGCAGGTTTGCAGATTCGCCCGCGGCACATGGATTTCGATCTGCCCAAGCCACTGCCCCGCCACTGGCACAGTGGCGACGCGTTCAAGAGCCATTTGTTCGACGCCATGTCGGTGCTGTTTCCCGACGGCGAACGCTTTTTCATCGACTCGGTACGGCAATTCCGCGATCAGATCGACGACCCGGTGCTGAAAGAACAGATCCGCGGTTTTATCGGTCAGGAAGGCCATCACAGCCGCGAACACCTGGAATACAGCAACCGCTTGCGCGACCTGGGCTACGACATCACCACCATCGAGCGGCGCGCCAAGGCGCGCATCCGCTATACCCAGAAGAAGTTCTCGCCGCAGCGCCAATTGGCCGCTACCGCAGCCCTGGAGCACATCACCGCGATCATGGCCGACGGCCTGCTCAGAGAACCGCGCCACTTGGCCGGGGCGCACCCCACCATGATCCGCCTGTGGCGCTGGCATGCGCTGGAGGAAACCGAGCACAAGGCCGTGGCCTTCGATGTTTACAACCAGGTCTGCGGCAGCCGCAAACTGCTGCGCCGGGCCATGCTCATGGGCACCTTTTTCTTTGTGCTCGACACCACGCGCGGCCTGGCGCACATGCTCAAGCGCGATGGCCTGCTGTGGAACTGGCGGGTCTGGCGCGACGGCATTCAGTGGATGTGGGGCAAGCACGGGGTATTCCGCCCACTGATCGGCACCTACCGCGACTTCTTCAAAGCGGACTTTCACCCCTGGCAGCACAACAACCTGGAGCTGCTCTACCAAACCCGGGTCGAGTTTGATCCGCCGCTAGGAGCCTGAGCCGGCGCCAGCAAAAAAGCCCAGGGCGGCTCATCGCCTTGGGCTTTTTTGCAGGTTGTGTGAGACATCGCGCGGTTATGCCGCGATGTACCCACACGGTGCACGCCTGAAACGGGCTGCGCCCATCGCACTGAACTGCCGCTGCGGACCGCTGGCAAGCGGCCCGCGAGGTCTTCAGCCCTGCAAGAAGCGCAACGCATCGGCGGCGCTTTGCTGGGGAATCTCCTCCATGGGGATATGCCCAACGCCCGGATAGGTTTGCACCCGGATACCCGGCACATCGCGCTGCCACAACGGCACATGCTTGGGTGATATCCAGCGGTCGCGCTCACCCCACAGCAACAGCACAGGGGCTTTGATCTGTGCCACTTGCGCCGGCGTACCATGCAGCTCCTGCCGATTGACCTTGAGCAGCACCCGAAAGATTTCCATCATCGCCCGGCGATTACCGGGACGGCGGCTCAGGTCGTTATAACGGTCGACCACGCCAGGCTTGATCCGTGCTGGCTCGCCATACACTTCCTTGATGCCTTGGGCAATCAAGGCGCGTGGCATCCACAGCGGCATGGCCAACGTGGCGCCTGGCAATGCCGCGGCGGCGATCATCCACGGCACCTTGTGCATGTGGTAACCGGCCGGGTCGATCAGCACCAGCTTGTCGACGCGCTGCGGCTGAGCCAGGGCAAAATTCCAGGCGATATAGCCGCCCAACGAGTTACCGGCAATCGACGCCTTACTCACCCCGAGGTAATCGAGTAGCAGGCCGAACACCTTGATCATCCGCTCGGCCGAATACACCCCGTCGCGTGCCGGACCGGTCAAGCCAAAACCCGGAACATCGAAGCGAATGACTCGGTAATGCGCGGCAAAAGCCGGCACCCAGGCGTCCCAGGTGTGCAGGGACGCGACCACACCATGGATCAGGACCAGCACCGGCTTATCGCGGCTGCCTTCGTCACGGTAATGCAGGTTGAAGCCGTCCAACTCGATGTAGCGCGAGCCGCTTTCGGCATTGCCATAACGCGCTTTCAAACGTTCGAGCGGTAAGGCCCCGAAACCAAGACGGGCAACGCCAGCCGCCAGCGGCGGCGTCAGCGGGAGACTGGAAGCGGACATGCGGGCACCTCGCGGATTGTTGTTATAGAGGGGAGCAACGGGCTGTTGCAGCGGCGTCTATCAGAGCATGCAGACGCCGGGCTGACGCCTAACCTAGGTTGAGCGAGCGCCCAGCGCGGCCACTAGCAGCTCGCCTAGCACGGTCTTGGCATGCTCGATCTCTGCGCGGCTGGCAGCGCGGCCAAGCAAATCCAGAGAGGCGGCCTCCATGGCCCAAAGCAAAGCCCGGTAAGTCAGCGGATCGCGCGGCGGCGTGGCGCCTTGCAAACGCTCGGCGAGCAGCCGGGCCATTTCCAGATGGGCGCGTTGCCGGTGCGCGGCCAGTGGCGAGTCGGCGCGCAGTGCTTCTTCCTGCATCAGGCGAATGATTGGCCCGACCGCCAGGTGATAATCGAAAAATCGTCCCACCATTGCCCCCAGCCAGGCGTCGGGGCTGCCGGCGACACACTGCATCTCGCGAAACCGCGCAAGCAACAACAGCACCGCCGTCTGGTAAATGCCTTCAAGCACCTCCATCTTGTTCTGGAAGTACTTGTAGAAGGTCCGGCGCGAAACATTGGCGGCGGCCAGCAGATCATTGACCGTTGTCTCGGCCACGCCTTTGCGGGCAAAGACCGAAATCGCCGCCAGCTGGATATTGGTGCGCTGCAGATGGCCGATCAGCGGCCCCTCGCCGACCACCCCTTGCTGTCGAGCCACCGCCCCGTAACCGCCCAAGTCCTCGAATACCGCGCGCACCGCACCCTGCTCGGCCAATTCCATCGTTCACGTCCCAACCAAGGCGCGGGTGACGCGCAGGTCCGAGCTGGTTACTCTGAGCCACGCCTTAGCCGCAGGATTATTTTTGTGCCGATCACGCTAACACGCCGTTTGCTCTGGCCGCTGGCCATCCTTTTGCTGGTTCTGCTAAGCGCGCTGCGCCCCCTCGGAGCCGCCGAACTGTTCTACCTCGGGCAGAAAATCCCGGACATCCACAAGCCCTGGAACAGCAGCGATTACCAGCAACTGCTGGGCGCACTGGCCAAGGTCGACAGCACTCAAGCCAACGCCCTGCCACGGCGCAGCGGCGAATTCACCGGGCCGATTTACCAACGCATGGTCAGCGAGGACAACTTTCGCCCGCAGCTGAATATTTATGCGCCACTGGAATTGCGGCAGAACGAGGCCCGAGAATCGCTGTTTCGCCTCAAGGAATTGATGCGCCTGTATTTCGATTTTCGCGCCGTCCAGCAGCCCTATGCCGCCGAAGCCCTTGGCCTGATGACCTATTCGCTGCGCCAGCAAGCGGTGCTCTTCACCCTCACCACCGAGTTCTGGATGACCCTCTCGCAGCGCGAGCAAAGCAACCCGGTACGCCTGCAAGGCCTGCAGGAAACCAAGGCCGCCGCTGCGATGCTGACATCCAGCGCTTTGGACTATCTCGGCCTGACCAAACAGTTCGGGCGCGACGAGTTGGTGCTCTACAGCGCCGAGTTGAGCAAGCAGTTGCCGGGGCTATTCGTGCATTTGCGCGGGGAAGTCCGTGAACAGCTGCTGGCGCGTATCGCCCAGCTCGCGGAGCAACATGCAACTGCCGAGGTGCGCAGCAATATGGCCGAGCTACTGCCGGTGCTGGTGGCGATTCAGGACGATGTGCAGGCCAAGCTGGCGCCGTCTACGGACCCGGTACACAAGGCCGCCCGCGGCCTGGACCTGTCCTTGCCGGCACCGCCAGAGTCAGCGCAATAAACCCAAGCCTTTGGCCCTGGCCACGGCCTGGGTACGCCGCTCGACGCCCAGTTTGCTGTTGATATGCCGCGCATGGGTTTTCACCGTATGCAACGAGATGAACAGGCGCTCGCTGATCTCCTGGTTCGAACAGCCCTGAGCGATCAACTGCAACACGGCCAGCTCGCGAGCGCTCAAGGCCTCCACCGCCGCACCATTGCCGATGCTCGGCACCTCCTGCTCAAGTGTCGGCAGCTCGGCCAACAGTGCCGCGCGTAACGGGCACTCAGGGCCCGCCTGCAGCTGCTCGCGCAGCCAATCAGGCTGGTGCGCCAGGAGCTCGTTAAATGGCAGCAAACCACCGCCAGCGGCCGCCTGGATACTCATATTCAGCTGTTGTTGCGCGTCACGCTCGCGCCCAGTCAAACGCAGCAACACGGTTAACTGCACCTGGGCGATCCCCCCCAGCAGTTGCCCGCCCATGGTTTGCGCCCGCAGGCTCAACGCCCGCAAGCGCCGCTCGGCTTCCGGTAACTGCCCTTGCAAACGCTCCAGCGTTGCCTGCTGCAACTCGATATGCAACGGAAGCTGTGGGTGAAACTCCGGCGCGGCAGCCGCCTGTTCACCGCTGTAGGTCTCGGCCAGACGGGCCAGCCAGGCGCTCGCCAGCTCAACCTGTCCCTGCAGCAGCCACAGCTCGCACTTGGTCAAGGTAATCATCGCCAGGTAATAGATCGGCGGAACATCCCAAATATGCATCAACCGCTCAGCTTCGGCGAGTTGCGCAAAGGCTTCGGAGAGATTACCGCCGCGGCCCTCCAAGCTGGCCAACACACAATGCCCGATCAGCACACTGATATCGCGGCAGGCACGCGCCTCGGCAATGCCGCTGCGCAGACGCTGGCGGGCCAAGTGCGGCTGCAAGCGCAGGCTGAATAAATAACCTTGGTACAACGTCAGTCGAGCGCGTACCGCGTACAAGCGTTGCTGCGGCAACCCACGCAAACGCTCGAGTCCATGATTCACCTCGTCCAGAGCGCGCAGCACTTCGCCACGCGCCTGCAATACACGGGCACGGTCGTAATGCGCCAAGGCTTCGAATAACGGATTGCCCACCCGCTGCGCCAGCTCCAACGCCTCACGATTCAGCCCGCGCGCGCGCCACAAGTCGCCATGCACGATTGCCAGGTTGGCCAAGGTCGACAGGCACATCAAGCGCTGGCCATAGCGCTCCAGCGGTAAACCGGCCAACGCCTCGCCACAGTATTGCAGCGCGCGCTGACTTTCCCCGCGACCACGGGCGATTACTCCGCTCAACGCCAACCACTGCGCCAACAACCCTTGTTGCTGATCCACCGTGGGGGCGGGTAGAAAGCGACTCAACTGCCCCACCAACTCCTCGGCCGCATCCAACTGGCAGGCCAAAGCCAAAGCCCAGCTGTACAGCACGATCAAGCGCGGCGTGCTGGCCAGCAGGCTGTCCGGCAAGTCCATCTTCCAGCGCAACAACGTGGCGACATTCTGCTCGGCCAGCAGCTGCTCTTCAGACAGGTTCTGCACCAGATTGGCCGCGACATCCGGCTGGCCCGCGCGCAATGCCTGCTCGATCGCCTCGTCCAACAGCCCCTTGCCACTGAACCAGCGACATGCCCGCAAATGCAGGCTGGCCAGCGACTGCGGCAAACCTGCCGCTGGCCGCGCGCGGAGTAAGTCGGAAAACAAATGGTGGTAGCGAAACCATTGCCCCTGTTCATCGAGCGGCACCAGAAAGACCTGATGAGCCTGCAAATGGCGAAGGATCGCCGCGCTGTCGTGGGCATCGCGCAGCGCATCACAAAGCTCGGCACAGAAGCGCTCTTGGCAGGCGGTTTCGTAGAGAAACGCCTGCACTTCGGCAGGTTGGCGCTCAATCACCTCTTCCAGCAGGTAGTCACGGATCAAACCCTCGGCACCGTGGGGTGCTTGCAACAGACCTTGGGTATCTTCAGCTTCGCTAGCCGCCAGCAACCACAGCCGCAGACCGGCAACCCAGCCCTCGCTACGTTGCAATAGATGGGTCAGCGCCTCAGCCGGCAAACGCGCCCCCTGGCTGTCCAACAACTCACTGGTTTCTTCCGGTGTCAGGCGCAAGTCCTGCTCATGCAACTCCAACAGCTGCCGGGACAGACGCAGGCGCGCCAGGTGCCAATCCGGGCGCTGCCGACTGGTCACCAACAACAACAAACCGGGCGGCAAATGGTTGAGGAAAAACTGTAAACAGCGATCCAGGACCGCGCCCTGGGCCAGGTGATAATCGTCCAACACCAGCAGCACCGGCTTTTCAGGATCGAGACGCAGGGCCAACTCATCGAGCAGCCCATCCAGCCACTCTTCGAAGGCGAAAGGCTGATGCCGTTGACGCAACTTCAATAACCCCAGCGCATCCTCTCCCAGCCGTGGAAAGAACTGCTGCAAGCCACCCAGTAAACGTTCGAGAAAGCGCCCAGGGTCACTGTCGCGGCGGCTCAGGCCAAGCCATAGACTTTGCCACTCAGCGGGCAGGCGCTCACAAAACTCGATGGCCAGAGAACTCTTGCCAAAACCGGCAGGCGCACTGACTAACAACAAACGCCCCGACAAGCCTGCGGTCAAACGCTCGCATAACCGCGGGCGCAGGACATAGCCGGAAGGCAGTGGCGGCCGAAAGAAATGCCCATCGGCCACGGGCGCAGCCGAGTAAGCGAAGCTATGAGAACGAGATAGGTCAGTCATCACCCGGTTTCTTGGAAGAGTTGGCCAGCAGGGTGTACGAATGCTCAGCAGCCTAGCCCCTTGGCCCCGGCATTTGAAGCCCTAATAACGGCCATGGATGATTCAGAATGCGTCCAGGCATGGCGCTGACCGCACACGAGCCATACAGGGAAGCGCTGGCATGCTCGTGGTGCATCGCCACAGGCATAAACCCTAGGCAAGAAAAAGCCGGCCCTAAGGCCGGCTTTTCTACAACATCACACGCTATTAGCGAACGCCCGCCTGACGCAGAGCCGCCGGGGTGTAATCGCTTTCTTTTGCCGGGTAGTCGAACTCGTAAGCACTCTTCTCTTCGTTCTTCATACCCAGAGCCAAGTAACGACCGGACAGCAGGTCATACAGGGTCTCTACGCTGTACCACGGCACTTGCTTGTCGTAGTAGTACTGAGCATGGGCTTCAGCCACACGCCACAGAGTACCGCGACCGTCGTAGTGGTCGATGGCAGCAGCTTGCCAGGTATCTTCGTCAAGGAAGAAGTCACGCTTGGCATAGATATGACGCTCGCCCGATTTCAGGGTTGCGGTCACATGCCATACGCGGTGCAGCTCGTAACGGGTCAGGTCCTGGTTGATGTGGCCAGCCTTGATGATCTCGCTGTATTTCAGCTTCGGCGAGTCCAGACGGTAGCTGTTGTACGGGATGTAGATTTCCTTCTTGCCGTTCAACTTCCACTCGTAACGGTCAGGTGCGCCGTTATACATGTCGAAGTTGTCCGAGGTGCGCAGACCATCGGCTGCGGTACCCGGACCGTCATAGGACACCTGCGGGGCACGACGCACGCGACGCTGACCGGCGTTGTACAGCCACGCCAGACGTGGCTCCTTCACCTGGTTCAAGGTCTCGTGCACCAGCAGCACGTTGCCTGCCAGACGCGACGGAGCGGTTACGCGCTGCTTGAAGTAGAACAACACGTTGCTTGGTTTGCTGGCGTCGGCATCCTTCAGCGCACCACGGAAGGTGAACTCATCCTGGAAGTAAACCAGGCTGTAGGAGCCATTCGCCTGCGGAGTCGCCTGGGTCACCAGACGCTTCACACTGCCACCACGGTAGCGAGTGATGTGGTTCCAGATCGCTTCCAGACCGTCCTTGGGAATCGGGAACGGGTTGGCCTGATCGAAGTTCTCCAGACCGTTACCGCCTTCAACCAGCTTGGTGTTCACCGCGTTGGTCTTGGTAGCCGCCAGGATTTTATCCGGCAGGCTGGCCGTACGATGCGTGGTGAAAACCGGCATGCTGTAGCTGTCCGGATAACGCTTGAACATCGCCAACTGACCTGGGGTCAGCTTGTCTTTATACTGATCGACATTCTGTGCCGTGATAGTGAACAGCGGTTGCTCGCTCGGGAACGGGTCCGAGAGGAAACCGCCGGCATCGGCAGTACCGGCATTGGCTGGCAGACCGCCAGTCCACGCCGGAATCGAACCATCGGCATTACCGGCCATCTCAGCGCCGACAGGTGTCAGGGTGGTGCCCAACTTGGCCGCTTCTTCTGGCGATACTGCCGCCATAACGCTGCAGGCCAGCAGCGAGAGGGTCAGCACGCCGGTTTGCAACAGACTTTTTGTTGTTTTCATAGTCATAGTCTTCCTCAAAATTCCTGGCCGCTTAGAAGTTCACGCCGAAGCTGAGCGCAACGAAATCGCGGTCAATTGCAGTGTTGTATTCACCACCGAAGAAATCGGTGTAAGCCAAGCTGGCGGTGTAGGTGTTCTGATAATCAGCATCCAAACCCAAACTGATGGCTTTACTGCCTTCGTTGAAGTTGGGGCCATAGCCCTCAACATCATGCGACCACGACACGTTTGGCTTCAGGTTGACTCCAGCAATTGCACTTGGGTAATCCAAGATCGCACGAGCCCTATAGCCCCAGGACGTGGTAGTAAAGAAGCCTTTGTCATTGCACTCCTGCGGATTAACTGGGTTCGCCAGCCCCTGACAGATCGCATTGGTAGGTAGTTCGCCGTTGCCGTACTCAGCGGAACGACCAAAGCGCAGCTCATTGACGTTCAAATTACTGATGTGGTTGTAGCCTACTTCGCCCACCAGAGTCAGTCGCGAAGCCCCCATTACCTGATCAAAGAACTGGGTAGCGGTGACTTGCATTTGGGTAAACGGCTTACGCACATAACCGGAGATTTCGTCACCGGCACCGGCAGTCGCATGGCCGGAGCTGAAGATCGGGCTACCCAACGAAGGTACCGGAACAACGGCAGCTAGCGTTAGATCCGTGGAGTTCAAGCTGATTGGCATATTCGGGCGGTGGCTGATCTCGCCCGCCAATGCGGTTGGGCCAAGGTTGGTCGCGAAGCTGAGGCCATAAAGACGGATATCTTCCGGATATTCTAAAAAGTAGGAAGACGTGTCGCGGCCGGTCACAGGGTTAGCACTACTGCCTTGTACGCCGCTGGCATTGATAAAGCTCGCCGATGGGGTACGGCTGTGATAGTTCATGGCATACAGGCCGAACTCAGTATTGTTCAACGCTTCGGAGAACCAACGCAGAGCCACACCGAACTGCCCGCTATCACGTGCATCCCGGTCCCCCGCACGGCCTACGTAGCGATAACCGGCAGCACCCGTCGGATTGAAATCCGACCCGGCAAAAGCCAAACGGTCGGTACAGCCATCTGCTGCCACATCGGAGGCGAAGAAGGTGCCACAGTTGTCCAGAACCGTTTGATCCCACTCAAGCTGATAGAAGAACTCAGCCGAAACATCCTGGGTCAGGCTTTGCGACACATAGAGCATATTGACCGGAATCAAGCCTTCCTTGATTTCGGCGCCCGGGCGACGGAACGCTGCAACGTCAACCGGGTTGATCGAGTTGATCGAGTTCTGAATAAAGGTACTTTCACCCCAACTTACAACTTGCTTACCAGCCCGCACGCTGCCAGGCAGATCGCCGATGGTATAGTTGTGGTAAATGAATGCATCAAGCAGTTGCACGCCGGAAGACTGAGCGGCCGTTTTACGGTTGCTGTCGTCAATGTCGTACAGCAAGCGGCTTTCATCTTTCAGTTCAAAATCGTACCAATATTTACCGCGAACAAAGACGCCGGTATCACCGTACTTCAATTCAAGGTCGTGGATGCCTTTGAAGATCTTCGAGAAGGTTTCGCCTTTCTTGAAATTCAAACGCCCATCATCACCGGTTTGGGATGAAGCTTCGCCGCCATTGCGCGAACCTACCAGGCTTGGATCCGCCCCACGCACCGACCAGCTCGCACCGACAGACAGCGAAGAGTCGAACTGGCCTTCGATTTCACCGATGTTGAAGGTCACGCCGAATGCAGGTGCGGCGAGGGTGGATGCGAGGCTGACGGCCAATGGCAGTTTTGCCAGGCGCCAGAACGATTTTGTATTTGTTGTCATCGACGCTACTCCATGTACTTTTTTGTTATGGATGGTGCGGACTATAGCCAGCGGGTTGTACTGCTTGATCCCTCGAAAGTGTGATTTGCAGCCCCCAGGCACTCTGGCTCGCAGGTTTCAACGGATGAGTCCAATCCGCGACAAGCCAAGAATGGCCTGAAAACAGCAATTAGCAAGCCAAACGCTTGTTTGACTGAGCAGTCACATTGACAGGCTACGAGCACCGGGACTTACAGCGTAGAAAGGAACGCGCTGCCAGCGGCTTGCCACTGGGCAATGTCCACGCGAATACGTTTCTTATCCAGTTTTCCGACACTGGTCTTGGGAATTTCAGTAACAAGCGCGATCTGAGTGGGAATCGCCCACTTGTTGATATGCCCTTGCTCGACGTAAGGCTTGAGGTGCTCCTTGAGCCCCTTGGCATCCAGCACTTGGCCATTGCGCAGCACCAACAAGGCAAATGGCCGCTCGCCCCACTGTGGGTCCGCCACACCGACTACGGCTACTTCACGCACGGCCGGATGACGACTGATTAAATCCTCCAACTCCAACGAAGAAATCCACTCGCCGCCGGTTTTGATTACATCTTTGATGCGGTCGCGAATTTCGATAAACCCCATACCGTCGATGGTCGCCACATCGCCGGTGTGCAACCAACCATGCTCCCAAAGCTCTTGGCCCTTTTCCGGTTCACGGAAATAACCCTGAGTGAGCCACGGCGCCCGCAGAACCAGTTCACCTTGGGACTCACCGTCGGCCGGCAATCTCTTGCCCTGGGCATCCATGATGGCGGCCTCGACCAGCGGCACCGGCACACCGGCCTTGATCCGGTAAGTGATGCGTTCGTCCTCGCTCCCCTCGCGCAACTCCTCATTAAGGTAGCCACAGGAAATCAGCGGGCAGGTTTCCGACATGCCGTAGGCCGCCGTCAGCTGGATGCCGCGGGCTTTAGCGGTGTCATACAGCGCGCGATTCAGTGCACTGCCGCCGATGATCATTTTCATACCGCCAAAATCGTGCTGTTGCGCACTGGGGGTATTGATCAGCATTTGCAGAATGGTCGGTACACAGTGGGAAAAGGTGACCTTTTCCTGCTGGATCAGCTTCATCAGCAACTCGGGTTCGTATCGCCCCGGATAGACTTGCTTGATCCCCAGCATGGTGGCTACGTAAGGCACACCCCAGGCGTGCACGTGGAACATCGGGGTGATCGGCATATAGACGTCGTCGGTGCCCAGCAGGCGAATGCTGTCCAGCGACCCAACCGTGGTAGCCATCGACAGGGTGTGCAGCACCAACTGCCGATGGGTGAAGTAGACGCCCTTGGGGTTACCGGTCGTACCGGTGGTGTAAAAGGTGGTGGCCACCGAGTTTTCATCGAAATCGGCAAAGTCATAGCTCGGGCTGGCAGCAGCCAGCAGTTGCTCGTACTCCCCAATAAAACCGGGCAACTCGACAACTTTCTCCTCGGCGTCAGTCAGCAACAGAGTCTTCTCGACCGTGGTCAGCTGAGCAGCGATGCCATTGTAGAGGGGCACGAATTCACTGTTGACCAGTACGAACTTATCTTCGGCATGACTCATGGTGTAGAGAATCTGATCCGGCGACAGGCGGATATTGATGGTGTGCAGCACCGCGCCAAGCATCGGGATGGCAAACATGCATTCAAGATAGCGATGGCTGTCCCAATCCATCACCGCCACGGTATCACCAGCCTTAACGCCCGCGCTGGATAGCACGTTGGCCAGCCGTGCGACCCGCTCGTTGAAGGTCGCGTAGCTGTAACGCACACGGTCGCGATAGACGATCTCGCGGGTCTTCTCGTAGCGACCGCCAGACAGCAGCAGACGCTTGATCAGCAACGGGTATTGATGGGCATTGGCCGCGGGCGGGATGATGCGGGTTTGCAACATAGGGAAGTACCTGTCTGCAGAAATGATGGTGTGCCGATGACCTGCACTCTAGAGCGCTTAAGCAACCCGAAAATCAGTCAAAAGAATGATTTGCCGCGTGACTCTTTAGCCACTTTTAGTCACGCGTTAGAATCGTGGAAACGGCTGATCGCGATCCGCCATACCGTCAGCACGTGCATTTCTTAAGAGGTAACTGCAATGTCCGATATAGTCATCGTCAGCGGCGCCCGCACCCCCATGGGTGGCTTCCAGGGCAGCCTGTCCAGCGTACCGGCTGTAGAGTTGGGCGCAGCCGCCATTCGTGAAGCCGTCAAGCGCGCGGGGATAGAGGCCACGGACGTGGAGGAAGTGATCATGGGCTGTGTGTTGCCCGCCGGCCTCAAGCAAGGCCCGGCGCGTCAGGCGTCGCTAAATGCCGGCCTGCCCGCCGCCACCGGCTGCACCACCATTAACAAGCTGTGCGGCTCGGGTATGAAAGCGGTGATGCTGGCCCATGACCTGCTCAAGGCCGGCAGTAATTCGGTAATGGTCGCCGGCGGTATGGAAAGTATGTCCAATGCGCCCTACGTGCTCGAAAAGGCCCGCACCGGCCTGCGCATGGGCCATGGCGAGATCAAGGACCACATGTTCCTCGACGGCCTGGAAGACGCCCATAGCGGCCGCCTGATGGGCTCTTTCGCCCAGGAGACTGCCGATAAATACGGCATCACCCGCGAAGACATGGACGCATATGCCATCGAATCGCTGAAGCGCGCCCAGATCGCGATCGCGGCCGGCTCACTGAACGCCGAGATCGTCCCGATCAGCGTCACCACCCGCAAAGGCGAAGTCGTGGTGAAGGATGACGAACAGCCGCTGACCGCCAACCTGGAGAAGATTCCCAGCCTGAAGCCGGCGTTCCGCAAGGACGGTAGCATCACCGCAGCCAACGCCAGCTCGATCTCCGACGGCGCCTCGGCACTGGTGTTGATGAGCGCCGAAGAAGCGGCCAAGCGCGGCCTCAAGCCGCTGGCGAAAATCGTTGGGCATGCCACCCAGAGCCAGGACCCGAGCGAATTCACCATCGCGCCGATCGGCGCCATGAGCAACCTGTTCAAGAAGACCGGCTGGAACAAGGACGATGTCGACCTGTTCGAGATCAACGAAGCCTTCGCCATGGTCACCATGCTGGCGATACGCGAACACGGCCTGGACCATGCCAAGGTCAACGTGTACGGCGGCGCCTGCGCTCAAGGTCACCCGGTTGGATCGACCGGTTCGCGGATCATCCTGACCTTGATCAATGCCCTGAAAAACACCGGTGGCAAACGTGGCGTTGCCGCGCTGTGCATCGGCGGCGGCGAAGCCACTGCGATGGCCATCGAATTGTTGTAAGCACCGACAACAAGCAAAAGCCCCGCCGTAGCGGGGCTTTCTTTGGGCTCAACGCAGTTCGCTGAAGGCCAGCTTGATACCCAGACCGACCAGCACCACGCCCATCAGGCGGTCAAACCAGTGACCGAGGCGCGCAAAACCGGCGCGCACCCGCTGCTGACTGAACAACAGCGCCACCAGGCAGAACCACAGTGCCGTCGCCAGCGCCAGGTACGCGCCATAACCGGCCTGTATCGAGAGCGGTGTGTGCGGATTGATCACCACGGTAAACAGCGAGAGGAAAAACAGAGTCGCCTTGGGGTTCAAGCCGTTGGTGACGAAGCCAGTGATAAAGGCCGTGCGTGGTGCGCGCACGCCAGCTTCGAGGCTCAGTTCGGCGCTGGCGGGATCGGCCGGTTTGGCACGTAGCGCCTTGATGCCGATGTACAGCAAATAGCCGGCGGCCAACCACTTCAATGCGTTGAACAGAACAATCGACTGCGACACGACCAAGCCGATGCCGAGCAGCGAATAGGCCACGTGCACGAAAATCCCGGAGCCTACACCCAGCGCCGTGAAGATTCCCGCACGCCGACCAAATGCCACGCTTTCGCGCACCACGATGGCAAAGTCGGGCCCTGGGCTGGCGACCGCGAGCAGGTGAATCAGCGCCACAGTGAAAAACTCGGTCCAGTACATGGGGGCTCCGCAGCATCCGATCAGGTCTGTTAGGCTCGTCACATTACGCCCACCCAGACACTCGAATAAAGGTACAGCTGATGAGTAACAGTAGCCGCGCAGTCTTCCTCGATCACAGCTCGCTCGACCTTGGCGACCTCAATATGGCGCCGCTCGAACAGCTCTTCGCGACGCTGCAATTGCACGGCCAAAGCACTCCGGCAGAGGTCATCGAGCGCCTGCAGGGCGCGCACGTGGCGATCAGCAACAAAGTCGCGCTCGATGCCAAAACCTTTGCCGCCTGCCCTGAGCTGAAGCTGGTCCTGGTCGCCGCCACTGGCACCAACAACATCGACCTGGCCGCAGCCCGCGAACACGGCGTGACGGTCTGCAACTGCCAGGGCTATGGCACGCCCTCGGTCGCGCAACACACCCTGATGCTGCTGCTCGCCCTGGCCACCCGCCTGCCGGACTATCAAAAGGATGTGCGCGCCGGCCAATGGCAACAGGCCCAGCAGTTCTGCTTGCTCGACCACCCGATCGTCGAACTGGAAGGCAAGACCCTGGGCATGCTTGGCCATGGCGAACTGGGCGGCGCCGTCGCCAGGCTGGCCGAAGCCTTTGGCATGCGCGTACTGCTGGGCCAATTACCCGGCCGACCGCCGCGCGAGGATCGCCTGCCGCTGGAAGAATTGCTGCCACAGGTCGATGCCCTGACCCTGCACTGCCCACTGAATGCCGATACGCTGAACCTGATCGGCGCGTACGAACTGAGCCTGATGAAACCCAGCGCGTACCTGATCAACACCGCACGCGGTGGCCTGGTCAACGAACAGGCTCTGGCCGACGCCCTGCGCCGCGGCCATCTGGGTGGCGCCGCCACCGACGTGCTGACCCAGGAACCGCCGAAGGATGGCAACCCACTGCTGGCTGCCGACATTCCACGGTTGATCGTCACGCCGCACAGCGCCTGGGGTAGCCGCGAGGCGCGACAGCGCATCGTCATTCAACTGATGGAAAATGCCCAAGCGTTTTTCAGCGGTGCGCCCCGCCGTGTAGTCAGCTAAGCTCGCGGCTTTTTTCGAGGAGCATCGATGGACCCGCGAAGCGAAGTGCTGCTGCGCCAGGCCGAGCTGTTTACCGGCCCATTGCTGCTGGCCGGCTTAGCCGCCGACGACCTGCTCGGTCTATTACCCGAAGCCCATGGCTGGAGCTGGCACGCCGGCGAGCACGCCACGCTGGAGGTACGCTTCCCCGGCCGCAGTCATTTCGGCGTCAGCCCGCCGTCGGTCGAGTTCGCCTGCGCGGTGCTGTTTCTACCGAAGTCCCGCGAACTGACCGATTACCTGCTGAGCGCGCTGGCGGCTCCGTTGGCCGGGCGCAATCTGTTTCTGGTCGGAGAAAAGCGCGCCGGCATCGAGCGCGCCGCCAAACAACTGGCCGCCTTCGGCAACGCGCGCAAGCTCGACAGCGCCCGCCATTGCCAACTCTGGCAAGTACGCGTGGAACACGCGCCCGCCACGCCGAACCTGGAAAACCTGGCGCAGCGCTACTCGCTGCCACTGAGCGACGGCCGACTGGCCGTCGTCAGTTTGCCCGGCGTCTTCAGCCACGGCCGCTTGGATATCGGCAGCGCCTTGCTTTTGCAACACCTCGACAAGCTGCCCGCAGGCCATCTGCTCGATTTCGGCTGCGGCGCTGGCGTGCTGGGCGCCGCACTCAAGCGACGCTACCCCGAAAGCCGCGTGACGCTGCTGGATGTCGACGCCTTCGCCGTCGCCAGCAGCCGCCTGACCTTGGCGGCGAACGGGCTGCACGCCGACGTCATCAGTGGCGACGGAATTGACGCGGCGCCCACCGGCCTGAGCGCGATTCTCAGCAACCCACCATTCCACCAGGGCGTACACACCCATTACCAGGCGACGGAAAATCTCCTGCGCCAGGCCGCGCAACACCTGGAGCATCAGGGACAACTGCGCCTGGTGGCCAACAGCTTCCTCAAATACCCCGCCGTCATCGAGCGCCACCTCGGCCCCTGCCACACCGTGGCCGAGGCGAACGGTTTCCGCATCTACCAGGCCAGCAAGCATTGAACTGCGACTTGCCCAATCGCCAGCGCTTGGGCAAAATGCGCCCGTCCTAGGGGAGTAGTCTCCCGCGAGCGCCAGCAGTAACGGCCGTTCGCCCGGCACGCGTCAACATACTTGGTCAACCGACCATGGCGCGTGCGACCCCAGGCCCATGCAATGGGCCGGTGGTTTGACAAGACCTATGACACGCACACCTTACCCGGGGCGGGGAGGTCGTTCGTGTCATAGCCGTGTCGACCCGCCCCTTAGGAAACCCGATGCTTGAATCCCTGTTCGTCCCCACCCTGATCGTCGCCTTGGCCGAAATCGGCGACAAGACGCAGCTGCTCGCCTTGTTGCTGGCCGCACGCTTTCGCAAACCCTGGCCAATTATCTGGGGCATCGTCGTCGCGACCCTGGCCAACCACTTCGCCGCCGGCGCCATCGGCAACTGGGTCGCCAGTTTCTTTTCTCCGGCAACGCTCAGTTGGGTTCTCGCCGCCAGCTTCGTGGCCGTCGCCCTGTGGACCTTGGTGCCCGACAAGCTGGACGACGATGAAAGCTCCAGCTTCAAACGCTATGGCCCCTTCCTCACCACCCTGATCGCATTTTTCCTCGCCGAGATGGGCGACAAGACCCAAGTCGCCACGGTGATGCTGGCCGCGCAGTACCCGCACTTCGTCCTCGTCGTGCTCGGCACTACGCTGGGCATGCTGATCGCCAACGTCCCCGTGGTGCTGGCCGGCAACTTCGCCGCCGAGCGCTTGCCGCTGACCTTGATCCGCCGCTTGGCGGCCTGTGCCTTTGCCGCGCTGGCGCTGTATGCCGGTTACCAGGCCATGGTATTCAGCGGCGCTTTATGACACGAATTTGACGTCACCCTGACGGCGTTTCGGCCAATGCATTGCCGCCCCTGACTGCTGCTAAAGTGCGCAACCTATTGCTCATCTGGCTCAGCGGTCACGGAGAAAGTTATGTCACTGGACGATAGAAAAAAGCTGGTCCGCCACCACATCGACCTGTCGTGGAACAAGGGTCGCCTGGCCCTGGCGGAGCAGCTGCACAGCAAGGACTTTCTCTACAAAAGCTCGTTCATCGGCCGCCCGCTGAGCAGCGCCGCCTTCGTGCAGATGGTGCAGGACATTCGCCACGCCATGCCGGACCTGGAAGTGGTGATCGAAGAATGCATCGCCGAAGGCAACAAGGTGGTCACTTGGAGCACGCTGATCGGCACCATCGAAAAACCGGCCCTGGGCTACCCGCCAAGCGACAAAGTGCTGAGTATCTCGGCGATGGCCTTCTGGACGCTGACCCCAAGTCATGAGATTCAGGAAATCTGCACCATATTCGACATGGAAAGCTTTCGCTCGCAACTGGGTTTGAACACCCGCCCGTTTGCAGAAAAAGCCCTGCCCTGAGCGTATCAAGCACGCTCAAGCGCCGATGTAGCCATTCTCGCGAAACCACTGAATGGCGCGCAGCAAGGTGGCATCCAGGGTCTGCTGGGCAACAAAACCCAGCTCTTCGCGCGCCTTGGCACCATCGAGAAACTGCCCGCCGGCCATCACCGCAATCGCGGTGTCGTCCAGCAACGGCAAGCGCCCAGTCAAGCGGTAACGCAGACGACCGAGCAACGCCACGCTCTTCGCCACGCTCAACGCCACCGGCAGCGGGGCGTTGACGCCTAGCTGCGCGGCAATCCGCGCCGTCAACTCAGACAGCTGAATATTCTCGCCGGTCAGCAGATAGCGTTCGCCAACCCGCCCCTTGGTCAACGCCAGCAACAGACCGCGTCCGGCCTCCGCCGCATCGATCAAATTGCGCGGCCCCGGCACATAGCGGCGCATCGCCCCGCTGGCGATGGCGGTGATCAAGCGCCCCGTGCTCGGCCCGACATCGAACTCGCCCAAGGTCATGGCCGGAATCCCGATCACCACCGGCAGGCCATTGCGCGCCTGCTCACGGGCCTGCTCGTCGAGCGCCCACTTGCACAGCAGATACGGGTTACGCCAGCGCGGCATACCTTCATAAAACAGCCCCTCATGCCCAGGCAACCCTTGCGGATGGCGCGGCAGCGCAATCGCGGCGCCGACGTAGAGGATTCGTGGCACGTCGGCAGCCTGGCAGGCGGCATAGAAATGATTGGTCTGGTTCAGCGCACTGGCCACCTCCTCCTGCCAGCGACGCGGCCGTGTCGGGTAGTGCCCGGCACAGAACATCACCCCATCGACGCCCTGCAATGCCCGGCTCAAGGCGCCATGATCAAGCAATTCGGCGGCGTGGCATTCGGCATTCAGGTAACCAAGGCGGGCGATACGCGACGACGGGCGATGGATCAGCAGTAAGTCATGGCCCGCCGCCTGAACCGCGCGGGCGGCATGATGACCGAGCAAGCCGGTGGCACCGAGTACGGCAATCTTCACAACAGCTCCTTGTGCGGGGCATAGAAAAACGCCCAGTGTTCGATGACCCACTCGAACACTGGGCGACTCAGCCTGGCGAGCAGATCAACGCAACGCCTTGGCCTGCTCGTACAGCGGCATAACTTTGGGAATCGCGGCCTGCAAGGAGGCAATCCGGCTACTCGACGATGGGTGCGTGCTCATGAACTCCGGTGGCGCCCCGTTGCTGGCCTGCGCCATTTTCTGCCACAGGCTGACCGCGGCATTCGGGTTGTAACCACCGCGGGCGGCCAGTTCCAGCCCAAGCAAGTCGGCCTCGTTCTCATTACCGCGGCTGTTCGGCAGGGTCAGGCTGTATTCCACCACCGTATCGGCCATGGCCATGGTGCCCTCGCCCAACCCCAGTAGCGCGCCCGCGCCTTGCTTGGCCAGCGCCACGCCATAGGCCTTGGACATCGCTTCGCGGCTATGTTCGCGCAGGGCATGGGCCATTTCATGGCCCATGATCGCGGCGATTTCGTCGTCGGTCAGCTTCAGCTTATCGATCAGCCCGCTGTAGAAAATGATCTTGCCGCCTGGGCCGCAGTTGGCATTCAGCTCGGGGCTGTCGATCAGGTTGACCTCCCACTGCCACTGCGCGGAGTCGGGGCGGAAAATCGGCGCCTGCTTGATCAAGCGATCGGCGATCACCCGCAAGCGCTTGGCATTGGCACTGTTCTTATCCAGCACGCCTTTGCTCGAGGCCTCGCCCAGCGTTTGCTGGTACGACTGCGCATACATCTGATTGACCTCCTGGGTCGAGAGCATGCTGAACATGTATTGCTTGCGCTCAACCCCCACCGCACCGCCACTGGTAGTGTTCACGGCTTGGCATCCTGCCAACAGCAAGGCCGCGGCCAGCGCGGTTAACGACAACGACTGATTGATGCTCATGCTGAGTCTCCATTCGAATAAGCCTCGTATGCTAGGCCGCGCACCGGGCGCGAGCAACAACCGAACTTGGCGGATGCACAACCGCCCTCTTTTATCGGCAACGCGGCATTAAGGATTTATCCGCGCCCTGCCGATAGCTATACACAGGCCTCTACCGCTTACCGTTCGCCGGAGTCTTCATGAAGCTCAAGTCCATCCAGTTTTCCGTGGCTGCTCTGGCGGGTGCCAGCGTACTCGCCGTCGTTGCCGCGCTGGTGCTGTACGCGCTGTTCGCCAGCAGCAGGAGCGAAGCCTTGGTGCAGGAGCGCACGCAACGTCTGCTGGAGCAGGTCATTGAGCAACGCCTGACGGCACTGGCGCAGGCGCAGGTGCTGCACATCCAGCGCGAACTGGACATGCCGCTGCAAGTCACCGCCGATCTGGCGCGGCTCAATGCCCTGCTTGGCATGCAGGATGCCAGTGGCAGCCCGCTGCTCGCCACCAGCCGCGAAGAGCTGAACAACCTGGTTCGCGAAACCACCGCGCAGAACCCCAAGCTGCTCGGCAGCTACATCGGCTGGGAACCGAATGCCTTCGACGGCAACGACGACATCTACGCCGGCCCCAATGACAACGGCTACGACGGCACCGGACGCTTTATTCCCTGGTGGTTTCGCAACCCCGACGGCAGCCTGGGCCTCGACTCGCTCGGCACCCTGGAAAGCGAAACCCCGCTGCCCACTGGGGTACGCGAGGGCGAGTACTACCTGTGCCCCAAGGAACGCAAGCGCCCCTGCGTCATCGACCCGGCGCCGTATGAGGTCGGCGGCAAGACGGTGATGCTCGCCTCGTTCACCTCGCCGATCCTGGTCGACGGCGAATTTCGCGGGATTGCCGGCGCCGACCTGGCGGTGAACTTCATCCAGGATCTGCTGCTCAACGCCGACCGCCAGCTCTACGATGGCGCCGGCGAACTGGCGCTGATCGCCAACAACGGGCGCCTGGTGGCCTCCACTCAGGCTCCGGACAAACTCGGCAGCCCAGCCAGCGAACTGCTCGACGCCAATGAAGTGAGCAACCTGCAAGCGCTGCAGGCGGGCCAGGTGCGATACGACATCGACGAGCAGGACGATCCGGCGAAAAACCATATCGAACTGTTCCTCAGCTTCAACATCGGCAATACCGATGCCCGCTGGATTCTCATGCTGGTACTGCCGGTCAACACGGTCATGGCGGACTTGCAGGCCATGCAAACCGAGCTGAGCGCCCAGCGCGATGCCGATACCCTGGGCATGGCCCTGGTCGGCCTGCTGATTGCAGCCCTTGGCCTGCTGGTGGTGTGGTTCGTGGGCTACGGGATTGCCCGACCGTTGAAGCAGATGGTCGCCATGCTCGACGACATCGCCCAGGGCGAAGGCGACCTGACCCGCCGCCTGAGCACTGACCGCGCCGATGAGCTGGGCTCGATCGCCAACGGCTTCAATACCTTCCTCGGCAAACTGCAAGCGATGATCAGCCAGGTGGTCAGCTCGGTGCAGAAAGTCAGCGACTCCTCGGAGCACACCGCCGACATCGCCATCCGCACCAACCAGGGCGTGCAGAAACAACTGGCCGAAATCGAACTGGTGGCCACCGCCGTGCACCAGATGACCGCCACCGCCCAGGACGTCGCGCGCAACGCCACGCATGCCGCCGAAGCGGCCAATCACGCGGACCAGGCCGCCAACCACGGCAAACAGATCGTCCAGCACACCAGCGACGCGATTGCCGCCCTCGCTGGCGAAATCGGTCGCGCGGTCGGCGTGGTGCAGAACTTGGCCAAGGACAGCGAAAACATCAACGCCATCCTGGTGGCGATTCGCGGCATTGCCGAACAAACCAACCTGCTCGCGCTCAACGCCGCCATCGAAGCGGCGCGGGCCGGCGAACAGGGCCGCGGTTTTGCCGTGGTCGCCGACGAGGTGCGCAACCTGGCGCAGAAAACCCAGCAAGCCACCGAAGAAATCCAGAGCATGATCCAGCAACTGCAGCACGGCACCCGAGAGGTGGTTAAGGTCATGGAAGACAGCCAGCACAAGACCGACATCAGCGTGCAGCAAGCCAGTGAAGCAGCGCATGCCTTGACATCGATCACCCAGGCGGTGTCGGTGATCAACGACATGAACACGCAGATCGCCAGCGCCGCCGAGCAGCAAAGTGCAGTGGCCGAGGACATCAACCGCAACGTCACCAATATCGGCCAGGTCGCCAACGAAGTCGCTCATGGCGCCGACGAAGCCAGCCAGGCCAGCGCCGAGCTGACCAAACTGGCCGAACAGCAACGCCGCCTGATCAATCAGTTCAAGGTCTGATCTGAGGAAACGAACCTACAGAGTGGGTGGTGGATATGGTGAAGCCTTGTCCACCAGCGCGGGTGGCTCGCGGCGGACAAGCCCATGGCATGTCCGCCCTACGGGGTGCGGTGTTGGTGCTGGCGTGTAGGGTGGACATGGCGAAGCCTTATCCGCCGAGCTTTGCGGCGGACAAGGAGCGCCGCCTACGGGACGGGAGCACAGATAAATGTCAGGCCACTACGCGGGCGTCAGGCACTCCGGCCCATCGAGCTGCGGATCGTTGACCAGATTGGCCAACACCCGCTCGCGCAACGGCGCCGACGGTTTAAGCAGCAGCGCCTGCACCTCGGCCAACGGCGTGTCCGCCGCCAGCCAGGCCTGCTGCGCGGCGTCATCGAGAATCAACGGGCGACGCTGGTTGGCCGCGGCCTGAGTCACCACCGCTGCGCTCAGGTACACATGTTCGCCAACCGGATACGCCTCCCATAACGCTGCGAAATACAGCGGCGTGGCCTCGCCCGTCAGCCAGTACGGACGCTTGCGCGCCGTACCCCGCCATTCGTAAAAGCCATTGGCCGGCAACAACCCACGACGCAGGCGAAACGCCTCACGGAACATCGGCTGCTCGACCAGGGTTTCTGCCCGCGCCTGGGCTGGGGTTTTCGTCAGATCGGTCAACCACGGCGGCGTCAGCCCCCAGCGCGCACGGGTCAATTGCCGTTCACCAGCGACGTTGCGCAGCAACAACACCTGAGAGTTCGGCGCGATACTCCAGTGCGGCAACTGATCGGCGGGAAAACCGGGTAACGCCGCAAACGCGGGCGTCCAACGGAACAGGGCAAAACGTCCACACATGGGCAAACTCGATAACGGCTAGGTCGGTGCGAACCAGCAGCGACAGGCTATTGATTGGAACGCATCACCCGACGACATTAGACGAGCAAGCGGCAACGCAGTCGCTTGCAACCTCAGCAGAGCAGTACGCCCTGGAAGCTTTCCGGCTCATCGCCAGGCAGCGGCTGCGCGGCATTGTACGCGGCGATCAACTGCTGCGCGCGTTCAGCCTGAGGGTTATCGACCAGCAAGCCGAGCAGGCCACACGCGGGTAACTCGCCCACCGCGCCGACCAGATGCCGGCCCGTCAGGTGCGCGTCGATGCCCTCGCTGGCGAGCATGCTCAGCAGCAACTCGCCTTCCATCATGTCTTGTGGCTCATAGATGCGCTGCATCAGTCGTTTTCCCCGCGCACGTCCAGCGTCCAGTCGATGCCGTCGGTCTGCAACTCGAAGACGATCGGCCGGCAACACACCGGACAATCCTCGATGTACTGCTGATCGCCCGCCGACAGATCGAGCAACGCGTCAACCGCTTCGCCGCAGTAGGGGCATTGATACGCCTGGGTTTCCAGCATCGAAGCCTCCGTGTGACTTACGCGTATAATCGCTGGTCTATTGCTGGCCCCGCGCACGCGGGGCCTCACATTCATTCAATCGCAGCCGACCAACAACAAGAGAGCATGATGGGCGAATTCGATGCCATCCGACCTTACGCCGACGCCGAAGTCCCTGATGTAGTGGGACGCTTGCTGGCCGACGAAGCGTTTCTCGACATCCTTACCCAGTTTCGCTTTCCACGCCTGGCCGGCACGCTGGGCTGGCTGCTTAAACCACTTATAGCCTATCGGCTGCGCCTTGAGTTCCGCGGCATCGCCTCCGTGGCGGCGCTGCAGGACAAAGTCGAGCCGTATGTCGACCGCACCATCGAGCGTGCCACCGATGGCGTGACCTATTCCGGGGTCGAGCAACTGAAGGCCGGCAGCGCCTACCTGTTTCTCGCCAACCACCGCGACATCGTCATGGACCCGGCCTTCGTCAACTACGCGGTGTACCACGCCGGCCTGCCGACCCCGCGCATCGCGATCGGCGACAACCTGCTACAAAAGCCCTTCGTCAGCGACCTGATGCGCCTGAACAAAAGCTTTATCGTGCACCGTTCGCTGAGCGGCCGCCGCGAGAAGCTGGCGGCCTACCAACTGCTGTCGGCCTACATCAGCCACTCGATCCGGCATGACTGCGAATCGATCTGGATCGCCCAAGCCGAAGGCCGCGCCAAAGACGGCGACGACCGCACCGATTCGGCAATCCTCAAGATGTTCCACATGAGCCGCAAAGACGAGCCGTTCGCCGAGGTGATTCGCTCGTTGAAACTGACCCCGGTGTCGATCAGCTATGAATACGACCCCTGCGACCAAGCCAAAGCGCGCGAATTGTTTACCCGCGCCAGCAGCGGCAGTTACGCGAAAGCACCGGGCGAAGACGACCAGAGCATCGCCCTCGGCATCACCGGCTACAAAGGCCGCGTGCATGTGCATTTCAGCCCGCCGGTGAGCGCGGGCCTGGAAGACAGCAAGCAGCTGGCACAGGAAATGGACCGGCAGATTCTCAGCGGCTACCGGCTATTCCCTGTGCACTACCTGGCCTACGCGATGTGGGCCGAGCGCGACCCGGCGCTGGCGGTGCCGGCGGCCGCCGAGCTGTTCCCGGCCGCCGAACTGGCTGCGGCGCAAGCCGAGTGGAGCAAGCGCCTGGCCAATTGCCCAGCCGAGCAGCAACCCTACCTGGTGCTGCAATACGCCAACCCGGTGCGCAATCAATACCGGGTCAAGGCCGGCCTGCCGTTGTAAACAGGCTTATGCGCGGCAAAGGCAGCCAATGGGCTGCCTGTCGCATCCCGCTCAGAGCTGCGTGCTGGCCCAGGAGAGCGCCAGTGCCAGGCCCAGGCTGGCGGAGCCGAAACGGTAGAAAAAACGATTGAGTCGCAAAGTCGGCTCATCAAGCAGGCTCGCCAACTCAACGACCTCATGCCCATCGCTATCGGCGAGCATGCGCAGCGCCGCGCGTTGTTCGCGCCACCGGGTCGCCAGCAGCAGCCAGCCGCCGGCAAGCCCGAAAAACATCGCCAGACCGTTCAGCATCGGCGCAGGCTGGGCAAGAAACAGGGACCAAAGCGCCTGCAACGACATCAGCAACCTCCAGATCAAATTGGTGCAACGGCGGACCATATGCACCAGCAAAGGGAAATGCCGGCGCACTCAGGGTGCAATGCAGCGACTGTGCGGGCGAGGCCAGGCGCAAATCCCTCAAGCGGCTATCGGCCAACGCCGATACCCTGCCTCAAACCCGTGCAGCAATCGCATTTCACACCGCCAACCGTCGACCAGGCCGTCCAAAATACGCCGCGCAGTTTACTGAAGCGCCTTCTTTATAAGTTCCGTTTCCGACGAACGATGGCGCTATCCCTAAATCGTCTGAAAATCGTCACATCTCTGGCCTAAGGTTTGAATCCTCTTCAGCTATGCACCGAGCTCATTGCTCGGGAGCGTATTCAAACTGTCCCGGAGGAACTGCCATGCTCAATCCACAACCGCTTGATCGCGACTACCTGATCGACTCGCTAGACGACGTGGAAGCCGTGATCGACGAACTGTCGTTCAACGTGCAGGATCACCACTGGTTGGTCTATTGCACCCTCGGTGGTCACGAGCACTACGACCTGCCAGACACCGACCTGCACACCGGCTTCAGCCTGCCTGAGCTGTATGCCGAAGCGGCCTGAGCCAATTCGCCACCACAAAAAAGGCCGGTCATTTGACCGGCCTTTTTTGTGGTGGCTTGCCGCTTACTGGCTGAGCATTTGCCCAATAGTTGGGTCCTTGAACGCGCGAGTCAGCGCGTCGCTCAACACATCGCTGACCAGCTTGGTATTGGTTTCCTGGTTCGGCGCCATGCCGAAACGCTGATTCAGCGATGAACCATAACGGCCACTGTAACGACGCGAGCTGTTCTGCACATCGGCGCGGAAGGTTGCAGTGATGTCCGACTCGGTAACGTACAGCCCTTCTTTCGGCGACTGATACTTCAGTTCGGCCAGGGTCAGGGTCAGCTGCGGTGCGTTATAGGCGTTCGGCGTCGGGGTGAAGCCGAGCAGGCGTACGGCAGCTTCGGCCTGGGCCTGCAACTTGGGCAGAATATCTTGGCCGGTGACGCTGATCGCACTGGTTTCCGGGTACAGGCCACCGCGCGTGCCGAGCACCGGCGACGGACGACCATCGGCAACCCGCACCACAACGGGTTGGCCCTGGCCAACGGCGGTCAGCGGACCATTGATTTTGGGTTGCGGGCTGAGTTGTTGCGGGCTGTGGGCACAGCCGACCAGGGTCAGGCTGACGACAGCGATCAGACCAAACAACAGGCGATGCAGCATGCTCATCTCTCCATGGGTAGGGCGCAAAAGTGGCCGGCAGTATAACCAGCGGCGCAGTACGCTAACAGCGTCGTGTGTATGACCCAGGGCCGGCGTGCAGGTTCCTGTCACGCCGCTGTCATGCGTGTCAGGCATAAGACTTTAGTCGTTCACCGCCGTGGATCTTTGCCATGTTTTGCCTTCGCTCGCTGCTTGCTGCTCGTCGCCCGATGCGCCTGTTCGCTCTGCTCGGTGACGATGATCGCTGTCGCGCTTTTCGCCAGTCAACCCAGGCGCCAGTAGGTGTCGGCTGGATCGAGGTCAACGAGCAACGGCTCTGCTGGCTGCAACAAACGCTGCCCGCCAGTGCGAAAGTCGCACCAGTCGTCGTGCATGCAGGTACCGAAAAAGCGTTGGCGGCCTGACCGACGGAAGAAGAAAAGTCACGCCGGACGATCAATTTTTCTGCTTTCGCCTTATAATCGCGCCCCGATTATAAGGACGCCTCCTGATCGGCCTCGCCGTACCGCTGATGCACAAGCCATCGGCACGCCCCAGAGAGTCGCCCACTTCGTGCTGCCCTTCCGGTTAGCCCGCCTTCGCCCCACCGCAGAACGCCTTGCAGCCATGCAATGGCGCGTACGCGCCGGTGAAAAGGCAGGCCCGGGCACACGAGCTTTTTTGAGGTTCACGGCTCCAAAAGAGCGTGAAAAAACGGTTTCAACAACTTCACAAGAGTGTGGCGAAAAATGAATGATCTTGCGGCTGGCAAACGCACGGTTACCCCTCCCTCCATTCACCCAGGACATCTCAGCGACTGCTGATAGGCGTGGTTTTACGCTTAGGCCTCTGGCCGTCAATTGGGTGCTGCATTTTTTGGAGAAGTGGTAATGGCGCAAAACGATTACGAAGCAGTGGATGTGGTGCTGGTTGGTGCCGGCATCATGAGTGCGACCTTGGCCGTGCTGCTGAAAGAACTCGACCCGGCGATCAAGCTGGAAGTGCTCGAGATGATGACATCCGGGGCGATTGAAAGCTCCAACCCGTGGAACAACGCGGGCACCGGCCATGCCGGCCTGTGCGAGCTGAACTACACGCCGGAATCGGCCGACGGCTCGATCGACATCAAGAAGTCGGTGACCATCAATACCCAGTTCGAGGAATCCAAGCAGTTCTGGGCCTACCTGGTCGAGAAAGGTCGCTTCGGCTCGCCCAAGTCGTTTATCAACCCGGTGCCGCACCTGAGTTTCGTCCGTGGGCAGAAAGGTATCGACTACCTGAAGAAGCGCTTTGCCGCGCTGACCGCGCACCACGCCTTCGCGGACATGGAATACACCGAAGACCGCACCACCATGGCCGAGTGGATGCCGCTGATGCTGCCGGGCCGCGACCCGAACGAGCCGATTGCCGCCACCCGCGTGATGGCTGGCACCGACGTCAACTTCGGCACCCTGACCAAGCACCTGCTCGACCACCTCGGCCAGCAGGCAGACGCCAAGGTCACTTGCAGCCAGAAGGTCACCGGCCTCAAGCGTAATGCCCAGGGCTGGCGCGTCAGCGTCAAGGATCAGCAAAGCGGCAGCAGCCGTGAAATCCAGGCCAAGTTCGTCTTCCTCGGCGCTGGCGGCGCGGCGCTGCCGCTGCTGCAGATGTCCGGCATTCCGGAAGGTAAAGGCTTCGGCGGTTTCCCGGTCAGCGGCCAGTGGCTGCGCTGCGATAACCCGGAAGTGGTCAAACAGCACCAGGCCAAGGTCTACAGCCAGGCCGCCGTCGGCTCGCCGCCGATGTCGGTGCCGCACCTGGATACCCGCGTGGTGGATGGCAAGACCTCGCTGCTGTTCGGTCCTTACGCTGGCTTCTCGACCAAGTTCCTGCGCCACGGCTCCTTCCTCGACCTGCCGCTGTCGGTACGCCCAAACAACATCGGCCCGATGCTGGCGGTGGCCCGCGACAACTTCGACCTGACCCGCTACCTGGTCAAGGAAGTGCTGCAATCGGAAGAGCAGCGCCTGGAAACCCTGCGCGGCTTCTACCCGCAAGCGAAAGCCGAAGACTGGCGTCTGGAGATGGCTGGTCAGCGTGTGCAGATCATCAAGAAAGACCCGAAGAACGGCGGCATCCTGCAGTTCGGCACCGAGCTGGTGGCCGCCGAAGACGGCTCGATTGCCGCCTTGCTCGGCGCGTCGCCAGGCGCCTCGGTCACCGTGTCGATCATGCTCGATCTGATCCAGCGCTGTTTCGGCGAGCAGGTGAAAACCGCGCAGTGGAGCAGCAAGCTCAACGAGATCTTCCCGGCCATGGGGGCCGTTCTGGCCAGCGACGCTGCGCGTTACCACGACGTGCAAGCGCGCTCGGACGCACTGCTGCAACTGAGCGAGCCAGCCATGGCCTGAGTCGATTGCCGCAGTCACTAAAAACCGCCCCTCGGGGCGGTTTTTATGTTTCTGGCAGACGGGTTCGCGCTATGCGGATGCGGCCAGGGGGTGAAAGCTGAAGTAATGGCGCAACGCATCGACCATTTCGACGTACTCGGCGGGTGGCGCGACCAGGGCGAAACCGGAATCGAAACTGCCCGGGGTGATGTCCTCGCGGGACCATTGGCAGGTGGCGGAAAAATCGACAAATCGCTGAGCATCCTGCCCCGGAATCTTCAAGCGCATGTCGAAGCGCGCGCCCACCAGCATCGGCAGCTGGCTGATCAACATCAGGCCGTCCAGCGACACATTGCCGATGTAGCCCATCGGCTTGTCGGTGATGCGATTAAACACCTTCAGGTAGTAAGGCAACTGATGGCGGTCGATTCGGCGCTGAGTCGGCATAGTGGCAAATCGCTATAGATGGCCTTTGAGTATGGCCGCACTACTGCTCTTAAACCAGTTTCAGGTACAGCGTTCAGACACTCGGTCGCGCAGCTGACGACGAGCGGCATCAAGCTGTTCGTCGCTGTAATAGCTGCGCTCGCCGTTCGCCTCGAGGCGAAAATAGCGGCGCCCTTCGGGCATCCGCGCCAGCTTGCCGCGCAGTTCGCGACACTCTTGCGCCCGCTTGGCCTGGCGCTCGGCAGACGCAGCCGCAGCCTGCGCTTGCTCATCGCGACGCGCATCATAAAACCGCTCGGTGCGCGCCTCACGCTCACGCGTTGCCGCATCGCGCTCGACCACTTGCGGTGTCACCTCGACCTGCTCGGCCCCCGGCACAGCAGGTCGCTGGCCAAAATGCACCTGGCCGTTGGCATCCGTCCAACGGTAAATCTCCGCCGCCGCCAACCCCGGCAACAGCAACAGACACAGCAACACCCGCATGATTTTCCTCCCTGAACAAAGGCCTCAGCTTACCCTCGGCACGCCATGCTACCAGTGCCTGGCGACCAATGGTCAAAGCGCTGCGGGCGAGGCCTTGGCGGCTTCCGGCGCACTGTGATGGCCAAGCTGGCGCAGGGTATCCAACCGGGCGCGGGCGCGGAACGCATATTCGCTGGCCGGGTAACGGCTGATGATGAACTGATAGGTCTGCGCCGCATCGACAAACAGGTTCTGCCGCTCCAGGCACTGACCGCGCAGCAAGGAGATCTCCGGCTGCAAATAGCTGCGCGAGCGACTTTTACGCTCGGCTTGCGACAGCTCCAGCATCACGTCTTCGCACTCCCCCTGCTCGTAAGCACGGTAGGCATTGTTCAAATGATGATCGAGCGACCACCGGGTACAACCGACGGCGCCGAGCGCCAGGACAACGATCAACAGGGTTCGCATGGGCCTCTCCTCCATTGAGCAGTGTATCGACTGCCGCGCGAAAATCTGCAGGGCATATCCTCCGATGGGAACTGCTGGCGCTGGCTTGGCTGCGCACACGGCGGCTGGCTAGACTGCCGGCATCCGGCCCAGGTGCCAAGGAGCTGCCATGTTGTCCGCCCGCCTCATTCTTCCACTCGCCTGCCTAAGCCTGCTGAGCGCCTGCTCACCGACCACGCCGCTGTTTATCGCGCAAATCACCACCAACGAGGTGGTCGAGTATAAAACCCTCAAAAGCAACCGCATGACCGCCGCGGTGGAAGAGGAAGGCGACCTTCTGACCTACAGCGCCCTGGCGATTCGCGATGCCAAGAGCGAAAAAGCCGAAACGCTCTACCTCATCGGTTACCGCGACGAGAAACTCAGTGCCGAAGTGCGCGCCATCTCGCTCTACCAGATCGGCCTGGTGTACATGAACCGCTTCAACGACCAGCGCGACGACAGTAAGGCGCTGAATTACTTCTATCAGGTGCTCAACGAGTTTCCCGCTACGCGCGCCGCCGAACGCGCCGAAGCGCGCATCGTGACGACCCGCCAGCGCGCCAACGAACCGGTGCAGAAAACCTCGCGCGAACTGCTCGCACACTGGAAGCCCAACCAGAACCTCGACCTCTATCAGGCCAGCCTCGACCCGGACATGACCCTGCTGTCGCGCCGCGCCGTGTTGAAAAACCGCGTTGCCGAGGCCGAGGAACTCTACCTGCTGGCGCTGAGCGACGCCGGCGTACCCGCCGACATCAAAGAAAAGGCCCTCTACCAACTCGGCCTGATGTACCTGGCGCCGGACAACCCCAGCGCCAACCGCGACAAGGCCATCGGCTACCTGCGTCGCCTGCTGGTGCAATACCCGGACAGCGCACTCGGCAACAAGGCCGCCCGCCACCTCGATCAAGCCTTGAATCGCGGCATGCCCTGAACCAAGCGATTTTCGAGGGCTCAGGCCCGTGCGCACAAATCGACCCGCGCGAATGCCGAAAAACCCTGGGTTAGGTAGTGCAGAGGAACAATGACTACAGGGTTTCAGCGTAGTAGCCTCGCCGACAGCTTCAACTCAGGAGTCTGCGCATGACCTTTCGCCGCACCAAAATCGTCGCCACCCTCGGCCCATCCAGCAACTCGCCCGAAGTACTCGAACAGCTGATTCTGGCTGGTCTGGATGTCGCCCGTCTGAACTTCTCCCACGGCTCGCCGGATGAACACAAAGCCCGCGCCAAGCTGGTGCGTGACCTGGCCGCCAAGCATGGCCGGCATGTCGCCCTGCTCGGCGATCTGCAAGGGCCGAAAATCCGTATCGCCAAATTCGCCGGCAAACGTATCGAGCTGAAAGTCGGTGATCGCTTCACCTTCTCCACCAGCCACCCGCTGACCGAAGGCACCCAGGACATCGTCGGCATCGACTACCCCGATCTGGTGAAAGACTGCGGCGTCGGCGACGAACTGCTGCTCGACGATGGCCGCGTGGTCATGCGTGTCGAGACCGCCACCGCCGATGCCCTGCATTGCTCGGTGCTGATCGGTGGCCCGCTGTCCGACCACAAAGGCATCAACCGCCGTGGTGGCGGCCTGACAGCGCCGGCGCTGACCGAGAAAGACAAGGCCGACATCAAGCTCGCCGCCGAGATGGAGCTGGACTACCTGGCCGTGTCCTTCCCGCGCGATGCCTCGGACATGGAATATGCACGCAAACTGCGCGACGAATCAGGCGGCACCGCCTGGCTGGTGGCGAAGATCGAACGCGCCGAAGCGGTGGCCGACGACGAAACCCTGGACGGTCTGATTCGCGCCAGTGATGCGGTGATGGTGGCCCGTGGCGACCTCGGCGTGGAAATCGGCGATGCCGAGCTGTGCGGCATCCAGAAGAAAATCATTCTGCACGCGCGCCGCCACAACAAGGCGGTGATTACGGCGACGCAGATGATGGAGTCGATGATCCAGAACCCGATGCCGACCCGTGCGGAAGTCTCCGACGTGGCCAACGCCGTGCTCGACTACACCGACGCGGTGATGCTCTCGGCGGAAAGTGCCGCCGGCGCCTATCCCCTGGAAGCGGTGCAGGCAATGGCGCGGATTTGCGTCGGCGCGGAAAAACACCCGACCAGCAAAAGCTCCAGCCACCGCATGGGCACGACCTTCGAGCGTTGCGACGAAAGCATCGCCCTGGCCGCCATGTACACGGCGAACCACTTCCCCGGCGTGAAGGCGATCATCGCCTTGACCGAAAGCGGCTACACGCCGCTGATCATGTCGCGGATTCGCTCCTCGGTGCCGATCTACGCATTCTCCCCGCACCGTGAAACCCAGGCGCGCGCGGCGATGTTCCGCGGCGTTTACACCGTGCCGTTCGATCCGGCGGCGCTGCCGGCGGAACAGGTCAGCCAGGCGGCGGTGGACGAACTGCTCAAGCGCGGCGTGGTGCAACCAGGCGACTGGGTGATCCTGACCAAGGGCGACAGCTACCACACCATCGGCGGCACCAACGGCATGAAGATCCTGCATGTCGGTGAAGCGCTGGTGTAACCACCGCGCCGCAATACAAAAGGCCGCTCAGTGAGCGGCCTTTTTTGTTGGCTACGCCTGAGGCTCAGCCCTTGTAGGAGCGGGCTTGCCCGCGAATCGACATCAATATAGAGAGACATCGCGGCCAAGGCCGCTCCTACGGGTTTCGCAGAAGCCGCCAGCACTGCTGACAACTCTGAATGAGGCATCAGGCAAACTTGCTGAAATCCGGGGCGCGCCGCTGCATAAAGGCGGTCAGCGCCTCGATGGCTTCCGGCGAGCGCAGGCGTTGGCCGAATAGCGCGCCCTCCTCTTCGATCACCCGGCGCAGCTCCTCGCGACCCGGCGCGCGCATCAGGCGTTTGCTGTCAGCCACCGCAGCCGGTGCCAGTTGCTGAAAGCGCAGGGCCATTTCGCGGGCTTTGGCCAAGGTTGCCGCGCCGCTGTCCAGCGCCTGATTGGCAATACCCCAAGTGGCAGCCTGCTCGCCGGTAAAGCTCTGCCCGAGCAGCAACAGTTCGGCAGCGCGGGCGTGACCGAGCAGGCGCGGCAGAATCAGGCTGGAACCGTATTCGGGGCACAGACCGAGGTTAACGAAGGGCATCTTCAACGTGGCATCGCGGCTGACGTACACCAGGTCGCAGTGCAGCAGCATGGTCGTGCCAATGCCCACCGCCGGGCCATTGACTGCGGCCACCACCGGTTTGCTGAAGTCGAACAGCGCCTGCATGAACTGGAACACTTCGCTGTTCAGTCCAGTCGGTGGTGCCTGGATAAAGTCGGCCACGTCATTGCCGCTGGTGAAGCAGGTCTCGCCACCGCTGATCAGTACGGCGCGCACGCTTTTATCCTGATCGGCCTGCACCAGCACTTCGGCCATGCCGCTGTACATGGCGCGGGTCAGGGCATTTTTCTTGTCGGGGCGGTGCATGCGCAGGGTCAGCAACCCTTGTTCGCGTTCAACCAGCAGGTGCTCGCTCATCATCAATCCTCGCGGCAGGCCATCCGCGAGCTAGCAGGCTAGCGCGCGTGGGGCAAAAAGACGTCAGCGAACACCTGGCTACGCGGTAAACCCGCCAGATACAGGCGGCGCGCAAAGGTTTCGACGCTGTCGGGGTGGCCGCAGAGTAAGGCCAGGGTTTGCCGCGAAACAAGGCGCAGTTCGGCCAAAGCCGCTGGCAACTCGGCCGCACTGAGTAACTCGATCTGCAACTGGGCATGGCTGGCCGCCAGCGCTGCCAGTGCATCGGCGAGGTAATGCTCGGTTCGATCATGCGCCAGGTGAATGACCCGAATGGCGCCCCGATGATCCTGACGCAGGGCTTCGCGCAGTACCGCATAGAGCGGCGCCAGCCCCGTGCCGGCGGCTAGCAGCCAGAGCGGCCGCGTTTGCCAATCGGCATCGTAGTGCAACGCTCCGCCGCGCAACTCGCCGAGGCGCACGCTGTCACCGGGTTTGAACTGGCGCGCCGCATCACTGAACGCGCCGCTCAGGCGACAATCCAGATGAAACTCCAGCCACGGATCTTCGCCAGGCAGGCTGGCCAGCGAGTATGGCCGGGCGACGCCGCTCTCGCTCCACAGCACCAGGTGCTGGCCGGCACGATAACGCAGCGCTTGCTGCGGCAGCAGACGCAGGCGCAGTACCTGCGCACTGAGCCAGGTGCAACTATCGATGCGTGCCGGTAGACCGTCACGCAATGGGTCGAACACCTCGATCTGCAAGTCGTCGACCACCCGGCACTGACACGCCAACCGCCAACCCTGCTCACGGCGCGACTCATCCAGGGCGTCAGGCTTGGCATCCAGCGGCTCGCCGCGCACGCAACGCACCAGGCAGGCGTGGCAACTGCCGGCACGGCAACTGTAGGGCACGGCAATGCCGCCGCCATGCAAAGCATCCAATAGGTTGCTAGCGGGCTCAACGACCAGGCGTCGCTCACCCACCCGGAGTTCAGGCATCGGCATCCTCCCAGGCCGCCGCGCAACGGTTACGCCCGCTGCGTTTGGCCTGGTACAGCGCCTGATCGGCGCGTTGCAGCGCCTCATCCAGATCATCGTGCATGGTCAGCAAGGTCATTCCGACAGACAAACTCAGATTATCCACCTTAACGCCCAGCGGTTCAGCCTGATTAAAGGCCTCACGCAAGCGTTCGCAGCAGGCGGTGAACTGATCGGCGTCGGTATTGGGCAGCAACAGCACGAACTCTTCGCCGCCATAACGGGCGATGGTGTCGCCGTCGCGCAGGCAGGCTCGCGCCACGGCGGCGAAGGTTTGCAACACGCGGTCGCCAGCGGCATGCCCGTGGGCATCGTTGATCCGTTTGAAATGATCCAGGTCGATCAGCGCCAGGCCGTGATGCCGACCGCTGCGCAGGTTTTCCAGCTCGCGGCTGGCCAGACGCAGGAAGTGCCGGCGGTTGCACAGGCCGGTCAACTCGTCGGTGGCAACCAGGTCTTCGAGCTGGCGCATCATTCCGCGCAACGTGTCCTGGTGTGCCTGCAAGGCAAAACGGCGCTGGCGCATGCGTTGGCGCATGGCCTGCATATAACTGGCGAACAGGCTCAGCCAGACCAGCACGAAGGCCAGCGCGCTAACCTGCAGGATCGCCAGCCCAGGATTGGCCAGTTGGTAGGTGTAGGCTTCATAGAGGTTAAGCCCGGCAAACCCGAAGAAGGCCAATGTGGTGCTGCGCACAAACACCTTGGGCGGTAGTTGAAACACGCCGAACAGCAGGATCAGCGGGTAAATCACCAACAAGGTGCCACGCCCCTCGACGAACATGGCCAGCAGTACCGTCAACCAGGCCAGGGCGACCAGCACCTGCGGCTCGGTCAGGCTGGGGTCGCGCAAACGCAGATTTTGTCCGGAGAGGAAGAGCCCGAGAAAGACCAACTGGCTCAACGCCATCAGGCCAATCAGCAACCAGGCCGAGGACAACGAGGCGCGAAACAGCTCGTTGATCACGCCGATCCAGCACAGCAGCACAGTCAAGGCATAGGTCGCCACTGCCATGCCGAAACGCTTCAGCAGCAGGCTTTGCAGAGTTCGCTGAGTGACCCGTTGGCTGCTTAGGCTCATGGGCTCCATCCCATACTGGCATCTAGCCGCCACTCTACCCTTGTGATCACAAATTGCCTAGCGCGCTCGGCAGGCACAGCGTGCCTGGAATCGCTCGCGGACCAACACCGGTGATCCGCCATGCATGCGCCTCACCGGCGCCTCCCCACGCCGCGCAATAACCGCGCAAGCCGGGCGATCAGCGACCAAGGTCGACCGTCGGCGGGTGTCCGCCCAGCCTGCTGCGCGGTATACTGCCGCGCCTTTTTTACTGCAACAGCGCGCCGGGTTCTGGTTCGGCGTCCCTCGAAGTTCCTGCCCTACAAAAGGAGCGCCAAGCATGACCGTGATCAAGCAAGACGACCTGATCCAGAGCGTCGCCGACGCCCTGCAATTCATCTCCTATTACCACCCCGTGGATTTTATCCAGGCCATGCATGAGGCCTACCTGCGCGAAGAATCGCCGGCCGCGCGCGACTCCATGGCACAGATTCTGATCAACTCGCGCATGTGCGCCACCGGCCACCGGCCGATCTGCCAGGACACCGGCATCGTTACCGTGTTCGTCCGCGTTGGCATGAACGTGCGCTGGGACGATGCCACCATGGGCGTCGACGACATGATCAACGAAGGCGTACGCCGCGCCTACAACCTGCCGGAAAACGTCCTGCGCGCCTCGATCCTGGCCGACCCAGCCGGTGCGCGGAAGAACACCAAGGACAACACTCCGGCGGTGATCCACTACTCCATCGTCCCCGGTGACAAGGTGGAAGTGGACGTCGCAGCCAAGGGCGGCGGCTCCGAGAACAAATCGAAGATGGCCATGCTCAACCCGTCCGACTCGATCGTCGACTGGGTACTCAAGACCGTGCCGGAGATGGGCGCTGGCTGGTGCCCGCCGGGCATGCTCGGCATCGGCATCGGCGGCACCGCCGAGAAGGCCGCAGTGATGGCCAAGGAAGTGCTGATGGAGCACATCGACATCCATGAGCTGAAAGCCCGCGGTGCGCAGAACAAGATCGAGGAAATGCGCCTCGAGCTGTTCGACAAGGTCAACCAGCTGGGCATCGGTGCCCAGGGCCTGGGTGGCCTGACCACCGTGCTCGACGTGAAGATCATGGATTACCCGACCCACGCGGCTTCCTTGCCGGTATGCATGATCCCCAACTGCGCCGCCACCCGTCACGCGCACTTCGTGCTCGACGGTTCCGGCCCTGCCGAACTGGAAGCGCCGGACCTGTCCGCCTACCCGGAAATCGTCTGGGAAGCCGGCCCGAGTGCGCGCCGCGTCGACCTCGACACCCTGACCCCAGAAGACGTGCAGAGCTGGAAGCCGGGCGAGACCGTGCTACTCAACGGCAAGATGCTCACCGGCCGCGACGCGGCGCACAAACGCATGGTCGACATGCTCAACAAGGGCGAGCAACTGCCGTTCGACCTCAAGGGCCGCTTTATCTATTACGTCGGCCCGGTCGATCCGGTGCGTGAAGAAGTGGTAGGCCCAGCTGGCCCGACCACCGCCACGCGGATGGACAAGTTCACCCGGCAGATCCTCGAAAGCACCGGCCTGCTGGGCATGATCGGCAAGTCCGAGCGCGGCCCGATTGCCATCGAAGCGATCAAGGACAACAAGGCCGTGTACCTGATGGCCGTCGGCGGCGCTGCCTACCTGGTCGCCCAGGCGATCAAGAAGTCGCGCGTGGTGGCCTTTGCCGAACTGGGCATGGAAGCCATCTACGAGTTCGACGTGAAGGACATGCCGGTCACCGTGGCCGTCGACACCAAGGGCGAGTCGGTGCATATCACCGGCCCAGCGATCTGGAAAAGCAAGATCGCCGAAAGCCTGGCGGTCGAGATCAAGTAACCGCTGCTCTACACACAACAAACCCGGCCGAGTGCCGGGTTTGTCGTTTTCAGCCCCCAGGCTGGATTGAGCGCAGCGATACCCAGCATGTCACTCAGACCAGGCTCGGCGTGCAACCCGGCAAGCCGGGATCGCTGCGTTATTCACCGCAACTGGCGCAGCACGCGCTCTTACAAGGTGATCTGGATGCCGGATTCTCTTCGCCGCCATGAGCGCACTCAAGGCAAAGGTCGGGGATTCGCCAGCGTTGTGGCCAACAGCTAATAACCTAGATCCCGATCGTATCCAGCGCCTGCCCTACTGCGCGCCAGAAACCACGCTGCGGGCGCTCGCGCTCGCCACTCGCGACAATCCGCTCGAACGGCTGCACTTCATGGGTCGCGCCGATTTCTGCCTGGGCCAGGCGGGCCGAAACCAACTGCAACGGGCCGTCGCCTTCGTTGGCGGCGCCATCGCTGCCGGGTGGTGGGTTGAGTTCGTCGTAACGCAGGTAATACACCCCACCGGCTTCGGCATCCAGGGCGAAACTGGCGATGCGGGTAAAGTCCAGCGGGCCGTCGGCCAGCAGAGTCCAGTAACTGCCGAACAGCGGCCGACGCATTTCCAACTGATAACTGGCGATATCGAACTCCAGCACCAGATAACCGTTACTCGGCAGGTTGCCGATCAACTGGTTATTGAGGAACAGGCCGGGCGCTTCCAGCTCCTGGTCGGCCCAGTCGCTTTGCGGACGGTAGAGATAGACCAACGCATGGTTATCGTCACTCAGGCGATGTTCGCGAAATACCTCGCCCTGTGTCGCACCGAAGAAGGCGCCCGCGGTGGAGCAACCGCTCAAGACAACCGACAGCAACAGGGCGAACAGCGGAAGGCAGCGCATCGGGGTGATCCTTTATTCGAGGGATGCGCCGAGCATAATCCCGCCAACGGAACCCGGCACCCGACAAAAGTGCGGGCAAGCAACAGACCCTAGCGACGGCGGTCGAGCAGGTTGACCACCACGCGATCCAGCCAGCCCCACACGCGTTGCTGCACGCGCCGCCACCAGGGCCGGGCGCGCCAGCTTTCGAGGCTGACTTCGTGGCTCTCGGCAAAGTCCGTCTGGAAGCTGGCCAACACCGCCGCGGTCAGCGTTGGGTCGAGCGCCTCCAGATTGGCATCCAGGTTGAAGCGCAGGTTCCAGTGATCGAAGTTGCAAGAGCCGACACTGACCCAGTCGTCGACCAGCACCATTTTCAAATGCAGGAAACGCGGCTGGTACTCGAAAATCTGCACACCGGCCTTGAGCAGACGAGGGTAATAGCGCTGACCGGCGAAGCGCACCGGCGGATTGTCGGTGTGCCGGCCGCTGAGCAGCAGGCGCACATCGACACCACGTGCCGCAGCTTTGCGCAGCGCGCGGCGGACTTTCCAGGTCGGCAGGAAATACGGCGTGGCCAGCCAAATACGCTGCTTGGCGCCGCGCAGGGCACGCACCAGCGATTGCAGAATATCGCGGTGCTGCTGGGCGTCGGCGTACGCCACCCGGCCCAGCCCCTGGCCCATCGGCGGCGCGCCAGGCAGGCGCTTGAGGCCTGGCGCAGGGCGCGGCCGCCAGGCAAAACGCGCATGGCAGATCTGCCACTGGCGATCGAACAACTGCTGCCAATCCGCAACCAGCGGCCCGGCGATTTCCACCATCACTTCGCGCCACGCACTTGGCGCGGCACCCGGCGTCCAGAATTCGTCGGTGGCACCGGTACCGCCGACAAATGCCAGTTGACCATCGACCAGCAGCAGCTTGCGGTGATCGCGGTAAAAATTACGCGCACCACGGCGCCAGCGCAGCGGGTTGTACCAGCGCAGGTGGACCCCGGCGTCCTGCAGGCGCAACCGATCGACCGGCAACAACGCCTGGCAACCGAAATCGTCGAACAGGCAGCGCACCTCGACGCCGCGCTGCGCGGCCGCACACAACGCACGCAGCAGCACCTCAACGCAGGCGCCACTTTCCACCAGGTACAACTCCAGCTCGACCTGCCGCTGCGCCGCGTCGATGGCCGCGAGCATGCGCGGGAAAAACACCGGCCCATCGTTGAGCAAGGCAAATTGATTGCCGTTGCGCCAAGGGAAAATCGTGCCGGGCATCAGCGCGCGGCGAACATAAGTACGGCGCCGACCGGCATCGACAAGCCGTCACCGACCGGCGCCAGAGCAACGCGCAGGCGCACCTTGCCCGGGTGGAAACACTGCACGTGCGCGTCGTTGGCGGTATGGGTGGCGATCAACGCCCGGCGTGAAGATTGGTTGTCGAGGGACCCGCTGGCCTGGGCTGGCAACGCCACGCCGGTGGCAAGAAACAGGGCATGGAGCCTGCGCATAAATCCTCGGGGGGCAACCCATTCAGGCGCCACGATAGCGACCCGCAGCGGTCTTGCAAAGCCTGCGCGGCGCGGCTGGGGCTCAGGCGTCAGGCAGCGCTATCGCCTGCGCCAGCAACTGGCAACCCTGGCGCACGCCCAGCCATTGCGCCGTCTGCGTGCGGCCCAGGCCGCGCGCGGTCACGCGCTTGTTGGCCGGGTCGTCGAAAAAGCCGCTGAGCGGCACCAAATGCTCGATATACGCCGCGCAGTAGGCGGCCGGATGCTTCACGACATAGCGGCAGGAACAGTACTCCTTGGCCGAATAGGCGCCGATGATTCCTGGAAAGGCTTGCAGGTGGCTGCGGTTCTGCCAGGCCAGGGCGGCGAGCAACAAACCAATCAGCAGCAACAGGGTGCTGAACGGGCGACGGCGAATCATGGTTGCACCTCGTCGGCAAAGGCGGCGGTGACGTGCTTGAGTAATTCGTTGTGCGAGGTACTGCCGTCGCGGTCATCGGCGTAGCGCACGATCACCAGCTTCTGCGTCGGCAGCACGTACAGGCCCTGGCCCCAGTGGCCTAATGCGGCGAAAGCATCGCCCGGCACATCCGGCCAGGGCTTGGCCGCCCCAGGCATATCGGCGTTGAGCCACCACTGGCCGCCCGGCACGGCCTCCCCCGGCAGCGCTGTCTGCGGCGGGTAATTGGCGAACGCTGTGCGATTGAAATCGACCCAGGCCTTGGGCAGCAACTGGCGCTCGCGCCAGCGCCCGTCGCGCTGCATCAGCAGGCCGACCCGCGCCAGATCGCGAGCCGTCAGGTAAGCATAGGAAGAGCCGACGAAGGTGCCGGCGGCATCGCGCTCCCACACCGCCGAGGTGATGCCCAGCGGCTCAAACAGCGCGGTCCACGGGTAGTCGGCATAGGCCTCGGCGCCGAGCATGCCCTTGAGCGCCGCCGCCAGCACGTTGCTGTCGCCACTGGAATAACGAAAGCGCGTACCCGGCAAGGCATCGGCGTCATGCGCGGCGGCGAAGGCGGCCATGTCGGCGCGGCCCCGGGTGTAGAGCATGGCCACCACCGAGGACTGCAGCGGCGCGTATTCGTAATCCTCTTGCCAGGCGAGTCCCGAGGCCCAGTTGAGTAGGTGGCCGATCTTGATCCCCGGGTGCTTGGCGAACGGCGGGTAATACTGCGCCACCGGCGCGTCGAGCGTGAAGCGCCCTTCGCCATAGGCCACGCCGAGCAGCGTGGCGAGCAGGCTCTTGCTCACCGACCAGACCAGATGCGGCGTGTCGGCCTGGGTCGGTCCGGCGTAGCGCTCGTACACCAGCACGCCATCGCGGATCACCAGCAGCGCATCCGTGCGCACCCCGCGGCGCGTGGCATCGTCGCGCGCCGGGAAGGCGTAGGCGTCCAGCGCCTTGATCGCCGGGCTACTCGCTACTGTGCTGCGCGGCCATTCGGCATCGGGCCAGGCTTCTGCGCCCAGGAGCAGATGCGGAAAAAGCGCCAGGGCGAGCATCAGTGCCAGCCGGCGCGGCAGGGAAACGGGCATGGGAACGCCTCTCGCGATGACAGAAGCGGCACCCTAGCACGGCTGAAATGACAGTAAAAAGTGCTGAACATGCCGGTTCAACGGGCGATTCGGCGCGTAACGTCAGGGCCGTTCACTTAGGCAGGCGGTAATCCTCCGGCCCCATCAGGTCGAGCCCGCATTCGAGGTTTTCGATCCAGTAGAGGAATGCGCTGATCATCGCCTGGCCGACGAAGGGCCGACCGTGCTGCGGCACGATCATCGCCACATCCATCTCGCGCACCATCGCCGCCCACAACCGGCAGACCTTGTTGCTGGCCATATAACGGCGGTGGAAACCTTCCATGTGCGGCACATGGTTGATGAAGTCGCGTACCGGGCTGGCGTCGTCGACCAGGGAGGCGCCCATGTCGCCGGAGAAGAGGATCTTGCTCAGCGGGTCGTACAGCTGGAAGTTGCCCACCGAATGCAGAAAGTGCGCGGGCACCGCCTTCAGCGTGCACTGGCCGAGGGCGAAGGACTGGCCACGGTCCGGCAAGGCGATGATGCGATCGTAGGTGGAAATACCGTGGTTGATCGCCAGGTAGTTGGCCGTCAGGTGCGGCAAAAAGCGCGCCCACAGCTTGGAGCAGATCACCCGTGCGCGGGTGTGCAGCAGCCACTTGTCCAGCGAAGCGATGATGTCCGGGTCCTGGTGCGAGGCGAAGATATAGGTCAGCTCCTGCACCGGAATGAACCGCGACAAGCCCAACGACAGCGGCGTGTAGGTCAGGTCGCCGCCCGGATCGAGCAGCAGGTACTGGCCGTGGTCGGTGATCAGGAACTGATTGGACTGCACGCCCTCGCCGCTGACCAGGTCATCGAACATCAGGCATTGGTGACTGCCGTTATCGAACAGCACGATAGGCTCGCGTCGCATGAAATGCTCTCCCCCAAACGGCGCGACCTTAGCGGGGTTGCACGAGCGGCTTACTGATCTGGATCAACGACACACCCTAGGGTGGGCACGCCATGGGCTTGTCAGCCGCCGAGCCACCCGCGCTGGTGGTGGACAAGGCTTCGCCATGTCCACCCTACACGCCAGCAGCAACACCGCACCCCGTAGGGCGGACATGCCGCAGGCTTGTCCGCCGATCAGTCTTGAGGCTTACAGGGTTACGCCCAGCGCGGCCTTGGCCTTTTCCAGGCGTTTGCTACGCGCCGTGCTGGCAATCGACAACAGGCCTTTGTCGCGCTGCCACAATCTCGCCCACTCGGCCGGGCCGGCGGCAAGCGCGGCGTCCAGCTCGGGGCCAAGCAGCGTGAACTGGGCAAACAGCCCCGCCAGCAGCAGGTGCGTGCTGGGCAGCGCCGGACACTGGCGCGCCACTTCGGCGCAACCGCTGAGCAGGCCGAGCAGGCGCAACTGCAACGCCTGCGGCCAGGCCGAATCCTGGCCGACGCCATATAACCAGGCGCTGAGCGCGGTCAGCACGTGCAGGTCCTCGATGCTGCGAAAGGGTTTCACGTATGCATCCCAGCCATCGCCGGCCAGCCGTTCGCACTGGGCCTGCTCGAGATGCAGCCGGCCATGGCTGACATCCGGCATCAAGGGCAATGCCGGCAGCACCTCGATGCGGACACCCGGCGCGCCATTGCGCACCACACCAAGCGCCAGTTGCGGCGGCAACCCTGGTGGCTCTTCGCGCGCGGCGACCAGCAACCAATCCGCCGAATCCGCAGCCGTAACGAAATCCTTGCGCCCGCTCAGCGCCAAGCCAGTTAGCCGCGTAAGCATATCCGCCGGGCGCACACTCTTGTTCTCGGTGACGCACAACGCGCCCAGCGACCATGGCGCCGAGGGCCACAGCACGCGCAAAGCGCCCTGGTAACCGGCAAGAAACGCCAGCCCCGGGGTTGCCGCCAAGCGCCCACCGAGCACGGCCAGCTCGAACGGCGACGGGCGCCCGAGCTGTTGCAGCAGCAAGGCATACCACTCCTCCAGATTGGCAGCGGCGGGCAGGCGGTCATGGGGTTGCAACAGGCGTTGCCAGGGCATACGCAGCTCCTCGCTTTGGTCATGGGTCACTGTCACACAAGCATCACCAAAACTTCACAGTGGTGACACCGGCTCTACCTAGCCTGAGCTTGCCCAACAAGATCGACCGGCCGCAAGGCAAAAAGCCGGCTAATGGAGGCTAGGCATGACCCAGATCGCTCTCACCCGCGACCGCACCACCCCAGCACGTCGCTTGCAGGCCGAACGTTTAATCGGTCCTGCGGCCCTGCGTGAGGCCCAAGCCCTGCGCTTTCGCGTATTCAGCGCGGAGTTCGATGCCAAGCTCAACGGCGCCGAGTTGGGCCTGGACATGGACGATTACGATGCTCACTGCGCGCACATCGGCGTGCGTGACCTCAACAGCGGTGAGCTGGTCGCCACCACCCGCCTGCTCGACCATCGCGCCGCCGCAGGGCTGGGGCGCTTCTACAGCGAAGAAGAGTTCAGCCTGGATGGCCTCAGCCATCTCGAAGGGCCGCTGCTGGAAATCGGCCGCACCTGCGTCGACGTCGCCTACCGCAACGGCGCGACTATCGCCGTGCTCTGGGGCGAGTTGGCCGAAGTACTCAACGAGGGCGGCTACCGCTACCTGATGGGCTGCGCCAGCATCCCCATGCAGGACGGCGGCATTCAGGCCCAGGCGATCATGCAGCGCCTGCGCGAGCGTTACCTGTGCACCGAGCACTTGCGCGCCGAGCCGAAGAACCCATTGCCGAGCCTGGACGTGCCAAGCAACGTGATCGCCGAGATGCCACCGCTGCTCAAGGCCTACATGCGCCTGGGCGCGAAGATCTGCGGCGAGCCGTGCTGGGACCCGGATTTCCAGGTCGCCGACGTGTTTATCCTGCTCAAGCGTGACGAGTTGTGCCCGCGCTATGCCCGGCATTTCAAGGCCGCTGTTTAATGACGATGGCCGTAGGTTGGCGCTGAGGAACGACGCTCAACGGGCTTTCCTGTTGGGCTTCGGCGCTACGCACCTCAACCCAACCCACACACTGATCTGGGTTGCACAAGCCGCCGGCACGCTGTAGACAGTGCCGGCTTTTGTGTTTTGCTGTGGAGTGGCCGATGAAGAAAGTGCGTTTATACCTGCGCCTGGCGCGCCTGCTGGCGGTGATCAGCCTCGGCACCCTGCTGGCGGCGGGCATCACCCTGCTGGAACGCCTGGTGCGGCATGACCTGATGCCGACCCGCCAGCGCCTGACCCGCTGGTTTCTCGCGCGCCTGGCCGCCGCCTTGCCATTTCGCCTGCAGGTACAGGGCGAGCTGCCGCGCCAGCCGATGCTGTGGGTCAGCAATCACGTGTCCTGGACCGATATTCCGCTGCTCGGCATGCTCACCCCGCTGTCCTTTCTGTCCAAGGCCGAGGTGCGTACCTGGCCGGTGGCGGGTTGGCTGGCGCACAAGGCCGGCACCCTGTTTATCCGCCGCGGCTCGGGCGACAGCAACTTGCTCAACCAGCAACTCGGCCGGCATTTGCAGCGCGGGCGCAACCTGCTGATCTTCCCCGAAGGCACCACCACCGACGGTCTCGGCCTGCGCACCTTTCACGGCCGCCTGCTGAGCAGCGCGATCGATAGCAGGGTATCTGTGCAACCGGTGGCCATCCGCTACCTGCGCAAGGGTCAGCCGTGCAGCGTGGCGCCGTTTATCGGCGATGACGACATGCTCTCGCACCTGCTGCGACTGCTCGGCAGCGAGCTGAGTGAAGTGCAGATCCAGCTGCTGACGCCGATTGCCAGCAGCGAACTGAATCGCAATGCCCTGGCCCGCGCGGCACAGCAGGCGATCAGCCTGGCGTTGTTTGGTGCAGCAGACGCAACTGAAACACAGAGGACCGAAACAGAAAGCCAGGCCGCCTAGAGCTGTCGAACAGGCCGTTGAAAAACGTAGGCGAGGCCGCCGAGACAAGGCAAAAACGGCCGAAGAAGCGCAGTTTACTGGCTGTAAATGAGCATTCTGACGGGGGCGCCTAGCCTGGGCTCGCATACGAGGCCGTTTTTAACGCCGTATCGGCAACGTAGGTAGTTTCTCAACGGCCTGCGTGTTCACGGGCGACATACGCCTGCAGCTCGGGATAGAACTGGCGAAAATCCTCCAGCAGCGGCTGATACAGTCGCTCCAGCTCATCCAGGCCGCCCGCCAGCAACCCCGGCCGCGACAGACGCCGGTCGATCCCCGCGACCACCTGCTCCAGCACGGCGAATTCGCGGTAACTGCCCAGCCAATCCTGCGCGGCCATGCGCGGGGCGATCAGCGCCAGGCGCTCGGGCAAACGCGGCTCGGCGGCCAACACCTGGTAGACCCGGCCGGTAAAGTGCGGCAATGGCTCGCTGGCGTAGTCGGCCCAGTGCCGCGCCAGGCAATGGTCGAAGAAGATATCCAGCAGGATGCCGCTGTAACGCCGGCGCTCGGCGGCAAAGCGCGCCCGCGCTTGCATTTGCAGCGGATGGCTGTCGGTAAACACATCGATACGCCGATGCAGGCGGATCGCCGCCTCGATCTCCGCCGGCCACTGCCCAGCCAGCGGCCCTTTGACGAAATCGCCATACAGGCTGCCCAGCAGTTGCGCCGGTGCGTCGCCGCCCAGGTGTAGATGCGCGAGGTAGTTCATCGCCACAGCTTACACATCAGCACGCGTGATGATGACTATCGGCACAAACGATCTGTATATCGCCAATCACCGATATAAAGTTCGCCCCATCGCGATATGGCGTGACAGCAGCCCTTGGAGCCCGACGATGGCCATCGATATCGATGAAGTAATCAAAGCCCTGGCCCACCCGGTACGGCGCGACATCCTGCACTGGTTGAAAGACCCGCAGGCGTATTTCGCCGACCAGGATCACCCGCTGGAAATCGGCGTGTGTGCCGGCAAGATCGACCAGCGCACCGGCCTGTCGCAGTCGACCGTCTCCGCGCACCTGGCGACCCTGCAGCGCGCCGGCCTGATCAGCAGCAAGAAGGTCGGCCAATGGCACTTCTTCAAGCGTAACGAGGACACCATTCAGGCCTTCCTGCGCCATATCAGTCACGAGCTGTAACCCGACCCACCTCTCTGCTCACCCTCTTACTTCAGGAGCTGGCGGCATGCCCACAGCGCTTCTCGTTCTCGCTTTGTCCGCGTTTGCCATCGGCACCACGGAGTTCGTCATCATGGGCCTGCTGCCGGAGGTTGCCGCTGATCTCGGCGTGTCGATTCCGGGCGCCGGCTGGCTGATCACCGGTTACGCCCTCGGTGTGGCCATCGGCGCGCCGTTCATGGCCCTGGCCACGTCCAGTTGGCCGCGCAAAGCCGCGCTGCTGACGCTGATGGGCATCTTTATCGGCGGCAATCTGTTCTGCGCATTGGCCAGCGACTACCAGATGCTGATGCTCGCCCGGGTGATCACCGCCCTCTGCCACGGTGCGTTCTTCGGTATCGGTTCGGTGGTCGCCGCCAGCCTGGTGCCCGCCAACCGCCGCGCCTCGGCGGTCGCCCTGATGTTCACCGGCCTGACCCTGGCCAACGTGCTCGGCGTACCGCTGGGCACGGCGCTGGGGCAATACGCCGGCTGGCGCTCGACCTTCTGGGCGGTGACGTTGATCGGGGTGATCGCCCTGATCGGCCTGTGGCGCGTGCTGCCGAACCACACCGAGGAAGTCAAAGCCGACCTTGCCAGCGAAGTGCGCGCCCTGCGCGGCACCGGGCTGTGGTTGGCGCTGAGCACCACGGTGCTGTTCTCCGCCTCGATGTTCGCCCTGTTCACCTACATCGCCCCATTGCTCGGCGAAGTCACCGGTATCTCGCCCAGCGGCATTACCTGGACGCTGCTGCTGATCGGCCTCGGCCTGACGCTGGGCAATGTGCTCGGCGGCCGCCTGGCCGACCGCAACCTGAAAGCCACCCTGCTCGGCGTATTCGTCGCCATGGCGCTGGTCTCCAGCGTCTTCAGCTGGACCAGCCAGGCGCTGATTCCCGCCGAGATCACCCTGTTTCTCTGGGCCACCGCCGCCTTTGCCGCAGTGCCTGCGCTGCAAGTCAACGTAGTGGCCTTCGGCAGCGGCGCACCGAACCTGGTGTCGACCCTGAATATCGGCGCCTTCAACCTCGGCAACGCCTTGGGTGCCTGGATCGGCGGCCTGGTGATCGCCGAAGGCTTCGGCCTCACCCGCGTACCGCTGGCCGCTGCCGTACTCGCTGTACTGGCGCTGCTGGCCACCCTGCTGACTTTTAGTACCCGTAGCCCTGAACCCGAACTTGCACTCACCCCTGAGAGGACTGTCCCATGACTACACTTTTCGACCCGATCACCATTGGCGACCTGCAACTGAAAAACCGCATCATCATGGCCCCGCTGACCCGCTGCCGCGCCGATGAAGGCCGCGTGCCCAACGCGCTGATGGCCGAGTACTACGTGCAACGCGCCAGCGCCGGGCTGATCATCAGCGAAGCCACCTCCGTCACTCCGATGGGCGTCGGCTACCCGGACACTCCCGGTATCTGGTCGGATGACCAGGTCCGCGGCTGGAGCAACATCACCAAGGCGGTGCACGCCAACGGCGGCAAGATCGTCCTGCAACTCTGGCACGTCGGGCGGATTTCCGACCCGCTGTACCTGAACGGCGAATTGCCGGTCGCGCCGAGCGCCATCCAACCGACCGGGCATGTCAGCCTGGTGCGCCCGATGAAGGACTACGTCACCCCGCGCGCCCTGGAAACCGAAGAGATCGCTGATATCGTCGAGGCCTATCGCCATGCGGCGGAAAACGCCAAGGCCGCCGGTTTCGACGGCGTGGAAATCCACGGCGCCAACGGCTACCTGCTCGACCAGTTCCTCCAGGACAGCACCAACCAGCGTACCGACCAGTACGGCGGCGCCCTGGAAAACCGCGCACGGCTGATGCTGGAAGTCACCGATGCCGTGCTATCCGTGTGGGACGCCGGCCGTGTCGGCATGCACCTGTCGCCACGCGCAGACCTGCACAACATGGGCGACACCAACCGCGCCGAGACCTTCACTTACGTGGCGCAGGAACTGGGCAAACGCGGCATCGCCTTTATCTGCGCCCGTGAGCAGGAAGCCGACGACAGCCTGTCGCCAAGCCTGAAGCAAGCCTTCGGCGGTGTATTTATCGCCAACGAGCGCTTCACCAAGACCCAGGCCAATGCCTGGCTGGCCAGCGGCAAGGCCGATGCAGTGGCCTTCGGCGTCCCCTTTATCGCCAACCCCGACCTGCCGGCTCGCCTGGAGCAGGACGCGCCGTTGAACGAGCCAAAGCCGGAAACCTTCTACGCCGCAGGCCCAGTCGGTTATATCGACTACCCACGCCTGTAAACCGGCAGAATCGCGGCTTTTGCAGCGCGTATTCGCCCACAAAAAAGCCCGCGGTCCATGCGGGCTTTTTAGGTGCTGTGTCATGACCGGTTGCAAAGGCGATAAGCCGTAGGTGGGCTTCGGCTCAGCCTAGCAACAGGCGCCTGCGCGCCCTTAGCGCGCGTCGATCTGTTGTTGCAAGTTCTGCACCTGCGCTTGCAGGGTGCTGATGTTGCGGGTCATCTGCGCGCGGAAGGCATCGAACTCAGCGGTGTTGCTGCTCGGCGCCGGGCGGGTTTCCAGGTCGCTTTTCAGCACCAGCAGGTCTTGCTCCAGACGGCCGATGGCCTGGTTCGGGTTGCCGATTTTCTTCAGCGCGTCGACCTCGCCACCGAGGCTTTTAAGCTGGCCTTCGAATTTACCGAGGCCGCCCTGGGCGGTTTTCAATGCCGCCAGTTCGGCCTTCAGCGACGCCTGCTCGCTGCTCAGGCTTTTCAGCGGCGCCTCGAACTTGCTGGTGGCGCCCTGCTGGGTCTTCAGGTCGGCCGCCAGTTGCTCGAGGCGCTTGCCCTGCCCGCTTTGCTGACTGACAACCGTCTGCTGTTGCTTGCTCAGCTCGGCCAGCTTGTTTTCCAGTTGTTTGACTTGCAGCTTCAGCGCTTCGCTGCCGCTGGTCACCGTGGATTCGGTGGCGACCACCTTGCCGGAAATATCCTGGATACGCCCGGCGGCCTCCTCGCTGATACGCGCGAAACTCTCCTGAGTGGCGACCAGTTGCTGCTCCATCAGGCCAATCTGCTGGAAGCTCCACCAGCCCAGACCGCCCAGAGCAATGGTCAGCGCCCCGACCAGTGCCCACAGCGGCCCGGTACTGGCGCTCTTCACCGGTGCGGCGGGGGCGCGGGCATATGCCGGCGTACGCGCCGCAGGCTCGGGGTGGGCCTCGTCGAAGTCATCGCGATCACGCTTATCGGTGGTCAGGCTGGGCACATGATCGAGTTCGTCGTGAGCATCGTTACGCATGGGTAAACCTTTAAAAATACGCTGAGGGAGCGAAGTGCCGCGCAGTATAACGGTTCGCGCGCAACGCTTCAGTGCCGCGCCAAGCCAGTGCAACCTGCACCGACGAAGGGCGTGGCACTGGCACATCGACCGGCTACAGGCCGCGCAGTTCCGCATGGTGTGAACTGGTATGCGCTTTGCACTTGTCTATTTGCGACGTTTGCCCAGCGCCTTGGCGCGATGCAGGCGGCGACTCGCACGCGCGGGTATCGGCGGGACGCGCTTCGCGTCATTCGGGATGGACGGTACACAGGCCACTATTCACAGAGGGCGGCACATGGAACTGAATAGAGAAGTGTTGGATTGCATGAAGAGCTTGCGCCGCCGACTGCGCGACGAGTTGGCGGTGGACATTCGCATGAGCCAGCCGAACGCCATCAACACGATGCTCAGCGCCTGCCTGAGCTCGACCAGCGAAGAAACCCGCCAGCTCGGTCAACTCCTCGCCCAATACAGCGACCAGCCGTTCAACCCCGCGCCAGACAGACCGGCGCCTCGCCTGCAAGCAGGCCACCCGCTGCTGGTCGAGGATGCACAAGCCCGGCCGGCAAGCGGCTCGGTGCGCATGTACCGCGGGCAACGGGTCTACGCCTGAGCGAGTTCAGTGAGGGTGATGGGCCTTCCACCACTGGCAGAACTCATCCAGCGCCGTCCATACACTGACCTGCGGCTCATATTCCAGGTACTGCCGGGCTCGGCTGATGTCCAGTGAAAAATCCTTGGCCATCACTGCCACCCCCAGGCGGAACAACGTCGGCTCCGGGCGCCCCGGTAATAGCGCGCACAGCCCTTCGTTGAGCGCGGCAGCGCTGTAGGCCAGGGCATAGGGCAGATGCCGGGTCACCGGCGGCAGATCCAGTTGGCGCAGGACATAGTTGACCGCATCCCACAGCGGCACCGGCGTGCCATTGCTGATGTTGTAGGCCTTACCCAACGCCGGCCCGGCGGCCAGCAAAGCGCTGAACAGGGCGTCGTTGAGGTTCTGCATACTGGTGAAGTCGACCCGATTGAGACCGTTACCGATGATCGACAAGCGCCCCTTGCGCTGCATATTGATCAACCGCGGAAAGATGCTGGTATCACCGGCCCCAGTGACCGAGCGCGGGCGCAACGCCAGCACTTCCAGGCCGAACTCCTGGGCACCGAACACCTGCTGCTCGGCGAGGAATTTGGTCTTGCCGTAATGATCGAAAAAACGCTTGGGCACCTGCTCTTCCTTGATCGCCACATGCGACTGGCCGTCGAAATAGATCGACGGCGACGACAGGTGCACCAGGCGCCGAACCCGCTGTTTAAGGCAACCCTCAATCACGTTCCCGGTCACCACCACGTTGGCCTGGTGAAAGTCTTGATAACGGCCCCACACCCCCACCGCACCGGCGCAGTGCACCACCGCTTCGATATCCTGACAGAGCCGCTGCACCAGCTCCGGGTCGGACAAGTCGCCCTGGACGAACTCGGCGCCACGCTTGACCAGATGCTCCACGCCCTCGGCACGGCGCCCGTTGACCCGCACGCTCAGGCCCTGCTCCAGGGCAAAACGGGCGAAACGCCCGCCGATAAAGCCGCTTGCGCCGGTTACCAGAATCTTCATCGCCACTCCCCGTTATGCTCGACCGTCAGCGCACTCTAGCAGCGCCACCCGCGCGCCGCTGTGTCGTTGCACGCCAGAACAGCGACCGTGCAAACCAGGCAACCGATGCCTGCCTCGGCGACAAACGGCTACCCTGTTACCCGTCACCCCCAATCCCCACAGGAGTTCGGCATGGCTTCCCAGCACTGGATGATTTATGGCGCCAACGGTTACACCGGTCACCTGCTGGCCGCCGAGGCGCAGCGCCAGGGCCTGACGCCGATCCTCGGCGGGCGCAACCCGGCGGCGGTGCATGCGCTGGGTAGCCTGCTCGGCCTGGAATGCCGGATTTTCGATGTGCAGCAGCGTGAGCGGGCCAGCGCGGCACTGGCCGATGTCGCGGTCGTCGCCCACTGCGCCGGACCATTTTCCGCCACCAGCGCGCCCATGCTCGATGCCTGCCTGGCCAGCGCCACGCACTACGTCGACATCACCGGCGAGATCGGCGTATTCGAGGCCGCCCAGCGCCGCGATAGCGAAGCGCGGGCGCTCGGCGTGGTGGTCTGCCCCGGGGTCGGCTTCGATGTGATTCCCAGCGATTGCCTGGCGGCCTGCCTGCACCAGGCGCTGCCCGATGCCCACGAACTGGCCCTGGGTTTCGACACCGCCAGCGGCTTGTCGCCGGGCACCGCGAAAACCACGGTGGAAGGCCTCAAGTTTGGCGGCAAGGTACGCCGCGCCGGGATCATCACCGATGTGCCGCTGGGCTATAAACGCCGCGCGATCAACTTCGGGCGGGGCGAAAAAAACGCGGTAACCATCCCCTGGGGCGACGTGGCGACCGCCTACTATTCCACCGGCATCGACAATATCGAGGTCTACCTGCCCGCCCCGCCAGCGCTGGCACTCGGCATGCGCCTGATCGACCCGCTACGCCCGCTGCTCGGCCTGGAGTCGGTGCAAAACTGGCTCAAGCGTTTGGTCGACAAGCGCGTGCACGGCCCCGACCAGGCGACCCGCGAACGCCTGCGCACCTGGCTGTGGGGCGAGGCGCGCAACGCCGCCGGCGAGGTGCGCACGGCGCGCCTGACAACCGCCAACGGCTACGACGTCACGGTACACGGCACGCTGCTGGCAGTGCGTCACCTGCTCGACTACAGCGGCACCGGCGGTTACTACACACCGTCGAAACTGCTCGGCGCGCGCTGCGTGGAACAACTGCCGGGGTCCACTCCGATCGTGATTACCTGAGCGGCCAACCCGGCCTACACATCGGCCGCGACTAGCGTCTCGGCAGCCGTGCGGGCCAGATGGGCGGTGAGCTCGCTCAGCAACTCGCCGCCGTTGCGCCAGTGGTGCCAATACAACGGCACATCGATCGGCTGGTCGGCGATCAGCTCGACCAGCTCGCCCCTGGCCAATTCGGCCAACACCTGCTGCTCCGGCACCAGGCCCCAGCCCAGCCCGCCCCCGGCAAGCCGCACGAAGCCCTCGGAAGAGGGACACAGGTGATGAATAAAGCCGCCCTCGACGCCGAGCGCGGCCAAGTAGCGGTGCTGCAACAGGTCGTCCGGGCCGAAGACGATGGCCGGCACCTGGGCCAGCGCCGCCGGCGTAACCCCACGCGGAAAATGCCGCGCGATAAACCCGGGGCTGGCCAGCGCGCGATAGCGCATGGCGCCCAGAAGCAGGCTGCGCGCACCGGCCACCGGACGCTCACTGGCGCACACGCAGGCCGCCACCTCGCCCGCGCGCATGCGTTTGAGGCCGACGTCCTGATCCTCCACCACCAGGTCGAGCAACACCCGGTGCGCGGCGCAGAAATCGCCCACCGCCGCGGCCCACCAAGTGGCCAGGCTGTCGGCGTTCAAGGCAATGCGCAGGCGCTCGGGCAAGCGGCTCTCGTCCAGCGCCGGCACCTGGCTCTGCAAGTCGCGCTCAAGCAGGCGCACCTGTTGCACGTGGTTGAGCAAACGCCGGCCGATCTCGGTCGGCGTCGGCGGCGTGGCGCGCACCAGCACCGGCTGGCCGACCCGCGCTTCGAGCAACTTGATGCGCTGCGACACCGCCGACTGCGAGAGGCCCAGCACCTGGGCCGCCCGCTCGAAACCGGCCTGCTCCACCACCGCGGCCAGAGCGGCCAGTAACTTGTAATCGAACAAATTAGTTTTCCTAATGAGAGATCAGCAGGATTGTTTTTTCTTATACAGCCACACCCCGCAGACTGGCTACCTCTCCAGCCCATCGATTCGAGGAAAGACCATGACCGGCGAAACGTCGCTCCCCACCTTGCTGCGCAGCATGAGCCCGCGACTGAACGACGGCGACTATGTGTTCTGCAGCCTCGTCGACACTCAGTGCCTGGGCGCGGTGCAACCGCTCGGCAGCTTTCGCGAGCATGAAGGCCTGAGCGTGATCCTCACGCGCCAGCAGGCCGAAGCGCTGGGTCTGAGTTTCGCCTACCTCGCCGCCTGGCTGACCCTGGACGTGCACTCGGCGCTCAGTGCGGTCGGCCTCACCGCCGCCGTCGCCACCGCCCTGGCCAACGCCGGCATCAGTTGCAACGTGATCGCCGGCTACCACCACGACCACCTGTTCGTCGCCAAAACCGATGGGCCGCGGGCGGTCGAAGTGTTGCGGCACCTGGCAAGCACGGCGGAGTAACGGCGATGTGGCAGAGCTACAGCAACGGTTTACTGATCGCCGCCGGCCTGATCATCGCCCTAGGCGCGCAGAACGCCTTCGTCCTGGCGCAAAGCCTGCGCCGCGAGCATCACCTGCCCGTGGCCCTCCTGTGCGTGGTGTGCGATGCGCTGCTGGTCACCGCCGGCGTGTTCGGCCTGGCGGCCCTGCTGACGCAAAGCCCGCTGCTGCTCGGCATCGCACGCTGGGGGGGCGCGGCGTTCCTGCTCTGGTACGGCGCCCAGGCGTTGCTCCGCGCGCTACGCCCACAAGGGCTGCAGCAGCAACGCCAAGACGCCCCGCGCTCGCTGCGCAGCGTGTTGCTCGCCGCCCTGGCGGTGACCCTGCTCAACCCGCACGTGTACCTCGACACCGTGCTGTTGATCGGCTCGCTCGGCGCCCAGCAAAGCGTCCCCGGTGCCTATGCGCTGGGAGCGGCCAGCGCCTCGCTGCTCTGGTTTCTGTGCCTGGCGCTGGGCGCCGCCCGGCTCGCGCCCTGGCTGTCACGGCCCGCCACCTGGCGACTGATCGACCTGGCGGTGGCCGCGATGATGCTCAGCATCGCCTGGCAATTGCTGAGCAACCCGGCAACCGCCTGAAGCCTCGAAGCGGCCTTCGCCGCCGCGCGCAAGGCCCTGGCACCGGCTTTCCCACACAGTTGCTGCGTGGTTATGGCGCAGGCCCGGTGCTATGATCCTCGGTCTGCGTCGCAAAGAGTACAAACTCCCCGGCGCATGTCTGGCCGCCCGTGATCGGCCTTGCGCTCACCGCAACTGACCTGATTAGGAGATAAACCATGGCTTTCGAATTGCCGCCACTGCCGTACGCTCATGATGCTCTGCAGCCGCACATTTCCAAGGAAACCCTGGAATTCCACCACGACAAGCACCACAACACCTACGTCGTGAACCTGAACAACCTGGTTCCTGGCACCGAGTTCGAAGGCAAGACCCTGGAAGAGATCGTCAAGACCTCCTCCGGCGGCATCTTCAACAACGCCGCCCAGGTCTGGAACCACACCTTTTACTGGAACTGCCTGGCGCCCAACGCCGGCGGTCAACCGAGCGGTGCCCTGGCCGACGCGATCAACGCCGCCTTCGGTTCCTTCGACAAGTTCAAGGAAGAATTCAGCAAGACCTCCATCGGCACCTTCGGTTCCGGCTGGGGCTGGCTGGTGAAGAAGGCTGACGGTTCCCTGGCCCTGGCCAGCACCATCGGTGCCGGTTGCCCGCTGACCAGCGGCGATACCCCGTTGCTGACCTGCGACGTGTGGGAGCACGCTTACTACATCGACTACCGCAATCTGCGGCCGAAGTACGTTGAAGCGTTCTGGAACCTGGTCAACTGGGACTTCGTAGCGAAAAACTACGCCGCCTAAGCAGCACCGATGTACAAAAACCCGGCCGCCGCGCCGGGTTTTTGCTGTCTGGAGCCGTTCCGGCAACAGCGCCAGGTACGCCACTGTACGACTCAATGCCTGGCTTGCCGCGACCGGGCCGACGCCGATGTACAACAGGGCGAAAACTCACTGCCGACTGATTCTCCCCAACGCCTTGTGCCCAACACTAGGGTGCTGAATGGCATTCAAGTCCGTCACACCTCGCACCGACACAGTGCAGGTAAGCCGATCTCAGGCGCGCAGCCCATCGGCTGAAACCGATTTGATGTAATGGCCCTTTGACGGCAACCGTGAGTTTGCCAATACTCACAACGGTCTGACGCCTCCGGCATCGAACAAGGAACCGCCACTTGAAGCTGGAACTCAAGAACAGCCTGTCTCTGAAGTTGCTGCGCGTAGTGCTGCTCTCGGCACTGGTCGTCGGTGTGGTATTGAGCTGTGCGCAAATTGTCTTCGACGTGTACAAGACTCGTCAGGCAGTGGCCAACGATGCTCACCGGATTCTCGGCATGTTCCGCGATCCCTCGACCCAGGCGGTGTACAGCCTGGATCGCGAGATGGGCATGCAGGTGATCGAAGGCCTGTTCCAGCATGAGTCGGTACGCGTTGCCGCGATTGGCCACCCCAACGAGCCGATGCTCGCGGAGCGCTCACGCGAACCGGTGCAACTGCCGACCCGCTGGCTGACCGACCCGATTCTCGGCGAGGAACAGAACTTCACCACCCAACTGGTCGGTCGCGGGCCTTACAGCGAGTACTACGGCGACCTCAGCATCACCCTCGACACCGCGCCTTATGGCGAAAGCTTCGTCACCAACTCGGTGATCATCTTCATCTCCGGCGTATTGCGCGCCCTGGCCATGGCCCTGGTGCTGTACCTCGTGTACCACTGGCTGCTGACCAAGCCACTGTCGAAAATTATCGAACACCTGACCAGCATCAACCCGGACCGCCCCAGCGAGCACAAGCTGCCGATGCTCAAGGGCAACGAGAAGAACGAACTGGGCCTGTGGATCAACACCGCCAACCAGTTACTCGCCTCCATCGAACGCAACACCCACCTGCGCCGCGAAGCGGAAAACAGCCTACTGCGCCTGGCCCAGTACGACTTCCTCACCGGCCTGCCGAACCGCCAGCAACTGCAGCAGCAGCTCGACCAGATCCTCGATGACGCCGGCCGTCTGCAACGCCGGGTCGCGGTGCTGTGCGTGGGCCTGGATGACTTCAAGGGCATCAACGAACAGTTCAGCTACCAGACCGGCGACCAACTGCTGCTGGCCCTGTCCGACCGCTTGCGTAGCCACAGCGGCCGCCTCGGCGCGCTGGCCCGCCTGGGCGGCGACCAGTTCGCCCTGGTTCAGGCCGACATCGAACAGCCCTACGAGGCCGCCGAACTCGCGCAGAGCGTACTGGACGACCTGGAAACCCCGTTCATGCTCGACCAGCAGGAAGTGCGCTTGCGCGCGACCATCGGCATCACTTTGTTCCCGGAAGACGGCGACAGCACCGAGAAGCTCCTGCAAAAAGCCGAGCAGACCATGACCCTGGCCAAGAGTCGCTCGCGCAACCGCTATCAGTTCTACATCGCCAGCGTCGACAGCGAAATGCGCCGCCGCCGCGAACTGGAAAAAGACCTGCGCGACGCCCTGGCGCAGAACCAGCTGCACCTGGTCTACCAGCCGCAAGTGGATTACCGCGACCACCGCGTGGTGGGCGTCGAGGCACTGCTGCGCTGGCAGCACCCGCAGCATGGTTTGGTGCCGCCGGACCTGTTCATTCCACTGGCCGAGCAAAACGGCACCATCATTGCGATTGGCGAGTGGATTCTCGACCAGGCCTGCCGCCAACTGCGCGACTGGCACGATCAGGGCTTCAGCGACATGCGCATGGCGATCAACCTGTCCACCGTGCAGTTGCACCACGCCGAACTACCGCGCGTGGTCAACAACCTGATGCAGGTCTATCGCCTGCCGCCACGTAGCCTGGAGCTGGAAGTCACCGAAACCGGCCTGATGGAAGACATCAGCACCGCTGCCCAACACCTGCTCAGCTTGCGCCGCTCCGGCGCGCTGATCGCCATCGACGACTTCGGCACCGGCTATTCCTCGCTGAGCTACTTGAAAAGCCTGCCGCTGGACAAGATCAAGATCGACAAGAGCTTCGTCCAAGACCTGCTGGAAGATGAAGACGACGCCACCATCGTGCGCGCCATCATCCAACTCGGTAAGAGCCTGGGCATGCAGGTGATCGCCGAGGGCGTGGAAACCGCCGAGCAGGAGGCCTACATCATTGCCCAGGGCTGCCACGAAGGTCAGGGCTACTTCTACAGCAAGCCGCTGCCCGCCCGTGAACTGACCCTCTACCTCAAACAGGCCCGGCGCATCAACGCCGCCGCCAACCCCGCCACGTTGTGAATCGTGTGCCCCAAAAGCCCGCCGTTTGGCGGGCTTTTTATTGGCTATGTGTCCCGTCCTGAATAAGGTTT
>DELY01000034.1:0-99834 GCA_002354655.1 Pseudomonas sp. UBA2684
CAGTTTTCGGTCAGCAGCAACAGGCACGCAACTCTTTGGCAAGCAGGGTGACGCTTAGTCGCAGCACAGGATCTTCAATCATATCGATCCAACTATTGGAGACGGGCGCTGCACTGGATTTCCCTATAACCGAGATCAACTTCCATGCCTGGATCAACTCACGGTAATGCGCTCCCGTGGCGTTGACTATGGATTTCTCACCAGGCACAGATAGACCGCGATCTTGACCAAGAGTAATGATGGTCTTGTAGGAAAAATCCGAAGAGTTGCGCTCATGCAGTAATCGGCACACCTCATTCAACGCATGTAGGCTGCGTTTGCGGCGTGCATCGCTGGCCTCATGGATCAGTCGCTCGTAGGTTTCCTGTGGTGAAATTAGTTGCTCACTCATAAACCGGAATCTCCTGAAAAATCTGGTGAGCACTATTTGGGCTAGAAAGGAGCTGCCGAATCTCCGTGGAGATGCGCGTCAACTCGGGTTCATGTGTATCAATATCGAGCAACATCAACTCACCAGAAAAAAGATCATCGATCTTTTCCCAAGAGCCCAGCCGCATGAGCAGAAGCCTATTAAGCTCATTAGCCACAATAATTGTTTGTTCGTGACTGAGCCTAAACATGGCAGGCGGCAAACCATTATTTTCGGCCATCCGGTCGATAGCCTGGGAAATCAGAGGCGCAGCACGAGAGGCATTGGCTGACTTGTAGATGGCCGCGTTCTGGCAGATTTCGGCAAGCAGGTGATATCCCGTATCTGACTCCTCGTATGCGACACCTATTTCATGCACGTCTCCAGAAATGATTAGCCTGACGTCACTATCGGAATCAAGATTATTTTGGTTGATCAACTTCAGGCAACTTTGAATATGACCATTGAGGGCGGAGTAGTCCCCTAGCAAACTGTCAAGCTTTCCAGCACTGCAATGTTGATTGGATACCGCTTGCTTACGTTCCATCTCACGGAGGAATGGCTCGCCGTTCTGACAGGTGTCATAGTGCTCTTGTTCCAGCTCATCCAACTCTGCCGTATATCTCTGATAGCGGTTACTTTCCGTGGAAATTTCCAGCCCTATTTCATTTGCAAGCGAGACGAGCCCGCCTAGGAACGGAACACCAGTGATAAAGAATCTACACCTAGGGCAATTCTTCTGGCCGAGATAGCCAGCCTGAACAGGGCTATACAGAGACTCGACTTTCCTCTCGACAACAACTTCGCCACCCATATAGCAAGCAGCACCTGACATGGGGCAAATGCCACAATCAGATACAACACATGCCGTTCTAGGAACATCAGACTCGATAAAAAAACGATTCCCATCCGTCGCAATGAGTTGATCGCGCACGGAGTGAAGCCCACCGAGACTGATCGCCTCAGCGCTACGCTCTGCGGATCGATGTGCTGCTAGCTTTTCCACCTCATCCATGGGCCGCCGCATTTGCTCGCCGCTCAGCCTTATGTAATAGATTGTCATCACCAACGAGGTGTGTCCGACTAGTTTAGAGATCAAGTGAATGGGGGCATCACCATCTGCAATGAATGCAGTTATCAAGCTAACGCGCAGACTGTGCGGGGTATACGAACTAACGAATCTATTTTTCTGACCTTCGCTAACTGTCGCCAAATCCTCATGCACACGCTGAATGCGGTATAGCAAGGCAGGCAATGCGTGCGAGAACGCAGTGGTTGTCTGCAAAACCTGATCCACAGCTTCAGTGCGAAACAAGAAACATTGTGTTCCCCGTGCTTTGAGGATTTTTACGTTGGTTTCGGCCCGAAGATTGACGTCAACCCATTCAGTCGGCTTGGAAATAGGATTGTATTTGGCCTGCCAATCACGCAGTAACAAAAGCCAATACAGGAGATCATCAGGTATCCATTCGACGTCATACCCCCCCTCAGAACGCCCACTCTTGTTGGTGGTTATATAGAGTTTCGGTATACCCTTGTGACCCTTTTGCACGACAGCCTGAGGGCGACTCTTTTTGCTACCCTTCCCCGCCAACGGGCCAGTATTCTTTTCCCAGCGAATCGAACCACTGGCATCCAAAATAGCTATTTCGTTATCAGCCTCGCCACTGTCGAGCCACAAAATCTGTTGGCCTCGCAGCGGAAAACGCAGCAACATGTAGAGAGCAATAAACCGTACAGGCGACCAAATTTGATAAGAATCCATTACTACTCGATTACCGTTGCGATAGCGATCAGCATTTTTTACTTCGCGCCAAATACAATTCGAGTCACTCCTATCAATTTGCGACTGATCAACGTATATCCAATCAGTACGACTATTAAAGAAGTCTTGCAGATGCGGTAAGTCCATCAAAGTTGGCCGTGTCTGCAAGGACGCATCGCTGTTAGGCACTAAGAAATTACGCGCACGCAGGATATACTCGTAGCCAAGTGGAAACTTAGTTGACTGAGAGGGCCGATAATTTTGCAAACTGTCTGAAAATCCAGCAAGCACTGTAACGAAAGGATTTCGAAAATCTGGAAGAACAATACGTTCATCACCGTCCTCGTCGGTGCAATCCTCGTCAAGCAACCATTGGAAAAAACCAGTAATAGCGCTGTGATACGGTCTCTGCGTCGACTCTGCCTGACTCTCGATCAACTGCGTGTACACAGTGGTATTAAACTTATGGCTTCGCAACAGCGGATATTTGGAGTCGTCTGGTAATTTCAGGGGTTGATAAAAACCATTCAACAACACTTTGATAGCAGCTCGTTTAGTCGTGATATTTGTTTGAGTCTTCAGCCAACGCTCAACATCGGCAAGCACTATCGGGTAGTCAGATGAATAATCGTTAATTTTGTCTTGACCGAGAAATTCATAATTGTCAGTCCAGCCAGCGTTGGCATAAAGCCTTTGCGGGTCGGCGGGTAGCCTTGGATCTTCTCGATAACGTGCTCTGTATTCACCCATGTGTTGAATATTTAGCGCTTGGGCCGCTACTTTGGCCTCGGTGTAAGTGGTGTAACGGTTGGGTTTTTGTCTGCTGAAAAAATCATAATTACTCACCCAGCCAGCATTATCATAAGTAGCACGGGGATTAGAAGGCAGCATCGGGTCTTCCCGATAGCGTTCTTTGTATTCACCCATATATTTAATATCTAACGCCTGGACTGCTGCTTTTGCCTGGGCGTAAGTTGCATACAGGCTGGGCTTCTCCTTACCCAAGAAGTCAAACCAGTCTGTCCAACCGGAGTTGATATAGAAACGATGGGGGTTAGAATGCAGTCTTGGATCTTGGTTATAGCGCGCATAGTAGTCGCTGCTATTTTCAATACCCAGTATTTGGGCTGCTGCCTGCGCCTCAGCGTAGGTTGCGTACCACTCCGGCTTTTCCTTGCCCAAGAAGTCAAACCAATCTATCCAACCGTTGCTAGCATAGAAAGCCGATGGGCTAGCAGGTAGCCTCGGGTCTTGGTGGGAGCATGCAATATAGTTATTGGCCGATCCGATACCTAGCGCTTGGGCCGCCACTTGCGCCTCGGCGTAAGTGGTATACAGATCAGATTTGTTCTTGCTAAGAAAAACGTACCAGTTTACCCAACCCATGCCAGCATAGGAGGATTGAGGACAGGCAGGCAACCTCGGGTCTTTCCAATAACGTGCGTTATAGTCGTTAATATCTTCCATACCCAGCGCTAATGCCGCCTCCTGAGCCTCAGCGTAGGTTGTGTACCTGTCAGGTTTGTCCTTACCCAAAAAATCAAACCAGTCTGTCCAGCCGGCATTGAGATACACACGATGCGGACATGAAGGTAACCTCGTGGCTGTTACATAGCGCACCCTGTAGTCCTTGACGCTTTCGATACCCAGCGCTTGAACTACCGCCTGCGCCTCGGCGTAGCTGTACAAGTCCACCCTTTTCCCTGGCATTATTTTTCCTCCCTGCCAAGTTGCAGTACTTCGACATTTGCGTGTTGCTCAGAAAGTCGCGACTCCATTTCAATCATACGACTGCGAAAATCCGTTGAGGTCGGCACCGTATAAGTCTGGCTCGATTCAATCGATTTGTGATGCATCGCGGTTTTGATACTGATCGCCGGGGCTCCAGCTGCTGACATGCGTTGGCCATAGGCATGTCGATGACCATGCGGCGTCGTGCCCTGAAGCTTTCCGTACTCTAGACCAATTCGTTCTACTGCTAGCTGGTGAGCCTTGCGGAACATGCGATGCGAGTACGGTCGACCATTGCGGCTAGTAAATGCATAAGGGTGCTGGTCGCACATTGCTGGCTTTACCCGCTGTATCAGGTGGTAGTCGCGCCACAGCCGAGCAAACGTCTGCCCGGCAAAATGGGGAAAAAAAAAGACTTCAAAACACTTACGAATTGGATCGGTAAGTAGTGCGTCTTTCCAGCCAAGGAACAGAGGGTCGATAGCTTTTACCAAACGATTGCGCGGCAGCATTCCAAAGCGTTTTTGCAGGTACGAAGCTCGATTAGTTTTTCCGTCCGGGGCGAGCCCGTACTCCGGATGATATACACGGACGATCACTTCTCCATTCTCAAGCGTCACATCATCACTCCAAAGTGAAAGCGCTTCAGATAGCCGTAAACTGCCGTAGTGCATAAGCAACGTAATAAGAACATTGCGAAGATCTATTGGGCCGCGCCGGTCTCTCGCAATCCTGCGGAAGCCCTCAGTGAACAACAGATTGAGCTTTTCTACTGGGAATGTTTTTGCGGGAGTAAGATCATCAATAGGCAACCCTTGGGAGCGCACCACCCTAGATTGATCGGTCTGTGGCGCTCGGCGAAACAGGTGAGAGAGAAAGGCGTTGTCTCTCCGATGCGAGTAAGCAGCCCAATTCAACCGCTGCTCATGCCGAGTCGCGTTCCTCCATGGGTTGAGTTGGAGGTCGGTATCTTCATTGATCGCTGAAAGCCAGTCCGTAAATCGAGTGATGTGGCCGATCAGCTTACTGGCATCATCAGGCTGCCTTGGCTGCCAATAAAGCCCTGACGGATCACGCCCCCCTCCACTCGTGCCGGTATAAAGAGCATTTGAAAACGACGTAAATAGCTCCCTCGGCTTTTCGAAGAAACCTTGATTCGCCTCCATGAATTCGAGCAGCAATTGAATCGCAAAAGTTGCAGCATCTTGCCATGAGCGACTTTTGCGCCGATTCAAATACATATAACGGACAAACTGATCAAGCACTCCATGCTCAGTAACTACGACAGGCAAAACATCTTGCATACCAGTCGCGTCGCCGATGATCGTTCTGTACTCGCGATGGGATGATTCGAAGAAGGTTTTCATCGAGCTGCACCAAAAAATTGGGGACTACCTGTACCGTTCAGGGGTAACTCTAGTAGTAAAAAATGCGTGCAGAAGATTATTTTTGCTGAGATTTCTATTTTCTACGGCATAGGGAGGAAATTCAGAGGGGCTTTCACGATAGTTTAGGAGTCAAATCAGGGGTAACTAATCACAGAAGGTACAGTGGTTCCAGGAACAGCCGTTGGTCACCGGCAGGATCAGCGAATGCGCCTCGCTCGGCGGGCGGAAGACCGGCTCGATATAGGCAATGGGAAACTCACTCACGGGGCCGTCATCCTCCAATGATCTTCATGACGGTCACCCCGCCGGAGAAGGCAACGTCCTGCTTGTCGCCGAGCGCCTTGACCAACAAGCGCTGCAAGGCCGGCAAGGCCTGATGACGCGGTTTATCGAGCAAGTCGCCGACATAATGGCGGTTGCTTGACGATAGACAACCATGCAACCAACCGGTCGACGACAAGCGCAAACGTGAACAGGTACGGCAGAACGGCACGCTTTCATTGGCGATCACGCCGAAAAACCCCTGCTGCGGAATCTCATAGCGCAGCGCGGTGGCATCCAGCGGCGCATCGGCCTGGGCAAAGCTGTAGCGCTCGCCAATCATGCTCAACAGTTCGGGCATGCCGACGAACTGCTGCAGGAAGCTGTTGCCGTCGCGTGCCAGGTGACCCATGCGCATCAACTCGATAAAGCGCAACTCGAAGCCACGCTCCAGGCAATAGTCGAGCAACGGCAGCACCTGATTGAGGTTCTGCCCACGCAACGGCACCATATTGAGTTTGATCTTCAATCCCGCCGCGCGGGCCTCTTCCAGCCCAGCCAAGACACTGGCCAAATCGCCACCCCGCGCAATCACACGAAACGCATTGGTATCGAGGGTGTCCAGGGAAACGTTGAGACGGCGGATGCCGCTTTCCAGCAGCAGCGGTAGCTTGCGCGAGAGCAATTGACCGTTGGTGGTCAGGCTGATCTCGGCCAAACCCAATCGACCGACCTCACGCAGAAACACATCGAGTTTCGGGCTGACCAGCGGTTCGCCGCCGGTGATACGCAGACGTTCGATACCGGCGGCTTCGATCAGGTAGGCCACGCCACGCACCATGGCTTCGGCGGAGAGTTCATCCTGCGCCGCGACCAAACGCTTACCGTCCGGCACGCAGTAGGTGCAGGCGTAATTGCAGGCAGCGGTCAGGCTGATGCGCAGGTTACGAAAACGTCTGCCTTGGCGGTCGACGATCATGGAAAGCTCCGGCGAGTGATAGCTCGGAGTATATCGCTGCAACCGGTCTCAGCACATGCGCGGCACGTGCTATAGACCGGCTGAATAGGGTCAGCTCGACGGAGCGTCGCCATCGCGCTTGCGCTTATTGCCCATGCGCACGCCGATATCCATGAGGAACTGGAAGAAACCTTCCTGATCTTCCAGCACGTTGCTCCAGAACGGCGAGTGGTACAGCGCCACGGCGCCATGCACCAGCGCCCAGGCGGCGCAGTAGTGGAAGTACGGCGGCACGTCTTCCAGCTTGCCCTCGGCAATTCGGCCTTTGATCAGCTGGGTCAGGCGCTCGAAGTTGGAGGCGCGAATTTTGTGCAGCTGCTCGACCATCTCCGGCACCTGATTGCCCTTGACCACCTTTTCTTCGAGGCGGTCGAACAAACGGTAGCGCTGCGGATCACGCATGCGGAACTCGAAATAGGCGCGCGACAGCGCTTCCTTGTCGCGATCGACGTCGGCCGAATGCAGCAACTCGTTCAAGTCGCGCTCATAATCGAGCATCAGGCGCAGGTAGATTTCCGCCTTGGACTTGAAGTGTTTGTAGATGGTGCCTTTGCCGATACCGACAGCGTCGGCGATCATCTCGACGGTTACGCTGTCTTCCCCCTGCTCGAGAAAGAGCTTCAGGGCGGTGTCGAGGATTTCTTGTTCGCGGCGACGAAACTCACGAACTTTACGAGGTTCTTTCTGCATAAAGAGACTAAAGGGTCGAAAATCGAAGCCGCGTATTATGCCTAAATGCCGCTAAATTGCACGGATCATCCGACCATGTACGCCATTCATGACGAGTTTCCGCAACTTCCTGAAATACGTTACCTGAACCACGCCGCCGTCGCCCCGTGGCCACAGCGCGCCGTGCTGGCAGTTCGCCGCTTCGCCGAGCAGAACGCGCAAATCGGCGCGCGTGACTATGCGAGCTGGTTATTGGTTGAGCGCAGCCTGCGCGACCGCTTGGCACGCCTACTCAATGCACCGTCCAGCGCCGATATCGCATTGGTCAAAAACACCTCCGAAGCCCTGTCGTTCGTCGCCTTCGGCCTCGACTGGCAGCCCGGCGATCAGGTGCTGATCAGTGACGAAGAGTTTCCGTCCAACCGTGTGGTGTGGGAGGCGCTGAAGCCGCTCGGGGTCGAAGTGATTCAGGTCAACCTGCACAACGGCGACCCAGAAACCAACCTACTCAATGCCTGCGGACCACGCACTCGTCTGCTGTCGATCAGCGCAGTGCAGTTCGCCAGCGGCCTGCGCCTTGACCTCGAGCGCCTGGGCCATGGCTGCCAGCAACGCGGCGTGCTGTTCTGCGTCGATGCGATCCAGCAACTCGGCGCCCTGCCCTTCGATGCCCAGGCCTGCCAATGCGCCTTCGCCATGGCCGATGGGCATAAATGGCTGCTCGGCCCGGAAGGCCTGGGCGTGTTCTATTGCCGCAGCGACCTGCGCGCACAACTGAAACTGCATGAATATGGCTGGCACATGCTGGAACACGCCGGCGACTACCAACGCAGCGACTGGCAACCGGCACGCTCGGCCCGGCGTTTCGAGTGCGGCAGCCCGAACATGCTTGGCGCCATGGCGCTGGAGGCCAGCCTCTCATTGCTCGAAGAGGTGAGCATGGCCGAAGTTGGTAAAGCCCTCGAGGCCCGCGTGCAATGGCTGCTCGATGGCCTGGCGGGTATCCCAGGCGTCAGCCTGCACAGTCCGCGCGATCCGGCGCGGCGTGCCGGAATCGTCACATTCAGCCTTGCCGGCTGGGACAATCAGGCGCTCTTTGCGCAGCTCAAAGCCGCACAGGTCATTTGCGCGCAGCGCGGCGACGGCATCCGCTTGTCACCGCATTTCTACAGCGAGGCGCGGGTAATCGAAGAGACGTTGCAGCTGCTGCGCCAGTTGGCAACAGGATGCGGACTCAGCAGCAGCGCAGGTATTCCAAATCTGTTTAAAAAATGAGCTGAACCGGCCTGGACGATCAGCAAACTTCGCCAATACTGATGGGTACTGGTGTGCGGCATCTCCCCCCAAGTGCCCCACCAGGCAAGGTACCGTGGACCGCGTACCTTGATTTACTCCTAATGGTCTTAACCCGGATTCATCCCCCAGAGTCCGGGTTTTTTTTGCGCGTAATTCAGTACGCGCCCAGCTATGGCTAAGCGACTCGTGCCAGCGGAAACAGCCGTTTGAAGTTCGTGGTGGTTTGCTCGGCCAGCTCCTCGAAACTGACGCCGCGTAGCACCGCCAGGTAATCCGCCACCTCACGCACATACTCCGGCAGGTTCGGTTTGCCACGGTGCGGCACCGGGGCCAGATACGGCGAATCGGTTTCCACCAGCAGGCGATCGACCGGCACCTGGCGCGCGACGTCACGCAGCGCCTCGGCATTGCGGAAGGTGACGATACCGGACAGCGAAATATAAAAACCGATATCCAGTGCGGCCTTGGCCATTTCCCAGTCTTCGGTAAAGCAATGCAGCACGCCGCCCTGCGGCAACGCGGCCTCGCGCAGCAGTTTCAGGGTATCGGCGCGCGCTTCGCGGGTATGCACGATCACCGGCTTACCGGTGACCTGGGCAGCCTGCAAGTGCAGGCGAAAGGCTTCCTGCTGCAATTCAGCGGCTTGCGGCTCGTAGTGGTAATCCAGGCCGGTTTCGCCGATGGCCACCACCCGCGGGTGGTTCAACTCAGCCAGCAACCAGTCCAGGGCCGGCGCCGCGCCCGGCTGAAGATCCAGTGGGTGAACCCCCACCGAACAATCGACATCGGCATAACGATCGGTCACTGCTTTAACCGCGGAAGCATTCTCGGCGCTGACGCCAATGCACAAAAAATGCCCGACACCGCGCGCGCGCGCAGCATCCAGCGCCGCATCAAGAGAGCCGTTGTAAGCAGCCAAGTCGAGACGATCGAGGTGACAGTGGGAATCAACCAGCATGGATAGCAATCACTTGAGAATCAGTGCCGGCATCGACACCGCGAGCCCTAGGCTCTGAGAACGACATGGGTCACATGGTATGAGTCGGACGGTCCGACTTCAGCGCACCCGCCAGGTAGGTTTCGATCTTGTTGCGCGCGGTGTTGTCGCCGTCGTTGAACTGCACGCCGACGCCCGCGGCACGATTGCCCTGCGCGCCTTTCGGGGTGATCCACACCACTTTGCCGGCAACCGGAATTTTTTCCGGCTCATCCATCAAGTTGAGCAGCATGAACACTTCATCGCCGAGCTTGTAGCTCTTGTTGGTCGGGATAAACAGCCCGCCGTTCTTGATAAAGGGCATGTAAGCGGCATAGAGCACGGATTTGTCTTTGATGGTCAGAGACAAGATTCCGTTACGCGGACCCAGATTAGGTGGCAAGCTCATGCGGCATTCCTGGTTTTTAGCACGTGAGGGCCCGATTCTAGCCCGGTCCGGGCAAGCTTGCCCACTGCACCAGCAAGGCTTCGAGAAGCAAGACACGGTTGAGGTTGGCTTTGCCGATGACTTTATGGCGCTGCGCCAGCAACCAGTCCTGCATCGTCAACACCTTGGGTTGCGCCGTTTTCTCCGCGAGATACTGCACAACCTTGCGCATATCGGCTTGCCCCAAGCCGGCTTCGTCGCGGGTCATCTGATAGCGCAACATCAACTGCGCCCAGTCGCAGAACCAGTCGAACAACAACGGCAGCGAAACGGCATTCCAACTCTCGGCCAACTGGCTCGGCGCAATCTGCTGCTTGAGCAGTTTCTTGATGCCCTCGACCACCTGCGCTCGCTGCTCACGCACGTCTTGCGACTGCATGCGCACCGCCGCCAGTGGCGACCCCGCAGACAGACAGAGCAACTCGCGGTGCTGCTCGTCCGTGCATTCGGGTAAGGCCTGAGCCAGCCAGGCCAGGCTCATGGCCTCGCTGGGTAATGGGCAGGCCTGCTGCACGCAACGACTCTTGACCGTCGGCAGTAAACGGCTGGGCTGGTGACTGATAAGCAGCAATACCGTGTCGCCGGACGGCTCTTCTAGACTTTTCAGCAAGGCATTGGCCGCATTCGGGTTCATCGCCTCGGCCGGCTCGACCAATACCACCTTGCGGCCGCCGAGTTGCGCCGTTTGCACCACGAAATTGACCAGCTCGCGGACCTGATCGACCTTGATCGCCTTATCCGCTTCTTCCGGTTCCAGCACGAAGTTATCGGGATGAGTACCCGCCGCCAGCAAATGACAGGCCTTGCACTGACCACAGGCATCCAACCCAACCGGTCGTTGACACAACAGCCGCGCCATCAGGCGCTCGGCGAGCGACCGCTTACCGATGCCCGCCGGGCCATGCAGCAGGTATGCATGGGCGTGCTGCGCGCGCCCGGCCAACTGCTGCCACAGCGCGGTTTGCCAAGGGTAGGCATCAGCCACGGCACAACTCCACGATAGCCGGCAGCAATTCATCCAGCGCGTGCTGCACCTGGCTCAGTGATTGCGCCGCATCCAGAATTTTATAGCGTTGCGGCGCTGCCTGGGCGCGCTGCAGGTAGGTGTGACGCACGGCATCAAAGAAGCCACGGCCTTCCTGCTCGAAACGATCCAGCCGCCCTCGTGCAGCCGCGCGGGCGAGGCCAATCTCCACCGGCAGATCGAACACCAGCGTCAGATCGGGACGCAGATCGCCTTGCACAAAACTTTCCAGCACACCGATACGCGCCTCCGACACCCCACGCCCACCGCCCTGGTAGGCGTATGTGGCATCGGTAAAGCGGTCGCAAAGCACCACACAACCGCGCGCCAGCGCCGGACGAATCACCTGCGCCAGGTGCTGAGCCCGCGCCGCGAACACCAGCAATAATTCGGTGTCGGTCGCCATCACCTCATCGCTCGGCGCCAACAGCAACTCGCGCACCCGCTCCGCCAATGGCGTGCCGCCGGGCTCACGTGTCAGCAGCACCTCGATGCCCTGCTCGCGCAGGCGCCCGGCCAGGTAATCGCGGTTGGTGCTTTTGCCGGCGCCTTCCGGGCCTTCCAGGGTGATAAACAAACCGCTCACGGGCTGTCCTTATTGATTGCTTGGCTGTACGGGGGCGGGGCTGGAACGATAATCCGCACGGCGATTGAGTTGGTACTCACGCACCGCGCGATTGTGCGCCTCGAGGGTGTTGGAGAATACATGGCTGCCATCGCCGCGAGCGACGAAATACAAGCTCTTGCCGGCCACCGGATGCAGCGCCGCGTTAATCGCTTCACGCCCGACCAGAGCAATCGGGGTCGGCGGCATACCGTCAATCACATAGGTGTTATAGGCCGTTGGCTCACGCAAATGGGCACGCGTCAGTTTGCCGTTGTAGCGCTCGCCCAGACCGTAGATCACCGTCGGATCAGTTTGCAGGCGCATGCCGATGCGCAGTCGACGGACGAAGACCCCAGCGATCTCGCCACGCTCCTCCGGTACCCCGGTTTCCTTCTCGATCATGGAGGCCATGATCAACGCGTCATAAGGCTCTTTGTAGGGCAGCCCATCAGCACGCCCTGCCCACTCTTCAGCCAAAACCTGTTCGAGACGGGTATACGCCTGCTTGAGCAAATCAAGATCGCTCATGCCCCGGACAAACCGGTAAGTGTCTGGGAAAAAACGCCCCTCGGGGTTGACGCCGGGCTGCCCGAGACGCGCCATCAATTGGGCATCGCTGAGCGCTGTCAGGGTCAATTCGAGCTTGTCCTCACGCGCCATCGCAGCGCGCACCTGACGGAAGCTCCAACCCTCGACCAGCGTCAGGCTGTACTGCACCACCTCGCCACGCCGCCACAGCCCAAGCATATCTCGCACCGTCAATTGCGGTGTCAGGCGGTACTCGCCGCTGTGCAGCGGTTGCCCCTGCAAATTGAAGCGCCAGTACAGCCGCAACCAAAACGCACTGTGCAGCACACCATCGGCTTCCAGGCGATTGAGCACGCCACCCGGCGTGGCACCGGCAGGCACTTCCAGCAAACGCTCTTCAGTCAGATTCAACGGCTGTTCGAGCGCCGAGTGTTGCTGCCAAGCGACAAAAGCCACAAGCAGGCCAGCAAGCAACACGCCGCCTTCCAGCAGCAGTAATAGTTTGCGTATCACAAATCAGCAGTCCAGTAGATCGCGGGCAATGGCTTGCAGTTTACGGGTGAGCGGGCCGACCGGCCAGTCGTGTCCTTGCAGCGCACGCACAGGCCACACCCCATAGAGACTGTTACAGAGAAACACCTCATCGGCGGCCAACAAGTCCGCTAGGCTGATATCGCGCACAGTGCATGCTAGCCCCCGCCTGCCTGCCTGCGCCAGCAACTCGGCCCGCATCACTCCGGCGACGCCGCAGCGCGACAGCTCGGGGGTTTGAAGGACGCCGCCGGTGGCCAGAAACAGATTGCTGTAGACGCCCTCGACCACCCGCCCTGCTGTATCCAGCATCAAGCCTTCGGCATGTTCCGCGTCCTGCCATTCGACACGCGCCAGCACTTGCTCCAGACGATTGAGGTGCTTCAAACCAGCCAGCACCGGCTGCTCGGCCAGACGTGTAACACAGGGAAACAGACGCACCCCACGCTCGGCATGCTCGTGCGGGTAGACGGGCTTGGCGCTGCCTTGCAGGATGCGCCGTGACTGCGAGGGCGACGGCGGTGCATAGCCACGCAAGCCATCGCCACGGGTCACGATCAACTTGGCAACGCCATCACCCAGTTCACCACTGAACGCCAGCAATTCGGCACGTACCAGCGCCAGGTCAAGGGCGATCTGCAAGCGCGCACAGCCATCGGCAAGACGTGCGAGATGGCGTTCGAGCAAGGCGGACTTGCCGCCACTCACGGCGATGGTTTCGAACAGACCATCGCCGTAGGCCAAGCCACGGTCCCTGACGGACAGCAGCTCAGCCGGACGACCGTCGATCCAGCTTGGCATCAACCGACAAACCGGCGGAACACCAGCGAGCCGTTAGTACCACCAAAGCCAAAGGAGTTGGACAGCACCACATCGATCGGCATGGGCTTGGCCTGATGTGCGACGAAATCGAGGTCACAGCCCTCGTCAGGCGCATCCAGGTTGATGGTTGGCGGCGCGACCTGATCACGCAATGCCAGCACGCTGAAAATCGCCTCTACGGCGCCGGCAGCGCCTAGCAGGTGCCCGGTCATCGACTTGGTCGAACTGACGGCGAGCTTATAGGCATGCTCGCCGAACACCGACTTGATGGCCGCGACTTCGGCCTTGTCACCCGCCGACGTTGATGTGCCATGTGCATTGATGTACTGCACCTGATCCGCCGTAATCCCCGCATCGCGCAGCGCATTGGCCATGCAGCGCGCAGCACCGGCGCCGTCTTCCGGCGGCGAAGTCATGTGGTAGGCATCGCCGCTCATGCCAAAGCCGATCAGCTCGGCATAAATGCTCGCACCACGCGCCTGGGCGTGCTCCAACTCTTCCAGCACCAGCGCACCGGCACCATCGGACAACACGAAACCATCGCGGTCCTTATCCCATGGCCGGCTGGCTTTCGTCGGATCATCGTTGCGAGTGGACAGCGCACGTGCCGCGGCAAACCCACCGATGCCCAAACCACACGCGGCCATTTCCGCACCGCCAGCCACCATCACATCGGCTTCGCCGTAGGCAATATTACGCGCCGCCATGCCGATGCAATGCGTGCCCGTGGTGCAGGCCGTGGCAATGGCGTAGTTAGGCCCCTGCAAACCCAGATGGATCGACAGGAAACCGGAAATCATATTGATGATCGAGCCCGGGACGAAGAACGGCGAAATCCGCCGTGGCCCCTGCTCGTGCAGCGACTTGCAGTTGTTCTCGATATTAGTCAAACCACCAATACCGGAACCGAGGGCCACGCCAATGCGCTCGCGATTGGCGTCGTTCACTTCCAGACCCGAATCGCGCACCGCCTGAAAGCTGGCGGCCAGACCATACTGAATGAATAGATCGAGCTTGCGCGCCTCCTTGGCGGACAAGTACTCCTCGACATTGAAGCCCTTTACCGAGCCACCAAAGCGAGTGGAATAGGCGGAAAGGTCCATATGCTCGATCGGGCCGATGCCACTGCGACCGGCCAAAATGCCCTGCCAGCTGCTCGGCACATCGTTACCCAGCGGCGACAACATGCCCATACCGGTAACCACGACGCGTCTACGCGACACAGCAATCTCCTCTTATTCGGTTGTTCGACGCATGGAATGCGCCTAAAGAAAAGCCGCACGCCCATACAGGCAGTGCGGCTTTTCCGAGTCGGGAACCGACGAATACGTCTTACGCGTGAGCGGTAACGTAGTCGATCGCTTCCTGAACGGTGGTGATCTTCTCGGCTTGTTCGTCCGGGATCTCGGTCTCGAATTCTTCTTCGAGAGCCATCACCAGCTCAACGGTGTCAAGAGAGTCGGCACCCAGGTCTTCAACGAAGGAAGCGCTATTGGTTACTTCCTCTTCTTTGACGCCCAGTTGCTCGGCAACGATTTTCTTGACGCGCTCTTCGATGGTGCTCATACCTTGTTCTCACTCCTAATGGGACAAATCCAGGCCACTGTTCTGCGGCCAAGTGTATATAAAGGGTTTTTAGCATTTCAAGCTGAATGCCGGGGTGCCCCACGAACACTTCAACGATCTGTCTAGAAACCTATTGCAGCTTTATAACGGATTTTAGACAGCATCTATGACAGTTTTCTGAAGCCATCCGTCACATTCAGCTCATGTACATCCCGCCGTTCACAGGGATAGTAGCGCCTGTAACGTAAGCCGCGCCATCAGAAGCGAGGAAAGCGACCACTTTTGCGATCTCTTCGGCCTGCCCCAAACGGCCCAACGGAATTTGAGTCAGCAGCGCGTCACGCTGCGCTTCCGGCAATTCGCGGGTCATATCGGTGTCGATAAAGCCCGGTGCCACAGCGTTCACGGTAATCGCCCGCGAACCCACTTCACGCGCCAGCGCACGGCCGAAACCTTCAAGGCCGGCCTTGGCAGCTGCGTAGTTGACCTGCCCGGCGTTGCCCATGGCACCCACCACCGAACCGATGTTGATGATGCGTCCGTAACGCGCCTTGGTCATGCCGCGCAGCACCGCCTTGGTCAGCCGGTACAAGCTGCTCAGGTTGGTATTGATGACATCGAACCATTCGTCATCCTTCATCCGCAACATCAGGTTATCGCGGGTGATACCAGCGTTATTGACCAGGATCAACGGCTGACCAAGATGTTGCTGGATATGTTCGAGGGTACTGGTAACCGACTCACTGTCGCTGACATCCAGCACCAGGCCTGCGCCCTCGATGCCGTGCGCCTTCAGTGTTTCAGCGATGCGCTCGGCACCCGACGCAGAAGTCGCCGTACCGATGACCACTGCACCTTGCCGCCCCAACTCCAGGGCGATGGCTTGACCGATCCCGCGGCTCGCGCCGGTAACCAGAGCAACCTTACCTTGCAGGCTCATAAAAACCTCTCCTCAATCAGGCCAGCGTCGCGCGTGCGGCGGCGAAGGCGTCCGGGGTATCCAGATTATGGGTATTGATGCCTTTGACGCAGCGCTTATTCAGCCCCGACAAGACCTTGCCTGGGCCACATTCGAGCAAATCGGTCACCCCTTGCTCAGCCAGACAGACCATCGACTCAACCCAACGCACCGGGCTGTATAACTGAGCCAGCAAATTGCGCTTGAGGCTGTCGAGATCGGCCACGACCGCCGCACTGACGTTTTGCACCAAGGGGATCTGTGGGGACTGCCAGGCAATAGCCTCGACCGACGCAGCGAAACGCTCGGCAGCCGGACGCATCAGATCGCAGTGCGACGGCACGCTGACCGGCAGCGACATGGCGCGCTTGGCACCACGCGCCTTGCACGCGTCAATGGCGCGCGCAACGGCAGCCGCCCCACCGGCGATAACCACCTGGCCCGGCGCATTGAAATTCACCGCGCTGACAACCTCGCCTTGCGCTGCTTCAGCGCAGGCAGCCAGCACATCGGCATCCTCAAGCCCGAGGATGGCCGCCATGCCGCCCTGACCAGCAGGCACCGCCTGCTGCATCAACTGACCACGCAATTCGACAAGTTTCACCGCATCGGCAAAAGGCAGACTGCCAGCGGCGACCAGCGCCGAATATTCGCCCAGACTGTGGCCGGCAACAAATGCCGGGCGCGCACCACCCTCGGCCAGCCACAGGCGCCACAAGGCAATAGAGGCCGTGAGAATAGCCGGCTGGGTCTTGTCGGTTTGGTTGAGTTGTTCTTCCGGCCCCTGCTGAACCAGGGCCCAGAGGTCGTAGCCGAGCGCCGAGGACGCCTCGGCGAAGGTGTCGAGCAGCGCGTTCTGCTGAGCACCGTGCTCGGCCAACATCGCCAGGGACTGCGAGCCTTGGCCAGGAAAGACGAATGCGAGGGATGCAGACATGTAAAGAGGTCCCTTAATGGTCTAATCGTCGGGAAAATTGACGCCCGGTATAGCCAAGCGCAACAAACTGACAGTTGGATGACAGGCCGCCAGTTGCGGTCACATCCTAGAGCAACAGATCTTCGAGACGACCATGCAAGCGTTGCGGCAAGTTTTCTTGGATCTCCGTCAAGGCACGGCGAATGGCGCTTTTGAAGTCCTCCGCACCAGCGGCTCCGTGGCTTTTCACGACGATACCCTGCAACCCGAGGAAACTTGCGCCATTGTGCTGCGCGGGCGCCAAGCCGGCCTGCAAACGTCGCAGTAATGGCAACGCCAGGGCTCCCACCAAGCGCGAGGCTAGCGTTTCCTTGAACAGCACCTCGATACGGGCAGCAATCATCGCCGCCAATCCCTCGCTCGACTTGAGCAGGATATTGCCGACAAAACCATCGCACACCACCACATCGGCCTCACCACGGTAGAGCCCATCTCCCTCGATAAAACCGATGTAGTTAAGCCCTTTGGCCTGCTGCAACAAGCTGGCGGCCAACTTGACCTGTTGATTGCCCTTGATATCTTCAGTGCCAACATTCAGCAACGCCACACGCGGGCCAACAACCCCCAATGCTTCAGCCGCCACTGCCCCCATCACGGCAAACTGATACAAGTGCTCGGCACTGCAATCGACATTGGCCCCCAGGTCGAGCAGATGACACGCCCCGCGCTGAGTCGGAATCGCCGTCACCATGGCTGGGCGATCGATGCCAGGCAGGGTTTTCAGCACATAACGCGACAACGCCATCAATGCACCGGTATTACCCGCACTGACGCACGCACTTGCGCGCCCCTCACGCACCAACTCCAACGCCACACGCATCGAGGAATCCGGCTTGCCACGCAAGGCCTGCGACGGCCGCTCGTCCATACCGATCACTTCGCCAGCATGCTTTACCTGCAGACGCGCGCGATCGACAGCGGGATGCTGAGCAAGCAAATCTTCAATAAGGGGGGATTGGCCAACCAGGACCAGGTGCAGCGAGGGGTATTCAGCCAGACAGGCAATGCTGGCCGGAACAACGCAGTGGGGACCGAAGTCCCCACCCATTGCATCAATCGCGATGATCGGAGCGGACAAGGATTACTCGTCAGCGCCCTTGTCGATCACTTTGCGACCACGGTACACACCTTCCGGCGATACGTGGTGGCGCAGGTGAACTTCACCGGTGCTCTTCTCGACGGACAAGGCATTACCCTCGAGGGCATCGTGCGAACGACGCATGTCGCGGGCGGAACGGGATTTTTTGTTCTGCTGAACAGCCATAACTAATTAACTCCTAAACGTTTGGGTCACGCTTTAACTGCGCCAATACACTGAACGGGTTGGACCGCGTTACCTCGTCCTCGCTCGGTTCGGGCTCATCAAGGCCCGCCGGCTGCTGGCAATCTTTAGGGTCATGAGCCGGGACAATGGGCAAAGCGAGCAAAAGCTCTTCTTCAACCAAGGCCAGCAGATCCAATGGATCTTCACCCATTTCCAGCACGTCATAGCCTTGCGGCACAGACTGGGTATTCGCACCTTCTTTCACCACAGCGTAATCGCACGCACTGTGGATCTGCAGAGCGACCAGGTCCAGACAACGCTGGCAAACCATCTTGACTTCAACCTCAAGCTCGCTGTGTAGAACCACAGCATTACGCTCGTCGCGCTCGAAAGAAAACTTCGCGCGCACCATGCCTTGGTTATCGGCAAGCGGGTCGCAGAGTCGCGGCAAATCAGCCAGCAGCAACTCACCCGTAAGGATGGTGCCACGATCAGCAAGTTTGCGCGGATCAACGTGAGGTGGAATCGGGCCATTCGACATAGGCGCCGCATTCTAGGGATGCGGCCGGCACCTGTCAAAGGGAAATTCAGCCTGTCCAGCATCTAGGACGACCGCTAGAATCGCCGCCTGAACCGTAAGGAAGAAACACATGCTGCCATTGGTACTCGCATCCAGCTCACCTTACCGACGCGAACTGCTGGCCCGCCTGCAACGCCCATTCAGTTGTAGCACGCCAGCCATCGACGAAACCCGCCATCCGGACGAGGACGCCGCAACGCTGGTCCAGCGCCTGGCTCGGGAAAAGGCACAGGCACTGCAAAACAGCCATCCACGGCATCTGATTATCGGCTCCGATCAAGTTGCCGTGCTTGACGGCCAGATTCTTGGCAAGCCCCACACCTTTGAGCGCGCCCGCGATCAGTTGCTTGCCGCCAGCGGCAAAAGCGTTATTTTCTTGACCGGCCTAGCGCTACTCAATAGCGAGAACCACCACTGCCAGGTCGATTGCATTTCATTTACGGTACATTTTCGCCCGCTGAGCGAGGCGCAAATAACCCGCTACCTGCACGCAGAGCAACCGTACGACTGCGCTGGAAGCTTCAAAGCCGAAGGCCTCGGCGTCAGCTTATTCCGCAGCACACAAGGCGCCGACGCCAGCAGCCTAATCGGCCTACCACTGATCCGCCTGGTAGACATGTTGCATAACGCAGGCGTGGAAATCCCCTAAAGCAGCCCCGCAAAAACAAAAAGCCCGGCCGCAGGGCCGGGCTTGTGCGCCACGCGGTAAGACCTAACGCAATACAGGCCCCTGAAACCCCATCCACAAGGCCAGGTGCTCGGCAACGCTGGCACCGAGCCTTTTCGCAAAGCGGTCAAACGGCGTTTCCTGCACAGTGAAGTCAACCAGCTCTTTTTCGCCGATCACTTCACGCGCAACATAACTGGTATTACCCAGCGCATCGATCAACCCCAACCGCAACGCTTGCTCGCCCGACCAGACCAGACCAGAAAACAGCTCCGGATGCTCGGCCGACTTCAAACGCTCACCACGCCCCTGCTTGACGCTCTCGATAAACTGCCGGTGAGTGGTCTCCAGTACACTTTTCCAGAACAGCGCCTCTTCTTCCTTAGGCGGCTGGAACGGATCGAGAAATGCCTTGTGCTCGCCCGACGTGTACACGCGACGATCGACCCCCAACTTCTCCATCACCCCGACAAACCCGAAACCAGCCGCCGTTACGCCGATGGAGCCCACCAAGCTGGCCTTGTCGGCATAAATCTCATCGGCTGCACTGGCAATGTAGTAGGCACCCGACGCCCCCAGATCGCTAATCACGGCATACAGCTTGATCGCCGGATACTCCGCACGCAGACGACGAATCTCGTCATAGATATAGCCCGACTGCACCGGACTACCACCCGGGCTATTGATACGCAAAATCACACCCTTGGTGTTGGCATCTTCAAAAGCCGCGCGCAGGCTGCCGACAATATTATCGGCACTGGCGGACTCCTGATCGGCAATCATCCCGCGCACCTCGATCAACGCGGTATGACTGGAACTACTGGCCGAACCCTTCTGCAAATTGAGCAGCGGCGCAAACAGCGCCAACGCACCGAACAGATAAAGAAACGTCAGCGACTTGAAGAAAATCCCCCAGCGACGCGCCCTGCGCTGCTCCTGCACACCGGCCAGCAGGGTCTTTTCCAGCAATTTCCAACTTTTGTCATCGCCCTGATCGGCAGCCGAGGCCTTCCATTCATCCGACATAATCATCCACCTCAACTCGTTGCTCATCCGCGCACCGCTCAAGCCAGGTACGCAATTCCGTGAAATGCTCCACTGCCAATACCGGATTGTAAGCGCGCAAGGCCAGCAAAGGTTGCGCACCATAACCCACTGCCACAGAGTCGATACCGGCACGCTGCGCCATCTGCAAATCAAATGACGAGTCACCCACCATCAACGCCTGCCGTGGCGCAACACCGCACTGCGCCAGAATTTCTTCCAGCATCAACGGGCTCGGCTTGCTCGCCGTTTCATCGGCACACCGCGTGGCATCGAAATACTCCAGCCAGCCGCGAGCTTCCAGCACCCGCCGCAAGCCATGCCGGCTTTTACCTGTCGCCACAGCCAAACGGTAGCCGGCCGCACGAAAAGCCGACAACGCCTCAGCCACACAAGGAAACAACGCCGAAGGCTGCGCTTCAAGCGCGAGGTACTGCTCGCTATAACAGCGCCGGAAGCGCTCGACGCGTGCCGCCTCGACGAGCTCCGGGTACAAGCTGCGGATCGCCTCTGGCAAACCGAGACCGATAATACCCTTGACCTGCGTGTCGCTGCGTCGCACCAACTCGCACGCATCGGCGGCACGGTGCATGGCCGTGACAATACGACCGATCGAATCGACCAGCGTGCCATCCCAATCGAAAATCAGCAGCCGATAGTCACGCACCCAAGCGCTCCAACGTGCGCGCCCACATCTCGTCGACAGGCGCCTCAAGCTTCAGCTGGCCGCCATCGGGCAGCGGCACGACCAACTCGTAAGCATGTAAAAACAAGCGCTTGCCGCCCAACTCACGAACTTCACGGGTGAAGTCGTCATCGCCGTACTTGCTGTCGCCAGCAATGCAATGCCCGGCATGCTTGCTGTGCACACGAATCTGATGTGTCCGCCCGGTTACCGGCTTAGCCTCGACTAAGGTGGCAAACTCGCCGAAACGGCGTAGCACGCGAAACACGGTCAACGCCTCTTTACCCTCGGGATTGACCTCGACCATGCGCTCCCCGGAACGCAGATTGCTCTTCAGCAAAGGCGCATTGACCTGCTTCTTGGCCGTCGCCCAATGGCCGCGCACCAAGGCCATATAACGCTTATCCACGCCATCGCCGCGCAAAGCCTCGTGCAGATGCCGCAACATGCTGCGCTTTTTGGCAATCATCAACAGCCCCGAAGTATCGCGATCGAGGCGATGCACTAACTCCAGGTCCTTGGCATCCGGCCGCAGCTGCCGAAACGCCTCGATCACCCCGTAATTCAAGCCGCTGCCACCATGCACTGCGATGCCAACCGGCTTATTCAGGACGATCAGCGCTTTGTCTTCGTAAACGATTGCCGCCTCCAAGCGCTGCAACAACCCCTGAGCCAGCGGCTCCGGCTCATCGCGCTCAGCCAGCCGCAAAGGCGGCACGCGAATGATATCGCCCGCCTGCAACTTATATTCCGGCTTGATACGCCCCTTGTTCACGCGCACCTCGCCTTTACGCAGGATGCGGTAAATCAATGTCTTGGGCACACCCTTGAGCTGAGTGCGCAGAAAGTTATCGATACGTTGGCCGGCGAGTTCCGGCGCAACCTCGAGCAGCTGAACGCCGGAGGTTGGAGAGGCAGGATTTGTCATCGCGCAATCATAACAATTTTTTATGGAATTGAAGCACTTAATCATTACTGCTATAGTCGCGAACGCCGCCAAAAGCGGCCTGGTTTGCGGATGATCGCCAAAACTGCCATCCCCAACCAACGCAACCCTTTCAGGACGTGAGGCCGTCCGACGGGACTTTCGCCGCAAAGGCCGCGAATAACTCGGAAATAAAGCCTTAGCCATGATGCGCGACCATCCCCACTGGACGGCCGCGGTAAATGCCAACCCGCTACGGATTCTGCGAGCGGCACCCGATTTTCAGCGATACGTGTAGGGTGGAGATGTACAACTGCCGGTCTGCGTAGCAATTAGCTTTATCGAAGACGCTTCATCTCGTCCGCTACCAGCAGCTGATTCCTCCTCCTGATTAGTGCTTTCTGTCACATACAGCAAGCAGGAGACGTCTGTCGCGACCCAGCCCAACTGGCTGACTGTCGCTTGACAATGAAACGATTTACGACCGTTTCTGACGCGCCTGACACCGACCCTGAGAGTCGTGTGTGCCGAACGCCGTTTCCGTCAGCACCGGAAACCGACGGTACTACATGAAAAGAATGCTGATTAACGCAACTCAACCCGAAGAGTTGCGTGTTGCTCTGGTCGACGGCCAACGCCTGTACGATCTGGACATTGAATCGGGCGCTCGCGAGCAAAAAAAGGCCAACATCTATAAAGGTCGCATTACTCGCGTTGAACCGAGCCTCGAAGCCGCCTTCGTCGACTTCGGCTCCGAACGTCACGGTTTCCTCCCGCTCAAAGAAATTTCCCGCGAATACTTCAGTAAGGCCCCCGAAGGCCGCGTCAATATCAAAGACGTGCTCAAGGAAGGCCAGGAAGTCATCGTCCAGGTCGAAAAAGAAGAGCGTGGCAACAAGGGCGCAGCCCTCACCACCTTTATCAGCCTGGCTGGCCGCTACCTGGTACTGATGCCGAACAACCCGCGCGCCGGCGGTATCTCGCGACGCATCGAAGGTGAAGAGCGTAACGAACTGCGCGAAGCACTGAACGGCCTCGACGCACCGGTCGACATGGGCCTGATCGTGCGCACCGCCGGCCTCGGTCGCTCCAGCGAAGAAATGCAGTGGGACCTCGATTACCTGCTGCAACTGTGGAGCGCCATCAAAGAAGCCTCGCTGGACCGCGCCGCGCCTTTCCTGATTTACCAGGAAAGCAACGTGATCATCCGCGCCATCCGTGACTACCTGCGTCAGGATATCGGCGAAGTACTGGTCGACAGCGTTGAAGCACAGCAGGAAGCCCTGAGCTTCATCAATCAGGTGATGCCGCAGTACGCCAGCAAGATCAAGCTGTACGAAGACAGCGTGCCGCTGTTCAACCGCTTCCAGATCGAAAGCCAGATCGAAACCGCATTCCAGCGCGAAGTGAAATTGCCGTCTGGCGGCTCCATCTTCATCGACCCAACCGAAGCCCTGGTGTCTATCGACATCAACTCGGCACGCGCGACCAAAGGCAGCGATATCGAGGAAACTGCACTGCAGACCAACCTCGAAGCCGCTGAAGAGATCGCCCGCCAGTTGCGCCTGCGCGACATCGGCGGCCTTATCGTCATCGACTTCATCGACATGACGCCGGCGAAGAACCAGCGTGCCGTGGAAGAAAAAGTCCGCGAAGCCCTGGAAGCCGACCGCGCCCGCGTGCAAGTCGGCCGCATCTCGCGTTTCGGCCTGCTGGAAATGTCGCGTCAGCGTCTGCGCCCGTCGCTTGGCGAAACCAGCGGTATCGTCTGCCCGCGCTGCAACGGTCAAGGCATCATCCGTGACGTCGAATCGCTGTCGTTGGCGATCCTGCGCCTGATCGAAGAAGAAGCCCTGAAAGACCGCACCGCCGAAGTCCGCGCCCAGGTACCAATCCCGGTCGCCGCCTTCCTGCTCAACGAAAAACGCAACTCGATCACCAAGATCGAACTGCGTACCCGTGCACGCATTGTCATCCTGCCGAACGATCACCTGGAAACGCCGCACTTCGAAGTACAGCGCATCCGTGACGACAGCCCGGAAGCACAGAGCACGCAAACCAGCTACGAAATGGCCACGGCAGAGGTCGAAGAAGAGAAGCAGGCCAGCGCCACGCGCACCCTGGTTCGCCAGGAAGCTGCGATCAAAGCTGCGCCACAACGTGCAGCGCCGCTGCCAGAAACAGTAGTCGCTACGCCCGTCGCAACAGCCGAACCAAGCCTGTTCAAAGGCCTGGTCAAGTCGCTGGTCAGCCTGTTTGCCGGCAAGGAAGAAGAAAAACCTGCCGTCATCGAGAAGAAAGCCAGCGAACGCCCGCAGCGTAGCGATGAGCGTCGTAACGGTCGCCAGCAGAACCGCAGCCGCGGCGGTCGTCGCGACGAAGAGCGCAAGCCACGCGAAGAGCGTGCACCTCGTGAAGAACGTGCGCCGCGCGAAGAGCGTCAGCCGCGTGCCGCCCGTGAGGAACGTGCACCGCGTGAAGAACGCACTCCACGCGATGCCGTTGAAGTGCGTGAACCGCAAGAGGTGCGTCAGTCCCGCCCTCCGCGTGAAGAGCGCCAACCTCGCGAGCGCAAGCCGCGTGAAGAGCGCGCGCCGCGCGAACTGCGTGAGCCGCTGGACACCCCGGAAAGCAGCACTGGCGCGACTGGCACTGAAGAAGTTCGGGCTGAGCGTCCGCAACGCGAGCCGCGTCAACCGCGCCCGCCGCGCGAAGAGCGTCAGCCGCGCACCGAACAGGCGGCGCCAGCCGATGAAGAAGTGCTGAATAGCGAAGAGCAGCTGCAAGACGATGAGCAGGATGGTGGCGAAGGCGGTGATCGTCCTCGCCGCCGCTCGCGCGGTCAGCGTCGTCGCAGCAATCGTCGTGAACGTCAGCGCGATGCCAACGGCAACCTGATCGAAGGCGAAGAAACCGCTGAAGACAATGCCGAAACAGCATCGACGCTGGTCGTGGCCGCAACTGTTGCCGCCGAACTGGCCAGCACTGAACCTGCCGTGACCGAGCAGCCTGCTCAGGAAGCTGCGGCGCCAGTCGTTGTACCAGCACCAGTCGTTGAGCCGAGCAGCCCTGTTGCAGAAGCCGCCGAAGTCAGCGAAGTCAGCGAAGTCAGCGAAGTCAGCGAAGTCAGCGAAGTCATGGTTGCCGAAGTCAGCGCCCCCGTCGCAACTGAAACCGTGCCGGTTACTGTCGAAGCACCTGTCGCTGTCGCCAGCGAAGAGCAGCCTGAAGCGGTTATTGACAGCGCAGTCGCCGAGCCGGTGGTAGAAGTGCTTGCCGCGCCGGAAGAAGCGCCCGCAGTCGGTAGCAATGGCCGCGCGCCAAACGATCCTCGCGAAGTGCGTCGCCGTCAGCGCGAAGCCGAGCGCCTGGCCCGTGAAGCAGTCGAAGCACCTCACGTCGAGGCCGCTGCACAAGAAGCGGACGCAGAACCAGCCGTTGTCCGCGCCGAAATCGACGAAGCGCAACAAGCGCCAGCGGTTGAGGCCGGCGAGCCAGAAAGCACACCGGCTAGCGAAAGCACTGCCGAAACTGAACAGCAGCAGGATGAACATGCGGTAAAACCGCAAGTCTGAAGCCGCTCAGCGCAATAAAAAGGGGATGCTTCGGCATCCCCTTTTCATTTCTGTGCACTCATGATGCTGAACGCTACACGACTTAGTTCCGGCTAAAGTACGTTAGGTTCGACTTCCAAGCTGACCGCAAAGCGCTGAGCAATATCGGCCTGGATACGTTGCGCCAGCGCCAATAATTGCTGCCCGGTGGCCTGACCATAGTTGACCAGCACCAAGGCTTGCAGACGGTGCACCCCCGCATCGCCATCACGGAAGCCCTTCCAGCCAGCCCGCTCGATCAACCAGCCGGCCGCCAGCTTCACCCGGCCATCGGCCTGCGGATACGCCACCAGATCGGCATGCTCGCCGCGCAAACGCTGCGCCAACTCGGCAGACACCAGCGGGTTCTTGAAAAAGCTCCCGGCATTGCCCAGCACCGCCGGATCGGGCAGTTTTTCACTGCGAATCGCACAGATCGCCTGACTGACATCCATAGCCGTCGGCAGCGCAATGCCCTGCTCGGCCAAACGCTGGCGAACCGGGCCGTAGTCCACGTGCAGCGACGCGGTACGGCTCAAGGCGAAACGCACCCGCAGAATCACCCAGCGCCCGGCTTCGCGCTTGAACAGGCTGTCGCGGTAGGCAAAGGCGCAGTCCGCCAGGGAAAACTCGCGTAACTCGCCACTCTGCCGATCCAGCGCGGTCAACCCGGCGAAGACATCCTTCAGCTCGACGCCATAAGCGCCGATATTCTGCACCGGGGCTGCGCCCACGGTACCGGGAATCAGGCTGAGATTTTCCAGGCCGGCAAAGCCCTGCGCCAGTGTCCATTGCACAAACGGGTGCCACGGCTCACCCGCCTCTGCCTCGATGACAACCCGCTCGCCATCATCGCTTAGCACGCGAATGCCGCGACTGGCCATGCGCAACACCAGGGCCGCGACATCGGCGGTTAGCAGCAGGTTGCTGCCACCGCCGAGCAACAGCAGCGGCAGTTGCTGCGCCGTCGCGTAAGCCAGCGCCTGCCCGACCTGCTGATCATCCTGCGCCTCGGCAAAGTGGCTGGCCTGGGCCTCGACGGCAAAGCTGTTGTAGGGTTTGAGCGACACCTGGGTCTGAATATGCAGGTTCATAGCCGCCCCTTGAGCTCAATCATCAGGGCATCGCAGGCCTGCTCAAGCAGATCCAGCACCTGCTCAAAGCCGGCCTCGCCGCCGTAATAAGGGTCGGGCACTTCGTCCAGTTCGAGCTGATAACGGCGCAGAAACAGATCCAGCTCGGTCGACGCATTGCTTGGGCGCAGCTGCTGCAGGTCATGCAGGTTGCTGTTGTCCATCGCCAGAATCAGGTCAAAGGCGTGAAAATCCGCGGCCTTGACCTGCCGGCCGCGTAGCGCAGACAAATCATAGCCACGCTGCTGCGCCGCCTGGCGAGTACGGATATCCGCCGCCTTGCCCACGTGCCAGTCGCCGGTGCCGGCCGAGCCGACCTCGATCCGCCCTTCCAGTCCGGCTGCACGCAGCTTGTGGCGCAACACGCCTTCGGCCGTAGGCGAGCGGCAGATATTGCCCAGGCAAACGAACAGAACACGCATCAAGCCCCCAGCAGGCGCCGAACGCGCTCCAGATCTTCTGGCGTATCGACCCCGGCCGGCGGCGCTTCCAGGGCATCGGCGACATGGATACGCACGCCATGCCAGAGCGCGCGTAGCTGCTCCAGGCACTCGGTGTCTTCCAGCCAGCACGGGCCCCAGGCGACGAAGTCGTGGAGAAACCCCGCGCGGTAGGCGTAGATGCCAATATGCCGACGGTACGGCACGTCAGCGGGCAGCTCGTCACGGCTCTTGGCGAAGGCATCACGGGCCCAGGCCAGCGGCGCACGACTGAAGGTCAGGGCCAGGCCGCTCTTGTCGCTGACCACCTTGACCACATTGGGGTTGAACAGCGCCTGCACATCCTCGATCGGCTCGGCCAGGGTGGCGATTGCCGCTTGCGGATTGGCCGCCAGGTTGGCCGCCACTTGGTCGATGATGCGTGGTGGAATCAGCGGCTCATCGCCCTGCACGTTGACCACGATGGCGTCGCTGGTCAGGCCTAGGGCCGTGGCCACTTCGGCCAGACGGTCGGTGCCGGAATTATGCTCGACGCGGGTCAACACCACCTCGGCACCAAAGCCGCGGCACACCTCGACGATGCGCGCATCATCGGTCGCCACCACCACCTGTTGCGCGCTGCTTTTGCACGCTTGCTCCCAGACATGCTGGATCATCGGCTTACCAGCGATATCTTGCAGCGGCTTGCCGGGCAACCGGCTGGAGGCGTAACGCGCCGGAATCACAACGGTAAAAGCGCGGCTCATTTACTTATCCAGGCGTTCGTCGACGTTCAGGGTACGGGCTTCGCTTTCCAGCATCACGGGGATGCCATCGCGCACCGGAAAAGCCAATGCATCGGCCTTGCAGATCAGCTCGCTTTTATCGGCAGCCAGCTTCAGCGGGCCCTTGCACAGTGGGCAAGCCAAGATATCGAGTAGTTTCGGGTCCATGGGAAGTCCTTGGTAGAAAGCGGCGGCAATCGATAAGCGTGTGTTAGCGGGCGTGCAACCGCTGGCTGAACAACTACCGAGCCAGGGGCAGCAAGCGGGCCAGCTGCGTGTCGAACCAGTTGACGAACGCCGGAGAAGGCTGAGCATCCACCGGCAAGTACCACCAGTCGTCAGCGGCAAAGGCCCGGCACTTCACCGCATCCTTTTCCGTCATCAGCACAGGCAGAGCCGGGCTGAAATCCAGCAACTCGGCGCTGTACGGCGCATGGTCGGCAAAAGCATGCGGAATCGGTCGCCAGTGTAGCGTCTCGAGCGTACTGAAGAAACGCTGCGGGTTGCCAATGCCTGCCACGGCATGCAGGCGCTGCTGTGGCGGGAAATGCGTCAGTGGGCGCTGCTCGCCACTGCGCAGATGGACCAATGCACGGGGCTGCAAACTGAAGGCATAGCCGCCTTCTGGGTCACTGGCGGCACCGTTGTAGAGCAAGGCGTCGACACTGTGCAGGCGTTCGACTGGCTCACGCAGCGGCCCAGCCGGCAGGCAACGGCGATTGCCCAGGCCGCGCGCCGCATCGATCAGCACCAGCTCCAGGTCGCGAGCCAGACGGTAATGCTGCAAGCCGTCGTCGCTGAGAATCAGGTCCAACGGTTCTGCCGCCAACAAAGCCTGCACCGCACGCCCACGATCTGGATCGATCATGAGCGGCACGCCACTGCGTTGGACGATCAACAGCGGCTCGTCGCCAGCAACGCTGGCCGACTGATCGGCCCGCACCCGCCAAGGGAAATGTGCCGGTTTGGCAGCATAGCCACGACTGACCACGCCAACCTTGAGACCACGGCTACGGCAATGCTCGATCAGCCAGAGAATCAGTGGAGTTTTACCGGTACCGCCGACGGTGATGTTACCCACCACCAGCACCGGCACTGGCGCACGGTAGATGCGCCCCTCACCGGCCAGGAAACGCGCACGCTTGCGCTGCACCACATGTCGATAGAGCAGCTCCAGCGGTCGCAGTAAGGCCAGTGCCGGATGCCCGGCGTACCAGGCAGCCAGTAAACGATCGGAAAGTGCCATCAGCAAGCCACCTTCAAGGCGTCGCCTGCGCCTCGACCGTGGTGATGCGCAGGTGGGCAAAACCCAGCTTGCCGGCGGCATCCATGGCCGTAATCACCGCTTGGTGTGGCGTTTGGGCATCGGCGCTGATGGTCAGCGGCAGGCTGTTATCACCCGCCGATTCCTTTTGTAGCGCAGCCATCAGGCTATTGAGGTCGCTTTTCAACAGCGGCTGCGCGTTCAGCGAGTAACTGCCATCGGCAGCAATCAACACTTCCAGCTGTTTCAGTTCGGTCTGCTCCGGCGGCGTGCCGCTGGCGGCTTCCGGCAGATCGACCTTGAGCTGGGTCTCACGGGTAAAGGTAGTAGTGACCACGAAAAACAGCAGCAGGATAAACACCACGTCGATCAACGAGGCCAGGTTGATTTCGACGTTCTCCCGCGGTTTGCGCCGGAATTTCACGCCTTGCCCTCGCTCAAATCGACGTCACGGTCACCCTGCACCACTTCCACCAGCTTGATCGCTTCCTGTTCCATGCCGACCACCAGCTCATCGACCCGGCGTTGCAGGTAACGGTGAAAGAACAGCGCCGGGATCGCCACCATCAAACCGGCGGCGGTGGTGATCAGCGCCTTGGCGATACCGCCGGCGAGCAGCGAGGCATTACTCATGCCCGAGCCCATAAAGGAACTGAAAATCTCGATCATGCCCAGCACAGTACCAAGCAGGCCGAGCAGCGGCGCAATACCGGCAATCGTGCCGAGTGCGTTGAGGTAGCGTTCCAGCTCATGGATGACCCGCGCCGCCGCCTCCTCGATGCACTCTTTCATGATCTCGCGACCATGCTTGGAGTTGGCCAGACCAGCCGCCAGAATCTGCCCCAGCGGCGAGTTGCCGCGCAGCTCTTTGAGCTTCTGGTTGTTCAGCTGTTTGTCTTTGATCCAGCGCCACACCTGGCCAAGCAGATTAGGCGGCGTGACACGGCTCGGTCGCAGAGTCCAGAGGCGCTCGGCAATGATGCCGGCCGCAGCGATAGAACACAGAATGATTGGCAGCATGATCCAGCCGCCAGCTTTGACCAGTTCCCACACGGTGGCAAATCCCCTTCGCAAAAGTGGCGCCACTCTAGCATAGGGCCGATGCCTCGCCGACCGCTGCGGTTCTCATTTTTCCCGCCAGAACCGTGGGCGATGCCGCAAACCGTGCGCGTCTGTAAAGGCGCCTAATTGCACCCGCACCGCGCCCTGCTCGACCGTATCGTAGAGCCGCGCGGACACCGCCTCGTAGCGAGCAACCACCGCCGGATGCGGATGACCGAACGCATTGTGCTGGCCGCGTGAAATTAGCGCCGCTTGCGGGGCGACAGCCTCCAGCAAGGCCTCGGAGGACGAACTGCGGCTGCCATGATGCGGTGCCAACAACCAGTCAGCACGCACATCCAGACCGCTGTCGAGCAAGGCCCGCTCGGCACGGCTATCGATATCGCCGGTCAACAGCAGGCGCTCGCCAGCTGCCTCGACCAGCAGTACACACGAGGCCTGGTTGCCATCGCCGGCCTTCGCCCAGCGCCAGGTGGTCAAGTGCACTTCGTCCCACTGCCAGCGATGCCCTGAAACACACTCACGCGCCTGTAGAACGGTAGGTAACTCGGCAACCTCGCCGCTGACAACCTGCTCGACGGGCATTCCCCGCTGAATCGCCGGCGCACCACCGGCATGGTCGTTATCGGCGTGGCTGATCAGCAGCATATCGAGCCGGCGCACATCCAGAGCCCGCAATGAAGGCAACACGATGCGCTCGCCGACATCGAAATCGCCAAACCGCGGCCCGGCGTCATACAGCAATGCATGCTCGCGGGTACGCAGCAAAACCGCTAAGCCCTGCCCGACATCCAGCATCCAGACCTCGGCCTGGCCCTGCGGCGGCCGCTCTGCCGGGGTGTACAACAACGGCAACAGCATGACCCAGCCCAAACCGCGCAACGGCACGCCGGCCGGCAATAACAGTAACAAAGCCCCGAGCGTTACCAGCAGCCAGGCCCATAACGGCAATGCGCTGGGCAACCAGGCCGGCAGCCAGGTGGCAATCTGCGCCAACAGGCCAAACAACACATCGAGCAACCCACCGGCCAGCCACAACAGCGACTCGCCAACCACTGGCACCGGCAGCAACAACGTGCCGAACAAGGCCAGCGGCACCACAACCAGGCCAACCCAAGGCACTGCAATCAAGTTGGCCAGAGGGCCGCTCGCGCTGACCGGCAAGCCCAAGGCCAACAACAACGGCAGCAAGCCGATTGCCATCGCCCACTGCGCCCGCCCCAGCGTGTGCCACCAGCGCCAGGCGCCTAGACGGCCACTGAAAATCAGAATCAGCACCGCCACCGCACCGAAGGACAACCAAAAGCCTGGCTGCAGACTGGCCAAGGGTTCCACCAGCAAAACCGCCAGCAAGGCCACCAACAACGGTAACCAGGCACCCAGATGACGAAATCGCCAGCGCCACAACAACACCAGACCGACCATCACACAAGCCCGCCGCACCGGCACCTCGAAACCCGCCAGCAAGCCGTAGCCGAGCGCACCGGCAAACGCCAGGCCACAGGCCCAAGGCAACCAAGGCCAACGCCGCGGCCACCAGCCCAAGCGCGCCAGACCGGCAACCAAGCCATAGAGCAAACCCGCCATCAGGCCGATATGCTGGCCGGAAATCACCAGCAAATGCACCGTGCCGGTATCTTGTAACACTCGCCAGTCGGCGACTGTCAGCCCCGAACCATCGCCCAACACCAGGGCCGCCAGCGCCCCTTCGCGGCCCTGCGCATCACTGGCGAGCAGGCGTTGGCGCAGAGCATCGCGCCAGGCCCCCGAACCCCGAGCGACCTGCACACGCTGACCGCTTTTCACCGTACCGGTGGCACCGATGCGCTGCGCCAACAGCCAGGCTTCGTAATCGAAGGATTGTGGATTGACCAAGCCATGCGGACGCTTCAACCGTACCGCAAGGCGCCAGACTTCGCCGGCCTGCAAGTGTGGACCGCCATACCAGGCGATACGCAGCCGCGCCGGCAACTCGGCGCGGCGTGACTGCGCCTGCTGCACCTGAAAACGCACCACGCCATCGCTGACCTCTGGCAGGCCAACCACGCGACCTTGCAACCACAAGGTACGGCCATCGAGCTCAGGCGCCAGACGATCATCCAACGCCGACTGCGCACTGAGGCACGCCCAACTGAAACCGAAGAGGAAAAGTGCCAGCGGATAGCTGCGAAACGGCAGGAGCATCAAGCCCATTACCGGCAGCAGATACAGAACCCAAACAGGCGGCAGCGTCGGCAAGAATCGCAGCACAAGCAAACCTGCCAGCAGCGCTAACATCCCTAAGCGCATGACCACACACTCCCTGAGACCCTATTCCATGGGTCTAACCAAACGATCAGTTTTCACTTATTTGCTGTCACAAAGTGCGACAGCAGGCCGCCATTAATCTGTGCATAATATCGACGCTTTTAGCCTGCCAGAGAGCCCTCATGCCGCGTCGTTTATTCAAGCGCTACATGCCTAACCCAGAACGCATCAAGGGCAACAAATCCCTGCGTTTTCTCGGCACGCTGATTCACGACCCGAACCTCTGGCACCTCAACCGTCACTCCGTTTCCCGCGCCATGGCGATCGGTTTGTTCTGGGCAATGATTCCGATGCCCATGCAGATGATCGCCGCCGCCGCCGTGGCCATTCCGGCCCGAGCGAACCTGCCGATTTCGATTGGCCTGGTCTGGCTGACCAATCCGATCACCATGCCACCGGTGTTCTATTGCAGCTACAAGTTCGGTGCCTGGTTGAGCAGTACCCCAACCTTGCAAATGCCCGACCAGATCACCCTAAGTTGGATCGGTCACGTCTTACAAACCCACTGGCAACCGCTGTATCTGGGCTCATTTGTCTTGGGTCTGCTGCTGGCGCTGCTGGGCTACTTGGCCACCAATACCTACTGGCACTGGTGGGTGCGGCACAACTGGCGCAAACGCCAGGAAAAACGCCGCAACCGCGACAGCTAACTGTGAAACAAAAAAGCCGTTACTCAGTAACGGCTTTTTTCTGCATGCAAGACTAGCTTACTCGTAGCGTAATGCCTCGGCTGGCTGAATCCGCGCCGCCCGCCAGGACGGATACAACGTGGCCAAGAAGCTCAAGCTGAACGCTGCACCGCAGATCAGCAGTACATCCGAGAGCAACAACTCGGACGGCAGGTTGCTAATGAAATAGACATCGGAACTGAGCACCTGCTGGCCACTCACCCGCTCGATCCATCCCACCAGTTGACTGACATTCAGCGCCGCCAAGATTCCCAGCGTGCCGCCGATCAGCGTGCCAATCGCGCCAATCACCGTACCTTGCACCATGAAGATGCCCATGATTTGCCGCGGCGTTGCGCCAAGGGTACGCAGGATGGCGATATCCGCGCCCTTGTCGGCCACCACCATGATCAACGTGGCGATGATATTGAACGCGGCCACCGCAACGATCAGCAGCAGCAACAGACCGATCATAGTCTTTTCCATCTTCATCGCGCTGAACAAGCTGCCCTGGGTCAGGGTCCAGTCACTCGCGCGATACCCCTCGCCCAGCTCGGCGACTATCGCCGCCGACACCTGTGGCGCCTGGTACAGGTCTTTCAACTTCAAGCGCACACTCTGCACCTGGCCAGGCTGCATGCGCTGAATCTGCGCGGCATCGGCCACGTGCAGCACGGCCAGCGAGCTATCCAGTTCGGCACCCACCTTGAACACGCCAACCACGTTGATCCGCTGCATGCGCGGGGTAATACCACCGGGCACCGAGCTGATCTCGGGCACGATCAAGGCCAGCTTGTCACCGATCTTCAGCTGAAAGCGCCGCGCGGTGATTTCGCCGATGACGACGCCAAACTCGCCGGCTTTCAAGTCCGCCAAACGCCCTTGCACCATGTGCTCGGCAATAATCGAGACCTGTGAATCCAACTGCGGATCGACCCCATGCAGCTGAATCGGCTGCATCGCCCCACGAAACGACAACATGCCTTCCAGCTCGGCAAATGGCACGGCAGCCAGTACCTGTGGATTCTTGCGGGCGGTCGCGGCCAAGGTCTGCCAATCATCCAGCGGCTGCACCCCGGAAATGCTGGCATGCGGCACCGTCCCGAGGATGCGTGTACTCATTTCCTTCTGAAAGCCATTCATCACCGACAGCACAACAATCATCGCCAGGACGCCCAAGGCGAGGCCGATCATCGAGGTCAGCGAGATAAAGGAAATGAAATGGTTGCGCCGCTTCGCCCGCGTATAACGCGTGCCGATGAAGATGCTCAGAGGGCGAAACATCAGGCAGCCACCAACTTGCCGTCTTCCAGGCGCAGGATGCGGTCCATCTGCCTGGCCAGTTGCATATCGTGGGTCACCACCAGGAAGGCGGTCTGCGACGAGTCGCTCAGCTCCTTCATCAAATCCTGAATGCCCTGTGCGGTGTGGTGGTCGAGGTTGCCGGTCGGCTCATCGAGCAACACCAATCCCGGCTGATTGACCAGCGCGCGGGCAATCGCCACACGCTGGCGCTCGCCACCGGACAGCTCCGCCGGCTTGTGCGCCAAGCGGTGGCCCAAGCCAACCCGCTCAAGCAAAGAGGTCGCCCGCTGACGCGCCTCGCTAATTGGCGTGCGGCCAATCAGCAGCGGCATGCAGACGTTTTCCAGGGCAGTGAACTCGGCCAGCAAATGGTGAAACTGATAGACGAAACCCAACGAGCGATTGCGCAGCAAGCCGCGCTCCTTTTCATTCAGCGCCGAAAGCTCTTCGCCAGCCAACCACACGCTACCGGTGCTGGGCGTATCCAGACCGCCGAGCATGTTCAGCAAGGTACTTTTACCGGAGCCCGAACTGCCGACGATCGCCATGCGCTCGCCAGGGTGCAGTTCCAGCTGCAAGTCATCCAGTACCACTACGGTCTGGGGACCTTCGTCATAGCTTTTGCTGAGGTTGCGGCAACTCAGGACGGCGCGATCATGCATAACCGGATTACTCATAGCGCAAGGCCTCCGCGGGCTGGGTGCGCGCCGCGCGCCAGGCCGGGTAAAGGGTGGCGAGGAAACTCAGGAGCAAGGCGGCGCCGCACACCTGCAGCACATCCGCCCACATCAACTGCGACGGCAGGTAGTCGATGAAATAAACGTCGGCATTGAGGAATTTCATCCCCAGCACGCGCTCCAGGGCGGCGATGCCGGCACTGACGTTCAGCGCGGCGAAAATCCCCAGCACGGCGCCGATGGCCGTGCCGACGACCCCGATCACCGTGCCCTGGACCATGAAAATCGCCATGATCTGTCGCGGCGTCGCGCCCAAGGTACGCAAGATCGCGATATCGCCCTTTTTGTCGGTGACCACCATGACCAAGGTCGAGATGATATTGAATGCAGCCACCGCAACGATCAGCAGCAAGAGTAGGCCGATCATGGCTTTCTCCATGCGGATCGCCTGGTACAGGTTGCCATGGGTGCGGGTCCAGTCGCGCGCATAGTACTCGCGATCACCCAGCGTTTGCGCCAACTCCCAGGCGGTGCGCGGCGCTTGGAAGAGGTCGGCGAACTTCAGCCGAATCCCCTGCACCTGGTCCGCTTGGTGGCGCTGCAAACGGGCCAGATCCTGGATATGGGTCATCGCCAGGTAGCCGTCGATCTCGCCAGCGCCAACATGGAAAATACCGACCACGGTGAAGCGCTTGAGCCGCGGAAACATGCCTGCTGGCGTGACCGTGACTTCTGGTGCAACGAAGGTAATTTTATCGCCGAGGCCAACGCCGAGCTTGGCTGCGGCCTTGTCGCCGATCACCATGCCGAAGTCACCGGCTTTGAGGTCCTGCAAACGACCCTGCTGGAAGAAGTCGCCGATGATTGAAACCTTCGGTTCTTCCTGCGGATCAATCGCATTGATCAGGACTTTCTGCACCTTGCCGTCATGCGTCAGCAAACCCTGCATCTGGCTGAAAGGCGCCACGGCCAACACCTGCGGGTTCTTCAACGCCTGATCGCCGAGGCTGCGCCAGTCGCTGATCGGTGTGGCACTTTCGACGGTGGCGTGCGGCACCATGCCAAGCACGCGGGTGCGCATCTCATGGTCGAAGCCATTCATCACCGACAGCACCACGATCATCACCAGCACACCCAGTGCCAGCCCGATCATCGAAGTCAGGGAAATGAAGGAAACGAAATGATTGCGGCGTTTGGCGCGCGTGTAGCGCGTACCAATAAATACGAACAGAGGTCTGAACATGTCGGGGCTGGTTCGAGGGAAAGAGGAACGTCCATGTGGCGGGGCTTGGCAAGCAGCCTTACAGGCCACCGAAAAACTACTGCGCTAGACTATGCAGCGTTGAAATCACCCTCACAATGCTCATGTACCATTCGTACATTGCGCTTTTTCGGCTGATTTCGCCTTACCTAGCCTTCGCTCGCTACGCTTTTCAACGGCCTGATACACTCAGACCACTACTGCTGCCATGGGTTCGCCATGTCGACTCAAGATGAAGATGACCGCCGCGAATACTATCGTATCGACGATACGATCGCACTGGATTTCACCCCACTGACGGGCGCCGAAGCGCTGGCCAGTGATGAGCTTCACGACAGCTCGCCACTGTTCAACCTGCTCAGCGAGTTGCACCTGATGGACTTCGAGTCGCAGCATTTGCTGCGGCACATCAGCGAGCGCGACCGCACCCTGGCCAATTACCTGAAAGTCATGAACAAGCGCATCGACCTGCTCGGCCAGGCCGTTGCCCAGAGCTTGCTGCGCGATATCGGCACACCGAGAAAGGTCAGCCTGTCCGAAGGCGGTGTGAGCTTCAACAGCGCGCACGGGGTTGCCAACGGCACCCACCTGGCCATCAAAATGGTGCTGATGCCGCAAGCGCTGGGGCTACTGTTGCGGGCCAAGGTGATCCATTGCCGCGCACTGGCTGACCAACAATTCGAGATTGGTACCGAGTTCGAAGCGTTGACCGACGCACAACGGCAATTGCTGGCCCGGCATATCCTGCAACGTCAGGCCCTGGAACGTCGCCAAGCCCGCGAACAGCCCCACGCCTCCGGATGAGAGCCGCTATGCCACGTCTTTTACTGCTCCTCGCCTTCTGGCTACCGCTCGCCAGCGTTGCCGAAACGCTGCAAATCCCCCTCGGTGAACAAGGCGCGGTGGCCGGCCAACTGCCGGTGCGTGGCGAGTCGCAGCGCGCCGTACTGGAACGCTTCGGCCTGGCCGATGAAGAACACCCCGCCGTCGGCCAGCCCCCCATTACCCGCTGGGATTACCGCGAATTCAGCGTGTACTTCGAGCACAACCATGTGATCAATAGCGTGCGCCATCACCAACCGCGCGCCGCCATGCCCGATAAGGAATCACCGTGACCCTGATTTATGGCCACCGCGGCGCCAAAGGCGAAGCACCGGAAAACACCCTGAACAGTTTTCAGCAATGCCTGGAGCATGGCGTGCGGCGCTGTGAGCTGGATTTGCACCTGTCGCGCGATGGCGAACTGATGGTGATTCACGACCCCAGCCTGAAACGCACCACCGGCCACCGCGGCAAGGTGGTCGAGCATGACGCCGCCGAACTGGTGAGTTATGACGCGCGCAAAGGTGGCCCAGGCTGGATAACGCCCTGCCCCATTCCGCGCCTGGCTGAACTGTTCGACAAGTGCGACTTCGAACACTGGCAACTGGAAGTCAAAAGCGCGTCGAAAGTTCGCGCCGCGCGCACGGTCGAAGCAATCGCCGAACTGGCCAAGCGCCACGGCATCCTCGACAAGATTACCGTCACCTCCAGCTCACGCGAGGTACTGGCGGCCCTGAAGCGTCTGACGCCCGAGCTATCGCGCGGCCTGGTTGCCGAGTACGCCTGGCTTGACCCGCTGAAAGTGGCCCGCCATTACGGCTGTGACGTGCTCGCGCTGAACTGGACCCTGTGCACCCCGGAGCGTCTGCTGAAAGCACAGAAAGCCGGGCTGCATGTCTCGGTATGGACGGTCAACGAGCCCGCCTTGATGCGCCGGCTTGCCGATTTCGGAGTGGACAGCATCATCACCGACTTTCCTGGACTTGCCGTGCAGACGCTGGGAAGCGCCTAGGCTGGGCTTCGTCGCTGCCCCCTCACCCCAACCTAGCGCACATAAAAAAACCGGCCACCAGGGCCGGTTCTTCATTAAGCCTGATCAGAAACTTTCGCGATTGGGCCAACGCCAGTCGCAGGAGTCACTGAACGGGTCCTCCCCGGCCGGCTCAGGCCACCGGCCGGAGCCGCTCAAAAAAGCCGGTTAAGACCGTCGAACGCAGCCACCCGATAGGCTTCGGCCATGGTCGGGTAGTTGAAGGTGGTATTGACGAAATACTTGATGGTATTGGCCTCCCCCTTCTGATTCATGATCGCCTGACCGATATGCACGATCTCCGAAGCCTGATAGCCGAAGCAATGTACGCCGAGCACTTCCAGGGTTTCGCGGTGGAACAGCAGCTTCAGCATGCCCACCGGCTCGTGAGAAATCTGCGCCCGCGCCATGCCCTTGAAGAAGGCCTTGCCCACTTCGTAGGGGATCTTGGCCTGGGTCAGTTCGCGCTCGGTTTTGCCGATCGAGCTGATCTCCGGAATGGTGTAGATGCCGGTTGGCACATCATCGACGAAGCGCCAGCTGCCATTATCGACGATGCTGCCGGCCGCCGAGCGGCCCTGGTCGGCCGCCGCGCTGGCCAGGCTCGGCCAGCCGATCACGTCGCCAGCGGCGTAGATGTTCGACACCGGGGTGCGGTAATTCTGGTCGACTTCGATCTGCCCACGGCTGTTGACCTTGATGCCGATATTCTCCAGGCCAAGCTGATCGGTGTTACCGGTACGGCCGTTGCACCAGAGGAAGGCGTCGGCCTTGATCTTCTTGCCAGACTTGAGGTGCAGGACTACGCCGTTCTCCACCCCTTCGACGCTTTCGTACTCTTCGTTATGGCGAATCAGCACGTTGTTGTTGCGCAGGTGATAGCTCAGCGCATCGGAGATTTCCGCATCGAGGAAACTCAGCAACTGGTCGCGGTTGTCGATCAGATCGACCAGTACGCCCAGGCCGCTGAAGATCGAGGCGTACTCGGAACCGATCACTCCGGCACCATAGATGATGATGCGCCGCGGCGTGTGGGTCAGGCTGAGGATGGTATCGCTGTCGTAGATACGCGGGTGGTGGAAGTCCACATCCACTGGGCGGTAAGGCCGCGAACCGGTGGCGATGACAATCTGCTTGGCCACCAGCTTTTCCACTACACCGTTGGCGCAGACCACTTCAATGGTGTGCTCGTCGGCGAAGCTGCCGGTGCCGAAAAACACGTCGATACGGTTGCGCGCGTAGTAGCCGGTGCGCGAGGTCACCTGCTTGGCAATGACTCGCTCGGCGCTTTTCAGTACGTCAGGGAAGGAAAACCAGCGTGGTTCGCCGATCTGGCGGAACATCGGGTTGGTGTTGAATTGCATGATCTGCCGCACCGAATGGCGCAGCGCCTTGGACGGGATGGTGCCCAGGTGGGTGCAGTTGCCGCCGACCTCGCGGCGGCTGTCGACCACCGCCACCTTGCGCCCGGCCTTGGCCGCGTTCATCGCCGCGCCTTCACCCGCAGGGCCAGAACCCAGCACCACTACGTCGTAGTTGTAGACCGCCATGTTTACTCCTTCAGATCACACCGGAGCGCTTATGACGCACCCGCGGCAGGGCCGACGCTGCAAGCAGCCCGGCAATCGATATCTTCACCGCAACAGCCTAAAGCGCCGGCAGTCGTGCAACGGTTAGCGCTTGGTCGCGTCGTACGCCAAATCTGCCGGAGCAGCAGCACTGGCATCGCGGTTGACCTCTTCGCACTTCTCACGGCTACCGCCGCAAATCGAACATTCCTTTTCGATGCCGAGGTTGGCAATGCCGCCACAAGAGCCGGCAATGGGTTTGCGCCCCATGATTACACCAATAGCCATCATGCCAACGACCAGCACCATGACCAGAAACACCACCAAGAACGTCATTGCTCTTCTCCTGCAGCGAATAGCTGCTCGAAAGCGGGAGTACTCCGTGTGACGAAGGCTTCGCCGTCACGGGTCACGAAAAATGCCGCAATACCCGCCTGCTCGGCATAGGCGAAACCCCGCTCGGGGCCCAGCACCATCAACAGGGTCGACAAGCCATCGGCGCGCAGCGTTGAGGCATCAGCCACAGTCACCGCAGCCAGCTTGTGGGTAATCGGCGCACCGGTCAGCGGGTCGAGGGTATGCGAGTAGCGTACGCCGTTCTGTTCAAAGTAGTTGCGGTAGTCGCCAGAGGTGGAGATACCGTAGCCATCCAGTTGCAGAATTTTCTGCGCTACCCGCTGATCGTCGCGCGGCGCCTCGATAGCCACACGCCAAGGCTGGCCATCGGGCTTCCTGCCGGCGGCTTTCAGTTCGCCGGTAACATCCACCAAGTAACTACTGACGCCCAATTCCCCCAGACGCGCGATGATCCGGTCGACGGTGTAGCCGGCGGCAATGCTATTGAGGTCGAGTTGGACCGCGACGTCCTTGCACAGTTGTTGGCCGTCGATACGCAGGTGTTGATGGCCCATGCGCTGACGCGCCTCGGCCAGCTGCGCGGCGGTCGGCACCCGCTCGGCACGCGCCTGCGGGCCGAAGCCCCACAGGTTGAGCAACGGCTCCAGGGTCAGGTCGAAAGCCCCCGCGCTCTGCTGCGACAGCAACTCACCCACGCGCACCAACTCCAGCATGCCCTCGGGCATGGCCAGGCAACTGCCGGCCGGCGCACGATTGAAAGTGGAAATGAGCGAGTCGTCGCGGTAGGTGGACATTTGCTGGTCAACCTCGGCCAGTATCGCCTCGGCCTCACGCTTGACCGCGTCTAGCTCAGGGGTGTTTTCGCCGGGCACATACTTCACCGAGTAGCTGCTGCCCATGGTCGGGCCGCCGAATTCCTCGATCCGTTCTGAAAACCAGCAGCCCGTTAGAGCGGTCGCCAAGGCGACAGCAATAACGGGCTGGAGTACCGCGTGCATCATGCTTAGCCGCCGAAGTCGTCGAGCAGAATGTTCTCCTGCTCCACACCCAGGTCGGTCAGCAGCTTGATCACCGCCGCGTTCATCATCGGCGGGCCGCACATGTAGAACTCGCAATCCTCCGGAGCCGGATGATCCCTCAGGTAGTTCTCGAACAGTACGTTGTGGATGAAGCCCTTGAGGCCGGTCCAGTTGTCTTCCGGCTGCGGGTCGGACAGCGCCAGATGCCACTGAAAATTCGGGTTCTCCGCCTGCAACTGGTCGTACTCTTCGACATAAAAGGCCTCACGCATGGAGCGCGCGCCATACCAGAAGCTGATCTTGCGCGTGGACTTCAAACGCTTGAGCTGGTCGAAGATGTGCGAACGCATCGGCGCCATGCCAGCGCCACCGCCGACGAAGACCATCTCGGCATCGGTGTCCTTGGCGAAAAACTCGCCGAACGGCCCGTACACGGTGACCTTGTCGCCCGGCTTGAGGCCGAACACCCAGGAGGACATCTTGCCTGGCGGCAGATCGTCCTTACCGGGCGGCGGCGAAGCGATACGGATGTTGAACTTCACCAGCCCGACTTCTTCCGGGTAGTTGGCCATGGAATAGGCACGGATCACCGTTTCCTCGACTTTGGACACGTACTTCCACTGGTTGAACTTGTCCCAATCGCCGCGATATTCCTCTTGGATATCGAAGTCCTTGTAGTGCACTTCGTGCGGCGGGCACTCCAGCTGCACATAACCACCGGCACGGAAGTCGACGCTCTCGCCTTGCGGCAGTTTCAGCGTCAGCTCCTTGATGAAGGTGGCCACGTTGGGGTTGGACTCCACCGTACATTCCCACTTCTTCACGCCGAAGACTTCTTCCGGCACTTCGATCTTCATGTCCTGCTTGACCGGCGTCTGGCAGGATAAACGCCAGCCGGCCTTGGCCTCGCGGCGGGTGAACGCGGCTTCCTCGGTCGGCAGCATTTCGCCACCGCCGCTCTCCACCACGCATTTGCACTGCGCACAGGTGCCACCGCCGCCGCAGGCGGACGAGAGGAACACATTGTTGGCCGCCAAAGTTTGCAGAAGCTTACCGCCGGCTGGCACCACAATGGTTTTTTCGCCGTTGATTTCGATGCTCACATCGCCGCTGGACACCAGCTTGGCGCGCGCCGCGAGAATCACCAGCACCAACGCCAGCACGATGCCGGTGAACATGCCGATGGCGAGAAAGATTTCGTAATTGATCATCTGTTCATCCCTTCCTTACAACTGCACGCCGGAAAAGGACATAAAGCCCAAGGACATCAGACCGATGGTGATGAAGGTAATGCCAAGTCCTTGCAACCCCGCCGGTACGTCGCTGTATTTGAGCTTCTCGCGAATCCCCGCCAATGCGGCAATCGCCAGCGCCCAGGACAGACCCGAACCAAAGCCATACACGGTGCTTTCCGCCAGGTTGTAATCGCGTTCCACCATGAACAAGGTGCCACCCATGATGGCGCAGTTCACCGTAATCAGCGGCAGGAACACGCCCAAGGCGTTGTACAAACTGGGCACGTACTTATCCAGGAGCATCTCGAGGATCTGCACGATGGCGGCGATGACGCCGATGTAGCTGAGCAAGCCGAGGAAGCTCAGGTCGACTTCCGGCAACCCAGCCCAGGCCAGCGCGCCGTCTTTCAGCAGGTAGGTATAGATCAGGTTGTTCGCCGGTACGGTGATCACCTGCACCACGATCACGGCGATACCCAAGCCGATCGCCGTCTCGACTTTCTTCGAGATAGCGATAAAGGTGCACATGCCAAGGAAGAAGGCCAGGGCCATGTTCTCAACGAACACCGCCTTAGCCAGCAAGCTGAGGTAATGCTCCATCAGTAAGCCTCCTTATTGGATACCTGAGGCGCCATCTTGAAACTCGGCTGCTCGATCTGGTCTTTTTTCCAGGCACGAATCCCCCAGATGAACAGACCGATCAGGAAGAACGCCGAAGGCGGCAGCAGCAGCATGCCATTGGGCTGGTACCAGCCACCGTCGTTGATCAGCGGAATGATCTCGTAGCCCATCAGCTTGCCCGCACCAAACAGCTCACGAATGATGCCCAGGGCAATCAACATGACGCTGTAGCCCAGGCCGTTGCCAATACCGTCGAAGAACGACAGCACTGGCGGATTTTGCATGGCAAAAGCTTCGGCGCGGCCCATCACGATGCAGTTGGTGATGATCAGACCGACGAACACCGACAGCTGCTTGGACAGGCTGAAGGCGAAGGCCTTGAGTACCTGATCGACCACAATCACCAGGGAAGCAATGATCACCATCTGCACGATCATGCGGATCGAGCTGGGGATCTGGCTGCGGATCATCGAGATAAACAGGTTCGAGAACCCGGTCACCAAGGTCAGGGCAACCGACATCACCAGGGCAGTTTTCAGGTTCGAGGTCACCGCCAATGCGGAGCAAATACCCAGAATCTGCAGGCCAATCGGATTGTTATTGAAGAGCGGGTTGAGCAGAACTTCTTTAATTGTTGGCTGCGACATGATCAAGCCTCCCCTTTTTGCAAATTGGCGAGGAACTGGGCGAAGCCGTTCTCTCCCAGCCAGAACTGCAGCAGGTTGTTCACCCCGTTCTGAGTCAGCGTAGCGCCAGCCAGACCATCCACCTGATGGGTAGCCTGCGCACTTTGCGCATCGACATTACCTTTGATGATCTGAATCGCCAGCTCACCGTCTTCAGCGAAGACGGTTTTGCCTGGCCACAGGCTTTTCCATTTCGGGTTATCCACTTCGCCACCCAGACCCGGGGTCTCGGCGTGCTGGTAGAAACCGAAACCGGCCACGGTGTTCAGGTCGCCTTTCAGCGCCATGAAGCCGTGCAGCGTCGACCACAAACCATAACCGCGTACCGGCAGGATCACGGTGTCCAGCTTGCCGTCCTGCTCCACCAGATAAACCGTGGTGAAGCGCTCGCGACGCTTGATCGAGGCGATATCGTCGGAACCGCTCAAGGCTTCAGACAGCTTCGGGTCTTTGGAGGACTTCAGTGGGTCGAACGTCGCTGGATTTTGCGCATCGCTGAAGGTCCCGCTGTCGAGATCGACGATGCGCGCACTGATGCGGCTGTCGAACAGCGCCTTGACCTGCGCACCACTCATGCTGGCATCGCCCAGGCCGGCAATTGCCAGAATGCTGCGCTGCTTATCCATCTGGCGGTTTTCCACCTGGGTTGGCTTCAGCGCAACCGCGGCGCCCGCAACAAACACCGAGCACACCAGACAGACCAACAGGGCTACCGTCAGCGTGCGCGCAGTGGATTCTTTTTGACTAGACATTGCGTGCCAGCCTCCGCTTGATATTGGCTTGAACGACGAAGTGGTCGATCAGCGGTGCGAACAAGTTGGCGAACAGGATCGCCAGCATCATGCCTTCCGGGAACGCCGGGTTGACCACGCGGATCAACACCACCATCACGCCGATCAAGGCACCGAAAATCCACTTGCCGGTATTGGTCATGGACGCCGACACCGGGTCGGTGGCCATAAAGAACATACCAAAGGCAAAACCACCCACCACCAAGTGCCAATGCCACGGCATGGCGAACATCGGATTACTTGTCGAGCCGAACACATTGAACAGCAGGCTGAGGCCGACCATGCCCAGCATCACGCCAGCGACGATGCGCCAGGAGGCGATCTTGGTCAGCAGCAACACACCGCCACCGATCATGATCGCCAGGGTGCTGGTTTCGCCGAGCGAACCGTGAATGGTGCCAACAAAGGCGTCCATCCAAGTGATGCCGTTACTCACTACGTTTTCGATGCCGCCGGCAGCCGCCAGACTCAACGAAGTAGCGCCGGCAAAACCATCGACCGCCGTCCATACCGCATCGCCGGACATCTGCGCCGGGTAGGCGAAGAACAGGAAAGCCCGCCCGGTAAGTGCCGGGTTGAGGAAGTTCTTGCCCGTGCCGCCAAACACTTCTTTGCCAATCACTACGCCGAAGCTGATACCCAGCGCCACCTGCCACAGCGGAATGCTGGGCGGCAGAATCAGGGCGAACAGTACGGAGGTCACGAAGAAGCCTTCGTTGACTTCATGTTTGCGGATCGAAGCGAACAGCACTTCCCAGAAGCCGCCGACAATAAAAGCCGTCGCATAAACCGGCAGGAAGTAAGCCGCGCCCTGGATAAAGTTATCCCACAGGCTGTTGGGGTCGAAACCTGCCAGCGACCCGATCAGCGCGAAGCGCCAGCCTTCCTGCGCCGCCAAAAGCTCTGGGCTCTGGGCGAAGATCAGGTTGGCCTGATAACCGGTGTTCCACATGCCGAAAAACATTATCGGGAAGGTACACAACCACACGGTGATCATCATGCGCTTGAGGTCGATACCGTCACGCACGTGGGCGGTGGTCTTGGTTACGCTGCCTGGGCGGTAGAAAAAGGTGTCGATGGCTTCATACAAGGCATACCAGTTTTCAAACTTGCCGCCTTTCTCGAAGTTGTGCTCGATTTTATCGAGGAATGCACGAATACCCATGAGTTACCCCTCCTTCTCGATGCGGGCGAGGTTATCGCGCAGGATCGGGCCATATTCATACTTGCCGGCACACACATAGGTGCACAGCGCCAGGTCTTCTTCATCGAGTTCCAGACAGCCCAGTTTCTGAGCCATCTCGGTGTCGCCGACGATCAGGTAGCGCAGCAGTTGAGTCGGCAAGATATCCAGCGGCATCACGGCTTCGTAGTTACCCACCGGCACCATGGCGCGCGGGCTGCCATTGGTGGTGGTGGAGAAGGCGAACTTCTTCACGGCGTTGAGCTTGGAAACAAAGATGTTCATCACCGAATGCTTGTTTATCCCGGCACGCAGGTAATGCATCAGCTCACGCTCGTGCCCCTCAGCCAGACAGGACACCTGCAGGTGATAGCGCCCCAGGTAGGCAAATGCACCTTGTGCGGTACGACCGCCAAGCACCGAGCCGGAAATCACTCGGTTGTAGCCAACGTGCAACTGCCCGGCCGTGATTTCCTCCAGGCTCGCGCCCAAGCGGGTACGCAACAAACGCGGTTGCTCGACCACCGGCCCCGCCAGGGCCACCACGCGCTCAACCCACAGTTGCCCGCTGGTGAACAGCTTGCCGACGGCAATCACGTCCTGGTAATTGATCGACCAAACGCTCTTGCTGGCGTTGACCGGATCGAGGAAGTGGATGTGGGTACCGGCCAGTCCAGCCGGGTGTGGGCCGGCAAATGCTTCGGTCTGCACATGACTCAGTTGCTCGCCCGGTAAATTGGCGCCGTCGGCCTTGCACAGAAAGACTTTGGCCAGGCAGCTCAACACCTTCAGACCATTTTCAAAGTCCGCGGCATACTCGCCAATGACCAACGCCGGATCGGCGGCCAGCGGGTGGGTATCGATAGCCGTCACGAAAATCGAGCTGGCCACAGCATCGGCGGCCGGCACCTTGCTGAACGGACGCGCACGCAGAGCGGTCCAAAGCCCGGACTGCTGCAAGTTTTCACGAACCTGCGCATCGCTCAGGCTGGCCAGTTGCGCTGCCGGATACTGGGCAAAGCTTATTTGCTCGTCGCCGTCGAGATCGACCACCACCGACTGCAGCACACGCTTTTCACCGCGATGAATCGCGCTGACGACACCGGCACCAGGCGCGGTGTAATTTACCCCGGGTGACTTTTTATCGGAGAACAACACTTGACCGAGCTTGACGCGGTCGCCGACTTGGACATCCATCGTCGGCTTCATACCGTGATAGTCGAAGCCTATGACGGCGACGCTACGTACCGGCCTTGCAGCCTCGATACGCTGCGCCGGCGCGCCTGTTATGGGCAAATCAAGCCCATGTTTTATTTTGATCATAGGTTTGCCTAACCACTGATTTATAAGCTTTTTTTAGAATACGAACACCATCGAAAAGCCTAATAGCTCCACTCACGCCGACAGTACTATTGGCATGAATGATGATAGTGAGCGCGGATAAAAGATCCGTTCGATTATAAAGACGCCCCCCCTGACTGGCCACCCAAGCACTTGCTTTTTTTGAGTTTTCCGTAACAGGGCGCAACAGACGCCAGCTTGACTGAAAGCACCATGCGCGCGAAATAAGACCATTGAATCAGCCTAGGAACCCGTCATGCGCAGACTGCTCACGCTCATCGCCCTGCTCTTACTCAGCCCCGCCTTGCTGGCGAACAATAGTGCACGCCTGGACGAAGCAAATTTCGCCGCACAGGTCGACCTGCCAGACGCCAGCCTCGAGCGGAAAAACCAAACCGTGCTCACCTACCTGTGGGCCGACGTGTATGCCGCTGCGCTCTATGCCGAGCCGCAGTTGAGTGCACGCCAAGCCCTCGACGCCAACCGCAGCAAGCGCCTGGAGCTTTACTACTTTCGCAACATAGACCGCACTGACGTGATCAAAGCCGCCTGGGTCACCCTGGAAAGGCAGCAGAATCCAGCCACGCTCGAACGCCTGCGCAAAGACCTCGATACCCTGCATGCCAGCTTTCGCGATATTCGCCCAGGCGACCGCTACGCGCTCAACTACAGCGCCAGCAGCGGCTTAATCCTTGAGCGTAACGGCAAAGCCACATTCACCAGCAGCAACCCCGAACTGGCCAATGCCTACCTCGGCATCTGGCTCGCCCCCAACGGACTGTCGGACAAACTGCGCGACAGCCTGCTGGCCGACTGAATCCAGGCAATAAAAAACGGGAGCCGAAGCTCCCGTTCTTTAATTGCGGCTTAGCGCTTAGCGCTTAGCGCGGAAAGGCCGGTGGGTTGACCCCAACCATGTCTTCCATGACGCGAATTACCTGGCAGCTATAGCCAAATTCGTTGTCGTACCACACGTACAGCACAACGCGGTTGTCATTGGCGATAGTCGCTTCGGCATCCACCACACCCGCATGGCGCGAACCGACGAAGTCGGTGGACACCACTTCCTGCGAGTTGACGAAGTCGATCTGCTTGTGCAGATCCGAATGCAGCGCCATATAGCGCAGGTACTCGTTGATCTCTTCGCGGCTGGTGGCGTTTTCCAGGTTCAGGTTGAGAATCGCCATGGACACGTTGGGTGTCGGTACGCGAATGGCATTGCCGGTCAGCTTGCCTTTCAGCACCGGCAGCGCCTTGGCAGCGGCAGTGGCGGCACCGGTTTCGGTGATCACCATGTTCAGCGCGGCGCTGCGGCCACGACGGCTGCCCTTGTGGAAGTTGTCGATCAGGTTCTGATCGTTGGTGTACGAGTGCACGGTTTCCACGTGGCCGTTGACGATGCCGTACTTGTCGTTCACCGCTTTCAGCACCGGCACGATGGCGTTAGTGGTGCAGGACGCCGCGGAAATGATCTTGTCGTCCGCCGTGATATCGCCATGGTTGATACCATGCACGATGTTCTTCAACGCGCCCTTGCCCGGCGCAGTCAGCACCACGCGATCGATACCTGGGCAAGCCAGGTGCTGGCTCAGGCCTTCGGCATCGCGCCATACACCGGTGTTGTCCACCAGCAAGGCGTTGTCGATGCCGTACTGGGTGTAGTCCACCTCGGCTGGCGACTTGGCATAGATCACCTGAATCAGGTTACCGTTGGCGGTCAGCGTGTTGTTGGCTTCATCGATGGTGATGGTGCCATCGAACGGGCCATGCACCGAATCGCGACGCAACAGGCTGGCACGCTTGACCAGATCGTTCTCCGCACCCTTGCGCACGACGATGGCGCGCAGACGCAGGCCGTCGCCACCACCGGTTTTCTCGATCAGGATGCGCGCCAGCAGGCGGCCGATACGACCAAAACCGTAGAGCACCACGTCGGTGCCTTTGCGTGCCACGAGGTTCTGCTGGCCGGCGACCGGGGCCAGTTCGTCACGCACGAACTGCTCGATGCTGCGGCCATTGGCATCCTGGGTGAACTTGGCCACCATGCGCCCCAGATCCACGGAGGCGGCGCCCAGCTTGAGCTCGCTCATCGTCTTGAGGATCGGGAAGGTGTCATGCACCGACAGCTCGGCATCGCCGCCTAGGCGGTGGCGCGCATAGCGGTGGGCTTTGAGAATTTGGATGACCGAACGGTTGATCAGGCTACGACCGTAGATCGAGGTAACCACATTATTGTTGCGGTAGAGTTGGCCAATCATCGGAATCATCGCTTCCGCAAGGGCTTCTCGATCGATCCACTCACCGAGACACTGGTCGGGCTTCTGAGTCACGGGCAGTACCTTCCACATGTAGGGGCTGAAAAAAGGGGCTACATTATGACGGCGCACGCAAGCAGGAGCAATGCGCACCTGTCGCGACTGACACCGAGCATTCTTGCCCGCTACAATCGCCGACCTTGTGCCATGACCGTGAGCTGCCTGTGTCTGCACCGACCCTATCCGTACTGCGCCTGCCGTCCCTGCCGGCCACCGCCGGCAAACAACACTGGGGCAACCTGCCCGGGGCCGCGCTAAGCCTGGCGATTGCCGAGGCCGCCAGCGCCGCCAAGCGTTTCACCCTGCTGCTAACCGCCGACAGCCAGAGTGCCGAACGCCTGGAGCAGGAGCTTAGTTTCTTTGCCCCGACACTTCCGGTATTGCATTTCCCCGACTGGGAAACCCTGCCCTACGACCTGTTTTCGCCGCACCAGGACATTATTTCTCAGCGAATTTCTGCGCTTTATCGCCTGCCAGAGCTCAAACACGGCGTTTTGGTAGTGCCCATCACCACTGCCCTACACCGTTTGGCGCCGACGCGTTTTCTGCTCGGCAGCAGCCTGGTACTCGACGTCGGCCAGAAAATCGATGTCGACAACATGCGCATGCGCCTCGAGGCCGCCGGTTATCGCTGCGTGGATACCGTGTACGAACACGGCGAGTTCGCCGTACGCGGCGCCTTGATCGATCTGTTCCCAATGGGTAGCGAGCAACCGTTTCGCATCGACCTGTTCGACGACGAAATCGAAACCCTGCGCACCTTCGACCCGGAAACCCAGCGTTCCATCGACAAGGTCGAGTCGATCAAGCTGCTGCCGGCACGCGAGTTCCCGCTGGAAAAGAAAGCCGTCAGCGATTTCCGCGGGCGTTTCCGCGAGCGCTTCGACGTGGACTTCCGCCGCTGCCCGATCTACCAGGACCTCAGCACCGGCATCACCCCGGCCGGTATCGAGTACTACCTGCCGCTGTTCTTCGAGGAAAGCGCGACCCTGTTCGACTACCTGCCAACCGACACCCAGGTGTTTTCCCTGCCGGGCATCGAAAAGGCCGCCGAGCAGTTCTGGGTCGATGCGCGCGGCCGTTATGAAGAACGCCGCGTCGACCCGGAACGCCCGCTGCTGCCGCCCGCCGATATCTTCCTGCCGGTGGAAGACTGCTTCGCCCGCCTGAAGAACTGGCCGCGCGTGGTGGTCAGCCAGGACGATATCGAGGAAGGCGTCGGCCGCACCCGTTTCGACGCCAAACCGCTACCGGACCTGGCGATTCAGGCCAAAGCCAATGAACCCCTGGCGGCGCTGCGGCGCTTTATCGAGGAGCATCCTGGCCGCGTGCTGTTCTGCGCCGAATCGGCGGGCCGCCGCGAGGTGCTGCTGGAGCTGCTCGCGCGCCTCAAGCTCAAGCCCAACGAATTCGACAGCTGGCCAAGCTTCACCGCCAGTAAAGAGCGTTTGGGCATCTGCATCGCCCCGCTGGATGACGGCCTGCTGCTCGAAGACCTGGCCCTGGTGGCGGAAAGCCCGCTGTTCGGCCAACGCGTCATGCAGCGACGCCGCCGCGAGAAATCCCGTGATGGCGGCGACAACGTCATCAAGAACCTTACCGAACTGCGCGAAGGCGCGCCGGTGGTGCATATCGACCATGGCGTCGGCCGTTACCTGGGCCTGGTGACCATGGAGTTCGACGGCCAGGCCGCCGAGTTCCTCGCCCTGATGTACGCCGAGGAAGCCAAGCTTTACGTACCGGTGGCCAGCCTGCACCTGATCGCGCGCTACACCGGCAGCGACGACGCCCTGGCCCCACTGCATCGGCTCGGCTCGGAAATCTGGCAGAAGGCCAAGCGCAAGGCCGCCGAACAGGTGCGCGACGTTGCCGCCGAACTGCTCGACATCTACGCCCGCCGCGCGGCTCGCGAAGGCTATGCGTTTGCCGACCCGAAGGCCGACTACGCCACCTTCAGCGCCGGCTTCCCCTTCGAAGAAACCCCGGATCAGCAGAACGCCATCGACGCCGTGCGCGACGACATGCTCGCGCCCAAGCCGATGGATCGCCTGGTCTGCGGCGACGTGGGCTTCGGCAAGACCGAAGTGGCCATGCGCGCCGCCTTTATCGCCGTGCATGGCGGCAAGCAGGTGGCAGTGCTGGTACCCACCACCCTGCTCGCCCAGCAGCACTACAACAGCTTCCGCGACCGCTTCGCCGACTGGCCGGTAAAAGTCGAGGTGATGAGCCGCTTCAAGAGCACCAAGGAAGTCAGCGAGGCCATGCAGCAACTGGCCGAGGGCAAAGTGGACATCGTTATCGGCACCCACAAGCTGCTGCAGGATGACGTCAAATTCAGCAACCTGGGCCTGGTGATCATCGACGAAGAGCACCGGTTCGGCGTGCGCCAGAAGGAGCAGCTGAAAACCCTGCGCAGCGAAGTCGACATCCTCACCCTCACCGCCACGCCGATTCCGCGCACCCTGAATATGGCCGTGGCCGGCATGCGCGACCTGTCTATCATCGCCACGCCGCCGGCGCGACGGCTGTCGGTGCGCACCTTCGTCATGGAGCAGAACAACCCGACGATCAAGGAAGCGCTGCTGCGCGAATTGCTACGCGGCGGCCAGGTGTATTACCTGCACAACGATGTGAAAACCATCGAGAAGTGCGCCGCCGACCTCGCCGAGCTCGTTCCCGAGGCGCGCATCGGCATCGGCCACGGGCAGATGCGCGAGCGCGAGCTGGAACAGGTGATGGGCGACTTCTACCACAAGCGTTTCAACGTGCTGATCGCCTCAACCATCATCGAGACCGGCATCGACGTGCCGAGCGCCAACACCATCATCATCGAGCGCGCCGACAAGTTCGGCCTGGCCCAGCTGCACCAGTTGCGCGGCCGCGTCGGCCGCAGTCACCACCAGGCCTACGCCTACCTGCTGACACCGCCACGCAAGCAGCTGACCGACGACGCGCAGAAACGCCTGGAGGCCATCTCAGGTGCCCAGGATCTCGGTGCCGGCTTCCTCCTGGCCACCCATGACCTGGAGATCCGCGGTGCTGGCGAGCTGCTCGGCGACGGCCAGAGCGGGCAGATCCAGGCGGTCGGCTTCACCCTCTATATGGAAATGCTCGAGCGCGCGGTGAAATCCATCCGCAAGGGCGAGCAGCCCAACCTCGACCAACCGCTCGGCGGCGGTCCGGAGATCAACCTGCGTGTGCCGGCGTTAATCCCCGAGGACTACCTGCCCGACGTGCATGCGCGGCTGATCCTCTACAAACGCATCGCCAACGCCGCCGACGAGGATGGCCTGAAAGAACTGCAGGTGGAGATGATCGACCGCTTCGGCCTGCTGCCCGAGCCGAGCAAGAATCTGGTGCGCATCACCCTGCTGAAATTGCAGGCGGAGAAGCTCGGAATCAAGAAGGTCGACGCCGGCCCGCAAGGTGGGCGCATCGAGTTCACCGCCGATACCTGCGTCGACCCGCTGACGCTGATCAAGCTGATCCAGAGCGCGCCGAACCGCTACAAGTTCGAAGGCGCGACGATGTTTAAACTCCAGGTGCCCATGGAGCGCCCGGAAGAACGATTCAATACCCTGGAAGCGCTGTTCGAGCGCCTGACTCCCTCTACGTAAAGGACTGACCCATGCGCGCACTCCGCACCCTGGCCTTGCTGCCGCTTATTCTGCTGTCGCTACTGAGCAGCGCAGCGGTTTTTGCCGAAGGCCTTTACCAGGTCGAAGTCATCGTCTTCCGCCAAGCGGGCGAACCGATTCCCGCCAGCCAGCCAGCGCCCGACGACTGGGCTCAAGGTGCACAACCGCTCGACGCCAGCAGCGAGCGCGTCACGGCACTCAATAGCGAAGCAGCCAAGCTCAACCCCGGCAGCGGCTATGAAGTGCTCTTGCACAAAGCCTGGTCGCAACAGCTGGGCGGCAGCCCTAGCAGCGTGGCGCTGCACACCGGCGATGAGCAGTTCGGTCACTTCCCGGTGGAGGGCACCCTGCATCTCAGCCAAGTGCGCTTTATCGATCTGCAAGCCGATCTGTGGGTCAACCAGTTCGACGACAGCGGCCTGCTCACTGGCAGCCAGCGCATCAAGCAAGGCAGCCGCCTGAAAAGCGGCGAGCTGACCTACCTGGACCACGGCAGCCTGGGCTTACTGATTCGCGTCAGCCCGCTGTAAGCGAACAACCACAAAAAAGGGCCGCGCAATGCGGCCCTTCGGTTTTTTCGAGGATTAGCCGGGCGAATTCAAGCGGCCAACACCCGGGCCAATACAGCCTTGGCTTTGCCCATGCCCTCCTCCAGCGCACGCTCGATTTGCGCCATGGTGATCACTCCAGCCGACTTGCCAGCCGCCGGGTTGACCACCAGCGACAAGCAAGCGTAGGGCAGCGCCAGCTCACGCGCCAAGGCGGCTTCCGGCATACCGGTCATGCCGACGATGTCGCAACCGTCGCGCTCCATTCGCGCAATCTCGGCCACCGTCTCCAGGCGCGGCCCTTGGGTGCAGCCGTAAACACCATGACTGCTGAACGCACAGCCCTCGGCCAGCAGACCGCTACAGAGTTTCTCACGCAACTCGGCGTCGTACGGGTGGCTGAAATCGATGTGAGTAACATGTTGCAGCTCCCCCTCAAAGAAGGTGTGCTCACGCCCTGCGGTGTAATCGATCAACTGATGCGGCACGCAAAAATGCCCGGTGCCCATCGCCATATGAATGCCGCCTACCGCATTGACCGCGATAATTGCCTGAGCACCCGCCTCCTTCAACGCCCACAGGTTGGCGCGGTAATTCACCTGATGCGGTGGAACCCGGTGCGGGTGACCATGGCGAGCCAGAAACAGCACATCGCGCCCAGCGTACTCACCACGCAACAAAGGGGCAGACGGCACGCCATAAGGCGTCTCACGATTCAATGCCGCCGTGATCGTCAGGCCGTCCAGCTGGGTCAGGCCTGTGCCGCCAATAATGGCGTAAACAGTCATCGGGTTAATCCTCAATCGATTAATTGCGCGGCGCGTAATGCGCCGACTGCGGCCAGCCAACGCGGGCTTTGCCGGTATTCAATGCCAGGGAAAGCCTGCCGACGCATACGCGCCAAGCCTGCTGGGGCGGCCACCCGCAGGCGCTGCAAGGCGCTGAGGGCAAGCTCCGCGGCCCCACGGTCGTTACACACCAGGCCCATGTCGCACCCAGCCGTCAACGCTGCTTCGATGCGGCATGCGGCATCGCCCACCACATGGGCGCCCGCCATCGACAAGTCGTCGCTGAAAATAACCCCGGAAAACTGCAACTCGCCGCGCAGAATGTCCTGCAACCAACGCCGCGAAAAGCCTGCGGGCCGATCATCGACCTGCGGGTAGATCACGTGGGCCGGCATCACCGCCGCCAGTTGCCCGGCGAGACGGGCGAACGGCTGCATGTCCTGTAGACGAATTTGCTCAAGGCTGCGCTCATCCAGCGGAATCGCCACGTGGGAGTCGGCCTCGGCCCAGCCATGCCCAGGAAAATGCTTGCCGGTCGCCGCCATGCCTGCCTGGCGCATGCCGCGAATAAAGGCACCAGCCAACTGCGTGGCACGCGCCGCATCGCCGTCGAAGGCACGGCTGCCGACGACTGCGCTGCGCTGATAGTCCAAATCCAGCACCGGCGCAAAACTCAGGTCGAGCCCTACAGCCAGCACTTCCGTGGCCATCAACCAGCCACAGTGCTCAGCCAGCAGCTCGGCATTGGCGTTATCGGCCAACGCCCGCATGGCCGGCAAACGTACAAATCCCTGGCGCAGACGCTGTACGCGCCCACCCTCTTGGTCCACCGCCAGCAATAGATCGGGACGAACCGCACGCATCGCCGCCGCCAGCTCACGCACCTGGCGCGGGTGCTCGATGTTTCGCGCAAACAGAATCACCCCGCCGACCTCAGGCTGCCTGAGGATCTGTCGATCCTCGGCGCTCAACCACGTGCCGGCGACATCCAGCATCAACGAGCCTTGCATGCTTGAACTCACGAATAATCCTTAATTGAGTGGCGCCGCCGCCCATGCCGAGCAAGGCGCCTCATCGATCTGTACCGCACAATGGACGGGCACCCGCGGGAAGAGTTCCAGCAGGTCGGCATTGCGCAACCGTACGCAGCCGTGAGAAAGCGCTATGCCCATTGGCTCACTGTCCGGGGTGCCATGCAGGTAGATATAACGGCGAAAGGTATCAACCGCACCGAGGCGGTTACGCCCTGGCTCGCAACCGCTGAGCCAGATGATCCGCGTGAGAATCCAGTCGCGACCGGGAAACTGCGCCGCCAACTGCGCGGACCAGATTTCACCGGTCCAGCGCCGCCCACGCAACACCGCACCCAGTGGCAAGCCCTCGCCCACCTTCGCCCGTACCTGATGCCGGCCACGCGGCGTGCAACCGGAGCCACTGAGCTCGCCTGCACCATTCAACGCAGTAGACACCGGAACGCGCAGCAACAATTGCCCGTCGGCAAAGCCGTACAGACACTGATCAGCGAGGGAGATATGCAGAAAATCGAGAGCGCGCATGACGCCTAGCTTAGCGGATCACACCCCGCAAGCCCACCCATGCGGCCTCACACCTTGGCAGGCACACCGGAGCTTTTCGCGCGCGGCTTGAGCTGTGCACTGGCCAGCGCCTCATCGGTCACGCCACTGTCCGAACGCATACCGGCAGCCAGAAACGGCACCATCAAGCGCATTACCTGCTCGATTGAGGTATTCACCCCGAAATCGTTCTCGGCCATGGCGCGCAACGCCTTGATTCCGGACATGCTGAAGGCCGCTGCGCCGAGCATGAAGTGCACGCGCCAGAACAGTTCCAGTGGTGGAATACGTGGGGCCGCTTCGTGCACCAACAGCATGTAGCGGCGGAAGACCTTGCCGTATACCTCTTCCAGATACTTACGCAAATGGCCTTGGCTCTGACTGAAGGCCAACCCCAACAAGCGCATGAAAATAGACAAGTCATTGCCACTGCGCGGCTTCACCGCCAAGGCTTGCTCGACCAGTAGCTCCAGCAGTTCTTCAAGACTGACTTTGCTGTCCGGCTTGGCCTGACGGCGATCCAACTCACGCTCCAGGCTGCTACAGAATGGCCCGAGGAACCGTGAGAACACCGCCTGAATCAATGCTTTCTTGGAGCCGAAGTGATAATTCACGGCAGCCAAATTGACGCCGGCCTTGCTAGTGATCAGGCGCAATGAGGTTTCGGCGAAACCTTTCTCCGCGAACAGCTGTTCTGCCGCATCGAGAATGCGTTCAACGGTTTCCGACTGGGCCATGACTCTTCACCTGACAAACACTTGTTTGAAACATACGTTTCAGCCCGCCGCCTTGTCAAGTCGCATGAGCCGCTTTTTGGCTGGGCAGTCACACCGTTATAACAAACAACCAGAGCATCAGAGCAAGACGAGCGCAAAGTCCGCTAAGTAACACGCAGCACCGACAAAACCGCAAGCCTGAATTGGTCCACGAACGCAAAAGGAGGATTGCCAAGCCTCTATCACTGTATATAATCCCAGTCACTGTATAAAAAGACAGAGTCCCGACATGCTAAAACTGACGCCACGCCAAGCTGAGATTCTCGCCTTCATCAAGCATTGCCTCGAAGACAACGGCTACCCGCCAACCCGCGCAGAAATCGCCCAGGCGCTCGGCTTCAAATCGCCCAATGCCGCCGAAGAACACCTCAAGGCCCTGGCCCGCAAAGGCGCCATCGAGATGACCCCCGGCGCCTCCCGCGGCATTCGCATTCCGGGCTTCGAACCCAACCCCCTCGAAGAAGAAGGCCTGCCAGTAATTGGTCGGGTAGCCGCTGGCGCGCCCATTCTCGCCCAGCAGCACATCGAAGAATCCTGCCGGATCAACCCGGAGTTCTTCCACCCCAAGGCCGACTACTTGCTGCGTGTGCGCGGCATGAGCATGAAGGACATTGGTATTTTTGACGGTGACCTGCTCGCCGTGCACACCACCCGCGAAGCCCGCAATGGCCAAGTGGTGGTGGCCCGCCTCGATGACGAAGTGACCGTCAAGCGCTTCAAACGCGAAGGCAACAAAGTCTGGCTGATTGCCGAGAACCCTGAGTTCGCACCGATTGAAGTAAACCTGGAAGAGCAGGATTTAATTATCGAAGGCTTGAGTGTCGGCGTCATCCGCCGCTAGAGGAGGCTTTATGCAGTTCCCGCAGTCGCTGAACCGTACGCAACTCCCACTGTTCGAGGCTTTTCTGGCCACGACGGCGCCCGCGCTGTTGAACGAAGTGGTGGAGACGCCCTGGCAAGATGAGCCGCAAGCTTTCAGTGAAATGTCGCTACGCGGCGCTGCCGGGCACTGTTTGAACCTGCTTGCACCGATTCTGCGCGAGCTGAGCCAGAACCATGATGCCCGCTGGTTGAGCCTCATCGCGCCACCTTCCAGCCTCACCCAGACCTGGCTACGCGATGCGGGACTAAACCGCGAACGCATTCTCCTACTGCACCCTCGTGGCGAGCAAAGCGCGCTGGAGCTGGCCCAGGAGGCATTGAAGTTGGGGCGTAGTCACACAGTCGTCAGCTGGCTACACCCGCTTGCACAGCATGCGCGCCAGCAACTGGAACAGGCCGCACGACAAGGTCAGGCGCAGAGTTTGAATATCAGCCTGGGTTAACCGACTTGTATCGATCGCACAGGGAATGTGCGGAGAACACGCGTAACAAGACGCTACGAACTAAGCGACCTCAACGACGGTCGCAATCGGCACACATCTGCAACCGTCTTCGCTCAGTGCAATACGCGCGGCGACTCATCCTGCTCAAAGTCACCCTCAGCCAATCTGCCAGCCATTTGCACGCCGACATTAAGCATGGCTTTGGCAACCTCGACATGCTGTCCTTGCAAGAAAGCTTTGGCATCGGCCGAAAAATCCAGCACCACCAGAGCCTCTTCATCCTCCGCGCGGCGCAGGGCAATTCGCCCATCGGGCAGCTCGACGATTTCAAGGAAGGATGTAGGCATAGGGTTGGCTCTCCACGAAAGGCCGGCATTGTAACAGCCGACCAAGGCACGCCCTAGTCCGCTTATCTAAACTCAACTCACCACTCGCTGAGTGACTCACGAAAACGCCGCGCCAATGCGCTCAACTCTTGCCGCCATTCCTCCAGCGTTTCACGCGCCACCGGCGGTAACTCTTGATCCAGGCTCACGGCCTCGATCAGCGCTGTACGCGGATCGATCTTGACCTTCTTCGCCGCCTGCGGAGGCTGAAACAGCTCGGCATAGGCGCTCAGCAGCTGCGCCAGCCAGGTTTCTGGTTGCTCCGCCAACTCGACCAATTCAGCCAACTCCGGGCTCGGTGCAGCCTGCAAAATGGCTTTATTCAGTAGCTGCTCGACACGCGGTGCATTGCTTTCGGGCAAACGGTAGTAGCCGGCAATTTCGTGACACAAACCGAGCACCGCCCCATACAGATGGAACAATGCCGCTTCACGCTCGGCCTGCACCAGCGCCTGGGCGTTCATTGCCTGCCCTTCCTGAGCTTTGCGCAGGGACTCCAGCGCGAGCCCGGCGTAGAAGATTTTCTGATTGGTGCGGGTATACAGCTCATGGGCCATAAGGGCGCCCTCCACTACGGATCAAGTCACTATACGCGCGCCTACAACCTGTAGACGCGCACCTGGTCCGATCAGCGTTTGTCTTCGACTTTCCACTTGTCGCCGTCATAGAACGCACGCCAGCCGGTCGGTTTGCCGTCGACCTCGGTCTGCACGTACTGCTCTTTGGTCTTGCGGCTGTAGCGGATCACTGCTGGACGCCCATCCGGGTCTTTCTTCGGCGCATCGACGAGGAAGTGATACTTCGGATCGATTTCGTCCTTGTGCGGAATCAACTCCTGCACCAAAGGCGCGCGGGTTTCGCGGTTCTTTGGAAACTGGCTGGCGGCGAGGAACAAGCCGGAAGCGCCGTCACGCAGGATGTAGGTGTCGTTGACCTTCTCGCACTTGAGCTCCGGCATTTTCACCGGGTCCATCTTCGGCGGCGCGGCTTCGCCACTTTTCAGCAGCTTGCGGGTGTTCTTGCATTCGCTGTTGGTGCAACCGAAAAACTTGCCGAAACGGCCGGTTTTCAGCTGCATCTGGCTACCGCACTTGTCGCAGTCCAGGCTCGGGCCTTCGTAGCCTTTGATGCGGTATTGCCCTTGCTCAATCTCGTACCCCGCACAGTCGGGGTTATTCCCACAGATATGCAGCTTGCGGGTTTCATCGAGCAAGTAAGCATCCATGGCAGTCGAGCAGATTGGACAGCGGTGCTTGCCCAACAACACGCGGGATTCCGACTCGCCCTCATCGTCCGCAGCGATTTCATCGCCCGGCACCAGGTTAAGGGTCGACTTACAGCGCTCTTTGGGCGGCAATGCATAACCCGAGCAACCGAGGAATACCCCGGTGGACGCCGTGCGAATCATCATCGGCCGGGCGCATTCGCGACAGGCGATATCCGTCGGAGTCGGCAGATTGGCACGCATACCGCTATCGCTGGCCTCGGCCACCTCGAGCTTTTTCTTGAAGTCGCCGTAGAACTCATCGAGCACATGCTTCCACTCGCGCTCGCCCTGGGCCACGTCGTCGAGGTGCTCTTCCATGCCGGCGGTAAAGCCGTAATCCATCAGATTGGAGAAGCTCTCACCGAGACGCTCGGTGACGATGTCGCCCATCTTTTCTGAGTAGAAACGGCGGTTGTGCAACGCCACGTAACCACGGTCCTGGATGGTGCCGATGATTGCGGCATAGGTCGACGGGCGACCGATGCCGCGCTTTTCCATTTCCTTGACCAGGCTGGCTTCCGAGTAACGCGCGGGTGGCTTGGTGAAGTGCTGGCTCGGGTCGAGCTTGACCAGTTTGAGCACTTCGCCCTGATTCATTTCCGGCAGCACATCGTCGTCGCCCGGTTTGCTCAGCTGCGGCAGTGCGCGGGTGTAACCGTCGAACTTGAGAATTCGGCCCTTGGCGCGCAACTCGAACTGCGCCGCAGTCACGGTGACGGTGGTCGACAGGTATTCGGCCGGCGGCATCTGGCAGGCGACGAACTGGCGCCAGATCAGCTCATACAGACGCTCGGCATCGCGCTCCATGCCCGACAGCTGAGTCGGCTTGAGGTTGACATCGGACGGACGAATCGCTTCGTGCGCCTCTTGCGCGCCCTCTTTGCTGCTGTAAGCAATTGGATTGGCCGGCAGGTATTTTTTGCCGAACTCGCCTTCGATGAAGTCACGCACCATGCTCACGGCGTCCGCCGACAGGTTGGTCGAGTCGGTACGCATGTAGGTGATGTAACCCGCCTCGTAGAGACGCTGGGCCATCATCATGGTCTTCTTCACCCCAAAGCCCAGGCGGTTGCTCGCGGCCTGCTGCAGGGTGGAGGTGATAAACGGGGCCGACGGCTTACTGCTGGTCGGTTTGTCTTCACGCTTGGCAATGCTGTAGCTGGACGCCTTGAGGGTATCCAGGGCCGCCATCGCCTGAGCTTCATTGAGCGGTTTAAATGCAGCACCGTTCTCGCGAGCCACTTCGAAGCGCACGTTGGCGCCTTTAGCCGTGCCCAGATCGGCGTGCACTTCCCAATACTCTTCGGGGACGAAGGCGCGGATTTCCTTCTCGCGCTCGACCACCAGCTTCACCGCCACCGACTGCACACGGCCGGCAGACAGGCCGCGGGCGATCTTGGCCCACAGCAGCGGCGAGACCATGTAGCCCACTACGCGATCGAGGAAACGCCGCGCCTGCTGGGCATTAACCCGATTGATGTCCAGCTCGCCCGGTTTGGAGAACGCTTCCTGGATGGCTTTCTTGGTGATTTCGTTGAACACCACGCGCTTGTAGCGACTGTCATCGCCACCGATGGATTCGCGCAGGTGCCAGGCAATGGCTTCCCCCTCGCGATCCAAGTCGGTTGCGAGATAGATGGTGTCGGCTTCCTTGGCCAGTCGGCGCAGTTCTTCGACGACCTTTTCCTTGCCGGGAAGGATCTCGTACTGGGCCTTCCAGCCATGTTCGGGATCGACCCCCATGCGCGTGAACAGCTGGCGCTTGGCTTTTTCCTTGGGCGACAGCGCCGGCACTTCGCCTGCCGCTGCTTTGCCGCGTTTGGCCGGCTCTTTGGCGGTGCTTGCCGAGCCGCTGGTAGGCAGGTCACGGATATGGCCGATGCTCGACTTCACCACGTACTCGTTGCCCAAGTACTTGTTGATGGTCTTGGCCTTGGCCGGGGATTCCACGATGACCAGCGATTTGCCCATGGATTGGAAAATTCCTGAAATTCGATAAATAAATGCGGGAGGCGCCACGTAGCCAGCTAGCGCGGCACCGCTATATATAGTGGTGGTTAAGGTGAGGTCAAGCGCAGCAATGGCCCGACATCAGCTCAGGGCCGAGTAAAAACAGGTGTTTCGGCCTGAATCAAAGCAAAGCGCGGAACCGTCTCGCCGTCCACCTCGACGCTTTCGCAGAACATCTCCAGCGGTCGCACCCACAGGCCGTAGTCGCCGTATAGCGCCTGATAGACCACAACCTGCTGCTGCGTCTCGGAATGCTGGGCAACGCCAAACACACGGTACTCAGGCCCTTTGTAATGACGATAAAGCCCAGGCTGCAATTGCATGGCTGAATTCCTTGGAAATTTTTCTGCCGACAAAAAATTTCCGGGAGAAATTTTTCACGTCGCGTAGCGACGGCCCGAAGGGTGGCGGCCATGGATGGCAGGCCAAAAACAAAAACCGGGGCACAAGGCCCCGGTTTCACATCGCCCAACGCTTTAGATGCGTTCGAAGACAGTGGTGATGCCTTGACCGAGACCCACGCACATGGTCGACACACCGAAGGTGCCGCCATTCTGCTTCATCACGTTCAGCAGGGTACCGGAGATACGCGCACCGGAACAACCGAACGGGTGACCCAGGGCAATGGCGCCGCCATGCAGGTTGACCTTCTCGTCCATCTTGTCGAGCACTTTGAGGTCCTTCAGCACAGGCAGAGCCTGAGCAGCGAAGGCTTCGTTGAGCTCGATGAAGTCGATGTCAGCCATGCTCAGACCAGCACGTTTGAGGGCTTTCTGAGTCGACGGTACCGGACCGTAACCCATGATCGCCGGATCCACACCGGCCACCGCCATCGCACGCACCACGGCCATCGGCTGGATGCCGAGGTCCTTGGCACGTTGGGCAGACATGACGATCATGCAGGAAGCACCGTCAGTGATCTGCGACGACGTACCCGCAGTCACGGTGCCGCCTTTCGGGTTGAACGCCGGCTTGAGGGCCGCCAGGCTTTCCAACGTCGTTTCCGGACGAATGGTTTCGTCGTAATCGAACATCTTCAGGAAGCCGTTCTCGTCGTAGCCTTGCATCGGGATGATCTCATCCTTGAACTTGCCTTCGACGGTGGCTTTTTGCGCCAGACGGTGCGAACGCTCACCAAACGCGTCCTGCTGCTCGCGGCTGATGCCATGCATCTTGCCGAGCATTTCCGCGGTCAGACCCATCATGCCCGAGGCTTTGGCGGCGTACAGCGACAGGTGCGGGTTCGGATCGACGCCGTGCATCATGCCGACGTGGCCCATGTGCTCGACACCGCCAATGACGAATACATCGCCGTTACCGGTCTGGATCGCCTGCACGGCAGTGTGCAGGGCGCTCATCGACGAACCACACAGGCGGCTAACGGTCTGGCCGGCACTGGTGTGCGGGATCTGGGTCATCAGCGACGCCATGCGCGCGATGTTCCAGCCCTGCTCCAGGGTCTGGTTGACGCAGCCCCAGATCACGTCTTCCACTTCGGCCGGATCGACCTTGGCGTTGCGCTCCAGCAGCTTGCTGATCAGGTGTGCCGACATGCTCTCGGCACGGGTGTTGCGGTGCATGCCGCCCTTGGAGCGCCCCATCGGGGTGCGACCGAAGTCGACAATGACTGCATCTCTTGGATTCAGGCTCATATCTCTACTCTCGCTCTCATCTGTCCGCGATTAACCGAAGAACTTCTGGCCCTTGGCGGCCATTTCGCGAAGCTTGGCGGTCGGGTGGTACAGCGCGCCCAGATCGGCGTACTTGTCGGCCAGGGCTACGAATTCGGCTACACCGAGGCTGTCGATGTAACGCAGCGCACCACCGCGGAAGGGCGGGAAGCCGATACCGTAGATCAGGCCCATATCGGCCTCGGCAGCGGTCTCGACGATGCCGTCTTCCAGGCAGCGTACGGTCTCCAGGCACAGCGGAATCATCATGAAGTTGATGATGTCTTCATCGGTGACTTCACGCTGCTCGCTGACGATGGACTTGAGCAACTCGTAAGCCTGCGGGTCGGTGACCTTTTTCGGCTTGCCGCGCTTGTCCATTTCGTAGGCATAGAAGCCCTTGCCGTTCTTCTGGCCCAGACGATTGGCTTCGTACATCACGTCGACCGCGGTACGGCCTTCGACCGCCATGCGATCCGGGAAGCCTTCGGCCATCACGTCACGGCCATGGTGGCCAGTGTCGATACCGACCACGTCGGACAGGTACGCCGGGCCCATCGGCCAGCCGAACTTCTCCATGACCTTGTCGATACGCACGAAGTCGACACCGAAACCGAGCAGCTTGGAGAAGCCGCCGAAGTACGGGAACAGCACGCGGTTGACCAGGAAGCCCGGGCAGTCGTTGACCACAACCGGAGTCTTGCCCATCTTCTTGGCGTAAGCCACGGTGGTGGCAATTGCCACGTCACCGGACTTCTCGCCACGGATCACTTCGACCAGCGGCATCATGTGCACCGGGTTGAAGAAGTGCATGCCGCAGAAGTTTTCCGGACGCTTCAGCGCTTGCGCGAGCAGGCTGATGGAAATTGTCGAGGTGTTGGACGTCAGGATCGCATCGTCCTTGACCAAGCCTTCCACTTCGGCCAATACGGCTTGCTTGACCTTGGGGTTCTCGACCACGGCCTCGACGACGATGTCGACATTGCCGAAATCACCGTAGGACAGGGTCGGACGAATGGCGTTGAGAGCTTCGGCCATCTTCGCTGCGGTCAAACGCCCTTTGGCAACGCGGTTGCCAAGCAGCTTGGAGGCTTCGTTCAGGCCCATCTGGATACCGTCTTCACGGATATCCTTCATCAGGATCGGCGTGCCTTTGACAGCCGACTGATAGGCGATACCGCCACCCATGATGCCGGCGCCGAGTACAGCGGCCAGTTTCACGTCTTTGGCGATTTCGTCGTGGTGCTTGGCCTTCTTCTTCAGTTCCTGATCGTTCAGGAACAGACCAATCAGGCTGGCGGCAACTGGCGTTTTAGCCAGTTTGACGAAGCCTGCGGCTTCCACTTCCAGCGCTTTATCACGACCGAAGTTGGCGGCTTTCTGGATGGTTTTGATCGCTTCGACTGGAGCCGGGTAGTTCGGGCCTGCTTGGCCTGCCACAAACCCCTTGGCGGTTTCGAAGCACATCATTTGTTCGATGGCGTTGAGCTTGAGCTTGTCCAGCTTTGGCTGACGCTTGGCCTGGTAGTCCAGCTCGCCGGAAATAGCGCGCTTGACCAGGTCCAGAGCAGCAGCTTGCAGCTTGTCACCGCTGACCACGGCATCCACGGCACCCACTTTAAGGGCGTCGTCAGCGCGATTTTCCTTGCCAGAGGCAATCCACTCGACAGCGTTATCGGTGCCAATCACGCGCGGCAGACGTACGGTGCCGCCGAAGCCCGGGTAGAGGCCCAACTTGACTTCCGGCAGGCCCACTTTGGCGCTGTCGGCCATGACGCGGTAATCCGCCGCCAGGCACATTTCAAAACCACCGCCCAGAGCGATGCCATTGATGGCGACGACGGTCGGTACATTGAGGTCTTCAAAATCACTGAAGATCTTGTTGGCTTCGAGGTTGCCAGCCACCAGCTCTGCATCCGGCAACTTGAAGTTGTCGACGAACTCGGTGATGTCGGCGCCGACGATAAATACGTCTTTGCCACTGGTGACAATCACGCCTTTGATCGAACCATCGGCCTTGATTGCATCAACGGACTGACGCAGCTCGTTCAGGGTTAGACGGTTGAATTTGTTGACGGACTCACCCTTGAGGTCGAATTTCAATTCGACGATGCCGCTCTCAAGAGCCTTAACCGTGATGGCTTTACCTTCGTAAATCATCAACTGATCTCCACGGTATGGAAGCTGAACAGTACACATCGGAGCCAACCAGCAAGCTATCCCACGGCACAGCCGTCGAGAATAGCTCCAATCAGTCTGGCACACCCACCGACGCGATAATCGGGCTGTAAAGGCGCTGCTTTTTCAGGCAAACGCTCAATTCATACGCCCGTTTGATTTGGGTGCGCACACCATCACGGAAAAGCCGCGAATTGTCAATTGACCGTGCAACAGCGGCGGCGCCCGTCATTCCCGAAAGGCCTTGTAGCGGCCCACACTATCGGGAGATTGAGGCGAACACGCGATCATCGGCGCCGATAACGCGCTATTCGTCGGGTCTTTAGGCAACAAGTGTGATCCAGCGCATACCTAGCCAAATCATTTTGCTCCGGGTACAGTCGTCTCAACACGGCCGGATTAGACCGAGCGTGATTAAAAACAAAAACAAATTAAAGCCCTACGGGCACCACGGAGTACCCCATGTCGAGCCGCCGTCTGCTTGCCATTTCGCTGAGCACCCTGCTCGCCCTCACACTTCCCCTGTTCAGCCTGCATACCCACGCCGCAGCCCCCGCCGACAGCCTGCTGAAGCTGCATCAATTGCGCCTGGCCGCACAAAAAAGCCTGGGCGACTTCTATATGTATAACGGCATGGAGGGCGACCAGCGTTATGCGCGAATGATCAGCGAATCATTGCTCGAAGCCAACGAGCGCCTGAATGGCTTGACCGATATGCCTGGCGAGGGCTCGAAGGCACTGCGCTCGCAGCTTGAGCAGCAATGGAAAGGCTACCAAATCGACTTGAACAACCTGACCAGCGCACTGAAAAGCCAGGGATTTACCGACCTGCAACCGGTGGCCGACCTGGCGAGCCGCAATCAACAATTGATGGCGCTGAGCCAGGAGCTGTACAGCAAAATCCAGCAGGAAAGTGGCCAGAATGTCCCGGGCCTGACTCAGCAGAGCCGTGCACAAAGTCTGCTGATGCAGGCGATTGCCGTGGACTATGCTTCGCGCAGTGCATCGGTGGGCGCAACCTTTATGGGCGGCGGAGAAAGCCGACCGATCGAAGAACTGGTCAGCGAGTTCGCCAGCAACCTGGCGACCCTGGAAAAAGCGCCGCAGAACACCCCGGAGATTGCGCAGACCCTCAGCGGTGTCAGTACGAAATGGCGCTATATCGAAAAATCGCTGATGAACTACAACGAAAACAGCGTACCTTTCTTGGTCAACAAGTACTCCGACAGCATCATCGAAGGGCTGGAAGATGTTTCCGCCCAGTACTCAGCGACTCAGCTCTGAGCCGATAACGCTCAGCACATGCCTCATTCAGCTTTTCCGGCCTGCCTGGCCGTTCTTCCAGCCCGGTGCTTGCGCCGGGTTTTTCTTTGCCGCCAGCGCGCCACGTGCTCAGGCGCGCGCCAACAGAAAATCGGCAATCTTGTGCAGCGAATCGGCCTGTGCCCGCTCCCCCCAATACAACGCAACCATTTGCGTTGTCGCCTCGACCTTGTAAACATCCGCCGGCAACTGTGCCAACTGCGCGGCCAGGGACGCATCGGCGCACGGCTCACGCCATTTATTCAGCCACGTACCCGGCTTGGCCTGCCAATAGCACCAACTGTCTACCTGTCCCCGTCGCCGCGCGCGGTGGTATTGCGCACACGAAACCGGCGGTTCCTGGGCCAGCCAGTGCGGCCACTCCTGGCGCGACAACTGCATCGCCAAGCCCAAACGCCGCGCCTGCAAACGCACGTCCATGCGGCCGCGCTGGCGCCGCGACGGCATCAATAAGGCCAACGGGCTGAGCACAACGATCAGGAGCAACAACACGATCCACGGGTTCATAGTTTTCATCTCACAGGCAAAAGCCTGTCGTTAGCGCTCAAGACAGCCATACTTAATAACATTGGTCCCCCTTAGAAGGAGTCACCCATGCCCTACCAGCACATTCTGGTCGCCGTCGACCTAACCGAGGAATGCGACCCGGTAATGCAACGTGCGCAAAAACTGGCCACCAGCAGCGGCGCCAAGCTGTCCGTGGTGCACATTGTCGAACCCATGGCCATGGCCTTTGGTGGCGATGTACCGATGGATCTGTCGATGCTGCAACAGCAACAGTTCGAACAGGCACGTGAGCGTCTGGATAAGTTCGCCGGAAAATACCCGACACTCGCGGCCGACCAACGTCACCTGGCTTACGGCCAGCCGCGCCAGGAAATTCATCGCCTGGCCGAAGAACAGGGCTGCGACCTGATCATCGTTGGCAGCCATGGCCGCCACGGCCTAGCGCTGCTGCTCGGCTCTACCGCCAATGACGTGCTGCACGGCGCACCGTGCGATGTGCTGGCCGTACGCCTGAAGAAAGCGCAATAACCGGGCAACGCGGCGAATGAGGCCAGGCCTCATTCGCCGCGGCCGTCACTCGAGGTTGTCGCCGGCGCTCATGACCAGCGGACGAATCTTCTGCAGCTGGGTTTCCAGCGAATAGGTCATGCTCGACGACATCGAGAAAAAGGTCAGGAAGGCCTTGAGATTGGAATCGCCTTCACAGGTATCGTGAATCCGCTGCCAGAAGGCCTGGTTGACCAGCTGCAACTGCTGAAACACCCTTACCAGCCCCTTCAATTCCCAATCTGCATGACGCCCTTCGCGGAAGTTGAAGTACTGCCGCGCCAAGTACAACGAAAACGCGCGCAGGATGAATTCCTGGTTATTGGCGAACGGCAGGTGGTTCTGCGCCATCGGCCTGAGTTTGCCCAACACCGGGCAGGCGCTGGTGGCCATGATCACCCCGAGCAGCGCGCGCAAGCCCTCTTCCAGGCCAACCTGCTTGGTGTACTCACGCTCGGGCGTGCGCACCCAGACCAGGGCTTTCTTGAACGCCGGCAACCCCTGAAAATCTTCGATTACCCGGTGCAGATCGACTGCCGCCGGGCAATGACTGAAGGTGTCCTTGCTCAGCGGACAATTGCTGCATTGCTGATAATCAAGACGCGTCCAGCTTGGCGCCGCCTGCGCCACAGCCAGGTCGTAGGCACGATCCAGCTCGATGCGGTAGCTGAATTCGTGATTGTCGTCGAGAGTAATGCGGTACTCGATGGCCATGCGTATCTCCGCCAGACTTCTTAAGGTTCTGTTTTAGGAATATCAACCACGTTATAACGCGCTTCAGCTTTCCAGTTCGGCCCAGCGCTCGACCAGTTGATCCAGTTCATATTGCAGGCCCTGCAGACGCGCCAACACCTCGGCGGTTTGCTCTGCGGGCTGCTGATAGAACGCAGGGGCGCCAATCTGCGCCTGCAACGCGGCTATCTGTCCTTCCAACGCATCGATCTGCCCAGGCATCGCCTCCAGCTCGCGCTGCATCTTATAGCTGAGTTTCTTTTTCGCCACGGGCACCGCGACCGCCTCGACCGGTGCCGCAGCCGGTACAGCCTCGACCACCGCAGACGCCAGCTCAGCCTTGCCAGCCTTGCTTTCACCGACCCCAAGCAAGCGCGGTGAGCCGCCCTGGCGCAGCCAATCCTGATAACCGCCAACGTACTCGCGCACGCGCCCTTCGCCCTCGAAGACCAAGGTGCTGGTGACCACGTTGTCGAGGAAGGCCCGGTCGTGGCTGACCATCAGTACGGTGCCCGGGAAGGTCAGCAGCACTTCTTCGAGCAACTCCAGGGTTTCTACATCAAGGTCGTTGGTCGGTTCGTCCAGGACCAGCAGGTTGGCCGGCTTGCTGAACAACTTGGCCAGCAAAAGGCGCGCGCGTTCACCGCCCGACAGGGCCTTGACCGGCGTGCGGGCGCGCTGCGGGCTGAACAGGAAGTCGCCCAGATAGCTCAATACGTGGCGGTTCTGCCCATCGATCTCGATAAAGTCGCGACCTTCGGCGACGTTATCGATCACGGTTTTTTCCAGGTCGAGCTGGTGGCGCAACTGATCGAAATAAGCCACCTCGATCCGCGTGCCCTCTTCGACGGTGCCGCTGCTCGGCTGCAAGCCGCCGAGCATCAATTTCAGCAAGGTGGTTTTGCCGGTGCCGTTGGCCCCGAGCAGGCCAATACGGTCCTGACGCTGCAAAACCATGGAGAAATCCTTGATCAGGAACGGCCCGCCTGGATGGGCGAAGCTGACGTTCTCCAGCACCATCACTTGCTTACCGGATTTATCGGCGGTATCCAGCTGAATATTCGCCTTGCCGGTACGCTCGCGGCGCTCGCTGCGCTCCACTCGCAGGGCTTTCAAGGCGCGCACACGGCCTTCGTTACGGGTGCGACGGGCCTTGATGCCCTGGCGAATCCACACTTCTTCCTGGGCCAGGCGCTTGTCGAACAGCGCGTTGGCGGTTTCTTCGGCGGCCAGGGTCGCTTCCTTATGCACCAGGAAGCTGGCGTAGTCGCCATTCCAGTCGATCAGGCCGCCACGGTCCAATTCAAGGATGCGCGTGGCCAGGTTTTGCAGGAAGGAACGGTCGTGGGTGATAAACAACACGGCGCCCTGAAAGCCGGTCAACGCCTCTTCCAGCCAGGCAATCGCGCCGATGTCGAGGTGGTTGGTCGGTTCGTCGAGCAACAGCAGATCCGGCTCGGAAACCAGCGCCTGGGCGAGCAGCACACGGCGGCGCCAGCCCCCCGACAGCTCGGCCAGGGTCTTGTCGGCCGGCAGCTGCAAACGGCTCAAGGTGCTGTCGACCAGTTGCTGCAAGCGCCAGCCGTCACGCGCTTCGAGGTCCTGCTGGACATGCATCAGCTTATCCAGATCGGCATCGCTGTGGATGTTCTGGCTCAGGTGGTGGTATTCGGCGAGCAACGCACCGACGCCATCCAGACCTTCGGCGACCACATCGAACACCGTGCGCTCGTCGGCAAGCGGCAGCTCTTGCGGCAATTCGCCGATCTTTAGCCCGGGGGCACGCCACACCGCACCGTCATCGGGCTTCTGATCGCCCTTGACCAGCTTCAACATGCTGGATTTACCGGTGCCATTGCGGCCGATGATGCACACCCGCTCGCCACGGGCGATCTGCCAAGACACCTTGTCCAGCAGCGGCATGGCGCCGTAGGCCAGGGAAACATCGGTGAACTTAAGCAGGGTCATGGCACGCCTCAACGATACGGCGAGTGATGCACACAGGGTTCAGGACCGGCAGCGGGTGGGTACTGCGCATCCACCCGCCCGTTTGAGCCTGACTTACCGGCGACTATCACCGCGAAAACTGATTTGCTGGCGCCCCGAGGCCCCGGCAAAAACTGGGCGCGCATTCTAACCGAGATGCGCCTCGACGGAGCGGGCATTTTTTCATCCAGGCGCCAGTCGGCAGCGCGACTTTCGCCGCCCCCAAGCAAAAGGCTAAGCTAGACGCATCCAGCGCCGGTTTTGCCGGCGCTCACTCACGAGTCCATCCCGGAAGTGTCATGCGCGGTCGCCTGTTCAGCCTGTTTTCCTGCTTGCTTCTCTCTGCTGCAACCCTCGCTACGGCCCAGGCTGCCAGCCTGGCCCAGCAACGCCTGTACTACGACGAGGCCAAGCGCGCACTGGCCAAAGGTGACAGCGGCCCTTACCAGCGCTACGCCAGTGCCCTGCGCGATTATCCGCTGGAACCGTACCTGGCGTATGACGAGCTGACCGCCCGACTGAAATGGGCGGGCAACGACGAAATCGAAAAATTCCTCGCCGAACATGGCGATCTACCGCAAGCCAGCTGGATGAAACTGCGCTGGCTGCGCTGGCTGGCCGAACGTGGCGAATGGCAGACCTTTGTCAATTATTACGACCCGGCACTGAATTTCACTGAACTGGACTGCCTCTACGGGCAATACCAACTCGGCCATGGCTTACGCGCCGAAGGTTTCGCCAGTGCGGAAAAACTCTGGCTGGTCGGTAAATCGCAACCCGAAGCCTGCGACCGCTTGTTCGATCGCTGGGCCGCCGAGGGCCAACTCACCGAAGAGAAACGCTGGCAACGGGCCAAGCTGGCCGCCGAAGCGCGCAACTATGGCCTGGCCAGCTACCTGATCAAAGGCCTGCCAACCCTCGCCACCCACGGCAAACTACTGGTCGAGGTGGCGCAGAAGCCGCAGCTACTCAGCCAAACCACACGCTTCCACCCTGCCGACCACGCCATGGCCGACGTGGTCGGGCTTGGTCTGCGCCGCCTGGCCCGCCAAGACCCGGAAAAGGCCCTGAGCCTGCTGGAGGGTTACGCCCAGCGCATGCAGTTTTCCAGCGACGAAAAAGTCGCCATTGCCCGCGAAATCGGCCTGACCCTGGCCAAGCGCTTCGATGCCCGCGCGCTCAAGGTCATGGCGCAATATGACCCGCAACTGCGCGACAACACCGTCAGCGAGTGGCGTGCGCGCCTGCTGCTACGCCTCGGCCGCTGGGACGAAGTCAACCAACTGACCCGAAAAATGCCCGCAGAGCTGGCCCAGACCAACCGCTGGCGCTACTGGCAGGCACGCAGCCTGCAACTGGCACAACCCGACAGCCAGGAGCCGCAAACGCTGTATCAGGGCCTGTCCAAGGAACGCGACTTCTACGGTTTCATGGCGGCCGATCAGGTCAAAGCGCCCTATCAGTTGAACAACAAACCGCTGGCCCTGGACCCGAAAATCATCCAGAAGGTGCGCAACACCGCCGGCATTCGCCGCGCCATGGAATTCCACGAACGTGGCCAGATCGTCGATGGCCGCCGCGAGTGGTATCACGTCAGCCGCCTGTTCAGCCGTGACGAACTGGTCGCCCAGGCCCGTATGGCTTACGACATGGAATGGTATTTCCCGGCGATCCGCACCATCAGCCAGGCGCAGTACTGGGATGACCTGGATGTGCGCTTCCCCATGGCGCACCGCGAGCCGCTGACGCGTGAGGCGAAGAAGCGCGGCCTGCACTCCAGCTGGGTGTTCGCGGTGACCCGCCAGGAAAGCGCATTTATGGCCGACGCCAAATCCCACGCCGGCGCCATGGGCCTGATGCAGTTGATGCCGGCCACCGCCAAGGAAACCGCGCGTAGATTCGGCATTCCCTTGAGCAATCCGAACAATACCCTGCTGCCGAATGTGAACATTCAACTCGGCGCCGCCTACCTGAGCCAGATTTATGGCCAGTTCAACGGCAACCGCGTGCTCGCCTCGGCTGCCTATAACGCCGGGCCGGGCCGGGTGCGCCAATGGCTGCGCGGTGCCGACCACCTGTCCTACGACGTCTGGATCGAAAACATCCCGTTCGACGAAACCCGCCAGTACGTGCAGAACGTGCTGTCTTATTCGGTGATCTACGGACAAAAGCTCAACGCCCCGCAACCACTGATTGGCTGGCACGAGCGCTATTTCGACGATCAATAAAGCCAAATGCCTGCCTGTGGCTGTGCTTTCGGCACCTCCCACAGGCAGCCTCGTGCTGGCTTACTCCAGCACCTCCACCGACATGCCCACCTGCAGTCGGCCTGCCCCCTGGTTGATCAGGTTCTGACCAAAACAGACCTCGCCCTCGCGTTCGCGGTAGGTCTTCAGCGTGGTCAGCGGCTCACGGTCGGCGCTGCGCTCGCCGGTTTGTGGGTCGATGGTGGTGAGGATGCAGCGCGTGCAGCCTTTGGCGACGCGAAACTCCACACCGCCAATGCGAATCCGCCGCCAACTGTCCTCGGCATAGGGCGCGCTGCCGTCGATCACCAGATTGGGCCGGAAACGCAACATTTCCAGCGAGCGGCCCACCCGCGCCGACAAATCGTCGAGCGAGGCCTGGCCGATCAGCAGCACGGGAAAGCCGTCGGCAAACCCGACTTTTTCTTCCACGCTGAGGTTGCCTTGAATGAAACGCGCCCGCTCGGCGGGTACATGCACCAGGCGACAGGCTTTGCCGATGAAGCGGCTCAGCCAATCCGCCGCCTCGTCGCCCGCATCCGGCACATACAGGCTGTCGCTCCAGATGAAGGCCCCGCGCAACGCCGCGTCACCACCTGGTAACGACACATCCAGCGGCGGCATGCCCGTAACGCTCAGGGTCAAGCCACCGTCGGCATTCCAACGCGCCAGTAACTGGCTCATGTGCGGCAACGCGCGCTGAGTGAGAAAACGGCCATTCTGCGCATCGACTATCATCCAACGTCGATCACCGACCACACCCAGGGCATCCAGCTCGATTGCGTCGAGCGGCTCGGCAATAGCAGACTTGAGTGGATAACGGTACAACCCGGAGAGACGCAACATGAGCCTGTTTTCCATTTGGCAAAACGCCCTTATACGAGTAACCCGCCGCGCTCACAAGCCTGCGCTCGGCCTACCCCTGCTGATCCTGCTCGGCGCCTGTAGCGGCAGCCCGCCGGACAACCTGGGCGTGCGTGATGGCCGCCTGGCGCCCTGCCCCGACTCGCCCAACTGCGTCAGCAGCCAGGCCAGCGACAGTGACCACCAGATCGATCCGCTGCCGCTGAAAGGCAACCAGAGCCAGACCCAGGCGCTGCTGGTGCAAATGCTTGGAAACGAGCCGCGTGTGCGCCTGGTGCAGCAGGATGCGCACTACCTGCGTGCGGAATTCAGCAGTCAGGTCGTGCGCTTTGTCGATGATGTGGAGTTCTTGATTGGCGAACAGGCGGTCGATGTGCGTTCGGCCTCACGCCTGGGTTATGCGGATTTCGGGGTGAATCGCCAGCGCATCGAACACCTGCGCCAGCAGCTTAGTGAGCAACCTTAAAGGTTTGCCATGTCCCAATTACGTGCGGCATGAGAAGCCACGCTTTTGTGGGAGCGGGTTGATCCGCGAAAACCCTTGAAAACTTAAGATCTTTCGCGGCTAAAGCGGCTCCCACGAGGCGCTGGCCTGCAACGACAGTTAACGGTTTGCCACGGCGCCATCCGGCAGGCGCGATCAAGCGCCGGGCTTATCCAGCATCAAGCGCTCGCGGATCACGTCGACCAGCTTGTCCGGCTGAAATTTGGAGAGGAAGTTGTCGCAACCGACCTTCTTCACCATGGCGTCGTTGAAGCTGCCGGACAGCGAGGTATGCAGCACCACATACAGGTCTTTCAGCCGTGGGTCCTGGCGGATTTCCGTGGTCAGGCGATAGCCGTCCATTTCCGGCATTTCCGCATCGGTGAACACCATCAGCAGCTTGTCGGTCATCACCTCGCCGGCATCCGCCCACTTCTTCAGCATGTGCAAGCCTTTCAGGCCGTCGGTCGCCACATGCATCTTCAGGCCCAGCTGCGACAGGGTATCGCGCAACTGCGCCAGGGCCACGCTGGAGTCATCCACCAACAGCACTTCGCGCCCCCGGGCACGCTCCAATACCGGGTCGGTCAGACGGTCGCCGGATATCTTCGCGTTATACGGGACGATCTCGGCGAGCACCTTCTCCACATCGATGATTTCCACCAATTGCTCTTCGACCTTGGTGATCGCCGTCAGGTAATGCTGGCGCCCCGCGCCACCGGGTGGCGGCAGGATGGATTCCCAGGTGAGGTTGAGAATGCGGTCGACCCCGCCGACTAGAAAGGCCTGCACCGAGCGGTTGTACTCGGTGACGATGATGGTGCTGCGCTCATCCGGCACGATCGGACGCATGCCGATGGCCTGCGACAGGTCGATCACCGGCAAGGTCTGCCCGCGCAGATTGACCACCCCGCAGACGAAACGATGACGGTGCGGCATCAGCGTCAACTTGGGCATTTGCAGGACTTCCTGCACCTTGAACACGTTGATCGCGAACAGCTGCCGCCCGGCCAGGCGAAACATCAGGATTTCCAGACGGTTCTCGCCCACCAACTGGGTGCGTTGATCGACCGAGTCGAGAATGCCAGCCATTACGTACTCCTGATTATTTGTCGTTTCTAGCCACAGCAAGTTTATCGGCCGCATGTCGCGCAGCTGAAGCGGCTATGGCGCAGCGCCATCATGCCCGAGCCGCTGGCGCCCTACCAGCCAGAGCCGCCCTGCGGGCGTTGGCCTCACTCAGCTGCCGAGCAGCGGCGAAGCCATCGGCAAATGCACCTTCAACGCCCCGGGCCGGGCGCAAAAGCGCAGTTGCCGGCTTTCCATCGGTTCGCCATCCAGGTTCAGATCCAGCCCCTCCGGCGCCTCGATTTCCAGCCAGGGCAGACGCACGCTCAACGACACGCTTTCCAGCCCGTTGATCCCGCCGGAGAGCAAGGTGCCCAGGGTGCCGACCACATCCTGGGCGGCGGGAACGATGCACACATCCAGCAAACCGTCATCGACCAGCGCTTGCGGGCAGAGCAGATGGCCACCTCCCGCCTGCCGACCATTGCCAATGCCCAGCGCGAGAAAATCACCCTCCCAGAGAAAGTCGGGGCCACTGAAACGACCAAAAGCCGAGCGCACCTCGGCAAAACGCGTCAAGCCGGTGAGAAAATAGGCGGCGCCACCCAGCACGCGCTTCAGTTCCTCCGAGGTGTTGGCGGTGACGTTGGAGCCAAAACCGCCAGTGGCCATGTTGAGAAACAGCTGACCATCAACCTCACCCAGGTCGATCGAGCGGGCGGGAGTATCGAGCAACGCCAGAGCTTCCAGCGGATTGAGCGACACCCCTGCGGCATGCGCAAAGTCATTGGCGGTGCCGAGCGGTAACAGCGCCAGACTGGCATCGGTTTTCGCCAACGCCATGGCTTCGGCCACCTCGCGCAAGGTGCCATCGCCACCACCGGCAATCAGTATCGGGTAATCGTCCTGCAGGGCTTGCGCGACCAAGCGTTGCGCATCGCCAGCCTCCCAGGTCACCCGCACGGCCAACTCCCAGCCGTCTTCGCGGCGCGCAGTGACTGCCGCGCGCACGTCTTCATTCAGCGCTTGCTTACCGTGCAGGATCAACAACGCCTTACGTTCTTGCATGCCCTATCCCCTGAATAAGCAACGTAGCAAAGCTAGCTGACAACCAAGCTCTCGGTTTGTCCCCGCGGTGACACTGAGCCTAATCCTCCGGCGATTTTATTGCCCAGCGAATAGCGCCTCATTCAATCGAATTAATAGATAAGTAAACCGCATTATTTCGGATTTTTTATCATTACTTATTGATGGATCATGCACACCACGCTAACCGATAACGCCCGGCACTCCGCCAGAGCCGCATCGCCGACGAGGATACGCAGATGATCGAAGTACGCCCTTTTGAACAACTCGGTGGCGCCCAGCATGGCTGGCTGAACGCGCGCCATCACTTTTCCTTCGCCGATTACTACGACCCCAAGCGCATGAGCTGGGGCCAGCTGCGGGTCTGGAACGATGATGAAATCGCCGCGCACTCGGGTTTTCCGCCGCACCCGCACCACGACATGGAAATCATCACCTATGTGCGTCAGGGCGCGATCACCCACAAGGACAACCTGGGCAACCAGGGCCGCACCGAAGCCGGCGATGTACAGGTAATGAGCGCCGGCACCGGCATCGCCCACAGCGAGTACAACCTGGAAGATCAAACCACCACGATCTTTCAGATCTGGATCACCCCGGATCAATTCGACTCGCCACCGTCCTGGGGCGCCAAGCCGTTCCCCAAGGGTGAACGCGCCGGCACCTTCGTGACGCTCGCCAGCGGCAACCCGGACGATCACGATGCCCTGCCGATTCGCGTCAACGCGCGGTTGCTGGCAGCCACGCTGAACGCCGGACAGAGCGCCGAGTACACCCTGGGCAGCGGGCGCAAAGCCTATCTGGTGGGCGCCAGCGGCGTGTTCGAGGTCAACGGTGTCGCCGCCAAAGCGCGTGACGGCGTGGCGATAGCCGATACCGAGGTGATCCGCGTGACCGCCATCGAAGACAGCGAGATCGTGCTGGTCGATGTGGCCTGAGGCGGGACGACGTTGCCGCAACGGGCACATGACGTGTTGCGCCGCTAACCCATCCTACGCCGGGTAACCGGTGATCCGGCGGATCGCCTGGTACAGCGGCTTGAGCTGCTTGTACATGCGCTGATAGACCTCGCGGTACAGCTGCTCATAGATGCGCTGCGCCTCGGGGTTGGGCTGGAACACCTGGCCGACGCGGGTCATCGCCTTGATCGCCGTCGGAAAATCCGCATGCAGGCCCAACCCCACCGCGCAGTCGATGGCGGCGCCCAGGCCGGAGGTTTCGTAGACGTGCGGGCGCTCCGCCGGCAGGCCGAAGATATCGGCCGTCAGCTGCATCGCCGCATCGCTCTGCGAGCCGCCACCGGAGACGCGCAGGCGGGTAATTTTCGTCCCCGAACGCTGCTCGATCTTCTCCTTGCCCTGGCGCAGGGCATAGGCCAACCCTTCGAGAATCGCCCGATAGAGGTGCGCGCGGGTGTGCACATCGCCAAAGCCGATAATCGAGCCCTTGGCCTCCAAGCCCGGTTCGCGGATACCCGGCGACCAGTAGGGTTGCAGCATCAGGCCCATGGAGCCGGCCGGCACGCTGTTGACCAGTTCGTCGAACAACGCCTCGGGTTCGACGCCCAGCGCCTTGGCCCGCTGCATCTCGCGCAGGCCGAACTCCTGCTTGAACCAGCTGACCATCCAGAAGCCGCGGTAGATCATCACCTCGGTGTTGAAGTGATCGGGAATCGCTGCCGGATATGGCGGGATCAACGCAATGGTTTCCAGGTACGTGCGCCGCGTGGTGTTGATGGTCGCCGTGGTGCCGTAGGACAGGCAGGCCGTCTGCGGCTCCACCACGCCCGCGCCGAGCACCTCGCAGGCCTTGTCGGCACCGGCGGCGATCAGCGGCAGGCCCTCGGGAATACCGGTGTGGCGGCTGGCGGCGGCGCTGATGCGGCCCAATTGCTCGCCCGGTTTGTACAGGTCGGGCAGTTGCTCGCGGCGCACCGGCATCGACTGCCATTTCCAGTCGCTGCCCGCCGCCCACTTCAGGCGTTTGTAGTCAAACGGCAAGTAAGCCACGCAACAGGCCAGCGAATCGACGAAGCGGTCGCACAGACGGTGGGTGAGAAAGCCCGAAAGCAGCAGCACTTTGTGGGTCTGCGCCCAGATCTGCGGTTGCTGCTGGGCCACCCAATTGGCCTCGGCCTGGGCGCGAAAGTAATTCACCGTCGCCTCTTCGCCGATTAACTTGAACAACCAGCCCCACGGCCCCTTGATCTTGCCCTCGACCGCAGCCTGGCGCTGATCGAGCCAGAGGATTGCCGGCCGCAACGGTTTGCCCTGCTCATCGACGTTGATCACGGTGCCGCGCTGGGTGGTCAGCGACACGCCCTTGATCAGGCGGCGATCGATATCCACCTGCTGCCACAACAGACGACAGGCCTCGCCCAGGCTGGCCCAGTAATACTCCGGGTCTTGCTCGGCCCAGCCGGGTTGCGTGGAGTAATACGCCTGTAACTCCACCTTGCCCTTGCCGACCAGGTTGCCGTCTAGGTCGAATAGCAGCGCACGCACACTTTGCGTACCGTTATCGATGGCCAGCAGGTAGCTTTTCTCGCTCAAGGCGCAGTCCTTCTTGTTATTCGTCCAGTCAATGGGTTGAGCGTGCGATGCCCATCACGTCTCTGTCGGCAGGCTGTAGCAATCGCGCCACAGCTGCAGGTAGTCCCGTTCTTCTTGTTCCCAGCGCGCGTCGTCCCAGCCCAGCCGCGCCTGGCACAGCGCGCGGATGCGCGGCAGCTCGGCCCGCGCGCCGTCTGCCAGCAGCAGGCCTAGGCGCGTGCGGCGCAGCAGCAGGTCGTCCAGGTGCAACACCAATTCGTTCTGCGCCGCCCAGGCCAGCTCCACCCAGAGCGTGTGGGTGGCGGCGACGCGCTCGCTACCGAGCTCGTGCAACAGCGCCAGCACGCCCGGCAGCTCGCGACCGTGGCGGCCGATCAGGCGCTTCTGCTGATACGGGCTGAGGCTGGGCATCGGCGGCGGAGTGCCGGCACGGAAGATCGTGGCGCCCTGATCCTCCAGCGGCCGGCCGACAAAGCCGGCGCAGGCCTGCAACACCTCCAGGGCGAGCAGGCGAAAGGTGGTCAGTTTGCCGCCGGCCAAGGTTACGCAGCCGGGCTCGACCCACAGCGCATGTTCGCGTTTTTCATCCGAGGGCTTGCGGCTGTTGGCGCCATCGCTGACCACTGGGCGCACACCGGCCCAGGTCGACAGCACGTCACCGGCCTGCACTGCGGCGCTGGGGAACTGTTGGGCACAGGCGGCCAGCAGGTAATCCACTTCCTCGGCACTGATTCGCGCCTCCTGCTCCAGCGGGGCGCGGTGATCGAGGTCGGTGGTGCCCACCACCGTGGCGCCCTCCCAGGGGAAGACGAACACCGGGCGCTGATCCCGCGCATGCATAAAGCTGAACGCGTGCGCCACCGGCAGGCGCCAGGCAGGCAGCAGCAGATGGCTGCCACGCAGCGGGCGGATATGTTCGAGCCCGCTTTGCTGGCGCAGTTGATCGGCCCACACCCCGGTTGCCTGGGCCACGGCGCGGCCGCGAAAGGTGAAACGCCGACCGCTTTCGCGATCCTCGCCGAGCAACCCCACCACTCGCTCGCCTTCGCGCAGCAACTCGATGACCTGCACGCCATTGAGCGCTTCGCCACCGTCCGCCCGCGCTTCGCTGAGCACTCGCTGCACCAGCCGTGCATCGTCGGTCACCGCATCGAAAAACCGCGTACCGCCGAGCAAGCCGGCGTCCTTGAGCCCCGGCGCCAGATAGCGCAACTGTTGCAGCGGGTAGTAGAGGTGGTTGCGCTTGCCGGCCAGGGCGTCGTACACGGCGAGCAGACCGCCAAAGACTTTCGGCCCAGGAAAGCCGCCCTGGTAGTGCGGCATGACGAAACTCAGCGGCTCGACCAAGCCCGGCGCTTCCTGCAACAGGCGCTGGCGCTCGCGCACCGAGTCGCGGGTCAGCTTGAGCTGGCCCTTGGCGATATAGCGCAGGCCACCGTGGACCATCTTCGACGAGCGGCTGGAGGTGCCCCAGGCGAAGTCGCGCTGCTCCAACAGCAGGCAGGTCCAACCGCGCCGCGCCGCCTCACGCAGAATCCCGGCACCGCTGATACCGCCACCGACCACGATTAGGTCCCACTCGCGCGCGGCCAACTCGGGCAACGCGCGCTCGCGCCAGGCCGCGTTCCAGGCGTTCATCGTCACTGCCCGAGCAACACGCCGGGAGCCAGACGCTGCTCCGGGTCGAAGTGTGTGGACAAGGCCTTGAGCGCCGCCATGCCCAGCTCGCCCTTTTCCGCCGCCAGGTAAGGCGCGTGGTCGCGGCCAACGCCATGCTGATGGCTGATGGTGCCGCGGTTGTCGGCGATGGTCTGGCTGGCCTCGTGCTTGAGCCGGCGCCAGCGCGCCATGGCTGCTTCGTAGCTGTTACCGGGGCGGAACACGTAGGTGGTGTAGATGCTCGACCCCTCGCCGTAGACATGCGACAGGTGGGTGAACACATGCACCGGCTCACCCTCGGCGGCCAAGCTATCGCGCAGACTGGCTTCAACTTTGTTCAGCAGGTTGTCGACGTTGCTCCAGTCGGTGGCGGTCTCCAGGGTGTCCACCGCATAGCCGGCGGCCCACAGGCCATGGCGCAGGTAGGGGAAGCGGAAGCGGTTCTCCGCCCATTTCTTGCCCAGCAAGGTGCCGGTAAACACCCCACCAAAGCCCTTCAGCAGGCGTTTGGCTTGCTTCAGCGAAGCGGCGTTCTGCGCCCGGTTGCCGGTAACGCCGAAGGTCAGCATGCATTTGCCGTCGCCAGCGCCGCGCAGGGTCAGGTATTTCTCCAGCCAGGCGATCTGTTGCGGGTGACCGGCCAGGGCCAATTGGGTACGGGTTTCGATGGCGTTCGACAGGCGCAGCATCGACAGCGGCACGCGCGCCTGGGCCAATTGGCGAATCGCGGCCAAGGCCTGCTGCCAGTTGGGCATGAATACCGCGTAGAAGTTTTCCTGCTCGGCCAGGCGCGTAATGCGCACCTTGACCTCGGAAATGATGCCGAAGCGCCCTTCCGAGCCCATCATCACTTCGCGCAAGTCAGGGCCGGCGGCAGAGGCTGGGAAGCTCGGAATGTCCAGAGTCCCGGCGAAGGTCTCGACCTTGCCACCGGCAAACAGCTGCTCGATGCGCCCGTAGCGCAGCGACTGCTGGCCACTGGAGCGGCTGGCAACCCAGCCGCCAAGGGTCGACAGCTCCCAGGATTGCGGAAAGTGACCGAGGGTGTAGCCACGGGCGCGCAGCTGGCTTTCCACCTGCGGGCCATTGGCGCCGGGACCGAAGGTGGCGATCAGGCTGTCGTCGTCGACCTCGAGCAGCGCGCTCATGTGCGCCAGCGACAGCGTCAGCACAGGTCTGTCGCTGGCCTGCGGGTTGATGTGCCCTGCCACCGAGGTGCCGCCGCCGTAGGGAATCAGGATCACATCGTGTTGCACGGCCCAGGCCAGCAATTCGCGGATCTGCGCCGCCGTTTGTGGCAAGGCGACGCCATCGGGGAACACGCCAAACTCGCCGGAGCGCATCGCCAGCCAGTCCGGCAGGCTCTGCCCGCGGGCATGCCGCACGCGCACCTCGGCATCCTGCGACACCAGCGGGTGCACCGGCAGACGCGATGCCGGCACCTGGCTCAACACCTGGTCGAGGCTGGCATCGGCGAGCACCTGACCGGGGCCGATCAATTCGGCGAGAAACGCCTCGCCATGCACCGGCAATTCCACCACGGTCGCTTCATCGCCCCAGCCATTCCAACGTCGCATGTGCCTCTCCCCCTGGATATTCCGATCGTCCGCATTGGCTGCCTATACTAGCCAGCCACGCTCAGGCGTCACTGTCGTATCAGGACAGGCGAAATCACCAATCAAGCCACCCAAAATAAGAAAACAGCCATGGATAACCTCGGCTACACCTCGGTTCCCGCCCTGCTCAAGTACCTGCGCCACGCCGAGCACCTGGGCCTGGATCTGAGCCAAGCCCTGCAGGTTGCTGGAATCAGCGCCGAAGAATTGGCCGACAACGGCAAGCGTATCCCCAGTGAAGTACACGAACGCCTGTTGCAACACCTGATAGCGGTCTCCGCCGATCCGCTGTTCGGCCTGCACTCCGCGCGCTTCGTGCAGCCCGGCTCGTGGAGCGTGCTCGGCTACATCACCATGAACTGCGCTACGCTCGGCGAAGCCATGAGCCGCATCGTGCCGTATGAAAAATTGGTCGGCGACATGGGTGTCAGCCGGGTCGAAGCCTGCGCCGATCACGTCAAGATGATCTGGACCTGCCGTCACCAGGCCCGCGAAATTCGTCGGCATATGGTGGAGAACGTGCTGGCCTCCTGGCTGCTGTACGCCCGCTGGATCGCCGATATGCAGCGCTCGCCAGAGGAAGTCTGGTTCGAGCATGCACAACCGGCTGGCGTGGACATCGGCCAATACACGGCGGTGTTCGGCTGCCCGATCCGCTTCGAACAACCCTGCAACGCCTTGATCGTACCGCTGGCCTACCTCGGCGTGCCGTTGCGCCAAGCGGATGCCAACCTGTTGCGCACCCTGGAGGAGCACGCCCTGACCCTGATAGCCGGGCTAGACGGCGATGAGGCGCTGCCATTGCGGGTGAAAAACGCCCTGCGCCTGCTGCTCAAAGACGGCTTGCCGCGCAAGGAGCGGGTGGCGGAGAAATTCAACATAACCGTGCGCACCCTGCAGCGTCACCTGCAACAGGCCGGCACAAGCTACCAGCAGATTCTCGACGAACTGCGCCAGGAACTCGCCGAACACTACCTGCTGCGCAGCGACCTGGCGATTCAGGACATCGCCAGTTACCTGGGCTTCACCGAGTCGCGCTCCTTCCACCGCAGCTTCAAGGGCTGGACCGGGCAGACGCCAGGCGAATTCCGCGAAAGCCAACGCAAACCGTAGGATGGGTTAGCCGCAAAGCGGCGTAACCCATCGATGGCCAGATGGGTATCGCTGTGCTCAAGCCATCCTACGCGGCGCTAACCGAGGATTTCGCTCAAGGGGATAAAGCGCAGGCTGTCGCCCTCGTTCAAGGTCGTGCCTTCCAGCACTTCGGCAATGCCTTCGGCCCAGGCAGCACTGCGCAATACCCCGGAGCTCTGGTTCGGATACGGCACCACGCGGCCATGTTCCAGGCGCGCGCGCAAGTATTCACGGCGATTGCCCGGCTTGCTCCAGGTGAAACCGGCCGGCATCGCAAAGCCCAGCGGCTCGACTCGCTGCACGCCCAAACGGCGCAACAGATAAGGCCGCGCCAGCAGGCCGAAGGTCACCAGGGTCGACGCCGGATTACCCGGCAGACCAATCACCGGCACGCCGCGAAACTGTCCGCAGGTCAGCGGTTTTCCAGGTTTGATCGCCAGTTTCCAAAGTGCCAGCTCGCCTTCATCGCGCAGCGCTACACCGAGAAAATCCGCCTCGCCCACCGACACCCCGCCAGTGGAGAGAATCAGATCTACCGCGCTCAATGCGCCCAGTGCCGCACGGGTCAGCTCGAGGTCGTCGGCAAGAATGCCGCCATCCACCACCTCGCACCCCAAACGCTGCAACCAGGCGATCAACAGGCGGCGGTTGCTGTTGTAGATCTGCCCCGGCCCAAGCGGCAAACCGGGCTCGACCAGCTCATCGCCGGTGGACAGCACCGCCACCCGCGGGCGCCGCCGCACCGTCAATTGCGCCGCCCCTAACGAGGCGGCCAGGCCCAGCTCGATTGGCCCCAAGCGCGTGCCAGCCGCCAGCACGTTATCGCCGCGACGGGTTTCCTGGCCTTGCGGGCGCACGTTCTGGCTGAGCCTCAAGGGCTGCGTAAATGTCACCCGCTCATCGGCCGTCAGCACCGCGTTTTCCTGCATTTCCACCGTATCGGCGCCCGCCGGCAGCGGCGCCCCGGTGAAGATCCGCGCACAGGTGCCCGGTTGCAGCGGCGCAGGCGCGCTACCGGCCTGAATCCGCTGGCTGACCGTCAACGGCTGGCCCGTCCAATCCGCCAAACGCAACGCGTAACCATCCATAGCGCTGTTCGCCCAGGGCGGCAGATCCAGCCCGGCGATCAAGGGCTCGGCCAATACCCGGCCATTGGCCGCGGCCAAGGCCACGCTCTCGGTCTCGCGGATGGCCGTGGCCTCGGCCAATAGCATCAGCCGCGCCAGCGCAGCCTCGACCGGCATCAGGCCGGGATGGTCACAGCCGCTCACCCACGGCTCTCGCAGGCATGCGCCTGTTTCAAGTGCGGGACAAAGTTGCACGGGCGATGACGGGCATCCAATTGCTCGCCGAGGATGCCATCCCAAGCCGTGCGGCACGCATTGGTCGAGCCCGGCAGGCAGCACACCAGGGTGCCGTTGGCCAAGCCCGCGAGGGCGCGCGATTGAATGGTCGAGGTGCCGATATCGGCCACGGAAATCTGCCGGAACAGCTCGCCGAAACCATCCACCTGCTTGTCCAACAAACAGGCCACGGCCTCCGGCGTACTGTCGCGGCCGGTGAAACCGGTGCCGCCAGTGATCAGCACGACCTGCACCCGCTCGTCGGCGATCCAGGTGGCGACCTGGGCGCGAATCTTGTACAGATCGTCTTTCAGCAACACCCGCTCGGCGAGGCTGTGACCAGCGGCTTGCAAGCGGTCGATAAACAGCTGACCAGAGGTATCGGTGGCTTCAGTACGGGTATCGCTGACAGTCAAAACAGCGATATTCAGTGGCACGAATAGCGCCTCGGCCGTGTGCTTCATGGCAGGCTTCCAGTTGTCGGACAGAATGCCCGATGTTATATCACAGCACCGCCTTTGGAGGCTCTGCCATGCCGGTTGTCCCCACCCTTCCGCGCTGCTCCGTGTTGCTCTTGTCCGGTGGCCGCGGGCAGCGTATGGGCGGTCGCGACAAAGGCCTGCTCGACTGGCATGGCCGCCCACTGATCAGTTGGCTGCATGAGCTGGTGCGACCGCTGAGCGACGACCTTATCATCTCCTGCAACCGCAACGCCGAGCAGTATGCCCCCTTCGCCGACCGCTTGGTGCAAGACGACGACACGGACTTTCAAGGCCCGCTGGCCGGTATTCGGGCAGGCCTGCAGATCGCCCGACACCCGCAGTTGTTGGTTCTGCCCTGCGATGCGCCCTTGCTCGATCGCCCCCTGCTCGAAGCCCTGCTGAGCAAGTCTGGTATGCAGCCGGTGGTGGTGCGTCAAGGCGAATACTGGGAGCCGCTGTTCAGCGTGATCCCCAAAGCCCTCGGCGCCGCGCTCGAAGAAGCCTGGCAGGCCGGCGAGCGCAGCCCGCAACGCTGGTTACGCGGGCTCACCCCCACAGCCCTCGAGTGCCCAGCCAACGACCCACGCCTGGCCAACCTGAACACACCGGAACTGCTGGTGTAGTGCCGTATTCCAGCGGTTGAACGCATATCGCGGAACTTGGCTACGCAATCCCCGTCTGAGGCTGGGTAACCACTTCGTATCAATCAAGGAGACACCCCCATGACTCAACGGACTATCCCCGCCTTCCTGCTAGCCCTGGGCCTGGCCACGCTGGCGGGCTGCGCATCGCCCTCGGTGATCACCTTGAACGATGGCCGTGAGATCCAAACCGTGGATCAGCCGGAGTATGACGACGACTCAGGTTTCTACGAATTCGAACAACTCGATGGCAAGCGCGCCAAGGTCAACAAGGATCAAGTGCGCACCGTCAAAGAGCTGTAACAGGCCGTCGAACACCGAGACGAGCACGACTGCTCCCTCGGTGTTTTCAACGATTCGAACGCTCGCTGCACACCGGCGCCCCACCTCGCGCCATGCGTAACGCCTGATTGCAGCCGACCACCGCAGAGCACTCGTCAAGTCGCTGCATCGGCTGAAAAATTTCAGCCTAACCCCTTGTGCAGCAAAACTTTTTCAGTACAATTCGGCTTATTCGGAGTGTAGCGCAGCTTGGTAGCGCGTCTCGTTCGGGACGAGAAGGTCGCAGGTTCGAATCCTGTCTCTCCGACCAAATCCCAGTTTAAAATTGCTTCACGCAATGCCATCAAACACCGACAAAAAATCCCGCCAGTGCGGGATTTTTTGTGGCCGCTGTAAAAAGCGCTGTGCCCGTTGAATGTTGATGCAGCCCGCCGCCTCGTGGGAATGGCTTGGGCCGCGAAAAATATTCATTTTTCGACGATTTTTGCAGATAAACCCCACACAAACGCGTGACGTCTCAATGGGAAGATAGCCCTGTAGACCCCCTTCGCTCGCTAAAAACCGCAGCCTACAAAGCGCATGCGGTTTTTAGCGGCCTGGCGCATCACCCTCACGCCGCTAGCTAGCTCAGGTTTTGAAAAGCCCGCAACATGGCTTTGCTCAGGTCGACGGTGGAGAACTTGGTGAGCACGTCGTTGGCGCCGACTGAACGGGCCTTTTCGGTGTTCATGGTGCTGTCCAGCGAGGTATGCAGAAGCACGTAGGTCTGGCCGATGCCCGCGCTGCGGCGGATTTCACGCACCAGGTTATAGCCGTCCATCTCCGGCATTTCGATGTCCGAGACCAACACCTCGATCGGCAACCCATCGGCATGCTGCGATTGCAGCAACTCCAGCGCGCTGGCGGCACTTCGCACCGCCTGACAGTCCAGGTCGAGCTTGCGCAGGGTGATCAAGGTTTGCTGCAAAGCCACGTGCGAGTCGTCCACCACCAACACGCGGCGGCCGCTGAGCAGCTTGCGCTCGGCTTCCGACAGCAACGGCGCATGCACATCGTCGGGATGCACGGGAGCGATCTCATGCAGCACCTTCTCGATGTCGAGAATCTGCACGATGGCCCCATCGATCTGCGTCACCCCGGTGATGAAGGCTTTCGCGCCAGCACCAGCAGGTGGCGGGCGGACATCGCGGGTCGAGCACTGGACAATGCGCTCCACACTTTGCACGTGCAGGCCCTGACGCGAGCGGCTCAGCTCGGTGACGATCAGGCAACCGTCCTGACTGTCGCTGCTGCCCCGCTCACCGATGGCGCGCGCCAGATCGATCACCGTTAACGCGGCCCCGCGCAGAGTCGCAACACCACGTACGTGGGGGTGTCGATTGGGCAATTTGGTCAATGTCGGGCACGGAATGATTTCATTGACCTTGAGCAGGTTGATGCCCAGCAACCTGCCGCTATGCAAGCGGAACAACAACAGCGATAACGCATCCCCCAGCGCCACACCCATCGATAACTCCCCTTTTCGAACTGATGAAAAATGCTGCAGCGAAGCCTAACAGCTGAACCGTAGCCTTCCGATAAAAACTGCCGCACCCAGCCAGCAGCGGGTGAGCGGTTCAGCGTAAAAACGTTACCACCTGATCGGCGTCGAACGGCCAATTCAGCTCGGCGCCGGTGTCACAACGGCGCAGCACAGGAATGCGCAGTGCATACTGCTCGACCCACTCTGCGTGGTCGGCGATGTCGACCAACTCGACCAACAAACCGTGTTCGACAAAAGGCATCAGCAGCGCTTCAGCCACCTCGCATAAATGACAGCCGAGGGTGCCGAGGAGTTGGCATTCGGGGAGCATGTGCATGCCTCCATAAACAACGAGGCATGCAGTCTAGCATTGCCTCAGGAGGCGGCGGGCGACGCCGTGTCGCTGCTCGGCAGCGTAGGCTCAAGCAGACCTTGCAGGCCATCGAGCAAGCGGCTGTTGAGTTGCTCGGCCTTATCCAATCGCTTGGTATCGAAGCGTTCGTCCATGGCGAAACCGCCCTTGAGCAACTCCAGCAAACTGCCTTGGCTATCCTTGGCTACGTCGTTGGCGCTGCGCAGTGCATCGAGTAACCCCTGGGCATAGTCGATCAACGCACTGTTGACCGCACTGGCCGCCTGGCCGCCCTGTTCGGCCACCGCGCTATAGGCATCGGTGGCTTGACGCACGCTGGTTTGCGTCAGCCGCAGGGACATCGAGGCCAACTGCTCGCCGTCGAGCTCCAGCGCCATGGCGCGGTCAAAAGCGCCCGCCAGGTCACCGGCATAGAACTTGTCGGAGAGGTCCTGCACCTGGCCGAACAGCTTCTCCAGTGCGGCACGCTCTTCGTCGTCCAATTCGCCCTCGACACTCACCTGCCAACCGCCGATTTGCAGGCTGCCGGATTGGCTGCTGGCGATCACGGCACTGCCATTAGCCGTGCTCGCCGCGGCAACACTGGTTTGCGACCAGTTGGCCGAGGCCTGCGCAACGGAGATACGCAGGCGATCGCCATCGCGGGTGGTAATTGCCATGTCGAAGGTTTCCGCCACCGCAGCAAACCGCTCGCTGTAGGCCGCGACTGCGCTGCTGCCAGTGGTTGATGCCGGCGCGGCGCCAAAGCGTTTGTCGAGATCGGAGAAGCCATCCTGGATGCGCTGGTAGGTGTCGTCGATATCCTCGGCCACCTTGCCTTGCAGCACGCCCATGCCATCGAGAATTTTGCGCGCTTCGGCAAAGCCTTTTTCCACACCATCGCGGGCCTGGGTCAACAGCTTTTGCAGCTTGGCCGGATCGGCGCCAGCTGCTGCTTCGCTTTGCAGACGTTGCTCGATAAAGCCCAACACCCGCCCGGCGACTTTCTCCGGGGTGAAGTCGTCACGCTTACCACTCAGGGCACCCGGTTCCAGCCCGAGGCGTTCGGCCAAGCGGTTGGACAGCGCGTTCTGCGCATCCGCAGCAGTGCGCACGGCAGGCAGGTTATTCAGCTGCGGGGAGCGAGAGGCAGAAGAAAACAGCGGGGCCAGAGCGTTCATGACAAGGTACCAAGGCGAGATATCTACTCGGTTGGCGGCCATCGCCGATAAAACTTTAGCCCGACCAGCATGCCGACTGACCGACGGTATCGCAGATAACCAAGAAGCCTGACTGGTCGCCCGCTACTCCCAGGGCTGCAAACCTCGCTGATCGGCGCAGCCCTCGCCGCCCGGCCGCTCAGATCCCGGCGGCAGCCAATAACCGATCGGCGGCAGCCTTGGCTTGCAACGCTTGCTCGGCCGGGCCATAGAGGTGCGCCATGCTCATCGCGCCCTCGAAGAGGAACTGCAACTGCGCCGCCAGTTGCTCCGCTTGCACCGCACCCAGCGCCAGCAGCGCCGCATGGAAATGGCTCAAGACGAAGCGTTTGTGCTCGGCCGCCTGTCGATGGATCGGGTTGCTGCGGTCATGAAACTCCGCGGCGGCATGCAGGAACAGACAACCGCAGAAACCGGTCTCGCCCAGCCACAGGTGCAGCCCGTCATAAGCCCGCAGAATCGCCTCACGCGGCGCCAGGCCATCCAACGCCTGCCGCATGCGCTGGCTAATCTGCTCGTGCTGCATCTGCAAGGCCGCGAGAATCAACTCGTCCTTGGACTTGAAGTGCTTGTACAGGGTCATCTTCGCCACCCCGGACTCCGCCAAGATGCGGTCGATGCCCGTGCTGTGATACCCCTCGCGATAAAACAGCGCTAGCGCCGTGCTGAGCAGCTGATCGCGTTTGCTCGATGCCATATGGAACCTCCGGAAGCGGCCATTATGCGCAAGCAGCAGCGCCGGCCGAAAGCCGCATGTCATGCGAGTTGTAGAATCGCCGCTTGAAATATACAGACCTGTCTGTCTAATATCCAGTTCACCACCACTTGCAACTGGAGCTCCCCCATGCAGCTATACGACCTGAACCTGTCCGGTAACTGCTACAAAGTTCGCCTGTTTCTCAGCCTGATCGGCCAACAGGCCGAACTCACAACCGTGAACCTGCACGCCGGCGAGCACCAGCAGGCGGACTTTCTAGCCATCAACCCACGCGGCCAGGTGCCTGCACTGGTCGATGGCGAGCTGCACCTCGGCGACTCCCAGGCCATTCTGGTTTACCTGGCCCGCCGTTACGCCAACGACGCCTGGTATCCGCAGGATGCGGTCCAACAAGGACGGATTGCCGGCTGGCTGAGTTTCGCCGCCAACGAGGTCCAGCACGGCCCCGGCAGTGCTCGCCTGGGCAAGTTGTTCGGCGTACCGATCGATCAACTCGCCGTGCAGAAAAAAGCCACTGCAACGCTGCAACTCCTCGACACGCAGCTGGGTAATCACACGTGGCTAGCACAAGGCAGCCAGCCGAGCATCGCCGACATTGCGGTCTACCCCTACGTGGCGTTGGCCGGTGACGGCGGCATCGATCTGGCGCCCTATGCTCAGCTCAATGCCTGGTTTGCACGGATTCGTGCGCTGCCCGGCTATATCGACATGCCGGGGCTGTAACAGGCCTCCAGGAGTTGCACGATGAACAGCCCATTCCACCCCGGCGAACAGACCATCCAGAGTCGCCTCGGCGTCCGCGACAAACTCGAAGACATCGGCCGTCGGGTCATTCGGCCTTACATGCCCGAGCAACACCGTAGGTTCTTCGCCCAACAGCCCTGGTTGCTCACCGGCAGCCTGGCGGCTGACGGCCAGCCGCATGCCTCGCTGCTCTACGCCGCGCCTGGCTTTGCCCACTCGCCCGAGCCCAGCCACCTACGCATCGACGCCCGGCCAGATGCCGATGATCCGCTGCTCGCGCACCTGCATACCGGCGCGTCGCTGGGCTTACTCGGCCTGGAACTCCCGACCCGCCGCCGCAACCGGCTCAACGGCGAAATCAGTCAGGCGGACGCCAGCGGTTTTACCCTGCAAGTCCGGCAATCGTTCGGCAACTGCCCGAAATACATCCAGGCCCGTACATGGCAGGCACGCCCCCGCCAACCGGGGCCGAGCGCGCACGGCACAGGGCTGGACCCGCGCTGGCTGAACCTGGCCCAAGGCGCCGACACCTTGTTTATCGCCAGCCATAACGCCGATCCGCACAGCGGCGGCGTGGATATCTCGCACCGTGGCGGACCGTCGGGGTTTCTCGCCCTGGGCGCTGACGGTCGACTCTGGCTGCCGGATTACAGCGGCAACCTGATGTTCAACACCCTCGGCAATCTGCTGCTGGACCCGCGCTGCGGCCTGCTGCTGATCGACTTCGACAGCGGCGACCTGTTGCACCTGGCGGCGCGTGCCGAGCTGTATTGGCCCGAGCAACTGACGGCGCTGCAACACCCGCTGGCGGCGGGCGCCGAACGCATGCTCGCCTTTACCCCCGGTGCCTGGCTGCTACGTCAGGCCCGCTTGCCGCTGGCATTCGGCGAGGCGCAACCCTCACCCTTCTTACCGCCATCAGGAGCCTAACCATGCGCCCATTGAATAAGCTGCTGTGGGTGTTGCTTGCGCTTGTCAGCCTGACCAGCGAGGCCGCCGGCTTGCGCTTCAGTCTGGTAAAAACCGCTGAAACCAAAACCCTCGACGCCTTCACCGTAGCGGGCGGCAAGTGGACGCAAACCGCAGTCGCCAGCCACATGGCGGTGCTGATCGAGCACCATGCCGCAACGCTGCTATTCGACACCTCGCTGGGTCGCCAGGTGGACAACCAATTTGCCAGCGAAATGCCCTGGTACGACAAACCGCTGCTGCAATACGGCGCAGTACACCCAGTGCGCGACCAGCTCGACCGAGATGGCATTCGCATTGATCGCATCCTGCTGTCGCACGCCCACTGGGACCACGCCTCAGGCCTGGCCGACTTCCCTGAAGTTCCGGTCTGGGCGCCTTACGCAGAGATCGAGTTCAGCCAGATCGCCGGCCCACCGGCGATCCTCCCCAGCCAGTTCAAGCACGGCGTCAACTGGGTGCCTTACGGCTTTGCGCCGCAACCTTTTATGGGTTTCAGCGAAAGTCACGACCTGTTCGGCGACGGCAGCCTGGTGTTGGTGCCGCTGAGCGGCCACACGCCGGGCTCGGTCGGGCTGTTTATCAGCCTCGACGATGGGCGGCGTTTCTTCTTCACCGGCGATGCCAGCTGGCGCCTGGAGGGCTTCACCGGGCCCCGGGAAAAATTCTGGATCAGCCGGCGCATGGTCGACGACAACCGCGCGGCCACCCGTGCTGTTTTGCAGCATGTGCATCAACTGCTCCAGCGCGAACCGACCCTCATGGTGATCCCGGCGCATGACGCCAAGGTCCATGAGCGGCTTGGCTTTTACCCAATCTGGACTCAGTAGTCACGCCTAAGCCATTGAAATTTAAGCGTGCCGACTAAAGTCTAAAGGCTTCCCAGCGTGGCACATGCTTTATTCCACAGCGCCGTAATAGGTCGGTGACAAGCCGGCCTGCACACAAACGAGGAGACAACAATAATGAGTAAGACTCCCCTCGCCCGCGCCGTGGCCCTTGCCACGCTGGGCGTCAGCCTCACCCTTCCCGCCGTAGCCCATGCCGAATTTATCAAGGACAGTAAAGCCAGCCTGGATCTGCGCAACTTTTACATGAGCCGCGACTTTCGCGACCGGCCAGCATCCGGACAATCCAAAGCCGAGGAATGGGCGCAAGGCTTTATGTTCAAAGCCGAATCCGGCTTTACCGAGGGCACCGTGGGCTTTGGCCTGGATGCCTACGCCGCGCTGGGTGTGAAACTCGACTCGGCGGACGAGCGCGCAGGCACTGCGCTGCTGCCGAATGCCTTCGGCAACGAAGGCCCCGGCGAGTACTCGGAAGCCACCGCCACCGCCAAGGTCAAACTGTCGAAGACCGTTGCCAAAGTCGGCGGCCTGATGCCCAAACTGCCTATCGTTGCCTCTGGCGACTTGCGCCTGCTGCCGCAGATCTATACCGGCGGCATGATCACCTCGCAGGAAATTGATGGCCTGACGCTCAATGGCGGCCAGTTGCGCGAAGTGAACTTCCGTAATTCCACCGACAGCCAGGACATTCGCGCGACCAACGTGAGCGGCGAAAGCGATCGCTACAACTTCGGTGGCGGCGACTTCAAATTCAACGGCGGCAACACCAGCGTCGGCCTGTGGTACGGCGAACTGGAAGACATCTACGACCAGAAGCTTTACAACCTGATCCATGTGCAGCCGATTGGCGACTGGAAGCTCGGCGCCAACCTCGCCTACTTCGACTCGCAGGACAACGGCAAGCGACTGGGCGGCAAGCTCGACAACGACCTCACCTCGGTAAACCTGTGGGCCGGCCTGGGTGCACACACCTTCCGCCTCGGCTATCAGGAAGTCGGCGGCGACAACGCCTTCCCCTTCCTCAACGAAACCGACCCGTACATCGTCAACTACCTGCAAATTCTCGACTTCACCCGTGCAGACGAGAAATCCTGGCAGGCACGCTACGACATCAACTTCGCCACCTACGGCGTACCCGGCCTGACGGCCTTCGTCCGCTACGTGACCGGTGATGAATTTACCGGTGTCGGCGGCCGCGACGGTAAGGAATGGGAGCGCGACCTGGACATCAGTTACACCATCCAGCAAGGCCCGCTGAAAAACCTCGGCCTGCGCTGGCGTAACGCGATGGTGCGCTCCAATGCCAGCACCGGCGACCTCGACGAAAACCGCCTGATCGTGTCCTACAGCATCCCGCTGCTGTAAAGCGACGCGCGAAAAAAAGCCCGCCAAATGGCGGGCTTCTTTTTGGGCGCTACCCCAGCCAGGTGTTGCATGGCTTTGCCGCGCGTTTGCGCGGCTGCAGTCCAATGCCCTGGCGCATACCTAGCAGGTTGGCGTTGAGCGGAGCGAAGCCCAACAACCTGGGGCAAAGTCGTTGGGCTGCGTCGCATTGCTCATCAGGCATGCGCCCGATCTATGGTTTATCGCCCTTGCAACACGCGATGGGCACACATTAGGCCATCGCCTTTTGCCGCCAGGGAGAGACTCAGTCCTGGCTGATCGAGCCGATCTTGTGCACCGACAGGTCGGCACCGTAGTACTCCTCTTCCTGGCTCAGGCGAATGCCGACCAGTGCTTTCAGCACGCCGTACACCAGGAAGCCGCCAATCAGCGCCACCAACACGCCCAACGCAGTGCCAATCACCTGGCTGGCCAGGCTGACGCCGCCCAAACCGCCGAGCATCTCCTGACCGAAGATGCCACAAGCGATACCGCCCCAGACGCCGCACAGACCATGCAACGGCCACACGCCGAGCACATCGTCGATCTTCCACTTGACCTGGGTAGCGGTGAACGCCCACACGAACAGTGCCCCGGCAATCGCACCGGTCACCAGCGCGCCGACCGGGTGCATCAAGTCAGAACCGGCGCACACCGCCACCAGCCCCGCCAACGGACCGTTGTGCAGGAAGCCCGGGTCATTACGCCCCACCAGCAATGCCGCCACGGTACCGCCGACCATCGCCATCAAGGTATTGACCGCCACCAGGCCACTGACGCTGCCGAGGGTTTGTGCGCTCATGACGTTGAAACCAAACCAGCCGATGATCAGAATCCACGAGCCGAGCGCGAGGAACGGAATGTTCGACGGTGCGAAGGCCACCAGGCGACCGTCACGGTAGCGACCATCGCGCCGACCCAACAGGATCACCGCGCCGAACGCCAGCCAGCCACCCATCGCATGCACCACCACCGAACCGGCGAAGTCATGGAACGCGGCACCGAACTGCGCCTCCAGCCAGCCTTGCACGCCGTAGTTGCCGTTCCAGATCATGCCTTCGAAGAACGGATAGACGAAGGCCACAATCAGCACCGTGGCGCACAACTGCGGACCAAACCGCGCGCGCTCGGCGATGCCACCGGAGATGATCGCCGGAATGGCCGCCGCGAAGGTCAGCAGGAAGAAGAACTTCACCAGGGCGTAACCATTGCCCTCGGTGAGCACGCTGGCCGGCTCGAGAAAGGTCACGCCATAGGCGATCCAGTAGCCTATAAAGAAGTAGGCCAGCGCCGATACGGCGAAGTCGGAGATGATCTTCGACAAGGCGTTGACCTGATTTTTCTGGCGTACCGTGCCCACCTCAAGAAAGGCAAAGCCGGCGTGCATGGCCAGCACCATCACGGCGCCGAGCAGGATAAACAAGGTATTGGAGCCGTGAATCAGGGTCTCCACAGCACTGTTGATGTTTTCCATCAGCGAAGAAAACTCCGTCGTCGGGGAAAAAGCACCAAAGCGGATCACTCCAGATCAATCACGCACCAGTTAGCAGCACGCAAACCGACCCACTCCACTCAGTGCACGCCTGGACAGCCCCAAAATGGTTCCGACCAAAATTGCGTACAAGGCACTTAATCTATATTTATTAATGGCTTATATATGCACCACGGCATCCTGGCCAACCTTCGAAAAGCCCCATAAAAGAGCGCTTTATCAAAGGCGCGCACCAACGCAATGCAAGCGCTGTACCAGCGTCTCATGTTAGGCGCACCAAACCTGACGTATTAGCCGGGCAATGGAACCCATCCCCCCAGCGGCACTCGAAGTCCTTACACTGACTGCCCCACGCAAGGAGAGACGTGATGCCTCGTAAAAGCGCTAATACATCCAGCCAGGATGCCCTACTCGACGAGTTCCAAGCCCTGGTGCGCGACACCGAGAAGCTCCTGCAACACTCCGCCAGCCTGGCCGGTGAACAAGCCGAAGAACTGCGCGAGCAGATTCGCAGCAGCCTCGGCCGCGCCCGCACCACCTTGCACAACGCCGAAGACTCCCTGCGCGAACGCGGTAAGGCCGCGGTAGACGCTACCGAAGGTTATGTGCAGACCCACCCATGGCAAAGCCTCGGCATCGCCGCCGGCATCGGTTTATTGCTGGGTATGTTGATCACGCGGCGCTGATGAGAGACGACATGGACGCCACGCCACCCACCGCCCCCAGCCGCGGCCCTTCGCCGCGGCGCTTTGCCGGCGCCCTGCTTGGCCTGCTGCACGGCCATGTCGCGCTGTTCGGCGAAGAGCTGAAAGAACAGCAACACAACGCCCTGAGCCTGTTCGTGCTGACCAGCTTGAGCCTGCTGTTCGGTCTACTGCTGGTGATCGGCTTATCCGCCGCATTGCTGATCAGTTTCTGGGACAGCCACCGGCTGAGCGTGATCATCGCGCTGTGTGCCGCCTATGCCCTGGGCTTACTGGTTTGCCTGGTAAGTTTGCTGAAACGCATCCGCACCGCGCCAGCACCGTTCAGCGCCAGCCTCGAAGAACTGGCCCGCGACCGCGAGCAACTGCTGCCATGAACCTACCGGAATTACCTGCCAAAGCCTCGCGCAGCGAATTGCGCAAAGCCATGTTGCGCCTGCGCCTGGAGATGCATCGCCAGGAACTGCGCCACGAAACCCTGGTGATGTTGCAGCCGCTGCGCCAGGCGCAATACTTCAGCAGCCATTGGCGTGAAGAGTTGCACAACAGCAACGCACCACTTTGGGTCGCCGGCGGCGCGTTAATGCTGGCCACGTTCGGCATCCGCCGCGGCAACTGGCGGCGCTGGCTGCGTATCGCCCTGATCGCCTTCCCGTTGCTCAGGCGCCATCCCCCCAAGCGCCCGAACAACGAGCCAACTGCGCCATAAACGGGCAACTGGCCACAATCTTGCTTAGCTGAACGATACGCCGCATCTCGCGGCGTTTTGCTGCTTATCAGCTAAGGAAGTGTTCGGTGCTCGACGGTCAACCGCTCGCCGTCTTTCAACCTTTTATCGATACCGCCACCGGCCTGATCGCCGGAGTGGAAGCCCTCGCCCGCCTGCGCGGCGCCGATGGTCAACTGCGCTCGGCCGGGCCTTTGTTCAGCGACCCGAAGACCCCGCCCGCCGCCTTGCGTCGCCTCGACCGCCAGGTACGCGAACAGGCCTTGGCACGGTTCCATACGGCACCGGCGGACTGGTTTCTCAGCCTGAATATTTCGCCGCGCTGGATCAGCCGACTGCGCCCCGAGCAGCCCTTGCCCAGTCTGAAACAGCTGCAACGCAGCGGGATCGACCCCCAGCGTATCGTCTTCGAAATCACCGAATTGGGCGGTGCCAGCCAACGCCTGCCAGGCGTGGTGGCGCGTTATCGCGAAGCCGGCGCGCGCATCGCCATCGATGACTTCGGCGCCGGCTATTCGCAACTCGACCGCGTGCTGGCCTTGCAGCCGGATATTCTCAAGCTCGACATGCGCCTGTTCCAGGAGGCCGCGCGTGGCGGCCCCAGCGGTGAAGTGGTGAAAGCGCTGGCGCAAATGGCCGAGAAAACCGGTTGCTGGATCATCGCCGAAGGCGTGGAAACCGAAGCCGAACTGGACTTCGCCCTGGAGTGTGGCGCGCGTTACGTGCAGGGTTATCTGTTCGCCAAACCCGAACTGGAGTTCTTTCACAGCAACGCGTTCGTCAAACGTTTCGCGCAATTGCGCGACCGCTATGTGCAACACAAGCTCGCCGAACGTGCGCGGCTGATGACCTTGCGCCAACAACTCAACGACCTGATGAACAGCCTCAAAGGCTGGGCCGAAACAGATGCCACACCCGACAGCCTGCCCGCACCGCATGCTTACCCCTGGCTGTTGCGCGTTTACCAGTGCGACCGCCATGGCACCCAACTCACCCCCAACCTGGAATGGCGCGAACACACCTGGCAGGTCGACTCGCGCTACGTCGGGCATAACTGGTCATGGCGCCCGTACTTCTATCAACTGCTTGCCGAGGGCTGGGAAGAGCGCCGCCTGATTTTGTCCAGCACTTACCGCGATGCCACCAGCAACCAGTACTGCCTGACCGCCGGACAATTCATCGACAACGGCCGCCGCCTGCTGCTGGTGGATATCGACGCCGCAGGCCTGTAGAGACGCAGGCAAGCAGAGCTTTTCCGCCAGCCAGCAAAGCTCTGTACCCGTTAAAGCTTGCGCAGATTCTGGAGGGTGGGTTAATGGCGCTGAGGCGGGCTGGCAAAGCGACTGCGCAATGGCTGCACCACGTCACCCACCCAGGGTTAATCGGCCAAGCCTCTCTGCTGGGTTACGGCGCAACGGACGATGCAGCAGCCGATAGTCGGTGATCATGCGCCTAACCCACCCTACGCATACCCCGTTCCAGGCCCTCCTACCCAGCCCGCGCACGGCGCCTGTGTGCGGATGTAGCCCGGCGGAATCTGGCGCAACGCAGCGAAGCGACATAACTGCCGAGGCTGGCCCGCCGGGCGAACGTGTCGGTCAAAAGCGCAGCATACGAACCGTATATGAGTATTTTGATGGGGCGCCTAGCTGGGGGCGCCTAGAGGCACGCCTCAGGGGCGCGCCTAGCCGGTGGCGCCCAAAACGGAGGCACCTAGCCTGAGCTCGCATGCGAGGCTGACTCCCACGCGCATAGCCGAGCGCAGTAGTTTTTCAACGGCCAGCTAGGCTTAAGGAGCTGAAACGCTACTGAGGCTTGGCTCGTCATGCCTGTCCATCCCCGCCACACACTGACGATTTACCTGTTGCCCGCCCTGCTCGCACACGCAGCGGCCACGGCCGCCGAACCCACGTATAGCGATATCCTGCCCATTCTGCAGAGCCGCTGCGTGTTCTGTCATAGCGGACAATTACCCCCGCAGGATTTACACCTCGACAGCCTGGAGCACCTGCTCGCCGGTAGCCAGAACGGAGCTATCGTGCAGGCCGGCGACCCCGCCGGCAGCGAACTGATCAAACGCCTGAAAGGCATCAGCCAACCGCGTATGCCGATGAGCGGACCGCCGTACCTCAGCGATGCGCAGATCGATCTGTTCGAGCGCTGGATCGCCAACGGCCTCAAGCCCGGCGACGCCATACCCGCGCAGGAGCCGGCAGGGTTCAGCCCGGCGCCCTCGCCACAACCCGGTGCGGCGGTGAACTACAGCCATGTTGCGGCCATCTTCGCCCGCCGCTGCGTCACCTGCCACTCGCAGCCCGGAATCCTGGGCGCGCCACCGGAGGGTTATGTGCTGTCGTCCTACGCGACGACGCTGGCCACGGATGAACGCGCCCGGGTCGTACCTGGCTCGGCGGAGGCCAGCGAATTGGTCCGCCGCATTCGCGGACAAGCGCGACCACGCATGCCTTATGACGGCCCGCCGTTTCTCGATGATGCGGAAATTGCCCTGATCGTCGACTGGATCGAGCAAGGCGCACGCGATGCGCAAGGCATACCCGCGCGGATTGCCCACGCAAGCAAGGTACGTCTACATGGCACCTTGGCGGCGGGAGGTGCGGGCTGGCAATTGGATGGGCTGCCGCTTGAGATCAACGCGGCCACGCGTGTCGATGACTCGCCACAGCCCGGCGACTACGTACAAGTGCGCGGCCGCCTGCGGCCCGACGGCAGCCTCGCCGTCGAGCGCATCAGAGCACGCTGAAGCCCGCCTGAACGGCGCAAAAGGAGAGCTGCTCAAGCGCTTGCGCGGCACACCAGCCAGCCGCTAAAAACCCACCCGGCTGGCGCATGCGCGCCAGCCGGGG
>DELY01000034.1:99922-105178 GCA_002354655.1 Pseudomonas sp. UBA2684
AGGCGCATGCGCGCCAGCCGGGTGGGTGGTGCCACGCGCTAACCGAAAACGGCCGGCTGCGCCGTGCTGAGCGCCGTGTGCACCATGGCGCTGTCCACATGGTTGATGGTGCTGAGAATCTGCTCGGCATCGGTCAAGGTTGGCGCCATCGTCCAGCGATCCAGCGCATCGTTGCCAACCCGCAGCATGCCGGTGTGGTTGAGATCGTTGAAATCCACCAGCGGGTCCGGGTCATAGAAGCCCAAGCGGTAGCGCACCAGATCGATATCGGCCCGTGCACCAGTGAGGAACAACCACCCCGACCCGACATGGTGGCGCTCGACGTACTCGCGTAACCGCTCCGGGGTATCCAGTTCCGGTTGCAGCGAAATCGAGTACATGAACACATCGCGCCCCACTCGTTCGCCGAGCATCTTTTGCACTTGCCGCAGGTTGGCCGTGCTGACCGGACAGCTGCGCTCGCACTGGGCGTACATCATGTTGAAGGTCACCACCTTGCCGCGGATCAGGTCGTCATAGAACTTCACCGGCCGGCCTTCGTGGGTGTACAGCGTCACGTTGGGGAAGTCCTTGCTCCCCGCCGAGGCTCGCACTGGCGCTTGCGGCGACGAACGGCCGCCGGCTTGCCACGCAGCCAGGCCAAGCGCGGCGGCGCCCATCCCAGCGAGTAATTTTCTTCGCGTATTCATCTAATACCTCCCGGCATCACTCACAGGTGACACGCCGCATCAAACGATGTCCCAACGCATCATCATCGCGTGGTCCTCGTGGATCAGGTTGTGGCAGTGCATGACGTACTTGCCCTTGTAATCGCGAAAACGCAGCAACACCCGCAGGGTTGTCCGGCCATTGATTACATAGACATCCTTGCGCCCTTTCTCATGCGCCGGAATGGCGACGTTCCTGCCGTCAGTGGTCTTGCTGAGAATGCGCCCTTCTTCGAAGTGGATATGAATCGGGTGATCCCAACCATCGTCGATGCTCGCCAACTCCCAGATTTCCGCGCTGCCTTGCGGTATCACCGCGCGCGGCACATTGACGTTGACGAACTGGCCATTGATCGCCCACATGTTTTGCCGTCGCTCGAAGACAAAACGGCGCACCGGCAATGCCGCCAGTTGCGCGGTAGTCGGCAGTGGACGCAGCGGCCGCAACACGCTCGGCACCTGGCTCAGGTCCTGCGTCGGCGGCTCGCGGTCGATCACGATCTTCAACACCCGCACACCCGGCGCCACCACCTGATAAGGCCTGCGCGTGTCTTCCGGACGGTGGGTCAGGCGGTTGACCACATACAACTCGGTGCCAATCGGGTAGCGGGAAAAATCCACCACGATGTCACCCCGCTCAGCCACGCCCAAACGTACATTGGTCTGGTTCAGCAGCGGTTTTTCCAGCAGGTTGCCGTCGTTGGCGATGTAGGTGAACGGCTGCACGACATTATTGGCCCGCACCAGATAGAACTGATAAAAGCGGCTCGGCCCCTCATTGAGCAGGCGCAGGCGGTACTTGCGCCGGGCTACACGCAGCACCGGCTCGATCTTGCCGTTGACCAAGATTTTGTCGCCGAGCACCCCTTCCGGGTTGATCTGGTCGTAATACAGCATGCCGCTCGGGTCGAAACGCCGGTCGGCAAACCCCAGCGGATAGTCATACGGGTGGCTGGGCAAACGCAGTGCGCCGGGGGTTGGGTCGAGTTCGTTACCCGAGTCCAGGTGGTCGAACAGGCAATAGAAACCGACCAGCCCGCGGACGATATTCGGCGCGGTAAAGTCCAGCGTGTGGTCGTGGTAGAACAACGTGCCCAGGGCTTCGCGGTAATCGCCGATGCCGTTTTGCAGCTCGTCGTAACCGGCATAGATATTGGAATAGAGGTGATCCCTGTAGCCCCCTGGCGCGGTGAGTGTGGGACCGGCCTTGGTCGCACTGTGATAATCGCCGGGGAATCCGTCGCTCTCCGAGCCGGTGTGCAGGTTATGCAAGTGGGTGGAAATCTCCGGCGTACCGAAGCCAACGTGATTGCTCGGCAGATCGTTGTAGATGCGGCAAAGAACCGGATGACCGTAATGGGCAAACACCACCGGGCTGAGAATGCTCAGATCCGGCACTTTAGCCTGGTAAGTCCAGACTGGCTGCGGTGGGTAAGAGGGATTGAACACCCAGTTTTCACGTTGTGCCGCATGTAACTCATACGGCTCGGCACTGGGGCTGAACGTGCTCCAACGCTGATGCGGTAAGCGTCCGGCCTCGCCGCCGGCGATATTCGCCGTCTCGGTGGGCACCGGGCTTAAAGCCGAAGCAGGCAGCACGCTGATCACATCGGGCAGGAATTCCTGCCAGGGTACGGTCGGTGGGCTGGCTGGCACCACCGCTTGGCTCTTAGGTGAAGTCAGTAACAGCGGTGCCGCCATCAACGCGGCGCTGCCTTTAAGGAACGTCCGCCGCGATTGCTGTGCGGGCGCATCGTTTGCTGCTGGCAAGAGAGGCTGCCACCCCCCAACTGCCAAAGACACTTTCCAACTGCCGGCGCGCAGCTTGCCTGTGCAGTTTGTCAAAAATGAAGACTTCATGAGTATCCAACTCCCCGGCGTTGGGCTGGTTGCTCACAGCTTCTTACGCGTCTGCAAAAGTTGTGGCCGCAACGAGTCGTCGCCGTGCTGAAAGCGAAAAATTCAACAACACATACTCACGCTGATACCCACAGCCAGGCGCGCGAAAATGCGTGCGCGCATCAGGAGCGGTAATACTCCTGACGACACTGGCGGTGAGGTTTTTCAGGTTGCGGGCGGGCCGTGCAGCAGCAATGAAGGGCTGAGATACTCGTGCAGCGTCAGCGAGTCGGTATCCATGGTGTTCTCCCTAGCGGTAGACCATAAAACATGGATTTGCCGCGCCCTCTCCAACGCAACGAACCCATCAACTGTGACTCATTCACACCTACAACTTAAGTACGTGCAAGGCATCATGTCAAAGAGCCGTCATTAATCCAGATAGACGGTTTTGAATTTATAACCATATGTATTTAAACGAATTAAGTAATTTCAAAAACAAATAAACGCACCAAAAAAGAGCTTATTCCGCAATCTCCCGGCTATCGCCGTCAGGTACCCGACGAAGGGCAGCACGCCTTACCCAACCGGTTGTAGTGGCCAACCGCAGCTCCCGGCTCAGCGAAGCGGGGCACCGGCCAACTGCACAATGCTTGCAGCCGGCCGCACGAACCCCGAAGCTAGGCCCATCAGCCACTGAATGGCGAGGATTGGCCTTGGACTGGCAAACACTGCTTACCCGCGAACGACTCGGCAAACCGACGCACAGCGTCGACGAACTGGGCCGCAGCCCGTTCCACAAAGATCACGACCGCATCATCTTCTCCGGCGCCTTTCGCCGCCTAGGCCGCAAGACCCAGGTGCATCCGGTATCGAGCAACGACCACATCCACACCCGCCTGACCCACTCGCTGGAGGTCAGCTGCGTCGGCCGCTCACTGGGCATGCGCGTTGGTGAAATGATCCGCGATGCGTTGCCTGACTGGTGCGAGCCGAGCGACCTGGGCATGGTCGTGCAATCGGCCTGCCTGGCCCACGATATTGGCAACCCGCCATTCGGCCATTCAGGCGAAGATGCCATTCGCCATTGGTTCCAGCAGGCGGCCGGGCGCGGTTGGCTGGATGCAATGAGCGCGGCCGAGCGCGGCGACTTCCTCAGTTTCGAGGGCAACGCCCAGGGCTTTCGCGTGCTCACCCAGCTCGAATACCACCAATTCGACGGCGGTACGCGGCTGACCTACGCGACCCTCGGCACCTACCTGAAATACCCCTGGACAGCCCGCCACGCCGAAGCGCTCGGCTACAAAAAGCACAAATTCGGCTGCTACCAGAGCGAACTGCCGCTGCTCGAACAAATCGCCCACAAGCTCGGCCTGCCGCAGCTGGAAGAGCAGCGCTGGGCACGTCATCCGTTGGTGTACCTGATGGAGGCCGCGGATGACATCTGCTACGGCCTGATCGACCTCGAAGACGGCCTGGAAATGGAGCTGCTCGACTACAGCGAAGTCGAGGCCGTGCTGCTCAACCTGGTGGGCGACGACCTGCCGGAAACCTATCGCCAACTGGGCCCGCAAGATTCCAAGCGGCGCAAGCTGGCAATCCTGCGCGGCAAAGCCATCGAACACCTGACCAATGCCGCCGCACATGCCTTCGTCGAGCAGCAGGAGGCGCTGCTGGCCGGCACCCTGCAAGGCGATCTGGTGGAACACATGCACGGCCCGGCCAAACATTGCGTGCAAAGCGCCAAAGCAATGGCGCGCGAGAAAATCTTCCAAGACAAACGCAAAACGCTGCACGAGATCGGCGCCTACACCACTCTTGAAATCCTCCTCAACGCCTTTTGTGGCGCGGCGCTGGAGCAACATGGCGGACGCACGCCGTCGTTCAAGCATCGGCGCATCCTCGACCTGCTCGGCCACAACGCGCCAGACCCGAGTTGGCCGTTGTACAAATCCTTCCTGCGCATGATCGACTTCATCGCCGGCATGACCGACAGCTACGCTACTGAAATGGCCCGTGAGATGACGGGACGTTCAAGCCCGGTGTAATCCATGAAAAACCTGCTACGACAAACCTTCAGCTGGCATGCCGGCCCCCCCGCCTGGGGACCGGCAATGGTCGCCGGCTTTGGCTGCGCCCTGCCCTTGCTGCTTGGCTTGTTCAGCGCTCACCCGGGGTTTCTCTGGGCCTCGGCCGGCGCCTTCCAGGCGGCCCAAGCCAACCCACTGCACCGCTTCGGCATGCTGCGCATGCTGCTGCTCACCGGGCTGGGTGCATGCAGCGCCGGTTTGGGCTTCTGGTCGGCCAGCCATCCCTTGATCAGCCTGTGCCTGTTTGGCGCGTTCGGCTTCTTGCTCGCCTGGCTGCAACGCTTTGGCAGCGAAGCCGGCAAATTGGGCATCGGCTTGGCCGTGTGCTTGTGCCTGGGTCAGGGCCAGCAAGGCCTCGGCAGCCTCAACAACCCGTATGCGATCGCCATGCTGTTCATCCTCGGCGGCCTCTGGGTGATGCTCCTGGCGTTCGGCTTGCGCGGCATGCACGGCTTGCGTATGTGGCCGTACATGCCGCGCTTCATCAGCATCCTCAAAGTGCTCAAGCGCCACGCAAAACGCTTGCCGCAACAGCAATGGCGGCTGCATGCGCTGGGTTGCACCCTGGCCTTTTCCCTGGCCGGCTTGATCGTCAACCTGGCGGAGCTGCAACGCGGCTA
>DELY01000034.1:105266-105750 GCA_002354655.1 Pseudomonas sp. UBA2684
CTGGCGGAGCTGCAACGCGGCTATTGGCTGACCCTGACCGTGGTCACCACCTTACAACTGGAGTTCCAGGGCAGCCTGGTGCGCGCCCTGCAATCGAGCCTGGCCAGCCTGGGCGCCGCCGGGCTGTTGATTCTGCTCGGCCACAACCTGCAGAACCCGCCACTGATGGTCGCCACCATGCTGCCGTTGATTGCCCTGAGCCGGGCCCTGCAAGCCAACCACTACGGCTTGTTCGTCATGCAAACCACGATCTGCTTTGTCCTGCTCGCCGAGAGCCTGGCGCAGGATTGGCACTTGGCCGAAGTGCGCCTGCTCAACGCCTTGTTTGGCGTGGTGCTGGCCTTGCTCATCGCCCTGCTGATGCATGGCCTGCGGCAATTGCTGGAAAAACGCGCGTTGAAAAGAGCAGTCGCCAGCGACCACAAACCCGCGCACTGAAAACGCGGCATAACACCACCACAGCACGCAGTGCTCGGTTAACCGA
>DELY01000034.1:105984-106166 GCA_002354655.1 Pseudomonas sp. UBA2684
AGCAGGCGCTTTTTTTATGCCTGACTACCGCATTTCTATGGTGGGCCGTGCAAGGCAGGCTTCGGCCTGGCCGGTGTCCTTGGTTGCCGGTTTCTCACCCTTGTACGGTCCGCCACCCTTACCCGTGAGAAGGTCGGGTGACGGCTCCTTAAATAAACCAAGGAGCATAAGGAAAATGCGCT
>DELY01000028.1 GCA_002354655.1 Pseudomonas sp. UBA2684
CGAGTCAGCGTGGAATCCGCATTGGACGGCGCGGGCCTGTATTTCCGGGTGAAACCCAACGGCAACAAGTCGTGGGAACTGCGCTACAAGAAGCCAGACGGCAAATGGTCGTGGCTTGGCCTGGGCGGCTATCCAGAAGTGAGTGGTTCACTGGCCAGGCAAAAGGCTGCCGATCTGCGGGCTGATGCCTCCGAAGGGAAAAACCCGCTCGCCAGTAAGCAGGCGCGCAAGGCTGAAGAACAGGCCGCCGCCGACAACACCTTCGAGCACCTGGCGCGGGAGTGGTATGCCTCTCGCCTCAACAGCTGGGACGCTGGCACCGCCAAGCGGGTGATGGGCGCGCTTGAACGCCATGTGTTCCCCACCTTCGGTAAGCGTCCGTATACCGGCATCTTGTCTATGGAGTGGATGGAGCTGCTGCGCGGTATGGAGCAGCAAGGCATTCTGGAGCAGATGAGCCGGGTGCGTGCCTACTGCAAGGATGTGTACGACCTGGCCCGCGTGACAGGCCGCGCCGTAAACAACCCATTGGACGGCGTGCATAAGTTCCTGTCAGCCGGCAAGGCCGAGAACTATGCCCATGTATCCGCTGATGAGTTGCCCGCCCTACTCCGCGCCATTCAGTCATACCCTCACGCCAAGGATGTTCAGCTAGGTTTGCGCCTGCTGACCCTGCTGGCCGTGCGCCCCAGCGAATTGCGGGAAGCGCAGTGGTCAGAGTTCGACTTCCACAAGAAGCTGTGGACGATCCCGGTAGAACGCAAAGGCCGAAAGAAGGGCCGTGACCACCTGGTGCCGCTCTGCCGCCAGGCCATCGCCCTACTGGAAGAACTGCACCCGATCACTGGTGCTTATGCCCTGCTGTTCCCTGGGCGTAGCGATCGCACCAAACCGCGTAGCGATACGGTGTTTCTGATGGCTCTGCGGCGCCTCGGTTATGAGGGCCGGCAGACGGGCCATGGCTTCCGCCATATCGCCAGCACCATCCTGAATGAGCATGGTTTCACCGCTGACCATATCGAGGCTCAGTTGAGCCACAAGGCACCGGGTGTCCGTGGGATCTACAACAAGGCGCAGTACCTGGAGCAGCGCACCTCTATGCTGCAGTGGTATGCCGATCACCTGGACACACTGGCCGCGGGCAACGTGGTGCAAGGCCAGTTCGGCAAGCAGGCATAGCAGCACCAGCAGCACCAGCAGCAGTAAAGAAATCGACCGTTGCTGGCGCTGTTAGCCCTTGAGGCTAATGCACAGCCACACTCACGCTTTAGGCTTGCAGTGATTGTTGAAGGTGGTTCGGCGGAGCTTCGGGTTAATCGCTTCTGACCACGACCAGCCCCGGTACCGGCGCTGACGGACCGTGTCCCACTTTATGCCCAGAGCAGCTGCCAGCTCACGGCAACTCAGTGAAATATGGTCATCCCCTGCGCAGAATGGCTGTTCTTTTTTCGCTCGCATCGCCCCGCCCTCACGACTCTTAAATTAGAGCCGGGCTATGTCACTGGCGCGACTTGTGCAACCACTAGAAAAACAAGCCGAAAACTCATGGAGGCCAGTAAATACAAGGCATCAATGGCGATTTGTGCTTTCGTTCGGTTCCAGATTTTTTAGGTATTCCGACTCAAATCCGGTGCTTCATCGCAGCAGCAACTGGTGAAGAGGGCTGGCGGCACTCACGCCGCAATATAGGAGAAAATGGCCAAAAGCAGTCTTCACGGCAGAGGTTTTGGATAGTTTCGACAAGGGCTTCCCAAGCCACGCCAGTGACATAGCGTCAGTCACCCATACAGCAATAAACATGGATGCACTGATATGTCTAAAGCACCGTCAACACCGGCCGCTATCTCCCAGCCGCTTGCGTCAGCCGCCAGCTCTGCCTCCGCCCCACCATTCGACCCGGCGCTAACGATTGTGCGCATGCCGGACGTTATGGAAATCACCGGATTTGCTCGCGCCACCATTAATAAGCGCTTGAAAGATGATCCGACATTCCCCCGGCCTGTAGCGCTGAGCGACAGTAAGTCGCGGGGAGCGCCTATCGGTTTTGTCCTCGCAGAGGTTCAGGAGTGGGTGCGTAAGCGTATTGCCTTGCGTAACGAGGTGGCAGCATGAACCTGACTATCCATCACCACGGGCAACACGTCCTCGCAATCGACCCCGTCGACGGCATGGTCAATGCGAGCATGCTGGTCAAACGCTTCGGCCAGTCCGTCGAAGAGTACTTGCTGCTGGATGGTACCCAGCCCACCCTGGTCAGCATTGCTGAACGCAATGGCCATCCCCTGCCCACTCAATGGCACAACAACCAGATCCGTGCACGGCACAAACCAGACTTTCTGCGCACGCTGGCAGCAGCCGGAATCATTCGCCAGGTTGCAGGCACAGTCGGTGGCCACGCGGCAGCAGCCCCTGGCGCAGCCGGTAACGGCATCCGCAATCACTCTCCAGGCCTATGGCTTCACCCGGCGTTGGCCGTCGACCTAGCTCGCCTGGCAGAGATCCGCGGAGAGACCTGGCGACCAAGCCCGCTGGCCGAGTTCGTCGAACAGGCTCTTGCCGGGCGCGACATCGACAACCCCTGCTCGCTTGATGGCGCTGCCCCGAAGAGCGCGGCCGACAGCTTCGCTGGCATGGTGGACGCCCAAACATTGGCGAACCTGCGCCGGATGGATCAGATCTTAACCGACGGCGGCCTCTCATTCAGTGAGCGGCATCAAACCCTCCAGGCTCGCCTTGAGCAGCAAGCCCCGCGGGAGGGCTGAAAAATGAGCACAAAAAAGGCCGACCAACAGGCCAGCCCTAAGAAAACGCACCTGAAGAATACCACCGCAGCAGCCCAACGCGCCCGATTGCTTGAGCGCCTGCAGGTCGGTGCAGTGGACACCATCGAGGCGCGTCGAGACCTCAACGTGATGATGCCCGCCGCCAGGGTCAAGGAGTTGCGAGACGCCGGCCATCCGATCCAGACCCAGCGCATCACCATGACGGATGACCAGGGCCGCACCCACGCGGGTGTTGCCAGGTACTACTTGGGCACTGTGCCCACCGAAGACAGCGTGGTGCAGGAATGAACTTATATGACGGCCACCGCGTTGAAGATCATGCAGCCTTTCTGTTCGATGACTTGCTGCCAGCAGTCGTTGGCTATGCCGACAGCAAAGGCGTTCCGGTCGGAGTAGTTGCTTTTGCGGCCTGCGTGGCGATGGCGGGAGTCATGGTGATTGACGGTGTTGAACGCGACGAGATCATCCGCGCAATCGAAGAAATGCGTGTCCCAGCGAACAAAGCCCCGGAGGCGATGCGATGAGTCCGCCCGTACTTCGCTCAATCAGCGACAGCCCGCTAATCTGCAAAGGTGCTCATTACCTTACAAGCAGAGTGAGTCCCTATGGATCGAGAGCCACAAGACGGGTTGACCGACGAGTACGTCATCGTCCGCTTACCAGAAGTGCTTCGGATTACGGGGCTTTCCAAGTCGACCATCCATCGCCTGATTATATCTGGCGACTTCCCCAAACAAGTGCCGCTAACAGATTCGAAGCATCGCAATGCCCCAGTCGGCTTCGTGTTGGGCGAGATAAAGGCCTGGATCAAGCAGCGTGTCGAGATTCGAGACAAGAACAACAGCCCCCAACGCTAGTTGATAGTCACGCCAACTGGCGCTATGGTTCGTCCGTCGCGGTAAATCCCGCGGCCGACCTTGGCCGGTCGAGCATAAATAGGCGCACAAGCGCCAAGCAGTACACGGGCGCTTTTTTGTTGCCCGCGTTTTATGGCAGCTGTGCGCGGGACACCTTCGGGTGTGCCGGGTTCCTATTTGCCCGGTCGGCCAACCCGCGTATAGCTGTCACCATCACTCGCTTGGCCGCGAACGGTGGCAGCTCCCAAATAGGAGCTTCGACCATGAAACACACCCTCAATCCGCCTTCATCACACGCAGCAGCCTGGAAAGCCCGCGCCCTGGCAGCCCTTCGCGCTGACTCCTCCCTCTCCGTTCGCCTGGCTCGCTACAACAGCGCCATGGCCCGTGCTCGCGCTCTGGAAGCTCAGGAGGTGCGCCTTGCGTAAACCAACCACTACCCGCCACCCCCTGGCGATTACCGAACAAGTAGGGCAGGAAATGAGCGCTCCAGCACTTGCCACTGTCATACCGGCTGCCGAACTGGTCGAGGGCATCACCCTGACACGGGAAGAGGTTCACCACTTCAACCATGCCCGCGAGCTCTACGAAGAACTACGCCGGGTTTTGTTCGATGCAGTGATGCCGGCGATCGGTGGCGGCCATCATCCGGTCAGCCAGCGGCTCTACGACTTGCTACAGGAGTTTCATCTGCATTCCGGCGGCATGTTGGCCAAGCATCGCCAGGCGATGGAGCGTATGGACCAAGAGAAGGAGATTCGCTCATGAGCAAGGTTGACTTCGATGCGCCGTTCCAGCGCACGGCCACCAGCATCATCTCCTACTTCGTCGCCACTCCGCTGGTGGTCGTGAACGGGTTGCCGACTGCCAGGCTGATCCGGCCTTTCTCCACTCGTGAAGAGGCGGACAGGGCGGCAGCGTTGCTGAATGAGCGTTACCCGAATGACACCTGCATCTCGGGTAGCTGGGAGCTCGATCCGGCTGAGCTGGATAGCCCTGATTGGCCCGTTGATGAGCGATTGGCGTTCCGGCAACGCGAGGCCCGCGGTGACCTGGCAGCACTACTGGCGGGCATCCCCTTGGGCAGGGTGAAGTCATGAGAGACCTTGCCACCCTCTTGAGCGAGCTTGGTGATTGCCAGCTCGTCCAGTTCATCGCGCTGGCTGGCGACCCTCTCTCGACCAAACGGGGGCGTGAAATGGCCGGTAACTGGGCTTTCGGATACCTGGGCGCCTTGCGTGATTTCGGACGCATCACCGCCGAAGAGTATGAATAGCCCCGGCTTTTCTAGA
>DELY01000016.1:0-27109 GCA_002354655.1 Pseudomonas sp. UBA2684
CTGGCGTTCGGGGTCAGGGTTGCTGTCCAGGTGATACCACCGTCGGAGGACGAAAGCCCGCTGAGCACACCATTGGCAACTGTAAAGTCGGCGGTGGCCAATCCGCTCACGGCCTCGTTGAAGGTAATGGTGACAGTAGCGGTCTGGCCAAGTGCCAGGGCAGTATCGTCCACGACAATCGAGGCGGTTGGACGTACACCATCAATCACTATGTCTTTGTTCGCACCGAGAGAACCCGCCGCACCCGGCGTAGGCAGGGTGAGGTTCGCATTGATGAAGGTGCCGCTCTGAATAGTATCGCCATTAGCAACCAATCCAGCGCTACTGATGTAGTCGAGGTCCGATGAAATGTCGCCCTCCTGCACCGTGTAGTTGAAATACAAGGTCGAGCTACCGCTGCCGGCAAGGTAGCTGAGCTCACGGTCGGTCGTACCGGTTTCCAACACCAGCTGGATAGTGCCGGTACTCAGGAATACGGCCTCGCTGAAGTTCACCGCCACGGTAACCGTGCTGCCGATGGCGTAAGTGCCATTGGCCTCCACTACGGTCACTGAAGTAACCGTGGGGGTGAGAGGCGCGGTCAGGGTGAAGTCGTTGCCGGTGCCGCCGATGTAACTAGCGGTGAGTTGAGTTGAATTACCGCCTGCGGTGAAGCTGTCGCCTTCCGCGATGCCAGTGAAGTTGCCGGTGACTGCATCTGCCATGTCGTTGACGATGATGGTGTAACTATCGCCACTGCCCGGCGTGTAGCCGTGGGTGGTCGACAGGGTCGCGCCGCTGACGTCGACCGTGCCGTTGACGATAACCTGGTCGTACTGGGTACCAGCGGCGGTGCCATTGATTTCCACAGCCAGGGTGCTGCCTGAGGCCATTGTCAGATTGCCGTTGAGGGTCAGGGTACCCGCGCTGTTACCCGGCGAAAGCGTACCGCCACTGTTGACCGTGACATCATTGGAGATACTGCCGTCGCCGCCCAAAGTGGCGGCCGATGCCACCGTCGTGTTCGATGTGGCAGACAAGGCACCATTGACCAGCAGGGTACCCGCATTGACATTGGTGGCGCCGGTGTAGCTGTCGGTGCCGCTAAGAGTAAGCGTGTTAGCACCAGTCTTGGTCAGCCCGCCTGCGCCGGTGATGTTGCCGGACAGCGTGGTATTGGCCGATGCATTGACAGTAGCCGTGCCACCGCTCAGCGCGATGGCATTGTCGATGGTGGTAGCGCCGGTTACGGCCAGCGTGCTGCCGCTGGACAGCGTAACTGCGCCACTACCGAGATTGGCGTCACTAGAGACACTCAGGGTGCCTGCACTGACGGTGGTGCCTGCGTAGGCATTAGTGTTGGACAGTGTCAGTGTCGACACCCCAGCCTTGGTGAGGGTGTTGGCGCCACTGATGACGCCGGACAGGGTGGCGTTGGCCGAGGTGCTGACGGTGGCATTCCCAGCCAAAGCGATGGCATTGTCGATAGTGGTAGCACCGCTGATGGCCAGCGTGGTGCCACCGGCAAGGCTGACTGCGCCACTGCCCAGGTTGCCGTCGCTGGCAACGCTCAGAGTACCCGCGCTGACGGTGGTGCCTGCGTAGGTATTAGTGTTGGACAGTGTCAGTGTCGACACCCCAGCCTTGGTGAGGGTGTTGGCGCCGCTGATAACGCCGGACAGGGTGGCGTTGGCCGAAGTGCTGACGGTGGCGTCGCCGGTCAGGGCGATGGTGTTGTCGATATTGGTGGCACCGGTCACGGCCAGCGTACTGCCGCTGGCCAGCGTGACCGTGCCACTGCCCAGATTATTGTCGCCAGCAACACTCAAGGTACCTGCGCTGATGGTGGTGCCCGCATAGGTATTGGTGTTGGACAATGTCAGCGTCGAGGCCCCGGCTTTTGTCAGAGTGTTGGCGCCGCTGATGATGCCGGACAGGGTAGCATCCGCCAAATTGCTGACCGTGGCATCGCCGCTGAGTGAGATGGCGTTGTCGATGGTGGTGGCGCCAGCGATCTCCAGCGTGGAGCCCGCAGCGAGCGTCACGGTGTTGCTGCCGAGGTTGCTGTCGCTGGCGACCGACAGCGTGCCGGCCGAAACCGTGGTGGTGCCTGAATACGTGTTAGTGCCGGCAAGCGTCAGGGTGCCGCTGCCCTGTTTCACCAGATTGCCGGTACCGGACAGGACACCGGCCACTGTGGTGGAGGTGTTGTCGCCCCCGGCGCTGAGGGTGAAGGCGCCGAGCTGGATGCTGGCGCCAGCATTGTTGCTGGCCAGGCTGCCGACCGTCTGGTCGGACTGCAGGGTGATGATGCTGTTGCCATCGGCGCGCAAAGCACTGCTGCTGGAAACCGAGGCGTCGCCGTTCAGTTTCAGCCAGCCGAAATTCACCGCGGTGGTGTTGCCGGTGTAGGTATTGCTACCGGACAGGGTCAGCGCGAAGGTGGCGGCCCCACTCTGGCTGACGCTCAGGCCGCCCGTGCCGCTGAGGCCTCCGGAGAAGGTGGTGTCGGCCGTGATGATGCTGGTGAGCGTATTGCTGCCAAGTGTTATGGCTCCGGCACCGGACAGGTTGCCGATGGTTTCGTTGTTGGACAGCGCGAGCGTGGCACCACCGGCGACCGCGACACTGCTGTTGCTGGAAATGGCATCGCCGCCGCTAACGGTCAGAATGCCTGCGGATACAGTGGTTGCCCCGGAGTAGGTATTGGTACCTGAAAGAGTGAGCCCCCCTGCACCCGCTTTAGTGAATGCACCGCTACCCGCAATAACGCTGGAAAGCGTGGCGGTATCGCCTGTGCCGTTGGTGAATGTTTGGGTTGTCGCAGCACCGAGGGTGAGTGTGCCGCTGGTCAACGACATGCCACTGGCTGCATCCATGTCGAAGGTCAAGCTCTCATTCAGGCTCACACTGTTGATGGTCAACGCTGTGCTGGCGAGGGAGCTAGCAAACGCTATGGTCTGGCTGCCGGAGCCATCCGCAGCAGCAATCGCCACCGCCTCGCTGAAGCTCACCCCGTTGCTGACATTAATAGTGGCCGTATCGGTGGCATTCGTGACGTAGATGGTGTCGCTAGTCACTGTCACGTCAGCGGTGGTGCTACCGATCCCGTCACTTAGCGTGAAACGAAGAGCAGTATCGCCAGACGGCGTATCGTTTCGGTAGTTGATATGCCGCGCCACATCGTTGACTAACGCGGTGGTGGCGGTGGTGCCGCTGCTGGTGAAGTTGATCGTCAGCACGCCACCCGTGTTGGTAAAGGTGGCGAAGGTTTGCCCACCCGATTGCAGGTTGTTACCACTGACCGTGAACAGACCCGATGCGGTGAAGCCGAAGGTATCGGCAGCAATCGCCGTGCCGGGACGCTGTACGGTTAGGCTGGCACCGGACCAATTACCGTTGCCGCTGTTGAGCGCGCCGAGTTCGGCATCGGTTAGCGAGGCATTGGCGCCTGCATCCAATATCACGGCGTTGCCGACCCCGGCCCAGGCGACGTTGCCGTTGATGTTGGCGATGACAGGTGCGGAGTTGGGAGGGGTGGTATCGCCAGCGAAGTTATCGAAATTGGTACCAAAGAAATCGGTCGAAGTGATCTGCACCTGATCGACACGGATATCGCTGAAACTCAGCGTTCCTGAAGCGGCGGCGGCCATGGTTTGGTTGGTGCCTACGGCACTGCCATCGAGATAGCCGCGTACGTTGGTGGTGCCGCCACTGGCGTTGTCGATGAAAATACTGCTGAAAGCAAAATCTGCCCCGTCAGTGCGGGCAATGGTGATGCGCTCCGTCCCAGCACCTGGGCCAGTCGACTGCATGTTGATTGACGATGAGCCACCAAAGCCGTTGCCGGGATCAAGGGCGAAATCACCGCCCTCCCCATCAGCTGTAAAAGTGAATGTGAAGGACACTCCACCCAGTATGCGGGTAAAGCTGGTCACAGCAGCACCCACACCTGATGCGAAATCATCAGAAAAGGCAACCAATAATCCAGAGTAACTACCCAAATCAAACGAGACTGTTTCAATGCTGCCCTGGGTGGCTTCAAGTACCCAATCCCCCCCCTTGCTGACCGAACCCGTCAAATCGCTGGAGGCCGCGACGTCCGCACCGGTCGCTGCCGCTAGCGATTGGATGAACTCCACTCCTGTGCCGTCAGCACCCACGTGACACCCGTAAAGCAGAATGTCGCCGGACGAGTCCAAGGATCTGCCGATGTCGGCCAGCAGCGCACTGTTGGCTGCTATCTGGGCACTGTCGAGCCATGTGTCGCCTAGCTTCACCTTGCCGCTATCGCCATGGCTGAGGATGTGAATGGCGTCGATGCCTTCGCGCCCTTCGAGATAGTCGGCAATCTGCTGCAAGCCATCCTTGCTGCTATCGAGCATTACCACTTCGATGCCCGGCTTGAGGCCATCGATCAGCTGTTGTTTGTTAGTCACCGCCCCATCGATAAACACCACTTCCTGGCGCTGGTCACTGCTGGCCGGAGGTGTAGCCGCGTCGCTGGTCTGCTGGGTTGCGTCGTCGGCAGTTTGTGCCTGGGCGTTGTCGGTCGGCTGGTGATCGGTCGAGGAAGCCGCTTCGACTGCGGTGGCGGCAATCGCGCCATCGAACAGCATGCGTGGTTCGAGGGCGGCCGCCAGGGGAGCGCGTCTGGCAATTAATGGGCTCGCTTGACGCCTGAACAGGTCAAGAAACTTCAAGGGAAACTCCTTTTTGCAATTGAATGTCAGATCGAGCACTGGAATAGGTGAACTATCGCCGCGTTTGCCTGTCCCCACAACCCCAAAACCCTGCCGATCCGAGCGCTCGGCCAGACAGGGGGCGTCAGAAACCGCGTTCGCGTACACCTAGCGCCAATTCGCCCTTGCCCGGCCACGCAGCGACTGGGTTGCGGCAGTATCGAGCCCTTGACGCCGTATTGCGCTTGCAGCGGTTCAACGTCCTGTGGGTGCGCGACGGGTATCGCCGTGGCTAAGCAGCATCAATCATGATGTGGGGCCCAAGGACTTGTGCCTCCGCACGTAGATTTAGCCTAGGCTGGACTTTAGGCGGCATATTCACGACATGCTCCGAATGTTACAAAAAACCTGGCGCCTTCAATTTGCGGGGGGTACAGGCAAGAGTCGAGCCTTGAAATGAGCGTGTCTCAAGCTGCTTGTTTGTTGCCAGACAAGCAGCTCTTTTTTGCCAGTGCCTGGCCTATTAGTTACGCGACGGGAAAATACCCTCCAGGGCAATAATGAAATTGGTGCCAAGGAAGGGATTACGCAATGGAACAGGCTGACTACCACCAACAGGGCTAACGGTTACCTGTGCGGCAAAGGGTGCAAGAGTGGTATCGGTAGGGTCTGTGCTGTACAGGGTGCCGGGGCGTCCGCCAGCAGCAACCGGGCCGAGATGGCTAGTCGTCGAGGGAGTCGCCGCAACGTTGGCGCTGGTTGTGACCGCAGGAATAGCAACATTTACCACTACGGCCGGTACGTGCATCGGTAGCTGCGCCAAGGTAAGACTGATGTTCTCGGCACCCGCCATTTCGCCTTGAGTGATTTGCGTCAGCCCCGGCCCCTGGCCCTGGCCAACCGGGCTGCGACCACGGTAGTCGGGCAATCCGAACGTGGTTTGCCCATTGCCGCCAAAAGTGGTGCCCAGCAGGGAAAACAGTGCGGAGTTCTGTGCAATGCCAATCAAGGCGCCGTTGCAGAAAGCCCAGCCTCTGGGGTTGAAGTTGAAACCGACCATGCGAATTTCACCGAGGAATGGTTCGCTCATTTTACTCTCTCCTTATTATCCGGCTTTATGCCGGTGGTCTTTGCACCCCAACATCCTGTTGGCTGGTTGAGGGTTGCGTTCTGGAAAAAAGCTTAAGTTGGTTGTTTCCTGCCTTCGCCTTTGCCTGGCTATGCTTGGCATTCTCGTCAGGCTGTCTCTATCGCAGGTATCAGGACGTGAAACACGGCTTCCATCTGATACTGCCCGGCAGGGCTTAAGCCGACTGGGGCCAGCAACAGATAATAGGCCTTACCTTCGGGGCTCCTGATTTCATAGCTTCCCTGGTCAACCCAGATACTCTCTGGCAATTCGAACGTGGCGGAGTAACAGGTGTAGCACGAGTTCATGGCGATACCGCCATCGACACGGACGAGTTGCATTGGCAGCGGCTGGTCATCTGTCGTCAGCAGCCACTGCTGATTTACGCTGGCGTTGAGTTGGACTTGGGTCGGCACTGACATAGGGTTACTCCATTTCTAATGCGTCGGCGACAGTGCTGGGCGTGAGCGGCTGTTCTGTATGGGGCTCCCACACCATTTTCTGATAAACGCCGCTGTCCCCCGTATGAGCAAAGCCAAGACGTGAATAAAGCAAGCGAACAGGGTTGTTGTTTTCAACATGCAACTCCAGCCGTTTTGCCTCGTTTGCAGCAGCCCGCATGAGGCCACGAATAATCGCTGTTCCAATCCCCTGATGCTGATAAGCGGGAAGCAGAATGATGTCGATCAGGCACAGTCGCTGCTTTTCCAGGTTCCAGTAGAGCCTGCCAATTGCAGTGCCACCGAACTCTATGAGGTCGAAGTGCGCAGTGCTGAAGTGTTGCTGGTAGTAGTGATGTTGGGCGTTGAACTGCTGGGCGAGGAAAGCCTGCTTTTGCGCTTCCGGCCAGTCGACCTGGCTCAGTTCCGACTGGCGGCTGAGGCTGTAAAGGTTCAGGAGAAAGGGCAGGTCATATTCAGATATGGGGCGAAAACGTAGCGCCAGGTGAGCGAGATTCTCTGGTAGGCGTACTGAAAAAGCGGGGGTGGTTGGGTCTGCGCCCTGCTGTCCGGCTTTAGAGTCGGTCTGCGTATCCATGCGTAGCATTCCTTGGCAATCATGCCCTGCGGCAGAAGTCGAGCTAGGCCAATATAGACGACTTTACTTAATCTGCCACCGCCAGATGTAGTGCCTGCCCGTAGACACCTGATAGACGTGGTCAGCGTCTGGCAGCACCACAATTTCGCCTTGAAACAGTGGCCCGGAAGCGCGCTTTTCGAAAGCACGCAATAACGACACGACAGTGCGCCATGAACGGCTCTATCGGCGGAGCGGTGGGCACGGCGATTTCAGGCTCCCCTGCAGTCTTTGAGCGATAGTGCGAACGCGTCCTAGAATCCGCTCTCCCGGATACCTAATGCGGCAACCCGCCGCCATATCGCACTGAACAGTGACTCGCTGCGCGCCTGGAGCACAACCTGACCACGTAGCGGCTGATTCACGCGCAACTGGCTGTCGTTGACCTGCAAACGCACACCATATTGACCTTGCACGGGCTGGGCGCGGCCCTCGGCATCGCGCTGGATGGCGATAGGGCCTTGATAGTCGGAAATCAGCGCTTCCAGTTGAATACTGGAGGTGCCGGTGGTGTCCACTTCGCTAAGGCGCACGCCGATGGATGCTCTGGCCGGGTCATCGAAAATGAAGCGGCCTTCGGCGCCGGGCTCGACCCTCCAGAGTTCGCCTTCTTGCAGATAACCCCGCACCAGCAAGCCTGGCTCGATCAGCCGTGCCAGAGTGGTCTGCGGCGACAGCCATGCGCCGGGCTTTAACATCGGGAGCACATCGCGCACCACGCCCGCCTCGGGGGCGCGGATCGACAGGCGCTCGCGTTGTGCCGCCAAGCCGCGGTATTCGGCCACGGCCTCGGCCAGTTGCTGCTCGAGAATGCCGACATCGGCAATCGTCTCGCTACGTCCGGCCTGGCGGCGCAACTGCAATTGCAGGATATCGATTTCACTGCGCACGATGGTTTGTCGCGAGTCGAGGTCTGGCGATTCAAGCTCCAGTAGCAGTGCGCCTTTTTCGACCGTTTGACCATTGCGCACGTGCAGCTGTTTCAGGCGTGCCGGCAAGGGCGCATGCAGGGCGGTGTTGCGTGAAGCCTCGAGCATCGCGGGCACGTCAACCGTGCTGCGCCAGGGCAGTAATAGCACGGCCAGCAGACCGAGCAGCGCAACGCCCAGCAGCAGGGCTTTACCAGGGTGCGCCTGGTCGCGGCGCTGCCACCACTCGCGTAACTCGCGCCAGACTGGCAAGCCGATAAACCACGCCAGCTCGACCAGCATCAGGAAGACGCCGAGCAGCTTGAAGAACATGTGATAGACAACCAAGGCGATACCGAGAAACAGCACCGCGCGCCATAACCAGGAGCCATACCCCCACCACAGCAAACGCCGCTGCATATCCGCCGACCAGGGCTCGGGGGCTGCTTCGCCGTAGCCGAACAAGGCTTCGCGCAAACGCCAGCGGCACAGGGCGAAGGCGCGGTGTTGCAGGTTATCCACCCCCCACAAATCGCTGAGCAGGAAATAACCGTCAAAACGCATAAAGGGATTGAGGTTGATCACCAGGGTGGTGATCCAGGTGGCGCTGGCCAGCATGAACGCTGCGGTGCGCGCAGGGCCATCCGGCAGGAGGGACCAGGCGAGCAAGGCGATACAGGCCAGCACCAGCTCGGCGAGGATGCCACCGGCGCCGATCAGCAGGCGCGAACGCCGCTCGTTGACGCGCCAGGCATCGCTGACATCGGTGTAGAACATCGGAAACATGACCATGAACGCCACCCCCATGCTCTGCACTCGACAACCGGCGCGCTTGGCCATGTAGGCATGGCCAAATTCATGGCATAGCTTGGCAAAGACCAAAGCGATACCGAACGAAATCGCGCCGCCGAGACTGAACAGGTGCGGAAAGGTGGCGATGAAACGCTCCCAGTCGCGGGCGACCAGAAAGCCTCCGAGGACCAGCAGCACCGGCAGTCCGATGCGCAGCAGGTTGGGGCCATAGCGCGCCAGCCACGGCCAGGTGCGATCCAGAAAAGCATCCGGGCGCCACAGTGGAATGCGAAAGAACAGGTATTGGTGGAGCAGGCCTTGCCACAGGCCGTGACGCTGTTGCGACGCCTTGGCGGCATAACTGGCACTCTGCTCGGCATCCAGCGCAGCGATCAAGTCGTGGTTGCGCAAAAAACGTAGCAACTCGTCCAACTCCGCTTCGTCCAGCGCTACGCCCGGCTCGCGGTTGGCGGCTTGGAGCACGCGCCCGACATCGCCCAGCTGCCAATGCCGGAGTAAACGCATGGCGGTGACGCCAAGCTTGAAGTAACGCCCGCGCAGCGGATCGGCGAGGGTCCATTGTGGCGCGCCATCCAGTGTGGTGGCGGCTGGTGACAACTGCAGATCGGCACGCAGCGCGGGCAATTGCATTTACAGACCTACCGTTTGGCGCAGGGCCGCGAGCGGGCGGCGTAACAGATAAAGGGCCAAGGGGCCGCGCTCGCCGAAAACTTTCGCGGTGCCGCGCAGGCCGATGCGCGGTGGCGCACCGACGAACTCGGCATCCAGGCGATAAGCCAGCTGGCCGCTGGCGGTCTGTTGCGCCTCATAGGCGATGCGTTGCAACTGCGCCTCGTGGCGGTGCAACGGATCGCTGTCGAGGAACAACGCAACCTCCGTGCCCGGCTTGAACTCCAGGGCATCGGCTACCGGCAACTCGATGCGCAGCTCGGCCTGGCTCGGCTCGGCGATCTCCATCAGGCGCTCACCGGTTTGCACCGGCTTGCCGGTCCAGCGCTGGGCGTCGGCAAATACCGCGATGCCATCGCGTTCGGCGCGCACTTCGCTGCGCGCCAGCAGTTGCCGGGCGTAGTCGCGCTCGGCGCGCTTCTGCTCCACACGGGCGGCGAACAGGTCGATACGTGCGCTGGAATCGGCATCGGTGAACGCGCGCTGGGCGTTGGCCTTGAGCTCGGCCTCGGCGACATCCAGGCTGCGCTCGGCGACATCGGCCTGGGCCTTGATGCTGGTGGCGTCAAAGCGCAGCAGGATGTCACCCGCGCGCACCGCCTGGTTGGGTTTGACCAGGATTTCGGCAATCACCCCATCCAGTGGCGCGGCGACCACCTGGCCGCCCAGTGGCACCACTTCCGCCGGGGCCAGCACCGATTGGCGTATGGGCAACAGCAACAGCAGCAGGGCCGCGCCGAGGACCGCGGCAACTTTCTTGCGCGGCCAGCGCAAGCGCCAGGGTTTGCCCGGTTGCAGGGCCAACCAGGCATGGCTGTAAGCATCGCCCAACTGGGTCAGCAGGGCTTGTTCGGCCTCGCTCCAGGGTTGCTCGCGGGCGATCCATAAACCGCCGAAAGGCTGTTGTTGTTTGTCCATCAACGGTAGCCAGAACACCGCGGCCGTCGACAGGCTGTGCCAATCCGCCTGACTCTGCGCACTCAACGAGTCGGCAGCCACTACCTGGGGCTTGTCCGAACGCCCCTGGGCGAGCAATTGGCTGGCCGCGGTTTCCACGAAGGCGACGAAAGGGGCATGGGGATCGACGACGCTGATGCCGGTCAGGGCGCGCACGCGACCGGCAATCAGCAGGGCGGTATGGCGGTAGCCGAACAGACCCTGCGCATCGTTGACCAGGGCATAGGCCAGGCTGTCGATGTTCTTGGCGTTGCGCGCCTGACGCTCGAGGGCGAGGAACTGGGCAAACACCCGTTCCGCCAAGCCGGGCACCTGGGCAGTCATGGCGCCTCCGTGAAGCGCGCGGTGCCACTCATGCCCGCCAACAACCCTTCAGTGACGCCCGGCAGAGTACCGATCAACAACAACGTCTGGCTGCCCTCGTCAATCCGTGCGCCGAGGCGTTTGACCTCGGCCTGCAGCGGCTTACCGGTTTCATCGGGTGTGAAACTGAAACGGTCGCCGGGCTTGAGCATGCCCAGCCAGCGCGACGGCATCAGCAGGTGAACCTCCAAGGTGCGGTTATCCACCACGTCCAGCAGTGGCGTGCCGCCGGCCACGCTTTCATGCGGCTGCACCCTGCGCGCCACCACGCGGCCATCGAACGGAGCGCTCACCGTGCAGCGGTTGATCTGCACTTGATAAACCTGGGCCTGGGCCTGGGCTTCGGCCTGACGCGCCTCGGCCAGCGCCACCTCGAAGCGACCAACAGAGTTCAGCGCCGCCAACTGTTTATTGTGCGCCAGCTCTTCACGAGCAGCCCGAGCACCGGCCTGTGCAGCGCGCAATTGAGCCTGGTAGGCACTGCAGTCGAAACGCACCAGCACCTCGCCTTTGGCGAAGCCCTGCCCTTCGGCATACGGCATTTCGGTAATCCGCCCCGCCAGCTCGCTGGACAACACCGCCTGATCGCGGGCACGCAATACGCCACGCGCCTCGCGTGTAGCCGACGTCACCGCGCTCGGCGTCAGGTTATCGAGCAGTGGATCGCCTAGCGGCAACGACTCGGCCTGAGCGACGCTCAGGCACAAAAGACATGAGACGGCATAAACCCATGCGGCTGATTGGTACATGTTGCGCTCCCTGCAAGGCGACTGGCCGAAGTCTACGGCAGAAGCCGCGGCTGGCAAACTGCCTTGCAGGAGTCGAGCGCCCGAGCGTACCCACGGCCGCGGCCGCACAGTTCAAGAACAAAGGTTACAGCTGCGCCCAATGACCGTCCTGGCGATGCGCTTGCAGATGCGGCAGCACCGCAGCCAACAATGGCTCCTTGAACGCCTCCTGGAAGCGATGGGCCAGGCCGGGGATGAGTTTCAGTTCGCTGCCTTCGATATGCGCCGCCACATGCACGCCGTGCATCACCGGCAACAGCGGGTCGGCGGTGCCGTGCACCACCAGGGTCGGCACCTGTAAACGGTTGAGCAATTCGACCCGACTCGGCTCGGCGAGAATGGCCAGCAGTTGGCGCTGTACACCGTCGGGATTGAACGCGCGGTCGTAGGCCGTTTGCGCCTGTTGCAGCAGCACAGCGCGGTCATCGCTGACGGCCGGGCTGCCCAAGGCGGCCAGCAGATCGGCCTGTTGCTCCAGCGCCACCGCACGGTTCGGCGCTTCACGCGTGGCCAGCAGCGTCAGCAGGGCCGCGCTCGGTGCCGGCAGCCCTTGGGCGCCGGAGCTGGTCATGATCAAGGTCAGGCTCTGCACCCGCTGCGGCGCCAGGTCGGCCAGGTGCTGGGCGATCATCCCGCCCATGCTGGCGCCGAGCACATGGAACTGCTGGATAGCCAGGGCATCCATCAAGCCCAGCGCATCGCCGGCCATGTCGCGCAGGCGGTAAGGCGCGGACACCGACAGGCCGAGGCGATAGCGCAACGCCTCGTAGCCGAGATTGATCGGCGGTGCGGCATGCGTCCAGGCACTCAGGCCAACGTCGCGGTTGTCGAAACGGATCACCCGAAAGCCCTGCGCACACAAGCGCGCGACCACTTCGTCGGGCCAGTGAATCAACTGCCCGCCCAGGCCCATGACCAGCAGCAGCGCCGGATCGCTGGCGCGGCCGATGCTTTGGTAGGCCAGTTGCACCTCGCCCACGGCGACGCGCTCAGTCGGTACCTGAACGGCGCAGCGTTCGGCCGCAAAGGAGGACACACCGCACAACAGTGCGGCGAGGAAAATTAATGCACGCATAGAAACACCAGAACGCAGAACCCCATTAAGTCGTGAGTCTGGTGATATTTGGTCGTGCGCGCTGCCACAGAACCGTGACAGTTTGATGAAACTTGCCGAGTGGTCGGCAGATCGCCGCCCTCGCCCACAGAAAAGGCTCTATCGCTGTTAGATGATGCAGACCGCCGCCCACAAAAGCGCGACCGCCTGGGGACATAATCAAAAAGGCCGTAAGTTGGGCGGCGAGCACCCAACGGCCAGGTGGACAAGGCTTCGCCATGTCCACCCTAGATATCCTCGTCGGACTCAGGCCAGCTCGCTGCGCAGCTGGCGAGCGGCGGCGACCATGTTGACCAGCGCCGCCTCGGTTTCCGCCCAGGCGCGGGTCTTCAGGCCGCAGTCCGGGTTGACCCACAGGCGCTCGACGGGAATACGCTGGGCCGCCTTGCGCATCAAGTTGACCATCTCGTGGGTGTCCGGCACCCGTGGCGAGTGGATGTCGTAGACGCCGGGACCGATGTCGTTGGGGTAAGCGAAGGCCTCGAAAGCCTCCAACAACTGCATGTCCGAGCGCGAGGTCTCGATGGTGATCACATCGGCGTCCATCGCGGCGATGGACTCGATCACATCGTTGAACTCGCTGTAGCACATGTGGGTGTGGATCTGCGTTTCGTCGCGCACGCCCGAGGCGCACAGGCGGAAGGCTTCGCTGGCCCACGCGAGGTAGTCGGCCCACTGCGCCTTGCGCAGCGGCAGGCCCTCGCGGAACGCCGCTTCGTCGATCTGCACGATCTTGATCCCCGCCGCCTCCAGATCCTGCACCTCGTCGCGGATCGCCAGCGCCAATTGGCGCGCCTGCACCTCGCGGCTGACGTCTTCACGCGGGAACGACCACATCAACATGGTCACCGGGCCGGTAAGCATGCCCTTCATCACCTTGTCGGTCAGGCCTTGCGCGTAGCGAATCCACTCGACGGTCATCGGCCGCGGACGGCTCAGGTCGCCGACGATCACCGCCGGTTTGACGCAGCGCGAACCGTAGCTCTGCACCCAGCCGAAGCGGGTGAAGGCGTAGCCGTCGAGCTGCTCGGCGAAGTACTCGACCATGTCGTTGCGCTCGGCTTCACCGTGCACCAGCACATCCAGGCCGAGGTTTTCCTGCACGTCAACGGCGTGGCGGATCTCGCTGTGCATGGCCTCGGTGTAGGCGGCGGCCGACAGCTTGCCAGCCTTGAACGACTGGCGCGCCAGGCGGATCGCCGCGGTCTGCGGGAACGAGCCGATGGTAGTGGTCGGCAACGCCGGCAATTGCAGGCGCGCACGCTGCTTGTCGATGCGCTCGACGAACGGCGAAATACGCTGGCTGTCCGCCGGGGTGATGGCGTTCAGGCGCGCCTGCACCGCCGCTTGGTGAATCCGCGACGAGCCTGCACGGCTGGCCTGGAGCGCGCGGCTCTCGGCCAGCGCGGCTTGCACCTCGGCCGCCTGCGGTTGGTTGACGGCGCGGGCGAGGATGGCGATTTCCGCGCACTTCTGCACGGCGAAAGCCAGCCAGCCTTGCAGCTCGCCATCCAGTTGGTCTTCACGGTTCAAGTCGACCGGGCTGTGCAGCAACGAACAGGAACCGGCGACCCACAGGTTGGCGCCGAAGCGTTCCTGCGCCTGCTGCAACTGCGCCAGGGCCTTGTCCAGGTCGCAGCGCCAAACGTTGCGGCCGTTGACCACGCCCAGCGACAGCACCTTGTAGGCCGGCAGGCGATCGAGCAGCAGCGGCAGCTGCTCCGGCGCGCGCACCAGGTCGACGTGCAGGCCGTCCACCGGCAGGCCGACCGCCAGGCCGAGGTTGTCGTCCAGGCCGCTGAAATAGGTGGCGACCAACTTCTTCAACGGGGCGTGCTGCAACAGGTGGTAGGCGCGCTCGAAAGCGTTCTTCCAGTCCTGCGGCAGGTCCAGGCCGAGAATCGGCTCGTCGATCTGCACCCACTCCACGCCCTGGGCCGCCAGACGCCCGAGGATTTCCCCGTACAGCGGCAGCAGGCGGTCGAGCAGCTCGAGTTTATCGAAACAGTTCGCGCCTCCCGCGTCGCCCTTGACCTTACCCAGCCACAGGTAGGTCAGCGGGCCGATCAGCACCGGCTTGACCCGATGCCCCAGCGCGTGGGCCTCCGCAACCTCGTCGAACAGCTGTTCCCAACTCAGCTGGAAACGCTGATCGGCAGTGAATTCCGGGACCAGGTAGTGATAGTTGGTGTCGAACCACTTGGTTAGCTCTTGTGCATGGGCACCGCCGCAGCAGCCCTGGCTAACGCCGCGGGCCATGCTGAACAGGGTATCCAGGCTCGGTTTGCCCGAATGTGGGCGGAAGCGCTCGGGAATCACGCCCAAGGTCAGCGAGTGCGCGAGCACCTGGTCGTACCAGGCAAAGTCGCCGACCGGCAGCAACTCGATGCCGGCGTCTTTCTGTACCTGCCAGTGGGCGGCGCGCAGTTCGCGGCCAACCGCCTGCAAGCCGGCTTCGTCCAGCTCACCTTTCCAGTGGGCCTCCAGGGCTTTTTTCAATTCACGGTCGCGGCCGATACGCGGGAAACCGAGGGAATGGGACAGGGCCATGTCGAAATGCTCCATATGCATAAATGATGGTGAGCATTCTCGACAGCCATGCATCATGAGACAAACTCAATATATTCGCCTTGATCTATAATTTCACTCATGTTCAGCTAGCCAGCCAGGGCCATGCCCGCGAAAGCGTCCACACAAAAGCTTCGCGGGCATGGCCCGCTCCTACAGTCGCCATAGCGATACTGACCCCCTCACGCCGAGGTCCCCATGCTCGAATTGCGCCACCTGAAAACCCTGCACGCCCTGCGCGAAAGCGAGAGCCTGGTGGATGCCGCCGAGCGCCTGCACCTGACCCAGTCGGCGCTGTCGCACCAGTTCAAGGAGCTGGAGGAACGCCTCGGCATGCAGCTGTTCGTGCGCAAGACCAAGCCGGTACGCTTCACCAGCGCCGGGCTGCGCCTGCTGCAACTGAGCGATGCGGTATTGCCCCTGCTACGCGGCGCCGAGCGCGACCTGGCGCGGTTGGCCGGCGGCACGGCGGGCCGCCTGCACATGGCCATCGAGTGCCACAGCTGCTTCCAGTGGCTGATGCCGACCATTGATCAGTTCCGCGACGCCTGGCCGGAAGTGGAACTGGACCTGGCCTCGGGCTTCTCCTTCGCCCCGCTGCCGGCCCTGGCGCGCGGCGATCTGGATTTGGTGGTGACCTCCGATCCGTTGGAGCTGGCCGGCATCACCTACGTGCCGCTGTTCACCTACGAAGCCATGCTCGCCGTGGCCAACCAGCATGCCCTGGCGAGCAAGCCGTTCATCGTCGCCGAAGACCTGGCCAGCGAAACCCTGATCACCTACCCGGTGGAACGCGACCGCCTGGATATCTTCACCCGCTTCCTCGAACCGGCGGATGTCGAGCCGGCACAGGTGCGCACCTCGGAGCTGACGGTGATGATGATGCAACTGGTGGCCAGCGGCCGTGGCGTGTGCGGCCTGCCCAACTGGGCGCTGCACGAGTACAGCTCGCGCGGCTATGTGACCGCCAAGCGCCTGGGCGACAAGGGCCTGTTCGCCACGCTCTACGCTGGCATCCGCACCGACATGCTCGACGCGCCATTCATGCGCGACTTCCTGCTGACCGCCAAGGACACCTCCTTCGCCAACCTCGAAGGCGTCAGCGTCGCGCGCTGAAGACTCACCGCCCCACAGCGGCCGCCGGGCAGCGTTCAAGCCTCCTCGAAACTCAACTCCGGCGGCTGGCGGCGGAAACCGCCGGTCAGCCAACCCAGATAAACCAGGCCCAGCGCCAACCAGCACACGCCGAGGGTCATCGCCAGAGGATCGAGGCTGATCATCAGCCACAGGGTGGCGAACAGGCCGACCGCCGGGAACCCCAGGTACTGCACCGAGCGCCCCAGACCACGCTGCGGGCTGCCCAGCCAGTAATGGAAGATCACCGAGAGGTTGACCAGGCTGAAGGCCAGGAAGGCGCCGAAGTTGATGAACGAGGTCGAGGTGGTCACGTCGAGTTTCAATGCCAGCAACGCCACTGTTGCGCACAGCAAAATGCTGCCGACCGGTGTGCCGAAGCGCTCGCTGAGCCGGCCGAATAACCACTGCGGCAATACCCCGTCGCGGCCCATGGCGAACAGCAGACGCGAAGCACTGGCCTGGGCCGCCAGGCCCGAGGTGAATTGGCCAACGATCAGGCCGATCAGGAAGATCGACACGAAGACGTCACCGCCGATATTGCGGGCAATCTCATAGGCTGCCGCATCGGTGCTCTGGAACACGCTGGAAGGGTGCGCCAACTGCACGAAGTAAGAGGTGGCGATAAAGATCAGCCCGCCGAGCAGGGTGATCAGCAGGATCGCCCGTGGGATGGTCTTGCGCGGCTCGTGGGTTTCTTCGGTCAGGGTGCTCACCGCATCGAAACCGAGGAAGGAATAACAGGCGATAGCCGCGCCGCTCATGATCAGCGGCAGGTTCAGGCCATCGGCGAAGAACGGCTCGAGCGACCACAACGGCCGACTCGCATCGCCCAGCACGTAGTGCACGCAGAGCGCGACGAAGGCGATCAACACCAGGAACTGCACCAGCATCAGCGCGCCGTTGACCGTCTTCGCCAACCGCAGACCGACCACGTTGATCGCCGTGGTCACGCCGATAAAGGTCAGCACCCACAGCGCCTGCGGCACTGCCGGGAAGGCCGAGTGCAGGTAGGCGGCGCCGATCAGCCAGATCGCCATCGGCAGGAACAGGTAATCCAACAACACCGCCCAGCCGGCGAGGAAACCCAGCTTGGGGCTGATGGCCTTGCGCACATAGCTGTAGGCCGAGCCGGCCACCGGAAAAGCGGCAGCCATACGCGCATAGCTGAAGGCGGTGAACAGCATGGCCAGTGCCGCCGCCACATACGCGGCGGGAACCTGACCCTGGGTGACATCGGCGAGGATGCCAAAGGTGCCGAGGACGATGACCGGGGTCATGTACGCGATGCCGAACAGCACCACGGACCCCAGCGTGAGGGTGCGCTGAAGATGAGCCATTACTGCTACTCCGAATTATTAATTGTTATGACAGAGCCGAGGTCGGCGAAAAAACACCATGTCCCGAACGATGAGTAGATGCGGGGCGGCGGCCGCCCGTCGGGAGCGGCCGCGGGCTCAGGGAATCAGCAACTCGCGAAGGCCGTCGGGGGATTCGCGCAGCTCGCCGGGCAAGGCCATGCGGCGGTCGTCCAGGTAGCGGTAATCGCTGCGCGCGGCTTGCAATTGCGCAAGGTCCAGGTCGACGATCTGCCGGCACGCGTCGCGCCCGGCTTCGCAGAGCAAGCGACCGAAGGGATCGACCACCGCGCTGCCGCCGGCGAACACCAGCCCGTCGTCGCCGTCGCCGACGCGATTGACCATTACCGCGAACGCCTGGTTTTCCATGGCGCGGGCCATGATCGCGGTGCGATGGGTCGGACCGTAGGGGTCCATGTTGCCGTTGGTGACGATGATCAGTTCGGCGCCCAACTGGCCCAATGCCCGGGCACTTTCCGGGAACTCGATATCGAAGCAGATCAGAATGCCGACGCGGATGCCCTTCCACAGCGCCGTGGCGTAACGGTCGCCGGGGGTGAAGATGCCGCGGTCCGAGGCCCACAGGTGGGTCTTGCGGTAGCGCAGGGCGATACCCTCGGGGGTGATCAGCAGCGTGGTGTTGTAGAACACGCCGCCATCGTTCTCGGCCAGACCGATGGCCACCGCGAGGTTTTTCTCGCGGGCGGCCCGCTGCACCGCTTGCACACTCGGGCCGTCCAGCGGCTCGGCGACATCGGCGATGGTGGCGGCGCTGGGAAAGCCCATCAGCTGGGTTTCTGGAAACACCACCAGCTCGGTGTCCGCGGCGCAGGCAGCGATGGCCGCCAGGGTGCGCTGCAGGTTGTAGGCGGTGTCGCCGTCGCGACCGGTCAGTTGCACGAGTTCGACCTTCATGGGCCCTCCTGATTCTTGTCTTGGCACATGACCGGACACGGCAAAATGCGCAGAATGCACGCTGTGCCGGCATGTGGCTCGAGTCGAGTATCAACCCACATGGCCGTGCTGCAAATCACGCCCGCGTGGTAACCCATCAGGGGTAGAGCATGACGCTTTCATTGCAGGACATCGCCTGGCACCGCACGGTCGGGCAGTTGATCGAGGCGCTGGACAAGCCGAATTTCTGGATCGCCCTAGTGCGCAGCCTCGATCGCTACGTGGCTTTCGACAGCTGGGTGGTGTTGCTGTTCAGCAACGCCCGCCCGCAGGTATTCGCCGAATGCCCCGGCAGCGATGGCGGCCCCGACCCGCTGTTTCAGGATTACCTGCACGGCCTCTACCAGCTCGACCCGTTCTACCTGGCCAGCCGCGAAACCACGCGCGGCGGCCTCTATCGCCTGGCCGACGTGGCGCCGGAATGTTTCGAGCAGACCGATTACTACCAGCGCTACTTCCGCCTCAATGTGGTGGCCGACGAGGTGCAGTTCAATGTGGCCCTGGCGGGTGAACGCACGCTGTGCCTGTCGCTCGGCTCGCGGCAGGCCTTCAGCCCCGAGCAGATCGCCCTGCTCGGCCTGGTCGAACCCTGGGTCGCGGCGCTGATGCGCCAGCGCTTGGCCTTTGAGCAGGAACTGCTGGCCAGCCCACCGCCACCGGCGCCGGTCTGGCACGAACAACTGCACACGGTCGGCCAGCAGGTCGAGAACAGCCTCACCGCCCGCGAACTGGAAGTCGGCCAACTGATGCTCAGCGGCTGCTCGAGCAAGGAAATCGCGCGCAAACTGGCGATCTCCGCGGAAACCGTGAAGGTGCACCGCAAGCACATCTACAGCAAACTCGGGATCAAGTCGCAGTCGGAGCTGTTCGCCCTGTTCCTCCAGGCGCAGCAAGCCTGAGCCACACACAACCTAAGCACGGGGCAACAAGACTCGGCGGTCACTCGCCGAGGCCCTACACTGGCGCTTCACTTCGCCAAGGCAACGGTCGACGATGCGCACTCTTTATCAGTTTCCGATCTCCCATTACTGCGAGAAAACCCGCTGGCACCTGGATCACAAGGGGCTCGACTTCCAGGTCGACAACCTGTTTCCGGGCCTGCACCGGCTGCAGAGCAAACGCCTGGCCGGCATAGTCACCCTGCCGATCCTGCGCGATGGTGCCAAGGTGCTCGGCGACTCGACCACGATTGCCCTGTACCTGGAAGACGCCTACCCACACGCGCCGCTGCTGCCGGAAGACCCCGGCCAACGTGCCGAGGTGCTGGAGCTGGAAGAGCGCTTCGACCGCCTTGGCGTGCATGTGCGGCGCTGGCTGTACGGCCAGATCAAGCAGTGGGATTCGGTGATGCACGCGATGCTCAAGGTCTACCGTCCGCTGTTCGGCCTGCGCGACCTGATGAAGCCAGTCCTGATCAATGGCGTGCAGAAGCTCTACGGCGTCACCCCGCAACGCGTCGCCGCCTCGCAAACCGAGTTGCTCGAAGGCCTGGCGCTGATCGAGTCGCGTATCCAGGGCGACCCTGCGCGCTACCTGGTCGGCGACCGCCTGACCCTGGCCGACATCAGCGCCGCCGCCCTCTTCGCCCCGTTGTTCACCCCTGCGGGCACCCCCTGGGAAGGCATCGCCGGGCATGACGCCAAGACCCAGGCCTTTCTTGACGAACTGCACGCCCACCCCGCCGGCCAGTGGGTGCTGCGCCGCTACGCCGAAGACCGCACGCGCCGCGCGTGATGCCTGAAACGGCACACTCGTGTGCCGTCTCCAAACAAAGGTTCTTCGCGGGTTAGCGGCGCAAACCCGCGAGGCGCCGCCGACCGATTTCCCGAAATATCTGCACCCGTTACATGTTGCGGCGGGCCAGCGCCTCAAGCGGCGTTAACCGCGAAGGAGCGGCAGGTTTGGCAGATGCTCGCGGATAGCGCCGTGCGCTGGCTAGGCAGGAGGGACCTTGGCCGCGAGCTCTTTGGGCCACCGCGATGCAGCAGTGCTGCACATTCGCGGCCAAGGCCGCGCCCACAACAGCGTGACTGTTCAGGCAACACGTCATTGGCACAAAGCCTTTGCGAACGCCGCGTAAAACCGATCGTTATTTCCGAGACCCTAGACCATCTGCAAATAGCGCTTACGCGTCGGCGCCGGGTAAGCCGTGTCGATCAGGTCCAGGCATGCGGGGCTCAACTGCAACGCCGCGGCTTCGACGTTGAGGCGCAGGTGCGTCGGCTCGACCGCCTTAGGAATGGCGATCACCCCAGGCTGGCGCAAGACCCAGGCCAGGGCGACCTGGGCCGGGGTAACGGCATGGCGCTCGGCCACCTCGCGCAGGATCGGGTTACGTAACAGGCTGCCGGCCTGGCCCAACGGGCAGTAGGCCATCAGTGGCATACCCTGGTGCTGTTGCCAGGGCAGCAGGTCGAACTCGATACCGCGTGCCTCCGGGTTGTACAGCACCTGATTGCTGGCACAGACCGGCGCATCCAGCTCGTGCAGATCCTCCAGATCAAAGTTGGACACGCCCCAGCGCTTGATCTTGCCCTGCTCGCGCAAGCGCTCGAAGGCTTCGACGGTTTCCGCCAGCGGGTACTGGCCGCGCCAGTGCAGCAGGTAGAGGTCGATGCAGTCGACCTGCATCCGCTTCAGGCTGCGCTCGCAGGCCGCCGCCACGCCGCTGTGGCTGGCGTTATGCGGATAGACCTTGCTGACCAGGAAGACCTGCTCGCGCAGCCCGGCAATGGCCTGGCCGACCACCACCTCGGCGCCGCCTTCGCCATACATTTCCGCCGTATCGATCAGGCGCAGGCCCAGTTCGATACCCTGGCGCAGTGCGGCGACTTCCGCGCGGCGCCGACTGGCCTCCTCGCCCATGCGCCAGGTGCCCTGGCCGATTACCGGCACCTGTTCGCCGGCTAGTTCAAGTGTGCGCATCACGCCCTCCTGTTTACTCAAAACCCATCCGGCCGGCGCTCACGTCACGGCGCCTGAAGCCATGCTCGCCTCGGCGCTAGCCTTCTCAATCGCGTACGGCTTCGGCGACCTCGGCGTAACCCAGGCCCTGCCACTGCAGCAGACAGATGCCATGGCCGAATGGGTCACGCAAACCGGCCAAACGGCCCCACACCGCGGTTTGAATCGCACCTTCCTGCTGCGCGCCAGCGGCTAATGCGCGGGCCAGGGCGGCATCCAGGTCCGCCACCACAACATCCAGGTGCACGGGCGTCCAGTGCCGTTGATAACTGCGGCCCTGCTCACTGGCGGCAAAAGGCGCACTGCCCGCCGGCTTGGCCAACAGGTAAATCGGTAACGGCGCGCCCAGCAACTCCACCACCTCGCCCGCGAACAGGCGCCGGCCCACGCGCAAGCCGAAGGCCTGAGTATAGAAAGCCACGGCGGCCGGCAGATCCGGCACGTCGATATTCAGCAGCAGTTGCACACGGGCACCTGGCTGCTCAGCGCGCGTCGGCGCTGAGCAACAGCAACAGCGAGACCGGCTGCTCGCTCTCCGGGTGCAGCGGCTCCTGCAACCATTGCAGGCGCCAACCGCTCTCGCCGAGCAGGCCCAACCACGACTCCAGGGTGCGGAAGAACCATGGCATCGGCTCCGCGAAGCCCTCGCCGAAACCGGCGAAGGTCTCCACCCGCCAGCCATCGCGGTACGCGGCATCGTTGCAGGCGCGCCACGGATGCACGGTCTGGATCAACAAACGCCCACCGGGCGCCAGCACCTGATGCAGGGCTTGCAGGATCGGCGCCAGCGGCTCGTCGAGCAAGGCGAAGTTACACACCAGCACATCGAAGCGCCCGAGTTGCGCGGCCTGACTGGCCAGCTCGGCGTAGCCACACACGCGGTACCGGGCGCGCGGGCTGTCGGCAGCCCGCGCCACCTCGATCAACGGCTGCGAAGCGTCCACGCCGACCGACTCGATGCCACGTGCGGCCAGGCCGCGGCATAACCAGCCCTCGCCACAGCCGACATCCAGCACGCGGCTCGGCGCCAGGGCCAATACCGCTTGCAGAATCGCCGTATCGGTGACCAGCCGACGGCTTTCGATGCGCTGCTCGCGCACTGCGGCCGTCCAGGCATCGGCGTTGGCTTGCCAACTGAGATTGAGCTGTTCGCGGTGGTCGCGCTGCATAAGGCACCCACTGTAAGTTCAATGCACAAGAGCGTTAAAAGCCTGGCGATATTTTTAACGTCTGGCAAATAACAACAACGTCTTAATCGTCGGCCAACGACTAAGCTTGGGTGAAGGACGACGCAGCCAGGCCAAACGATTATGGGCGTTTTATGGCAATCCGATGCAGAAGAAACAGCCCTTCCCTCGAGTGGCAAGCCGGTTGTTTACCTGACGCCTGGCAAACGTCGGCGTGCCCTGTGGCGCTATGTCGGGCTATTGCTGATGCTGCTGTTGGTACTCGGCGCCCTGCTGTTCGCCTATGAGCTGCGTACCGCGCACTTTCAGGCGCAACAACTCAGCCGCTATGCCAGCAGCCTGAGCTACCGCGTGCTGCCAGGGCCAAGCCCGGCCATTGTCTACCCGCAAGACGGCCCCTTCGACAAGCGTCTGGGCTATGCCTACCTGCCCTTGATGCTCGAACGCCTGACCCAACGCGACTTCCACATCGCCGAACAAGCGCAGTTTTCCGCGGCGCTGCTCGATTACAACCGGCGCGGCTTCTTCACGCCCTTCCCGGAGAAAATCCAGAGCGGCCTGAGCATCAGCGATTGCCGCGGCACACCGTTCTATACCTTCCGCTACCCGCAGCAACGCTACCCGAGTTTCAGCGCGATTCCGCCGCTGGTGGCCGGCAGCCTGTTGTTCATCGAAAACCGTCACCTGCTCGACGCCGAACAGCCGCACGCCAACCCGGCGGTGGACTGGCCGCGTTTTGCCATGGCCGCGCTGTCGCAAGTCGGCAAGCTGCTCGATGTGCAGGATCAGTCCGCTGGCGGCAGTACCCTGGCCACCCAGATGGAAAAGTACCGCCACTCGCCAGACGGCCTGACCGACTCGGCCTCGGAAAAACTGCGGCAAATGGTCTCCGCCAGCGTGCGAACCTACCAAAGCGGCCCGCAAACCCTGCCCGCGCGCGAGAACATCGTGCGCGACTACCTCAACAGCGTGCCGCTCTCGGCGGCGCCGGGGCACGGCGAGGTGCATGGCCTGGCCGACGGCTTGCGCATCTGGTACGGCGCCGACTTCGCCACGGTCAACCGCTTGCTCGACCCCGAGCGCTCACCCGAGGCGAGCAATGCCCAGCGCGGCCAGGCCTTGCGCCAGGTGCTGTCACTGATGATCGCCCAGCGCCGGCCCTCCTATTACCTGGCCCAGGGGCGCCATGAGCTGGCCGAGCTGACCGACAGCCATATCCGCCTGCTGGCCAATGGCGGCCTGATCGACACCCCGCTGCGCGATGCCGCCCTGGCCCAGCAGTTGCGCTTTCGCGACTGGCAGCTGGAGCCGACCCTGCAAGCGGTGGACAGCAACAAGGGCATCAGCGTGGCCCGTTCGCGCCTCTCCAACCTGCTGAACATGCCGCTGTATGACCTCGACCGCCTTGACCTGAGCGTCAGCACCACCTTGCAGAACGACCTGCAACAAGCCGTCAGCGCTTACTTGCAGCGCCTTGCCGACCCCGCCTTCGCCGAGCAGATCGGGTTGTTCGGCGAACGCCTGCTGTCCGCCGAAAAAACCGCTGACGTGCGCTACAGCTTCACCCTGTTCGAGCGCACGGCCAATGGCAGCCAGGTGCGCGTGCAGACCGACAGCACCGATCAGCCGTTCGACATCAACGAGGGCAGCAAACTGGAGCTCGGTTCCACCGCCAAATTGCGCGTACTGACCACCTACCTGGAAATCATCGCCGAACTGCACCAGCGCTATGCCGGGCAGAGCCCCAGCGCCTTGCGCAGTGTGGACGTGCCAGAGCTGGATTTCCTCAGCCGCTGGGCCATCGATTACCTGATCCGCGACCCCGAGGCCAGTCTGCCGGCCATGCTCGATGCGGCGCTGGAGCGTAAATACTCCGCCAGCCCGGGCGAGCGCTTCTTCACCGGTGGCGGCCTGCACACCTTTGCCAACTTCCGCCGCGAAGACAACGCGCGCATCCCCACCCTGCGCGAAGCCCTGCGCGAGTCGATCAACCTGCCGTTCATCCGCCTGATGCGCGACCTGGTGCGTTACAGCACCTACCAGGCACCGGGCAACAGCGCCGAGCTGCTCAAAGACGACAAAGACCCACGCCGTCAGGCCTACCTCAGCCGCTTCGCCGACCGCGAAGGCAAGACCTTCCTCCTGCGCTTCTGGCGCAAGTATCAAGGCCAGCCGGCACAGCAGCGCCTCGACACCTTTCTCAGCGGCCTGCGGCATACCTCGGTGCGCCTCGCCGCCGTGCACCGCTACCTGATGCCGGAAGTCGACGAAGCCACCTTCGCCGCCTTCCTGCGCGCCCACGTGCCGCAGGAGAAGCTCAGCGACAAACGCATCAATGAGCTGTACCTGCGCTACGGCCCCGGAGCGTTCAGCCTGCCGGACCAAGGCTATATCGCCCGCGTCCACCCGCTGGAGCTATGGCTGCTCGGTTACCTGATCGAAAACCCGCAAGCGCGCTTCAACGACGCCGTCACCGCCAGCCACGACCAGCGCCAGGAAGTCTATGGCTGGCTGTTCCGCAGCCGGCACAAGAGCGCCCGCGACAGCCGTCTGCGGATCATGCTGGAGGTCGAAGCCTTCCTCGATATCCACCGTCGCTGGCAAAACCTCGGCTACCCCTTCGAGCATCTGGTGCCGTCGCTGGCCACCGCCATCGGCAGCTCCGGCGACCGCCCGGCGGCACTGGCCGAACTGATGGGCATCATTCTCAACGACGGAGTACGCCAACCGACCCAGCGGATCGACAGCCTGCACTTTGCCGCAGGCACGCCCTACGACACCCTGGTCGCGCGCAATACGTTTACCGGCAACCGGGTGATGCCCGCTGAGGTTGCCGCCGCCCTGCGCGGGGCGCTCTCGCAAGTGGTCGAAGGCGGCACCGCCCGGCGCCTGCAAGGCAGCTTCAGCCTGGCCGATGGTCGCGTTCTGACGCTTGGCGGCAAAACCGGCACCGGCGACAACCGCATCGAAACCGTAGGCGCCGGCGGGCGCGTGCTCAGCTCGCGGGCGCTGAACCGCACGGCGACCTTCGTTTTCTACCTCGGCCCACGGCATTACGGCACGCTCACCGCCTTCGTCCCAGGGCGCGCGGCGGAGAACTTCACCTTCACCTCGGCGCTGCCGGTGCAAGTGCTCAAAGGCATGGCACCGATCCTCGCGCCCTACCTGGAACCGGGCAACAGCACGCAATGCCAAACGCCGCTGGCGCCAGTGCAGGCGAGCTGGAAATAATCGCTATCGGCGTTGCTTTGAACGGTGGGCCTTCGCCCGCCATTGGCGGATTCGCGGAGGGCTAAAGCCTGCCGCGTAGGGTGGACATGGCGAAGCCTTGTCCACCCTCGGTGTGTACCCGGCGGACAAACCTGGCGGCATGTCCGCCCTACGCGGCTATCGGCCTTTGTGCAGCTGGAGATACAACGCCTCGACCTTCTCCCGCGCCCAGGGGGTTTTGCGCAGGAAGGTCAGGCTGGATTTGATGCTCGGGTCGCTTTTGAAGCAGCGAATATCGATGCGCGCCGCCAGGCCGTCCCAGCCGTATTGAGCGACCAGTTCGGTGAGCAGCGCTTCGAGGGTCACACCGTGCAGCGGGTTTTTCGACGATTGAGTCATGCAGAACCTGTAATAGCTGGACCGTAAAAGACCGCCACCTTAGCCAAGCGCTGCGCCAACCGGAAGGGCGAACGCCGCGAAAGCCCATGAGTTCCGTGGCTTGAGCCGCGCTAAGCGCCCGCCAGCCGCAAACAACACACCGGCCCAACACCCGCAGGTGCCGGGCCGGCTTTGCCACGCGCCTGCCGCAAACACTCAGGCAGCATCTGGCCCTACGGCATGTTGCCGATGATTCGCCGGATTTCCGTCTCGGAGAAGCCGCGCAGGGTCTGTGTGCGCGTATTGCCGAGCGAACCTACTTTCAACAGCAGGGACGTTGCGGCCTCCTCGTCGCCCTCGACGATAAGCACCAGGTCGTAAGTACCGACGGTCCAATAGACCGCCTTGACCGTCAGACCCAGCGTTTCACCCAGTGCCTTGACGGCGTGGAAACGATCCGGCGAGTCCTTGACCGTGCGGATGCCCTGATCGGTGAAATTAACTAACGAGATAAAGGTTGCCATGGTCTCACCCCTGTTCGGGTGGATTGACGGCGGTCAATGGGTCGGCAGCGATTACCTGAGAGAGGGCCGCCACGCTTTCACACCCGCCAGCCCGACCACGCCTTGGCGCCTGCTTGCGCCACATCGCCCTGCGCGCACAGGCCGCAGCTCCGCGCCGCAGAGCCGCCTGGTAGGCATAGCAGCCCGCGGCCGCACACGCACGACCACTGATCCACTGCGGCAAAAAAGCCAGCTGCGCCGCTTACGGATGGCATGAGCCGCCACGCGCGGCACCGCGCCCACAACAACCTAACGCCGCATGCAGCAGGTGATGGACGCAGCGCCCAAAAAAAGGCTCTGTACCCGTTAACTGT
>DELY01000016.1:27243-97064 GCA_002354655.1 Pseudomonas sp. UBA2684
TCAGTTTTCAAAGATTTTCGCGGATAAACCCGCTCCCGCAAAAGCGCGGCTTCTCCTGCAACACGTCACTGGGACAGCGCAAAAAAAACCGGCCCGACACCCTCAGGGTGTGGACCGGCGAAGCACTATCGGTCGCACGCACTACACCTGTTGCGGGCATCGCCCGCGCGAGGCTGGTGCGGCAGCTGGACGACCAGCCAACTGCCGCAGGATGGTTTAACGGCTAGGCGCATCCTGATAGGGAATGTGGGCGTCCTGGTATTCCTTCTCGGCCTCTTCGAAACGCTTCAGCATGGAGGCCGAAGGGGCTTTGTCCAGCAGGCTGAACACCACGATACCGGCGGTGGCGAAGATGAAGCCCGGGATGATTTCGTACAGGCCCAGATGGCCGAGGAAGTTCTTCCACAGGATCACGGTGAAGGCACCGATCAGCATGCCGGCCAGGGCACCGTTGCGGGTCATGCGACGCCACACCAGCGAGAGGATCACCACCGGACCGAAGGCAGCACCGAAGCCAGCCCAGGCGTAGGACACCAGGCCCAGCACGCGGTTTTCCGGGTTGGCAGCCAGGGCGATGGCGATCACCGCGACCAGCAGCACCATGGCACGACCGACCCAGACCAGTTCGGTCTGCGAAGCACCTTTACGTACGAACGCTTTGTAGAAGTCTTCGGTCAGGGCGCTGGAGCACACCAGCAACTGGCAGCTCAGGGTGCTCATCACCGCGGCGAGAATGGCCGACAGCAGAATGCCGGCGATCCACGGGTTGAACAGCAGCTTGGCCAGTTCGATAAACACGCGCTCCGGGTTCTCGGTAACCGGGCCGGCCACCTCCGGGTGCGCCGCGAAGTAGGCGATACCGAAGAAGCCAACTGCCACCGCACCGCCCAGGCAGAGAATCATCCAGGCCATGGAAATGCGACGTGCAGCCGGAATCGATCTCACCGAATCGGCGGCCATGAAGCGCGCGAGAATGTGCGGCTGGCCGAAGTAGCCCAGGCCCCAGGCCATCAGCGAGATCACACCGACAAAGGTGGCGCCTTTGAGCATGTCGAAGTTGGTCGCGTCATTCAGCTCGATGGCGGCGAAGCTCATATCTGCACCACCGGTGGCGATCATCACGATCACCGGGGTGAGAATCAGAGCGAAGATCATCAGCGTCGCTTGCACGGTGTCGGTCCAGCTCACCGCCAGGAAACCACCGATGAAGGTGTAAGCGATGGTTGCCGCCGCACCGGCCCACAACGCCGTGCTGTAGGACATGCCGAAGGTGCTTTCGAACAGCCGCGCACCGGCCACCACGCCCGAGGCGCAGTAGATGGTGAAGAACACCAGGATCACCAGGGCGGAGAAAATACGCAGCACGCGGCTGGTGTCTTCGAAGCGGTTGGTGAAGTAGTCCGGCAGGGTCAGGGCGTTGCCGTTGTGCTCGGTCTGTACACGCAGGCGACCGGCGACGAACAACCAGTTCAGGTACGCACCGACGATCAGGCCGATGGCAATCCAGCCTTCGGACAGGCCGGACATGTACACCGCACCCGGCAAGCCCATCAGCAGCCAGCCGCTCATGTCGGAGGCACCCGCGGACAATGCGGTGACGAAACTGCCGAGACTGCGACCGCCGAGGATGTAATCGGAAAGGTTCTTGGTGCGCATGTAGGCAAATAGCCCAATCAGCACCATGGCTGCGATGTACACCACGAAGGTGACAAGCATTGGAGTGTTAGCTGTCATTGGGGAGCTCCCCTCTCGTTTGTTGTTATTCAGGCAACGGGGATAGACCCGCGCCCTGCTTGGCAAACCACGTCCGCTTATGGCGAACGCTTGATCTCGGCAGCACTGCTCACTGAATACAAGCCGAGCTGCTGGAATACCCAATGCAGCGCCCAACTCAAGTGACCAGCCTTACCGCTGTCGGGGGTTTAACGGCCCCAATACAACAACGGGCGGGTGCCGAGAGGCGCCCGCCCGTTACAACTTATGCCTCGTCCGCCAGCGACAGCAGCGACGCGTTACCGCCCACCGCGGTGGTGTTCACCGAGGTGGTGCGCTCGTTGGCGAAGCGCAGCAAGTAGCTCGGGCCACCGGCTTTCGGCCCGGTGCCGGACAGGCCGCAGCCGCCGAAGGGTTGCACACCGACCACGGCGCCGATCTGGTTGCGGTTGATGTAGAGGTTGCCGACCCGCGCCAGCGCTTCGATGCGCCGTGCGGTTTCCTCGTTGCGGCTGTGCACGCCGAGGGTCAGGCCAAAACCGGTGCCGTTGATTGCCGCCACCACCTGCTCCAGCTCACTGGCCTGGAAGCGCACGATGTGCAGGATCGGCCCGAAGTTTTCCTTCTGCAGCTCGTGGATGCCGCCGATTTCGAACGCCACCGGGGCGACGAAGTGGCCATCCAGGCCGGCTGGCAATACGGCTTCGGCAATCAGCTTGCCCTCGCCTTTGAGCTGAGCGATATGTGCATCGAGACCGGCTTTGGCTTCGGCATCGATCACCGGGCCCACGTCGCTGACGCGCAGGTGAGTCGGGCCGACTTTCAATTCGGCCATGGCGCCCTTGAGCAGGTCCAACACGCGCTCGGCGATATCCGTCTGCACATAGAGCACGCGCAGCGCCGAGCAACGCTGGCCGGCACTGGTGAACGCCGATTGCACGGCATCTTTGACAACTTGCTCAGGCAGCGCGGTGGAGTCGACGATCATCGCGTTCTGCCCGCCGGTTTCGGCGATCAGCGCGGCGATCGGGCCGGCTTTCTCGGCCAGCTGGCGGTTGATGATCCGCGCGGTGTCGGTCGAGCCTGTGAAGCACACACCCGCCACACGGGCGTCGCGGCAGAACACGCCGCCGAGGGTGGCGCCGTCGCCCGGCAGGAAGGCGATCACGTCCGCCGGCAGGCCGGCTTCGAACATCAGCTCCAGGGCACGCGCGGCGATCAGGCTGGTTTGCTCGGCCGGCTTGGCCAGCACGCAGTTACCGGCGACCAGGGCGGCAGCAATCTGACCCAGGTAGATGGCCAGCGGGAAGTTCCACGGGCTGACGCAGACGAAAATGCCGCGGCCTTCATGGAACAGCTCGTTGCGCTCGCCGGTCGGGCCCTGCAGCTCTTCACGGCCCAGGCGCAGACGCGCCTGCTGGGCGTAGTAACGGCAGAAATCCACCGCTTCGCGGACTTCGTCGATACCGTCCTGCATCGACTTGCCGGCTTCCACGGTGCACAGCGCCATCAGCTCGGCACGGTTGCTTTCGAGCAGGTCGGCCAGGCGTTCGAGGATGCTCGCGCGGCTGTCGATCTCGGTGGCATTCCAGCGCGGCCAGGCCGCGTGCAGCACATCCAGGGCTTGTGCGGCCTGGGCGGCGCTGGCGAATTGCACGCTGCCGACCACTTGGCTCAGCGCATAGGGGCAACGCACTTCCTGCGCGGTGCCTGGCAGCGTCTGGCCGTTGATTACCGGCGCGGCTTGCCATTGACGATTGAGGTGCGGCTGGTAGGCGAGCTCAAGCTCAGCCAGGGAGTGCTGGATGTTCATGTTGATGCCTTGGGAGTTTTTCCGCGCGGCACCGAACAGCGCAGGCGGAAGAGGGATTTTGTCATTGCTGAGCGATTTGAACTTACGCAGTTGCGTCACCGGGTGATCGAGAAGGGACTCGACCGGGGTGCTCGGGTCGACCAACTGGTGCACGAACGAGGAGTTCGCGCCGTTTTCCAGCAGGCGGCGCACCAAGTACGGCAGCAAATCCTTGTGCGCGCCGACTGGGGCGTAGATGCGCACATTTTTGCGGTGCGTCTCCAGCACGGTGTCGTACAACGCATCGCCCATGCCATGCAGGCGCTGGAATTCGAAGTCGCGCGGTTGCTGCTGCTCGGCGGCAATCGCCAGGATGCAGCTGACGGTGTGGGCGTTATGGCTGGCGAACTGCGGGTAGATCACCCCACGGGTGAACTCCGACAGCAGGTAGCGCGCACAGGCCAGGTACGAGGTATCGGTGCCTTCCTTGCGGGTGAATACCGGGTAGCCGTCCAGGCCCTGGACCTGGCACTGCTTGATTTCGGTGTCCCAGTAGGCGCCCTTGACCAGGCGCAGCGGCATCTTCTCGCCGAGTTCCTTGCCCAGCAGGGTCAGCCATACCAGTACCGGCAGGCAGCGCTTGGAATAGGCCTGTACCACCAGGCCGAACTCGCCCCAGCCCTTGAGGGCCGGATCGCGCATCAGCTTTTCGTAGAGTTCCAGGGACAGCTCGAGGCGGTCGGCCTCCTCGGCGTCCACCGAGATGCCGACATTCAGCTTGCGTGCGCGCACCGCCAGTTCCAGCACGTTGGCGAACAACTCGCTGAGCACGCGCTCGCGCTGCGCCACTTCATAACGCGGGTGCAGGGCGGACAGCTTGATCGAGATCGACGGCTTCGGACCGGGGCCGACTTGCGGCTCGGCACCGACCGTGTCGATGGCCTTGCGGTAGTCGGCCATGTACTTCTCGGCGTCCTCCTGGGTCAGTGCTGCTTCACCGAGCATGTCGAAGGAATAGGTGTAGCCCTTCTCGCGCTCCGGGCGACCATTCTTCAGCGCTTCGCCGATATTGCGGCCAAGCACGAACTGCTTGCCCATCAGCTTCATGGCCTGGTTCATCGCCGCGCGAATCACCGGCTCACCGGAGCGCTTGATCAGTTTGCCGAGGACATTTTTCGGCCGGCCGTCGGTGGTTTGCGGATCGACCACCTTGCCGGTCATCACCAAGCCCCAGGCGGCGAAGTTGACCAGCACGCTGTCGCTCTTGCCCAGGTGGCGTTCCCACTCGGCGGCGGAGAGCTTGTCGCGGATCAGCGCGTCGGCGGTGGCGGCGTCCGGCACCCGCAGCAACGCCTCGGCCAGGCACATGAGCATCAGCCCTTCCTGGGTGTCGAGGCTGTACTGTCGAAGCAGTGCGTCGAGGGTATCGACGGCATTGTCCCGGCTACGTACGTCTTCAATCAGCGTACGGGCACCGCGGCGGATAGCCTCGATGCCGGTTTCACCCGGGTCGGCGAGCTGCAACAGCTCAGTGAGATAGGCTGCCTCGTCAACGCTGTAGTTGGCGCTGATGACAGGGAAAAATTCGGCGGCCTTGGCGGCAGAGATCCGGTTAAGGAACTCGTCCTGCAAGACGTGACTGGCTTTGAACATCACGCCCATCCTCTTGTGGAGACTGTTTGTTATGAATGCCACTGCTATCGGTCTAGCTCAGATACGCTGGTCTGACCAATGCCTTATGGCTTCGCCGTGAGACGGCAAGAGTTGATGGCGGAATTTAGTGGCAGAGCGATGACAGCTTCTTGCGAAAAGCTCTGGAGTTTTTGCAGAAAGCTATGAGCCGGGGAACTAATAGCGAAAAACCGTTTGAGTTGCCGCCACGTGCATTACTTGACGCCCAGGCGTTTGGCCAGGCGATTGAGGTTGGCGCGGTCCAGGCCCAGCTCACGCGCCACATCCGCCCACTTGCCCTGGTGGCTGGCCAGGGACTGCGCGATCAGCCGGCGCTGGAAGGCCTCTAGCGCCGTGCGCAGATCCTGCCCGAGCGGCAGCTGCGCCGGCACCTCGGCCGGCGCCGGGGCAACCGCCGCCACGGCACCGGGCAGATCCAGTACCGTTTCGTCGATGCTCAGGATGCGCGGGCGCTCGGCGTGTTGCGCCAGGGCCTTGAGCGCGGCGCGGCCAATCAAGTGTTCGAGCTCGCGCACATTGCCCGGCCAGTCATAGCCCAGCAGCACTTTCTGCGCCTCCGCGCTCAGGCGCAGGCTGCGCAAGCCCATGCGCGCGCGATTTTCTTCGAGAAAGTAGCCGGCCAGCAGCAACACATCGCGCCCCCGCTCGCGCAGCGGCGGCACGCACAAGGGATAAACACTCAAGCGATGGTAGAGGTCGGCACGGAAGCGCCCGGCCTTGACCTCTGCCGCCAGGTCACGGTTGGTCGCGGCGATAACCCGCACATCGACCCGGTGCTCGCGGTCCGAACCAACCCGCTGCAACTGGCCGCTTTGCAGCACACGCAGCAGCTTGGCCTGCACCGCCAGCGGTAACTCGCCGACCTCGTCGAGAAACAAGCTGCCGCCGTCGGCCAACTCGAACTTGCCACTGCGCTCGCTGACCGCGCCGGAGAACGCGCCGCGCACATGGCCGAACAGCTCACTTTCCACCAGGGTGTCGGGCAGGGCCGCGCAGTTCAGGCTGATCAACGCCTTGCCCGCCCGTAGCGAGGCCGCATGGATGGCTTCGGCCACCAGCTCCTTGCCAACGCCCGTCTCGCCGGTGATCAGCACGGTCAGATCGCTGTCGGCGACCACGGCGATTTCGCCCTGCAACTTCTTGTGCGCGGCGCCCTGGCCGATCAGCTCACGCGCTCGGTGACGGGTCGCGGCCTCTCTGTACACCGCCGTCAGCTGGCGCTCGTCCTCGACCCGGCGCGCCAGCACATTGATCCGCTCGCTGGCCTTGACCGTCGCCGCAGCCAGGCTGGCGAAGGCATCCAAGGTGGCCAAGTCGACCTGACCGAAGCGCGCGGGATCGAGTGCATCGAGGGTCAGCAGGCCCCACAGCTGATCGTCCAGGTACAGCGGGCAACCGAAGCAGTCGTGTACTTCCAGGTGGCCACGATGGCCTTCCACCAGGCCGTCGTAAGGGTCGGGCAGGCCGCAATCGGTGGCGAAACGGGTCGGCCCACGGCGCTCCAGCAGCGCTTGCAGGCGCGGGTGTTCTGCGGCCTTGAAACGACGCCCGAGGGTGTCGGCGCTCAACCCCTCGACCGCCACCGGGATCAGCACCTCGTCGCTGAGCTTGAGCAACGCCACCGCATCGCACGGAAACAACGCACGGCAGGCCGCCAGCAGACGACGATAGCGCTCTTCGTCACTGAGATCCTTGGACAGATCGGCGACCAGCGGGATCAGGGTTTGCAGCAACGGATTAGTGGTCATTACGACTACCTATGAGTCTTTATGACCAAAAAACACTGTAGTCATAAAAACCAATAAATTAATAAGCAACTGATAAATAAAAGAAAAATAACTGGCACGTTTTCTGATTACTCAACCAGCAATAACGCTAGCACGCCCGTGTTGGCACCACGACGTTTTTCCATCACGACCTCGCAGGAGCCCAGCATGCTGTCGACCCCACACCGCGCCCTTATCAAAGCCACCGTCCCGCTACTGGAAAGCGGAGGCGAAACCCTCACCCGGCACTTCTACCAGCTGATGTTCAGCGAATACCCCGAGGTGCGACCGCTGTTCAACCAGGCCCACCAGGCCAGCGGCGACCAACAACGCGCCCTGGCCAACGGCGTGCTGATGTACGCCCGGCATATCGACCAACTCGAAGCGCTCGGACCGTTGGTGGCGAAAATCGTCAATAAACACGTGTCGTTGCAGATCCTGCCCGAACACTACCCGATCGTCGGCACCTGCCTGCTGCGGGCGATTCGTGAAGTGCTCGGCGCAGCAATCGCCACCGACGCGGTGATAGAAGCCTGGGCCGCGGCGTATGGCCAGTTGGCCGAGATTCTTATCGGCGCCGAGGAGCAGGCCTACGCCGACAATGCCGCCGCACCCGGCGGCTGGCGCGGCGCGCGCTGGTTCCGCGTGGCGGCGAAAGTCGCGGAAAGCCAGGAAATCACCTCGTTCCACCTGGCCCCGGAAGACGGCGGCGCGCTGCTCGACTTCGCCCCCGGCCAATACATCGGCCTGCGCCTGCACCTGGACGGCGAGGAAGTGCGCCGCAACTACTCGCTGTCGGCACTCGGCAATGGCCGCGAGTACCGCATCAGCGTCAAACGCGAGCTGGGCGGTCGCGTGTCCAACCACCTGCACGACCAGGTGCAGGTCGGCGACCGCGTGCAAGTGTTCCCGCCCGCGGGCGACTTCGTTCTCGGGGCATCGCACAAACCGCTGGTGCTGATCACTGCCGGGGTCGGCATTACCCCGGCCCTGACCATGCTCGACAGCGCGCGCCAGAGCGGCCGACCGATCCACTTCATCCACTGCGCGCGCAATGGCGCGGTGCACGCCTTCCGCGACTGGGTCGAGGCGCACACCCAGGCTCACCCACACATCCGCCGCTTCTTTTGCTACAGCGAGGCGCGTGCCGGGGACCGCTGCGATGCCGAGGGCTTGCTCAGCCGCGAGCTGCTGGCCAGCTGGCTGCCGAGCGAGCGTGACCTGGACGCCTACTTTCTCGGCCCGAAACCCTTCATGGCCCAGGTCAAGCAATACCTGCGCGAACTGGGCGTCCCGGAACAGCAGTCACACTACGAGTTCTTCGGCCCGGCCAGCGCCCTGGAGGCCTGAACCGAGCGGACAGGCAAGATGGCACAAGGGGGGCGATCAATCCCCCCTTTTTGCTCAACTAACGGTCGATCACCTGTTCGCGCATCGGTGCCAGGCGCGCCAGCAGGCGGTTTTGCGCCGGCACCGCGACGCCCTGCGCGTCCATCGCGTCTTGCAGGTTTTCCACCAGGGCGTTGAAATCGCTGGGCGTGAGGTGCTGGCCTTTGTGGCTTTCTTCCATGCTGTCGCCGGTATAGGTGCACGGGCCGCCCGCTTCGACGCAGATCTGCTCAACCAGCTTGTCGCGCAGGCGCACGATGTCGATATTCTCAAAGTGCCGGACGATGCGTGCGTCGCGGGCAATATTCAACAGCATGCCTTCGACGATGCGGGTGATGCCCGGCTGCTCGCCAAGGGCCAGGTACAGGCTGTCGTCTTTCGGCGGTTGCTGGGCGCAGGCGGCGAGGCTCAACGCCAGGGCAAGCACGAGCATACGCATGCTTAGAAACTCCCTTGCACGGACAGGTAGGCGCCGTTCTGCTGGTCCAGAGTGGCAATTTCGCCGAGGCGCGCATAGGCCAGTACCACGGCCAGGTGCTTGTTCGGGAAATAGCCAACGAACAGGTCGGCCCAGTCGCTTTCACCGGCGAAGCTGAGGTTGTCCGGTTTCTCGCGGTACTCCACGCCAACCGCCCACTGACGGTCGAGCAGCACCGCCACCGAGCCCTCCTTGAGCAGCGAATGCTTGTCGCGGCGGTCACCGCCAAACCCGAGCAGGCCCAGTTCGTTGGCCCGGCTGTAGCGCAGGCCAGCATTGAGCAGCAGGTTGTAGCCGAAGGCGCCACCGAGGATCAGCCGACTGGCCGTGACATAGCCCTCGGTGTCTTCGTTGCGCTCGGCACCGACCAGGCTGGGGATCAGAAAATCCTTCTGCCGCTTGTGCTGGATGCCCAGTGACACCTGCGGCAGGCGGTCATAGATCAGGTCGCCGAACATACGCACCTTGACCCCGAAAATGTCCTGACTGAGGCTGTTTTCCGGCAGGCTGAGGCCGCGCGCGAGGTTACCCAGGTCGAAACGCTGACGCGCGTAGGACAGCTCCACACGGTTATCGAAGGAGGCCGCAACCCCCGCCACATCCAGGCGGTAGTCGCCAGTTTCGACACGGGTGGCGAACACGTCGGCGCCCCACTCGCCGCGCTCGCCATAACCGGAGAGCACGGCCCAGGGGGTGATGCCGCCACCCGCGGCGCCCTCGATGCTGCTCGCGCCGCCGGTGGCCAGCAGACGGCCTTGATCACCCCAGCTCAGCCCTGAGCAGGCACAGAGCACGGCAAAACTGACGATTTGTGGATAGCGCATAGTTCCCCTACACCATCGAAACAAAGGCGGTTAACGGCAACGCGATCCAGGCCTCGAAGGCCTTGGCGGTCAGCGGCCGGCTGATCAGATAGCCCTGGGCCGTGTCGCACTGCCAGCGTTCGAGCAGGCGCAGGCTGCGCTCGAGTTCGACGCCTTCGGCAACCACCTTGAGTCCCAGGCTGTGGCTCATCTCGATGGTCGAACGCACGATCACCGAATCTTCGCTGGTATCGTCGAGGCAGCAGATAAACGACTGGTCGATCTTCAGTTCTTGCACCGGCATGCGTTTGAGCTGGGTCAACGACGAGTAGCCGGTGCCGAAATCGTCCACCGACAGGCTGATGCCGCAATCGCGCAAACCATGCAGCACGCGCAAGGCCACGTCGGGGTTGAGCATCACCCCGCTTTCGGTGATCTCGAAGATCAGTTGCTCGGCCGGCACCTGGTATTTGCTCAGCAACTGAGCGACCCGCGCCGGCAGTTCGAGGTCGAGCAAATCTTCCGTGGAGATATTCAGCGACAGCTGCACGCGCAAACTGCGGCTGTTCCACTCATGCAACTGGCGTATGGACTCTTCGATGACCCAGGCAGTAAGCACCTGAATGCTGCCGGTGCGCTCGGCCAGCGGAATGAACTCGCCTGGCGAAACCATGCCCAACTGCGGGTGCTGCCAACGCAACAGGGCTTCGGCCTGACGCACCATGCCGGCACGGATGTCCAGCTTCGGCTGGTAATGCAGGAGCAACTCGGCTTTTTCCGGCGCGCGGCGCAGGTCGCGAATCAAGCGGATCTGCCGCTGCTGGGCGGCATCGCGACCGCGTTGATAGACCTGCAAGCGGCCAGGCAATTGCGCGGCATCCTGCATGGCGATACCCGCGCGGCGCAACAGATCGTCCGGGGTTGAGCCATCGACGGGATAAGCGGCGATGCCGATACGGCAATCCAGGGCGATGTCTACGGTGCCGACACGAAACGGCTTGAGCAGCAACTGGTGAATCTTGTCGCCGATGGCCACCGCGCTGTCGCTGTCGGTGTTTTCCAGGAGCAGCAAAAACTCGTCCGCCATCAACCGCGCCAGGCTGTCGCCAGGGCGCAGGGTCGCCAGTAAGCGCCGGCTGAGCTGCTGCATGGCCAAGTCGCCGCCACCGGCCCCACAGCTCTCGCTGACCGCGCGCAAGTTGCCGACCCCCAGGTACAGCAGCGCCATCGGCCGCTCGGCGGTGATCGCACTGCCCAAGCGCTCCAGCGCCAAAGTGCGGTTGGGTAACCCGGTCAATCCATCGTGCAGGGCGTTATGCGCCAACTGCCGTTCGCGCTCGGCAATGCCCTGCTGCATGGCTTTGAAGGCCTTGGCCAGGCTGCCCAGTTCGTCGCTACGGTCGAGTTTCAGCGGCACCTGGTAATCGCCCTGACCGACCCGCTCGGCCACCGCAGCCAGTTGCCGCACTGGCTGCGAGACCGTACGCGCCAGCAGCAGCGCGCCCCCCAAGGAAGCCAACAAGGCCACCAGGGCAATCAGCAGAATATCTTGATCGAGTGGGGCAAACGCCTCCTGCGCTTCGTTCAACGAGCGGTGCAGCAGGGCCTTGACTTGAAAACCCGGTCCGCTGGCGAGCACCAGACGCTGGCCCAGGTAGCGTTCGGCGCCGATCTGCATGACGCGGTCCTGCTCACGCCCATCCTCGCTCATGTCCTGCTGCAACTGCGCCTGGGACACAGTCGGCAAGGTGCTGATCCAGATCGTCGGAGCATCATCCTGCTGGGCCACCAGAGTCAGCTCCAGGTGGGTCAACTCGCGCAACTCGCGGGCAAAACTTGCATCGACCTGAAAACCCATCATGACCCGCGCGATCGGCAAGGGCGCAGTGACGGTCGCCTGCACCAGCAGGTAGATTTTGTCGGCGATTGGCATGAGGAAGGTCTGCACGCCTTCGCGCTGATGCGCAATCACCTGCGAACTCAAGCGCGTGGCGGTCTGCCCGGTAATCTGCGCATCGGTGCTGACGTCGAGACGACCGTCGAGGCCAAACATCATCACCACGCTGGCATTGATCCGCGCACCGTGGTTACCCAGCGCCGAGCGGATGGTCTCGGCATCGCCGCTGGCCACCGCATCCTTGAAGCCAAAGTCGGCGGCAAGCACTTGCGCCGCGTCATGCAGCTGCCGGCTGCGCACCTCCAGCAGTTGCTCGAAGACCCGCGTACCGACTTCCAACTGCTCGTGGGCCTGGCTGCGCACGGCCACATTGGTGGCGGTTTGCACGGCGAAATACAAAGCCCCCACCACCACCGAGAGCAGCAGGATCAGTACCGTGGCGATGCGCGCCTGGAAGCTATTGCGCAGCATCGCGTGTCGCTTTCTTGAACGCATCGCCGAAGGCACTCGGCGCTGCTGCCGCAGGTGCGGCATTGGCGGTTGCCTGCATATCCAGGACAAACCGCTGCTGCGCACCCGATGCCGTCACCTGTAACTCGGCGCCTGGCTGCGGCAGCATCTGCGGCGTTTGCGGGTGCCACAGCGTGACCGCATAACGTCCTGCCGGCAGTTGCTCGACATTCAGCTTGCCCTGCGCGTCGCTCACGGCGAACCAGGGGTCGTCGGTGATGTAGACATAGCCGACCATCCAGTCGTGGATATTGCAGCCGAGCACGACCACGCCGGGCTTATCGAACTGCACCGGCTCGCTCGGCGTGCCTTGATACAGGCGCAGCTCGAAGCGTTTGGCTGGGGAAAAGGAGTACACATGGTGGCGAATGTTGTCGCTGTTGGGGAAAGCCACCGATGTACCGGTGCGCACCGCCAACACGTTCGGCACGAACTGTTGCGCCTGTTGATCCATGATGGCTTTGGCTGGCGCAGCTTCCGCGCCTAACGGCCCGCGTAGCGTCAATACCGCATTGGCCAGCGGCTGCCCTTGGGCGTCGACTAATTCGGCCTGCAAGCTGGCCGCCCAGAGCACCGGGCTGAGGGCACAGAAAACGCCCAGCACAGCGGTGCGCAATGGGTTGAGGAAATGCGTTGTCATGCTGATCACTCGTGCTCGGCCCTGGCCGCGCACTCCAAGAGGAATACATGCCGTCCTGGCAACCTTGTACGTCGGTGCTGAGCAGATTAGCTGGGAGTGCCGAGAAGATCACGTTTTAGCGCTGTATAGGCAAGCGAAACCCGCGGCCCACCCAGTGGGGCTGGCTCAATACAGTCGCAAGATGTTGCCGCGATGGGCTATTCGGCGCCGCGCAGGCGCTTGGGGGTCAACCCCAGGTAGCGGCGCATGGCCGTGGTCAAGGCACTTTGGCTGGAAAAACCGCATTCTTCGGCGATGCGAATCAGCGGTAGAGCGCTCTCGCGCAGCAACCGGGCGGCACGGTCGAGACGGGTTTTCAACAGGTACTGGTGTGGCGTCAGGCCGACGCTGTCCTTGAATTGCGCATGGAAATGGCTGGGGCTGAGGCAGGCGACCTGCGCCAGTTCGGCGACGCTGATACGCCGCGCCAGGTGCTCGCCAATATAGGCATCCAGCCGCTCCAGGTTCAGCGTACCGAGCAGCCGTGGCGCTTGTTCGCCGAACAGGCGCAGGTGCAATGCCCGCAACAACACGCCGCCAAGCGAGCGCGCCAACAGCGGGTCGCTGCCGTAGCGCTCGAGTTCGGCACCGGCGTAGCTGAGCAGGTTCTGGAAATCCGCGTCCAACTGGGGGTAACGCGGAGTCTCGAACAGGTGCGTGAGCAATTCCAGGTCTTCACTGGAGATGCCCTGCTCGTCCAGGTCGACGATCAACATGCGGTTGTCGCCCATGCCGGCGAACTGGTGATCGGCATCGCCCGGCACCAGGCAGGCGCGCATGCGGCACACCTCGCCGCCCCGACCATTGACCTCGAACTCGGCACGACCGGACAACGACAGCACCAATTGATGATGGTCGTGGGTATGTTCGTGGGCTTGGTCGGCCAGACGGATCAGGCGGGCTTTGAGCATGGCAACGGCAACCCTGGTGGGAATGGCGGCACTTTACCCTTTTGTCCGGAAAAACTGCAGCCTGCACGACAAATGGCCTGCAACAGCGCGCATCGTGCATGCAAACGCCTCGCCCAAGCGGCCCGCGCACACGCATGCTGCAACACTGATTAACGCCCTATGTCCCGGCTATTCGATTGAAAAACCCCGCGCATCGCCCCATGTAACACTCAACGAGCCATTACAGGTGCCGCATGAACGATCAACAGGACATTGAAACCGTCGCCGAGCAAACCAGCCAGGGCAGCCACAGCCTGGTGCTGCCCGGCCAACAATTGCCGGACAAGCTGTATGTGATCCCGATTCACAACCGGCCGTTCTTTCCTGCGCAAGTGCTGCCGGTCATCGTCAACGAGGAGCACTGGGCGGAAACCCTGGAATTGGTGAGCAACACCGAGCACCGCTGCCTGGCACTGTTTTACGTCGATCAGCCCGTCACCGATCCGCGCCACTTCGATACGGCCAGCCTGCCGGAGCACGGCACCCTGGTGCGCATACACCATGTCAGCCGCGGTGACGGCAAGCTGCAGTTCGTCGCCCAGGGCCTGGACCGCGTGCGCATCCGTGGCTGGCTCAAGCACCACCGCCCGCCCTATCTGGCTGAAGTGGAATACCCACGCAACGCCAGTGACGGCCGTGACGAGGTCAAGGCCTACGGCATGGCCCTGATCAACGTGATCAAGGAACTGCTGCCGCTCAACCCGCTGTACAGCGAAGAGCTGAAGAACTACCTCAATCGCTTCAGCCCCAACCAGCCGTCGCCGCTCACCGACTTCGCCGCGGCGCTGACTACCGCGCCGGCCAATGTGTTGCAGGAAGTGCTGGACACCGTACCGATCCTCAAGCGCATGGAGAAGGTGCTACCGCTGCTGCGCAAGGAGGTGGAAGTCGCTCGTCTGCAGAACGAGCTGTCCGCCGAGGTCAACCGCAAGGTCGGTGAGCATCAGCGCGATTTCTTCCTCAAGGAACAGCTGAAAATCATCCAGCACGAACTGGGCATCACCAAGGATGACCGTAGCGCCGATGCCGAGCAGTTCCAGCAGCGCCTGACGGGCAAGAACTTGCCCGAGCAGGCACGCAAGCGTATCGACGAAGAACTTAACAAGCTGTCGATCCTCGAAACCGGCTCGCCGGAATACGCGGTCACGCGCAATTACCTGGACTGGGCCACCGCCCTGCCGTGGGGCGTATACGGCAAGGACAAGCTCGACCTGAAACACGCCCGCCGGGTGCTCGACCACCACCACGCCGGTATGGACGACATCAAGGAGCGGATCACCGAATTCCTCGCGGTCGGCGCCTTCAAAGGCGAGATTGCCGGCTCCATCGTGCTGCTGGTCGGCCCCCCTGGCGTCGGCAAAACCAGCATCGGCAAATCCATCGCCGAATCCCTCGGCCGACCGTTCTACCGTTTCAGCGTGGGCGGCATGCGTGACGAAGCGGAGATCAAGGGCCACCGCCGCACCTATATCGGTGCCCTGCCGGGCAAGCTGGTGCAGGCGCTGAAAGAAGTCGAGGTGATGAACCCGGTGATCATGCTCGACGAGATCGACAAACTCGGTGCCAGCTACCAAGGCGACCCGGCCTCGGCATTGCTGGAAACCCTCGACCCGGAGCAGAACGTCGAATTCCTCGACCACTATCTGGACCTGCGCCTGGACCTGTCCAAGGTGCTGTTCATCTGCACCGCCAACACCCTGGACTCGATTCCCGGCCCGCTGCTCGACCGCATGGAAGTGATTCGCCTGTCCGGCTATATCACCGAAGAAAAACAGGCCATTGCCAAGCGCCACCTGTGGCCCAAGCAGCTGGAAAAGGCCGGCGTACCGAAAAATCGCCTGAGCATCAGCGATCCTGCACTGAAAGCGCTGATTGAAGGCTACGCCCGCGAGGCCGGAGTGCGACAACTGGAAAAGCAGCTCGGCAAGCTGGTGCGCAAGGCGGTGGTCAAACTGCTCGACGCCCCCGACAGCCGCATCAAGATCGGCCCGAAAGACCTGGAGGCATACCTCGGCATGCCGGTATTCCGCCGTGAACAGGTGCTCTCCGGCGTCGGGGTCATCACCGGGCTGGCGTGGACCAGCATGGGCGGTGCCACTCTGCCGATCGAGGCGACGCGCATTCATACGCTGAACCGTGGCTTCAAGCTGACCGGGCAGCTGGGCGAGGTGATGAAGGAATCCGCAGAGATCGCCCACAGCTACATCAGCTCGCACCTGAAGCAGTATGGCGGCGAGCCGAGCTTTTTCGACCAGGCGTTTATCCACCTGCACGTGCCGGAAGGCGCCACCCCCAAGGACGGCCCCAGCGCCGGCGTGACCATGGCCAGCGCCCTGCTCTCGGTGGCGCGCAACCAGGCGCCGAAAAAAGGCGTGGCCATGACCGGCGAACTGACCCTCACCGGCCAGGTGCTGCCGATTGGCGGGGTACGCGAGAAAGTCATCGCGGCGCGGCGGCAGAAAATCTTCGAGCTGATCCTGCCGGAGGCCAACCGCGGTTCCTATGAAGAACTGCCGGATTACCTCAAGGACGGCCTGACGGTGCACTTCGCCAAACGCTACAACGATGTGGCCAAGGTATTGTTCGACTGAACCTGCTCGACTCCGCCGGGCGGCTTTAGCCCACCCGGCTGCCGTGCCAATGGGTTACGCCCGGCGCTACACAAACGCTATGCTGGCAGGCCTTTGCCGATCACTGGAGCCATCGATGAGCCCTGCCCACCGCCTCTTACTGCCGCTCGCCCTCGCCCTGCTGAGCGCCTGTGCGCACCAGCCCGGCAGCCTTACGGTGCAGCAGCAAAGCCAGTGCCCGCTGAACCTGCACAGCGGCCAGCAACTGGTGCTGACCCTGCCAAGCAACCCCACCACCGGTTTTCGCTGGGTACTGCGCGACGGTGCCGAAAGCGTGCTCACCAGCCTCGGCCCAGAGGTCTACAGCAACCCGGAGGACGCCGGTCTGATTGGCAGTGCCGGACAATCCACCTGGCGCTTTGCGGTCAAGCAAGCCGGTAGCGGGCATCTGCTGCTGACCTATCAGCGCCCGTGGGAAACCGAGGTGGCGCCGGCAGAAACCTTCGATTGCCAAGTAAAGGCGAAGTAACCGCTCAGCTGTTTACTTAAGCCGCAACCTGCGCCGGCAGCAAACCTCGGCGCCCACCCGCCAACACGCATGCCGCCGCTCAGGTCAGCACCACCGGCTTGCTGGTCAGACCCGCCTGGTACACACACAACCGATTGCGGCCGCTACGCTTGGCTTCGTACAACGCACTGTCGGCGGCATGCAGCAAACCCTCGGCCTCCTCGCCGTCTTGCGGGAACATCGCCAAGCCCAGCGAGATGTTGATCGCACCCAACGCCTGCCCACCGTAATGCACCTGCAAACGCATCACCGCCTGGCGCAAGGCTTCGCAGCGCTCGACGGCATCGTCCAGGCCGATCTCCGGCATGATCAGGGCAAACTCCTCGCCCCCGTAGCGACAGGCCAGGTCGCTGGCGCGCACCTGGCGCTTCATTTCCAGGGCCAAGTGGCGCAGCACCAGGTCGCCGGCCTCATGGCCAAAACTGTCGTTAAAACGCTTGAAGTGATCAACATCCAGCAGCACCACGGCCAGGCTCGATTGGTTGCGCGAGGCACGCAGCAACTCGCGACGCAGGCTTTCATCGAGGAAGCGGCGATTGTGCAGCCCGGTCAACGCGTCGATCACCGATTGCTTGCGCAGACTCTCGCGCAACGACAGATTGGCCACCGCCAGCGACACCTGCTCGGCGAAAGTTTCCGCCAACTCCAGATCGACGCTCGGGGTGCCCCGCAAGGTCAGTACGCCCAGCGGCTCACCTTGCGCCATCAACGGCACACAGAGGTAGCCGGCATGCAGCAGTTCGTTGTGCTGCAAATGCGGACAGATCAACTCCTTGCGCGCGTCCACCACCTGATGGCTTTGCCCACGGCGCAATGCCCAGCATTGATTCGGCTCGAACAACTCCAAGCCCGCCGGCCAATCGCACCAATGCGCCACCTCTTCGAGCACATCATGGGACGGATGATAGAGAAACATGCAGCCCGCATTGCGGGGAAATAGCTGCTCGGCAAAACGCCCGATGATCATGAAGCACTCATCGAAGGCATTCACCGAATGCAACGCACCGGCCATGCGGCTGAGCAGGGATATCTCGCGGTTACGCAACTCCACACGCTGCATGCCATTGGCCAATTGCTCGCTGAGGCTCTGCAGCTGACGACGGCCCTCACGCCCCTCGTGCAACGCGCGGAAGGTGAAGTGAAAGAGCAGCGCAATCACCAACAAATCGAGCACCGCGACCAATATCAGGACGGCTCGGCTAAGCCCTTCGCGCCAGGCGATTTCCTGCTGCGACAGCAGCGAGTTCTGATTGGTCGCCTGTTGAATACTGTCCACCCGCGCGCGGATGCCGTCCATCAACTGCTTGCCCTTACCGCTGCTGATTCGCTCGCTAGCTGCCACCAGGCCCTGGTTGCGGCGAGTTTCGATGCTCGTGGTGAAGTAGTCGCGCTGCTCGTCGATCAGCGGCCGCAAGCTGTGCAGCACGAGCAACTGCTCGTCGTCCAGGCTCTGGCTGAGTGTCTGGTAGAGCCGATCAACATCGCCAAAACCCTGATACAGCGGGGTCAAATAATCCTCACGGCCAGTGATAACGAAGCCGCGCTGGCCGGTTTCGCCGTCCTTCAGCCCCGACAGCAGTTGCTGCAAGTGACGACCGAGTTGCTCTTGGCGGTCATGTTCGATCAAGGCCGCATTGACCCAACGAGCGCCGAAAAACGGCACCAACATGTTCAACACGAGCATCAGGATGGCTATGACAAAACCAACTTTCAGGCCGGTGGCAGTTCTTATCATTAATCGCGATTCCTTGTATGAAGCCCTTCTAGCTTAACAAGCAATTGTAATGTCGCTGCATTTCGCAATAGCGGGCGGCACTCACACGGCGGCGCGAAATGCTCCCGGCCCTGACGTTTAGCGCCTGGGCGTTAGCCACAAGCATGGCCATAGTGCCGCATCGATTCAGCCAAGGAGGCTGCACATGCGTTGGTTGAGCTTGGCATTGTTGGGCGCCGCAGTGTTTCTCTACGGCCGCGCCGCAGACTGGCCGCTGCTGAGCCTGGCCAGCAAGGGGCTGCCGATGTTGGCCTTGCTGTGCTGGCTACGCAGTGCGGCGCCTGGCGTGTACCGGCGCTGGATCGGCATCGGCCTGCTGTGTTCCTTGGCGGGCGACCTGCTGCTGGATTGGCCCGGCGACCTGTTCGTGTTCGGCCTTGGCGCGTTCCTGCTCGCTCATCTGGCGTATCTGCGCGCCTACCTCAGCGATTGCCGGCGGCCGGCCTACGCCTTGCTGTTACTCGCGACGGGCATTGGCGGCGGCATGTTTGCCGTGCTGGCCAGCGGCGGTCTCGGGCCACTGCTGATACCGGTGCTGCTGTACACCCTGGCCATCAGCGCGATGCTCTGGCGCGCGCTGGCCCGCGTTGCTAGCGCGGGGCTCGACGCGCACTCAAGCGGGCTGGCCGCCGGCGGTGCCGCGCTGTTCGTGCTGTCCGATAGCCTGATCGGCATCAACCGTTTTGTGGCGCCCTTCGCGGCGGCGCCTTACGCCATCATCCTCAGTTACTGGCTCGGCCAATGGGCAATTGCCGCGTCGGCGCGACAGCGCCAGAGCAATCACACAACTGTTTCATAAACGCAACAGCAGAGCGTCACTAAATCGGCTATAGCAAGTAGACAGAGTTCGACTTCGGGAGAAGAAGACATGGCTGTCCGCTGGCGTGAAGTTGCAACGATTGCAACGCTGGTTTGTTTGAGTGGCTGTGGCAGCCTGTTACCCAGTGAGCGCGCCGAGGTGCAGTCGCCCTTCAGCGACTACCTGGATGCGGAAATGCGCTATTCCCAGGCCATTCCCGGCGCGACCAGTCGTGCCGAGCTGTTCTCCCTGGGCTTCGACCCGCTGGCCGAAGGCAACGGCAAGATGCTTTCGTTTATCGACGTGCGCCTGATGTTCGTGCAACCGAACATCCCCATCAGCTACCTGCCGGACGGGCTGGTGCAATGCCTGGAAGCCAAGGATCGCTGCATTGGCTATGCCTTCGAGTTCACCAAGACCGACACCCAGCGAGTCGGCAGCTTCTGGGCCGACGTGTTCAATTTTCGCAAGCAGCGTGAATTGCAGGGCTGGGCCTTCCGCGCGGTGTTCGTGTTGGTCGACGACACGCTGGTGCACAAGGTCAGCAACGGCGAGCCGAATATTCGCCGCTTCGAGGTCAAACGCAATCCCTTGGGGCCGCTGCAAGGCGCTGGCGAGTACTTTTCCGACCAATTGAAGTAAGCCGCCGCACCTGGCTGCATGGGCAGGCCGCAAGCCCCCTGGCGCAGCAGGAGCGCTTGCGCGGCATCCGCGCCTTCTGCCCGGCGAGGGAGAAGGTCATAAGGCAGTCGTCGCTACGCGACTTTCACGCTAAAATTGCCGGCTTTTCTCGCCCCCTCTTGGTAACCGTCGTGAGCAAACAACCCGACCGTCTCTTCGCTAAGCCACTGGCCCAGGTGCCGGACTTCGCCTTCAACGAGGACGTGGTGCGGGTGTTCCCGGACATGATCAAGCGCTCGGTGCCCGGCTATCCGACCATTGTCGAGAATATCGGCGTGCTGGCCAGTCAGTTCGCCCAGCCGCACAGCGTGCTGTATGACCTCGGCAGCTCGCTGGGCGCCGTGACCCAGGCCCTGCGCCGGCATGTGCAGATCGAGGATTGCCGGGTGATCGCCGTGGACAACTCCAGTGCCATGGTCGAGCGCTGCCGCGAATACCTGCATGCGCAGGACTCGATGTTTCAGGAGTTGCTGCCGGTCGAGGTGCTTGAGGCCGACATCCTGGCCCTGGACTTCCAGCCGACCTCGCTGGTGGCACTGAACTTCACCCTGCAATTCATCCAGCCCGAGCAGCGCCTGGCCCTGCTCAGGCGTATCCGCCAAGCCCTGCTGCCCGGTGGCGCGCTGATTCTCTCGGAGAAGCTGCGCTTCGAGGACAGCCAGCAACATGAGCTGCTTGGCGAGCTGCATATCGCCTTCAAGCGAGCCAACGGCTACAGCGAGCTGGAAATCGCCCAGAAGCGCAGCGCCATCGAAAAGGTCATGCTGCCGGACAGCCTCGAACAGCACCGCGAGCGCCTGCTCGCCGCGGGGTTCAGCAAGGTGGTGCCGTGGTTCCAGTGCCTTAACTTCGCCTCCTTGATTGCCCTGCCATGATTAGCCGCCTCGACCTCGACGCCCTGCAACAGCAACTGGCGGGCACTGCGCTGCAAGACTGGTCGGCGGGGCTGCCCGGCCAAATCGACGCCAAGCTGGCGACCGGCCATGGCGACCTGCAACGCTGGTATGGCGCGGTACAAGCCCTGCCGACACTCGACGTCGAACGCCTGGAGCTGCGGAAAAACTTCAGCTTCGACGGCGCGTGCGACGATGCCAGCCGCGCCGCCCTGACGACCGCGCTGCAAGGCCTGATCCCGTGGCGCAAAGGGCCGTTCGAGTTGTTTGGCGTGCACGTGGATACCGAGTGGCGCTCCGACTGGAAATGGCAACGCGTCGCACCCTACCTCGACCTGGCGGGCAAACGCGTGCTGGATGTCGGCTGCGGCAACGGCTACTACATGTGGCGCATGCTCGGCGCCGGCGCCGACAGCGTGGTCGGCATCGACCCCAACTGGCTGTTCCTCTGCCAGTTCCTGGCGATGAAGAACTACTTGCCCGAGCTGCCGGCCTGGCACCTGCCTTTGGCCTTTGAGGAGTTACCGAGCAAGCTGCAAGGCTTCGACACGGTGTTCTCTATGGGCGTGCTGTATCACCGCCGCTCGCCCATCGATCATTTGATTGATCTCAAGGATTGCCTGGTCAAGGACGGTGAACTGGTACTGGAAACCCTGGTGGTGGAAGGCGATGCGCAACAGGTGCTGGTGCCCGAAGACCGCTACGCACAAATGCGCAACGTCTGGTTTCTGCCCTCGGTGCCGGCGTTGGAGTTGTGGCTACGCCGCGCCGGCTTCGTCGACGTGCGCTGCGTGGATGTCAGCACCACCTCGGTGGACGAACAACGCTCGACCGAGTGGATGCGCTTTCAGTCGCTGCCCGAGTTCCTCGACCCGGCCGACCACAGCCGCACGATCGAAGGCCTGCCGGCACCCAGCCGCGCCGTATTGATTGCACGCAAGCCATAAACCTTAATACATCACAGCTCCCGTAGGGTGGACATGCGCCAGCTTGTCCACCGGTTAAGGCGGAGAGGCCTGCGGCATGTCCGTCCTACGCACTAACCGCGATTGGCCGCCGCGACTATCAGCTGCTTCATTTCCACCACCGCCTGCTTGAAGCCAACGAACAGCGCGTGGGCGACCAATGCGTGGCCGATGTTCAGCTCGTTGATTCCGGCAATCGCCGCTACCGGCTCGACGTTGTGGTAATGCAGGCCATGGCCGGCATTGACGATCAGGCCATGGGCCAGACCGCAGGCTACGCCGTCGCGAATCCGCGCCAGCTCACGCGCCGCTTCTTCCGGGCTATGGGCGTCGGCATAACGGCCGGTGTGCAGCTCGATGGCGGGGGCGCCGACCCGCTTGGAGGCGGCGATCTGCTGCTCGTCCGGGTCGATAAACAACGACACTTCGCAGCCGATCTGGCTCAAGCGCTGCACGGCGGCACGAATCCGCGCCTCCTGCCCGGCCACATCCAGGCCACCTTCAGTCGTAAGTTCCTGGCGGGTTTCCGGTACCAGGCAGACGTGTTCGGGGCGGATGCTTTCGGCGAAGGCGAGCATCTCTTCGGTGACGCCCATCTCGAAGTTCATCCGCGTTTGCATGACCTCCTTGAGCAGGCGCACGTCACGCTCCTGAATGTGCCGGCGGTCTTCGCGCAGGTGCACGGTGATGCCGTCGGCGCCGGCTTCTTCGGCATCCAGCGCGGCCTTCACCGGGTCGGGATAGCGGGTGCCACGGGCCTGGCGCAGGGTCGCCACATGGTCGATGTTCACACCCAGCAGAATACGATTGGCATCAGTCACGGGTCGGCTCCTTGAGCGTCATAAACAGTTCGCGGCTGACCAGCGGTCGACCGCCTAAATGGGGCGCCAGGGCTTGGCGCATCAGACGTTTGGCAGCCGCCAGGGCGCCCGGCGCAGTCCAATCGGCTTCGGCCATGGCCAGCAACTCGGCACCTTGAAACACGCCAGGTTGTAGCTGACCAACAGGCTCCAGCCCGGCATCGGCACGCAGTCGGTACAAACCGCTCACCGCGATTGGCTGGCCGCGCACGTCCCTGTCGAGGGCAAAACCATAGCCCAGCTCATCCAACAAGCGCCATTCGAATGCGCGCAGCAAGGGCTCCAGCGCACGCCCTTGGGCCAGCGCCAGAACCGTCATGGCATAGTGTTCGAACATCGCCGGGTGCGGGTCTTCCGCCGGCAACAGACGGATCAGCAGTTCATTCAGGTAGAGGCCGCTAAACAGCGCTTCACCGCTGAGCAGGTTGGGGATACCGGCAGCTTCCAGGCGAGCGACGTTCTTCAGGTCGCTGCGCCCGCGAAACTCGACATCCAGCGGCACGAACGGCCGCGCCAAGGTACCCGCCCTGCCCCGTGCACCGCGTAGCACGGCACGCAGGCGCCCTTGGGGCGTGAGGAAATCCACCAATGCACTGCTCTCGCGGTATGCGCGACTGTGCAAAACATAGGCAGGCTGAGCGGTCATGGCGTTAGGCTACTGAATAGGGCGGGCCGGGCGGCGATCCGCCCTACGCATCGAACAGCGGTTAAATGTTGTCGTAGCCCAAGGAACGCAAGGCGCGCTCGTCGTCCGACCAACCGCCTTTGACCTTGACCCACAGGTTGAGCATGACCTTGGAGTCGAACATCACTTCCATGTCCTTGCGCGCCTCCTGGCCGATACGCTTGAGCCGCTCGCCCTTGTCGCCGATGATGATTTTCTTTTGCCCGTCACGCTCGACCAGAATCAGCGCGTGAATATGCAGGATGCGCCCGTCGCGCTTGAACTCCTCGATCTCCACGGCGATCTGGTACGGCAACTCGGCACCCAGCTGGCGCATGATCTTCTCGCGCACCAATTCGGCGGCGAAGAAGCGGCTGGAGCGATCAGTAACCTGGTCTTCCGGGAAGAAGTGCACGCCCTCGGGCAGACGTTCGCCGACCAGCTTTTCCAGGGTGTCGAGGTTATGCCCATGCTGAGCGGAAACCGGGACGATCTCGGCATTCGGCAACTGGGTTGCCAGCCACTCCAGGTGCGACATCAGCTCGGTTTTGTCTTCGATGCGATCGGTTTTGTTGATCGCCAGAATCACTGGGCCCTGCACGTACTGCACACGTTCGAGAACCATCTGGTCCTCGTCGGTCCAGCGGGTACGGTCGACCACAAAAATCACCACATCGACGTCTTTCAGGGCCGACGAGGCATTCTTGTTCATAAAACGATTGAGGGCTTTCTCGTTGTTCTTGTGCAGACCGGGCGTATCCACGTAGATCGCCTGCACCTCACCCTCGGTCTTGATCCCGAGCATGTTGTGCCGAGTGGTCTGCGGCTTGCGCGAGGTGATCGCCAGCTTTTGCCCGAGGATGTGGTTGAGCAGCGTCGACTTGCCCACGTTGGGCCGGCCGACGATGGCGACATAGCCACAGCGTGTTGCAGGTGAATCAGTCATGGCCGTTCTCCACACCCAGCGCAATCAAGGCAGCGGCCGCAGCAACCTGTTCGGCAATGCGGCGGCTGGCCCCTTGGCCCAAGGTTTTGTCATTCAATAAAGTAACCTGACACTCGACGATGAATGTCCGGCAATGCGGATCGCCCTGAATATCCACCACGTCGTAACGCGGCAGATCGCAGGCACGCGACTGCAGAAACTCCTGCAAGCGGGTTTTCGGGTCCTTGTTGGTATCGACCAGGGTCAAGCCATCCAGTTCATTGGTCAACCAGGCCAGCACCCGCTCACGCGCCGCATCCATACCGGCATCCAGGTAAATCGCCCCGATCAGGGCCTCCAAAGCGTCGGCAAGAATCGACTCGCGGCGAAAACCGCCACTCTTCAACTCACCCGAACCGAGACGCAGGTATTCACCCAGGTCGAAACCACGCGCCAGCACCGCCAGGGTCTCGCCCTTGACCAGGCGTGCGCGCAAACGCGACAGCTGACCTTCGCGCGCCTGCGGGAAGCGCTCGAACAGCGCCTCGCCGGCAACGAAGTTGAGGATGGCATCGCCAAGGAACTCCAGACGCTCGTTGTTGCGCCCGGCAAAGCTGCGGTGAGTGAGCGCCAGGACCATCAGGTCCTGGTCTTGGAAGGTATAACCGAGCTGACGCTCGAGACGGACTAACGAAGAACTCACGGCATGCGCACGCGGAATTCTTTATCGAAATGCACCACCAGATCGAGGTTCTCGATCAGCGGCTCACGTTTTTCGTACTTCAGGTGGGCGAGAAACTCATTGTTCTCGATCGTCACCTTGAGTGCATCTTCCAGCTTCAGATCGCGAATACTGTTGACCTGCATGCCCTTGCTGACATGGCTGTAGAAATCGCCAACGGTACGAATATCCGAGGCTTTATCGGTTTCCACCGAGGTAATGATTTTCTCCATCGACATATAGTCGAGGTAATGCGGCAACACTTTGAATGCCGTGCTGGCGAAGAACGCCACGACCGCCAGTACTACCAGCCAGCTCAGTATCGACAAGCCTTTTTGCGAGCGCGCAAATGTCATGTTTGTCCCCAAAGTTCGACGTTGTGTGAAAGCCTGAAAGGCTCAAGACAAGACTATATATAGCGTGCGGCGCCGTATTGAACAGCGCCGCAAAATACTCAGAACGTCAGTGAATCAGGCCGACGCGGGAGAAGTTCGGCAGATTGCGCAGCTTCGGATCTGGCCAGCTCATCCACACGGCAAAGGCTTTGCCGACGATGTTCTTGTCCGGCACCATGCCCAGCAAGGGTTTGGCGATGGCCGGATCGTTCCAGTAACGGCTGTCGTTGGAGTTGTCGCGGTTGTCGCCCATCATGAAGTAATGCCCTTGCGGCACCACCCATTCACGCCCCGGCTCAACCCGATAACGGTTCATTTCCTTGCGGATCTGGTGCTCGGCTTCACCCAGTTGCTCTTCATACAACACCGCACTGCCAAGGCTGCCCGGCTCTTCGCCGATCAACTGCTGGGCAACCGGGCGATCATTGATGAACAGCTGTTTGTCCGTGCTGTAGCGAATGCGGTCGCCGGCCAAGCCAACCACACGCTTGATGTAGTTGATATTCGGGTCGCTCGGGTAGCGGAACACCATGACATCGCCACGCTGCGGATCACCGACTTCGATGACTTTGCTGTCGAGCACCGGCAGGCGAATGCCATAGGCAAACTTGTTGACCAGAATAAAATCGCCCACTTCCAGGGTCGGCTTCATCGAACCCGATGGAATCTGGAACGGCTCGACCAGGAAAGACCGCAACACCAGCACGATCGCCAGCACCGGGAAGAACGATTTACCGTACTCCACCAGCAGCGGTTCCTTGTTCAGCCGATCGACCACCACCTCGTCAGGCTCGCTGACCTGGCCGTGGTAGGTGGCGATGGCCGCACGCCGACGCGGGGCGAGAAAAATCAGGTCGAACAACGCCAGCGCGCCACACACGGCGACGGCGATGACCAGCAACAGCGGGAAATTTAGTGACATAGGACCTAACTATCCAACCTGAGCACAGCAAGGAAGGCTTCTTGTGGAATTTCCACGTTGCCGACCTGCTTCATGCGTTTCTTACCGGCCTTCTGTTTTTCCAACAGTTTGCGCTTACGGCTAACGTCACCGCCGTAGCATTTGGCCAATACGTTCTTTCTGAGTGCCTTGACGGTCGTACGCGCCACAATCTGTCCGCCAATGGCAGCCTGGATCGCCACATCGAACATCTGTCGCGGAATCAGTTCTTTCATCTTTTCGGTCAACGCACGACCTTTGTAGTGCGCGTTGTCACGGTGCACGATCAACGCCAGGGCGTCGACTTTCTCACCGTTGATCAATACATCCAGCTTGACCAGATTAGCCGATTGATAACGATCGAAGTGGTAGTCCAGCGACGCATAACCGCGGCTGGTCGACTTCAGACGATCGAAGAAGTCCAAGACCACTTCGTTCATCGGCAGGTCGTAACTGACCTGCACCTGGGTACCGAGGAACAGCATGTCGTGCTGCACGCCACGCTTTTCGATACACAGGGTAATGACGTTGCCCAGGTGCTCCTGCGGAACCAGGATATTGGCACGCACGATCGGTTCGCGCATGTCTTCGATCGCCGACAAATCCGGCAACTTGGACGGGTTATCGACGTAGATCGTCTCGCCAGTCTTGAACAGCAGCTCGAAAATCACCGTCGGCGCGGTGGTGATCAGGTCGAGGTCGTACTCGCGTTCCAGGCGCTCCTGGATGATCTCCATGTGCAGCATGCCGAGGAACCCGCAACGGAAACCGAAGCCCAGCGCGTCCGAACTTTCCGGGGTGTACTGCAACGAGGAGTCGTTCAGCGTGAGCTTTTGTAGGGCTTCACGGAAGTCTTCGAAGTCGTCGGAGCTGACCGGGAACAGACCGGCGTAGACCTGCGGCTGGATGCGTTTGAAGCCCGGCAGCACGTCGACGTCAGGGGTGGAGCTCAAGGTCAGGGTATCGCCCACTGGCGCACCGTGAATGTCCTTGATGCCGGCAATGATAAAACCCACTTCCCCAGCTTTCAGATCAACCGTGGCGGTGTGTTTGGGATTGAATACGCCAACGCTATCGACCAGATGGATCTTACCGGTGGATTTCACCAGCACCTTGTCACCCTTCTTGATCCGACCGTGGCGTACTCGCACCAGCGAGACGACGCCCAGGTAGTTGTCGAACCAGGAGTCGATGATCAGGGCTTGCAAGGGGTCTTCGATATTGCCGGTCGGTGCGGGAATGGTGTGAACCAGACGTTCCAGCACTTCGTCGACGCCCAGCCCGGTCTTGGCACTGCAGGTCACCGCATCGGTAGCATCGATGCCGATGATTTTTTCGATTTCTTCTTTGACCCGGTCCGGATCAGCCTGGGGCAGGTCGATCTTGTTCAGCACCGGCATGACCTCAAGGCCTTGCTCGATGGCGGTGTAGCAGTTGGCGACCGACTGCGCCTCGACGCCCTGGCCGGCATCGACCACCAGCAGCGCGCCCTCACAAGCCGCCAGCGAGCGGCTGACCTCATAGGTGAAGTCGACATGACCGGGGGTGTCGATGAAGTTCAACTGGTAGGTTTTGCCATCACGCGCCGTGTAATACAGGGTCACGCTATGAGCCTTGATGGTGATCCCGCGCTCGCGCTCCAAGTCCATGGAGTCCAGCACCTGCGCTTCCATTTCACGCTCGGCCAGGCCGCCACACATCTGGATGAACCGGTCAGCCAGGGTGGACTTGCCATGATCGATGTGGGCGATGATGGAGAAATTGCGGATATGACTCAGGTCACTCACAGGACAACACTCGAAAAGGTCGCAGGCGACTGCCCGCCGAAAATAGCCGCGAAGTGTACCCGATTGCCGCCCTGCACGTCACGCCCAGGCGCCAATCGGCAGGCATGAAAAAGGGCGACCGAAATCGCCCTTTTTCAACACTTGCGCGGCTTATTCGGCCAATTTGAAGGTAATGAAGCTGGCACGCCCCTGACGCAGCACGCGCATCGAAACCGAACGATTCTTCGGCAACTCCTGCGCCACCTGAGTGAAGGTTTTCGCCGAGCCGATCGCCTGATTGTTCAAGTGCGTGATCACATCGCCCGGACGCAGACCAATCAGCGCCGCAGGACCGTCCTGCACTTCCGTAATCACCACACCTCCTTTCAGGTCGAGGCCTTTCTTCTGCTCATCCGTCAATTCAACGACCTTGACCCCCAAGCGGTTACTGCTGCGTTCGACACCCGGCACAACGGCGCCCGCCAATGCCTCACCGTCTTCCGGCAAAGCACCAATGGTCAACTGCAGCGTCTTGCGGGCGCCCTCGCGCACCACATCCAGCTCGGCCTTGCTGCCAGGCTTGAGACTGCCCACCAGATGCGGCAGGTCGGCCGACATGATGATGGGCTTGTCGTCGAGACTGAGAATGACATCCCCCACCTGCAGGCCGCCCTTGGCTGCCGGCCCGCCCTCCAACACCTGAGCCACCAGCGCACCGGCGGGCTTCTCCAAACCGAAGGACTCTGCCAGGTCCTTGTTCACTTCCTGAATCACCACACCCAGCCAGCCCCGGCTGACCTTGCCATCCGCCTTGAGCTGATTGGCTACATCCATCGCCACACTCATCGGTATGGCAAAGGAGAGCCCCATAAAACCGCCAGAGCGCGTGAAAATTTGCGAGTTGATGCCGACCACCTCACCCGCCAGGTTGAACAGCGGCCCACCCGAGTTGCCGGGATTGATCGCCACATCGGTCTGGATGAACGGCACATAGCTCTCGTTCGGCAAGCTGCGCCCCTTGGCGCTAACAATCCCGGCCGTCACCGAATGATCGAAACCGAATGGCGAGCCGATGGCCAAGACCCACTCACCGACTTTCAAGTCTTCGGACTTGCCCAGTTTCACGATCGGTAGGTTCTCACCCTCGACCTTGAGCAGAGCCACGTCGCTACGCGGGTCGCTGCCAATCAACTTGGCCTCCAGCTCACTGCGATCAGACAGACGCACGATGATTTCATCGGCATCGGCAATCACGTGATTGTTGGTCAACACATAACCATCGGCGGAGATGATGAAGCCCGAGCCCAACGATTGCGCTTCACGCTGACGACCGCCACCCGGCGCACGCGGCACCTGCGGAATATTGCGCTCGAAGAACTCGCGAAACATTGGCGGCAAACCTTCCAGATCGGGCATCGTCTGGCCACCGCCATTGGCGGCCACGCGATCCGGCACCTTCTGCCGGGTACTGATGTTCACCACGGCCGGCGAGGCGTCCTCGACCAACTCGGTAAAGTCCGGCAAATTCGCTTGAGCGACAGCCGCCTGCCCCAACAACAAGACAGCGAACAACGCGGAAAAAGACAGCTTCAGGCTAGGCATCGACATACAACTCCCCATCCAGAACAAAAAATCAGAACGCCGCAGCGCCTGCCAACAAAGCACGCACAACCACGGGTTGCAAGGCTGGATCGTGGGCCGTACGCAGACTGTGCCAACGCACGCCGCACCAGGCGACCAGCATGCCGAGAAAACCACAGAGGATTACCAACGGTTCGCCCAACGCCAATTGGTTGGCCAGCAATGCAGCCGCGAACAGCCCCAGCAGAGGCACGAGATACACCAGCAGCGAACCCCGCACCAGCAGGTCCTCACGCACACCGATCACCACCGCGTCACCAATGCGCAACTGCAGATCGGACAATGCGCGCACATGACCGCGACGCCCGCTCACACCCAACTTATCCAGCAGGCCTTGGCCGCAACCGGCATTCGCCGAACAACTGGAACAGGTGCTTTTACGCAACGTCTCGACCCACACAGCGCCGGACTCGACAGCCACCACCCGCCCCTGCTCCTCGATCATGGCGCCGCCGGCACCTCGGCCGTGCGCATCGACAGGGCGACCCGCTCAGCGGTACCCAATGGGATTTCCCCGACGACCGTGACCATCACATCACCGTCGTTGGTCGACAATCGCCGGGAAACAGCCACGGTCGGACCGAGCTGGCTGCGTGCATCCTCAACCGAGGCGCCATGCAGCGGCTCAAGGAACACAGAGAAACGCGCCAGCCCATCGTCATACACCAAGCAGGCCACCGATGCCTCGGAAGCCGGGCTACGCCGCTCGGTTACCGTGCTCAGATTAAAACCGGGGGGCAACCAATCGGAACGCCAGTTTTCGGCCACCGACGCTTTCGCCTCAGCCGCACGTACCGGCTGACAGGCAGAACTGGGCTGCAGCAATTCGTTTTCAGGTACCGCGGAAATATCCAACTGAGTGAACTGAAAACGTTCAAGCAGCTGCCCCTTGTCATTCAGCAACAGGGACTTCAGGGGCAATCCAGTCTCGCGATCCAGATGCAACTCAACGCCATAGCGGTGTTGATCACGCGGCACCAGAGCCAGCACTACCGCGGCACGGCCCGCCACGCGCGAATCACCGATAACCCGCAGGTCATACCATTCGACCAACTGCTTGGCATCCAATTCACGCGCTGGCCACGCTTGGCTATCGACGACCTGGTCAGCCAAGGTGCCGCTGACGCATTGAGCACGCCCATCGACACGCACCACTTCCTGCGCAGGCCCATCGAGCTGTAGAAGACGCTCACGCACGGCGCCACCCTCTTCCACCCGATGCCACACACTGTGGGTGGAAAAGCTGCCGTTGCGCTCGTAGACGAAAGTGCCTTGGTAGCTCTGGCTACGCTCAGCTTCGGCCAAGCGCTGCAACCAATCTTGCGCATCGGCAGCGACGGCGGGCAACGCCAGCCAACTGCCGAACAGAAGCGTGGTGAAAGGGATAAAGCGCATGCGCCTCCTTAACGGCTTTCCAAACTGGCGGCACGCGCATAGGGCAGCGCGCTTTCGTTACCGTTCATCGCCGCTTGCTGCGCATGCTGACGCAAGTACGCCGGCAGACGCTGCTCATGCCAACCTGGCTGAGCTTCACCGGCAACAGGCGATGCATTGGGCTGCTCGCCGGCAGTGCTGAAGCCGGCCAGCATCGCCGGGCCTTGCAGTTGCGGCATGGACAGCGACGGCTGAGCAGCCTGTTGCGCCAACTGCGCACCTGCCACTTCATCCTGATTGTACAAGCGTACGCCAGCCAATACGGCAACCGTCACCGAAGCCGCTACGGCAAAGCGACCGACCGCACGCCAGGGGCCACGCACCGGCTTGCTCGCCACGGGCACAGCCTCGTCGGCCAGCGCCGCAGACACCGCTGATGCAATATCCAGACGCGGCTCCAGCAGCTCCTTGTGCATCACGGCACGGGCGATCTGGTAGCGCGACCAGGTGGCACGCAACTCGGCGTCATCGCTCGCACTGAGCACACGCCGCAACTCTAATTCGTCCGCCTCGTTATCCATCACCGCGGACAGCGATTCCTGCAGGGCTTCACGACTCATGGCGGTTCCTCTCTTGGCTGTCGCCGCTGTCTTAGGTTTCCTGCAACAACGGTTGCAAGGATTTGTCGATGGCCTCACGCGCTCGGAAAATACGCGAACGCACGGTGCCAACCGGACACTGCATGACGCTCGCAATGTCCTCGTAACTCAGACCATCGAATTCGCGCAAGGTTAGGGCCGTACGCAAATCTTCTGGCAATTGCTGGATGGCACGATGCACGGTGGCCTCGATTTCATCCCGCAGCAGCGCTCGCTCTGGCGACTCGATGTCCTTGAGGGCGTGATCGCCGTCATAGAACTCCGCATCCTCAGCACTTACGTCGCTGTCTGGCGGTCGCCGTCCACGCGACACCAGATGGTTCTTCGCCGTGTTGATGGCGATACGATACAGCCAGGTATAAAAAGCACTGTCACCGCGAAAATTCCCGAGCGCCCGGTAAGCCTTGACGAAGGCTTCCTGCGCGACGTCTTGAGCCTCATGGGTGTCGTGCACAAACCGCACGATCAACCCGAGAATTTTGTGCTGATACTTCAGCACCAACAGATCAAATGCCCGCTTATCACCGCGCTGTACGCGCTCGACCAGCTGCTGATCCTCTTCCTGGGTTAGCATGAACACTCCTCGTTGAGTTTGGAGGAGTGCAGCGCCAGCCAGTGAATCGGCTTGCCAAGATAGACTCGGGCGTTGCGCAAAAGTTCTCCCCCTCCAAACAAGCTTCCTGCAGAACACTTTTAGCCCTGCACGGAATAACGCAACAAAGGCCTTCACCCTGCTGCGCGAATTGTCTTAGATCGCCCACCGGCCGATAACCGAAAGCCGGAAACGGCCCTCAGAAAACCTCGACGAGCGGACACTGTCCCTCTTTGGGTGACCGTTTATGGAGCCTGAAAGACTAAGAAAGTTCCCAAGCACCACAGTCGGTCATAAGCGCGCTATTGTGCCGTTCACCCCCTCTATATACTAGGGGCCGCTTATTTGCGGATTCTGGACATGAGCCAACACTACCAACACGACGTTCTGGTCATCGGCAGCGGCGCGGCCGGCCTGACATTAGCCCTGACCCTGCCCGCACACCTGCGCATTGCCGTGCTGAGCAAGGGCAATCTGGCCAATGGCTCGACCTATTGGGCCCAAGGCGGCGTCGCGGCGGTACTCGACGACATGGACACCGTCGAATCGCATGTCGCGGACACCCTTAACGCCGGTGGCGGCTTGTGCCGTGAAGACGCCGTACGCTTTACCGTGGAACACAGCCGCGAAGCGATTCAGTGGCTGATCGATCAGGGCGTACCCTTTACCCGCGACGACCAGACCGCCCGCGAAGACGGCGGTTTCGAGTTCCACTTGACCCGCGAGGGTGGCCACAGCCATCGGCGTATCATTCATGCCGCCGACGCCACCGGCGCGGCAATTTTCAACACCCTGCTCGAACAGGCCAGGCTGCGCAGCAATATCGAACTGCTGGAGCAACGCGTGGCAGTCGACCTGATCACCGAGCGCAAGCTGGGCCTGGACGGCCAACGCTGCCTCGGCGCTTACGTGCTCAACCGTGCCAGCGGCGAAGTCGACACCTACCGTGCGCGTTTCGTCATCCTCGCCACCGGTGGTGCGGCCAAGGTTTACCTCTACACCAGCAACCCGGACGGCGCTTGTGGCGACGGCATCGCCATGGCCTGGCGAGCGGGCTGCCGGGTCGGCAACCTGGAGTTCAACCAGTTCCACCCGACCTGCCTGTATCACCCGCAGGCCAAGAGCTTTCTGATCACTGAAGCGCTGCGTGGCGAAGGCGCGCTGCTCAAACTGCCCAACGGCGAACGTTTTATGCCGCGCTTCGACGAGCGCGCCGAACTGGCGCCGCGCGACATCGTCGCCCGCGCCATCGACCATGAGATGAAACGCCTTGGCGTGGACTGCGTGTACCTGGACATCAGCCACAAGCCCGCCGACTTCGTCAAAACGCACTTTCCCACCGTCTACGAGCGCTGCCTGGATTTCGGCATCGACATCACCCGCGCACCGATTCCGGTGGTGCCCGCCGCGCATTACACCTGCGGCGGCGTAGTCGTCGACCAAGCCGGCCACACCGATGTGCCGGGCCTGTATGCCATCGGCGAAACCAGCTTTACCGGCCTGCACGGGGCCAACCGCATGGCCAGCAACTCGCTGCTGGAGTGCTTCGTGTATGCCCGCTCGGCGGCCGCTGATATCGTCAGCAAGCTGGATCAGGTGGCGATGCCCGCCAGCCTGCCCAGTTGGGACGCCAGTCAGGTGACCGACTCGGACGAAGACGTGATCATCGCGCACAACTGGGACGAGTTGCGGCGCTTCATGTGGGACTACGTCGGCATCGTGCGCACCAACAAGCGCTTGCAGCGCGCCGAACACCGCGTACGCCTGCTGCTGGATGAGATCGACGAGTTCTACAGCAACTACAAAGTCAGTCGTGACCTGATCGAATTGCGCAATCTGGCGCAGGTGGCCGAGTTGATGATCCAGTCGGCCATGCAGCGCCGCGAGAGCCGCGGCCTGCACTACACCCTCGACTACCCCGCACAGCTAGCGCAAGCACACGACACTATTCTGCTTCCGCCCACCTACGGCGACTGAACTTCAAGCGCACCCGCAAACGCCGGTGCATATCCCGCGGCATGGCATCGCGCGGGATGCACACCGCGCGTACCCGCCACTCGCCGGCCAGACGAAAGCGCAGCACCACGCCCAACGGCAGCGCCAGACTGTCCGCACGCAGCTGAATCGCCTGCCAGCCGGCGGCGGCATTCCACAACTGCCAGCCATCGGTGCTATAGCGCAAGGCCCTGAAAGCCTGCGGCGAACGCAGCAGGATATGCCGCGGCAGCACCCAGACGGCATGCAACAGGCACAGCCCGACACCCAGCAGAAACGCCCACAGCGCCAGATCGACATGCACCAACGTGAGCAGCGCCAGCGCTTGCGCAGCGGCATACAGCACCAGCAGGCGCCGCGAAGGCTGCCAGTGGCACTCGAACCCGTTACTTGGGTTGGACACGGTCCAGGATCATGCGAACCATGCGTTTCAGGTCGGCATCGTCCGGCTCGGCACGCTGCATGAACCAGCCGAACATATCCTGGTCTTCGCATTCGAGCAGTTTGCGGTAACGCTCGCGGTCGTCGGCATCGAGGGTGGGATAGACCTCTTTGACGAACGGCACCAGCAACACATCCAACTCCAGCATGCCGCGGCGGCTATGCCAGTACAGGCGGTTGAGTTCAATCGAATCGACCATGGGGGAGTTCCTTGATAGCGCCGGACAGTGATAAAGATAAAGCCCGGCAGTATAACGATGAAAGCCGGCGCTGTTGACCTCGGCGACCCGCATCCCGCCGGGCGCCATGCACTGGCACAACGGCACCCGCTGACAAGCCCAAGGCCGCACTCTATGATGGCGCCCCTAACTTTCATCCAGCGAACCCCTATTCCCCATGGCCGATACCGCATTTTTCTGCACCCTCAGCCACGAAGGCGTCCTCGCCGTTCGCGGTCCTGACGCGAGCAAATTCCTTCAGGGCCAACTGACCTGCAACCTCAATTACCTGAACGACAGCCACTCCAGCCTCGGCGCCCGCTGCACCCCGAAAGGCCGCATGCTGTCGAGTTTCCGCATTCTCAGCGTGGCGGATGGTTATCTACTGGCCATGGCCCGCGAGCTGATTGAGCCGCAATTGACGGACTTGCAGAAGTACGCCGTGTTCTCCAAATCCACGCTCGCCGACGACAGCAGCGAATGGCTGCGTTTCGGCCTGAGCGGCGGCGATGGTGCCTTGGTCAACCTCGGCCTGGACCTGCCACACGGCCCCGACAGCGTCGCCCGCACCCACAACCTCGTCGCCGTGCGCCTCAGTGACGGCCGCGCCGAGCTCTGGGCACCTGCCGCCGAAGCCGACACCCTGCACGCCCGGCTGGCCGCACACATGCCGCAAGCCCCGCTGAATCAGTGGCTGCTGGCGCAAGTCCGCGCCGGCATTGGCCACGTACAGTGCAGCACCCGTGAGCTGTTCATCCCACAAATGCTCAATTTGCAGGCGCTCGGCGGAGTCAGTTTCAAGAAAGGCTGCTACACCGGCCAGGAAATCGTCGCGCGCATGCAGTACCTGGGTAAGCTCAAGCGCCGCCTGTATCGCCTGACGCTGGCCGCGGGAGCACTGCCGGAAGCGGCAAGCGAACTATTCTCCCCGGTGCACAAAAGTAGCGTCGGCGAGGTGGTGCTCGCCGCGCAGGGCGACAGCGGCATCGAGTTGCTCGCGGTGCTGCAAGAGGATGCGGCCAACGATGGGCGCATCTACCTCGACGCCACGCAAGAGCGGCCACTGACGTTACTCGATTTACCCTACAGCCTAGATTCCGACCGCGAAATTCAGCGCTAACTACACTCCACGCTGCCCGACTTCGAAGAGAACCGTAATGAGCAAGCTTGCCGATAAAGTCCTACAGGAACTGCTCCAGGCCATCGACAACGATGAGTTGGTACTGCCCACCCTGCCGGAAGTTGCCCTGAAAGTGCGCGAAGCCGCGGAAGACCCGGACATCGGCATCCCGCAGATCAGCAAGGTGATCGGCAACGATGCCGCACTGACCGCGCGGATCATCAAGGTGGTGAACAGCCCGTTGCTGCGCACCAATAAGGAAATCACCGACCTGCAGATGGCCGTCAGTCGCCTGGGCATCAACTACACCTGCAACCTGGCCACCGGCCTGGCGATGGAGCAGATGTTCCAGGCCACCTCCGATGTCGTCGACCGGAAAATGCGCGAAGTGTGGAACAAAAGCACGGAAATAGCCGGCATTTGCCACGTACTGTGCAAACACTACACCCGCCTGATGCCGGACCAGGCGACCCTGGCCGGTCTGGTTCACCAACTGGGCGTACTGCCGATCCTGACCTACGCCGAGGATCACAGCGAGCTGTTGGCCGACTCGATCAGCCTCAACCATGTGATCGAAAAAATTCACCCGATCATCGGCGACAAGATCCTGCGCACCTGGGATTTCCCCGAGCTGATTGCCATGGTGCCCAGCCAATACCTGGACTTCACCCGCAACAGCGCCAAGGTCGATTACGTCGATATCGTCCAGGTCGCCACCCTGCAAAGCTACCTGGGCAGCGAACACCCTTACACCCAGCTGGACTGGAGCCAGATCCCGGCATTCGCCAAGCTCGGCCTCGACCCGAGTGTCGACATGCAGGCCGATGAAGACCTCTCCGCCGCCATGGACGCGGCCATGAGCATGCTGCAGTAACCCCGCGAGCGCATGCGGCTATCTGCCACTAATGGCCTGTACGGTTAGTTGGTTAACTCAAGTTCGACTGGCCGAGGTTCTGCGACAGGGCCGCGGACGCCGAAATGGCTAATTGAACTAACCACACAGGCCACTAGACTGAGGTTCAGCTCGGTTTAGGGAAATACCGCATGCGCGCCCTCCTTCTGCTGTTCAGCTTACTGTTTACCAACCTCGCCGTAGCCGACGAACTGCGCCTGACCAATGGCGAGTGGCCGCCCTACCTCGGCGCGCAACTGCCGCACCAGGGCGTCGCGTCACGCATCGTCGCCGAGGCCTTTGCCCTCGAAGGCATTGCGGTGAGCTGGGAATTCCACCCCTGGGCACGTTCGCTGCAACTGGCAGAAAAGGGCCAGCGCGCGGGCAGCGCCGTGTGGCTGCACAGCACCGAACGCGAACAGCAGTTTTTCATCAGCGACCCGGTCATCGAGAGCGGCTATTACCTGTTCCACCGCAAAGGCGAGGATTTCGACTGGCACAGCGTGGACGACCTCCACGACCTGCGCATCGCCGGTACGCGGGGCTACGACTATGGCGCGGCCTTTCAGCAGGCCGAGGCCGCGGGAGCACTGCAGGTACGCCGCATCACTAGCGACGAGCTGGGCTTTCGCCAACTGCTGGCGGGGCGTATCGACGTGTTTCCGATGGATAAAGTGGTCGGCTTCGACATGTTGCATCAGCACTTCAGCGCGGCCGAACGCGCCCAGCTGAGCTTTCACCCCAAACCGCTGCGCAGCGACAGCCTGCACCTGCTGCTATCGCGCGAAGTAGCCGGCAATGCCGAGCTGATCGACCGGTTCAACCGGGGCCTGCGGCAACTGCGCGCCAGCGGCAAGGTCGCGCAGTACCTGCTCGACGTGCAACAGCCCCTCAGCCTCGCCCCCTGATCAGGCACCCTCGCCAGGAAACGCCACGCGCACCAGCAACCCCTGCGGCAACGCCTGGTGCAGGCTGATCGAGGCCTGATGCGCCCGGCAAATCTCGCCGACGATGGCCAGCCCCAAGCCGGCGCCCGAGCCGTGCGCACTGCGCCGGTAGAACCGCTCGAAAACCCTCTCGCGCTCCTCGGCGGGAATCCCTGGGCCGTCGTCCTGTACTTCCAGCACGCCCGGCGCCAGCACCCGCAGGATCACATTGCCGCCCACCGGGGTATGCGCCAGCGCGTTATCGACCAGGTTGCATAACAGTTCATTGAGCAATGTCGGCTCACCCTGCAGCCACACCGGCTGCTCGGCTTCCAGCGCCAGGGCGACGCCCCGCGCATGGGCCAAGGGCGCCAGCGCCAGGCCCAGTTCGCGCGCCAGCTGGCTGAGATCGAGACGCTGCGCACCGCCTTCGGCGATGGCCCGCGCACCGCTTTCAATGCGCGCCAGCGAGAGCAACTGGTTGGCCAGATGGGTCAGCCGATCGGTGTTCTGCGCCGCGTCTTCCAGGGTGCTGCGCCAGGCGACCGGCTCCTGCGCGCGCAAACCCAACTCGACCCGCGCCTTGAGTGCCGCCAACGGCGTGCGCAGTTCATGGGCGGCATCGGCGATGAATTGCGACTGCCGCTCGAACAGCCCGCGCAAGCGGTCGTTGAACTGATTCAGGGCATTCACCAACGGGCGCAACTCGCGCGGCAGTTCTGCATCCGGCAACGGCCGCAGATCGTCGCTGGCGCGCTCGGCGACGGTGCGCCGTAAGCTTTCCAGCGGCCGCAACGCCGCGCTTACCGCCAGCCACACCAGCAGCAGCGCGCTGAACGACAGCAAGCCCATGCGCCACAGGGTGCCGAACAGCAGCTCGCGGGCCATCCGCTCGCGTGCGCCCTGGGTTTCCGCCACGCGGATTTCAGCGATGCCATTGAGCTGCGGCTCGCTGACCGGCTGCAACAGGCTGACCACGCGCACGCCCTGGTTGCGGTATTCGGCATCGTAGAAATGTGCCAGCGCCGGGTAATCGTTGGTACGCCGAGTGCCACGCGGCGCGGCGGGTAAATCTTCATAACCGGAGACCAGCGCGCCGCTCAAATCCAGCACCTGGTAATAGATGCGCCCGGCACTGTCGTAAGCGAAGGTATCGAGCGCCACATAGGGCACGTTGGCGTTGAGCTTGCCTTCGGCGGTGTACAGGCCGTCGGCGATCGCCCGCGCGGAGGCCAGCAAAGTGCGGTCATACGCGGTATCGGCGGCGCGCCGGGCACTCCAGTACGCACTCAAGCTGCTGACCAGCAGAATCAGCGTGAGCAACAGCGCCAAGCGGCGCAGTAAACGCCCGCGCAAACTGCCCGGATCAGTCACCGACGGCCTCCAACAAATAACCCAGGCCACGGAAGGTGACGATACGCACCGCGCAGCCTTCGAGCTTCTTGCGCAACCGGTGAATGTAGATTTCGATGGCGTCGCTGCTGGCTTCCTCGTCCAGCCCGAACACCTGGGCCGCCAGCTGTTCCTTGCTCATCACCCGCCCCGGACGGGCAATCATCGCCTCCAGCACCGCCTGCTCGCGCGAGGTCAGGCTGAGGCTCTCGTCGCGCACACTGAAGCGCCGGGTGCCCAGGTCGTAGACCAGCTCGCCGCAGCGCTGCTGCTGTTCGCCACCGAGTACGCTACGGCGCAGCAACGCCTTGACCCGCGCCTCCAACTCGCTCAGTTCGAACGGTTTGGCCAGGTAATCGTCGGCGCCCAGATTGAGCCCGTGCACGCGATCCTTGACCTCGCCGCGCGCGGTCAGCATCAGCACCGGCAAGGTCTTGCCGCGCTCGCGCAGCCGCGCCAGCACCTCGAAACCGTTCATCCGTGGCAGGCCGATATCGAGAATCGCCAGGGCGTATTCCTCGCTGCTCAGGGCCAGGTCGGCGGCGACGCCATCGTGCAGCACATCTACGGTCCAACCGGCGCTTTTCAGGGCCTGGGCCACACTTGCCGCCAGTTGCGGATGATCTTCAACCAGCAGAATTCGCACCGCCACCTCCACCAAAAACCGAGTCGAACAGCCGCTGTCGGCGGCCTCGCCGGCGCTGAGTTTACAGGCGCACGACGCTCTGTGAATTGCCCAAATGCCCACGCAAAAACTTTCGCCGCTGAAAGCTTGGCGAAAGCTTGACCGCCTAGCATCGCGTCAGGGTGGCTCGATCCACCCGCCAGAACGGTTCGCGCAGTGGTGCGCCGCCGTGACAAAAACAACAATGGAGACCACAGGATGCTGACTGCATCGTATCGGGCGCTGTCGCCTGTTCACCTGCTTAGCCTAGCCGTTAGCACGGCGCTACTCGCACCCACCGCCCACGCCGCGTTCATCGACGACAGTTCGGCGAGCCTGTCGACCAGCAATATCTACCTGAACCGCGACTTCCGCGAAAACGCCGGGCAGAACAAGCGTGAAGAGTGGGGCCAAGGCTTCCTCCTCGATCTGCAATCGGGCTACACCGACGGCACCGTTGGTTTTGGCCTCGATGCCCTGGGCATGCTCGGGATCAAGCTGGATTCCGGCGGCGGCCGCACCGGCACCGACCTGCTGCCGGTGCAGGACGATGGCGGCACGCCGGACCAGTTCGGCCGCCTGGGCCTGACCGCCAAGGTCAAGGTCTCCGCCACCGAGTTACGTTACGGCTCGCACATTCCCGAACTCCCCGTGGTCAAGGCCAGCGACAGCCGCCTGCTGCCGCAAGTATTCGAAGGCGGCCTGCTGACCTCCAGCGAACTCGACGGCCTGACCTTTACCGGCGGACGCCTGGACAAGGTGATCGACCGCGCGTCGAGCAACTCCGAAGACCTGGTGCTGAACAGCAAGAACCGCCGCTTCACGGCCGGCGTCAGCGCCGATCATCTGGACCTACTGGGTCTCGATTACAGCTTCAACAAGCAGTTGAAGGGCCGCTACTACTTCGCCGAACTGGACGACATCTACCGCCAGCACTTCTTCGGCCTGCTCGCCAGCCAGCCCCTGGGCGCCGGCACCTTGTCCGCCGACCTGCGCCTGTCACTGAGCAGCGACAGCGGCGCGGCGAATGCCGGCAAGATCGATAACCGCGCGCTGAACGGCATGTTCAGTTACGCCCTCAGTGGTCACAAAGTCGGCCTGGGCTACCAGGACATGAGCGGCGACACCGGCTTCGCCTACATTGATGGCAGCGACCCGTTCCTGGTCAACTTCGTGCAGATCAACGACTTCGCCAACGCCGACGAGCGTTCCTGGCAAGCGCGCTACGACTTCGACTTCAGCCAGGTCGGCGTCCCTGGCCTGAGTTTCATGACCCGCTACATCACAGGTAGCGACGCGCAAATCGCTGGCAGCAGCGACACCGGCGGCGAGTGGGAACGTGATATCGAACTCAAATACGTGGTGCAAAGCGGCGCCTTAAAAGATGTCTACGTGCGCCTGCGCAATGCCAGCTTCCGTTCCGACTTCGCCCGCGATGCGGACGAGAACCGCGTCATCGTCGGCTACACACTGCCGATCTGGTAACCCACAATAATCGGGTGTCAACAAACTGCTGCGCTCGGCCATGCCGCGTTGAAATCAGCCTCAAAATGCTCATGTACTATTCGTACACTCCGCTTTTTCGGCCAATTTCGCCTTGCCTGACCTTCGCTCGCTACGTTTGTAAACACCCTCTAGCACCAAGAGGAACAGCCCATGCACACTGTCTTTACTCGCGTCGCCCTGGCCACTGTCTGCCTGGCCTTTGCCGGCCAACTGCTGGCCGCCGAACCGAAACGCCCGGAATGCATTGCCCCGGCCAAACCCGGCGGCGGTTTCGACTTGACCTGCAAGCTGGCGCAAATCGGCTTGAAAGATGAAGGCCTGCTGAAAGCGCCGATGCGCGTCACCTACATGCCCGGCGGCGTCGGGGCGGTGGCGTACAACGCCGTGGTCGCCCAACGCGCCAAGGACCCCGGCACCATCACCGCGTTCTCCAGCGGCTCGTTGCTCAACCTGGCGCAAGGCAAGTTCGGCCGCTACGACGAAACCGCCGTGCGCTGGCTGGCCGGCGTCGGCACCGATTACGGCGCCATCACCGTGCGCGCCGACTCGCCGTATCAGAACCTCGATGACCTGGTGCAAGCGCTGAAAAAAGACCCGTCCAGCATCGTCTTCGGCGCTGGCGCGACCATTGGCGGCCAGGACTGGATGCAGACCGCGCTGATCGCCCGCCTTGCCGGGATCGACCCGAAAAACCTGCGCTACGTGGCCTTCGAAGGCGGCGGCGAAACCCTCACCGCGATGCTCGGCGGGCATGTTCAGGTCACCTCCAGCGGCCTCGGCGAAGTCACCCCGCAGCTGGCGGCGAAGAAGGTGCGCATCCTCGCGGTGCTCTCCGAAGAACGCCTGCCAGGCAAGCTGGCTGACCTGCCCACCGCCAAGGAACAGGGCTACGACATCGTCTGGCCGGTGATCCGTGGCTTCTACATGGGTCCGGAAGTCAGCGACGAGCAGTTCAACTGGTGGAAGCAGCAGTTCGACACCCTGCTCGCCAGCGAGGACTTCGCCAAACTGCGCGAACAGCGCGACCTGCTGCCGCTGGCGATGACCGGCGACGAACTGCAAGCCTACGTGTTCAAACAGGTCGAAGAGTACAAAACGCTGGCTGGCGAATTCGGCCTGATGCAGTAACGCCATGCCGCTTTTGTAGGGTGGGTTAGGCGCATGACCACAGGCTAATTGCCGACACCGAGTCAGTTGCGCCGTAACCCACCAGATGGGGCAGACCGGCCAGCGCTTGGTGGGTTACGCGGCGCGCCTGCTCTGCGCCGCTAACCCAGCCTACAAAGCCGCGCCTACAACGCGTAGTGGGACATAGCCAATTCTTTCCCTTCGAGGAATTCATCATGTACGTCCGCCTGTTCTCCGCGATCTGGCTGCTTTTCTGCGCCTGGCTCGCCATCCTTGCCTGGGGCTTCCAGGCGCCCTTCGCCTATGACCCGGTTGGCCCGCGCGCCTACCCGCTGCTGCTGCTCGGCCTGATGGCCGCCGGCTCCTTGTGGCTGCTGTACAAGCCCGGCATTGGGGGGCAGCAGCTGCACATGCCCAGCGCCTTGCGCTCGACACTCTGCGTGTTGGCGCTGCTGACCTACGCCCTGCTGTTCGAACCGCTGGGGTTTGTCATCAGTACCGCCCTGGCGGCCTTCGCCCTCGGCGTGTTGTTCACCGGCCGGCTCGTGCCCTGCGCCATCAGCGGTGTGCTGATGGGCGTGTTGCTCTATGGCTTGTTCGATTACCTGCTGGACGTGCCGCTGCCGCTGGGCCTGTTCGAAGCGTTCGTGGAGAGCTGAAATGGAAACTCTGAATTTTTTGGCGCAAGGCTTTGACGTCGCCACCCGCCCGATCAACCTGCTGGTCGCCACCTTCGGCGCCTTCGTCGGCACCATCGTCGGCCTGCTGCCGGGCCTGGGCCCGATCAACGGCGTGGCCATTCTCCTGCCGCTGGCCTTTGCCCTGGGCCTACCGCCAGAAACCGCACTGATCCTGCTGGCGGCGGTGTACCTCGGGTGCGAATACGGCGGCCGCATCTCGGCGATTCTGCTCAACGTGCCAGGCGATGCCGCAGCCATCATGACCACCCTCGACGGCTACCCGCTGGCGCGCCAGGGTAAAGCCGGGATCGCCCTGTCGCTGTCGGCTGTCAGCTCGTTTATCGGCAGCATGATCGCCACCTGCGGCGTGGTGCTGTTCGCGCCATTGCTGGCGAAATGGGCGGTGGCCTTTGGCCCGGCGGAATACTTCGTGCTGATGGTGTTCGCCATCGCCTGCCTCGGCGGCATGGTCGGCGACAAACCGGTGAAAACCCTGATGGCCGCCCTGATCGGCCTGGCCCTGGCCACCGTTGGCGTGGATTCCACCACCGGCGTGTACCGCTTCACCTTCGACAGCGTCAGCCTGTCCGACGGCATCCAGTTTGTCATCGTGGTGATTGGCTTCTTCAGCGTCAGTGAAGTGCTGCTGATGCTGGAAAAAACCCACAGCGGGCAAAAAGCGGTGAAAGCCAGCGGCCGCGTGTTGTTCAACTTCCAGGAGTTCTGCTTCACCTTCTGGACCACTATCCGCAGCTCGGTCGTCGGTTTCGTCATCGGCACCCTGCCAGGTGCGGGGGCGACCATCGCCAGCGCCATGACCTACATGAGCGAAAAGCGCATGGCCGGCGCCAAAGGCAAGTTCGGTGAAGGCGACCTGCGCGGCCTGGCCGCTCCGGAAGCAGCCAACAATGCCTCGGCCTGCGGCTCGCTGATCCCCATGCTGACCCTCGGCGTACCGGGCTCCGGCACCACCGCGGTGATGATCGGCGCCCTCACCCTGTACAACATCACCCCCGGCCCGCTGTTGTTCGAACAGCAACCGGACGTGGTCTGGGGCCTGATCGCCTCGCTGTTTATCGGCAACGTCATCCTGCTGGTGATGAACATCCCGCTGGTCGGCTTGTTCGCCCGCATGCTCAGCGTACCCAACTGGGTGCTGGTGCCGGCAATCACCATCGTCAGCATGGTCGGCGTGTATGCGGTGCACAGCACCACCTTCGACCTGGTGCTGATGATCGGCCTCGGTGTGTTCGGCTACATCCTGCGCAAGCTGGATTTCCCGCTGTCGGCACTGATTCTCGGCTTCGTCCTCGGCGAGTTGATGGAAGACAACCTGCGCCGCGCGCTGTCGATTTCCGCTGGCGACATCGGCATCCTCTGGGCCAGCCCGATCAGCCTGTGCCTGTGGGCGCTGGTGGTGCTCATGCTGGCACTGCCCGGCATCCGCTGGTGGCGTGCACGCGGCAAGGTACAACTGGCCGATGCCTAAGCCGTTGTCGCGTCTGGCCCACTGGCGACGCTGGTGGGCCACGCCGTTGATCGGCTTGGTCGGCGGTTACCTGGCCAGCCTGATCGGCTGGCCGTTGCCGTGGATCATCGGCTCGCTGCTGGCGGTGATCGCCGCGCGTTGCAGCGGCTGGCTGGTCAGCGAAGTGCCGGGGGGGCGGCAAACCGGGCAATGGATCGTATCCAGTGCGATTGGCCTGCACTTCACCAGCGAGGTGATGGGTGAGCTGAGCAGTCACTTCGGGGTCATCCTCGCCGGTGCTTTCGCCACCCTGCTGTTGAGCCTGATCGGCATTGCCGTGCTGCTGCGCGGCGGAACCGACCGTGCCACCGCGTTCTTTTCCAGCATGCCAGGCGGCGCCAGCGAGATGGTCAATCTGGCGCAACGGCATAACGCCCAGGCCGCGCGCGTGGCCGCGGCGCACAGCCTGCGACTGTTACTGGTGGTGCTGGCGATTCCTGCGCTGTTTACCTGGAGCCTACCGCCCATCGAGCCGCCTTCACCGGCACCGGTGAGCTGGCCCTGGCTGGCGCTTCTGCTGCCGGCTGGTGCGCTGTTGGCGGTGCTCTGGGGCAAACTCAAACAACCCAACCCGTGGATGCTCGGACCGCTCACGGTGTGCGCCGTGGCCAGCGTGACCTTCGACCTGCACCTGGGTTTGCCGGATGGCCTCGGCCAAGCCGGCCAGTGGCTGATTGGCTGCGCCCTGGGCTGCCACTTCGACCGGGCGTTTTTCCGCAGCGCGCCGGGCTTTCTCGCCCGCGTGCTGCTGTTCACCCTGCTCGCCATGGGCTGCGCCGCGCTGCTGGCCAAGGGCCTCGGTTGGCTGGCCGCAGAGGACCAGACCTCGCTGATGCTGGGCATGATGCCCGGCGGCATCACCGAACTGTGCCTGACCGCCGAAGCCTTGCAGCTCTCGGTCGCGCTGGTCACCGCCCTGCAAGTGCTGCGGCTGTTTCTGGTGATGTTTCTCGCCGAACCGCTGTTCCGCCTCTGGCAACGCACGTAGCGGCTTAAGCCGAGGCTGGGCGTCAGCCGCCACGCCTGTTACGGCCACTTTTAGCCCGCCTTGCGCGGGCTCTTTTTTAGCGGATATTTCAATCCCGCCGCAACGCCCAGGCGCTGGCGTACTCTCTGCCATTCACCTGCCGAGGCACCACCGATGACCCGCCCCTACCTGAAAGGCCTGCTGCTGGTGCTTGTCGCCAGCCTGCTGCTCAGCGCTTGCAGCCGCATTGGTCTGGCCTATCGCAACCTCGATTGGCTGGTGCCCTGGCGCCTCAACGATTACCTGAACCTGAACAGCGAGCAACAAGCCTGGCTCAAGCCACGCATCCAAAGCCACCTGACCTGGCATTGCAGCCGCGAACTGCCGCTCACCCTCGACTGGCTGCAACGCACCCAGGATCTGCTCGCCCAGCCGCAACCCAGCAGCCACCAACTGGCCGCCCAATTCGCCGAGTTCGACGTTGCGCTCAAGCGCATCGCCATCGAAATCACGCCCACCGCCAGCGAACTGCTGCAAAACCTTGAGCCGCAGCAGGTCGCCGAGCTGTATACCGCCCTCGACGAAGACAACCTGGAAGACCGCCAAGACTTTCTCGAACCGCCGCTGGCCACTCAGATCAGCGAACGCGCCGAGCGCATGGCCGAACGCCTGCGCCCCTGGCTCGGGCGATTGAGCCCGGCGCAACAGGCGCGCATCGCCCAGTGGTCGACTGACCTGGGCGAGCAAAACCGCCTGTGGCTGGACAATCGCCTACGTTGGCAAGTGGCGTTTCGGGCGGCGCTGGACGCGCGCGGCAGCGCGGACTTCCCCGCCAGCCTGACGCGCTTGCTGCAACAACGCGAAGCCTTCTACAGCGCCGAATACCGCGCGGCCTATCCACACGCCCGACAAGCCCTGGCCGAGTTGTTCAGCGACCTGCTGAGCAGCGCCGACAGCAGCCAGCGCGAACGCCTGAGCCATCGCCTGCGCGACCTGCGCCGCGACCTCAGCGAACAGCGTTGCGCGGCCGAAGCGGTCTAAAGCGCCGGCAAGGCCCAGTCGATTGGCGGCAAGGCGTGCTGCGCCAAGAACTTGTTGGTGCGGCTGAAGTGGCCATTACCAATAAAACCGCGGTGCGCCGACAGCGGTGACGGGTGCGGCGAGCGCAGAATCAGGTGCTTGGTTGGGTCAATCAGGCGCTCCTTGCTCTGCGCATGGCTGCCCCACAGCAGGAACACCAGACGCGGCTGATGCTGACTGACCACCTCGATCACCTTGTCGGTAAAGGTCTGCCAGCCGATCTTGGCATGGGAGCCGGCGATGCCATGCTCCACCGTCAATGAGGTGTTAAGCAGCAGCACGCCCTGCTCCGCCCAATGCTGCAGGTTGCCGTGGCCGGGAATGTCGATATTCAGGTCGCGTTTGAGCTCTTTATAGATATTCACCAGTGACGGCGGGGTTTTCACCCCAGGCTGCACCGAGAAACACAGACCATGGGCCTGACCCGGGCCGTGGTAAGGGTCCTGGCCGATCACCACCACCTTGACCTGAGCCAACGGGGTGGAATTGAGCGCATTGAAAATCAGCGAACCGGGCGGATAAATCTGCTTACCTGCGGCCTTCTCGCTGCGCAAGAAATCCCCCAGCTCACGCATATAGGGCTTCTCGAACTCTGCATGCAGAGCAGCCTTCCAGCCGGCTTCGAGTTTGACGTTATCTGCGGCGCTCATGCCTGAATCCTGCATATCTCAACGGAAGCGGCACGCTAAGGAAGGTGCCGGGGCAAGTCAAGGCGAGCGGTTACATACACGGCCAGCGCCAGGCGTTACGTGGGGCTATTGTATTTGCCGCAAAGGATGGCATGAGACGCGGGGGTTCCGATTTGCGGCTAGCGACCCATTGCAATCGGTGGTAACGGCAACAGCCCACCAAAAGCAGACGTGACAGGCCAGGTGCGTAGGCGCTGCGGCCGTTGGCGGTGGTGCTAGGTTATGCTGGCGGCTAGACCCGCACGCTAAAGGAGAAGGGCTATGAGTGATGATGCCAAGGAAAATCCGGTTGTAACTGTCGGGCACATCGCGGCAAAAGCTGCTCTGGGTATAGTTCCTGGTGGTGGCTTTTTATCTGCAGGCTACGAGATGCTGCACCTGCTGTCTAAGGAAGTTGCTGAGCAGATTGAGCGTCGCAACGAAAAGCGTTATCAAGAGTTCATAAGTTCACTTTTTGAAGGTGACGTCGACCCTGCTGTTACGGAAGGGCTGACAGTTAATGACTATCAAGCGCTATTGGCTGCGTGCCTTACTGATATTGAGAGCGAAAAATCCAAGGTGTATGGCGCTGCAGCCCGTGCAATTGGAAGAAAAGAAATTCCTGAAAACTATAAACGGTTCTTCATTCTAAGCATAAGCCAACTATCTCTTGATCAGTTGAACCTTATCAGGCGAGCTTATATAGCAAATACCTTTTCGTTGAAACCACCCCAGGGGGCGGGAAGTGTTCGTCAACAAGACATTCTGCGGGTTTTAGGTGGTGTAGCTGCGATCAACTACAACTCCTTGGAGTCGCATGGAGTGGTCTCCGAAAGCCTGCTCACTGAGTTCGGCTCAATGATTGTCAGAGCTTGTTTCGACGAATCTAATCTAACGCCGCAATCAATTTCAGCAAAAGAGTGGCGCCAGGAGCGCTTGGAGATTGTTTTTTGTGGTGATTCTATTGGAGCTGTTAACAGTCTCACTGATGCAGCCTGGGAACACTCATTCCGAAGTGTCAACTTTTCAATCAGCATCTTGGATCGACCGAGAATGTATGTGCCCTATCACTCTTTATTTTTGGTGATCGCTGAAGATGCGACTGGCATAGATGCGTATAAGGCTGAAATTGGTACATTAGTAAAGAATCGTAGAGTAATCGTTCTCGACTACGGGGATAACGCTGAGTTGGCATCAGAGCTTTTCCCGAACCATAAGAGGATAGGGGTTAAGAGCCTCGATGGGATGTTAGTGATGGACGTGGCGTTCGAAGCCTTGCTTGAGAATGAGCAATCAGGTGCTTAACGCATATGTGCCAATATCCCGCAGGATATACTCATCGTGTGAAGTTGGACCCCAGTCGAAAGCCCGCCCACTACGTCGGGCTTTTTCTTTGAGGTGTGATATTTTTCCTGCTCAATCACTCGGCAGGAGCAGTACATGACAATCACTGTAAAAAGGTTAGTAGGGCATGAAATACCTGAAGGCCTTCGTCATCCGTTAGTGGCTGAATTGTGGGCTGTCTCAATAAACGGCGAGGTGTATCAGTACTGCTCAACCGAGGCTGAAGCATTCGGGCTCCAAGCAGCACTGGAGGAGGCAGAGGAAGCCCGGCGGCCCAAATTCAGTGGGCCTGGCATGTAAGCTCAAAGACCCGGCCTGCGGGCCGGGTTTTTAATTTCAATCAGCTAGAAACGTCGTCGAGCAGACCGTCGTTAAATTGGATTTGCATCAGGTCATACCCTCGTCTTTTGGTACGGTAAAACGTGAGCCCCCTAGAAGATCAGATCTGCATCCTCGGGAAATATCGAAGTTCGCCAGCCGTTAATACTGACTGCTTGGGTCACAGCGGACGTTTGGAGCAGAAAAAATAAATCTGCGCCCTCTGACCGACCAGTTTTGAACTTACCCCTGATGCAACGCCCGGTAATGACTCGGCGCCATGCCCACCACTTTGCGGAACAGCCGCGAGAAGTAGTACACGTCTTCATAACCCAACTGCTCGGCCACCTGGCGGATGCTTTGTTCGCCCTCGTCGAGCAGGCGGCAGGCGTGGGCCATTTTCAGTTGGATAAAGTCCTGGATCGGTGCATGCCCGGTGAGCGCGCGGTAGGTCTTGGCGAAGTGAAAACGCGATAGCTTGAACTGCGCGGCCAACTCGTCGAGGTTCAGCGAATCGTGCAAGTGCGCACGCATCACCGCCTGCACCGCATCCACGTCCAGCACCCGCCCGGACTTCAGGGTGGTGCGCGCCGGCAGCACCGCCAGGGAGGTCAGCAGGGCCTGCAATTGGTGCGCGGCGTGGATGAAATGTGCCAGGTTCAAGCCCTGCTTGCGCAGCCCGAGCAAAGCATCGAACTCCGCCAGCAAGCGCGGCTGTACGCCGATGCGCCACAGCGGTCCCTTGCCCAAAGGCTTGAGAAAGTCCGCCACCAACTCGCCATCGAAGTGCACCCAGTACAGGGTCCAGGGCTTGCCGGGATCGGCGCCGTAGGTATGCGCCTGGCCTTTGGGTAACAGCAGTAGATCGCCACCGCCGATATTCAATCGTCCATCCCCGGTTTCCAACCAGCCTTGCCCGGCACGGCAATAGATCAGCAGATGATCATCCGGTAGCGGCCGGCTCATGCGATGCCCGCTGGCCTCCGGGTAAAACCCCAAGGCCAGCGGGTAGCAGCCCTGCGTCAACGGATGGCGGGCCAGCATCCGCCGCAAGCGGGGCGGCGTGATAAAGCGCACGCCGTTGGCCGGCAGCGGCCAGTTGGAGGTATCGACATAAGCGTTCATAAACACTCCGCTAGAGCCTGTGTTTATCTACAAGGCCGGCAATTTTGTAGGGCGAACATGCCGAAGGCTTGTCCGCCATCTGCGACAAAGCTTCGCTCTGTCCACCCTACAAAAGCGCGCCTCATCGCCCGGATGCAGTCCGGGAGAATAGGCCAACAGATGCTATCCGCCATAGCCATTCAATCCCAAGATAGTCCATCCACCACCCAAGATCGTCAATCCACAAAGCGCTCGCGGGCAGCTATAACACTGCGAAACAACAACGGACCCCACCCCGCGGTCCACGTGGAGAACACAATGGCCAAGGCAATCCCACAGTTGATCGACGGTGAATGGCGCGAAAGCCGCACCCGCGAATTTATCGAAGTCACCGACCCGGCGACCCAGGAGGTTCTGGCCCTGGCGCCCAAAGCCACCGCCGAGGAAATCGAGGCGGCGATTGCCAGCGCCAAGAGCGCTTTTCTCACCTGGCGCGAGGTACCGGTATCGGAGCGGGCGCGGGTGATGCTGCGTTACCAGCACCTGCTCAAAGAACACCATGACGAGCTGGCGGAAATCCTCGCCGGGGAAACCGGCAAGACCCTGGCCGACGCCAAGGGCGATGTCTGGCGCGGTATCGAGGTGGTCGAGCAGGCCTGCAATATCGCCAGCCTGATGATGGGCGAGACCATGGAGAACGTGGCCCGCGACATCGATACCGCCAGCTGGATTCAGCCGCTGGGCGTGTGCGTCGGCGTCACCCCGTTCAACTTCCCGGCGATGATCCCGTTGTGGATGTTTCCCCTGGCCATCGCCGCCGGCAACACCTTTATTCTCAAGCCATCCGAACAGGACCCGCTGACCCCCAATCGCCTGGCCGAGCTGTTTATCGAAGCCGGCGCGCCCAAGGGCGTGTTGCAGGTGCTGCACGGTGCCCGCGAGGTGGTCGACAGCCTGCTCACCCACCCGGATATCCGCGCCATCTCCTTCGTCGGCTCGGTGCCGGTGGGCCAGCACATCTACCGCACCGGCACCGCCCACCTGAAACGCGTGCAGGCCTTCGCCGGGGCGAAGAACCATATGGTGATCATGCCCGACGCCAACAAGCAGCAGGTGCTGAGCAACCTGGTCGGCGCCAGCTGCGGCGCAGCCGGGCAGCGCTGCATGGCGATCAGCGTGGCGGTGTTCGTCGGCGAATCGAAGCAGTGGATCGAGGAGCTGCGGGCGCAGATGGCCGACCTGCAACCCGGCTACTGGACCGATGGCCACGCCGCCTTCGGCCCGCTGATCAGCCAGCAGGCCAAGCAGCGCGTGCTACGCCTGATCGCCGAGGGCAAGGCGGAAGGCGCCGAATGCCTGCTGGACGGCTCGCACTGCGCGGTCGCGGGCTACCCGAACGGCAACTGGCTGGGCGCCACCCTGTTTCGCGGTGTGACCAGCAAGATGAGCCTGTACCGCGAGGAAATCTTCGGCCCGGTGCTGGTGTGCATGGAAGTCGACACCCTGGAGCAGGCCATCGAACTGGTCAACGCCAGCCCCTACGGCAACGGCACCTCGATCTTCACCCGCTCCGGCGGCGCGGCGCGGCATTATCAGCACGCGGTGGAAGTCGGCCAGGTCGGTATCAACGTACCGGTGCCGGTGCCGCTGCCGTTTTTCTCCTTCACCGGCTGGAAGGGTTCGTTCTACGGCGACCTGCACGCCTACGGCAAACAGGGCGTGCGCTTCTTCACCGAAACCAAGACGGTCACCAGCCGCTGGTTCGACGAGGACTCTGTAGCCGGAGCGAATATGACTATTCAGTTGAAATGAGAACGGTGTCAGCCGGTCTTAGACCAAAAGACGACCACACGAAAAACGCTAGCGGCGTAAAAAGTTCTCCGAGTTCCAACAACAAGAACAAGGAGAACTGCCATGCAACGATTGACTGCCGCCCTCGCCCTCTGGGCTGGGCTTACTGCCTGTGCACAGGCGGCTGAGCCGATTACCCTCGGCCTCAACTACCCGCGCACCGGCCCGTATAAGGAAGAAGGATTGGCACAGATGCGCGGAGCCTTGCTGGCCATCGACGAGCTCAACGCCCAGGGCGGCGTACTCGGGCGGGCGCTGCGCCTGTCCAGCAAGGACACCGCTTCGCGTCCGGCCAAGGCGGTGAAGAACGTCGACAAGCTGGCCAACGAAGGCGCGGCCATGCTGTTTGGCGGATCAAGCAGCGCGGTGGCCATCGCTTCCGGCAAGCGCGCAGCCGAACATGGGCTGCTGTATTTCGGCACCCTCACCTACTCCAACGACACCACCGGCAAGGACGGCCACCGCTATATGTTCCGCGAGTGCAACAACGCCTGGATGAGCGCGCGGGTACTCGGCCAATACCTGAGCAAGAACCTGCCGAACAAGCGCTACTTCTATGTCACCTCCGACTACACCTGGGGCCACACCACGGAAAGCTCGTTGCGCCAGACCACCGGCAGCGAAGACGCCGGCCAGCATCCGGGACTCAAGGTGACCTTCCCCGGCGCGCGCCTGGCCGATTATCAGGATGCCCTGACCCAGGCCGCGTCCAGCAACGCCGAAGTGCTGGCCCTGGTGCTGTTCGGCGAAGACCTGGTGCGTGCCATGCGCATCGCCAAGGACCTGGGCCTGACCAAGCGCATGCAGATCGTTGCGCCCAACCTGACCCAGAGCATGGTCGAGCAAGGCGGCCCCGGCTTGATGGAGGGGGTGATCGGCACCGAGCCCTGGACCTGGCGCGTACCGGCGCTGGAGAAATCCGTGCGCGGCGAAGCCTTCGTCAAAACCTTCAGCCAACGCTACGCGATGTACCCGTCCAGCTCCGCCGCGTCGGCCTACAGCATCGTCTATCAATGGGCCGATGCCGCCAAACGCGCGGACAGCCTGGACAGCGAAGCGCTGATCAAGGCCCTGGAAGGTCACCAGTATCAGCTGCTCAAAGACCCACAAACCTGGCGCGCCTTCGACCACCAGAACCTGCAGACGGTGTATGCCGTCAAAGTCAAAGCACGCGCCGAGGTGCTGAAAGACCCGCTCAAGCAAGACTACTTTGAAATCGTCGATCGCCTCGACGCCACCCAAGCGGCTCCCAGCCTCGCCGAATGGCAGGCCGAACGACGCGCCGCCGGGCAACCCCTGACCCTGCAATGAGGACTTATGGACTTCGAACTCAGCGATGAACAACGCCTGCTGGTAGACAGCGCCCGCCAGTTTGCCAGCCGCGAACTGGCCCCGCATGCGGCGGATTGGGACCGCGACCACCACTTCCCGGTGGACGTGATCAAGCGCGCCGCCGAGCAGGGTTACCTGGCGCTGTATATCCAGGAAGACGACGGCGGCCTGGGCCTCTCGCGGCTATCCGCCTCGCTGATTTTCGAACAGTTGTCGGCCGGCTGCATCGCCACCACGGCGTTTCTGACCATCCACAATATGGCCTCGTGGATGCTCGCCTCCTTCGCCGATCAGGCGCTGAAGGATGCCTGGCTGCCGCGCCTGGTCAGCGGCGAACTGCTGGCCTCCTACTGCCTCACCGAGCCGGACGCCGGCTCCGACGCCGCCCACCTGCGCACCCGCGCCAAGCGCAGCGGCGACGACTACGTGCTGGACGGCAGCAAGTGCTTTATCTCCGGCGCGGGCTCCACCGATGTACTGATCGTCATGGCGCGCACCGGCGAAGACAGCGGCGCCAAGGGCGTCTCCTGCTTCCTGGTGCCGGCCGACGCCCCCGGGGTGAAGTACGGGCGCAACGAATTGAAGATGGGCTGGCGCGCCCAGCCGACTCGCACCATCACCTTCGAGGGCGTGCGCATTCCGGCGGGCAACCGTATCGGCCCGGAAGGCCAGGGCTTCGTCTACGCGATGAAGGGGCTGGATGGCGGACGGATCAATATCGCCAGCTGCTCGCTGGGCGCGGCACAAGCGGCGCTGGAACAATCGCTGCGCTACGTCGAGGAGCGCAAGCAGTTCGGCAAGCCGCTGAGCGACTTCCAATCCCTGCAATTCAAGCTCGCCGACATGCTCACCGACCTGACGGCGAGCCGGCAGATGGTGCGCCTGGCCGCGCACAAGCTGGATCACGGTCACAGCGAAGCCAGCCTGTATTGCGCCATGGCCAAGCGCTTCGCCACCGACCACTGTTTCAACCTGTGCAACGAGGCGCTGCAACTGCATGGCGGCTACGGTTACCTCAACGACTACCCACTGGAGCGCTGGGTGCGCGACAGCCGCGTGCATCAGATTCTCGAAGGCACCAACGAGATCATGCGGGTAATCATCGCTCGCCGCCTGCTCGACCAGGGCGGCATGCTCGATCGGTTGTTATGAAGGTAGGGCGGGCATGGCGCATGCCTTGTCCGCCGAGAGCAAGGTGGACAAGCGGCGCATGTCCACCCTACGCGGTTGTTGTAGTCGCGAATCATTGAACCTGTAGGGCCGCAGCAAGCTGGCTCCTGCACACGTCCAGAAATGAGGATACACATGAGCAACGCCATCGAACCCTACAACCCCGGCGTGTTTGACCTGACCCACAAGCTCACCGTGGAAAAGCACGGCCACACCGCGCTGATCACCATCAACCACCCGCCGGCCAACACCTGGGACCGCGAGTCGCTGATCGGCCTCAAGCAGCTGATCGAGCACCTCAACCGCGACGACGACATCTACGCCCTGGTGGTGACCGGCCAGGGCGGCAAGTTCTTCAGCGCCGGTGCCGATCTCAAGCTGTTTGCCGATGGCGACAAGGCCCGCGCCCGCGAGATGGCGCAGCGCTTCGGCGAAGCCTTCGAGGCACTGCGCGATTTTCGTGGCGTATCGATTGCCGCGATCAACGGCTACGCCATGGGCGGCGGCCTGGAGTGTGCGCTGGCCTGCGACATCCGCATCGCCGAACGCCAGGCCCACATGGCCCTGCCGGAAGCCACCGTGGGCCTGTTGCCCTGCGCCGGCGGCACCCAGGCCCTGCCCTGGTTGATCGGCGAAGGCTGGGCCAAACGCATGATCCTCTGCGGCGAACGGGTCGATGCCGACACCGCGCTGCGCATCGGCTTGGTCGAGCAAGTGGTCGACAGCGGCGAAGCGCGTGGTCATGCCCTGCTGCTGGCGGCGAAAGTCGCGCGGCAGAGCCCGGTGGCGGTGCGCACCATCAAGCCGCTGCTCCAGGGCGCCCGCGAGCGCAACCCGAACGCCTGGCTACCGGCAGAACGCGAGCGCTTCGTCGACCTGTTCGACGCCGACGACACCCGCGAAGGGGTCAACGCCTTCCTCGAGAAACGCGACCCGCAGTGGCGCAATAAATAATCCGTAGGGTGGATCGGGGCGCGTAGCTGTCGCCTTTCACATCCACCATAACCGCATGCGGTGGATGGATAAAACGCCATCCACCCTACGGCCAACGCAACGAGAACCGTAGGGTGGATGTCGCTCTTTACATCCACCATGACCACGCACAGTGGATGCAGCCAGTGCCTCCACACCATGATGGAAGCGAAGATGAACGTCCATTTCGAAGAACGCCCCAGCCTGCATGGCTTCCGCATCGGCATCGCCAGCCTGGATGCCGAGAAGAGCCTGAACGCCCTGTCGTTGCCGATGATCGAAGCGCTGGACGGCAAGCTCGCCGCCTGGGCGGACGATCCCAGCATCGCCTGCGTGCTGCTGCGCGGTAACGGCGCCAAGGCTTTCTGCGCCGGTGGCGACGTGGTGCAGCTGGTGCAACAGTGTCGCGAACACCCCGGCGAAATTCCGCCCTTGGCGCGGCGCTTCTTTGCCGACGAATACCGTCTCGACCATCGCATCCACAGCTACCCGAAACCCTTCATTTGCTGGGCCCACGGCCATGTGCTGGGCGGCGGCATGGGCCTGATGCAGGGCGCGGGTATCCGCATCGTCACCCCAGGCAGCCGCCTGGGCATGCCGGAAGTGAATATCGGCCTGTACCCGGATGTTGGCGGCAGCTGGTTTCTCGCCCGCCTGCCGGGCAAGCTCGGCCTGTTCCTCGGCATGACCGCCAGCAGCATCAACGCCCGCGATGCCCTGGACCTGGACCTGGCCGACCGCTTCCTGCTCGACAGCCAGCAAGAAGCGTTGCTTGAAGGCCTGGTGCAGGTGAACTGGCAAGAGCAAGCCCAACTGCAAGTGCACAGCCTGCTCAAGGCCCTGGAACACGAAGCCTTTGCCGAATTGCCGGAGGCCCAATGGCTGCCGCGCCGCGAGCGCATCGACGCGCTGCTCGACCACGCCGATCTGCCTAGCGCCTGGCGCGCCCTGACGGCGCTGCAAACCGACCATGACCTGCTGCTAGCCCGCGCGGCCAAGACCCTGGCTGGCGGTTGCCCGCTGACCGCGCACCTGGTCTGGCAACAGATCGCCCGTGCCAAACACCTGTCGTTGGCGCAAGTGTTCCAGATGGAATATGCCATCAGCCTGAACTGCTGCCGTCACCCGGAATTCCCCGAAGGGGTGCGCTCGCGGCTGATCGACAAGGACCACGCGCCACGCTGGCACTGGCCGGATGTGGCGAACATTCCACAGCAGGTAATAGACGCGCACTTCGCCCCAGCCTGGGACGGCGCACATCCACTGGCGGATTTGTAAGTACGTAGGGTGGATGACGCCTTTTTCATCCACCAATAAGACCGCAGCTGGTGGATGGATGAAACGTCATCCACCCTACACGGCTACACGAGAGTTATTCAGCGCGACAGGAGCATAACAATGACAACAATCGCCTTTATCGGTCTCGGCCATATGGGCCTGCCCATGGCGCGCAACCTGCTCAAGGCCGGCTTCAGCCTCAAGGTCTTCGACCTGATGCAGCCTGCGGTCGACGAACTGGCCAAGGACGGCGCCCAGGCGGCCAGCAGCGCCGCCGATGCGGTACAGGACGCCGAGGTGGTGGTGAGCATGCTGCCGGCCAGCCGGCACGTCGAAGGCCTGTACCTGGGCGATAACGGTCTGTTGGCCGCGCTCAAACCCGGCAGCCTGGTGCTGGAGTGCTCGACCATTGCCCCGGAATCCGCGCGCAAGGTGCATCAGGCGGCTCGCGAGCGCGGCATCGAACTGCTCGACGCACCGGTGTCCGGCGGTACGGCGGGCGCGGCAGCGGGCACCCTGACCTTTATGATCGGTGGCGCAGCCAGCACATTGGAAAAGGCCCGCACAATCTTCGCCGCCATGGGCAAGAACATCTTCCACGCCGGCCCCGACGGCGCCGGCCAGGTGGCCAAGGTGTGCAACAACCAGGTGCTGGCGGTGCAGATGATCGCCACCGCCGAAGCCATGGCCATGGGCGTGGCCAACGGCCTGGAGCCAGCGGTGCTGGCCGAGATCATGCGCCAGAGCTCGGGCGGCAACTGGACGTTGGAGAAGTACAACCCCTGGCCGGGCGTGATGGAAAACGCCCCGGCCTCGAAAGGCTACAGCGGCGGCTTTATGGCCGAGCTGATGGCCAAGGACCTCGGCCTGGCCCAGGAAGCCGCCCAGGCCAGCGGCAGCAGTACGCCGATGGGCGCGCTGGCGTTGCAGCTCTATCGCCTGCTGCTCAAGCAGGGCAAGGGCAAGCAGGACTTCTCGGTGGTGCAGCAGCTGTTTGTCGAGTAACTGGCGGGCCCGATCATCGATGTCGGCCACTGCTGATGGCCATAACCCCACTACCATAAGGTAGCGGGGTTGTTTATCGAGACGGCCAGTAAGGCAAGGAGCAGTCGATGTTGTATGTGAAGCGCGATGCCTGGGGCAATCTACAGCAGGTAGAGACAACACCTTTCGAAGGCATGGATGGCGAGCTGCTGGCCGATAGCCAGGAAGCGCAAGCCTGGTATGCCAACCAGACAGTCGAAAGCAGCCTGCTGCAACTGCAGCAGAGTGATCTCGACATGATCCGGGTACTGGAGGACTTGATCACCGTACTGATCCGCAACGGCGTAGTGCGCATTACCGACCTACCAGAGGCTGCCCAGAGCAAATTGGTAGGCCGTAGCAAGGCGCGAGACGCCTTGGGTGGCTTGCAGCGGTTGATCAACGACGATGAAGCGAAACTTATCTAAAAGGCCATGCCCCGATTACGTGTTGCCGGGGCGATAAGCCGTAGGCTGGGTCGGGGCACGCAACGCGACGAAGCCCAACGCCGCCGATCGTTGGGCTTCGCTGCGTTCAACACCAACCTACCGATGTGTGCGCACACAGTTAACGGGTACACAGCCTTTTGGTTGACTGTACCCGTTAGATATTGAAGCGGATCGCCCGGCAAATCGACCTGCAACAGACCCTAGCTGCGTGCCAAACCACGCCCAAACAACAGCACCTGCACCCGCTGCAACCAGGGCTGTGGCTGACCAACCAGGCGCGTCTTGAACAGCATCATCTCGCCGATATGCGCCAGCAGCAGGCCGCCGGCAATCAGGTTGACCGCCAGGTACCAGCTCTCGCCCATTGGGTAGAGCAGGTTGAGCAGCGCCAGTACCCAAAACGCGGCCAGCGCGCCTTTGGCGAATGTCAGAACGTGCATGAGTCACTCCTTAGTCAGATAAGCCAGCGAGGTAAAAAACGCTGACCAGTCTGCCCTGCCCCCGGCCTTGGCGCGTCCGCACTTTGGTCGGGTCGAGTGACTCGTCGGCACTCAGCGCAGCGTCAGGGCAATCGGTTCATCGCTGAAATCGAAGCAGCCGAGGAAGGTCTTGATCTCCAGCAGGTTGCCGTCGACCTGCACATCGCCGAGCAGCGCGCCCTTGAGCAGGCCGTTCTCACCGCTCATCACGGTGTCCAGATAGGTCTTGTCGAGAGTCAGCTTGAGCGTGGTGCCCTCGGGAATACCCGGGTGCAATTGCACCACGCCGCGACGCACTTCCAGCGCCCATTCCTCGCCGATATCCGGGAAGCTGAAACCCAGGGTCAGCTCGACATCATTGGCCTTGTCCGGGTCGATGCGGGTAATCCAGTTCTGCAGGAAGATCCGTGCGGGGAAGGTTTTCAGCATGTCGGCCGAAAGAAACGCGCTGCGCATGCTCAGGGCCATCTGCTGCACCTCATCACCGGTAAATTTACCTTCCAACTCCATGGCGCTCATCAGGTACCAGTTGCGCCAGTTGATGTTCATGCTGGCGTAACCCAGTTTGCGCAAGCTGCGCGCCTTGATCTCGCGCGCCAGCTTGTCCTCGTTGTCCACCTGAATGGCGTAGCTGGAAAGCTCCGCGGCCCATTGATGCTCGCCCTTGAGGTAGGCTTCGCCGGCGGCTAGCAACAGCTTCTCGCGCCCGCCCATCAGGGCGATCAGCCGCTCGGCCTTGTCTTGCGGCGGCAGCGGGTCGAGCGCCACCGGGTCGCCCTGGAACCAGCCCAGGTAGCCGTTGTAGATCTGCCGCACGCTGTGTTTCACCGTGCCGTAGTACTCGCGCAGGTAAGGCGTGTAGCCGGCCAGGTGCGGCGGCAGCTTGACCTTCTCGACCAACTCGTCCGGAGTCAGGCCCTTGTTCATCCAGCGCACGGTTTGGTCGTGGATATAGGCGATGCCGTCACGGGTCATGCGCAGCACTTCCTCGACCTGCTCCTGGCCGCTGACCGGGCGGCCATGCAGCGGCACCATATGCTCGGCCTGGTAGGCGCGCAGCTTGTCCAGGCTCTCGACCCACACCACCGGATCGCGAAACTTGGTGCCGCGCAGGGTGTGGATATTCGGCAGGGTCGGCCCCTGCTCCACCTCGGCGCTGATCAGCACACGGTTGGCCGGCAGGTAGACGGTGATCTCGTCCGGCGCTTCGCTGGGCACATGCAGGAACTGCACATCCAACCCGGCAATACGGGTGTCGAGCTGGTCCTTGAAGGTCACGGTCGGGGCGATAAAGGTCGAGGCCTCGGCCTTGGCCAGCGGGCCGATGCCGGCGTTCATATCCTTCAGGTCGGCGGGCGGCAGGCCAGCGCCAAAGCTGTAGCCCGAGCGCACCGAGAGGATCGGCCCGACCAGCGCGCCCTGCGCCACCACATTGGCCAGCAGGGTGTCGTGGGCGTAGATCTGCACCTCGCCGCTGCGCACCTGCTCTTCCGTGACGAAGGCTTTCACGCCGTTGATATGGTCGGGGTGAAAGTGGGTGTAGACCACCGCCTTGACCGGCTTGTCGGTGATCGTGCGGAACTCGGCCATGATCTTGCGCGACTCGCTGACCGACTCGCCAGTGTCGACGATGATCAGCCCCTCCGGCGCCTCGATCATCACCACGTTGCCGAGCTGCCAACCGACCGCCGAATAGACGTTGCCGGCAATCGGGTAAATCTTCTGGGTGAAATGCGCGGTGTGCGCGGCCAGTTCGGCGTTGATCGATGGCTCGATGCGTTCGGCGGGCAACTCGGCCAGGGCACTAAGCGGCAGCGCCGCGACCAGCAACAGCCGGCGAAAATGGGACAGGGGGCGCATGGACGGCCTCGATTGTTGGGATGGACGCTGGCAGCCTGACAAAGCCCTGCGCATAATTCCAATGCATATCTATCGACATTCCAATGCGGATTACGCATGAACGACCTACGCCAACTGCGCCACTTCGTCGCCCTGGCCGAGCACGGCCACTTCGCCCGCGCCGCCGAGGCGGTCAACCTCAGCCAACCGGCCTTGAGCCGCAGCATCCAGGCCCTGGAAGCCAGCCTGGCGTGCCGCCTGCTCGATCGCCACAGCCGTGGCATCAGCCTGACCGCCCATGGTCAGTTGGTGCTGGAGCACGCCCAGCGCCTGCTGGCCGGCAGCCGCGCGCTGAAGAATGCGGTGAGCCAACTGGGTAACCTGGAAGCCGGCGAGTTACGCCTGGGTGCCGGCCCCTACCCCGCCGCACGCCTGATTCCGCATGCGCTCGGGCGCCTGGCGCAACGCTACCCACGGGTGCGGGTCAACCTGAGCATCGCCAACTGGTTGGAGCTGCGCACCAGCCTGCTCGACGACATCATCGAGCTGTTCGTCGCCGACACCCGCGAGTTCAAGGACGATCCACTGCTCACTATCGAAGCTTTGCACAGGCACAACGGCGTGCTGTTCTGCCGTCCCGGTCATCCACTGTTGCAGCGCGCGCACCTGCACCTGCACGACGTACTCGACTACCCGCTAGCGGGTACGCAATTGCCGCAGGCGGTGGAGCACAGCCTGATCGCCGCGAGCGGACGGGCGCAACCACTGAGCATCCAGTGCGACAATTTCATGGTGTTGAAAACCCTGGTGGGCAACAGCGATGTGCTGAGCATGGCGCCCTGGGATGTGCTCGCCGAGGATATCCACAACGGCCGCCTGGCCTTGTTGCCCCTGGCCCATGGCGCCCTCAGCGAGCAGTCGGCCTATGGCCTGGTCAGCCGCGCCGGCCACAGCCTGTCACCGGCGGCACTGGCCATGCGCGCGGCCATCCTGGAAGAGGACCGCAGCGTTAGCCCACAGCAGAACCGCCCGACATAAGGCGGCCTGCTGCGCTATCTGCGGTGGGGTTAGTTGTGCCGCCGCTCCGAGCGGTGCTTGTCGCTGTTGCGCAAGCCGTTGGAATGCTGGCGGTACTGCGGCGAACGCTGTTGCAGCTGATAGTGACGGCCATCCCAGCCCTGCCGCGGCTGCGCGGCCCGGTAGTCATGACCGCGCTGATCGCGGCGCCCGTCATAGCGATGGTCGGGGCGACGGTCATGGTTGGAATAGCGTGGTGGCGGCGCCGGCGCATAACGGCGCTGGTCATGCCGGCGGTCGTCGTAACGGTGCCGATCGTGGCGGCGGTCATCGTAGCCGTAGTAGCGCGGTGCTACGTACACCGGGTAACGCTGCACCTGGCGATGGTTGTGATAACCGCTCGAATAATGGCGGTCATAACCGCGATAGTCATGGTCATAGCTGTCGCCGTATACCGCACAACCGGTTAAAGACAGACCCAACAACGCGATAAGCATGGATTTGTAGGACATGGCGGCCTCCTGCGACCGCTAGAAAGGTGACGACCGCTGTCGGCACCCAGGATTGCTCCCACTGAATCTGACCACTGCCAGCCCTCGCAAGTGCGGTCCAGCTTGGCCTGATATTCGATGACAAATTATTTCAAGCAGCGTACGCCAGCCGCTACCGGCATGCCGCGCTGTGAACTATTCGGCAGCCTGATCAGCCAAGGCGCGGAGAACGCAGCCTTGGCATGCCATTCGCTTAGCCATCGCTCAGGAAAACCCGCCTCGGCGGGTGCGTGGTAGCACATCGCAATGGCTGACTAGGGTTCCGACCCGCCGATCGAACAATCGACGGGTGACTGGTCCGAGAGTTGGCGACCTCAGGTCACGGGGTTACACGGCGGGATAAAAGCCCGGGAGAACGCGCAGCACAGCTGCCGCTTTTCCTGCCCCTGTGTTCACTGACCCGAGGTTGCTTATGCGTCTGCCTACCCTGCTTGCCCGCTTCACCCCCGTTTGCCTGCTAGCGCTGCTGTTGGCCTGCCCGCTCAGTGCCAGCGCCGAGGTGAAAACCTTCAAGCTGTGCTGGTCGATCTTCGCCGGCTGGATGCCCTGGGGCTATGCCGCCAGCGAGGGCATCGTCGACAAGTGGGCGGACAAATACGGCATCCGCATCGAGGTCACGGAGGTGCCGGATTACGTCGCCTCCATCGAGCAATACACCGCCGGCGACTACGACGCCTGCGCCATGACCAACATGGACGCGCTGACCATCCCGGCCGCCGCCGGGGTGGACTCCACCGCACTGATCATCGGTGATTTCTCCAATGGCGCCGACGGCGTGCTGATCCGTGGCGCCAACAAGAGCGTGCAGGACCTCAAGGGCAAAACCGTGCTGCTGGTGGAGAACTCGGTGTCGCACTACCTGCTCAGCCGCGCCCTGGAATGGGCGCTGCTCAAGCCCGAGGACGTGAAGATCGAGCATGTTTCCGACCTGAAAATCGCCGAGGCTTTTCTCAGCGGCCGGGGCGATGCGGTGATCACCTGGAACCCGATTCTCTCCAGCATCAAGCGCCAGGCCGAGGTCAGCCAGGTGTTCAGTTCGAACCTGATTCCCGGAGAAATCCTCGACCTCACCGTGGTCAACAGCAAGACCCTCGCCGCCCACCCGGAACTGGGCAAGGCGCTGACCGGCGCCTGGTTCGAAACCCAGCGCCTGATGGGCCTGCCCACCGCGGCCGGGCGCGCCGCACGGGCGCAGATGGCCACGGCTGCCGGCACCACGGCCGCAGATTTCAGCCAACAACTGGACACCCTGCGCTCCTTCTATGCGCCACGCTATGCACTGGCTTTCGCCCGCGCCAACCAGATGCCCGAGCGCATGCAGCGGGTCGTGCAGTTCGCCGCGGCCCAAGGCCTGCTCGGCACCTCGGGCAGCGGCCTGGACAACCTCGGCATCGAATTCAGCGGCGAGCGCAGCCTGGGCAACCCGCAGAAGATCATGCTGCGCTTCGACGGTCGTTATATGCAGATGGCCGCCGACCAGCAGCTATAACGCTCGACAAGACGCCCCGCAAAGCGGCACGCCAGGCACACAACGCACCAACACGGCGCAACACCTGCCCGACGGCGGACCGCGCTACGGCCGAACCCCGCGCGCTAGCGCGGCCGGCACACCTGGCACGATGTTCGCTATGACATCAACGTGCAGGAACACCCCGCTGCGGCGGGATCGCGGCACCACAATTTGCAATAGCCGACTAGGGTTCCGACCCGCCGATCGAACAATCGACGGGTGACTGGTCCGAGAGTTGGCGACCTCCTTCGAGGTTACACGGCGGGATAAAAGCCCGGGAGAACGCGCCCCAGCGATGGGGATACCGCCGCGCGCTCCTGCCCGCCCTTTCTCGAACTGGAGGTTCCTTATGCGTACGCCCTGTCTGTTCTCCGTTCTCGCTGCCGGCCTTGCCGCCGCCATTAGCTTCAACAGCCACGCCGCCCAGAAAGACAGCTTCAGCGTCTGCTGGACCATCTACGCCGGCTGGATGCCCTGGGAATACGGCGCCGCCGAAGGCATCGTCGACAAATGGGCGGAAAAGTACGGCATCGCCATCGATGTGGTGCAACTCAACGACTACGTCGAGTCGATCAACCAGTACAGCGCAGGCGGGTTCGACGGCTGCACCATGACCAACATGGACGCGCTGACCATCCCCGCCGCCGGGGGCATCGACTCCACCGCGCTGATCATCGGCGACTTCTCCAACGGCAACGACGGCATCGTCATCAAGGGCGAGAAGAAAACCCTCGGCGACCTCAAGGGCCAGCCGGTCAATCTGGTCGAGCTGTCGGTGTCGCATTACCTGCTGGCCCGCGGCCTGGAAAAGGCCGGCCTGAGCGAGAAAGACCTCAGTGTGGTGAACACCTCGGATGCCGACCTGGTCGCCGCCTTCGCCACCAACGACGTGCAGGCCGTGACCACTTGGAACCCGCTGCTGGCGGAAATCCAAGCCACGCCAGGCGTGACCAAGGTCTTCGACTCCAGCCAGATCCCCGGCGAAATCATCGACCTGATGGTGGTCAACAGCGACACCCTCAAAGACAACCCGGCCTTCGGCAAGGCGTTGACCGGCGCCTGGTACGAAATCATGGCGACCATGAGTGCCGACAGCGCCGCCGGCAAGGCCGCCCGCGAGCACATGGCCAAGGCTTCCGGCACCGATCTGGCCGGCTACGACGCGCAGTTGGCGGCAACCAAGATGTTCTACAGCGCCAAAGACGCCGTGGCCTTCGCCAACAGCCCGAAACTGCCGGCGACCATGAGCAAGGTGGCGAGTTTCTCCTTCAGCCACGGCCTGCTCGGCGAAGGCGCGCAAAGCAGCGATGCCATTGGCATGAGCTTCGCCAAGGGCGTGGTCACCGGCGACCAGGGCAACCTCAAACTGCGCTTCGATCCTTCGTTTATGCAGATGGCGGCCGACGGCACGCTCTAACCGCTTCGTAGGGTGGATGACGCTCTTTTCATCCACCGTGAACTCGGTGGGGTGGTGGATGGGTAAAGCGCCATCCACCCTACGCACGACGAGATAACTATGCGCCTGATCAACCGACACCCGGATCGCAGCGGCCGCTTGATGCTGGTCTTGCTGCCCTTTGCCCTGCTGCTGTTCGCCTACTTCACCAGTTCGGCGCAGCGCCTGACGGACAACCCCAACGACAAGCTGCTGCCCAGCGCCAGCCAAATGGTCGCGGCGATTGATCGGCTGGCCTTTACCGAAGACAAACGCAGCGGCAATTACCTGTTCTGGCAGGACAGCGCCGCCAGCCTGTCACGCTTAGGCCTGGGCATCGCCATCGCCGCCATCGCCGGGCTGTGCCTGGGGGTTGCGGCGGGGATCATCCCGCTGTTCAGCGCATCGCTGTCGCCGCTGCTCACCGTGTTGTCGATGATTCCGCCGCTGGCGGTGCTGCCGATCCTGTTCATCACCTTCGGCCTCGGTGAACTATCCAAGGTGATGCTGATCGTCATCGGCATCACCCCGTGCATTGCCCGCGACATCGAACAGCGTGCTCGCGAGATCCCGCGCGAGTTGCTGATCAAGGCGCAGACCCTCGGCGCCAGCACCTGGACCCTGATCCTGCGTGTGGTGCTGCCGCAGCTGCTGCCGCGCCTGCTGATTTCCCTGCGCCTGATGCTCGGTTCTGCCTGGCTGTTCCTCATCGCCGCCGAGGCCATCGCCTCCACCGACGGCCTGGGTTACCGGATCTTCCTGGTGCGCCGCTACATGGCCATGGATGTGATCCTGCCGTACGTGGTGTGGATCACCCTGCTCGCCTGGCTGATGGACTTCGGCCTGCGCCAGACCATTCGCCTGTGCTTCCCCTGGTATGAAGGGGCCAAGGCATGAAGCCCTTTATCGAGGTGAAAAACGTTTGGCAGGAATACGCCGACCAGGTGGTGCTGGAGCGCCTCAACCTGCGCATCAACGAAGGCGAGTTCTGCACCCTGGTCGGCGCCTCCGGCTGCGGCAAATCGACCTTCCTGCGCCTGTTGCTCGGCCAGGAGCGCGCCAGCCGTGGCGAGATTTTGCTGGCCGGCGAAGCGCTCTCAGCCGAACCCGATAGCAGCCGCGGCGTGGTGTTCCAGCGTTATTCGGTGTTCCCGCACCTGACGGTGCTGGACAACGTCGCCATCGGCCTGGAACTGCCGCACTCGCGGTTGCTCGGCCGGCTGTTCGGCACGGCCAAGCGCGCCGCCCGCGAGCAAGCCGCGCAGATGCTGACCAAGGTCGGCCTCGGCCATGCCCTGGACAAGTACCCGAGCCAGCTCTCCGGCGGCATGCAGCAACGCCTGGCGATTGCCCAGGCGCTGATCATGCAGCCGCGCGTACTGCTGCTCGACGAACCCTTTGGCGCCCTCGACCCCGGCATCCGCAAGGACATGCACACCCTGCTGCTGGAGCTGTGGCGCGAAACCCAACTGACCGTGTTTATGGTCACCCACGATTTGAGTGAAGGCTTCAGCCTCGGCACCCGCCTGCTGGTGTTCGACAAGGTGCGCGTCGACCCGCACGCGCCGAATGCCTTCGGTGCGCGCATTACCTACGACATTCCCTTGAACAGCGACCGCCGCGCGGTCGAGGCGTTGCCGGCGCATCTCACCGCCCCGCTGCAACCTGCCGTGTAAGGAGTATTAGATGACTGCCTCGTTAACCCTGCGCCCCAGCCTCTACGAAGAACTCGTACCCGGCGGCGGGCATACCTCCTTCGTGCTCAAGCGCGGCCAGTTGCTGCGCATCACCGACTGCGAAGGCGGCGCCAACGTCAGCCTGCTGCTGCTCAACGCCGTTGATAAAAGCGAGCGGCTGAACCTGCCGGATACCCTCAAGTGCCAGCACACCGCCAAGCTCAGCGCCGGCCACTGCCTGTACTCGGACATGGGCCGCGTGCTGGCTGCCATCACCGCCGACACCTGCGGCTGGCATGACAGCTTCGGCGGCGTGCTCAACGCTGCCGAGGTCGAGGAAAAATACGGCGCGGGCCGCTACCAGCAACTGCGCAACGGCTTCTTTCGCAACGGCATGGACAACCTGCTGGTGGAACTGGGCAAGTGGAACCTCAACCTGCAAGACCTGTTGATGTGCCTCAACCTGTTCAGCCAGGTTACGGTGGACGGCGACGGCGGCTTCCACTTCGAGCCGGGCAATTCCAAGGCCGGCGACTACCTCGAACTGTACGCGCCGATGGACACCCTGGTGGTGCTCACCGCCCTGCAACACCCGATGGACCCCAACCCCGAATACGCCCCCAAGCCGATACAGCTGAGCTGGCACAAAGTCGAAAGCGACGGCATCAGCGTGCTCTGCCGCACTTCGCGCGCGGAAAACGCCCGCGGCTTCCACAACACCGAACGTCTGTATATCTAAGGGGCCGAGCCGATGAACCTGACCCACAGCGACAAACACCCCGACGCCGCCGTGTACCGCGCCACCATCGGCGCCGGCGAACCCTTTCTCTGCGAAGTGAAGGCCGGGCAGACCCTGCGCCTGCTCGACCTGGAAGGCAATCAGGCGGTCGACACGCTGTTCTTCAGCGCCCGCAACCCGCGCGAGCGCTACGACCCGCAGCGCACCCTGCGCAAACAAAACAGCGTGTACCTGACCACCGGCAGCGTGCTGTATTCCAACCTGGGCAACCCGCTGCTGAGCATCAGCGCCGACACCTGTGGCCGCCACGACACCCTCGGCGGCGCCTGCGCCCAGGAAAGCAACACCGTCAGATACGCCCTCGACACGCGCTACATGCACAGCTGCCGCGACAACTTCCTGCGCGCCAGCCTGCACGACGGCCGCCTGAACAAGGCCGACATCGGCGCCAACATCAACTTCTTCATGAACGTGCCAGTGACCCCCGAAGGCGGCCTGACCTTCGAAGACGGCATCTCCGCCGCTGGCAAATACGTCGAGCTGGTCGCGCACATGGACATCATCGTGCTGATCTCCAACTGCCCGCAGCTGAACAACCCGTGCAACGGCTACAACCCGACCCCGGCCGAGGTGCTGGTATGGGACTGACAAAGCTGCAAGCGCTGCGGCGCTGGCTGTACCAGCTGTGCCAAAGCCGCTCGGGGCAGTGCCTGGAGCGCAAGGATCAACCGTAGGATGGGTTAGCCGAAGGCGTAACCCATCGCATGCCTGATGGGTATCGCTGCGCTCAACCCATCCTACGAGGCTGCATAACGAAGAATTTCAGCCGTGGACGACCGCGGTGCAGACGACTAAAGACGGGACGGCCCGCCACTGCATGGGGCGACCTCCATGTTCGACAAACTCCTGATCGCCAACCGCGGCGCCATTGCTTGCCGCATCCTGCGTACCCTGCGCGCCCTTGAGGTCAAAGGCGTCGCGGTTTACTCCGAAGCCGATGCCGCCAGCCTGCATATCCAGCAGGCCGACCAGGCCTTGAGCCTCGGCGATGGCCCGGCCGCCAACACGTACCTGGTGGTGGAGAAGATCCTCGACGCCGCCAGGCAAAGTGGCGCCCAGGCCATCCACCCCGGCTACGGCTTTCTCTCCGAGAACGCCGCCTTTGCCGAAGCCTGCGAAGCGGCGGGCATCGCCTTTGTCGGCCCGACACCGGAGCAACTGCGGGTCTTCGGCCTCAAGCACACCGCACGCGCCCTGGCCAAACGGCATGGCGTACCCATGCTCGAAGGCACCGAACTGCTGGAAAACCTCAACGCCGCACTGCTCGCTGGCGAACAGGTCGGTTACCCGGTGATGCTCAAGAGCACCGCCGGCGGCGGTGGCATCGGCATGCGCGTGTGCAATAGCGCCGCCGAGCTGAGCGACGCCTTCGATACGGTCAAGCGCCTGGGGCAGAACAACTTCAGCGACAGCGGCGTATTTATCGAGAAGTACATCCAGCGCGCGCGCCATCTGGAAGTGCAGGTATTCGGCGATGGCCAGGGCGAGGTATTGGCCCTAGGCGTGCGCGACTGCTCGGTGCAGCGGCGCAACCAGAAGGTGCTGGAAGAAACCCCGGCGCCCAACCTGCCCGCCGGCATGAGCCATGCGCTGTGCGCCGCAGCAATCCAGCTGGCCAAGGCGGTCAACTACCGCAGCGCCGGCACCGTGGAATTTGTCTACGACAGCGACGCGGAGCAGTTCTACTTCCTCGAAGTGAATACCCGCTTGCAGGTCGAGCACGGCGTCACCGAACAGGTGTGGGGCGTGGACCTGGTACGCTGGATGGTCGAGCTGGCCGCCGGCGACCTGCCACCGCTCAGCCAACTGGCGGCGACCCTCAGCCCCAGCGGCCACGCCATCCAGGCGCGGCTGTACGCCGAAGACCCAGGCCGCGACTTCCAGCCCTGCCCCGGCCTGCTCACCGCTGTCGAGTTTCCCAACGCCGATGGCAAAAACCTGCGTATCGACACCTGGGTCGAAGCCGGCTGCGAGATTGCGCCGTACTTCGACCCGATGATCGCCAAGCTGATC
>DELY01000016.1:97138-109754 GCA_002354655.1 Pseudomonas sp. UBA2684
ACCCGATGATCGCCAAGCTGATCGCCTGGGCGCCGACCCGCGACCAGGCCAGCAGCACACTGAGCCAGGCCTTGGCCGACTCGGTGTTGTACGGCGTGGAAAGCAACCGCGACTACCTGCGGCAGATTCTGACGGACGCCCCCTTTGCCAGCGGTTCGCCCTGGACCCGCTGCCTGGAGGGCCTGGTCTACACCGCCAGCACTTTCGATGTGCTCAGCTCCGGCACCCAGACCACCGTGCAGGACTTCCCCGGCCGCATCGGCTACTGGGCCGTTGGCGTGCCGCCGTCCGGGCCGATGGACAGCCGCGCCCTGCGCCTGGGCAACCGCCTGCTGGGCAACCACGAAGGCGCCGCCGCCCTGGAAATCACCATGAGCGGCCCGAGTTTGCGCTTCAACACCGATGCCGTGGTGGCGGTGACTGGCGCAGAAATCCCTTTCACGCTGGACGGCGTCACTCAGCCGATGAACACCGCGCTCTTGATCAAGGCCGGCAGCACCCTCAGCCTCGGCACCATCGCTGGCGCAGGTGCGCGCTCGTATCTGAGCCTGCGCGGCGGCCTGCAAGTGCCGGAGTACCTGGGCAGCAAAAGCACCTTCACCCTCGGCCAGTTCGGCGGCCACGGCGGTCGCGCTCTGCGCGCCGGCGATGTGCTGCACATCCCGGCATTGAGCGATGCGGACAACGGCGCGCAACTGCCTGAAGAACTGTGCACCGCCCTACCCGCCGTGCGTGAAATCCGCGTGATCTACGGTCCACATGGCGCGCCGGAATATTTCACCCCGGCCTATATCGACACCTTCTTCGCCACCGACTGGGAAGTGCACTTCAACTCCAGCCGCACCGGCGTACGTCTCATAGGACCGAAACCCGAATGGGTACGCGACAGCGGCGGCGAAGCCGGCCTGCACCCGTCGAATATCCACGACAACCCGTATGCGATTGGCGCCGTGGACTTTACCGGCGATATGCCTGTGATCCTCGGCCCGGACGGCCCGAGCCTGGGCGGCTTCGTCTGCCCGGTGACGATCATCGAGGCCGACCTGTGGCAGCTCGGCCAGCTTAAGGCTGGCGACAAAGTGCGCTTCCTGCCGGTGGATATCGCCACGGCGCGGGAATTGGCCAAGGCCGACAAACTCGAGTATGTGAGCCTTCGTAGGAGCGGCCTTGGCCGCGATCAAGCCGACAACGCAATCGCGGGCAAGCCCGCTCCTACACCAGTTCATACGCTGACCAGCCCCATCGTCCTCGACATCGGCGAAGCCGACAAACGCCTGGTCGCCCGCCTCTCCGGCGACACCCACCTGCTGCTGGAAATCGGCGCGGCGGAGCTGGACCTGGTGCTGCGCTTCCGTGGCCATGCGCTGATGCAGGCGCTGGAAGCCAAATTCGGACTGAGTCAGGGCGTCGCGAGTGCAGCCGAGGCTAGGCAAAACTCGGCGAAGAAGCGCAGTTTGCATGCGGTAAATGAGCATTCTGAGCCGGGTTTTAACGACGCATCGGCAAACGCAGCAGCTCTGCCTCAGTTCGACAACGGCGTGATCGACCTGACGCCCGGTATCCGCTCGCTGCAAGTGCACTACCAGCCGGAAACCCTGGCCCTGAGCGAGTTGCTGCGCATCGTCGCTGGCGAGTGGGATGCGGTGTGCGCGGCGCAGAACCTCAAGGTGCCGTCGCGCATCGTCCATCTGCCGCTGTCCTGGGACGATCCGGCCTGCCAGCTGGCCATCGACAAGTACATGACCACCGTGCGCAAGGACGCGCCCTGGTGCCCGAGCAACCTGGAGTTCATCCGCCGGATCAACGACCTGCCCAACCTCGACGAGGTCTATCGCACGGTGTTCGATGCCAGCTACCTGGTGATGGGTCTCGGCGACGTCTACCTCGGCGCGCCGGTGGCCACCCCGCTGGACCCGCGCCATCGCCTGGTCACCACCAAGTACAACCCGGCGCGCACCTGGACCGCGGAAAACTCGGTGGGCATCGGCGGCGCCTACATGTGCGTGTACGGCATGGAAGGCCCCGGCGGTTACCAGTTCGTCGGCCGCACCCTGCAAATGTGGAACCGCTACCGCGACCTCGCCGCGTTCGACGGCAAGCCGTGGCTGCTGCGCTTTTTCGACCAGATCCGCTTCTACCCAGTCTCGGCGGACGAGTTGCTGCGCATTCGCCGCGACTTCCCCTTGGGCCGCTTTGATCTGCGCATCGAGCACAGCGAACTGGCGCTCGGCGCTTACCAGGATTTTCTCCGCCAGGAAGCAGACGGCATCGAGGCCTTCCGCAGCCAACAGCGCGCCGCCTTCGACGCCGAGCGCCAACGCTGGATCGCCTCCGGCCAGGCGCATTTCGACAGCGAGGAAGTGGTGGCCGAACTGGCTGAAGACGCCCCGCTCAGCGCCGGCCAACATGCTATCGAAAGCCATATTGCCGGCAACCTCTGGCAGGTACAGGTGAGCACAGGCGACCGTGTGCAAAGCGGCGATGTGCTGGTGATTCTCGAGTCGATGAAGATGGAAATCCCCCTGCTGGCGCCGCGGGCCGGCATCGTCCGCGAGGTACGCGTGCAACCCGGCTCGCCGGTGCGCGCCGGCCAGCGCGTGGTGGTGCTGGAAGACGCCTGAAGCTGACCTGAGTGGTGGATGGAAAAACGCCATCCACCCTACGAACTCTCACCGTAGGGTGGGTCACGCTTCATCGACCCACCAAGCGGACTCGCAATAAACGAGGAAGCCTGACATGACCCACGATTTCGACCTGCGCCTCGGCGCCCTGAAAGCCGCCTACAGCGACGCCAGCCTGACCCCGCGCCAGCTCATCCTCGCCCTGCGCGAGCAGGCGGCGGCGTTGAATCCGCAATTCAACCTGTTTATCCACCTGCTCAGCACCGAGGAACTGGAGCCCTACCTCGCCGCCCTCGACGGCCAATCGCCGGCCGAGCTGCCGCTGTACGGCGTGCCCTTCGCCATCAAGGACAACATCGACCTGGCCGGCATCCCCACCACCGCCGCCTGCCCGGCCTTCGCCTATGTGCCCGAGACCAGCGCCACGGTCGTCGCGCAACTGATTGCCCTGGGCGCCGTACCGCTGGGCAAGAGCAACCTCGACCAGTTCGCCACCGGCCTCAACGGCACCCGCTCGCCCTATGGCGAATGCCGCAACAGCGTGCACCCGGCCTACCCGTCCGGCGGCTCCAGCGCCGGTTCCGCGCTGGCCGTGGCCCTCGGCGTGGCCAGCTTCGCCCTCGGCACCGACACCGCCGGCAGCGGTCGGGTGCCGGCGGCGCTGAACAACCTGATCGGTCTGAAAGCCAGCAAGGGGCTGATTTCCACCGCCGGCGTGGTGCCCGCCTGCCGCACCCTGGACTGCGTGACCTTCTTCACCGCCAGTGCCAGCGAAGCCAGCCAGTTGCTGGCGCTGACCGCCGTGCTCGACCCACGCGACGCCTACAGCCGCGCCAACCCGCTGTGGAACGACGGCTCGGCCTTCGGCACGCCGCGTTCGGGGTTTCGCTTCGGCGTACCCGCGCAGCTGGAGTTCCTCGGTTGCAGCGAGAGCCCGGCGCTGTTCGCCAAGACGATCGACGACCTGAAAGCGCTCGGCGGCGAAGCGGTGGAAATCGACTTCGCCCCCTTCCTCGAAGCCGCGCGCCTACTTTACGAAGGCCCCTGGGTCGCCGAGCGCTACAGCGTCGCCGGAGAATTGATCGAACGGCAGCCCGACGCCGTGCTGCCGGTGATCAAGGCCGTACTGGAACAAGCGCCGGGCACCAGTGCCGTGCAACTGTTCCGCGCGCAATACCGCCTGCAAGCGCTGAAAGCCCTCTGCGACGGCATTCTCGACGGCCTCGACTGCGTGCTGACGCCTGCCTACCCGCGCCCGGTGACCCTCGCCGAACTGCACGCCGAGCCAGTCAAGCGCAACTCGGACCTGGGCTACTACACCAACTTCATGAACATGCTCGACTACGCCGCCGTCGCCGTGCCAGCCGCGGCCATGGCCAACGGCCTGCCCTGGGGCGTGACCCTGTTCGGCCGCGCCTTTACCGATCAATACCTGCTCAGCCTGGCCGCTGGCCTGCAAGGCCAGCATCAGCTGCCGCTCTGCGGTGGCCGGGCACTGGACCGCAACGCCACCGCTGGCGCGGCGCGCAGCGACATGAGCCGCCTCGTGGTGTGCGGCGCGCACCTCGATGGCCTGCCGCTCAACTGGCAACTGAAAAAGCGCGGCGCACGCCTGCTCGAAGCCACCCGCAGCTCGCCGGACTATCAGCTGTACGCCCTGGCCGGCGGCCCGCCAGCGCGCCCAGGCATGCTGCGCGTCAGCGCGGGCGGCGTGGCGATCGAGGTGGAAGTCTGGGAACTGCCAAGCCGCGAACTGGGCTCCTTCCTCAACGGCATCCCGGCGCCGCTCGGGCTGGGCAAGGTGCAACTGGCCGATGGCCGCTGGGAAACCGGCTTTATTTGCGAGCCGTACGGCCTCGAAGGAGCCAAGGACATCAGTCACTTCAACGGTTGGCGCGCCTACCTGGCGAGCAATCGCTAGGGTCAGAAGGCCCGGCGCAGCAAGGCCGCCAGCCTGCGCTGGGGGGCCGCGCAGAGCGGCGTGGCCGGTCCCCCGGGCTCGCGGGCCGGCGCCGTAGCGACACGCTGAATTGAGCAGCCAATATGGGCGCCGGGCCACTACAATGGCGCTATCGCCCTTCGAGCAGAACAGTGCATGCCGCCTACCAACGCGAAAACCAGCCAACGTCCCCTGGTCCTGCTGCTGCTCGTCTTGCTTGGCTGCGGCTTCCTCGCCACCTCGCTGGCCAGCTATCACGCGGCGCTGCAGTCGATCCGCGACAACATCGTCAACACCGAGCTGCCGCTGACCTCGGACAACGTCTACTCGGAGATCCAGAAGGATCTGGTTCGACCCATCCTGATTTCCTCGATGATGTCCCGCGACACCTATGTGCGCGACTGGGTGATGGCCGGCGAGCAGGACATCGAGCAGATGACCCGCTACCTGCGCGAAGTCCAGGAACATTACGCCACCGTCACCAGCTTCTTCGTCTCCGATAAAACCCACACCTACTACCAGGCCAAAGGCGTACTCAAGCAGGTGCAAGAGGGCGAGTCGCGCGATCTCTGGTATTTCCGCGTGCGCGATATGCAAACGCCTTACGAGATCAATGTCGATGTCGACATGGCCAACCAGGATCGCCTGACCGTCTTCATCAACTACAAGGTGTTCGACTACGCACAGCGCTTTATCGGCGCCACCGGCGTCGGCCTGACCGTAGATGCCGTGGTCAAGCTGATCGATGATTACCAGCAGCGCTACGACCGCAGCGTGTACTTCGTCGACACCACCGGACGTATCGTCCTGACCGGCGCCACTGGCGGGCCGATGGGCGCTAAAGTCGGCCAGTCGCTCAGCGAGGTGGCGGGCCTTGAAGACCTCATGGCGAAACTGCCGAAGCCGCAAAGCGGCAACTTCGAGTACCAGGAACACGGCCGCGGGCACTTTCTCAACGTGCGCTTCATTCCCGAGCTGGATTGGTACCTGTTCGTCGACAAACACGAAACCGGCGCCCTGGCCGGCATCCGCCAATCGCTGTACATCAACCTGCTGATCTGCCTGCTGGTGACCGCGATCGTGCTCAGCCTGGTCAGCATCGCCCTGCGCCGCTATCAAACGCGTATCACCGCCCTGGCCACCACCGACGCCCTCACCGAGCTGCCCAACCGTCGCGGCTTCGACCTGCTGGCCAACCAGGCAATCCAGGAAGCGCGGCGCGAGCAAAGCCAGCTCTGCGCGCTGCTGCTCGACCTCGACAACTTCAAAGAGCTCAACGACACCCACGGCCACCTGGGCGGCGATGAAGTGCTGCGCGGCTTCGCCCGCAACCTGCAAAGCAACCTGCGCCAATCCGACATCATCTGCCGCTGGGGTGGCGAGGAATTCATCCTGCTGCTCAAGAACACCCCGCCCGAGCAGGCCCGCCAGCTGGCCGAGAAAATCCGCCAACAAACCGAACACAGCCGCTTCGCTTACAGCGGCGCCAGCCTGCACATCACCACCAGCATCGGCCTGGCCGAGTTGCACGCCGACGACACGCTCAACCAACTGCTCGCCCGCGCCGACCGCGCCCTCTACCGGGCCAAACAAGCCGGGCGCAACCGCCTGTGTGAAGAAACCGCATGAACACCTCAGCATCCGCCTGCCCACGCTGCGGCCAGCCCAATCAGTGCGCCCAAGCCGACGCCAGCGCGCCGGTCGAGGCCTGCTGGTGCTTTCAGGCGTGCATCGAGCGCAGCGTGCTCGACAGCCTGCCCGCCGCACAGCGCAACCGCGCCTGCCTCTGCCCACGTTGCGCCCAGGGGCTGCCGCCGACCGCAGCAGACGCCCCGGCGGGTTAATGGGCGCTGTCGCCCCGCAGATCTCGACGGCACGTAAAACCACCCAGCACACAGACCACTCGCCATGCGCCTCGACCGTTTCCTCAGCAACCTGCCCCAGCTCAACCGCCAGGCTGCGCGCCAGCTGCTAGCCAGCGGGCGGGTGCGCGTGGATGGCCAGGTCAGCCATGACGGCCACACCGAGGTGCGGGTGTTCAGCCAGATAGAACTGGATGAGCAACTGCTGCAAGCCGGCAAAGCGGCGCGCTACTTCATGCTGCACAAACCCGTCGGCGTGGTCAGCGCCACCGAGCATCCCGAACACCGCACCGTACTCGACCTGCTCGCCGAACCGGACCCCGCCGACCTGCACCTGGCTGGGCGCCTCGACCTCAATACCAGCGGCCTGCTACTGCTCACCAACGACGGCCAATGGTCGCGCCGGGCGACCGCGCCGACAGGCGAACACCCCAAGGTCTACCTGGTCGACACCGAAGCGCCGATCGACACCGCGTATGTCGACGTCTTCGCGCAAGGCCTGTACTTCCGCTACGAAGACCTCACCACCCGGCCGGCCACACTGGAAATTCTCGCGCCACGCCACGCCCGCCTGACGCTTTACGAGGGCCGCTACCATCAGGTCAAGCGCATGTTCGGCCACTTCCAGAACAAGGTCATTGGCCTGCACCGCGTCAGCATGGGTGCGATCCAGCTCGACCCCCTGCTCGCCCCCGGCCAATACCGCGCCCTCACCGCCGCCGAAATTGCCAGCTTTTGAGCCATACGCTGGCGCGTCAGCAGAAGTCACCGGGTTCTGTTCGATAGTCGATCAACGGCAGCGCAAAAGGCCAATTAGAGCTTGCCAGGCGTATGCCCCACTGCTTAAATCGAATCACAAGGTCTTGTTGTGACTGAATAGTCACGAAAGCCATCTAAGCGTTCTTTTGGTTGTTTGCGCTCTGCGCGAAATGGGTTCCTGCCTGGTTACACGACATCCCTCCAGCACCTCGAAAAGGCTGGGGCGGATGCTCTATTTCAGCCCTAACCGATTGAAAATAAATAACTTATAAAATCCTCCAGCCTGACATTAGCTTGTCATGTCCAGGCGCTTTCCTGACTGTCCTACATTGCCCGGCTAAACGGCCTTGCCGTTTGCCATGCCCATTTTTGCGCCAGGAGGAAACGACATGAAGCCAGCCACCGCTGTCGTCGATGTTCACAGGACGTACAAGGTTCACACGGAGTTCTACGCCAACCCGAACGCCCGCAAGACCATCATTCTGGTCAACGGCTCACTGGCTACCACCGCCGCATTTGCGCAAACGGTCAAATACCTGCATCCGCAGTTCAACGTGGTGCTCTACGATCAGCCCTACGCCGGCCAGTCGAAACCGCACAACAGCAACAGCCGCCCGATCACCAAGGAAGACGAAGCGAGCATCCTGCTGGAGCTGATTGAGCAATTTCAGGCCAACTACCTGATGTCGTTTTCCTGGGGCGGCGTCGCGGCCATGCTGGCCTTGGCCAAGCGCCCGGCACGCATCGAGAAAGCCGTCATCACCTCATTCTCGCCGCTGCTCAACGAGCCGATGATCGACTACCTGGAAAAAGGCCTGAACCACCTGCACGCCGTGAACGGCGACGAACTCGGCCACCTGGTCAACAACACCATCGGCAAACACCTGCCGTCGCTGTTCAAGCGCTTCAATCACCGGCACATCAGTAGCCTGGCCGAACACGAATACCGGCAGATGCATTCGCATGTCCATCAGGTGCTGCACCTCGACGCCCACTGCGAGATGCAGTGCCTGTCGGCCGTCGACATCCCCGTGCTGTTCGTCAACGGTGAATACGACGAATACACCTCACCAGAAGATGTACGCCTGTTCGCCGAGCACCTCAGCGATTGCCAATTCACCACCATCGACAACGCCGGGCATTTTCTCGACATGGAACACAAAGGTGCGTGGCTACAGAGCCAGGCGGCGCTGCTGGGCTTCCTGCAAAGTGCGCCACGCAGTACAAAAAGCTTCCGCCCACAACCCGAGCTGCAGCATGCGATGGCGGTATGACCCACAGAAATTGGCCCGTCTGTACCGAGTCGCAACACCTTGCGCTCGGTACGGGCTTCATTTCCCCCGCGACTTCCGGTATAAAGGCCACCGCAAAAGCGGGCGTCGTATAATGGCATTACCTGAGCTTCCCAAGCTCATGACGAGGGTTCGATTCCCTTCGCCCGCTCCAGATTCCTATGGTTAAAGCCCTGTCCTTACAGGGCTTTTTCGTTTCTGGCGTTTGCTGGTGGTGAAAAAATGCCGACACCTGCCATCGGCCCGAATCAAATTGCAGCGCTCAAATGCTCACTCGTTGCGTAAAAACCGAACATACAGGATTGCGCATGCTGACCGCACAAAGAAGGCAGCATCGAGTGTCGAAACAGCAAAAAAACTGCGGGCCTTAATATAGAAGCTGAATATAAGCCTTCCGACACTTGGTAAGGGGCGGGCTTTAGCTCACCCTAGTGAGCGAAGCGAACGATTTGAATCTTGTTAGATTATTCAGTGCTATCGTCACAAATTGCAGTAAGGCCAAGAACAGTAGTTGGGGTGTCCCCAAACTGAGTTTTTGTTGCGACAACCATGTTTGCATTGGAATCACCCTCTAACTTATATGGCTTTCCACTGCATACCTTTTCGGCCTTTCTGCTTATTTTCCCCAATAACTCTTCGCGAGAATTGAAAACACTGCCATGACTCGTGATTGCATATTGGCCAGGGGCGACTTCAGTTGCAGCTGTCCAAGTGCATCCAGTAAGAACTATTGCTATAGAACCAAAGAGTATTGCTGTCTTCAACTGTATAGATCCCTATAAAAAGCTACGATTTATTTAAGAGGCGAGCATTAGCGCGCCCAAGAGAACGAAGTGAGCGATGTCAGCACTTTGTTATACGCTCCCGCACAGAACACCTTAACAGCCATTATATAGAGATGCGCTGGCGCTTAAGATACATAGATCAGATATCAGAGGAAATAGTTGAGTCTTGAGCGGGCTCAGCAGCTAGCTTCAATCGATCAGCTTTGCTAATGTGTTTAGACTTATTTTTTGGCGCCAATTTGGCACTAGCTTTTTTGGCGTGAGCCTTTAATAACTGATTTATTTTCTTACGACGATTCATATTTTCCTGCTCAGCTTGTACGTTTTTGAAAAATATCGGCTTGAAATACTGAACCAGATCCTGTCGCGCTTACGACTAAGCTAAAGGGCCGGCTTTAGCGAGCGACTTTGATCATTTTTTATACTGCCCTCGGCGCGTTCAAAAGTGCAATAACCGCAAAGTAGGTTAACGCAAATAAAGGAATGTTTGAGAAAGCAAATAGTAAAAATCTGATTTCAATTTTATTTACTAAAGACTGTACAAGACTATGCCCAACTCGTAGAAAGACATACGCCCAAGCAAACAGCAAGCTTGCTTGAGATTGAACCCCCAGTAAGGCTAGAGAGATTGTAAGTACATAAAATAATGTTGGCTGCTCAAGCAAATGATTGTAGTTATCCGCTTTCCAGCGTACACGCGGAGGAAGCAAAGACATTTGCTCGCCTCGTGGGGCATTTGGGTCAGGTTTCATGCTCGCGGCGCGTATAGCAGGAAGCCGCGTAGCGTACATCCACAACCACATCACCATCGTCCATGCAACCAAAGCGATCACTGGGCCAAGCAATTGCACTGATATTGTCATAAAAATCTCCATATTTTCCTGAACTATCTAGTAATGCATAACGTTTGCCTAAGGGGCGGGCTTTGCACGCCCCAGTTAGCGAGGCAAACGGTTTGAACACCATTCCATTAGTAGAGCGCTCCGGCTTTGGAGCGGACGAAGAAAGGCGAAACACTCAATAGAATCATTCGTTTAACTAGGCGGGACGCCACCTGATGGGTATTCGCTTGGCTTCCACATATTGCGCCATCAGTGCGCCACGCCGGAATATCAATGTGCCACATAGCGATTCGGAAGGGGTAGATCACTAGGCCGGCTGTATCGAAAAAGTGTCGACCCCACTGAGCAGAATCCAAAACGCGGAGGACGCCTGCCAAACACCTTTCCCCGCATGACGATGCGGGTTAACGCTCCACGATGAAATAGACCGCAAAGCTGCACCTCGGAATAGGCTTCGCCTAAGAAAACTCTGAAAAGGACTTCCTGATTTTGGCAAAATACCCGGACTCCACCCGCTGAGTTTTCCGATGAAGCAGATGACTTTCGCCGACGCCGAGTACGCCGGTAAGCGCAAACAGACCCGCAAAGAGTTGTTCCTGATCGAGATGGATCGCGTGGTGCCGTGGAAGGGGTTGATTGCCTTGATCGATCCGCATTACCCCAAGGGTGAAGGCGGTCGTCCGGCCTATCCATTGATGGCGATGCTGCGCGTACATCTGATGCAGAACTGGTTCGGCTACAGCGATCCGGCAATGGAGGAAGCGCTGTACGAGACCACCATCCTGCGCCAGTTTGCCGGGTTGAGTCTGGAGCGCATTCCGGACGAAACCACGATCCTCAACTTCCGTCGTCTGCTGGAGAAACATGAACTGGCTGCTGGCATCCTGGCTGTGATCAATGGCTATCTGGGTGATCGAGGCTTGTCGTTGCGTCAAGGCACCATCGTCGATGCCACGCTGATCAATGCGCCGAGTTCGACCAAGAACAAGGACGGCAAACGCGACCCAGAGATGCACCAGACCAAGAAAGGTAACCAGTATTACTTCGGCATGAAGGCCCACATCGGGGTCGATGACGAGTCGGGCCTGGTGCACAGCGTGGTGGGGACGGCAGCCAACATTGCAGACGTTACCCAGGTCGACAAACTGCTGCACGGCAAGGAAAACATGGTTGGGGCCGACGCGGGTTACACCGGCGTCGAGAAGCGCCCGGAACATGAAGGCCGGGAGGTGATCTGGCAGATCGCCGCCCGCCGCAGTACATACAAGAAGTTGGGTAAGCGCAGCGCGCTGTACAAAGCCAAGCGCAAGATTGAGAAGGCCAAGGCGCAGGTGCGTGCCAAGGTCGAGCACCCGTTCCGGGTGATCAAGCGCCAATTCGGCTATGTGAAGACACGCTTCCGTGGCCTGGCGAAGAACACCGCGCAACTGGTGACGCTGTTTGCCTTGTCGAACCTGTGGATGGCACGTCGGCACTTATTGACCAATACGGGAGAGGTGCGCCCGTAATGTGGGAAATGACTGCCGCGCGGTGCTCGTGGCGGCTAAAAACACAGAAATGAGTGGATGACCTGATCATCTTTGATCGATTCGCCGCTTTCAAAATCGGCGGGAACTGAAGTCAGCCAGAAATACAGGGCTACTTCAGACCATCCCTAACCATGAGTCGGCTTGCTCGACATCGCGCCGACAATAACGGCAATCGCAATTGATCCCCCCTGTTTTGGCCGCACACATTTCCTCCCACACTTGCCCATCACGCCTGCAGCGGGCTACAGTCCGTCTGTCGCGGTCAATCCCGTGACCGGGTGTGGTAGCCCGAGGATTCACGAAGGCGCGGTAGCGCCATAGCCGAGAGCAGGCGCTTTTTTTATGCCTGTTGCTTTCTCGTGCAGTTATGGCGGGCCGTGTGAGGCAGGCCTCGGCCTGGCCGGCTGTCCTTCGTGAGCTGGTCTACCACCCTTGCACGGTCCGCCTCCATTCGTGTGGTAGCGAAGAGAGGTGGGTCCTTACTTACACGAAGGAGCATAAGGAAAATGCGCTACCCCCCTTTTACCCAAGGGCTCCGCCTTGGGCTGTTCAGTTCGTCATTGACCTCCATGTTGGAGGTGCGCCATGACTAAGTCCCTCTGCCCTGTCATTCCCTTCCCGAAGCGTTTTGCTGTGCAGGATTCCTCTGCGCCCAGCGCCTGTGCGTTTCAAACGGCGGCCGAACAACGCGTGGTGCTGCTGCACCGCTTGTTCAATATCCTTTCCAACCTCGATGACTCCGGCTTTGCCCGCCTGCAACTGAAAGAGGCCTGCGAAAACGCCCGCGAAATGCTCAACGATGTGGTGGTGCTCTACCGCAGCGCGTTGGCGCAGGCCGAAGGGAGGGCTGGCGATGCATAAGCCCTTTACCAGTTACCTACCCAGCCACGATGGCCATCGCGGCGCGGTGATCAAGTGGCCGCAGGAGTGCCAGCAGGCGCTCGACCAAGTGCTTGCCGGTGCCAATACCTGGCTGAGCGACGATGC
>DELY01000042.1:0-261 GCA_002354655.1 Pseudomonas sp. UBA2684
CATAACGGGGACATAGCCTTTTTTACGCCTCGCCGTGCGGGCGTTTTCGCGCCCTGCTCGCCGCGCCCAAAGCGCACCGCCGAATACGCCAAAGCCCCGCCATCAGGGCGGGGCTTGGCTGCAGCAGGCGGAGGAGCTAGAACGCGTAGTTGGCGGTCAACATGGCGGAGCGGCCGTCGCCCGGCACCAGGCCACCCGAGTTGCTGCCAGTGCCGGCACTGGTGCGCACGCGGTCGTAGTATTCCTCGTCAAACAGGTTGT
>DELY01000042.1:333-3431 GCA_002354655.1 Pseudomonas sp. UBA2684
GTATTCCTCGTCAAACAGGTTGTTGACGTTCAACTGCAAGCCCAGCGCCTTATTGACCTGGTAACCCAGCATCGCGCCGTGCACCCAGTAAGCGTCGATCTTCGCGCGGCTGGCTTGCGCCGGGGTATCGCCGGTGGCCACGGCCACATTGCGGGCGTCGACAAACTGCGCGCCGTAGCCGATTTCGAAGTCGGCCGGCAGCTGGTAGGTGGTCCACAGGCTGAACGAACGCGGCGGGGTGTTGGCCAACGCCTGGCCTTCCTGCACGGCGTCTTCGCCCGGTGCGGCTTTCAGCACTTCGCTGCTCAGCTGGGTGTAAGACGCAAAGGCCTGCCACTTGTCGGTGATTTTGCCGGAGGCTCCCAACTCGAAGCCCTGCACGCGTTGCTCGCCCTGCAATTCGAACGTGCCGTCTTCCAACTCGACGCGGCCATTGGTTTTGTCGACGCGGAAGATTGCTGCGTTAAGCGCCAGGCGCTGGTCCAGCAGCTCCCATTTGGTGCCCAGTTCCCAGGTCTCGTTCTTTTCCGGGTCGAGGTTCTGGTTGCCCACATTCAGGCCGCTGCCGGTGGTCGCCAGGTTCTGTGCCGAGGGGTTGTAAGAGTTGCCCCAGGCCACATAGATGGTGCCGTTCTCGACCGGTTTGTAGGCGAGGCCGACACGGCCGCTGAGCATCTCGTCAGACGATTCCAACTGGGTGCGCACGCCCGTTGCCAAGGTGCGGCTGTCATTCTCGCCCTCGTAGCGCTCCCAACGCAGCCCCAGGCTCAAATCCCATTGTTCGCTCAGCGCCAGGGTATCGAAGGCATACAGCGCCTGATCGGTCAGCTCGGCATCCAGGGTCGAGGTGTTGCTGCGGTTGCGCGGCCCGACGTAGTAGCCCGGCGGGTTGTTCAGGTCGTAAACCGGGCTGAGATCCAGGTTATTACTGAAGTTGGTGCGTTCGAGGGTTTCCCGGGATACCTCAACACCGGTGACCAGCGCGTGCTCGATAAAGCCGGTGGCGAAACGCCAGTTCAGGTTGGTCTGGTTGATCGCCAGCTTGGTGGTGGTGTCGCGGCCGTTGCCGCTGCCCGAGCGATACTTGAACTGGCCCGGGCCGATACCGCCGCCCACCGTCTGCACGTAGCTGCGGGTGGTCACCGTGCGGTTATCCACTTCGCTGTAACGGCTGATGCTGTTCAGGCTGACCAGGTCGTTGAAATCGTGTTCGAACTTGGCGGTCAACGAGTCGACATCGACCTCTTCGGTATCGATATTGCGGAAGCCGAAGTAGTCATCGCGATCGACCCCGGCGAGTACCTTGCCGGCGATGGCCGGCAAGCCGTACTCCGGCAGGTTTTCGTCGGACTGATGCAGGTAGCTCAAGGTCAGGCGCGTGGCGCTGCCCAGGCCAAAGGCAACCGAGGGGGCAATCCCCCAGCGCTCGTAGTTGATCTGCTCACGACCGGCCACGTCGTTTTCGTGGGCCATCAGATTGAGGCGGAATGCACCGCCGTCGATACCGTCCAACGGCTGATTGATGTCGGCCGCCAGACGGCGATAACCGTCGGTGCCCAGGCCAGCTTGCAGGTTGTTGGCCGCGCGCAGACTCGGCGCCTTGCTGACCATGTTGATCGAGCCCGCCGTGGCGCCAGCGCCGGCATACACCGAGCTCGGGCCTTTGACCACCTCGACCATTTCCAGGTTGAACATGTCGGAGCGGGTCATGTTGGCGCTGTCGCGCAGGCCATCGACCATCAGGTTGTTGGTCGCACTGAAGCCACGGATGTTGATGCTGTCGCCGTAGTTGCCGCCCTCACCCGCGCCGAAGGTAATCCCCGACACGTTGGACAGCACCTGGCGCAGGCTCAGCGCGTTCTGCTCGCGGATCACGGCCTGCGGCACCACGGTGATGGTCTGCGGGGTGTCGAGCAGCGGCGCGGTGTATTTCGGCGAGGACGCGCTATCGACTTTATAACCCTCGTCCTGCTGCCCCTGAACCGTGACGCTGCCGAGCTCGACTGGGCTCTTCTGCGGGTCGACAGCAGTGTCGGCAGCCAGGCCGGTGCTGGCCCAGGATGCCACTGCGAAACCGATAGCCGAGGCCAGTAGACGACGCTGCGGCAGGTTGCCGATGCTGTTGTGACACACGCGCATGAGAATCACTCCAATTTAAAGTGGCGCGATTCTATTCGATAATCATTAGCAATCAACAATTACTTACAAAGTCTTGGAACTTTTTTCTGTGGCGCAGGTAATTCGCGCGCGCACGCCACTCAGTCGACGCCAACGGCGCTGCCCCACCGGCCATGCACTGAGCCAGACAACAGCCCTGCATGGCGCCGGCAAACGCGATGCCGGCACCGCCAACGCGCGCGTTATTGCGCTTTTTTCCGCGAGTTTTCCCGCTGCCAAGGGCCGCGCACGGTCGCCCTTTACATAATTTACACCTGGCGCAAAGCCACGCCGTTACTGGCCTCCAGCCATATCGAAGGGGGTTAATGAGAATTCAGGGCAAATTAGAATTGAACCTCATATGCAAGTCATTATCATCCGGCAGCACTTTCCCCCGCCCCAGCACTCGTACCGAACCGCTGCCAGGAGTTTCCCGATGTCTGTCGTCTCATCCCGTACTGCGCTCGCCAGCGCCATTACCCTCGCCAGCGCCATGAGCGTCCACGCCAACGAGCCCATCGCCCTGCAGGATGTAGTGGTCAGCGCCGCCGGGTATGAGCAGAAAATCACCGAAGCGCCGGCCAGCATCAGCGTGCTGAGCCAGGAAGACCTGCAACAGAAGCGCTACAGCAACCTGGCGCAGGCGCTGGAAGATGTCGAAGGCATCGACGTGCGCCAGGGCACCGGCAAGACCGGCGGGCTGAACATCAGCATTCGTGGCCTGCCCAGCGACTACACATTGATTCTGATCGACGGCCGGCGGCAGAACACCGCGGGCAACGTCACGCCCAACGGCTTCAACGAAACCTCCACCAGCTTTATGCCGCCGATGTCGGCCATTGAGCGCATCGAAGTGATTCGCGGGCCGATGTCGACCCTGTACGGCTCCGACGCCATGGGCGGCGTGGTCAATATCATCACCAAGAAAGTGGCCAAGGAGT
>DELY01000042.1:3578-4475 GCA_002354655.1 Pseudomonas sp. UBA2684
CTACGGCGAAACCAGCAGCACCAGCCTGTACGCCAGCGGTCCGCTGATCGATGGCCTGCTTGGCCTGGCGGTACGCGGCAGCCTGTTCGACCGTGGCGCCTCCGACCTGACCTTCGCTAACGATACGACGGTGAGCAAGCGTGGCGCCTCGCCGGTGGAAGGCCGCAACCATACCGCCGGTGCACGCCTGACGCTGACCCCGAATGCCAACCACGACTTCTCCCTGGACGTGGAACAGGGTCGCCAGGTGTACAACAACGACGACTGCCAACTCGGCACCCTGGATGGCAAGAGCAACGGCAGCGCGGTCGACGGCTGCGCCATCGACGCGCCGAGCGTGATCAACGGCTATGACGACGAACTGGTCTTCGAGCGCGATCAGTTCGCCCTCAGCCACACCGCCCGCCTCGGCTTCGGCACCCTGGACAGCAGCCTGACCCACAACACCACCGAAACCGTCGGCCGCACCATTCCCGGTACCCGTGGCACCGCCTACACCGGTTACCCGAACATCGTCGCCGGCAATCAGCGTGAGCTGAAGTCCACCGACCTGATCTTCGACAGCAAGCTGGTCAGCGCGCTCGGCGACTCGCACATCGCCACCCTGGGCGGTCAATACTGGGATGCGCAAGTCAGCGACGGCATCGCTTCCGAAGAATTCCAGCAAACCTCCTGGGCCTTGTTCGTCGAAGACGAATGGCGCCTGCGCCATGACCTGGCGCTGACCCTGGGCGCCCGCTACGAAGACCACGAAGCCTTCGGCGGCCACGTCAGCCCACGCGCCTACCTGGTGTGGAACACCACCGACAACTGGACCCTGAAAGGCGGCGTCAGCCGTGGCTACAAAACCCCGACGCTGAACCAACTGCACGATGGCATCAACGGCGTCACCGGCCA
>DELY01000042.1:4553-5058 GCA_002354655.1 Pseudomonas sp. UBA2684
GGCATCAACGGCGTCACCGGCCAGGGCCGTACCATCACCATCGGCAGCCCGGACCTGGAGCCGGAAACCACCACCAACACCGAATTCGGCGTGTACTACGACAACCTCGCCGGCTTCGACGCCAACGCCACGCTGTTCCACAACACCTTCGAAGACAAGATCGACGGTGGCACGCCGCTGGCCAACTGCAACTTCACCGCCAACCCCAACCAGCCGGGCTGCGTCAGCTTCGGCAGCAGCTTCACCCAGGAGAGCTTCGCCCAGAGCATCAACATCGACGAAGCCGAAACCCAGGGCCTGGAACTGGCGGGCGGCTGGCAGTTCGCGCCAGCCTGGAAACTGTCGCTGAACTACACCTACACCGACAGCGAGCAGAAGAGCGGCATCAACCAAGGCGCACCGCTGACCAACACACCGGAGCACATGGCCCATGCGCGCCTGAACTGGAACACCACCGACCGCCTGACCCTGTGGTTCAAGGGCGAATACCGCGGCGAGCGCGCGC
>DELY01000042.1:5206-5666 GCA_002354655.1 Pseudomonas sp. UBA2684
GCGCGCGCTTCACCGACACCTACGAAAACCTCACGGCCGCCAATAAGGCGCTGCAAGACCAGGTCGGCGACCTGCAAGCCTATGAGGTGTTCCACCTCGGCGGTTCTTACAAGGCGTCAGACAACCTGACCCTCAACGCCACGCTGTACAACGCCTTCGACAAGGACTTCAGCAAGGGCAAGACCTACACCACCAACACCGGCGCGACCGGCTGGGCGTCGAGCTATATCCAGGCCGCGCAATCCACCACCGGCACCCTGGAAGAAGGCCGCCGCCTGTGGCTGTCGGCTAATCTGACCTTCTAACCTTCCGCGCACTCAACAACCGCCACCCTCCTTGCGAGGCTGGCGGTTTTTTTACATGCGTGGATCAACCTTGCCCGCGTGTACCGTGCCGGCTTAACAGGCCGTTCTAAAGGCTTTGTCCCCATTACGTGTTGTATGAGCAGTCAGGCTTTTGT